>CP070669.1:0-13108 GCA_020351835.1 Nitrospirota bacterium
AAATGATGTATCTATAGCACCCTCATTGTTAGTTATTGAATTATTATTGATCATAACATTGCCCGACAGTATCCTAATGGCGGGCAATGTTATGATCAATAATAATTCAATAACTAACAATGAGGTTGCTATAGATACATCATTTGCCGCTAATACTACGATCAGTGGAAATCTGGTAACGAACAATGTCTGTGACGGTATCGCACTATCAGGGCCTGCTACAATAAGCAATAACACAATCAACAATAACGGCGACGGAATACAGATTAACGCAGGAACTCAGGTGATCACAAGCAACACAATAAGAGATAACAACATTGGCGTCAGTATTTCGTTCGGGGATATCACAATGAACAACAACACATTAAGTTGCAATATATTCAATGATCTCCTTAACTGGATGACCGCCGGTCCTTTGATAAATGCCCAGAGCAATATGTGGGATCATTCTACTCCTACCCAGGGATGTACTAACAGCGGCGAGGATATTTGTGACCAAGGGGCGGGAGGAGGCATTTCCTATACAGGAAGCTCAAGAGCTTCAATATATTGTCCTTAATCAGGAATTATTTGCGTATTATTATTCCTTCTGACCGCAACACATGTATACTAAGTGATGCTCTTTAATAATAAACTTAAGCTGATAACCATATTCAGTTTATGTTCAACCCTTCTTTTTGCATTTATTTTGCTGCTCTCACCACCAATCATTGATGAGACGATAGAGTCTCTTTTTACTGATTTTAGATTTCGCGTCAGAAATCTAATAAACCGGCCCGAGGTCCCTCAGGATATTGTCATCGTCGAGATAGATGACAGAACGCTTGAGAGATATGGAAGCTGGCCCCTGAAAAGGACCACACAGGCAGAAATCATAGAACGGATAATGCATGGCAGGCCGAAAGTACTGACTGTAGATATTTTCTATGCGGAGAATCAGAGCGTGGGATCGGATGAAAAATTAAGGAATGTCTTCAAAAAGTATTCCGGGAAAATAGTGCTGGCCACCGGGTTCGAGCGTGAGAACAGTGATAATATTTCACCGCCTGAATTCCTCTGGGACCATGCGTTGATGGATATAAAGCATTCGTCCGGGATAAACATAGTATGGGAGGCGGCCAAAATAAAGATATCTGATGAGGCCCTTTATTCACATGCAATAATAGGACATGTTCTCAGTTTAGCGGATATTGACGGGAAATTAAGAAGAGAGTATATGTTCATCAAATATGGTGATGATTATTTTCCGTCGTTATCTCTTATCACAGCCGCTCATGGCCTGGGTATGAGCATTGAAGATATAGTAATTCATGGGGGCAGGGGAGTCGCCCTCGGTGATATCTTTATACCTACCGATCCCGAAGGCAGGTTCAGGATCAATTATCTTGGCGAGAACAGAACATTTTCTTATATATCCGCTTCAGATGTGCTTGATGAGATGTTCGATCCGGCCCTGTTCGCGGATAAGACCGTTTTATTGGGTGCCTCGGCATTGCAGACATATGACCCGGTAGTAACCCCATTCTCAGCAAGGATGCCCGGAGTCGAGAAGAATGCTACCGTCATTGAGAACATTACAAGTAAGAGATTCATTAGAAATATACCTTTATCTGTGACCCTTTTATTAATAGTATTAAGCGGGGTGTTCCTTGCATTTGTACTGCCCGGGCTCAGGGCAGTACCGGGATTGATCGTATCAACAACTGTGGTCGTTGCATTGATTATGGCAAATCAGATGATCTTTTCTTACTATGAAAGATATCTAAACTTTGTATATCCGTTCATTAATCTGATGGTGATCACAATATTCTCTGTTGCTTACAAATATACATCCGAAGAACGAAAAGCAAGGGAGCTTAAACGTATATTCTCGAGTTACGTGTCTCCGAAGATAGTAAACGAACTTATTAATAATCCGGAGATGGCCAGGCTCGGAGGTTCACGGAAGGAAGTGACAATACTATTCTCTGATATAAGAGGATTTACGTCATTCTCTGAAAAGAGAGAGCCCGAAGAGGTGGTCGAAATCCTTAATGAGTACTTTAAGGAGATGACGGATGTAATATTCAGGTGGGATGGAACGCTGGATAAGTTCGTAGGAGATGAGATAATGGCCTTCTGGGGTGCTCCCATAGACCAGCCTGACCATGCGGAGCTTGCTGTAAGATGCGCTCTTAACATGTCCAATAAACTCGATGAGCTCCGGGAAAAATGGAGATCGGAGGACAAGCCTCTGCTTGATTGCGGCATAGGGATAAACACGGGTAGCGTACTTATTGGGAATATAGGCGCAGCCGATAAGAAGATGGATTATACGGCGATAGGTGATCATGTCAACCTTGGTGCAAGGGTTGAGGCACTTACCAGGGACTATGATACTAGAATACTTATTACAGAACATACATATAATAAGATCTCTGATTCCACAAAATTTGACCAGTTCGGTCATATCGAGCTGATTGAAGGTGAGTCCGTAAAGGTTAAAGGGAAAGAGACCGCTGTAAAGATTTACAAAGTACGGCTACTGCCTCACTGAACTTGATGAGCTCAGTTCTTGAATCTTGATAACTTATCTACTGAACTACAGGGTCTGAAGATCACCCAAAATCCGGATGAAGATTATTTCTATCCGTTAAGAAAGTGCCCCTTCTATAAATAGAAAGGGCACTGATAGATTGAACTAATCGTCTAACGATAGTCCTACATTTTATTTCCAGGGATCGATAGTTTCAGTTACTTTCCACTTGTTCCCGGAAGCAATTATTACTATAAATTCATCAATTTTTCCGGAATACGTTTCTTCATTTTTTGTCACTTTATAGTCACCATCGATCTTGATCTTATAAAATGTCTTGGATTCGTCATCCACATATAAGTCCTTTTTACCTTGGACTTCAATGTTTACAAGAGATAAATCATAGCTCGCTTTCTTAAAGTTATCTAATTGACCATGTGACTTTTTATTATCTATTGATGTAGTGACCCGGTCAATTACAGAGCTTTGCTCCGTCTTTATATAGAAGTCAGCTAGCGATATATCTACCATTGGAAGCTTTTTCTGAAGATATTTAAATACGAACTGTTGTGGTGTTTCACTTGGACCATGGCTACATCCAACCACGGCAAAGACAAATACCACGCTCATTAATAATATCCCTAATAGACGGACACAGTTAATGCTCAGTGAAGCACTTTTGTTAATTTCTTTAATAATCATATAATGCGCCTCCTTATAAGTTATAGAGTTAGGCAGAAATACCATAAAAAGCATAGATAGCACCTATCATCACAACAAGATAGAGCACTGTCATCACGGATCCTGCCTTCAGGTAATCAACCGTTTTATAGCCTCCTGGACCCATTATGTACGCATTAACCTGATGTGTAGGCAGGACAAATGTATTGGAAGCGGCTACAGCAACTGTCAAAGCTGCCATTCTTGGGTCTGCACCGCCTCCGATTGCCATGTTAATTGCTAAAGGAACCAGGAGAACTGTGGCACCAACGTTTGATACAACAAGGGTAAAGATAGACGTCAAAATGCCAATGACCGTAAGCAACACGATCGGAGATACATCACCGATGAAATTAAGAACCTGATTTGCAATATATGCGGCTGTACCCGTTTTTTCAGTTGCTATGCCGAGAGGTATCAATCCGCCAAGAAGAAATACAGTTCTCCAGTCAACTGCACTGTATGCTTCGTCTATCTTTAATACACCGGTCAGGATCATTCCCAATGCACCAGACATTAGAGCAACGGATAGCTTCACACTTCCTGATATCACTAGGGCCAGGGCGACAGCAAAGCTGAGCAAGGCCCATTTAGCTTTATGGGTTTTCATTACTTCAGCTTCAAATGGTGTAAGGAACGAGAGGCTTTTGGCATCTCTTAATATTGCAAAGCGCTCCCAAAGGCCCTGAAGAAGAATAACGTCACCTTGCTTTAACACTATGTCAGATAAGCCCCCAAAGAATACCTTCTCCCCCCTTCGGATAGCAACTGGATTTACCTGATATTTTGCTCTGAAATGAACCTGGCGCATTGTCTTTTCTTCAAGTTCTGAACGAGGTGTAACGATCGCTTCGACTTTTCCGGCATTTGATGCAGAAAGTTCGTCTTCAAAGACCTCAAGTTTGTTCTTGACAGTGAGCGCATAATCTTCTGCGAAACGCTCAACATTATCTCTTCCGCCGGTTACAACTAAGACATCACTGGGGTCCAGCTTCATCTCCCGCGTAGGAGCGAAGATCTTCTTACCATCACTATTTTTTGCCATAGCTACAACGGTTACCAAGTAATTAGGTCGAATTGCCATTTCTTCAAAGGTCTGCTGGCAAGTACATGAAGGTGATACGACAAGTTCATATGTCCCATTAGTATTGCCATAGAGCTTTGAGAACTCCGCATCTCCACTCCGAGAATCATTACCACCCCTGCTAGGAAGTATAAATTTCCCAAAGATCACAAAGTATGCAAGCGCGGCAACAACAAGTGCTAAGCCCACTGGTGTGACATCGAAAAGCCCGAACGGTTTAAGGTCCTTTGGTGCCATAAGATCATTTAGAAGTATAAGCGGGCTGGAACCTACAAGCGTAAGACAACCACCTATAATTCCGAGGAATCCCATTGGAATGAGGATGCGGGATTGTGCGATATTCATCTTTTTTGAAACTCGTTGAGTTGCAGGCAGAAACAATGCTACTGCGCCGATATTCTGCATAAATGATGATATTACTGCAACTGTACCTGAGACAAGAGTGATAAGTCGTGATTCGCTATTACCGGCAAGTCTCGTAATGGGCTTGGCTACTTTGTTCATGATGCCTGTTCTATCAAGCCCGGCACCAATTATAATAACAGCGATAATAGATATAACGGCATTACTGCTCAATCCTATAAACGCTTCATCTCCGCCGATCAGTCCTAATAGCGGAAGGGTTATCATAACGATGATAGCCACCACATCTACTCTTACCCACTCAACTATAAATAAGAAGACGGCAGCACAAATTACCGCCATAACCATTACCATTTCCATTGTTAACATTTAGAAACAACCTCCTCGATCTATTTTGATATTAATTACTACTGTGCTGATTCCTGCATGTCAGCCAGACAAAAAACAGGTATGCATGTTCTTGACGATGAATCATCAGGTGAAAGCTCAGGTTCTGTAAGTATGAAAGAGATTCTCTTTATCTCTTTGTGTACTTCTTTGATCGCCTTATCTACATCGCCAAACCTTACGTCGTAGCTAAATGAGATATCTTTCTCTTTGGTCTTCTGTATATATAATTCTGCTCCTTTAGCTGCTTCTTTGCGCAGTTCGTCCCGAACTTTCTCATTAAGGGATGTAAAAAGGCGATTGCCGATGGGCAATATATTGATGCCAATAATATCGTAATCCATCCGCTCTGCCATCCCAATAGAGTAGTCGATCAGGATCTCAGAAAATCCGTCTGCCCCGCCGACAACTAGAAGCTTCTTTCGCTCAGCTGCATCGGCGGACAGGATGTCTCTTGCGTGATCATGTTCGCCTGCTTCAGCAAATGTAACAGCTTCCATGGCCCTGTCGGCTTTTTCCATTATTGATTCTGCAGCGCTATTTTTTACTTTGACTGTTTTAATATTCTTCTCTTCAGCTAATTTCTTAATTATCGCTTTTGCGGTATCGTGTTCGCCGGCTTCTGCAAAAGTAATCGCTGTCATCGTTTCTTCAATTCTTTTCATAATGTTTTTCATTATCTACTCCTTTGATGAACTAAATTTTTATGGGGTTTACTGAACCATTAGTGAACTCACTCTGAGAATCTGATCTAGGGTCCAAGGATTCAACTTTTTCTGCCGGAGCTCTATGGTCTGCTTCATTCATGATTTCCATAGCAGTGTCATGCTCCCCGGCCTCGGCGAAGGTAATAGCTTGCATTACCTTTTCGATCCTCTTACTTAACCTCTTCATTTTACTCTCCTTCCTGTTTTGATATTAGCGAAACGTCGCTGCTGTACAGCAGAAGAGCAATAAGGATGCCAAACTCCTAACCCTTTGATATCAAAGTATAACTATGGAGATAGTGGTATTACATTATGAAGTTTATGTTGCGAATTGCAACGGCTCTATTCAGTTATGCCAAAGCGTTTCATCTTGCGCCAGAGTGATACCCTGTCAATACCCAGTATCTCTGATGCTTTAGTTTTATTTCCACCAACTTCCTTGAGTACCCAGGAGATATAGGCTTTTTCCTGGTCTTCAAGAGACGATATGCCCCCCCCGCTCTTTCTAAATGTTTTTATATTAAAATTCTTGAGATCATCGGGAAGGTGAGCCATCTCTAGCATGTTGCCACGACAAAGTGCCACACCTCGTTCAATGATGTTCTCAAGTTCTCTTACATTGCCAGGGTAATTATATCCCATGAGCACATCAAGCACTTCTTCAGAAATGTCTTCGACTGCCTTATTCATCAGAACGCTATATTTGTTCAGAAAGTGAAGGCAAAGTAGTGGGATATCGCCGGGTCTTTCACAAAGTGGGGGGATATTAAAAGTAACAACATTAAGCCTGTAGTAAAGGTCTTGCCTCATTTCTCCTCTTCCTATGCTTTCGCTTATGTTCCTGTTAGTCGCGGCAATATAGCGAACGTCAACACTTATGGGAGAGTTGCCCCCGATACGATAAAGTTCTTCTTCCTGAATAACTCGAAGGAACTTGACCTGCATTGAAGCGCTCATTTCGGTTATCTCATCAAGGAACAAAGTACCGTTCGATGCAACCTCTATGATACCCTTTTTCATTTTTGAAGCTCCTGTGTATGCATCCTTCTCATGTCCGAACAGCTCATTCGCCAGCAGTTCTTCAGTAAAGGCCCCGCAGTTTATAGCTATAAACTGTTTATCTGCTCTTTTACTGTAGTTATGGATATATTTCGCTATCATTTCTTTGCCCGTCCCGCTCTCGCCCGTAATGATAACATTGCAGTCCGTAGGTGATATCTCTCTTGCAAGCTCAAGTATCCTGATCATCTGAGGGTCCTGGGTAATGATCTTTTCCTTCCCTCCCAGTGACTCAACATTGTCCCTTAGGAGCTTATTTTCTTTTAACAGCCTGACCTTCTCAGCTGCTTCAAACACTACTTTCTTTACCTCATCAAGCTTAAATGGTTTTGCAATATAATGATATGCACCTTGTTTCATTGCCTTGATAGCATTTTCAATGGATGCATATCCTGTTATCATTATCACTTCTGTTTCAGGATAAAGCTCTTTGCATCTTCCCAGTATCTGCATGCCATCAACCTTCTCCATTCTCAGATCGGTCAGAACTACGTCATATTTATTATCATGAAGGAGTTTCAGCGCATTTTGACCACTAAGAGTTGCTTTTACATCATATCCCTCCTTTTTCAAGACATGTTGCAGGTTCCTTAAAGCTATTTTCTCGTCGTCCACAATAAGTAATTTTGCCTTATTTGCCATTATCTTCTACCTCTGATGGAATCAAAATATAGAAGGTCGTTCCCCTGTTCAGTTCGCTTTTCACGCTGATCTGGCCATTGTGCTGAGCTATTATCTGATGTGTAATATAAAGGCCTAATCCGGTACCTTTGCCGAACTCTTTAGTTGAAAAGAAAGGATCAAAGATCTTATCGACCAGAGGCGTGGGAATACCTTTGCCGGTATCGGAGAACTCTATCCCAACCGTATTATCTTCATTAATATGGGCAGTTAGTGTTATTGCACCTTGAACACCGGTATCTTTTATTGCATCTATTGAGTTCCTAAATAAATTAATGAACGCTTGCTGGAGCCTCTGCCTGTCAGCATATATCATGATATCAGAAGGGACATCTATATCTATGGAAATAAACGGTGGCAGGTAACCTCTCACAAATAATAAAGTGTGATTTACAGTATCTGAAAGACTAATACGTCTCTTCTCGAGGCGCCTATCTCTGGAGAACTCGAGAAGGGTTTTGATAATATCCCTTGCCCTGTCTGTTTCTCCTATTATTTGTTCAATAAGTTCATTTTTGAACTTAAGGTCATTCCCTTCTATTTCTTCAGATAATATTTCAGCTGATGTAGATATGTTAGAGAGAGGATTATTGACTTCATGAGCAATTCCTGCAACCATTGTACCCAAAGATGCCATTTTCTCAGCATTGATTATTTCCTGTCTTTGTTCAAAAAGCTCCTTCGTCATCCTGTTGAATGCATCATTAATGGCCTGTATTTCTTTATCTTTTGGCTTCGCCGGTAATGCAACAAAATCGCCGGATGCGATTTTCTTCATTTGCTCTTCTAATCTATTCAACGGGCGGGTAGCAATAGCTGATATGAACCTTGCCATTATCAGACCTATGATCAAAAAAACAAAAAGGGCTACGACAAGCCCTTTTCTTATGAACGTAAGCAATTTACGCGTATTTGTTTGCTCTACGTGAGCTAATACCTCAACTATGTCTGTTATTTCTTTTCCAGTCCTTCTTATGCTGGTTTCAATGTCGGCAGATGGTCGTGGCATATCAAAATCTTTTTTTAGAAGTATTTTATATTCAGACAATAGGGAAGTAAGCTGCGATGAAGTCTTGGAGGGGGAGCCTGGCCCGCTCTTTTGAAAACCTAGAAATGAAAAAACTAGCTCGAGATAGGAAATGCTCAATGAATCCAGGGTTTCTTTATTTTCCTCTACAAGTATATTGGCTCTGTCTATATATGAGATGGTTTCGAGGAAATCATCTTGCTTTCTAAACAAAAAGTAATTCTTTTCAAAACGCCTTGCTTCAAGCACTTCTTCGAGGATGATCTGTCTGGTCCCGATCAAACTTAACCGTTCCTCAATAGATATGAGATTAAAGAATGTAGCCAGGACTATTATTGACATAACGAAAAAACTGATAAGGTACCCGGCTATTATCTTAAGCTTTATACTTGAACGGATATTGATCATGAATAATTATATTACACAGCTATTGCAAAATGCAACATATGTTGTAAATTGCAACATTATATTTTGGTAATAACATTCTTATTATGTAGACAAGTTTAATGCTTGTTCTAATCAATAGTTTTTTGGCTATTTGCAAAAGGAGAATCATCAGATTCAAGTAGCATTAAGCGGTTGATGTGCGTCTATACGGTAATGATCTTGTTGTCCTGAAGGATCTCTATGTTGTTCATACCGAGTTCCTTAACTTCCTTTTTGATATCCTTCATGAACTGGGGCTTGGCATGAGTTATATATACCTTTGACGGCAGTGTCTCCAGCTTCTTAAGCTCTTTCTTAAGAAGTGATGCAGTCAGGTGACCTGATGCTATAGCAAGTTTAGACTGTCTGTTAGGAAATGATACCTCTATGATAAGACAGCAGAGGTCTATACCGTTCACTTTTTTCCAGAAGAGATCTGTCGGGCCTGTGTCACCCGTATATGCTACGGCCTTGCCATTCTTGCCGACAACTATGTATCCGTAAGCGGGAACAGAGTGAGTGACCTTTTCGCACAGTACTTTGTATCCGTTTATATTTACAGAACGGTTGGGATTAATGGCTTTGAACTTAAGTACCGGATTCTTTTTGTTCGGTATCTTTGTGAAATCGGGCCATATCCTGTCGTTCATCACGTTCTTCTTAAGATCGCTCAGGACGTCCTTTCCGCTCATTACCGTGATGTCATGCTTTTTGTTCCTTATAACGATGTTATCAAGAAGGAAAGGTATGCCCTTAATGTGATCAAGGTGAGAATGGCTTATAAGGATATAATTGATCTTCCACTGCTGATCATTGGTAAGCGAGAGACCTATGGTACCGGCATCCATTAGTATCTCATCATCGATGAGAAATGCCGGAAGGTTGTGACCGGGCACTTCGGAACCGGACGATCCAAGTACTCTTATCCTCAAACCTTTATCTCCCCCTCTTCCCAGGCATCGAGAAAGGCCCTAACTATCTCGGGATCGAACTGCGATCCCGAGCAACGGTTAAGTTCATCGAACGCCTTATCTACGCTCAACCCTTTTCTGTACGGCCTGTCGGATGTCATAGCATCGAATGTGTCAGCCACGGAAATTATCCTTGCCGACATCGGAATATCCCCGTTACTTAATTTATCAGGATATCCGTTACCGTCATATCTCTCGTGATGACTACGTACCCCCGGCAGGACATTCTTCAGCCTTTTTATGTTCTGCAGGACGTCCGAACCGTAAGCCGGATGCTTGCTCATCTTTTCGTACTCCTCGTCATCAAGCCTGCCCGGCTTGAGAAGCACGCTGTCCGCAACTCCTATCTTTCCGACGTCATGCAGGATAGCAGCTAACTTTAATTGTTCAAGCCCTTCCTTGTCAACGCCCATGTATCTGGCTATGGCCAGGCTGAAGTTCATTACCCGTTTAGTATGCCCCCCTGTATACGGGTCCCTCAGCTCTATCATCTCGGCAAGGGCCTCAGTAGTGCTGTAAAATGTCTCTTTAAGCTCGCTGTAGAGGTGGGCATTCTCAACGGCCATTGCCACCTGGTCCGCAAGTGACCTCGTAAGCTCCATGTCGTCCTCAGTGAATACCCCCTCCTTCTTATTGATTCCCTGTAGGACTCCGAGAAGTTTGTCCTTTGACCTTACCGGCACACATATAATGCTCCTTGTCACAAATCCGCTCTTCTCATCAGCCTTCTTGAAGAAACGCGGGTCCGATGCCGCATCGTTTATTATGAGGGGTTTACCGCTTCCGGCAACGGTGCCTGCTATGCCTTCGCCTTTCTTAAGTCTGATCTCCTTGAGGTTTTGCCCTTTATCTCCCGTTGCGACCTCGAAATAAAGCTCTTCGGTTTCCTCATCAAGAAGGAGAAGACTGCCGGCCTCTGCCTCGAGAAGTGTCGTCAGTGCCTCAATGGTACGGCGCTGTATCTCTGAGGGGTCCAGCGTCGAATTGATAAGGGAAGATACTTTTAGCAGTACCTCGAGCTGTTTGAGTTTCTTTTCGTAGTTCAATTAGATTTGACCTTATCGATGGTGTCTTTTACGCGCTCGTTATATATCTCGTTAAAATTGGACATGATCTCAGGCCGCCGCTCTACAATATCATCCAGGAGTGCTCTGCCGATCTCATATATCTCGCTGTCCTCTGCGGCTATAACGTTTGCAGTGCGGGGTCTGCCGGTCAGGTAGGCGACCTCTCCAAAGAGATCACCCTTGGATAGGCTGGCAAGGTCTATCTCCCTGCCGAGTATATGGGCTACTACCTTTACACTTCCGCTCTTGATGATGTACATGCTGTCACCCGTGTCGCCTTCCTGGACGATGGTTTCTCCATCCGAGTACTTCCTGGTCTCTGCTCGTGACATTATCTCCCAGATCTCCTCATCTTTAAATGATGAAAAGAACTCGGGAACATCTACCTTTTCTGGCCCGCCTTCCCCTC
Source organism: Nitrospirota bacterium (assembly GCA_020351835.1). Classification (GTDB taxonomy): domain Bacteria; phylum Nitrospirota; class Thermodesulfovibrionia; order Thermodesulfovibrionales; family BMS3Bbin05; genus BMS3Bbin05. Next base: position 11,417 of record CP070669.1, read on the forward strand.
CAACCGACTCTTCTTCGGCTACAAGGCTTGTAGGTTCAATAAAACTTCCTTCATCGGTTGTTACAGTTGATTCAGTTTTAGATTCATCGGTGATCACATGTTCCGTGTCGGGAATCTGAGAATGAGAGGATTCTTCAAACGAGGTTGTCTCTATGATAGGCATTTCCTCATGCGGTGCTTCAGTGGGAAGTGGTTCTGCCGGGGAGCGAGGTTCATCAGCAGGGGGAGTTTCGGGTTCGGGTACCGGCGATGGAGGTACTACCAAAGCCGGCTTAGTAGGAGCCTCTAGCTCATTAAGTATCTCGTTGGTATTCTTTACAGCCTCTTCGTTCTTGGGGTCTATGCGGAGGACCATCTTATAAACAGCGAGGGCCTTTTTATTGAACCCGCTTTTTCGGACATACCATGCCGCTCTGAGGTAAGATTCGGAGGCCTGTTCGGTGTCACCCTTTTTCTGGCAGATATCGCCTTTCTTGAGGTAATGGTTTGGATTCTTTGGTTCCAGTTCGATAATTCGGTCTATTACTGCTATGGCATCCGGCCAGTCACCTTTCTTAAGAGCCTTATGAAACTTCCCCCAAAGGTCTTTTGATCCCATAATGCCTCCGATACGGAACTTCAACTAACACATTTTACTTAAAGTATTATATCACATTATTCTTTAAAACTCTTTGTAAACCTTCGCAAGAGAGTCTCCCGCAACATTGATGGTGAACTCATTGAAATAGCCGAAAGGGGTGTGGATGACCGTATGGTCAGTCCTCTCAAGCCTCTCGATCACTTCGTGCAGTACCTGCTGTGCTGTTTCGGGTGATGATTTGCTCGATGAAAGGTGGTTAAAGGAATGGAGAACGACGTTCTTGGTTTTGAACTTTCCGCAAAGCCACTTGGTGTTCTTAACGAACTTCTGGATTACGCCTGACATTTCTTCCTCGTCCTTTTCCTCCACATGGAAGAAGACGACAACGGCGTTATCGAGTCCGCCCTCTTTATTAACATCCGGAACGCTATCGAGGCTTTTTGATGCAGTTTTGTATGAAAAAGAATGTGCATAAAAGAGTATAAGCTTCATAGCGGCATTATTTAAGGCTATCGGCCTCCGAATTTCAATCTTTGTGGGCCTTTCGTGCTCTTTTGTGACATAAGAAGCACTGGTCCTTTGGTGGATGGGTTTCTTTGCGAGCGTTGATGGCTCCCTCTGCGTGGCAAGGCAGACATTCAGCTTCTTCCTGAATATCGATATGGAGAGTATCTTTCGGTATCTGAGGAGACTTCGTACCGGATAGAAGAAGCAGCAAAAGCACTACGAGCACAATGAACGCTGCAAATATGATGTTGTTCTTCATAAGTAAATCTCCATGCTATCAGTTGGAATGATAAATTATAGTTTCTTTACTCATCAATTTCAAGTTATTTGCAGGACTGCAAAGGGTTTTGCATTAATGCACTGTTTAACGTTTACTGTCCCTTTTAAAGTCAGTAAGTTAAGACTGGCATTATTAATGCAGTTATGTATAGTGAAGTAGCTTTCCAACACACTTCCCCAAATTAATTGCCCTGGCGGCCCAAAAGGTTGTCAGGGACTTTTTTTACCGGTTCTATTTTAAGATCTTATATAATACCTGGCCGATAAGCGGCTGAATAGAGGTCATCGCACCGTAAGGACACAGCTCTATGCAGCAATAACACCTT
>CP070669.1:13208-22015 GCA_020351835.1 Nitrospirota bacterium
AGCTAACGAAAAGTCCTTTGTTGATAAGATATGGGACCTCTTTGCATCAGTTAAACTTGCTGCTATTACCTTCGGACTGATAGCACTGTCTTCAATAATAGGCACTATAATTGAGCAGGGAGGTGAACCAGAGAAGAACCTTCAGATCCTTCAAAAGATGTTCGGTGAGTCACTTGCCCCTTCTCTATACCGGATATCAGAGAAACTTGGTTTTATGGACATGTATCACTCATGGTGGTTCATATCCTTTCTGGTACTATTTACGACAAATCTCATAATATGTTCTTTGGACAGGCTTCCAAGGATATTGAAGATAGTCAGACAACCTGTTCACCCGCTACCTGAGGAAAAGTTCTCCACGTATACAATAAGCAGAGAGATCCAATCCTCGTCGTCAGCGGAGCCTTTGAGGGACTCTTTACGGACTGCCATAAAGAGGTTCGGTTTCAATGCTACTGAGGTATCCGAGAGCGGTACCGTTCAGTTCTATGCTGATAAGGGCGCATGGAGCAGGCTCGGCGTATATATCACCCACCTGAGCATTCTTCTGATCCTTGTCGGCGCTGTGATAGGAATATTCTTCGGGTTCAACGGGTTCCTTAACCTCCCGGAAGGCTATTCTTCACAGGTAGCTTATGCAAGGAACGGAGGAACAGCGCACGAACTTGGGTTCACAATAAAGCTTGACGATTTTGATGTAGAGTTCTACGAGGGCAAGGACATGCCCAAGGATTATAAGAGCTGGCTTACAGTATTGAAGAATGGAAGAGAGGTCAAGAAACAGGCAATAGAGGTCAACACACCTCTCAGGTTCGATGGCTATACATTTTACCAGTCCAGCTACGGTGCCATGCCTAATCCACAGGGCCTTTATATAATCCGGGCAACATCAAACACTGGAAAGTCGGAGGTGCTCAACCTGTCACCCGGAGAATCCTTTAAGATACCGGGCACTGAAATTGTCATAAATATTACAGACTTTAATCCGGCTATCGCATTCAGACAGGACGGTTCCACATTCACATACAGTGACATGATGAACAACCCGGGGATCCTCATAGATTTTAATATCGACGGTGAACAGTACAGTGGATGGATATTAAAAAGATACCCCAGGACCTGGGATATCCCCCAGGGACACAGAGTAGAGTTCATTGACTACTGGGGAGCACAGTACACAGGTCTACAGGTAAGAAAGGACCCCGGCGTCGTTATCGTATACCTTGCCTGCCTTATAATGGCGATCGGACTGTATAGCGCTTTCTTCATGAGCCACAAAAAGCTGTGGGTAATGATAAAAGGCTCGAGTATCCATATCGCTGCAACTGCTAACAAGAACAGGCAGTCGTACGAAAGAGATATAGATAAATTAGTTAATAATATAGAAAACAGTATCTAAGGAGGCTTAAATGGGAAGTTCTGAACTTTATGGAATTGCAACAGTCGGCTATATAATGTCCATGATAGTATATATCGTATATCTTGCCTCTAAGAACAAGGCCGTAGGTAAGGTAGCTACTTCTATCACTTTAGTAAGCTTCGGGTCTCAGACAATTGCCTTCCTTTTAAGGTGGATTGAGGCTTCTAATATGGGTCTGAGGAGCTTCTGGCGTCCTCCGATATCGAACCTTTATGAGTCGATAATTTTCTTTGTCTGGTGTCTCATTCTCGGATACCTGATAGTTGAGTTCAAATACAAGAACCGCTCCTTTGGTGCCTTTGTGACACCTATTGCCGGCCTGGCACTGGCATTTATCGAGATGTCCCGTATGTCAAAGGCCATTGAACCTCTTGTTCCTGCTCTTCAGAGCAACTGGCTACTTGTGCATGTAATGATGAGCTTTCTCGCATATGCGGCCTTTGCCCTGTCATTTGTTACCGGGCTTATATATCTGATACTCAAAACCGAAAAGAAAACAGACGCTGCATATATCTTCTGGACCGTAACCCTTTCAGCCATCATCGTTCTCCTTTTAGCGATGGGCCTTGACTATATGAAGTTCAAGCTTATTGTATCATCCCAGCAGGAGTTCATAAAAAGCTTTCTACTGAGGGCTACACTTGCAAGTCCTTCGACAGGAGTAGCTCTGATAAGCTGGTTAGCGGCCTTTGGCCTGACATTCGGTGTCTGGAAGTTTGGCCATGTGCTAAAGAAGATAATCATATCCTTCAATATCACGCTAGAGATGCTTGATGAGATCACGTATAAAGCCATAGCGATAGGCTTTCCAATATTTACTCTTGGAGGCCTTATATTCGGTGCCATTTGGGCTGACCAGGCGTGGGGTGTGTACTGGAGCTGGGACCCTAAGGAAACCTGGTCGCTCATAACGTGGTTCTTTTATGCTTTTTACCTTCATGCACGGCTTATGAGGGGTTGGCGGGGCAATAAGGTCGCCGTCGTTGCAGTTCTAGGCTTCATTGCTGTCGTGTTCACTTATCTAGGAGTGAACCTGCTACTATCAGGACTTCATTCGTACGGAGATATCTGATAAATGGTCGGTCCAACCCTGAAGTGGAAGTATATAATTGCTTCTACTCTGCTTATACTGGTGATCCTCAGCGTTTTCTCATGGCAGAACTTAAGGATCCAGGAACAGCAGATCGCAAAGGATGATGAAGAGCGGGTTAAGCTTATCACTGACATCATCAAGAACGGCCTAATAACAATAATGCTCGAAAAAAGAGGCCGGGAGTTCCAGAAGTTCCTTGAGACATTAATTGCTGAAGATATTGAAGAAGTAAGGATATTCAATGAGAACGGAAGGATTATCGCATCGTCAGTACCAAGGGAGATCGGAAATAAGATATACGATAAGGATATGCAGATGTTCCTTACACAGTCTGAGCCCGAGGTCTTCACTCATAGGGAGAATAACAAGGTCTTCTATTCAATGGTAATACCAATAGCTAACGAGGAAGCATGCAAACAATGTCATTTTGATAATGCCAAATACCGCGGTGTTCTTGATGTAGAGATATCAATGGACAGGATAATAAACAGGTTGCAGCTGTTCCGCTACCAGATGATCATTTTCTCGGCTCTAGCCGTTATAACTTTGTCAATTTCGCTATCTATTATGACTAAGCATCTTATCAATAAACCTATTGAAGGTCTTATAAGCACAATGAAGAAGGCCGAGGCTGGAGACCTCTCTGCAAGGTTCAAGACAACAAGGGACGACGAGATAGGCAAGCTTTCCGAGAGCCTTAATTCGATGCTGGCTCAGCTTGATTCAGCCAGAAAGGAAATTGAGAAGTTGCATTACGAAGAATACCAGAGGATAGAGAAAATGGCGTCTATCGGTGAACTTGCCTCTGCTATTGCACATGAGATCAAGAACCCTCTGGCCGGCATAAGCGGTGCCATACAGGTCTTTTCTGAAGAGTTCCCCGACAATGATCCTAAAAGAGAGATCATCGACGACATAATACTCGAGATAGAACGGCTGGACAAGGCCGTAAGGGACCTTCTTAATTTTGCGCGCCCCCCCGTTCCACACCCACTTTTGACCGATATAAGATCAATGATAGACAGGTTGATGAACGTTATATCATCAACTGCCGAAAAACAGAAGGTAGATATCACATTAGACATAGAAAGTGATGTAGGAAAGGCATACCTTGACCCCGAACAGTTACAGCAAGTATTCTTAAATATCGCTCTTAACGCAATACAGTCCATGCCTGGGGGAGGAAGCCTCTTGATAAACGTCAATAAGCAAGATGACATGGTCGTTTTTTCCTTCAAGGACAGCGGTATGGGCATATCCGATGAAAATACCAAGAACCTTTTTAAGCCTTTCTTTACAACAAAGAATACCGGGACAGGATTGGGTCTTTCCATATCCAAGAACATAGTTGAACAACACGGAGGTTACATAAGTGTTACGAGCCAGTCGGGACTCGGAAGTACATTCGTCATTAGCGTACCGATGAAAGGTATTATAGATGATCAAGCCTAAGGTATTGATAATAGATGATGAGAAGCTTTTAAGATGGTCTCTTAACCAGAACCTGACCAATGCAGGCTATTCAATAATAGAGGCTGCGGACGGCACAGAAGGTATAAAGCGTTTTAATGATGAAAGCCCTGACATAGTGCTCCTCGATATTCATCTGCCTGATATTTCCGGCATTAACGTTTTAGAAAAGATAAAGTCCATGACCTCTCAGGCGATCGTAATTATGATAACCGCCTATGGAGATATCCAAACCGCTGTAAAGACCATAAAACTGGGTGCTTATGATTTTGTTGAAAAGCCGTTCAACATGGAAAAGCTTAATATACTTCTTGAAAAAGCTACTGAGACCATTTCCCTAAGAAGGGAAGTAAAACAGCTGAAGGATTCCCTTGCCGATAAGTTCGGTTTTGACAATATAATAGGGCAATCGGACGAGATGTTGAAGGTATTCGACTTCATTAAGAAGATACTTAAGAGCGACACGACAACAGTCCTTTTACAGGGTGAGAGCGGGACCGGAAAGGACCTTGTTGCAAAGGTCATACATTACCAAAGCGTCAGATCTGAAAAGCCGTTCATGGAGATCAACTGTACCGCACTACCCGAGACGCTCATTGAAAGTGAGCTCTTTGGCTTTGAGAAGGGCGCATTCACCGACGCAAAGGCTATGAAGAAGGGATTATTTGAGCTTGCTGACGGCGGAACGATATTCCTTGATGAGATCGGAGATATGAAGTTATCTACACAGGCAAAGCTGCTAAAGGTTCTGGAGAATAAATCGTTCAAGCGCATAGGGGGCATTAAGGATATTGAGGTGAATATAAGGATAATAGCCGCTACGAACAAGAGACTTGATGAAGAGGTCAAATTGGGTAACTTCAGAGAAGATCTCTTTTACAGGTTAAAGGTGATCCCTCTCACCCTTCCCGCACTAAGGGAAAAACCCTCAGACATCCCTATACTCTCAAAATACTTCATTGACGATTTCAATAACGAGTTCAAGAAGAACGTAAAGGGGCTTTCAAAGGATACAGAAGCAAGGTTCATGAAATATCATTGGCCGGGTAACGTAAGGGAACTTAAGAATGTGATAGAACGAGCGATGATACTTGAAAGTGAAGAGTATATATTAAGCGATCATCTTCCATCAGAGCTAATGGAACCTGCTGCCACTTCTTCCCAGAGTGCAGGAAGTGTTCATGTAAGCATACCGGAAGGTGGTATCGATATAGAGGAGGTCGAAAGAGAGCTGATCAAACAGGCTCTGGATATGACCAAGGGGAATCAGACGCGCGCAGCTAAACAACTTAACCTGTCAAGAGACGCCCTTAGGTATAGAATGCAGAAATTTAATCTCATGCCTGAGAAAAAGTAGCATATTTTTTGCATTAAATATATACTTAAAATATGAAAGTTCTTATTATTGATGATGAAAAACTGGTAAGATGGTTCCTCGAAAGAGCCTTGAAGAAGTGGGACTACGAGGTAACGTCAGTTTCAAATGGCAAAGAAGCGGTCGATGCACTAGACAAGGAAAGCTTCGATCTGGTCTTCACTGACCTCAAGATGCCTGTGGCAAATGGCTCACTTGTTATTGAGCATCTGGGTCAAATAGCTGACCCACCAAAGATAATAGTATGTTCTGCTTATATCACCTCAGAAATGGAAGAGGACTACAAGAACAAAGGTATCCTTTCCCTGAAAAAACCCTTTAAACTTGATGAGTTAGAGCGAATCATCAAAAAAATGGCCTTACCCGCCTAGCAAATCCGTAATTGTCAGCGTCACGAATTATTTGTTAAAATAAACAGGGCATAATTTGTCCTGAATAAGTTTAAGTTGCCCTATGAACAAATTGATCCGGAGGACTGAAATAATGAACACACTAAAGACCTTTTTCCTGTTAACGGTTCTTACTCTTTTGCTTCTTGGTGCCGGTGGAGCTATAGGAGGGAAAAGCGGACTCACGATCGCACTGGTCCTGGCGATAAGCATGAACTTCTTTGCTTACTGGTTCAGTGATAAGGTGATATTAAAGATGTACAGGGCACAGCCTGTAACGGAGGCTGAAGCACCTGAACTTTACTCAATGGTACATAACCTTGCTCAAAAAGCAGGTATTCCTATGCCGAAGTTATACATGATCAACGAAGAGCAACCTAATGCGTTCGCAACGGGGCGCAATCCCTCGCACGCTGCTGTTGCCGTAACAACCGGGATCATGAGAATACTCAGCAGAGATGAGCTGTCGGGTGTGATAGCTCATGAGCTCGCGCACGTAAAGAACCGTGATATTCTCATTTCAACCATCTCGGCGACTATAGCCGGAGCTATCAGTTATCTTGCACATTTCGCACAGTACGCTCTTATATTCGGAGGTCTTGGCCGTGATGACGATGATATGGGAGGTAATCCCATTGTTACAATAATCATGATCCTCCTTGTCCCTATAGCGGCATTAATAGTACAGATGGCAGTATCTCGTTCCCGCGAGTATGCTGCAGACGAGGGAGGAGCCAGGATTGCGGGAACGCCCTACCCGCTTGCTGGAGCGCTAAGGAAACTTCACGTTGCATCAAGTCAGATACCTATGAGGGCCAACGAGGCAACATCACACATGTTCATAGTCAATCCTTTTTCAGGAAGATCATTGATGAAACTCTTCAGTACTCATCCACCTATAGAGAAGAGAGTGGAAAGGCTCGAGGGCATGAGATTATGACACGGGTAGTTACTGGCTTATACTAAAAGCCTTGATCTCTAGGCTCCCTTAACTACCAGAACAGCATTAATACCGCCGAAACCGAACGAGTTGACCATCGCGTATGCATGGTCATTATTGGTCCTAGTAGTGATGACATTGAGATCACATGCGGGGTCCTTTTCCTTCAGGTTTATGGTAGGAGGTATCTGCCCAGATCGTATGGACATCATGGATACCGCCGCTTCGAAAGCCCCTGAAGCTGCAAGCATGTGGCCCGTCATCGATTTAATTGCTGATACCGGTACCTCTTTTGAATGAGCACCAAGTGCTGAATGGAGTGCTTCTGATTCAGAGCTGTCACCAAGTACCGTTGAAGGCGCGTGAGCACTGACAAGGCCGATAAAGTCCTTCTTAATTCCAGCACTCTTAAGGGCCAGGTTGATGGTCCTAGCCTCTCCTTTTGGAGACGGCCTGGTCTGATCGAACGCGTCGTTGCTGCTCGCATATCCTATTATCTCGCCGTGGATTTCCGCTCTCCTTTTTATTGCCCTTTCATATTCCTCTATGACAAGCACACAGGCTCCTTCGGACAGTACAAAGCCGTCTCTGTTAAGATCGAACGGGGAGCTGGCTTCCGGTCCCTGTTTTGATGAAAGAGCTCCTGAATTACCGTAGCCCTCTAGACATATCCTGCTGACCGGGGCCTCGGTGCCTCCTGCAATTACAATATCGGAGAAACCGTGAGATATAGACCTGTATGCACTGCCTATTGCTGTCAGTCCTGAGGCACATGCATTAGAGACACCCTCGCATTCTCCATTAATTTTCAACTTCTGAGCAATAAAAGATGCTGCCATGCTCGTCGTGGTCGCCGGCATGAGATAAGCAGAGATCTTCTTCTTTTCAATAATGCTATTCCTGATAGATGTATCTATCGAGGATATACCCGCCCTGCTCGATCCTATCACTATATTGGCATCCGATATACCATTGCCGGATAATCCAGAACCATTAACAGCTTCAACTGCAGCCATATATGCATACTGCACAAAAAGGTCATACCTCGACCGCTCTTTTCTCGTGAGCATACTGTTAAAGTCCAGTCCCCTTATCTGGCCGGCGACCTTAAAGCCGATATCTGACACGTCGAACCTTTCTATCTTCGATATTCCGGAGCGTCCCCCAAGCACACTCTCCCACGATATCTTAAATGTGTTACCCACCGGGGTTACCGCTCCTATCCCTGTTACGACTACTCTTCTCATAACGAATAGTATAATAACTTCCCCTTTAATTCATCAAAGCCGCAAATCTTGTTCCATATCAAGCGCATTATGATAGAATTACTCATGCCTGATATCAGAATAGGAGCTTTTGAACGCAGCGATTTCCCTTTAATAGCTGTCCCATTAACAGACAGGTCGCTTTCCTCTGAGCTTAATCTCGATAATGCTGATATTATCGAGATGCGAGTCGATATGTTCGAAGAGCACTCTGAGAAACATGTCGTACATACCCTGTTAAAAGCCAAAGAGATGTTCGATAAACCTCTTATAGCCACTATCCGAAGTATAAGTGAAGGCGGTGCGGTAGAGATCGATGATAAGACCCGCAAGAAGTTGTTCAAGTCTTTGATAAAGCATACCGATGCTGTAGACATAGAGATCAACAGCGAGATATTCAGTAGTACGGTTAAGCTCGCTAGAAAGAACAATAAACTGTCAATAGGTTCATTTCATGACTTTATTCGCACACCTGACGCATCAGAACTGGAGGAAGCTATCAAACGAGGAAGGTCGTTCAAGGCGGATATCGTAAAGATCGCAGTAATGCCTAACAGCATGGATGACCTTCAAACTATTACCGATATGACATTAAAGCACTCAAAAGACGGAATAATAAGTATCGCCATGGGTGAGCTGGGAATGGCATCTCGTATATTCCTGCCCATGATAGGCTCGCTTATCACATTTGCATCCATTGATGTCGAATCGGCTCCGGGGCAGCTTTCGCTCAGGAAGATGAAGGAGTTTCTGTCTGTCCTCAAAACAACGGACTAGACCTCTTATAATGTTTAATATCAATACTTCAGCTTTTGATTTGATATAATTTTGTTAGTTTCTTGTAGAATCATGCAA
>CP070669.1:22115-29014 GCA_020351835.1 Nitrospirota bacterium
CGTCACGAGCGTCATCGGCGGCCTTAAGGGCTATCTTCTCTGTCTGCTGGGCGTTATCTGCGTTCTGCCTGATATTTGCGGACATCTCCTCCATCGATGATGATGCCTCCTCTGCAGAGCTCGCCTGTTCGTTAGCACCCTGGGACATCTCCTCTGAGCTTGCGCTCATCTGCTGGCTGCCCGATGCAACGTTGTCTGAGGCTATCTTTACATCGCCTACTATTTCTTTAAGCCTCTCGACCATCCCGTTAAGTGTATCTGCCAGCATACCGAACTCATCTTTTTGGTTAAGGTCCACCTTTGCAGTCAGATCACCTTCGGCTATGTTCGCAGCAAAGCCCATGGCCTTCTTAAGTGAGGAATTGATCGACCTCGCGAGGAATAATCCGCTTAGGAAAGCGATAGCAAACGCTATGATACAGGCAACCACAACACCGCCCTTGAGGCCGTCAACGGATGATATTATCATCGCTATCATCCCGTGCATTTCTTCTATCTGTTCCTTTACGAACGGTGACATCGCCTCATCAAGCTTCTGAGCGGTCGTATCAAAATCACCCATAAGCTTATTGCCCTCTTCAGTGCCTACTTTTATATATCCGTCTGCCATCTTCCGTCCCATTGCATAATAGTCATCAACTCTGATCTTAAGTTCGTGCAGTGTCTTAAGGCCCTCTTTATCATTCTCTTTTTCATACATACTTCTAAAACGGCCAAGTCCGGCCATAAAAGAGTCATAATGCTTTTCGGCCTCATCAAAACCGTCATCAAGCCCTTCTGCCGCCCGGGTAACACCGATATCCGTAAGCCACTGCTGGATCTGTATAACGTTCTTCTGCATTTGCTGTGCTAGTAAAGCGAACTCAACGCTTTCATCCCTTGTGTGAACCGAATGCATCTCGACATCCTGGCTTACCTGGAATGTCCAGACCCCTATTCCCAGCATAAGCGCAATAGGGATAGCAAAACATACAATGATCTTTGTTGATACTTTGAAATCTTTCCAACTCATAACTGCCTCCTTACCAAGGAAATATAATGTAACTTATTTATATTTCCCCCCCTTAACAACCTTCGGCCCAAAGGTGCCTTAAAAGTTGTTATGCAAAACATTTCATCCCCATCAAACATTTTTTTTAATGATCTCCGTTTCATCAGAACGAGAACTGTCCCCTTACACCGGCCACGATCACAGTATCGAAGTCACTATCACCTTCGGCGTTCATAACTACCTGCAGGTCCGGCGTTACGGCGATATTTTCATTGATCGCGTACCTGTAATATGCCTCGAAGTGGCTTTCGTCTCCGGGATTTGCCAGCGTGTTCTCATAATCATCCGATAGCATCGCCATACCGAATGCTGCACCTATTACATCATCGTTCCTGCCCCAGGCCCTACCGTTTATACCGGCACCAAGGCTCCATGCCATATCGAACGGATAGATATCGGCATCCTGGACCCCAAGCCTTGCAAAGACCGTTATTGCATCTGTTACCGGCTGGTCGATGCTTGTTCCTATTCCCCAGCCGGATTCTTCCGCGGCAGGATCGGTAAGTGTAGGGTGGTCGGCGCTGTTGTACCAGAAATACACACGGTAGTTGCCTTCTTTTCCCGCTACTCCTACCTTTATATCACCCTCGATGATAAAGAACGAATCATTGATTATATCCTCGTGGTCAGCATTGGCGGCCTGCCATGCGACCGATAAATCTACCGCATCGCTTACGCTATGGGTCAAACGTGCACCAAGGGCATTGTCAGGAAATTCAATTGCGACATTACCTACAAAACCGGTAGCGAGGAACTGCTCAGTCTCATCATTGGCTACCTCATTTGTATCGAAATAAGCCGAAAGGTCTATCTTACCGACTGTAAGAACGGTCCTGTCGCTCATCTTATGTTCGTACCATGCCTCAGATACCTCAGTGAAGCTTTGGGTATCTCCCGCATCGTCATTTACACCCCAGAACGACGTGATCTCATCATCCTGAAGACCCTCTCCCGAACCCACTTCAAGGTGCAGGAACGCCGTACCCTTCTGTCCCACCGAACTGCTCAGCTCGAGGTCGGCCGATATGCTTCCATCAGTGACATCCTCACCGGCTATATTCCCGTCATTCCCGCTTGTTGACTGAATAACCATGGTAATGCCTCCTCCAACCTCCAATGCTCCCATCTCCAGTTCAGCGGAATAAGAATAGAGCGGAACTGCCATAAAGAACAACACTGCTACGATAACGACGAAAAACCTCTTCATCATAGACTTCCTCCTCTTTTATAGGATCTTTGGTAATTCTCGATAGTTTTCAGTTCATCCTCCTCTGCATAAAGCATGAGTTTCTGTACATCCAGTATCAGCGCTACCGTCCCGTCACCCAGTATAGTGGCACCCGATACGCCGTCAACGTTCTTGAACACCCTGCCAAGCGTCTTAATGACGGTCTGGTGTTCGCCTATTACATGATCGACCACAAAGCCAACACGTCTGTTGTCTGCATTTGTTATCACTATCTGCTCCATATCCGGTTTTGAACCGTTGCTGCCAAAAAGCTCACGCAATCTTACATAAGGCACTATCTCCCCTCTCACGTCAGCTATATGCTTTCCATGTGAACTTGCTATATCGGCCCCTGTGAGCTCGACGCACTCCTCTACAAGGGAAAGAGGTAGAACATAGAAGCTATCCGCCATCTTCACGAGCAGGCCGTCTATTATGGCCAGGGTCAATGGAAGCTTCAGAGTTATCGTCGTGCCTTCACCCATGACAGTCCTTATCTCGATATCACCTCGAAGGGATTCCATCTCTTTTTTAACTACATCCATTCCTACACCACGGCCCGAAACGTCGGTAACCTCTTTAGCTGTAGAGAAGCCCGGTGCGAATATCAGTGATACGGTCTCATCGTTCGTAAGTTCATCGTCCTCAGATATCAATCTTCTTTCTATCGCCTTCCTGCGCACTGCCTCTACATCTACTCCGGCTCCGTCATCACTTATATGAATTAATACATGAGCACCTGAATGTTCCGCGGAAAGATGGATAGTGCCGGCTCCCGGTTTCCCTTTGGCATACCGTGTTTCCGGGTCCTCTATACCATGAAAAAGACAGTTCCTTATGATATGCACAAGCGGATCGTTAAGCTTCTCGATCACCGTCTTATCAAGCTCTGTTTCGGCTCCTTCGGTAGTCATATTAACCTCTTTACCGAGCTCACCCGAGAGGTCGCGGATCAATCTCCTGAACTTACTGAAGGTCGAGCCGATAGGCAGCATCCTGATGCTCATAGTGCTCTCCCTCAGGTCATCGGTAAGACGCTCGACCTCCTCCGCTATCGAGAGAAGATTCGCATCATCCTTCATATCAGCGAACTGGCTAAGGCGTGCCTGCACAGTGACGAGCTCGCCGACCAGGTCTACCAGGCCGTCGAGCTTTTCCGAGGCAACCCTGACGCTCAGCGCTTCCTTTGCGGTCTCCTGCCGCATCCTCATATCTTTAAGATGCTGTTGTTCAAGAAGCGCCGAATCCACCTTCCGGCTGGAGATAACCCCCTCTTCAACCAGTATCTCTCCGAGCCGCCTCTGTTTGGTCAGTACTTTCTGAAGGTCCTCCTCAGTTATATCACCGTTCTCGACCAGTATCTCTCCAAGCTTCTTCTGCTCAGCGTCGCTAACTCCACCGGTCTCGTCCAGTATCTTTATCTTAAGCTCACACCTGTCCTCTACAAATATAAATACATCTTTTATTGCATTGACACCCTTATCGGTTATTAAGAGGGCGTCCCATGATGTATAACATTGCTCTGCGTCCATATCATCAAGTTCAGGTATGTTCTCTACCATACTGTATATCTTGCATGTCCCTAGCTCCGACAGCTCCCTCATCAGGTTGAGGGGATTGGTACCATCCATGAACAGGTCTTTGCCCGGAAGGAACCTTATCCAGTACATCTTCATATCATGACGTTCCTGCACATTCTGCAAATCCGGCCCGTGATCTTCGTATGAGCCCGTAACTGCATCGGCAATCGATGGAATGAGCTTCTTTATTGAACCGAGCAGGTCCAGGTTGAGAACACCGACTTCACCGTCGGTATCGTCGGTCGAAAGCATCTCGAATATATTGTCCCTCGATGCGAGCGTCAGATCTATAAGTTCTTTTGTGATGGTCATCCTTCCGCTTCGCACGAGGTCAAAGACGGTCTCCAGCTCATGTGTAAGCGTAGAGATATCGTCAAACCCGAACATGGCCGATGCGCCTTTTATGGTATGCATCGTGCGGAACACACTGTTAAGGAGCTCGTCGTCGCTTGATTCCTCCAGCTCGAGAAGCTGGGATTCAAGCTCCCTGAGAAGCTCATAGGCCTCGCTTACGAAAGCTTTTTTTCCTTCATCCATTCCCTTCATTATCCGAGCACCTTTTTGACAACGCCGATCAGTTGTTCCGGCTTAAAAGGTTTAACTATCCATCCCGTAGCTCCCGCATCCTTGCCCTCTTTCTTCTTCTCTTCCTGGGATTCGGTCGTTAGCATAATGATCGGGATGAACTTATAGCCGGAGGTAGCTCTCACCTCGCGTATAAGGCCTATCCCGTCAAGCTTCGGCATATGAAGGTCGGTGATCATCATGTGTATAGGTGTACCGTTGAACTTCTGAAGAGCATCCTTACCGTCCTCTGCTTCTTTGACATCATATCCCTCATCCTTAAGAGTGAAGCTGACCATCTGCCTTATGCTCCTTGAATCATCTACTATTAATATTGTCTTAGACATTGTTCCCTCCTGAAGCAAGAAGACAATCATTCTGTCCCTTGATATCACATTTAGCGTCTACATACCCATAGAACACAAGTCTATCCTTTACACTGGCGGGGACGGTGTCCTTGAGTGTTATCTTCCTTTTGGCATTTATCGCTGATCTGTGTGCCGAACATATAAGCTGGAGACAAGCTGCATCCAGATCATCGGCACCGGCGAGGTCGATCTCAAGCTGTTTTACCTTCTTAAGGGCCCTCATTAATGCTTTCTTCATTTCATCCGCACGTAACAGCGTCAGCTCACCCTTCGGCCTCAAGACACCTTTTTTCCCTGACTTATCTACTGACAGTCTCATATTCTCTCTCCTTTTTCTTTATATATCCCTTATTCTCAAACATTATCTCTATTAAAAAAGTTCGACGTTGTTGCCGAAACCCTCCTTACCATCTCCATTGCCTTCTATGTCACCAACCTTCTTCCTTTCATCTTTAGATATCTTGCCTATCCCTGCCTTTGTGTCGATAAACTTTTCGTGGATGGAATGCTCTGTCTGCATCGTATACCTTTCAGAGAGATCATCAAGCAGATCTCCCACAACCCCGTCATGCCCCCTTCCAACAATGACCGAGACTTTTCTTACTACCTCCTTAAGACCTGACATTATCCGGGTTACCACCCTGTCTACCATGTACTGCACATTAATGCTTTCTACTGCCTGCCCGGTATCCGCCTTAAGTGCCTCCCCCTCAGAGGTCGCTTTCCCAAGGTCTGAGATTATATTGTCATTAATGCTCCTGAGCGACCTTAGCCTGTCCTCAAGCATGTGCATGATGTTCTCTATCTGCTCATTATCATCCGCGATTATCTGCTCATTCAGGATCTCGGCCGTAAGCTTTATGGTCTTTATAAAGTCAGAGATGGCTGCAGTAGGTTCGTGGGCATCAGTCGATACAGCCTGCATCTTCCTGGCAACTACTCCTAATGCCATTCCTTTCTCTCCTATCTTTGCAGCCTTCAGACTTGCATTCAGTGCTATCACCTCTATCTCGCTCTCTATCTCATCCATATCTCTGATGAACGCTGTAATATGGTCAACCGCATCAATAACTGTATGCATTGTCGTTGAAAGTTCCCTCACTACAATGTTGTTGCGGGCAAGTATATCAAGGGCATCTGAAGCACTATTAAGTCCTTCGTCCATTTGAGAGACTATAGACCCGTCATTTCCTGAATCGGTTCCCGCTATCTTACGTATCTCTTTCAGAAGGTCGATGCAGTCGCTCGAAACATCCTTAAGATTGACTGATATAGTTCTTACGGAATCGAGCATTTCATCCCGAGCAAGAGCGAGGTGAGACATCTGGAGCTCAGATACGTCTCTCACGTTCAGTGCCAGGTCAAGCTCGGCTGCTTCTCCGCTGTTCATTCCGGCATCTGCAAGGTCAATAATGTTACCCAGTGCAGTGGCCACGTGCTCGAACTTCTGCCTTGATATGTCGTGATACTGCATAGCTTCTACTATCTCATCGATCTTCTCGGACAATCCGTCGGACATCCTCTTAACACCCTCGGTCCTTTCGGCAGCAGACCTGAAGGTCTTGTCTAACGAATCCACTATAGCTGACGTAGCTTTTATCACCTTTCTTAGCCTGTCACTATGATTTGCCCTTGTCTCCTTTATCTTGGTTAAGGCCTTCTCTATGCTATCGCTCAGGGCGCCGAGGTCGTTCTTCATCGCTACCGACTTCTCACCTATAAGCTCGGAAAGTTTCTTGATATCTTCTGCCAGCACAATAAAATCGGACCCTTCATCCAGCATCCTTGAGCTATGTATCTTTGTCGAGAGGCTAAGATAACCCATGTTCTTAACGATCGCCTTTAGGTCAATAAGCGGTGCCTTTACACCATCCACCATTCCGAATGCCGTCTGAAGCGCTTCAATCCTCTCACCCGAGCGCCTGTCGGTCTCTTCTATGAAGATATTGATGCTCTTGATAACCTCTTTGAGGTCGGCAATGGCACCCGATATCTTCTCACCTGACATCAGTTCAGCCACTGCGGATGCAAACTCTGATATGTTCCCTGATCTTTCATAATATTCCCTCAACTTCATGCCTATATCGATATAATCCCCTTCTGTCTCC
>CP070669.1:29114-35693 GCA_020351835.1 Nitrospirota bacterium
CCATCTTGTATACACGCATAAGCGCAAAGCTTACGTTCTCCCACACCTTCATCGAGTCAAACAGGGCCGCATACTGAAAGAGCATGCCGAACCTCTTCCTGAAATCGTTCAGCTCTCTTTCATCCGTTATTCTGGTAATGTCCGTACCGTCGACCAGGATAGACCCGCTATCAGGCCTCATAAGACCTATTATGTTCTTTATAAGGACGCTCTTACCTGAACCGCTGCCACCAATGACTACCATACTCTCTGACTCACCGATCTTGAGATTCACACCATCAAGAACGTTCTTGTTACCAAAGCTCTTATATACGTCAATTACCTCTATCATCCGAACAACCACGCAGACAGGAAATAATCCCCTATGAGTATAGCCATCATGGACAGGACAACAGCACCCGTAGTCGCCTTACCGACACCTTCAGCACCCCCGGATGTATAGAACCCCTTGTAACAACTTATTACACTAATGAGCGCTCCAAAGACACAGGCTTTGATAATGCCGCCGTATATGTCATTCATCTCAAGGTAGTCCCACGTACGGGTCCAGTATGATGTCGAGCTAGCGTTGAAAACACCTACTGTGACCATATATCCTCCGAATATCCCTATTATGTCCGTCAACACTGCAAGTGAGGGCAGCATCAGGACCCCTGAGAGGAATCTTGGCACGATCAGGTACTTGACCGGGTCCGTTGCCAGTGTCTCAAGTGCATCTATCTGTTCAGTGACCCTCATTGTACCGAGCTCTGCTGCCATGGCTGCGCCAGCCCTTCCTGCTACTATAAGCGCGGTAAGGACCGGGCCCATCTCCCTCGTCATCGATAGCGCAACTACCGTGCCTACCATCGATTCAGCACCGAACCTCTTAAATCCTGTGTATGTCTGAAGAGCAAGCACCATGCCGGTAAAGATAGCTGTAATAAAAACTACAGGAACGGACTTTATACCTATAGCGATCATCTGATGAGATATGATCTTGTAGTCAACAGGTAATGAAAATACCCTTCTCGTTACCTTTGTAAGGAGAAGGAAGATATTGCCCATCTCTTTAAGGAAATTGATTGCAACCTGACCGATAAACTCTACCAGTCTCTTCATGGGCCGGCTTCCCCCGTATACATCCTTTCTGCCCTGCTCCCGAGCGAGGTCATTATCTCATAAGGTATCGTTGAGGCAAGGCCCGAGAGCTCCCCTGCAGACAGCCTGTCTTCAGGAACGTCGGATAAAAGCACGACCTCATCACCTATACCGACCCCTTCAATATCACTAACGTCGACCATCGTAAGGTCCATACATACCCTTCCCACGACCGGGGCCTTCTTACCGCCAATGATGACAGAAGCTCTGTTGCTGAACGACCTGCTGTATCCATCAGCATATCCCACAGGAACTACACCGATAGTACTTTTCTTCTTAGTAACGAAGGTCCTCCCGTAGCTGACAGGAGTACCTTCCGGCACGCTTCTTAATGAGACCAGACTGGACCTTACCTTCATTACCGGCTTTAACCCGTCCGATCCATCGACCGGAGCATATCCGTAAAGCATAAGGCCGGGGCGCACCGCTGAGAGGTGTGACTCCGGAAAGGAAATAATTCCTGCGCTGTTGCATATATGTGAATCGAACTTCATGCCTCTTTTGGTCAGATCATCAGCTATAGCACCGAACCTTTCAAGCTGAAGCCGGGCATATCCTCTGTCATCAAGGTCGGCATCAGAGAAATGGCTCATTAGTCCGACAACATTTATCTCCCTGTTGTCATCGGCCTCAATAGCGATCTCCGGAAAGTCCTCAGGCAGAAAGCCGAGCCTCCCCATCCCTGTGTCTACCTTTATATGGACGTCGATCGGCCTTCCATTCCTTCTGGATGCCTCTATGAGACCTTTGATGGTATCTTTCTCGAATATCACCGGGGTCAGCCGGTATTTAAAAAGGTCATCTAACCTTTCATTGTCGAAGAAGACGATTATCTCAGATCGGATCCCGGCCTCGCGAAGTGCTATAGCCTCATCTACGTAAGCTACCCCGAACGCAAATACATCTTCCTTCTCCAGCCTTCTGGCAACCTGTATATCCCCATGGCCATAGGCATCAGCCTTAATGACCGGAATTATCTTACTGTCTCCGACCATTTCTCTTACCTTGTAGTAATTACTGACAAGGCTATCGAGGTTTATATCAGCTACCGATCTCCTATTCACCCTTCTCAGGTTCTTTCCCTTTCTCCTGATCTTCTCTCTCCGGAGTTATATCTATCTCGTCAGGCTCTGAAGTCGCCTTTTTGAAGTTCTTGATCGCCTTGCCTACGCCTTTCCCGAGCTCAGGCAGCCTCGTAGCTCCGAACAGGACTATTACTATAATAAGGATAATTATTAATTCCTGGACGCCGAATCCAAACATACTCCTCCTCCTTCAACCTCTCTCAGGTCAGCCAATGTATTAATGTTGGTAAATGATATCCCATCAGGATCATTGTCACGAACCCTTTCCTCATCTATAAAATACGTATCTATTTCATCCAGAAACCTACTGATACTACATCTTTTTCCAATAATATTATCATATAATCGCCCCAATAATCGTCTGCTGTATATGCCGCATAGCGGTTGTGGTTCACCCTTAAAGACCGGCACCACCGCATCGGTATCGGCATTGGCAGAGACCAGAGTTCGAACGAGACCCTCCCTGATGAACGGCATGTCACAGGCCGTAACAAGGTATCGGTCCGAGCTGCCGCTTAACATCACGGAATAAATACCAGTCATTGGCCCTCTTACATCAAGGACGTCGCCCACCATGTTCACTCCGTATCTGTAATAATAAGCGGGGTCGTTAGTACTGATAATGATATTGTCCGAAAATGCACCGAGCAATGCCAGGGACCTCTCGATTATCGTTGACCCATCGATCTCCAGAAGACCTTTAATTAACGGCATCCTTGTGTTCTCCCCACCGGCGAGAATGATAGAATCCATCTTAATATTGTATTAGGATATATTTAGTAATTACAAGATAAATACACGTAAAATAATATTTTTTACTTGCTACAAGATGTTCTTTTTTGTTATAAATAGATATATCTGGCAGGATATTTTTCCTGCCCTGTAGGTGATTAAGGTGACATATTTGATCCGGCAAATTAGATCTTTAGGGAGCTTCAGTATGGTTAACGGTGAGCATGCCGAGCACCTGCTCGAGCGGACAATGTCTCGTATAAGCGCTATTTCAATAGAGCTAATATCAATATTGTTCGATCTGGTGGGTGCTCGGTGGCCTAAAGTAGCCTTCTTGGCACCCACCTATTCATTAGGCGGATCTAATTGTTCATCTACACCACAGGGCGGGTATTATAAAATCTATGATTTTTTTAGAGAGCTAATTATGACTTTGACTTTTGGAGATCACAAAATCACAAGAGATACGATGTTCGGTCCGCTAAGGGTCGATGTTTCGAAAAATAGAGAATTAACAAATATTGTTAACCATTTATATCCTGCTTTAAGGACCTCCAAAAGTTTTACTTCATAATTAGCACCGATCGCGATTAACAGTGGATCTATTCGGTGCTACAAATAAGGATAGGCCTCTTGCATCGAGGCTAAGACCGGGCGACCTGTCCGAGTTCGTGGGACAGGAGCATATTCTGTCCGCCGGCAAGCCTCTTCGGAAGCTTATTGAAAAGGATAAGATAGTATCACTGATCTTCTACGGGCCTCCCGGCTCGGGAAAGACCGCACTGGCTGAGATAATAGCGGGAAGGACCAACGCCAATTTTATAACCCTTAACGCAGTCACAAGCGGTATTAAGGAGATAAGGGACTCTCTTACGACCGCCCGCCACGGAAAGACGATCCTTTTCGTCGACGAGATACACCGGTTCAACAGAATGCAGCAGGATGCTCTTTTACCCCATGTAGAGTCCGGAGAGATCATATTAATAGGAGCATCCACTCACAATCCTTTCTTCTCTCTGGTCCCTGCCCTTGCATCGAGGTCAATGATATTTCAGTTCGAGCCCCTGTCCCGGGAGGAGATAGGCATGGTTATTGACAGGGCAATCGAACACCCCGATGGCCTTAATGCCCCGGGCCTGGCTTTGGAAGACAAGGCAAAAGAGATGATAACTTCGCTCTCTGACGGTGATGCAAGAAAGGCACTCAATATGCTTGAGCTTTCCTATCTGACCGCTCCCGGGGAAGGAACAAAGGTAATAACCCTTGAACACGTTCAAAGCTCTGTCCAGAGAAAGTCATCATACTACGATGAAGATGACCATTACGATACGATATCCGCCTTTATTAAGAGCATGAGGGGGTCCGATCCCGATGCATCTGTATACTGGTTGTCAAAGATGATAGATTCCGGAGAAGATCCCATGTTCATCGCACGAAGAATAGTGATATGTGCATCTGAAGATGTCGGGAATGCAGATCCCATTGCACTGAACGTAGCTGTCTCGGCAATGCAGGCCCTTGAGAAGATAGGCCTGCCGGAAGGCGCTATCCCTCTGGCGCAGGCAACTATATATATCGCTTGCGCACCAAAAAGCAATGCCTCATATGTCGCCCTTAAGGAGGCTACTCACAGCATAAGGAACAGTACGACCCAGGAGGTACCTGCTCACCTGAGGGACGCCAGCTATAAGGGGGCTAAAAGGCTGGGAGCAGGCATAGGATATGAATACCCACATGACCATGAAGGTCATTTTGTTGAACAGCAGTACATGATGTCGCCTGAACGGTTCTACAGACCGTCACAGGAAGGTTTTGAAAAAACAATATCGGAAAGAATAGAGCGAAGGAGGAAGCGCACATGAACACAACGTATCTTATCATTGCTGTTGCAGTTGGTCTCCTTTTAGGACTTTCACTTACATTTCTATTGAAGATCATTTCTAAGGCCAAATATTCATCGGCCGAAAGAGAAGCGGGTAAGGTCATCGACGGCGCAAAGAAGGACGCTGAGAAGATCATAAAAGAGGCCACTCTTGAAGCAAAGGATATCGCATACCAGTCCAAATCCGAAATAGAGAAAGAACTTAAAGAGAGACGCAACGAACTTAGCCAGCTTGATAAAAGGTTAAGGAACAAAGAAGAGAACATAGAGAGAAAGACGGATAACCTGGAAAAAAGAGAAAGAGAAATGACCAAGAGGGAGAGGGATTTTACCAATAAAGAGAACGGCCTTACAAACAAGGAAAAGTTCCTTGATGAGACTATCGAGAAACAGAAAGAGATGCTGGAGAACATATCTAATATGTCAGCTGAGCAGGCAATGTCAGAGCTCCTTAAACGGGTAGAGGAGGAATCAAGGTTCGAAGCGGCCAAGCTTCTCAAGCAGATCGAGGAAGAGACCAAAGAACTGTCCCAAAAGAAAGCCAGGGAGATAATATCCAACGCCATCCAGCGCTATGCCAGCGATTATGTAGCAGATGTTACGGTAAGTAACGTAAGCCTGCCCAGCGATGAGATGAAGGGCAGGATCATAGGACGAGAGGGCAGGAACATCCGCTCTCTTGAGGCCGCAACCGGCGTTGACTTCATAGTTGATGATACACCCGAGGTCGTAACACTTTCCGCGTTCGATCCCGTAAGAAGAGAGATCGCAAGGGTAGCCCTTGAAAGGCTTATTGCTGATGGAAGGATACACCCCACCAGAGTAGAAGAGGTAGTTGGAAAGGTTAAGAAAGAGATAAATATGACCATTCGCGAGGAAGGAGAAAAGGCAGTGTTCGATCTTGGACTATCGGGATTCAACTCTGACCTCATAAGGCTTATAGGCAGGCTCAAGTACAGGACATCCTATGGCCAGAACATCCTTCAGCATTCAAGGGAGGTAGCGTATCTTGCGGGAATAATGGCAGGAGAGCTCGGGGTCAACGAAAAGCTAGCAAAGAGAGCGGGCCTGCTCCATGACATAGGTAAAGCGGTCGACCATGAAGTAGAGGGTCCACATCACGAGATCGGCGCCAACATTGCCAAGAAACATGGCGAGAACGCCAAGGTCATAAACGCTATTGCGGTACATCACGGGGACGGGGAACCTACATGCATAGAGTCCGCGCTTGTTGCGGCCGCTGACGCGCTATCTGCTGCAAGGCCGGGTGTCAGAAAGGAGAGCATGGAGAACTATATCAAGCGTCTTCAGAAGCTTGAGGAGATGGCAAATTCCGTGAGCGGTGTAGATAAGAGCTACGCTATACAGGCAGGAAGGGAGGTCAGGATACTGGTTAAGCCCGAAGAGGTAAGTGATGACACCTCTGCATTGATCTCTGCGGATATCGCGAAAAAGATAGAGTCCGAGCTATCCTATCCAGGCCAGATCAAGGTGACCGTTATCAGGGAGTCAAGGTTCGTTGAATATGCGAAATGAGTTCTGCGGATGAAGATACTTTTCATAGGAGATATCGTCGGCAAGGTCGGAAGGACATGCGTCAAGAACCTTCTGAACCAGGTCAAGTCAAACTTTAAGATCACCCACGTGATCGCCAACGGCGAGAATGCTGCAGGCGGGTTCGGGATAAACGAAAGGGTAGCTGAAGAGCTGTTCGGGTCCGGGATAGACCTTATAACGAGC
>CP070669.1:35793-43695 GCA_020351835.1 Nitrospirota bacterium
AATGATCAGTGTTATTAGTATGTTCCTTTTCATAAAGACCTCCTTAAAGTTACTAAGCATTTATTTAGCGGTTTATTTATAAAATCCTAATTTTCAGTCAATTCACAGATATCAGACGAAAAAGGGCAGGCACTTCTTGCAGTATATTTGTCTTTTCTGCCCTCGTTATCCCCTGCATATAATTCTATCGGAATGATGATGTGGGGTCAATCGAAATCAGGAATGTATAATTATTTGGAACAATACGCGAATATTATTTATAATGAGTTATGACAGTAAGAAAAAAAGAAGAGCTGAAGAAAAAGGTTCTGGATCAGATAGAAAGCCTAAAAACAGAGATAAAGAGCCACGAGGAGGCGTCTAAACCTGTTTCGCCGGACAATGCAATAGGCAGGCTGACGAGAATGGAGGCTATCAATGCTAAAAGCATCAGTGAGGCCAGTCTCAGCTCTGCAAGGCTCAGACTAAAGAAACTTGAAAATACCCTGAAGCGTATAGATAGAGATGATTTCGGCCTATGTGCCTTATGTGAGGAGCCTATCCCATTGAAGCGGCTCATGCTTATGCCTGAGACCACAAAATGCGTCGACTGCATGGAAGACAGCTAAACAGTTGTTATAGGTGTTATTGATATAATAATATACTGGTTAAATCCCTTTAGTTTAATAGTGATCGGAGGTTAATGATATGGTAAAGCTTTGGAGATGTGAGATATGCGGCGATCCCTATATAGGCGAGTCGGCGCCGGAGAACTGCCCATTTTGCGGTGCTCATCAGCCGCATATTAAAGAGGCAAAGGATGTAGTCGCCAATTTTGATGTAGAACTGACCGATAAGGACAGGGCGAATGTCGAAAAGGCATTGCAGGTTGAGGTGAGCAATTCCACTTTCTACTTCTGTGCGGCCGAGAAGACGGATGACCCCGAAGGCAAACTGCTTTTCAAGGCCCTTGGAAAGATAGAAAAGGAGCACGCCGGCATTTGGAGAAAGATATTAAAGCTGGACAAGACACCGGAGGGGAATGAGCAATGCTCAACGAAGAACAGGGAAAACCTGGAGAACTCTCATATGAGAGAGGAGAGGGCGATAAAGTTCTACGGAGAGGCGGCCGCTGATTCGGATGACAAGAGGGTAGGGGAGATATTCAAGGCCCTGGTAGAGATCGAGACGGACCATCTTCATCTTTCTGAAGTGAGATTGAAGTAAAGCAAGCAATAAAAGACAGAAGGCCGGCACCGATAGCCGGCTTTCTTGCGTCTATATCTTGTCTTTCAGGAATTCACCAAGTTTCTTGTCGACCTTGGATATGTGATCAAGTATCCAGTCTACAACTATCTGGTTCGTAGTAACGGACAGTTCGTAAGAACCTCTTTTCTTTCCGCCCTCGAGCTTCTCAAGCTCCTTTTTGAGATCTATGAAGTTCTTCATGAATATACCGTGCTGTGTCCTGTGTTCGGAGAACTGAGGGTAATCGAACTTCATCATATAGCGCTCTTCCTCACTGAAGTGGGTAACAATATAGTCCTCCAGGAACTGTATGACCTCCGGTATAGTGTACTTGCAAGTGGATGATTTTATAGCCGTTACGAGATCGTTTATCCTCTTGAAAAGTTCCTTATGCTGTTCATCTATGATATCTATGCCTACCGAAAGTTCATCTTTCCATTCCATCGGGCTCCTCCATGTGAATCTGTGCTCAATAAGAATATAACATGTAAGGAATAAAAAAGATGAGGCCCGTCCTGTTTGAATAATTGTTCATTTCTCCCTATAATCTGAGTTAAGACGTGATCGGGGTAAACAATGAGATATCTACTTTTCATTTTGGCAATTATTATCATGGTTCCGGCACTATCCAATGCCGCAATGTATAAGTATACCGACGATAGCGGAAAGGTGATCTATGTTGACAGGCTGGAGGCAGTGCCGGATGAGTACAGACGGGATGCTGAGGAAATTGGCAGGCAGCTTGAAAAGGCAAACCTTGAGATAGAGGAAAGGAAGAAGGAAAAGATCGAGATAGACCTGTTCAGCGGGACGGGCGAGAGCTTAACTAGATCGAAGGACAGGTTCCTGGATATGTTAAAGAACTTTGATACGTCTCTCATAAAGAGCTCCACCGTGAAGAATGTTGTTCTTATCCTGACGTTTATTGCCATAACTGTGATGATGTTCCGTATCAAGGAATACATAGGGCCGCGAAAGATGTGGTGGACATATACCGCGATCATTGCAATCTATGCTATGATCATTTTTTATACGGCATATCTTAAGAAGACCTTTGATACATATACGGATGTCAAAGAGAAGACCTCAAAGATGAAAATGGATCCTATAAGGGATAAGCAATGAATGGTAATGGATATCCTATAACTATCGATGACGATGTTTCTATCGTCTTCTGCGGGGCGGCCGGCCAGGGAGTGCAGACGATCGAAAAAGTGCTGCCGGTGCTGCTGAAGAGGTCGGGTTATTATGTATGCGCCACTAAAGAATATATGTCCAGGGTCCGCGGGGGAAGCAATTCTACGGAGATAAGGGTGTCTTCCGGAAAGGTCGCGGCGTACGTCGATAGAATCGACATCCTTATACCTCTTGACCATAATGCTATCCCGCATCTAGAAAACAGAATATCCAGTAGTACGGTCATAATAGGGGATAAGGCCAGGATCTCATCGGGCCGGGATATTCTTGATGTGCCGTTTTCATCGATCGCAAAAGAGATCGGAAGCGCTCTTTATGAGAACGTTGTGTCCCTTGGAATGATAGCAGGGATTTTTTTGATCGAAAGAGGAATGGCGGAGGATTACCTGTCAAATATTTTCAGGAAGAAGGGTGAAGGGATAGTGCAGAACAATATAGATGCCTTCAGGGCCGGTTATGAGAGGGGAGCCGGATTTTGCAGGGAAGGAAGGTTCTGCGTGAATATCGAGAAGAACAGGGAGGCTGCCGGGGACATTCTCCTTTCGGGCTCTCAGGCGGTAGGGCTGGGGGCCATTGCCGGGGGATGTAATTATATATGTGCGTATCCGATGACCCCATCTACGGGCGTATTTACGTTCCTTGCCGGGCAATCGGATAACTTCGGCATCGTGGCTGAGCAGGTCGAGGACGAGATCGCAGCTATGAACATGCAGCTGGGAGCATGGTATGCAGGGGCCAGGGCGATGGTCACGACATCGGGAGGCGGGTTTGCACTCATGGTGGAGGGTGTAAGTCTTGCCGGGATGATAGAAAGCCCCGCTGTAGTATACCTGGGCCAGAGGCCCGGCCCGGCGACGGGACTTCCGACGAGAACGGAACAGGGCGACCTGGAGCTTTTATTGTATGCAGGGCATGGTGAGTTTCCAAGGGCTGTCTATGCACCGGGAGACCAGGAAGATGCCTTTTACCTTACTCAAAAGGCCTTCAATGTAGCCGACAGATACCAGGTACCTGTATTTATAATGTCGGACCAGCACCTGGCCGATATCGTCTGCAATATGCCCGTTCTTGACCCGCACTTGATAAAACTGGAGAGAAGTATAGTCGAGACGAAAAAGGACTACAGACGTTATGAGATAACTTCAGATGGAATTTCTCCGAGAGGCATTCCCGGACATGGAGCAGGCCTGGTGGGGGTAGACAG
Source organism: Nitrospirota bacterium (assembly GCA_020351835.1). Classification (GTDB taxonomy): domain Bacteria; phylum Nitrospirota; class Thermodesulfovibrionia; order Thermodesulfovibrionales; family BMS3Bbin05; genus BMS3Bbin05. Next base: position 39,422 of record CP070669.1, read on the forward strand.
TGACGAGCATGATGAGGAGGGGCATATAACGGAGGACCTGGAACTAAGGGTAAAGATGGTCGATAAGAGGATAAGAAAAACGGAGCTGCTTATGCGGGAGACCGAGCCGCCTGATCTTATAGGAAGGGATGATTTCACTACGCTTGTAGTGGGATGGGGTTCGACCTGTCATGCCATAAATGAAGCTCTCGATAATATTGGAAGAGACGACATATCTTTTCTCTATATTAAGCAGGTGTATCCTGTCCATGACGATATTGCGTACTACATGGAGAAGGCTCAAAGAACAATAATGATAGAGAACAACGCTACATCGCAGTTCGGGAAGCTTATCAAGCTGCACCTTGGACTTGATATTGACAGGTATATCCTTAAGTACAATGGCATGCCGTTCTCTGTAGAAGAGCTGACCGATGCTATAAGGAGGGATGCATTGTGATAAACAGAGAGAAGTTCGATATGGGCGATATAGATATAGCCTGGTGTCCGGGCTGCGGGAATTTCGGCATTCTTGATGTCCTTAAAGATGCTCTTGCGGACCTTTCGATCGCCCCGGAGAACCTCGTAATGGTCTCGGGGATAGGTCAGGCTGCAAAGATACCGCATTATCTAAGGGCGAACTTCTTTAACGGGCTTCATGGCAGGGCGCTGCCGCCTGCCACCGGTATAAAGGCATCAAATCCGGGCCTTACGGTCATTGCGGAAAGCGGGGACGGTGATATGTACGGTGAGGGAGGCAATCATTTCATTCATGCAATAAGACGCAACCCCGATATAACAAACCTTATACACAATAATATGGTTTACGGACTTACCAAGGGGCAGGCATCACCGACAAGCCAGCCCGGGTTCAAAACACCGGTGCAGGTTCATGGTGTGTCATCAGCACCGTTCAATCCTGTCGCCGTTTCTATTGCTCTTGATGTCTCTTTTGTGGCAAGGGTCTTCATAGGTGACAAGGAAAGCACAAGAGAGGTCATCAAAAAGGCGATATCTCATAAGGGTTTTTCGGTCGTTGATATACTGCAGCCATGCGTGTCATTTAACAAGATCAATACCTATAAATGGTTCAGTGACAATACCTACTATCTTGAGGATACGCATGACCGGTCAGACAGGCAGGAGGCTTTCAGAAGGGCCACGGAGCAGGGCAAGATGGCGCTGGGTATCTTTTACTTAAATCCTGAAAGAAAGATATTCGATGATAGCCTCTCTGTTTATGAAAAGGACCAAAGGCCTCTTTTCATGAGACGATTGGATACCGGAAAACTGGACCGTCTTATCTCTTCGATGAAGTAGAGGCCGTATAATACGTAACCGGTGCCGTTACTCGCTCACAATTATCCATTTGCTTGTATTATTAAGGGGTTGTATGTTAGTCTTTTTAGCCTTAAAAAACGCACGCCTCATACACGTTCTCCATAGGGTCCCGTAAGGGTTGTGGGGGCGGAGGCGGAGGAAAAACTCTAAGGAGGCTTTATGGTAGCAACAATGAAGGAACTGCTTGAATCCGGCGTCCATTTCGGCCATCAGGTGAAGCGCTGGAATCCCAAGATGAAAAAGTACATCTTCGGGGAGAGGAACGGCATCTACATCATCGACCTTCAGAAAACGATGAAGGGGCTTGAGGATGCCTATAATTTTGTAAAGGAAGTAGCTTTGAGCGGTCAGAGCGTGCTCTTTGTGGGAACGAAGAGACAGGCCCAAGATGCGATAAAGGAGGAGTCCTTAAGGGCCGATTCCTATTGCGTCAACCACAGATGGCTTGGAGGGATGCTTACCAATTTCGTTACGATCAAGAAGAGCGTAGAAAAGCTCAAGAAGATCGAAGCCATGAAAGAGGACGGCACGTTCGGTGTTCTAACCAAGAAAGAGGTCTCAAAGCACGAGAAAGAAAGAGAGAAACTGGAAAGATACCTTGGCGGTATAAAAGATATGAACGATCTTCCGGGCGCTATCTTCGTGGTCGACCCCAAGAAGGAGAAGATAGCCGTACACGAAGCAAGAAAACTTGGTATTCCTGTTGTAGCTGTCGTTGATACTAACTGTGACCCGGACCTGATAGATTATGTAATCCCGGGCAATGATGATGCTATAAGGGCAATAAGGCTGATAACCTCAAGAATGGCTGATGCTGTTCTGGAGAGCAAGGCGATACGTGACAAGGAGGTCAAGGAAGCTGCTGAGGAGGCTGCGATCCAGGAGAAGATCGAACAGGATGAGACGGAAGAGGAGGTATCAGAATAATGTCTATTAGTGCAACAACTGTAAAGGAACTCAGGGAAAAGACCGGTGTAGGTATGATGGACTGCAAGAAGGCCCTTACCGAGACCGGGGGTGATTTTGAAAAGGCGGTAGACCTGCTCCGGCAGAAAGGTCTTGCATCCGCTGCCAAGAGGGCCGGAAGAACCGCTTCTGAAGGTGCTATAGGTTCTTACATCCATATGGACAAGATCGGTGTAATGGTGGAGGTCAACTGTGAGACGGATTTCGTTGCACGTACGGATGACTTCAAGGACCTGGTAAAGGACCTGGGCATGCATATAGCCGCGGCGAACCCGACCTACCTTTCCCGGGAGGATATACCTCAGGACGTTCTCGAAAGGGAGAAGGAGATATACAGGACACAGGTAGAAGGCAAACCCGAGAATGTCGTAGAGAAGATAATAGAAGGAAAGCTCGAGAAGTTCTATGCAGATTCATGCCTTGTGGACCAGGTGTTCGTAAAGGACCCGGAAGGCAAGATGAAGATCAAAGATCTCATAATCGAGAAGATATCAAAGCTCGGAGAGAATATAATTATAAGCCGTTTCGTAAGATTTGCGTTGGGAGAAGGGCAGAAGAAAGAAGAGGAATAGCATCTAGCCAAGAAGGAGAGCTGCTTGCCCGTAAAGTATAAAAGAATACTTCTGAAGCTCAGCGGTGAAGCGTTGATGGGTAACAAAGGTTACGGGATCGACGCCGAGACCGTTGACTACATATCACGTGAGATCAGAAGTATTATGAAGATGGGGATAGAGACCGCCATTGTTATTGGCGGCGGCAATATCTTCAGGGGGGTAGAGGCAACTGTTGAGGGCATTGAGCGGGCCTCGGCAGACTACATGGGAATGCTGGCCACGGTGATCAATGCACTTGCTCTCCAGAACTCACTTGAGAAGAACCATATACCTACAAGGGTGCAATCAGCCATTGAGATGCGGGAGCTTGCCGAACCGTACATAAGGAGAAAGGCGGTGAGGCATCTCGAGAAGAAAAGGCTCGTCATCTTTGCCGCCGGGACCGGTAATCCATACTTTACTACCGATACTGCTGCTGCTCTAAGAGCTATGGAGATAGGGGCCGACCTCATCATGAAAGGCACGAAGGTAAACGGTGTATATTCAGCGGATCCGGTAAGAAATCCCAATGCTAAGTTATTTAAGAAGATAAAGTATATAGATGTCCTTAAGAAGGGGATATCGGTTATGGACTCAACGGCGATATCACTCTGTATGGACAATGGCCTGCCGATTATCGTATATAATATGATGAAGAAGGGGAACCTAAAGAAGATAATCGAAGGCAAACAGATCGGAACTATAGTCGGGGGATAGTCATGGACAAAGAGATCAGGTCAAAACTCGAAGAGGGAATGAACAGGTCGATAGAGGCCCTTAAAAAGGATTATGGGGCCATAAGAACGGGCAGGGCCTCACTTGCGCTGCTTGACGGGATTCTGGTCGATTATTACGGCAATCCTTCCCCCCTTAACCAGGTTGCAACCTTGTCTGTGCCGGACCCCAAGACGATAGCGATCCAGCCGTGGGAGCCGAAGATAATAGGTGATATAGAGAAGGCTATAATGAAATCCGACCTCGACCTTACGCCTACCAATGACGGTAAGGTCATCAGGATAAATATCCCGCCTCTGACCGAAGAGAGACGCAAACAGCTTGTTAAGGTTGTGAAGAAAAGAGCTGAGGACAGCAGGGTTGCAATAAGGAATATAAGGCGTGATATAAATGATGAACTGAAAAAGAAGGAGAAAGCGGAGAGCGTAAGCGAGGATGAGACCCGCAAGTCACTTGATGAGGTGCAGAAGATAACCGATGGATATATTAAAAAGGTAGAGGAAGTACTGGAACATAAAGAAAAAGAGATAATGGAGGTCTAATATGAACAGTAATTATATGCTTAAAGTAGAAGACGCAAAATTGCCGGATATTCAGAAGGCGCTTAAAGGTGCCGGTATAAAGGTAAGAAGTATCGTCCAGGTGTACAAGGAAGGAACC
>CP070669.1:43795-46801 GCA_020351835.1 Nitrospirota bacterium
GCGGTCTGGATATCGGCTCCGTTCTTCACGGCGTATATGCTGCGCGACCTGAAGATGAGCTACATCACCTACACTGTCCTCCATGCCACTCCCATCATAGTAAAGCTCGTGATGTTCCCGATATGGGGCAGGGCTGCTGATTCCTTTGGCTCAAGACGGGTACTGAGCCTGAGCGGTTACCTGATGCCGCTTGTGCCCATCGTATGGTGCCTGTCAGCAAGCCCTTATTACATTTTTTTCGCCCAAGTATATTCGGGGTTCATATGGGGCGCCTTCGAGATATCGTCGTTCAATTTCATCTTCGATACGACCTCGCCACAGAAACGCGCGACTTGTGTTGCCTATTACAATGTAATTAACGGCGCGGCCATCATATCCGGTGCCATGCTTGGCGGGGTTATCGTCAGGTACAATAACGTCTTCTGGTCACAGTACCTTCTTGTATTTATCATCAGCGGCATCCTGAGGTATGCCGCCTCATTCATCTTCCTGCCCAAGGTCAGGGAGGTGCGTGACGTAGAGACTATCGGGTACCCTGCTCTCTTACTCAAGGTGGTAGCCACCCTGCCGACCATGGGCATCATCTATAACCTCATCCCGCTGCGTCGGAACAGACCCGATTAGCAGGAAGAGACTTTTCTAAACCATATTTCCGCGACAACGTGGTGAGTGGCAGATCACCGATCTACCCATGTTTTATCCATGCAGGTTATGTTATACTTCAAATGAAGCTTAATGGAGTATCTGTTGCAATCTAACCGCAAAGCATTTGGCTTGGGCGGTTTTTTTATTGCCTCACCTCCTATAACTTCAAATCGAACAAAGGAGGTTTCTCGATATGGCAAACGGAACAGTAAAATGGTTCAACGAGTCAAAGGGCTTCGGTTTTATCACGAGCGATGACAACGTTGATGTTTTTGTTCACTATTCTTCCATACAGGGTGACGGATTCAAGTCTCTTTACGAGGGTGATTCAGTGACCTTTGACATCGAAGATGGCGACAAGGGCCCAAAGGCCCTCAATGTAACAAAAATATAACCTAACTGCAAGCCCCCCGTAAAACGGGGGGCTTCTTTTTTTCAGGGGATAAAATGAACTACAGAAGAAACTATACCGAAAAAAAAGCTCTAAAGGAAGAACAGAAGATTGCGGCGGGCCTCATTTCAGAACAATTTCCGAAAGTTCACAGTATAACCATCGACCTGACCTACAGCAGCAGGATACTTACCTCATCTAATTTGAAACGCACCATATACTTTTATCCCGACACATATGCATATTTTCAGATGGGCTGCATGACCAAGTCCTGCAGTGACGGCGGTTATGACCTGTCCCCGGTCATCCAGAAACTTATCATGGCCAATCAAGAGCGGGGTCGTGGAGAAATGGACTGTGCTAATGAAAAGCGCGAGCATGAGAGCATGTCCTATGAGATCAAAATAAGATATTAATCTGTCAACTGAAGGCGGTGAACAAATGAGGCTGACCAACAGCGATATAAAGAAGGTCCAGGAAGCTCACGATAACCTGTCTGCCCTGATCAAGGCCGTACGGGGCAATAATTCCATAGACCGCAAGGCGGTCAGGGGCGTTATGAAGAACCTTGAGATAATAAGGTCAGCCGCCGGTGAGCTCGAACTCGATTTCCAGCAGCGCCTGCTGGAAGAATCCGGAGAAGGTTAAAGGCGCGTCCCGCAGATAATAGTGGGCCGCAAGAATGCTTTACGTCGCTCCTAACATTCCCGTTCCCCCTGTTGCCCGCAAAGGATTATTTTTAAGGTTCCATTCTCAAATTTATCTATAATAAGAATATGCCTAAGATGATGCCTGCTATATTCTTCGGCCATGGCAACCCGATGAACGCTGTAACGGAGAACGTATACGCGGACGGGTGGAAAAAGATCGGGCGTTCGCTCCAGCTGCCCAAAGCTATCCTCGCTATTTCGGCGCACTGGTACATCCCGGCATGCACCGTCACGATGAACGAGCAACCGCCTACCATCCATGACTTTGGCGGATTTCCGCAGGCGCTTTATGATATCGAATACCCCGCTCCCGGCAGCCCGACCCTCGCCCGGCGCGTTGCAGACCTGCTCTCTCCCATTGCCGTTGCACACGACGACCGATGGGGCCTCGATCACGGTACATGGTGTGTACTGATGCATGTGTTCCCGGAGGCGGACGTCCCGACAGTACAGCTCAGCATCGATAAGAAGCAGCCGCCCGCTTACCATTACAAGGTCGGGAAGAGGCTTGCACCGCTACGGGACGAAGGGGTCCTGATCGTCGGCAGCGGCAATCTGGTGCATAATCTTCATACATACGCCTGGGGTGATCACAATGTTGAACCGTTCGACTGGGCGGTGAGGTTCGAGGATAAGGTCCGTGACCTGTTACTCAAAGGAGATGATACGCCACTTGTCGATTATGAGGGCATGGGCCAGGATGCGATGCTTTCCATCCCGACGCCCGACCATTACCTGCCGCTTCTCTATATCCTCGGTCTGCGCAATGATAATGACAAGGTCAGTTTCCCTGTCGAGGGCGTCGACGGCGGTTCAGTCTCGATGCTTGCCGTACAATTGGGGTAGCTTGCTGATCATCTAACGGCCCCACTTACTCACTTTCCTGGCCTGAGCGCAGCCGTATTATTTTAATAGCGTATTCGTATCTCTTGATGTACCATTAGATATTATAGGTCCAAACATGAAAGGAGGGGAAGATGAGTAAAGAAAGCAAACACCCGGTATCGGGAAGGGGCACTTCGAACTTTGACTGGTGGCCTGACCAGTTGAACCTCAGGATACTGCATCAGCATTCCTCCAAGTCCGATCCGATGGACGGGGAGTTCAATTATGCAGAGGAGTTCAAAAAACTTGACCTCAATGCGGTCAAAAAGGACCTCTACGCCCTGATGACCGACTCGCAGGACTGGTGGCCGGCAGACTACGGCCATTACGGTGGTCTCTTTATAAGGATTGCGTGGCACAGCGCCGGCACCTACC
>CP070669.1:46901-56456 GCA_020351835.1 Nitrospirota bacterium
CCTGTCGGGGCCGCTGAGCCACCTTGTTAAGCTCGGTGTGTTCCTGCTGTCAATTACGATGGCGATGGAGCAGCTCGGAATCGGGAAGGCAACGATCACCATGGCGTTCGGTGTGATGTTCGGTGGGGTCGTACTGGCACTTGCGATAGCGTTCGGGTTGGGCGGTAAAGAGCTGGCACAGCAGTACCTTGAGAAATATCTGGAGGGGAAGGCGGAGGAGCCGAAGGCCGAGGAGCACGACGATATATCGCACATATAATAGCTATCAGCTATTTGCTGGCCTTACCCCATACCTTTCTTCAAACAGTACTTTATAGAGCTCAGGGTTAGTGCCTTTGCTTAGTTCCTCATTAAAACATATTCCCATATTATAGGACCTGTCCTTACCCGCTACCCATACTATCGTCCCCGTTATCACATCTTCGGAAACTACTGCTGACATATTCATCCGCCTTATAGTCACTCTATCACCGGCCTGAAGGGGTACTGTAGAGAAAGCCCCCATACCACCTTTACTTATATTGTTTATAAGGCATATGACCATGTCGGAGACATTAAAGAAGTGCCCAGTCATATCGGAACCCTCTTTCCATACATCAGCAAGCCCCGATACAAGTATCCTTGTGTGACGCCTTACTTTCAGATAGTTACGTTGCATGATCCCTCCGACTGCTTTAATTAATGCTCAGTAAGGACGTTGCATCTATATAAATTCTATCTTCATTCATGCAGGTCGTCTTGTAAAAAAGGAAATATTCTTTGTACTTTTGTAAAAGACTGCGCTTAGTTAAGGGTATTCTGATTGATAGAGAAAGAGCACCAGTTTCACTTTAATCATTTCCAATCATCGGTTACAGTCACTAGTTGACAGGCCCCAAATCCCTTTGATACTACTAGAGAATTTATGATAGTCTATGTTTTGATCTTCCTGCGTTGCCGGAGTGGCGGAATTTGGTAGACGCAAGGGACTTAAAATCCCTCGGAGCTATGCTCCGTGCCGGTTCGAGTCCGGCCTCCGGCACCATTATGTCATATAAAAGGGGGTTTAAATGAAGAAGGTCTTATTATTTCTATTGTTAGCTTTAGTAGCTATCTTTATTTTCTCATGCGGCAGTGGGGGAGGTGGCTGCGACCATACGCCCGTGATCAGTAACCTTAATTTTAACCCAACCTCGTCGCCACAGGGGATCAGCACTCAAGTAAACATAACTTTTGACTTTACCGACAGCGGAGGTGATGTTGCTACCGGGACATTGATAGGCTACGATTCGGCTATGAATGAAATGGTTAGAGGTACAGTGGCTATCTATGGAGCCGGGGGTATAACGGCTGACACCATCATCATTATCGCGGTCACGGACCCGTCTGAGCCGGCTGGGCAGTACTACTTCGGGGTATTCATAACGGATTCACAGGGATGCAGCTCTAATGAGCTTCAGGGACCGTTTACGATTAATTAGCGGTCAGCTATTCAGCTATCAGCGATTAGCTAACTACACATATTTACCACTGAGTCACTGAGGCACAGAGACAGATTTATTATTTTTTAATATAACGCAAATATTCGATTATTCTTTCTAAGAGGCTCTCTACGAGTCGTGGAGAGTGTCTCTGTGGTAATATTTCTTGTCTGAGCCAATTCTGCTACAATTAGGACTATGAAACGGGTCTTTATATTTACCATTTTATGCCTTACCATTGTACTTGGCTCCATTGCCAATGCCGAGATGTACAAATGGACGGACAAGAAGGGCAACGTCCACTATTCCAATGTACCCCCACAGGACTCCGCAGCTGAGGAAGTAAACCCTCAGGGCGGTGTTAATATCATGGGCACGCATGAAGTTGAGCCCGAACCAGAGGATACTGCTCCCAAAAGCGAGAAGGCTAAAAACTTCATCTCAAACCTTATCAATTCAATAAAGGGATCTGTGCAGACAGGCCCCAAGATCGACAGGATAGAAAGCGGGAGTTCGGACCAAGAGGTAGACCTGTATGTGACCAGCTGGTGTGGATACTGTAAGAAGGCGCGTAACTTCCTTCTTGCAAACGGTGTATCATTTAATGAATATGATATTGAGAGGGATAGTGATGCGGCTCAACGAAAGATGCAGCTGGACGGAAGACGTGGCGTACCATTTGCTGTAATAAACGGGAAGAAGATACATGGCTGGAGCGAGCCGGCATACAGGGCAGCACTGGGACTGTAACACGGATATAGATCACTGATTTTCAGCAATTCGTAACACCTTGATTTATCAGTAAGAAAACTATAAAATAAATCTTGTTGGTACACGGCCGGTTGAAGTATTTCATCCGGCTTAATTTATCTATAGATTCCGGGGGGTTGGAACTGAAGAAGATAGTAAAAGCTATACTGCCTGCTGCAGGCCTCGGTACAAGGTTTTTGCCAGCTACAAAGGCCTCCCCAAAGGAGATGCTGCCTATAGTCGACAAGCCGATGATACAGTATGCGGTCGAGGAATCGGAAAAATGCGGCATAGAGCAGTTCGTTATCATAACGGGCAAGAACAAGCGGGCTATAGAGGACCATTTCGATGTTGCCCTTGAGCTTGAGGAGAACCTTAAGGAAAAGGGCAAGAAGAAGCTCCTTGATGAGATAAACAGCCTTAAGCACCTTGAATTTGCGTATATAAGGCAGGGAAGAGCTCTGGGGCTTGCTCATGCAATTATGTGTGCAAGGCCTTTCATTAAGGAAGAGCCAGTAGCTGTGCTCCTGAGCGATGATATCATCGATCCGGAGGAGACGCTCCTTCAGGACATGATGGAGGTCTACTACAAGTACGAGTCTCCGGTTATTGCGCTCGAACGAGTACCGAAGGATGAGATACACAGATATGGTGTCATAAGCGGTAAAGAAGAGACTAAAGGCGTTTATAAGATAGACAGCCTGGTAGAGAAGCCCCCTGCCGATGAAGCTCCGTCGGATCTTGCAATAATAGGAAGGTATATTCTTACACCGGATATTTTCAATATATTTGAGAAGATGTCGCCAGGCAAAGGCGGAGAGTACCAGCTAACGGACGCGCTTAATATGATGATTAAGAACAGCCCTATATACGGATTTGTTTTTGAGGGCAGAAGGTATGACGCTGGTGATAAGCTTGGCTTTCTTAAGGCTACGGTCGAGCTTGCGTTAAGGTCGGATCAGTTGTCTGATAGCTTCAGGGATTTCTTAAAGAAAATGGCAGCTGATATAAAATAAGGCAGGAATATTAGCATGAGAGGTTCGGCAAAAGAACTGAAGTTCTATATATCGAGGCGAGAGACCGACGATCCGCCGGTAGATATATATGAGACAGAGGATATGTTGATATTTGAGGTAGACCTGCCTGGAGTGGATATAGATGATATTTCGATAACTTCGATAGGTGAGGACCTTATCATAGAAGGAGTGAGGAAGAGAGAGGACAGTTCTAAAGAATATAGGAAATATCTATGCATGGAAAGACACACGGAAAGGTTCAATAGAAGGATAAGCTTGCCCATAAAGGTCGACATAAATAACGGCAAAGCATCGTATAAGAACGGCGTGATAAGGATCAAAGCACCTAAAATAGAAAAAAAGGCGGTTAAAATAGAAATTGAAAGATGAAAAAGATATAAATATTATAGAACCTGATCAGGTTATAGAAGAAAAGGATGTGAACATCCCTGATAACCTCCCGGTACTTCCGGTAAGGGATATTGTGGTATTCCCATACATGATACTTCCTCTGTTTGTCGGGCGCGATATTTCGATAAAGGCGATAGATAAGGCCCTGGCCGGCGACAGGATGGTTCTGCTTGCAACGCAAAAGGAGCCTGAGGTCGAGAACCCTACGACTGATGACCTTTATCAAATAGGCACTATCGGTGTCATCATGAGGATGCTCAAACTTCCTGACGGCAGAGTGAAGATACTTATACAGGGGCTTACCAAGGCAAAGGTGGTTAAGTTCGAGGAGGATAACGGATACTTCAGGGCTAATATCGAGAAGATAGAGGAAAAGAAGCTTGAAGAGATACCTATAGAGGTAGAAGCGCAGATCAGGAACGTAAAGGAGCAGCTTGATAAGGCTGTATCTCTGGGCAAGACAATATTGCCAGATGTTATGGTCGTAATAGAGAACCTGGATGAGCCTGGAAGGCTGGCAGACCTCATCACATCTAACCTGGGTCTTAAAACAGATCAGTCGCAGGAAATACTGGAGATAGAGGACCCCGTTAAAAGGCTGGATAAGGTAAACGATATACTCGTTCATGAGATAGAGCTATTGATAGTACAGCAGAGGATCCAGTCAGAGGCAAAGGGTGAGATAGATAAGAGCCAGAGAGAGTACTTTCTGAGAGAGCAGCTTAAGGCGATACAAAAGGAGCTTGGTGATATAGATGAGCGTTCTGAGGAGATCAATGAGCTTAAGGATAAGATAGAACAGGCGAAAATGCCCGAAAAAGTACTGGCCGAGGCGGAGAAACAGTTAAAGAGGCTCGAAAAGATGCACCCTGACAGTGCTGAGGCGGCTACAGTAAGAACTTATCTCGACTGGCTGGTAGAGATACCCTGGTCTGTCAGTACCAAGGACAATCTGAACATAAAGAGCGCCAAGAAGGTATTGAATGACGATCACTTTGACCTTGAGAAGGTAAAAGAAAGGATACTCGAATACCTTAGCGTCAGAAAACTGAAGCCTAAGATGAAGGGGCCGATATTATGCTTCATAGGCCCTCCTGGGGTCGGCAAAACATCCCTCGGAAGGTCTATAGCGCGGGCTCTTGGTCGTGAGTTCTTCCGCATGTCTCTTGGTGGAGTTAGGGACGAGGCAGAGATAAGAGGCCATCGCAGGACCTATGTCGGTGCTCTGCCGGGAAGGATAATACAGGGTATTAAACAGACAGGGAAGAACAATCCGGTGTTCATGCTGGATGAAATAGACAAAATTGGGATGGACTTCAGGGGCGACCCTTCATCGGCGCTTCTTGAGGTGCTGGACCCTGAGCAGAACAGTGATTTTACTGACCACTACCTTGCTGTTCCTTTCGATCTGAGAAACGTTATGTTCATAACGACCGGTAATATAGTCGATACCATACCGGGCCCTTTAAGAGACAGAATGGAGATCATCTATCTTTCGGGATATTCAACAGAGGAAAAGCTCGGAATAGCAAAGAAGTACCTTATACCTAAACAGCTTAAAGAGCATGGAATAACGAAGAAGACGCTTAACATCACCGAGCCGGCCCTGGAGGCATTGATAGCACAGTACACCAGGGAATCTGGTGTAAGGAACCTGGAGCGAGAGATAGCCAACCTCTGCCGAAAGGTCGCTAAAAAGATAGCGGAAGGGGCCAAAAAGAGGTTTGTTATAACTGGAAAGAACATTTCGAAATATCTTGGTGCACCTAAATACCTCCCGGAAGAAGAGATAGAGAAGGATGAAGTAGGTGTTACAACAGGCCTTGCGTGGACGGAGACCGGCGGAGACATAATCTATATCGAGGCTACTTTAATGAAAGGGAGGGGTAATCTTACCCTTACCGGCCAACTTGGTGACGTTATGAAAGAGTCAGCCCAGGCCGCGCTCAGCTTTATCAGATCAAAGGCCAGGGATTTGGGTATAAAGGATGACATGTTCTCTAAACATGACATTCATATCCACGTACCCGCGGGTGCAATTCCTAAGGATGGCCCGTCAGCAGGTATAACTATGGCTACTTCGATTGCATCGATATTGACAGGCAGACCGGTGAACAAGAACGTTGCCATGACGGGAGAGGTTACATTGAGGGGACGAGTGCTTCCGATCGGCGGTCTGAAGGAAAAGACACTTGCGGCTAAGCGGATGGGTATAAACACCGTTATACTTCCCAAGAGGAACGGTAAGGATATAGAGGACTTGCCTAAATACATCAAGAAACAGATGCAGTTCGTGTTCGTGGAGACGATGGACGAAGTTTTGAAAGCAGCGCTTAAGCCGAAGAAGAAAGGTCCCGTCACAAAGAAGAAGGCCGCCAAGAAGACCTCCGGGAAGAAGAAGTAGGTACATTTTTTTCTGCTGTCAATATGCGAAAATAACCATTATTGATCGAACTCAGTATCTGCATAACCCGGACCTTAATATGAAACTTAATGACATAGGTGAACTGTCACTCGTAGAGAAGATCAAGAAAGCATTTGGGTTCGAAGACGAATATGTGCCTGTACCGATAGGTGATGACGCAGCTATTATAAATGTAAGGACCGGTAACTATGCAATTGCTACGGATGTTATGGTCGAGGGCGTTCATTTCGATACTTCATTAGTAACGTATTATCAGGTCGGATTTAAGCTCATATCATCCAATGTAAGTGATATATATGCCATGGGTGCAACGCCTGAATATGTCCTTCTCAATGTTGTCATGGAAGGCCGCAGAAATGAGGAAGACCTCGATGATATCATAGATGGAATAAAGGACGCATGCGAACTGTACAATGTAAAGGTCATAGGGGGCGATGTGTCTTCAAGTTTGAGTGGTGACTTCCTGTCGGCGACTGTAATTGGACCAGCTCAGGTCGGGATCCGTCGTTCAGGTGCCAGTGTCGGGGACAATATATTCGTTACCGGCCATCTCGGATGCTCATCTGCCGGACTTGACCAGCTTAAAGCACAGGGACAGACCTTAAATGTTCGCTATGGTGATCCATCTATCAATGGAATGGATGCTGACGTATTTGAATGTATCATAAGACATGCACTTCCTGTAGCCCGTGACCCTAAGATTTACAAAGATGACGTGAAGTCGATGATAGATGTAAGCGACGGCCTTCTTATTGACCTTAAGAGGCTGTGTGACGCAAGCCGTATAGGAGCTCAGCTTTATAAGGACAGGATACCGGTCTCAAAAGGGGCCCTTAAGATAGCAGGTTCTTTGAACATGGATGTAATGGATTATGCGTTCAGCGGAGGTGAGGACTACGAACTTCTGTTTACCTCTAAGAGGGACGAAATTGAGGGATGTACATTGATAGGTGAGATCATAGAAAAGGGATTTTATTTATCTGATGAGAATGGCAACAGGTCGGAAGTATTGCCGGGAGGTTATACTCATTTTTAAGATAAGAGAAAAGATAAGGTTTATGGCCTCTCTCAATGAGAGACCTCACCACGTCGCTGCATCATTTGCTATCGGCGTCTTTATAGGTATGTCTCCGCTCATAGGGCTTCATACTATACTCGGATTGGTGATCGCCTATCTTATTAATCTTAACAGGGTAGTGACGATAATAGGTGTATATGTCACAAACCCTTGGACTGTTGTGCCTATATATACATTCGGTACATGGGCAGGTACAAAACTGCTAAAGGTAGAAGGGGTAACCGAACGTATTGACTGGACGGCCCTTTCCCTGAATAATGTAACTCATGAGCTTAGGGAGCTGTTCATGCCTTTTATTGTCGGCACTTTCTTTATAGGAGCTATATCCGCAGTCATCAGCTATTTCGTAATATATGCCCTCATCAAGAAGCGTTCAGATGCATAAGATAGCTTTGGTAACGCTGGGATGTCCCAAGAATCAGGTAGATTCTGATGATCTGGCTTATAAAATATCAAGTGCAGGCCTTGTCATAACAGATAATGCTGAAGAGGCTGATACCTTTATCATCAATACGTGCTGTTTTATCGATGACGCGAAGAAAGAGTCTATAGAGACCATTCTCGACCTTTCGAGCCATAAAAAGGATGATGCCAGGCTGATCGTAATGGGTTGTATGGGACAGAAGTACAGAAAGGATATAGAAGAAGATCTGCCGGAGGTAGACCGGGTTTTCGGTGTTCAGGACCACGACAAGGTGATCAACTATCTGAGATCTAGAATAGGAAGTGCAGATTTTTCTGAAGTATCCACGCTCAAACATGCTCAGTCGTTTGAATACGTTAAGATAGCGGATGGATGTAACAGAACGTGCAGTTTCTGCGTCATTCCATCGATAAGGGGAAGGTTCAGAAGCATCGAACGTGACAGCATCATTGAAAAAGCTAAAAGACATATTAGCACCGGTGCTAAAGAGCTAATACTGATCGCACAGGATATAACAGGATACGGAAGGGATGCGACCGGCTCGCTTAGAGACCTTGTCAACGAGATATCACAGGTAAACGGAGATTTCCGACTAAGATTGCTATACCTGTACCCGACAGGCATAACGAACGAGCTGATAAGCACTATAAGGGATAATGACAGGGTATGCAGCTATTTCGACATACCGTTTCAGCACATTCATAATGATATCCTGAAAGCCATGAGCAGGGCTTACACGAGTGATCAGGTAAGAGAGATCATTTATAAAATAAAGAAAGAGATACCAAACGCTGCCTTGAGAACCACACTGATAACAGGGTTTCCAGGTGAGGAGAATGAACACCATGAAGCGCTTATGAATTTTGTAAAAGAGACGGAATTTGACAGGCTCGGGGTGTTCAAATACTCTCCCCAGGAGGATACCGCGTCGGCCAAAATGAAAGGACAGGTCCCAGATCACATTAAAGACGAGAGGTTTGATGAGATAATGAGCCTGCAGGCCGGGATATCATATGAATTGAACAAAAAGCTTAAAGGTGAGGTCTTCAGCGCACTGGTAGACGATATTGATGAGGGTACGGGGATAGCAAGACTGGAAAGCCAGGCTCCCGAGATTGACGGTGCGGTAATGATAGATGAATGTCCCGAAAAGCTAAAGGGAGAGTTCATAAACGTCCGTATAAATGAGGCATATGAATATGACCTTAAGGGAGAGATAGCGAATGAGTAAAAGACGGTTGCCGACACTTCATCTTGCTATGTTCATAGTGACCTTTTTAACTATGCTTTTAGCCGGTGCCATGCTGGATGGCATAAATCCCTTAACAGAACCCCTTAAGATATTTAGTGGATTGCCGTTCGCTCTTTCATTGATGTGTATACTGCTTACACACGAGCTGTCGCACTATTTTTCTTCTAGATATCACGGAGTTGAAGCGACACTTCCTTTCTTTATCCCTGCTCCGACCATAATTGGGACCTTCGGTGCTTTTATTAAGATGAGATCTCCTATATATTCTAAACGTGCCCTTGTAGATATCGGCGCGTCAGGACCTATCGCCGGGTTTGTTGTGGCCCTGATAGCTTCCTTCATAGGTCTTGAAATGTCAGAGATCGTTCAATTAAAGGAAGAAACTGAAGGTCTATACCTGGGAAGTTCGATCTTATTTCAGTTCTTGTCAAATATAACCATAGGCCAGGTTCCGGAAGGACATGACGTGCTACTTAACCCTGTTGCTTTCGCAGGATGGGTAGGTTTCCTTGTTACAGCTTTGAACCTTATACCTGTAGGCCAACTGGATGGTGGCCATGTAGCATATGCGCTTTTGGGACGAAAGCACAGGCAGTTCTCTATGGCACTTGTATTAGTGCTGTTTATTATGGGGATAGCATTGTGGCCGGGTTGGTTAATATGGGCAATATTACTTATTATTTTAGGCATCGACCATCCACCTATATTGTATGAACATATAGCCCTGGACGGAAAGCGA
>CP070669.1:56556-61226 GCA_020351835.1 Nitrospirota bacterium
CGTTCGGTAACTATACCTGATATCCTTCCCTCTTTATTTACAACAACTGCCGATGATATTCTCCTCTTTGACATCTCGGCTGCCACGGCAGCCGTCAGGTCCGAATCTTTGCAGGTGTATACATCCCTTACCATCACGTTCTTAAGCTCTTCGCTGTAGCGGAAGGACGTGACCTTGTTCAACACATCACTTTGCTGAGATGAAAGTGTCTCGTTATTTCCCTGTTCTTTTTCCAATTGTTCTTCCTTTTTTTTACTTTACGTATATTGATTTTAAATGAGATGATGTATTTGGTCAATCTTTACCTCTTAGCTTTACTCATTATCGATATATGCAACATTATTTCCTGCCCCCGTTCAGAACGTAAGGTCTCATAAAAAAAAGAAAAAAATATCACCTCCTCTGCTACAAATCGTAACGCCGGACATGCTATGTTACTATTTGTAACGCCAGCGCCCTTGCCTATCAATGAAGCAATGTTAATCCAGATTAATATGGAAGTAAAACAGGGGGTTACAAGTGCTAAAACAGCAGGTTTGCCAGGAAGAGCAGGCACTTATCTTGCTTATATGACTAATCATTCCTGAATATAGTCTTTACGGGCTCTATTAATAAAATAAACCAAGGAGGTAGCAGCTACATGGCAGAAGAAAAAAAAGACAGCATACAAGTGCTAATGGATGAGGGAAGGTCATTTCCGCCGCCTGCGGAGCACAGCAAGAGGGCGCATGTTGGAAGCATCAAGGAGTATGAAAAGCTTTACAAGAAGTCCATTAAGGATCCCGAGGCTTTTTGGGCCGAACTGGCAGAAGAGAACATCACATGGTTCAAGAAATGGGACAAGGTCCTGGAGTACGATTTTCATAAACCTGAGATAAAGTGGTTCATCGGTGGACAGCTTAACGTCGCGTATAACTGTCTTGACAGACACCTTGACGGACCCAGAAGGAACAAGGCAGCCATCATCTGGGAATCTGATAACGGAGAAACAAAGACCTATACATATCAGCAGCTCTACACTTTGGTCAATCGATTCGCTAATGTACTTAAGAAACAGGGAGTAAAGAAGGGTGACAGGGTAACCATTTATCTGACGATGGTCCCGGAGCTGGCCATCGCAATGTTAGCATGCGCAAAGATCGGCGCTATACACAGCATAGTGTTCGGCGGATTCAGCGCACAGGCATTAAGGGACAGGATACAGGACTGTGAATCATCCGTAGTGATCACAGCTGATGAAGGTGTCAGGGCCGGAAAGTTCGTCGCACTTAAGGCGGCTGTTGATGACGCCCTTGAAGAGTGCCCAACAGTCAAGAAAGTCATCCTTGTTGAACGCTCGGGTGGTAAAGTACCGGTTGTCGATGGTCGTGATCTCTGGTGGCACGAACTTATGGCGGATCCTGATATCTCTAACCATTGTGAGCCGGAGAAGATGGACGCCGAAGACCCGCTTTTCATTCTCTATACATCAGGCTCGACCGGCAAACCGAAAGGTGTTCTGCATACTACGGGTGGATATCTGCTTTACACGAACACGACCTTCAGGTGGATATTCGATTATCACGAAGAGGATATCCATTTCTGTACTGCTGATATTGGCTGGGTTACCGGCCATAGCTATATTGTCTATGGTCCTCTTTCTAACGGTGCTACCAGTATCATGTTCGAGGGTGTGCCTACATATCCTGACGCAGGAAGGTTCTGGGACATATGCGATAAGTACCAGGTAGATATAATCTATACGGCTCCGACCGTCATCAGGGCATTGATGAGAAGCGGGACAGAGATATTCGATAAATACGATCTCTCATCTCTCAGGATTCTCGGATCGGTCGGTGAGCCTATCAATCCTGAGGCCTGGATGTGGTACTTCAAGAACGTCGGTAAAGAAAAGCTTCCTATCGTTGATACCTGGTGGCAGACAGAGACCGGCGGTATCCTGATAACACCCCTGCCCGGTGCGCATACTCTGAAACCCGGCTCGGCCAACAGGCCGTTCCCCGGAGTAGAGCCCAAGGTCATAAAAGAAGACGGATCACCAGCCGGACCTAATGAGGGCGGTTACCTTATTATCGAGAAACCATGGCCTGGCATGTTAAGGGGTACTTATGGGGATCCCGAGAATAAACGTATAAAGGAAGTCTACTTCAGCCGCTTCCCGGGTGTTTACTTTACCGGTGACGGTGCAAGGTATGATGAAGATGGCGATTTCTGGCTGATGGGCAGGATAGATGACGTTATCAATATATCTGGCCACAGGCTCGGTACTGCAGAAGTGGAGTCAGCCCTTGTCAGCCATGAGACCGTTGCTGAAGCAGCAGTTGTCGGATATCCTCATGATATCAAGGGAGAGGGCATATACGTTTACGTATCCCTCAAAGAGGGCAACGAGCCTTCAGATGATCTTAAGAAGATCCTTATAGGACACGTAAGAAAGGTCATCGGGCCTATCGCAACTCCGGATAAACTTCATTTCACGCAGGGCCTGCCTAAGACCAGAAGCGGTAAGATCATGAGAAGGATTCTGAGAAAGATCGCCCAGGGCGACGTATCGGATCTCGGTGATACATCAACGCTGGCTGATCCTTCAGTTGTCGATAGTTTAGTAGAAGGCAGACAGTAGAAAAGTAATATAGTGTGTTTCAACCCTTCCGTACTGCGGTCGGTGTTTTACACCGACCGCCTTTTTTTTGACCCTTTAAATAAGACTAATATATAAAGAATAGAAAAGATATTAATGAGGCAAATTCAATCTTTTTCCGGATAGAACGCATATCCTTCCCCAAGTGCTTTTAAATGATCAAACGACTCGAGCTCTTCTATCTTCTCTATATATATTAAAGGCTGGTTATCCCTCTCGTTCAATACGCCTTTCTTCAGTTCATCATCGTTTCTAACTGACTCGACAGCCGCCTTCTCGGCCTCGGTATAATTTTCAGCCTCTACATACTTGGTCGTATAGAACCCGCACTTTTCGGAACCCTCAGCAGTCTTCATAATAAAGTTCTGGCCGTTTAGAATGATCTTGTATTTTTTCATTAAGTATCAAACAAATATTCTATGGTTCGACCGATCCTCCGGACCAAGGGCTGAGTCCCAATATAAAATGCTGACCTATGATATTTTGATCAGGGAGAAATTATTATTCCTTGGTATTCGACTGAATATACATTAATATACTCAGGCCCGCCGTTACGTGGATAACCGTCTATTAAGTCACCTTTGACCGTTACCCACAGCCCAGCATAATCATCGAGGTTAAGATCGCTTTTCAAAGCATATAACAATACATCCAGGTTATCATATAATCCATGTGTCCCATAATTAAAAGTAGTCACACCAAGTATTTCGATCCTTCCTTCAGCCGTCGTGTTACCACTCGAACCACAACTTACAAGCAAAATAAGAATTAATAGTGAAAGGAACAGTGATCTTATTAAAAGTTTAAAGCTCATATTATCCCCCAAATTTTGCACAATTCAATAAGAATCTATTGGAATTATATCACATCATAAACTGAACTACTCAGGTTAAAACATGTAATTCAATATTATCTGATCATAATAGCCCTCCCCCTTGACAAATTATCGAGATATTTTGCATAATGATAACGATTATCAATATCAATTAGCTATGGCTTTTGAAAAAGAACATAAGATCCTGGATGGTTACCTGAGGGATAAGGGGCTTAAGCAGAGTGCCCAGAGGCGGGATATCCTGAATGCTTTTTTAAAGACCGAGGGCCATATGACGGTCGAGGACCTTCATAAGATAGTAAAGAGGAAGAACCCCTCGATCGGGATAGCTACCATTTACAGGGCCCTGAAGATGTTCTGCGAATGCGGGCTATGCAGAGAACTGAGGCTTGGCGACGGAATGATCAGGTATGAGCACAAATACGGGCACGCGCATCATGACCATTTCACCTGTCTTAAATGCAACAAGCTTATAGAGGCGACCGATCCGGAGATAGAGAGGCTCCAGGAAAAGCTTGCCAGGAAGATGGGGTTCAAACTGCAGGGTCATCTGTTGATCCTTTACGGGCTCTGCAGGGAATGTAAATAGATATTTTTTTGACAACTTATTGATAATGATTATCAATATCAACTTAATGAGGAGGCTTTAACATGAAGAAACTTTGGCTGATTCTTATGCTGTCAGCACTGCTTTTTCCGGGATGGGCATCTGCTGTAAAGGCGGATAAGCTTGTCGTATATACCGCCAGGAAGGAGCACCTCGTAAAACCACTGTTTGATGCATACACGAAGAAAACGGGTGTTGAGATCCAGTATACCACGGATAAGGCCGGCGCACTGCTTCAGCGTATGAAGGCCGAGGGGAAGAACTCCCCGGCAGATCTGCTGATAACAGTTGATGCCGGAAATCTTTGGCAAGCTGCTAATGAAGGGCTTCTGCAGACAATAAGCTCTGATGTCCTCACGCAGAATGTCCCTGCTCACCTGCGCGATACAAACAACAACTGGTTCGGTCTCTCGGTAAGGGCAAGGACAATCGTTTATAGCACTGACAGGGTGCCACATTCTGAGCTGACAACTTACGAAGACCTTTCGAACAACAAATGGAAAGGAAAGCTGTGCCTTAGGACCTCCAAGAAGGTTTATAACCAATCGCTCGTGGCTATGATGATCGCCGAGCATGGTGAGGAAAGA
>CP070669.1:61326-63882 GCA_020351835.1 Nitrospirota bacterium
ATAGCTTCAAAGAGACCGCTGAGGTTCTCGGCCTTTCCATGTCCGAAGGGATGCTCTTTATCCGCGGGTTGTGATGCATGTTTCACACTGAAAAAGGCAATGACGGAAGCAATGAGGTCCATAAGGCTATGAAGCGCCTCTGAAAGGATGCTGATACTGCCGGAAACAATGCCGGCAAATAGCTTGAGTATTATCAGTAAGCTGTTCGAGCCTATGGATAGGAGGGCAGCTCGTTCTTTTTTCATCAGGAAATTGTAATCAAGACATAAAGGTAAGGTCAAACATGTTATTGTGAAGAAGCAGTGTCGGGCCTGGCCTGTTCGGCGGCATATCTCTCCAGGATCTTGGTTATCTCTTTATCCTTGCAGTCACCGGAAAGCATCAAGGCTGTATTCTTAAGGGTGCTCTTAATGTTCACTCGAGCACCGTTTGCAAGAAGCAGTTCTACCATTTCCTTTGAGCAGTTCTCTGCTGCCAGCATCAAAGGCGTCCTGTCCCAATTGAGCTTGCCCCTTACATTGACGCGTGCCCCCGACCCGATAAGGACCCTTGCAGCTTCCATGTAGCCGTTATCAGCGGCGATCATGAGAGGTGTTGCGCCGAAATAGGCATATTTGGAGTCAGGATCAGCGCCACTTGCAATTAGCAATGATATGATGTCCGCATGCCCTTGTCCGGCAGCGAGATGGATAGGATGACCGCCCCTGGAGTCCCTCACATTAACGACCGCCCCGTTCTCTATCAGTGTCTCAACCACTTTTATGTTTCCCGACATGATCGCCATTTCCAGAGGTGAGGACTCAGCTCCCTTGGCGGGATTCGGATCAGCGCCTAGAGCGAGCAGTATCTTTACTATTGTGGCATTGCCTCCCCTTGCTGCAAGAAGAATAGCAGAGGAGCCCTTAACACTATAGGATAGTGCGGCAGTAAACATCAGAAGAACGACCAGAAATATCACTAACGGTATAAGCCTGCCGTTGTCGTCCGATCTGACCGGAACGTAGATAAGCGGATAGACCTTGAAGTAATAAAGGGTAAATATAGATAAGGATAATAGTAGCATAACAGACCAGTGAGCTATACCAAGGCCTGCAAGCAACAGCATTGCTGCAATGACCGTTCCCGTTATAAGCGAACCGGCGATCTCTCTTTTCCAGCTGTTCCTGAACGACATGCTGCAATGAGGACACTTTTGAGCGCTGCTTAGTCTTGGTCTCAGGATATCCTTACTGGTAATCTCATTATTGCAGTTGGGGCATATAACTCCGCGTCCGAACATACTAATTAATGATAGCAGAAAGTATGTTCACATCTGCAAATAGTTATGGCTAAACTATACATATGGATATTGATGAGAGGATAGAGAGTGCATATGATATCCTTCATTCATGTGCTATATGCCCGAGGGAGTGCGGAGTGGACCGCACATCGGGCGAGGAGGGATTTTGCAGGACCGGTGATGAGCTTATCGTATCAAGTTGGGGCCCTCATTACGGGGAGGAGAGACCGCTCGTCGGCCGGGGCGGGTCCGGGACGATATTCTTTACTAATTGCAATCTGGGTTGTATCTTCTGTCAGAACTATTCGATAAGCCATCTTTCAGAAGGCGATGTAGTAACGGAGGAAAAACTTGCGGCAGTGATGCTGAGCCTGGAAGAGGGCGGATGCCATAATATAAATCTGGTCACGCCGACACACCAGGTGCCTATGATATTAAAGGCGTTTAAGATAGCGTTCGATCATGGTCTGAGGTCTCCTATCGTCTACAACTGCGGTGGATATGAATCTATCGAGACACTGAAATTGCTGGCCGGGATAGTAGATATATACATGCCTGACTTTAAATACGCCGATGGGGCCATGGCCGCGAAATATTCCGATGCCGCTGACTACCCGGAAGTGGCAAAGAAAGCGATCAAGGAGATGCACAGGCAGGTCGGGGATCTTGTCATAGATTCCAAAGGAGTGGCCACCAAGGGACTTCTTGTACGTCACCTTGTAATGCCTGACAATATTGCAGGGACAGAGGAGGTAGTAAGGTTCTTAGCTGAGGAAATATCGGCCGATACATATCTCAACGTTATGGACCAGTATCGTCCCTGCTATAAAGCTTTCGATCATCCTGAGATCAACAGAAGGATAACGACCTTAGAATTCAGGGACGCCGTTAATGCCGCTATCAATGCGGGGATAAAGAGGATAGACGGCGTGACCATATGAATAAAGTAGAGAAATTTATCTTTTTTAGCCAGCTTTTTGTGTCATCAAAAAAATGTGATAAAATATTACTAAAAAAAGGGACATAGTCCTTTGATTGAAACAACAATAGGGGGTGTCTATGAAGAAGAACGGAAGGGGTTTGTTTTTAGCTTTATTGCTGATGTCACTAGCTTTGATCCTGTCATCATGTGGAGGCGGGGGTTGTGATGATCCGTCATTTAATCTCACGGGGACGACGTGGACCGGTACATGGACTATTACAAGTGATGGTTGTGGCATGGGACCTCCGGATTCAGGGGCATTTATAATAAACAATATAACTCAGACGGGTAGTAG
>CP070669.1:63982-86534 GCA_020351835.1 Nitrospirota bacterium
GATGCTATAAACAATCCTGAAGATGAATCAATGGGTAGCAGGAAGGTCCCGTTCTCAAAAGTTTTATATATCGAAAAAGATGATTTTATGGAGGATCCTCCCAAGAAGTTCTTCCGGTTAGCGCCGGGCAGGGAGGTCCGTCTTAGATATGCGTATTTCATTACCTGCCATGAGGTGATAAAGGACCCTGTTGCTGGAGATATACTTGAGCTGCACTGCACCTATGATCCCGCGACAAAAGGAGGGGATGCACCTGACGGGAGAAAGGTAAAGGCGACGCTGCACTGGGTTTCTGCAGAACATTCAGTAGATGCTGAGGTAAGGGCTTACGACCATCTTTTCCTCAAAGAGGACCCGCTTGATGTTGAAGAAGGATATAGTTACCTTGATAATATCAATCCTTCATCTAAAGAGACCATTAAGGGCTGTAAGGTTGAACCATCTCTTTGCGGGATAAAAGCAGGCAAAAGATTCCAGTTCGAGAGACTTGGGTATTTCTGTGTTGATCCCGACTCATCAAAAGAAACCCCGGTCTTTAATCGCACGGTTACGCTTCGTGACACATGGGCAAAGATAAGTAAGGTGAAGACCAAATGACCAATCGGACTGCTGGTCTGATATAATTACGATTAAATGAGCTATATAACAGTTATAGGTGGAGGAAGCTGGGGGACAGCTCTTGCCATGCTTCTTGCAAAGAAGGATTACGATGTAACGATGTGGGTAAATGAGGCGGACCTGGTCGAGCGAATGAAGGAAACCTACATTAATGATGTATTCATGCCTGATGTAAAGCTGCCTGAGAACCTTAACTTCACCAATTCAATGGAGGAGTGCCTGCCAAATGCACGTTATGTTGTGTCGGTCGTGCCTACTCAGTACGTTCGCGGTGTTTTTAAGAATGTAGCCGGTCTGCTAAAGGATGATGCGGTAATTGTAAGTGCTTCAAAGGGGATAGAAAAGGGAACTCTAAAGACAGTATCAGAGATACTGAGTGAACTGGTATCGAACAAGATAGCGGTGCTGTCCGGGCCCAGTTTTGCGAAGGAGGTAGTTAATGAGGTGCCGACCGCGGTATCACTCGCATCTTATGATACTGATACCTCTTATATGTTACAGGAGATATTCAATACCGAGTATTTCAGGGTATATACCAATTTTGATGTTAAAGGGGTAGAGATCGGAGGGGCGCTTAAGAACGTCATGGCAATAGCTTCGGGTATATGTGAGGGTCTTCACCTGGGACGTAATACCAGAGCTGCATTGCTCACAAGGGGAATTGCAGAGATGTTGAGGCTTGGCCTGAAGATGGGATCAGACCCTCAGACCTTTTCGGGTCTGAGCGGCATGGGCGACCTGATCCTGACCTGCACAAGCACAATGTCCAGGAACTATACAGTTGGTGTAAAGCTAGGACAGGGGATCAAATTATCAGAAATAATAAGTTCTACGAAAAGCGTGGCTGAAGGAGTGGAGACCTCTGTATCCGCTCGTGAACTTGCCATTAAGAAGAAAGTAGAGATGCCCATAGTGGAGAAGGTATATGAAGTTTTACACGAGGACAAGAACGCCCTCGATGCGCTCAGAGAGCTGATGAACAGGCCCTTGAAGACCGAATTCTACACTGAATAATAGAGAGATCAGCAGTCAATGCCCAGTAAATAGAAAAAGATCACACTTGAAGTAAATACCGTTTTGCTATAAGCATTAATGTTATGGATGTTAGACAAATAAATAAGCTTCTCAATGATGTGAAAAGCGGAAGGCTGAGCGTCAGTAAAGCCTTAGAGGCCCTGAAGCACCTCCCTTATGAAGACATTTCCTTTGCAAAGGTAGACCACCACAGAAGCCTGAGGTCGGGGATCCCTGAGGTTATCTACGCTGAAGGAAAGGCCGACGATGAGGTGATACAGATCGCGACCAGAATACATAAGAGAAGCGGCAGGGTGCTTATAACCCGTGCGTCTGAAGACATATATAATAAGATCGACATGAAAGATGCATTGTATTATCCGTCATCAGGTACGATAACTATAGGTAAGAAAATGAGAGGCAAGGGGCTTATCCTCGTTGTGTCTGCCGGCACATCTGACCGGGCAGTAGCGGAGGAAGCTGAGATTACGGCGGCATTTCTTGGTAGCAATATAAAGAGCCTTACAGATGTGGGTGTAGCAGGAATACATCGATTGCTTAATAACAGAAAAGAGATCGATCGAGCAAAGGTAGTAGTGGTAGTTGCCGGAATGGAAGGTGCTTTGCCATCGGTCGTCGGCGGGTTAACGGACAAACCCATAATCGCTGTGCCAACCTCTGTGGGATACGGTACGAGTCTGGGAGGATTGACCGCGCTTTTTGCCATGCTCAATTCATGCGTGCCCGGGATTGGTGTTGTTAATATCGACAACGGTTTCGGTGCTGCGTGCCTTGCCCATAAGATCAACACGCAGTAACAGGCAAACTATCCATAAACAACGCAGGTCAGGGTAACTGTCAGTATTATTACGTCCATATATAAATGTAATACATTTAGTTTCAGCAGAAATGGTATAATCTACACATAAATATTTGAACGAGGGGGGTTCACCGGTTACGTATAATCAAATACCCCTGGGCAATATTAATGAACGAGGACCTAATTAAAAAAACCTACATTGAAGAAAAACTGAACTCTTTGTTCAAACAATGGACTCGAAAGTTTCTGGTTTGGGGTGCTGTGTTATTTCTTCTGTTCAGCGGTCTGGATTATGTTTCATCACCAGAGAACTTTAAACTGTTCCTCGCTTACAGGCTTGCAATTGCTCTAATACTGATTATCATCTCCAGGTTGCTTGGGAGAGTTTCCGAAAGAAAGATAGTTTCCCATCAGGTCATTGGCTATATGGCCATTGCATTATCGGCTGCTGCTATAGAACTTATGATAATGAAGCATGGAGGTCATGTCTCATCGTACTATGTCTTCCATTTGCTACTTTCTGTCTGTGTCATAGGCTTTATCCCTGCAAGGCCGGGATTTCATCTCATATCTGCTCTGGTCATATATTCCATCTATGTCGCTCCGATATTGTTGTTTGATGACATAACCGACATTAATGCATTCCTCACGAACAATATATTCATGATAGCAGTTTTCGGAAGCGTCCTTGCTCTCAGGATGTTAAATGAAAGAGACCTGATCAGATCACTTGATATGCAGTTCGAACATCAGACATACAGGAACCATCTGGAAGGAATGGTAACGGAGAGTTCCGACAGGCTCAGTACTGCATTTGAAGAACTGAAAGAATCAGAAGAGAAATATCATAATCTATTTTCACAGATGCATAATGCATTTGCTTATAACAGGCTTGAAATGGATGAGGAAGGAAAGCCTGTAGATTATATATTTCTTGAGGTAAATAAAGCCTTCGAAAGGATGACCGGACTGAAAGCGAAAGATATTATTGATAAGAGGGCATCAGAAGTATTTCCTGAACTCAGAGAGTCCGACATAGACTGGATCGATGAGTTCAGCTCCGTAGCTCTGCTTGATCAGTCATTTTCGGTCGAGAGGATGTTCGAACCTCTTGATAAGTGGCTGGCCATCTCTTCATATAGTCCAAAGAAAGGCTATTTCGTAACTGTGTTTGATGACATTTCTGAAAGGAAGATGTTCGATGACGCGTTAAAGAAGAGCGAACAGCGTCTCGCGAGCTTTATGGACTCGGCAACTGACAGTTTTGTGCTCTTTGATGAAAGACTTAGGGTCACTGATGCTAACGTTAACTCAACGGAACTGCTCGGTAAAACAAAAAATGAACTTAAGAACAGGCATGTCTCTGAGCTCTTTCCCGAAATGGACTATAAGCTGAGGATCGATAAGATGAAGACCGCTCTTAAGAAGTCGAGCAGATATGATAAGTATCTTGAGGTCCTTCGGACTGGCGAGCCGTACGAGAGAGACGATTTCCTTCTATGGGCTCCTAACGGCAAAAGATACATATCCCTTAAAGCCTTCAAGGTCGGTAACGGTATGGGTATCATAGCTACTGATATAACTGAACGGAAAAGGATGGAAGACCAGATATTCAGGGATAAACAGGATTGGGAAGATACATTTAACGCAATAACTGATTCTATTACAATACATGATAAGGACTTCAATATTGTAAATGCCAACAGCGCTGCAGAAGAGTTACTTGACAAGCATATTATGGAAAAGAAGGACAATAAATGTTTCAAGGCCTTCCATAATAACGGTGATAATCCTGATTGTCCTAGTTGCCGAAGCATAGAAACACGCGAACCATGTATTTCGGAAACATACGATGAAGAGACAGGGAAGTATTATGAGGTCAGGGCGTTACCAAGGCTGGATAGCAACAAAAGGATAGCCGGTCTAATACATGTTATTAGGGATATTACCGCAAGAAAGACATCTCAGGACCAGATCAAAAGACAGTTCGAGAGACTGCAGGCCCTGAGGAGAATAGATATAGCCATTACGGCCAGCCTTGACCTTAGTCATACACTAAACGTGTTTCTTGATCAGGTGGGGACACTTATCCGGGCCGATGCTATAGATGTTCTTCTTTTCAATAAACATTCCTTCAAGCTGGAATATGCAGCCGGCAAGGGTTTCAGGTCCGATGCAGTTAAGTATTCAAGACTGAGGCTTGGTGAAGGAGTCGCAGGGAAGGTAGCCAAAGGTAGACGGTCTGTAAATATACTGGACCTGCAGAGTCGCATATCTGAGTTCACCCGTCATATGATGGTATCTGAAGAGGGGTTTGTAACTTATTTCGGGGTTCCTCTCATTGCAAAGGGTAATCTTCTTGGTATCATGGAGATATTCCAGAGATCTCACTTTGAACCTGATGATGACTGGGTCGATTTTCTTGGAGCACTTGCGGGACAGGCATCAATAGCTATCGACAATGCATCTCTCTTTAACGAGCTAAGGGATTCTCTCGATAACCTTGTAATGGCCTATGAGACCACGATAGAGGGATGGGCGAGAGCGCTGGATTACCGTGACAGGGAAACAGAAGGTCATTCAAGAAGGGTAGCTGAGCTTACTGTGAATATTGCAAGGGAGATGAACATAAGCGAAAAGGACCTTATACATATTCATCGCGGTGCCTTGCTGCACGATATCGGAAAGTTCGGAGTGCCGGACAATATACTTCTTAAGGCCGATTCACTCACGGAGGATGAGTGGGAGATCATGAAGAAGCACCCCGAGTTTGCCAGAGATCTCCTTTTTGGGATCCCTTTTCTGAGGCCGGCCCTTGATATACCGTACTGCCATCATGAGAAATGGGATGGTTCGGGGTATCCGAGGGGCATGAAGGGCGAGGATATTCCGTTGCCTGCAAGGATCTTTGCCATTGTGGACCACTGGGATGCCATGACGACCGATAGACCTTATCGACCGGCTGTTCCTGAAAAGAAGGTAGTTGAGGAAATAAAGAAACTGGCAGGAAAGTTCTTTGATCCTGCGATCGTAAAGGTATTTCTTAAAATGGATGTAAAAGTACATCCATAATGAGCAAGGCTCGTTGCGGTTTTCTATTAGCATTGTATATACTTAATTATCCCTGGGGGCGGCAAAAGCCTGAGATTCCTGGTAAAGGAAACCCCTCGAACCTGATCCGGTTAATACCGGCGTAGGGAACGGGAGACAAAGCCGCATTCCCGTTGGGATGTGGTTTTTTTTATGAGTATGAAGATCAAGCTTAACGGAGATGAATACGATACAGATGCCGGCACTATTGGGGCATTGCTTGAGGAACTTGATATAATGCCCGGAAGGGTTGCTGTCGAACTGAACATAAAGATCATCAAGAAGGACAGATATTCAGGTACTGTAATAAAAGAAGGCGATGAGATAGAGATAGTTAGTTTCGTTGGCGGCGGATGTAACAAATCTTAAGGAGTGTGTAATGGATGATAAACTGACCATCAAAGGCATCGATTTCAGTTCGAGATTGTGGGTAGGCACAGGGAAGTACAGGGACTTTGAGGAGACCGCAAAAGCGGTTGAAGCATCTGGCGCTGATGTTGTGACTGTAGCTGTCAGGAGGGTCAACATTATAGATCGCAAGTCCGAGAACCTCCTGGACCATATAGACCCAAAGAAGTACAAGATATTGCCTAATACGGCCGGATGTTATAGCGTTGAGGATGCCCTGCGGTATTCCAGGCTGGCAAGGGAGGCCGGGATATCGGACCTTATCAAACTTGAGGTTATAGGTGACGAGAAGACCCTGTTCCCAGACGTTATCGGGCTGCTTGAGGCGACCGAGATCCTGGCTAAAGAGGGGTTCGTGGTGTTCCCTTATACTAATGACGATCCGATAACCGCTAAAAGGCTTGTTGATGCCGGTGCCGCGGCAGTTATGCCTTTGGGTGCTCCGATAGGTTCCGGACTTGGCATAAGAAATCCGTACAATATCAAGATAATCCTTGAAACAGTAGACCTTCCGGTGATCGTTGATGCCGGTGTAGGTACAGCCTCTGATGCTACTGTAGCGATGGAGCTTGGGTGTGATGCTGTCCTGATAAATACGGCAATAGCCGGTGCAAAAGACCCTATTGCAATGGCGGAGGCGATGAACTATGCGGTAAGGGCTGGAAGACTCTCGTATAGGGCCGGAAGGATAGAGAAGAAGTTGTATGCTACGGCTAGCAGCCCTATTGAAGGATTACTTTAACTATGTTGTGTAATACCTTGATATAAAAATATAAAAAAAGGTATTAGCGGGAGGTGTAATGGAGGCTTACAGGTACCAGGAGCTGGTGTACCTTGTTGTACCGGTTATGGTAGGTATGGAGTTCTTTATGACGGCTAGAGCAGAGCGAAGAGGATTTGATAATCCCCCTGTCGGGACCTATGTCCTTGATTTCTTCGGGTTCCTTTTCGCTGCCATAATACCGGCGATCTTCATCTTTACTATCTGGTCTATAGAGACAGGTGCTTTTTCATTCGGAAATGATACCCTGGCCCGATTTGACAGATATGCAGTTATGTTCTTCTTTATGGGAGCCTGGTGGCAGGTATATCTTCTAACGGCCTTAAGGGTCAGGCGCTCGAGAGACCTGGATGTGAGCGACTGGTATGTATGGGTGCCGTACCTCGGACTTGGTATATTCATCTCATTATTGGTCCTCTGGGTATCACCCTGGGGTCTTAAGTGGGTATCGGTAATCTGGTTCTTTTTCTTATTTGGAGCCCTTAAACTGTCGGGTGTTACGCCTAAGGTGATAGAGAAGGTCTTCTGGGTGCTGACGTTGATCACTTTTTTCGGTGAGAACCTTTTGTTCCTATGGCTAGAAACGCTGCTTTAAGAAAGGTAGATTTCGATGTATATCTC
The DNA here is from genome assembly GCA_020351835.1 of Nitrospirota bacterium. GTDB lineage: Bacteria > Nitrospirota > Thermodesulfovibrionia > Thermodesulfovibrionales > BMS3Bbin05 > BMS3Bbin05. Next base: position 71,335 of record CP070669.1, read on the forward strand.
ATTACGGACAGAAAACTGGTCCAAGAAGCAACTTTTTTTAGGCGGGTCGAGGATGCTCTCAAATCCGGTATCAGGGCAATACAGCTAAGGGAAAAGGACCTGAAGGTGAAAGAACTTACGGCATATGCTGAGGAGGTAAGAAAACTGACTGATAGATATGGAGCAAAGTTGTTCATTAATGACAGGGTAGATGTTGCAATAGCAGTAGGAGCAGACGGTGTACATCTGGGCAAGGAAAGCATAGGTGCAACGTATGTCAGGAGGATAAGCAGTGATCTTGTTGTGGGTATATCTACACACAGTCTCGGTGAGGCACTTGATGCCCAGGAGCAGGGCGCGGATTTCATAACATTCGGGCCGGTCTATGAGACCCCGTCCAAGATCAAGTACGGGGCCCCGGTGGGTTTAGATGGGCTGAGGGATGCAGCCGATAAGATAAATATCCCCTTGTTTGCGTTGGGAGGGATCGATCCGAGCAATATTAAGAACGTTAGAGATGCAGGGGCTACCGGAGTTGCAATGATCTCTGCCATATTTGCTTCAGATAATATCAATGAAAGTACAAAAGAGATTATGAGGTTAATGAAATGACATTAATAGAAAGTGCAAAGAAAGGTGATATCACCGAGAGCATAAGGACAGTGGCCGAAAATGAATCGGTAGATCCGCAATCCCTTGCCGAGGACATAGCCAAAGGACTCTCAGTAATACCAAAGAACTTATTTCATGATATCGCGCCGGTCGGCATAGGAAGGGGACTATCTACAAAGATCAATGCGAACATAGGAACTTCAAAGGATAAAGTGTCCTTTGATGAAGAGATGAAGAAGCTGGACATATGTGTTAAGTACGGGGCTGATGCGATAATGGACCTTTCAACTGGAGGAAGAACCAGGGATCTCAGGACTATGCTGATGAAGAGGTCACCGCTATGCGTTGGGACAGTTCCAATTTATGAGGCCGTCGTAAGATCCGCTGAAAGTCACGGCTCGATAGCTAAAATGAGCGTAGATGACCTTTTTAATGTTATCGAGGAGCATGCCAAGGACGGAGTGGATTTTGTGACCGTTCATGCAGGCCTGACAATGAAAGCGATCGAAAGCCTTAAACAGGAGGGAAGGGTACTCGATATAGTAAGCAGGGGAGGGGCCTTCTTGCTTGAATGGATGATATTCAATGAAAGAGAGAACCCCCTTTATGATAACTATGACAGGCTGATCGAGCTTTCAAGGAAGTATGACCTAACGCTGAGCCTTGGTGACGGGCTTCGACCGGGTTGTCTCGAAGATGCGACTGACAGAGCCCAGATAACTGAGCTTGTAGTACTGGGTGAACTGCAGAAGATAGCATTGGAAAACGACGTACAGGTGATCATAGAAGGCCCCGGGCATGTTCCCATCGATCAGGTAGAGCTTAATATAAAGATCCAGAAGGAGCTCTGCAACGGTGCTCCGTTCTATGTTCTCGGGCCCCTTGTTACAGATAGCGGTATGGGCTATGATCACATTTCTGCGGCAATAGGCGGAACTCTTGCGGCTGCAGCTGGGGCGGATTTTCTTTGTTACGTAACACCCGCTGAGCATATCAGGCTGCCTGATCTTGATGATGTGAGAGAGGGGGTTGTTGCCTCGAAGATCGCGGCACACGCGGCAGATATAGCTAAAGGGATACCGTCTGCGATAGAAAGGGACCGCAAGATGTCCAGGTTCCGGAAGAACCTTGACTGGGAAGGCCAGATATCAATGTCGTTCGATCCGGATAAGGTAAGGGATTACAGAGCGGCTGTTCCGCCAACAGAGGGTGATGTGTGCAGTATGTGTGGTGAGTTTTGTGCGATACGTACCGTTGAGCGGGCACTAAGACCAAGGGAAAAATGATCAGCAAAGCTCTTTCGGTAGCCGGCTTCGATCCCTCATCAGGGGCAGGCATTACTGCTGATCTCAAGGTTTTCAGATCGCTCAAGGTCTACGGTTTAGGGATAATAACTGCAATTACGGCACAGAATACGTCAGGAGTCAGGTCGATCAATGGTGTTCCGGATAGAGCGGTCGCTAAACAGTTAGATGTACTGCTTGAGGACATCATACCTGATTCCACGAAGACGGGAATGATACTGGAAAAGACCACTATACGAAAGCTATGCCGTGAACTGGACAATGGCAGGATAAGCAGGCTTGTTTTAGATCCGATAATAAGATCTAGCACGGGAAAGCTGCTGATCAAGAGGGATTCTATAAATTTATTAATGGATGAACTAATCCCGAGAAGCCTGATAGTAACTCCAAATTTGTATGAGGCATCTAATATCTCGGGCAGGACCATACATGATAAAGACGGTATGAGAAGAGCTGCAGAGTCCATATACAGGCTTGGAGCAAAGAATGTTCTGTTAAAAGGTGGTCATTTGAAAGGCGATGCCGTAGATATTCTTTATGATGGTAACGCATTTAAAGTGTACAGGGCAAAAAGAGTGAGGGGAACTTTCCATGGTACCGGGTGTGCCCTTTCCGCTGCTATAACGGCATACCTGGCCTCAGGCCGTAACCTTAAAGAATCCGTTGGCAGGGCGAAAACCTTCATCAACAGAGCTATTAAAGGAAGCGTCAAGCCGGGAAAGGGAATGAGGATACTGGACATTTGATATGGCAAAGACAAAGTTAACTTTTCAGTGCCAGTCCTGTGGCTACGTGTCTCCGAAATGGCTTGGCAAGTGCCCTGACTGTGATTCATGGAACAGTTTTATAGAAGAGAGGGTACAACCGCGAGGACTGAGGTCGGGCTCGGTACAAGATCCCATACCTCTGGATAAAGTGGAGATAGGTGAGGGCTTCAGGTACAGTACAGGTATATCGGAGCTTGACAGGGTACTGGGGGGAGGTATTGTCCCCGGAAGCGTTATCCTGGTAGGGGGAGATCCGGGGATAGGGAAATCTACCCTTCTATTGCAGGCGATGCACGGTCTTTCCAACGGACAGGACCGCTCGGTCCTTTATGTGTCAGCAGAGGAATCACTTGCCCAGATAAAAGTAAGGGCTAAGAGGTTGGGAATAGAGAGCTCTAAGATAGAGCTTTTGTCCGAAACGAGCCTTGAGAATGTAATAAACATTGCAAAGAAGATCGAACCATCCGCTATTGTCATAGATTCTATACAGACGGTCTATACTGACGCGCTTCCATCTGCGCCGGGATCAGTGGGTCAGATAAGAGAGTGTTCCTCGGGATTGATGGCTTTTTCAAAAAAGACGGGTGTGCCTTCCTTCCTTATAGGACATGTCACAAAGGAAGGCGCATTGGCCGGCCCGAGGGTACTTGAGCATATAGTTGACACAGTGCTTTATTTTGAGGGCGACAGAGGACATACATATCGTGTGCTCAGATCTGTCAAGAACAGGTTTGGCTCAACTAACGAGATAGGCGTTTTCGAGATGGCCGAAAAAGGCCTGGAGGAGGTTAATAATCCTTCGGCCCTCTTTCTCTCAGAAAGGCATGAGAACATATCGGGTTCTTCCGTCACTGCCTCTGTCGAAGGGACAAGGCCAGTACTGGTTGAGGTGCAGTCTCTTGTCAGTCCCACATCTTTCGGGATGCCAAGAAGGACCGCCCTGGGCATAGACCAGAACAGGGTCAGTCTGCTTATTGCTGTTTGCGAGAAGATAGGTGGGGTCCCTCTCGGGACCATGGATGTCTTTGTAAATGTAGTTGGAGGGTTACGTATAGTAGAGCCTTCTGCAGACCTTTGCGTCCTAATGACCATCTTATCTTCGTTAAAGGAAAAGAACATAAAAGATGATATGATAGTCTTCGGTGAAGTTGGTCTTACGGGAGAGGTCAGGTCTGTTGCCAATGCGGAGATGAGGATAAATGAGGCAAAGAAAATTGGGTTCAGGAGAGTTCTGATACCGGAAGGTAATAGAAAGAACATCAAGGGTATAACTGATATTGAAATTATCGGAGTAAGAGATATTCATGAAGCTATCGAGACGGTTTTCAACGATCGCTCTTAACCTCATAGTGCCTTTTGTGATCATGTCCTGCGGTAAGCCGGCAATGGTATCGCGCACAGACACCTCTTTTGGGATAGTTAAGACGCATGAAACAGCTGCTTACAATGAAAGCCTCGTGAACAGGTTGGAGAGGCTCAAAGGATCGGGCCCTATTACAGCTAAAGGAAAGATCCGCATGCAAAAGGCCGACAGAAACGTTAAAGGTGATTTTTCAATGACCATTGACGGTGAGGATATGTCAATGTCGGTAAGTTCCAAAGGGATAAGTGCGGGAAAGATAGAACTGACAGGACTTACGGTACGAATGGAACCTTCATTCGATGACGAGTATCTGGAATATATGATAGCCGTCGTAATACGTGATTCTATAAGCTGGTGGAACATACATAATTATGATATTACGAGGTCCTATGGGATGGATGTGCTCAGGAACTCGTGGAAGAAGGTCTATATCGATCCCGATCTGGTACTGCCTAGGAAACAGATAATAAGTCTGACCAAACAGAGATTCATTAAGGTAGAATACGACGGATTAGACAATGGTCAGAGCAAGGTAGTACCTGGAACTATACAGTTCATGCATGGAGATATGAAGTGTGAGCTGCTTATAGACTCTCTGGAAGTAAACAGGTAATATCAGGTTGCCAGACCAAGGTCCATTGCTACGGTCTGAATGATCTCTCCATCGACCGGTTTTCTTTTCATGAGAAAACCCTCCAGAAGGGCATTATCACAGATTGTATTTATCAGGCGAGGTGTGCCCACTGAGAACCTGTATACGTCCTGTATAGCACCATCTGTAAATACCTGCTCCGAGCATGAAGCCACGTTGAGTCGATGTTGAATATATTCCATCGTATTGGCAGGCGAGAACGCCTCAAGGTTTATCTTAAGAGCAACACGCTGTTTAAGCGGCTCGTCAAGAGACAGTACCTGTTCAAGTTCGGACAGGCCAAAGAAGATAAAATTTACCAGTTTTCCGTTAGCGAACTCCATATTAAGCAGGCCCCTGAACTCTTCCATAATATCCCTTGAGTTCAGCATCTGTACTTCATCAATGAGTATAACTGCTTTTTTTCCGCTCTCATTTATCTCAACCAGTCTGTTATGAATCTGCGCCAGGATCTTAAGCTTATCATCCTCAACATCCTCTGTGCCAAGCAGCATCGCAAGTTTTTTGAGCAGCCAGTCGGAGCTTACCGAAGAATGAATGACCACGAGCAAGGTTGCCTCGTAGGTCTCTTCATCAAGCTCCTCAAGCAAACGCCTCGCAAGGGTTGTTTTGCCGGCACCTATATCGCCTACGACGACAGCAAGACCTCTCTGGGAATCGATAGCGTACTTGAGCTTTACAAGGGCATTGGAATGCTGAAGGCTATTGAAATAGAACCTGTTATCTACTACGTTAGAGAAGGGGTGTTCTTTTAAACCGTAGAATTCAAGATAATCCATAGTAAATTAAATGTAAGAGATCCTGTCCTTTTTCTTTTTCTTGTCCTGAACGGTCTTTTCCTTGCGGGCAGTTCCGCCTAGCTTGTTCAGCCTCTCATCAACTTTCCTGAACTTTGAATCGTTTGAATACACCTCACTGAATATATCTACTGCTTCCTGTATATTACCATTTTTTTCATATGCATCGGCAAGGTCAAATTTTGTGCCCCAGTAAGCATCATCCTTATCTGTTATCTTTGAAAGAACATTATGGAGCGCTTCTATTGCCGAAGAGTAGATGCCTTTCTCAATATAGCATAGGCCAAGCATGCTTGATGCCTGTATGGAACGTTCAGGATCCTTGTTAGCAGTTTGGAACTCTTTAATAGCATCGTCCAGTAACCCCATTTCCTTATAGGCTATCCCAAGGTTATAATGGGTCTCGGAGTCACCTTCATCAAGTTCGGTTTCTATGCCTTTCTTGAACTCCTCAAATATCTCTAGCACGTCGTTCTCAAGGGTAGGTTCCGGAGCTTCGGCCTCAAGGTCAAGCGATTCAGTGCTTTCCAGTGAAAGATCGGCAGAAAGATCGGCAAATGAATCGATAGGCGATTCTTCGATGATCTCTTCCTCAAGGGATGTCTCCAACAATCCCTCGCCAAAGGATGAATCTGTGACCATCTCTTCTTCCAGTGAGGTCTCTACTTCCTCTTCAATATCAGGCTCAATACCAAATGAAGCTTCCTCCAGAGGCACGGACTCTGACATTGAACTGATGATCCTTATCTTTTCCTGGATCTCCTCATTCCCAGGATGCGATGCCGCTAGTTTCTCGTAGATCTTAAGGGCTTCGCTGTTAAGGCCTTGCCTGAAGTAAAAATCTGCTTCAGACATTTCTTCTTCGAAGCTCTCACCAGCTGAAACCTCTTCAAGCCCTGAGGGTGTAAGGGTAGAGGCCTCAACTCCCATATCCTCCGGCATGACAGCCGGTTCTTGCTCTTCAATGACCGGCGCGGATGGGGCAGGGGCCCTGTCAACAAGGCGCGGGTCCTGAGGGTCAATATCAAAAGCCTCGTTCATTACCTGTTCTTTCATCTCCGTATTGCCGGTTTTTCCGTACAAGTTAGCAAGCACAAGGCATTCAGTGACAGCCATTTCTTTTTCGCCCGTCTCAATATAAAGTGATTTAAGCTTTTTATGTACTTCGATGTTCTCCGGTTCTTTGGACTTAAGGGACTCCAGCACCTTGCCGGCCTCTTCTGTTTGGCCGTACCTTAGGAATATCTCTACATCCGTCAGGGCCTCTTCAGTTGACTTTTCTGCGACCTCGGAAGCCTCTTCAAAGCCTACCTCCTGGCTAAGGTCTGCAATGGCCTGCTGAACATTCACGTTCTCGGGATCAAGTGATTTTGCCTCGTTGTATATACTGAGCGCCTCTTCCTGCATGCCCGAGTCAGCAAGAAGTGATCCGACCTTTATGAACTCCTGAACAGCACTTTCTTTATCATCGTTATCCTTGTACAGATAGGCGAGCCTCTTCCCTATATCAACTGGGTCCTGATCATAATGGTCCTGTAGTATCTCTATGAGCTGCTGAGGCTTTTTCATAAGATGGAGCTCATCGATTATCTCTTCATAAATATCCCATGCTTTTTCCTTGTTGCCCTTTAGAGAATGTATGTGGGCTATCTGTTCTTTTATGCCTATGTTCTCGGGATCCTTCTTAGCAAGGTTCTTAAGTATTGAGGTTGCCTGGTCAAACTGCTGGTTCCCCACTAGCTGTTCCACGACCTGCACCTGAAGGTCCGTATCGTCAGGGAAAGCGGCTATTGCCTTGTTAAGTATCTTAAGTGCCTCATCGCCTTTACCCCTGGTATCGTACATCTTGCTCATGCTTAAGTATGCTTCTTTGTTCTGAGGGTCAAGCTTTATAGCCTTATCGAAGTGTTCCAGGGATTTGCCACTGTCTCCCTTTTCTTCGAACATCCTTGCGGCATGGATGAGCTCTTTGGAAGCGTTAGTGTTAAGGCCTTCTTTTATATAGTACTCAGCGATCTTTAAACGGAGAGGAAGGTTTGAAGGAGCTATCTCAAGTATCTTATTGTAGACCGCAAGGACCTCATCGTTCTTTCCCTTCTTCTTCAGCGCATCAACGGCTGCCAGAAAGAACTTAATAGCCTCGGGATCCATCCCCTGGGCTTTGTTGAGATCTCCCAGCGCTAGCAGTGTATAGGGATCAGCCGGGTCACAGTTCAGGGCTTTTCTATAAATAGCGATCGCTTTTTTATAGAAACCTTCATCATGCAGGTACTTACCTGATTTTTGATACCAGGTCTTGGCATTGTTCTTGTCTCTTACCTTAAGATAAAGATCACCGATCGTGTTATATATGTTCGCGTCAGGGTTCGAGCCGACGAACTCCACCCACATGCCAATAGCTTTATCAATCTGCCCCTTGGCTATCAGTTTCTGTGTCTGTTTCAGTACTGTTGATTTGTCAGCCATGTCTATTGTGCCCGATCAGTTAATGATCTCCTTTTTGCGCATCTCTCCACTATATGGGCGCACAACTAATACACCCAAATCCGCATGAACTCAGGTTCATTAAGAGTTCAATGTAATATTTTACAATATAAAGGATAAAAAATGTAATATGTTGAAATAAATGAAAAAAACAATATGTTAGAATATTAGATGTTTAGAGATGAGCTGGAAGATCTCCGGCTTTCTGGCTTATACAGGTCGATAACGGACCGAGGGTCCTCCCAGGGAAGACATATATCCCTTAACGGCCGTAATGTGCTTAACTTCTCATCGAACGATTATCTAGGCCTTGCTTCCGACCCAGCCCTGACAAGCATGGTAGCTGAACATGTAAGGAAGTTCGGATTTGGGGCTGGGGCGTCGCGTCTTCTTTCAGGGGGAACATCTGCATATGAGGAGCTTGAGGGGCTTATTGCTGAATTGAAGTATGCACCGAAGGCATTGATATTCAATTCAGGATATGCGGCAAACCTTGGCACTATCCCGGCACTTGCAGGTGAGGGAGATGCCGTATATAGTGACGAACTTAACCATGCCAGCATAATAGACGGCTGCAGGTTGTGCAAGGCGGCAGTGTATAGATACAGGCATGCTGACGCCGGGGACCTGCGGTCTTTGATCAGGCGATCAGACGCAAAGAAGAAGCTCGTTGTAACGGATTCCATATTCAGCATGGATGGTGATATCGCACCGTTAGATGAGTTATCACATATTTGCAGAGAAGAGGGAGCGATATTATATATCGATGATGCACATGGTACCGGAGTTCTTGGAGAGGGCTCCGGCGCACTAAGGCACTTCAATATTGCGCCCAATGAACTGACAGTTCAGATGGGGACAATGTCGAAGGCCCTGGGCTCGATGGGAGGTTTTGTAGCTGCAGGTAATGATGTCATTGATCTGCTTATCAACAGAGCAAGGTCCCTTGTCTATTCCACGGCGCTGCCTTCCGTTGCAGTTCAGTACTCTATCTTAGCTATCAATAAAGTAATGGAAGACAGGACGCTTCCTGAGAAGCTTGCTTTGAACGTTGATTATGTCCACAATGAGCTTGATAAGATAGGATTAAATACGCGTGGAGGGCGGACGCAGATCGTGCCGGTTATCTTTGATTCTACTGATGAAGCAGTGAGAATATCAGAGAGCCTGTTATCAAATGACATATACGCTCCTGTAATAAGACCTCCTACGGTCAAGGAACCGAGAATAAGGATATCTGTGACAGTCTTACATACAAGGGAGGATATCGATATGCTGGTCGATGTCCTGCGCACGGGTTCGAATGGATAATATAACTGTGTCACTGGTAACCGGAGGTGCAGGAGGTCTCGGCTCGTCCATAGTGAAAAGGCTTATAGCATGCGGCCACCATGTTGTTCTTAGCTATTTAAGCAGTAGTAGTAAGGCTTCATCTTTAGCTGATAACCTCGGGCCAAGATGCATTGTATTTTGCGCAGATCTTTCGAAGAAGGAAGATGTTGCAGGTCTCCGTTCCTTTATAGCAGAGAAGTTCGGGAAACTTGATAATCTTATTAATAATGCAGCGATCACAAAAGATGGTCTCCTGATAAAATATTCCGAGAGCGACTGGGAAAAGATAATGGCGATTAACCTTAAGGGTGCTTTTATTATTGTTAAAGAGATGGTTCCGTTAATAATAGCTGCAGGAGGAGGGCATATAGTCAACATCTCATCCTACTCCGGAGTAAAGGGGAAGGCGGGACAGTCCGCATATAGCGCCTCCAAGGCAGGAATGATAGGCTTGAGCATTTCTCTGGCCAAAGAGTTTGCCGGTGATAATATCAGGGTGAACACTGTGCTACCGGGGTATATGGAGACAAATATGGGTGCAGTGGCGAAAGAGGCAATGGCGGAGGCAAAGGATGACAGTCTCCTGGGCCTGCTCTCGGACCCGGACGAGGCCGCCGGTCTTGTAGAATGGTTGTGCAGTACTTCACGTGTGACGGGTCAACTTTTTGCACTGGATAGCAGGATAATATAGGGAAAGGATCGAATGAGAGCTGAAGGAAAGGGGTTCTTTGTTACAGCGACGGATACTTCGGTCGGAAAGACAGTGATTTCAGCAGCTCTTATCAAGGCGCTGGTATACCTGGGGTACAGAACAGGAACTATGAAGCCTATTGAAACAGGATGCATCAGAAGGGAGGGGATGCTTATACCGTCGGACGGCATGTTCCTCAAGGCGGTATCGGGTATGTCCGAGAAGATCAACTTGATCACTCCCTGTACATATGAAAGGCCATTGGCACCAATGGTGGCTGCTGAGATAGAGGGATATGAAGTAGATATTCAGGAGATCATGAGGTCTTTTGATCTGATAAGGAAGGATTACGAAGCGGTCGTGGTCGAAGGCGTTGGAGGACTTTATGTACCTGTTAAGAGAGATTACTTCATATCAGATCTTGCAAAGGAGATGGGCCTTCCTCTTATAGTAGTTTCCAGACCATCGCTCGGAACTCTGAATCATACACTTCTTACGGTCGGTCATGCATTGTCCTCAGGTCTTGAGGTAGCGGGAATTATCATTAATTATTCAATGGAGCCCGAAATGAGCATAGCTGAGGAGACAAATGTAAAGGCACTAAAGGATATGACGGATGTGCCGATAATCGGAGTGTTCCCCAATCTCAGGGATCTTGAAGAGGAAACACTAAGCAGGGAGGCTCTCAGGTCGATAGATCTGGACGTGATAAAGAGAGCGATGGGTTGATTATCACCTTTATTACAAATAAAATATAGAGTGTTTCGATAAAACAAAAGGAGAGGGCATTGGTAGGCAGGCTTTTAAAGGACAGAAGGAACAAGAAGGGTTATTCACTCGAGGAAGTAGCCGAAATTACGCACATAAGGCTCGAGTATCTTCGCGATATAGAGAATGAAAGATTTGACCGGATACCATCAGAGCTTTATGTCCGGGGATATCTGAGATCTTACGCTAGAGCACTTGATCTTAACGCTGAGAACATCATAGAGCTGTACTGTGGAGGGAAGTCAGATCCCGAACAGGAATGCATTGATATTAACAAGGTGCCGGGCAAGAGGATCACTGTCAGGGAGATATCTCTTGTGGTCCTTTCTATAGCTGTTGTAGTGACGGTATTCATTTTTACCTTAAGATATGAAAGGACGGAGATCGGCACTGAGGATAAAGAGGCCATTTCAGCTCAAAACACTGACAAGGACGCCGAGCTTAAATTCCTGAGAATAGTTGCCCATGAGACAACGTGGTTAATAGTAGTTACAGATAACAGGACCGTTGAGGAGTATGTTCTAAAAAGAGGAGATATATTGGTAAAGGAGGGCTACAACGGTTTTCACCTGAAGATCGGGAACGCAGGAGGTGTAAGTGTGTTCCTGGATAATGAGAACATCGGTTACCTGGGGGACAGGGGACAGGTAGTTAAGGTGCCGGTACCTGAGGACTACAAAATGAGCAAAGCGTTCAGGCAATTGTTCCAGAAGAGGGGGCCGCGGCAGTAATAGCCGTTTCTTGACATCGATACTCTATATAGTTTTTAATTAATATTGCTATGAGAAGACCCGTTATAGCCGCCAACTGGAAGATGTACAAGACAAGAGAGGAAACTTCCCTTTTTATAAGGGAATTTCTCCCAACTGTAAGCGGCATAGATGACGTTGATATTATTATTTCTCCGCCATTTACGTCGCTGGCCCTCGCGGCAGATATGGTAAAAGGGTCAAATGTGCAGATTGCCGCCCAGAACATTCACTTCGAAAGTGAAGGGGCTTATACCGGGGAGATCTCGTCCGGAATGATCGTGGATGCCGGTTGTTCATATGTCATAATAGGGCATTCCGAGAGGAGACAGTACTTTGCGGAGGATGACGGACAGCTGAACAGGAAGGTTAAAGCGGCACTTGGTTCCGGTCTTTCGGTCATATTCTGTGTAGGGGAGACCATTGAAGAGCGTGAAGAGGGTAAGACGAATGATATAGTCGGAAGAGAGCTTGTGAAGGGATTGGAAGGTGTCGACATGGTAAATGTATCAATAGCCTATGAGCCCATATGGGCGATAGGTACAGGCAAGACAGCAACCCCGGAACAGGCTCAGGAAGTGCACAGGTACATAAGAGAGAAGATAGCCGGCTTTAGTGAAAGATCGGAGGCTATCAGGATCCTTTATGGAGGGAGTGTGAAGCCGGCCAATGTCCGGGAGCTTATGTCTATGGAAGATATTGACGGTGCTCTTGTAGGGGGAGCCAGTCTGGACCCTGTAAGTTTTTCACAGATAGTAAAATATAAATCTTAATCTGGAGGCATATAGATATGTTTACATTCCTTTTAGGTGTTCACGTTCTTGTCTGCGTCATACTGATCGGTATCGTACTGGTTCAGGGAGGCAAAGGGGCTGAGCTTGGTTCGGCCTTTGGCGGTGGTTCGAGCCAAACGCTGTTCGGCGGGAGAGGTGCAGCCACGTTCCTTGGTAAGGCAACGACAATCGTAGCAGTCATCTTTATGATAACTTCACTGTTATTGGCCATTATTTCAGTAAGACAAAGCTCTGTATCCGGTTCGAGCATAATGAACGATACTGGAGTGCAGACCCAGGAGGCTAAACCACAGACCGAAGAGGCCGCAGATAAGGCCGGTGTAAAGCCTGAGGGTTCAGCGGCTCCAGCAGAAAAGCCATCCCAGTAAAAGCTGAACAACCATTGATGTCAGCCATATCGGTCAACGGACTTACCAAGAAGTTCAACGGGAACGTTGCCGTCAAAGAAGTAAACTTCGAAGTGAAACCGGGTACCATATTCGGTTTTCTGGGGCCGAACGGTGCCGGTAAGACGACCACTATCAATATCCTGTGTACGTTGATGGGTGCCGATGCCGGATCGGCATCTGTAAACGGCTACGACTGTTCAAAAGAACCCGATGACGTGAGAAGATCGATCGGTATCGTGTTCCAGGACCCGACCCTCGATAAGGACCTTACCGCTTATGAGAACCTCTTGTATCATGCTTACCTTTACAGGGTGCCTAAGCCTGTCAGGCGCAGGACAGTAGAGGATGCTATCAGGTTCATAGGGTTATATGAAAGAAAGGACGACCTTATCAAAACATATTCGGGCGGTATGAAGAGGAGACTTGAAGTAGCCAGGGCACTTGTTCACCAACCGAAGGTGCTCTTCCTTGATGAACCGACCCTCGGACTGGACCCCCAGAGCAGGGCCGGTCTCTGGACATATATCAGAAGACTTCCGGAGACAATGGATATGACCATATTTATGACCACTCATTATATGGAAGAAGCTGAGGTGTGTGATGACATTTGCATAATAGATCACGGCTCAATTATCGCTAAAGGTGCGCCTTCCGAACTGAAGTCAATGCTGGGCGGTGATGTTGTGTACCTTATTGCAGACGATAATAAGAAGGCATTAGGCATGATCAGGGACCTGTTGGATATCGAAGCTGAGATCAAAGGAGATGAGATAGTTTTTCCTACAAAGAAGAGCGATACCTGCATCCCCGAGATAATCAGGACCCTTGGAGATAGCGTCAGGTCGATCAGGCTCCAAAGACCGACACTGAACGATGTGTTCCTGAAGATAACGGGAAGAGAGATAAGATCGGAACATGCGGACTCGGGTGACCAGTTGAGAGAGAACATACGAGCCTACAGGAGACGCAGTGATAGACAGTAATGTCATAAGGGTCATCATTTTACGTGAAGTCAAGAAGTTCGTCAGGGAGAAGAGCAGGCTTATATCGTCAATAGCAAGACCGGTCATATGGCTTTTTCTTGTAGGTGGAGGACTGTCCAGGCTGGTGCCTGACCAGGGTGGAGTGAGCTACATACAGTTCATATATCCTGGTATCATTGGCATGACAGTACTGTTCAGTTCTATATTCTCAGCGATATCGATAATCTGGGACAAAGAGTTCGGGTACATGAAGGAGATCCTTGTAGCTCCCGTATCCAGATCATCAATAGTGCTAGGTAAGGCCCTTAGCGGAACTATCGTCTCCATGATACAGGTATTTATGATATTACTACTTTCACCTTTTCTTGGCATATCGCTGGACTTATTTCAGGTGGCAGAGGTGCTATTAATCGCATTTATGCTCTCTTTCTGTTTATGTAATATCGGTATACTCATAGCAGTGTTCTATGACAGTTTCGAGAGCTTTTCCGTGATAATGAACTTCATCGTAATGCCGATGTTCTTCCTGTCAGGTGCCATGTATCCTGTAAACAAGCTCCCAGCTGTTCTTAGCTGGTTGGCGAGGGTAAATCCTCTGACATATGGTATAGATGGTCTTAAGAACGTCATCTTTCCACTAAGTGGTGGCAGCGTCTCTGATTTTCCGGTGGGGACAGACCTGGTGATCATTGTTCTGACCTCAGCCATTTTCATTACTTTAAGCACCCTATTGTTCAGGACCAGGTTAAAGTGATGAGCGCGCAGAAGCGGTTATCTTGAACTGTCTGGATATATATAGAATGCTCAACCGGTCTAATTGCGGGGAATGTGGTTGTGCTACGTGTATGGCATTTTCAATGGCAGTAATAAAAGGAGAAAGAAGCGCAGATAATTGTCCCTGCATTGATAAGAATGATGCCATAATGATAAATGAGAACGTGGAGACGATCGACTGGAAAAGTGACCACATAAGGTCTCTTATGATGGAGGTCTCCGGTATAGACCTGTATGCTGTTTCAGAAGGCCTTGGAGCTAGCATGACCCAAGGAAAGCTTAGCCTGAAATGTCTGGGGATGGAGTTCCTTGTCGATAGCTCAGGCGGGATACGGCCAGAAGGTCATTTGTCACAGTGGCTGAACATATTGCTGCTTCACTATGTAAGGAGAGGAGGCAGTTCACCTCTAAGCGATAAATGGGTGGCGTTCGATGAACTAAAGGGAGGTCTAGTAAAAGCCTCGTCATTCAAGCGTGAGTGTGAAGATCCGCTCAGGTCGTTCATTGACAAGGATGAAAGGACATTCAATGAGGCTATTGAGTTACTGGGCGGGGAAAGAACAGAACCCGTTTCATCCGATGAAGCCTGGGTCATATATCCTCTTCCAAAAGTGCCGTTTATGGTCCTTTACTGGAGACCTGACCAGGAGTATAGTTCTGAACTTAAAGTACTTTTTGACAGTACAGCGGATGAATATCTCGATGTAGAATCTCTTATCTTTCTGGGAGAGGGTCTTGTAGAAATTCTGGACAGGATGGTCA
>CP070669.1:86634-94077 GCA_020351835.1 Nitrospirota bacterium
GCGGCTACCCACGTGTTCTAATGCTGTTCAGTGCACCCGGGAACGGAACAATGAACACATTGCGACTGCCAACAATTTTCGCTTGCACGGCCCTGCTGGCCAGCGGGCTCGCCGTGGGCGGCGAAATCTACAAATGGGTCGACGAGAATGGCAACGTCCATTACGAAGATCGGCCGATTGCCGAGGCCAATGCCAGCGTGGAGCGGGTGGTCGACGTACGGTCCCGCAACACTGACGAGGCTGCCGTCGCCGCGCGCGTCGACGAACGACGCAAAGCGCAAGCGGCCGCGGACCAGGTCGAGTCTGAAGCACCCCAAGAAATGAGCCGGCAGCGCCGAAAAGGTAATACAGGACTTCATCGAGACAAATGACCTTCCCCGCTAGCGCCTATCTATGACCTTGTTGTATATCCATGCCAGTATATATCCACCGACTATTCCATCAATGAAACTGTATATAGCTCCCACAAAGCTTCCAACTGGTGAGATACTATAACCTGGATATATAGAGCCCGCCATGGTCCGGAGAAAAAGGTCGGCATAACCGGTATAGTAAGACACCCATGTCGTGATAAATATTGATACCCCCCATACGGCTCCAAGGCCAATTCCCAAAGCGATCGGATTTATACGCATTATACCTCCCTATTGTTTTACTTCCCTGCCCAGGTTCTTCTCTACAGAAGCTATCTTTCCATCTATCATACCGGTTCGTCCCTTCCTGTCATCTATCTTTATCGTTGTCACCGCTCTCGGCGAATCCTCCATTATCCTTGCATGACATGCTTTGACAGCATCCATAACCTCATCCCATTCCCCCTCAATAACAGTTCCCATCGGATTAAGTTTATACCTCAACCCACTTGATTCCACAATATCAAGGAGTCCCGCTATCTTTGCACCAAGACTGTCCCCTGCACCAACAGGCACAATGCTGAACTCAGCTAACATTCCGACACCTCCTTCCATTTTTTGTTTATCATCGCCCTTCTGTTAATAGTATTCCTTGTTCTTCGATTATTCAATAATGCTTTTTTTCGTTCAAATGTTATAGAATCAAGGTTTAATTGTTGCGAAACTTAATAATATTGAGAGGTGTTAAATGAAGAGGTATATATTTTATGTGTTATTAATGATGTTGATATTCTCTGTAGGGTGCTCCAGTGATACAGCGGGCACTGGCTCAAACGTGTTCAGATCCATATCCCCTTCAGAGGCAAAAGATATAATGATGAAGAAAAGTGATCTTCTTGTAGTTGATGTCAGGTCCCCAAAAGAACTTAAGAGCGGATATATTGACGGATCTGTGTTCATTCCTATATGGGAGATAGCACAGGGAAGGAAAAGCCTTCCAGCCGACCGGCCCCTTCTCCTCGTTTGCGCGATAGGTGGAAGAAGCTATGGACTTGGCAAGTACCTTAATGAAAAGGGATGGCCCGAAATATATAATTTGAGCGGTGGTATCGCGGCATGGATAAATGCAGGACTGCCGCTGAAATATTAAGCTCGAGATCTCCGGTTACTGCGCTGCCTGTTCTTCTGTTTCGGTCTCGACCTCGACCGGCTGCACCGCCACATCCTCCGGATCTGCTGCAGTTGGCTGTTGATCTTGCGGTGTTGCTGCCGGGGCGGGCTGGCCTGAAGGCCTCACTCTCCTTGGATTATACCTTCTTGTTACCCTTCGCCTGGGATTGAACCTTCTCGATGTTGTTCTATCTTGCTCTATAGACCGTTCGGGGTCGTTCCTGCTGCCTCTGCTGACCTCTGTGCCGGGAGCTGTCCTGCTTTTGGTACCTGCCTTGATCACTTCAATAACAGATACCTCGCCTCCGGGGCCATACTTGACCTTGTAGTTCTTCTCCTGTACAAGTGAGAAAAGCCTGGTCACGGCCCTGTCCATTTCGCTATCGAACATTCGAATACTTATTCTTGTGGAACTTAGCTCGGGAGGGAGCTTATGAGAGAACTTTGCTTCACGGGACATCGCATCAAGAACCTCACCAAATGTCCTGTCCTCAGCTATGACGCTTATGCGCCCTTCTGTATACTTCACGTCTATCGGTCCCTGCCCAAAAGCAACACTACTCAATAGAAGAAATAGCGTAGCGAACACGGTCACTGAAAGAACAATGACCGGATGACTATTTACCCTCAGACTTTTCACCCTGTTTGCTCTTTTCATCGACTATCTTTTGTGCAAGGTGCGATGGTACATCCTCATAATGAGAGAACGACATCGAATACAAACCCTTGTCGGAAGTTAGACTGTGCAACTGATTAGCATATGTAAGCATCTCGGACATAGGCACCTGAGCGTTGATCTTCTGATTGCCACCTGCCTGGGACTCGACTCCCTGCACCTTTCCTCTTTTCGAATTAAGGTCTCCGATAACATTGCCTAGCGTATCTTCGGGCGTATTTACCTCAACGTTCATTATAGGTTCCAGGAGTACAGGCTTGGCGTCCTGAACCGCTTTCTTTATAGCCATTGACCCGGCTATCTTGAATGCCATCTCAGATGAATCGACAGAATGATAAGATCCGTCATATAACTTTACCTTCAGGTCTATTATCGGATATCCGGCAACAACTCCCTCCTTCATAGCCTCGATTATCCCCTTTTCGACCGCCGGTATATACTGTCTGGGAATGACACCGCCAACTATTCCATTCTCAAACTGGAACCCTACCCCTCTGGAAAGAGGTTCCACCTCTATCCAGCAGTCACCGTACTGGCCCCTTCCTCCTGACTGCTTCTTGTATTTTCCCTGAACCTGTATCTTCTTCCTTATCGTTTCCCTGTATGGGATCTTTGGTGCATGCATCTCCACCTCAACACCGAACTTTCTCTTTAATTTAGCTAAAGCTATTTCAATATGGACCTGTCCCATACCGGCGATTATCATTTCCTTGGATTCTTCATCCCTGTGAAACCGCAGGGTAGGATCCTCTTCCAGTACCCTGTTGAGTCCCTGACTGACCTTCTCTTCATCGCCCTTGCTCTTTGGCTCAATGGCATATGATATTATTGGCTCAGCGAAGTTAAGGCTTTCGTAGACGATCGGCTTTCCGGTGTCGCAGAGTGTATCACCTGTATTGGTCTCCTTTAACTTTGCAACAACCCCGATCTCCCCCGGGCCCATCTGGTTGACCGCCTCCTGCTTTTTACCTATTATGTATGAGAGCTGGCCGAACCTTTCTTTGGTATCCCTTGTAGAGTTCAGGACTGTCGAATCCGCCTTAAGAGTTCCGGAGTAGATCCTGAACAACGTCAGTTTACCCGCAAATGGGTCGGCAACGGTCTTGAACACATAAGCGGAGAAGGGTTCATCGGGGGAAGGGTTCCTGATGGCCTCATCTCCGGTCTTTGGGTCTGTCCCCTTTATCGGCGATATCCTTGCCATATCCTCTGGCGAAGGAAGGCACATCTCAATGGCATCGAACAAAGAACTGACACCCACGTTCGAGGTAGCCGCACCGCAGACCACGGGGATGAACTTCCTGGTTATTGAGCCTTCCCTTATACCGTTTGTTATCTCATCGGCAGATAGCTCCTCTCCCTCAAGGTATCTTTCGAGCAAGTTATCATCAGATTCAGCTACCTTCTCTACAAGCTTCTTTCTGAACTCGTCAACAACTGCTTGCATATCTGAAGGAATTTCGATCTCGGCAGGACTACCTTTGCTGAACTCATAGGCTTTCATGTCCAGCACATTAATGACAGAATTGAATTCCGGCCCTGAACCTATCGGGATAGTAAGAGGGATGGCCTCTGTTTCGAAGGACCTTTCCACCTCACTTACAGCCATATTGAAGTCGGCGTTCTCCTTATCCATCTTGTTAACAAAAACGATCCTCGGGACCTCGAACTCACACGCGTACTTCCATATTTTCTCGGTCTCTGCTTTAACTCCTGAAAGTGCGCTTACGATAATGACAGCTCCGTCAGATACCCTCAGGCATCCCCGGGTATCCTCAATAAAATTAATGAAACCCGGGGTATCGATAATGTTCAGCGAGAAACCGTTGTGTTGGCAATGGGCAACTGCCGATGATATGGATATCTGACGGGCGATCTCCTCTTCGTCAAAATCCATTACGGTATTGCCCTCGGTGGTCATCCCCATACGGTTTATTACTCCGGCATTGAAAAGCATTGCTTCTGCAAGCGAGGTCTTTCCGGCCCCGCTGTGGGCAACAATTGCTACATTCCTGATCTTAGAGATATCCGTATTGCTCATACATCCCCCTTTATTAAGATTGAATTATATATATCCGATAACCCTATATCACAAAGTTAGTACCGGTACAGTGAAATTATATAAATAGAAAAACTATTCTTTCAATATCTCTTCTATTATCGGCTTGAGCTCGACCTTTTTCTCTGCCCTTACGGTTACTATCTTAACAATTGCCAGTGTTACCAAAAGGGCAAAAAAACCTGCCATTGCGGACAACAGATCGGGATCAATATTAGTGATATATCCAGAAAGAAGCTCTTTTCCTGCTATTGCTCCTAAGATCATGGCAAGCGCCGGAAAAGCATATACAAGTATGGTTCCCTTGAGATATGTATAGGGCCTCATCATTACCCTTACGGTGTTACCGACCCTGGCATTTACCTGATTTAAAGCCTCTATCTCTGCCCCACCGTCGGTGATCTTGCAGCCCTGCTGACAATCATCACAAGCGCTCTTTCTTGCAACGGAGACAATTGCAAATATACCTTCTATCCTCTTAACTTCGCCGATCTCTTCCATGAATAGTCATTTTAACATAACGATAAACATCATTAACAGAATTACTGCATCGGCAATATGTGATATATTATTTAATATCAATGACTAACAGATCTTTGACATTGGACCCGAACTACCCTCAGGAGGCAGTGTGTAATGAGTAAGCAAATTGTATTCGTTGGTGGTGGCCATGCACATCTGATGGCCCTTCTTAACTGCAACGAGCTAATAGATCATGGTTACAATGTGACCCTTGTAAGTACATCATCACATCATTACTATTCAGGTATGGGCCCCGGGATGTTATCTGGTATTTACAGGCCTAATGAAATAAGGTTCAACGTAAGTAAGCTCGTAAAGGACAGGGGCGGGGACTTCATAGAAGGGGTCGTAGGAAAGATCTCCCCGAAAGACCGCGTTTTGATATTGGAGTCAGGCGATACAGTTAAATACGATGTTGTCTCGTTCAATACCGGAAGCGGCATACCCACTGGAACGATAGAACCTGACAATGAGAGCACATTCACCGTAAAACCAATATTTAACCTCCTCAGAGCCAGAAAGAAGATCATAGCACTTTGTGAAGAAAAGAACCCCAAGGTCGTGGTGGTCGGAGGCGGAGCCGCAGGCATAGAGGTGGCCGGCAATACATGGAGGCTATTACATGCTATCAGAGGCGAAGCTGATGTCACGCTAATTGCCGGTAAAAGATTAATGGGACGTTTCATAGACCGTGTCAGATATAAGGCATTGAGCTCGTTCAGCAAGCGCGGGATCCGTGTTATCGAAGGGTCTCATGCGGAACGTGTAGCGAACCGGACTGTCGATCTCAGCTCAGGAGCGAAGTTGGATTATGATATAGCTTTTTTGGCTACAGGGGTCGAGCCATCTCATATTTTCAGGGCATCAGGCCTCAGCACCGGGGATGACGGCGGACTACTTGTCAACGATCACCTTCAGTCGGTAGATCACCCCGACATCTTTGGCGGTGGTGACTGTATAAGTTTTCAGAGAAGACCACTTGATAAGGTCGGGGTATATGCTACTCGCCAGAACGAGGTGCTGTTCAACAATATCAAGAACGCTGCAGCCGGTAAAATGTTGATACCCTTTGACCCTGGAGGCAGTTATCTTCTGATCTGTAACCTGGGAGATGGCACCGGCCTTTTCTGGAGAGATAATATTGTGTTCAATGGTAAAATAGCATTTATTGTTAAGGATATCATTGACAGAAGGTTCATGCGGAAGTTCCAGGTATCCGGAGAACTGTTCGAACAACTGCCATATGATGATTAAAAAAGGAGGCGCCATATATGGGCCTGATGGACCTTATCAAACCGGTACCATCTATAAAAGCTGACGATGTCAGAGCGCTTATTGACAAGGAAGGGCTGGAGAACATCAATCTTATCGATGTAAGACTACCTATAGAGTATGAAGATGAGCACATACCGGGAGCCGCTCTATTACCGATCGACGACCTGCAAAAGAATGTCAATTCGATAGACCCTTCTAAGAAAACGATAGCTTATTGACGCGCCGGTGTCCGCAGCCGTGCCGCTGCGGGAGCGCTCATAAATGCCGGCATTAAGAATGTCTACAGCATGGAGGGCGGGATGAACTCTTGGAACGGCCTTGTGGCCGAAAGGACACCTGACTCCGGCATCGCATATTTTTCCGAAGGAAAGAGCTCCGAGGACCTGCTGATACTTGCGTTCATAATGGAAGACGGGAGCAGAAGGTTCTATGAAAGCGCTTCTGATGTTGCATCTACAGAGGATGCTATTAATACCCTAAAAAGATTAGCTGTTGCTGAGGGCCATCATAAGGCTACACTTTTGAAATTATATTCGTCGATGACCGGTAAAGATAGTAAAGAGCTTGATAGTTCTGTCATGACAGATGAAAAACACAGGGACATAATGGAAGGTGGTATGAGCATATCGAAGGCAGTGGAATGGATCACCGGTAAAAACACGATCGATATTCTTGAACTTTGCATGTCGCTTGAGATATCGGCTTATGATGTATACCTGCTTCTTGAAAAGACACTTGAAGATACCGAGTCTAAGAGAGTATTTAAAGTACTTGCGGAAGAAGAGAAACAACACCTCGATCGTTTGTCATCTTTACTGGAGGTCTTAATCAAGTCAAAACGCTCTAAAGAAAGGTCTTGAATCCCTCATTATTTTTTTCAAATTGAAGTGTTTACTATACTAGATATCCAAAAGAATATACAGGAAGAAACCGTTAAGATGATTTCCTCCGGTCATTCCCGGACCTTCTATCATTGCCTTTTCTTCTATCAGGCCCTTTATAGTTAGGATCATTGTGCTTTCTGCGGTCATTCTTTTTTCTTCTGTCCTGCCCGGATCTTATTTTCTTCTTTTCCATATTGCCCCCAATAATGCAACTTATTCACATCTCAATTTCAGGAAGAACTATTGTTGTTTATTCTAAATGGGGCCCCTTTGAAATTTCCAGGTGAGCGACCGAGAAGGAGCGTGAAATTCTAGACTGTCTGAGCCAAAGGCGAGTTTCTAGAATTTAGCTCATTCGACCGAGCGAACCGTTAAGGGAATTTCACGGGCCTACGGCTCGTAGAGGTGAGTTTCTTTTGGTTACTTTGAAAGCTCTTAGAGCTTGTGAATATAGGAATATTCTTATTGATTGATATGCGGCGTTCCAGAACGCCTGTTCATTCC
>CP070669.1:94177-98106 GCA_020351835.1 Nitrospirota bacterium
AGAAGATGATGAGGTTCGAAGGAAAGGCAAAGGTATATAACTCTGAGGAGGCAGGGATGAAGGCGATCCTTGCGGGGGAGATCAAGCCGGGTGATGTAGTGGTGATCAGGTATGAGGGGCCTAAGGGAGGCCCCGGGATGAGGGAGATGCTCTCCCCGACCGCTACGATAGCCGGTATGGGACTTAGCGAATCAGTGGCGCTAATTACAGACGGAAGGTTCTCAGGCGGTACCAGAGGGCCCTGTATCGGCCATATCTCGCCGGAGGCTATGGAAGGCGGCCCAATGGCCCTTATCCGGAACGGCGACAGGATAAAGATAGATATACCTAAGAGGAAGCTGGACCTAATGATATCAGATAAGGAGATGGCGGCCAGACGTAAGAAGTGGAAAGCCCCGAAGCCTAAGATAACAAAAGGGTATCTGTCGCGCTATGCCCAGGTGGTCACTTCGGCAGGCACGGGGGCCATCACAAAATAGGCAGGACTAAGTATTTAAAATATTGGATTATTTTGTGGTAAAATAAAAACTTAATAATCCAAGAAGGAGTATTTTAATAAATGAAAAAGACCGGTTCAGAGATATTTCTGGAGAGCCTTAAAAGGCAGGGGGTAAAGCATATATTCGGATATCCGGGCG
The DNA here is from genome assembly GCA_020351835.1 of Nitrospirota bacterium. Classification (GTDB taxonomy): domain Bacteria; phylum Nitrospirota; class Thermodesulfovibrionia; order Thermodesulfovibrionales; family BMS3Bbin05; genus BMS3Bbin05. The sequence continues at coordinate 94,816 of CP070669.1, forward strand.
GGGTCGTTCTGAACATATTCGATATGCTCTATGACGATAAGAACATCGAGCTGATCCTTACACGGCATGAGCAGGGAGCGGTCCATGCAGCTGACGGCTATGCGAGGTCGACAGGGAAACCCGGAGTGGCCCTTGTTACGTCAGGTCCGGGAGCTACAAACACAGTCACAGGTATAGCCACCGCATCAATGGATTCCATACCGATGGTAGTGTTCACGGGACAGGTCCCTACAATGCTGATAGGGAACGATGCCTTTCAGGAGGCTGATATAGTCGGTATCACAAGGCCATGTACGAAGTATAACTACCTCGTAAAGGATGTTAGCGACCTTGCAGAAACTATAGCCGAGGCTTTTCATATTGCTACGACCGGTAGGCCGGGACCGGTCCTTATAGACCTGCCAAAGGATGTCTCTGTCGGTAAGGTCGAGCCGGTCTATCCGTCCAGTGTGAAGATAAGAAGTTTCAACCCGACGGTAGAAGGTAATCCGTGGATGATAAAGCGGGCGGCGCATGAGATCGAGAAATCAAAGAAGCCCGTCATAATAGCCGGCGGCGGTGTCATACATTCAGAGGCATCAAAAGAGCTTAAACAGCTTGCAGAACTGACCGAAATACCGGTAACGACAACACTTATGGGCCTTGGGGCCTTCCCGGGGACTCACAAACTGTTCCTTGGTATGCCGGGTATGCACGGTACATATTATGCCAATAAGGCGATCCAGGCATCTGACCTATTGATATCGGTAGGTATGAGGTTCGATGACAGGGTTACGGGTAAGATAGCCGCCTTTGCGCCTAATGCAAAGATAATACACGTAGATATAGACCCTACCTCCATAAGAAAGAATGTAAGGGTCGATATCCCGATAGTCGGGGATGCAAAGCGCATACTTGCTGACATGGTTGCAGCGGTAAAGAAAGAAACGAAGAAACAGTGGGGTGAGATCAGGAAGTCTTGGCTTAAGGAGATCAATAAATGGAAAAAGCAGCATCCTCTCGAATATGAGTACAGCGATGAGGTCATCAAGCCCCAATTCGTCATAGAAAAGCTTTACGAGCTTACCAAGGGCAACGCCATTATCAGTACCGAGGTCGGCCAGAACCAGATGTGGGCAGCCCAGTTCTTTAAGTATAACAAGCCAAGGACGTGGTTAAGTTCGGGTGGGCTGGGCACCATGGGCTACGGATTTCCTGCCGCGATCGGTGCACAGCTGGCACATCCCAACAAGATAGTTATAGACATTGCAGGGGACGGAAGTATACAGATGAACATTCAGGAGCTTGCTACCGCGGTGATAAATAAGTTGCCGGTCAAGGTGGCTATACTGAATAACCGTTATCTCGGCATGGTAAGGCAGTGGCAGGAGCTTTTCTTCAAAGAAAGATACTCTCATACCGGTCTTGATGTAGTGCCGGACTTTGTAAAGGTAGCGGAGGCGTACAGCGCGGTCGGGCTCAGAGCGGAAAAGCCAAGCGAGGTTGAACCTGTCATCAAAGAGGCCCTTAAGACCAAGGCGCCGGTCTTCATGGACTTTGTATGTGACTGGAAGGAAAAGGTCTATCCTATGGTACCTGCAGGTGCTGCTATAGATGAGATGTTGCTGCTCGAGAAGGAAGAGAAGAAGGAAAAAAAGAGAAAACTTAAGGCGGTCAAATAAATTGTATAAAAGAGGTATCAGATGAGACATACGATTTCATGTCTGGTTGAGAACAAATTCGGAGTACTTTCGAGGGTTGCGGGATTGTTCAGCGGCAGAGGTTACAACATAGAGAGCCTCTCGGTTGGTGAGACCCTTGATCCCGCGATATCTACAATGACAATAGTAACTAGCGGAGATGACCAGATCATAGAGCAGATCACCAAGCAACTGAACAAACTTATAGACGTTATAAAAGTGGTGGACCTTGTTGAAGTGGAACATGTTGAAAGAGAGATGGTTCTGGTAAAGGTCAATCCTAAGAAAGAGAACAAGGCAGAGGTGCTTCGCCTTACTGAGATCTTCAGGGGAAGGGTCATTGATTCAAGCCAGAAGACCTATACGGTCGAGATCACCGGAGATGAGAGGAAGATAGAGGCGTTCATCGAACTCATGAAGCCTATGGGCATAAAGGAGTTCATGAGGACGGGGAAGGTAGCAATAGCCAGGGAATCTATTAAGCCCAAATAACACAAAGAGAAGGGAAATTATGAGCCAGGATCCATTAACTACCATCGGATTCTGGCTTTTTATTCTCTAAGGACAGCAGGAAGGACACTTTATGAGTAAGATGAAGGTACTGTTTCACGTAAACCAGAAGGAAAGCTGGGATACCGCTCTGGGCAATATGATCAATCTGATCAAAGATGTGGGTGAGGATGCTGTTGACATAGTGGTTGTCGCTAACGGTCCGTCGGTCATGGCATTTATCGAACAAGACCTGCTTGGCATGATGAACGAACTTGCAGACAAGGGTGCGGTCTTCGAGGTCTGCCGGAACTCCTTGAAGAAGATGTGTTTCGGGCCGGACGCATGTATATCTGAGGCATCTTTGCCGTCATTTGTAAAGGTGATACCCGCGGGCATTACTGAGATCATAAAGAAGCAGGCAGAGGGGTATGCCTACGTAAAACCGTAGGCAGGGTGATCGTGATATTATTATATTTTTGCAGGAGGGTATGTGACAGACCTTAAGAAGATAAGTATTCTAAGCCAGCTCTCTGACGAAGATCTCAAAGAGATAGAGCCATATGTTAAGACCGCAAAGCATGCTAAGAAAGTGGTCATATTCAGCGAGGGTGATCCTTCGGAGTGGTTCTATATGCTTCAGGATGGCAAGGTCAAGATAACAAGGCTTTCTAATGAGGGCAAGGAACTGATAATCGAGATGATCTCACCGGGTGACATGTACGGGGGAGTTGCCGTGATCAGGGGCTTTCCCTATCCGGCAAATGCAGTTGCTATGGAGGATTCCATATCTTTAAAGATCTCAAGGGGCGACCTTATGAGACTGCTCGATCGTTTTCCCAACCTTATGCACTGCATAGCGATGCAAATGGGAGAAAGGATGAAGGAATCCTATGATTCGTTGAAGAACATCGCTCTTGAGAGGGTAGAGGCGAGGATAGCATCTCTTATCCTGAAGCTTGCCGATAAGGTCGGTAGGAAAGAGAAGGGCGGCGAGCTTATAGATATGCGGTTGACCAAGCAGGATGTCGCTGATATGGTAGGCACAACTGTAGAGACGTCGATAAGGACGTTCAGCAAGTTCAAAAAGATGGGACTGGTAGAAGAGGCAGACGGTAAGATC
>CP070669.1:98206-102242 GCA_020351835.1 Nitrospirota bacterium
GTATCATTTACGATCGATTCGACCATGCCTTTGACCTCTGTATTGCCCAGCTTCATCTTGGTCTGTCCCTCGAACTGCGGGTCGGGTATCTTAACGCTTATCACAGCGGTCAATCCCTCGCGTATATCATCACCTGATATCGCTCCCTTCCCGTTCTTGAGGAGCCCCGATGAACTTGCATAGCTGTTGGCTGTCCTGGTCAGAGCGGATTTAAATCCGCTAAGATGAGTACCGCCCTCTTTGGTGTTTATATTGTTTGCGAACGTATATATGGTCTCTGAGTATCCGTCATTGTATTGAATAGCGATCTCGACGGTTATCCCCTCTTTTTCCTTCTCTATGAATATCGGCTTTTTATGTATCGGTGTCCTGTTCTTGTTCAGGTGCTCTACAAAGGACTTAATGCCTCCTGCATAATGGAACTCCTGCTTCTTGTCAGCACGTTCGTCTATAACGCTTATCAATAACCCGCTATTGAGGAATGCCAGCTCCCTTAGCCTCTCCGACAGTACCTCGAAGCTCATGTCAGTGGTCTCGAATACATCCGGATCGGCCTTGAACGTTATTTTTGTGCCGGTCTTTTTAGACTTCCCTACCGATGTCAGTTTAGCAGTGGGTTTGCCCCTTTCATACCTTTGCTGGTAGACCTTGCCTTCTCTTTTAACCTCAAGCTCAAGCCACTCTGACAGGGCGTTCACTACCGATACTCCGACACCATGTAATCCGCCCGATATCTTATATGCCTTTGAATCGAACTTGCCACCGGCATGAAGCTCTGTAAGGACTATCTCCGCCGCTGTTCTTTTCTTCTTGTCCTCCGCATGAACATGCGTAGGTATTCCCCTTCCGTTGTCTATTACTGTGACACTTCCATCAAGATGGAGTGTCACCGATATCTTTGTACAGAAACCGGCAAGCGCCTCATCAACACTATTGTCCACCACCTCGTAAACAAGGTGGTGCAGGCCCTCGTCGCCGGTGGACCCTATGTACATAGCAGGGCGTTTCCTTACGCCCTCAAGTCCCTTCAGGATCTTAATATCATCCGCGCTATAATCTGATGCTGAGCCGCTATTGTCTTTCTCCATTAATTCTCCTTGCAGAGTTCTACTTAATTGTTAGATCATTGAAGCAATGTGAGTTTCTATATTCTCATAGGCATTACAACACACAAATAATCCTCTGATGTCTCTTCCTTTAACAGTGTCGGGCTAAGAGAGTCCTTAAGTTCAAAAGTGACCCTGTCTGAACCGATCGCGGAAAGGGCATCTATCAGATACCTGGCGTTGAAACCAAGTGATAGCTCCTCTCCGCTGTACTCCACATCTATTTCATCCTTTGCTTCACCCAGGTCCGGATTAGACGCGGTCACAGTTATGAGGTTCTCGGTTATATCGAACTTGACGGCATTGCTCTTTTCCCTGCTCATTACAGAGGTCCTTCTCAGGGCCTTTATGAACATGTTCTTATCTATAATGAGCTTCTTTTCGTTACCTTCAGGAATTACCTGTTCATAATTAGGATACGTTCCTTCTATTAATCTCGTCAGGAACTTTATATCACCTATATCGAACTGAATATGGTTCTTGCCTATATGGACCGCTATTTCAGCATCGGGATCGCCCAGAAATCTTCTTAGCTCACTTGCGGCCTTCCTCGGGACTATCACCTTTATCTCATCCTTGAACGGAAGCTCAATCTTATTGAAGATAGCTGCGAGACGGTGTCCGTCAGTCCCGACAACGATGAAGCTGCCTTTATCAGGAACGATGTTGAAAAGAATACCGTTCAGCGTATACCTGGTATCGCTCTCGCCGGCGGAATACAGTGTCTTCTCGATCATATGCAATATATCTCCGGCCTTAAGAACTATCTTCTCACCGCCCTCCATATGCGGCCATTTCGGGAACTCCTCGGCATCAAGACATGCAAGTCTGAAGTTGCTGGCTCCGGCCTTGACTTTAAGCCACTCTCCGTCGTCGCTCGAAAGACTAATCTCTCCATCTACTTCTCTTACTATCTCGAACAGCTTTCTGGCAGGGATACAAAGGCTGCCTTCTGCATCCACCTTATCCACCTCGAGCGGCTCTTTTATTGCGGTCTCCAGGTCAGTTGCTGAGATATCAACACCTTCACCGGATACATTAATAAGAAAATGACTAAGTATCTGCATTGTCGTCTTCTTTTCTACGATCGACTGGATGTTCGACAGTTTTGCCTGGAGCTTTTCCTTGGATACTGTTATCTTCATAAGGCCTCCTTCAAGGTTTTAGTCTTCCCATAAGATTGTCCACTATTCTGTTGAACGATTCATCTTTATTTATCTTCTCATCGGTCTGTTTGCAAGCATATATGACAGTTGCGTGGTCCTTCCCTCCGAACGCCTTGCCAATATCGTTTAGCGAAAGATCGGTAAGCTTCTTGGATATATACATGGCCACCTGCCTCGGGATAGCTATCTCTTTCGTCCTTTTGCGCGCTTTAATATCCTGCATCCTGATACCGTAGAACTCACATACCGCTTTCTGGATCTGCTCGACCGTTATCGGTCTATCATCGTCATGAAGGAACTCACGAAGAACGTTCTTAGCCATATCGAGGTCAATAATGCTGCCGGTAAGAGTCGAGTGCGCTGCCAGTTTTATAAGACAGCCTTCAAGCTCTCTGATGTTGGACTTGATCCTTGTCGCAAGAAAATATGACACCTCGTCATCCAGGTTTATCTTTTCCGATTCTGCCTTTTTCTGTAGTATTGCGACCTTCATTTCTACGTCAGGAGGCTGAATGTCGGCAATAAGACCCATAGCGAAACGGGACTTAAGCCTGTCCGTTATGGCCGATATCTCTTTAGGGGGTCTGTCACTTGAGATCACTATCTGCTTCTGTTTTTCATACAATGCGTTGAACGTATGAAAGAACTCATCCTGGGTCCTTTCCTTCCCGGCAATGAACTGGACATCGTCCAGAAGGAACAGGTCCGTGTTCCTGTATCTGTCCTTGAACTCTCCCATCCTGTCATGTCGAATTGCGGAGACCACCTCATTAGTGAACTGCTCCGCTGATACGTAAATAATGTTGTACTCGGGTCTGTCATCTACTATCACATTACCTATTGAGTTTATCAGGTGTGTCTTGCCAAGCCCGACACCACCGTATATGAACAGAGGGTTGTACCTCTTGCCCACTGATTCGCTTACAGCAAGTGCTGCAGCATGTGCGAATTGATTGCTGGGTCCTACAACGAAGGAATCAAATATATATTTTGGGTTAAGATATATGCCTTTGTTAGCGAGTTTCTGTCTTCTCGAATCAAGTTTCCTTTGGATCTTCTTTATTTCTTTGTCCTGTCTCTCGGCAAGCTTGAACTTTATCGTTACGTCCTTGTCAGTCGTTCTCTTTATGGCCTCAGGTATTATCTCCGGATAGTTGTCCTCTATCCACTCTTTATAGAACCTGTTAGGTATTTCGAGCGTAAGAATATCGTCTTTCAGGCTCCCCGCCTTTATGGGCTTGAACCAGAGTTCAAAAATAGAGTCACCTACCTTGTCCTCGATGAAAGACAGGCTTTTGTCCCAAGAATTAACAATGTCCATAGTTCACACTTATTAACAGGTTATTAACATTTGTTAATAACTCCGTTATGGAAGGCTATACATTATAGCTTATCTGTTAGTTCAAAGCAAGAAACTCGTTAAGAAAAAAAGGGCTATTTTCATACCGTCTTTAGAGGTGAAAAATGATGATAATTGATGATGTTTACAACCAAACGTTAAACATCAATAAATCTATTAAAAACAACAACTTAACTATTTAATTAACATATTAACATGCACTATTACTACTACTACTAGTTTTATATATAATTAAAAGAAGTAGAAGCACATGTTAACCGGTTTAGTTGTTCCTTTTCTTGAGATAAGATTCTATGAACTTGTTTATCTCTCCGTCAAGAACTGCATCAACATTTCCAACCTCAAAATTGGTCCGGTGGTCCTTTATCATCTTGTATGGATGCAGTATATAGGACCTGATCTGA
>CP070669.1:102342-166933 GCA_020351835.1 Nitrospirota bacterium
ACGCCCTGGAAACGCCAGTGGTCAAGGTGGCAAAGGCCAAGAGCAAGGAAGCGGAGGGCAAGTTCATTGGTTCCGTCGTGGCCGAGCGTATCGCCCAAAGCCTCGCCCGCGCGGTTTCTTTATACTCATCAGGTATTTCCCCGACGGTAAAATCCTTGCCCATCTCTTCTTCGGAATAAACATAAGACTTCATCTCTATAAGGTCGATAACGCCGCGAAAATTATTTTCTGCGCCCAGGGGAATCACTATGGGGACAACATTTGCCCCAAGTTTATCATCGATGTCTTTAACCACCGCAAAAAAATCAGCTCCGGTACGGTCCATTTTATTCACAAAGGCTATTTTAGGAACGTTGTATTTATCAGACTGATGCCAGACGGTTTCTGACTGCGCCTCCACGCCGCCAACAGCACAAAAAACTGCCACCGCCCCATCAAGGACCCTTAAGCTTCGCTCAACCTCTACCGTGAAATCAACATGGCCGGGGGTATCGATAATATTTATTCTATTATCCTTCCAGTAACAGGTTGTGGCTGCGGCGGTTATGGTAATTCCCCGCTCCTGCTCCTGTTTCATCCAGTCCATTTGAGCCTTGCCGTCATGGACCTCGCCGATTTTATGGCTCTTACCGGTATAATATAGAATCCTCTCTGTAATCGTAGTCTTGCCGGCATCAATATGCGCCATAATACCAATATTCCTTGTCTTATCAAGCGGAAATCTCACTCTAAACCTCTCTTAATGGATCAGATTAATCTACCATCTGTAATGGGCAAAGGCCTTATTGGCCTCAGCCATTTTGTGGGTATCTTCTTTCTTCTTGATGGAGGAGCCTGTGTTGTTGTAGGCATCTAACAGTTCTGCAGCAAGCTTCTGACTGATAGTCTTCTCGCTCCGCTGCCTTGTGTAGGTACTTATCCACCTGAAAGCTAATGCGTTCCTTCTCTGAGGCCTGACCTCAACGGGCACCTGGTATGTTGCTCCGCCGACCCTCCTAGGCCTGACTTCGAGGACCGGTTTAACATTGTCTATAGCGGTCTTAAAGACCTTGAGCGGGTCCTCTCCCGTCTTCTCCTTTATGATATCAAAGGCACCGTAACACATTTTCTCTGCGGTAGACTTCTTACCGCCCTTCATCAGAATATTCATGAACTTGCTAAGAAGTACGCTACCGTACTTCGGATCCGGCAATATGTCTCTTTTTGCTGCTACTCTGCGTCTTGGCATGATCTCCTCTTATTTAGGCTTCTTTGCTCCGTATTTGGATCTGCCGCGCCTTCTTCCATCAACACCGACAGAGTCCAATGTTCCTCTTATTATATGGTACTTGACACCAGGAAGGTCCTTTACCCTGCCTCCCCTGATCAGCACTATAGAATGCTCCTGAAGGTTATGACCGACTCCCGGTATGTAGGCGGTGACCTCCATCCCGTTCGTAAGACGCACCCTTGCGACCTTTCTCAAAGCAGAGTTCGGCTTTTTGGGAGTGGTCGTGTAGACCCTTACACATACCCCTCTTCTCTGAGGGCACGACTTAAGAGCAGCGCTCTTGGTCTTCTTCTCGGTCTTTTTTCTTCCCTGCCTTATCAGCTGTGCTATAGTCGGCAATTCTTTTCCTCACTTACGCCGGGTCCATGGACCCGATAGTTTATTATTCCCATGATCGGGGGAAAACTCGACAATGATACCAGAGGCATGCTGTTTTGTCAAGATAGATCATCCCGATATCCGGGAAATGAAATTCTAACATTACCGAAAAAAAATAATCAATAAAAAAAAGGTATTTAGGTATTTATGCTCTGAAGTTGACAATATGACCCTTTTGCCGGACGCTAAAGGTCCATGTCCTGAGGGCCCCAGTTCTCTATATATTTCTTGGCAGTCCGCCTGTCAAGTCCGGCCCTCCTGGCTACGGCTTCATAGGACCCATACCTGTCGTAAAGGATCCTGCAGTAATGGGATAGCAGGGTCTGTGCATCCAGAGAGCCGGCCTTTATCCCTTCGATAATAAGGCTTTCAATATCTCCCGCAGGTGTAGAATTAAGGTCTATCTCATACCTTCGCTTTAAAAGTATTCTCCTTATGCACTGTTCAAGTTCACGGACATTGCCCGGCCAGGAGTAATCCTGAGGGACCTGTTTCCTGATCTCCTTTATTACATTACCGGCTATCTCGTCGGCTTTATCACCAACAATACGTCTGACCATATGGTTCACAAGATCAACAAGCTCCTTAGGGTCCTCAGCTATTCGCTGGCTTAGGGTCGGGACCATTATAACATCCGAACAAAGACGGTAATAGAAGTCATCCCTGAACACTCCTTCGGCCCGGAGCCTGTCAAGGGGCCTGTTCGTGGCCGCAATGATCCTCCCGGGGAAACGCTTTTTCTCGTGGCTTCCGACAGGTGAGTATTCCCGGTCCTCCAGTACCTGCAGAAGCTTTATCTGCACCGGAACAGGCACCTCGCCTATTTCGTCGAGGAACACCGCACCATGCTTACGGCACCGCGCAAGCGCACCATCATAGTCCGAGACAGCACCTGTAAATGAACCTTTTTTGTGTCCGAACAGTTCCGATTCAATTAACTGTTCAGGGAACTGGGAGAGGTTCATAGCCACAAAAGCACTTGTAAAGCTCTCTGCATAATGTCCCTTTTCCCTATCATAAGGTATATAAGCTGACTGCCCTATGGCCTTTGCACACATTCCCTTCCCGGTTCCGGTCTCTCCGAGAATAAGAGTAGAGTAGTCCTCCATCCTGTCCCAAAGCTCCCTTGTATAAAGTCCAATATTACTGGTAATAACATTGTTCCATAGACTTTCTCTAAGGTATACCATGCATGGACTTCTGCCTACTATTGTCTTTGCAATGAAATAGTAGGCGCGGCGCATCTGGAAGAACGCGGCGAAATAATGCAGAGCCTCTTTATCACTAAAGCCGAGCTTCCTGATCATTGATATCATTTCCTCGGCAAACGGCACCTTGCATGGAGATTCTCCCTGTGATATCTGCGATTCTATCAACTCATCGTTCTTCGGGAAAAAGATATTGTACACATGATAAAGAACCGCATTCTCGATAAGTATGCGGTCACTGCCTTCGAACTTTCTTACATCGTTCTTCCCTTCTGAAAAGAGCTTCTTAACTCCGGATGCCACCATTTTTATTATCTTTATCCTTCTTTCCTCATATGTAGAGTTAGGGGGGAAGTCTGCAAGCTTGCTGTCGGCAGATATCCTCATTTCAGAAAATGGATTGGCATGAATGACATCGGTCACATCAGACAGGAACTTTCTTTCGGAGCTGGATAGTTTACTTTTAGACATGATGCACAAATTGTACATCCATATGCACAATATGGCAAGTTTCTCAAATATTAATTATCATGGCGGCGATCATTATTCGGCATCGACCATATTTATTTTTATCGGATCCCCCTGGCAATATCCCTCGCAAAAGGCGTCTCCTGCAGGTCAGAGCAAGATAAGTTATTGCATGTCTTGATTAATTAAAGGATATTTCTGCTATTATAAACATCTCTTCTGGAATGATCCTTTTAAAGGGTATTTCTTTAAGAGAACAAATTGAAGGGAAATAACGGAGAAGGAGGTCATTTAGTGGGAAACGTAAAGAAGTGGCGTAAGAAGAAGATGAGCAAGCATAAGAACAAAAAGCTTCGCAGAAAAATGAAGTTCAAGAAGAGGTAAGCATAGAGCTGAGAAGCTCTTTATCGTTAATGTTCGGTCTTTCATGTAAGTAGCAAGATCTATTTTGTATCGAACCGAGTAACCATGATCCCCGTAAAGGGCATGCTATCAATATAATTTCCCAGGGCCACCCTCTTAACTTCCCCGTTCCCGTTCTTATTACCGCTAGCGTGGATAAGGAATATACCCCCTTCGTGTACCGATACAATTCCTATGTGTCCGATTATCTCACCTACTTTTCTCTTTGAAGGGTCCTTTACAAAGAAAATGATATCCCCGCTTCTTAATTTATCAGCATTAGTCAGAGCGCTCTTCTTTGCTATGATATCTACCCTTTCGATCCCCCTTTCACCCTTAACAGAGACCGGTGAAGCTATCTCTCGTGTAACGTTCCTGCCGAACTTGCCGCTTAATATCATATCTATTCCATACTGGTACCTTTCCTCATAGTTCAGTACATTACCGTCAGCATCCAATCGGCCATGTGTCAGGAACCTTGTATTGAGCGCATTGGCTACAGCATCAGAGTAATTGTTGCTGAATGCGAGCTCAACAGACCTGAACGTTGTATACATGCAATCTACCCGTTCATCCGCTACAATGACACCTTTTCGAACATACTCACCGACAGGGTCAGGATCATAGGGGGTCCCAACGAAACTCTCAGCCCAGAAGGCTATTCTATCGCCCGTGGACATATCACTTACCATACTGCTTAGCTCCTCGAACTTTGCCTCAGATATGACGAATCCTTCCGAGTAAGTACCGAGCAGTAGGATAAGAAAAGTGATGACCATTCTCTCTATTTTTCTCATACTTCAATTATAATTGTTTATATATATGCCTGTCATGTGCCTGAATAACATAGGAGTCTGTTCTTCGGAGGGGAATGACCATGCTGGATACGTCTTTTCGTGAAGGTAAGAAAGACATGCCACTCATAGTTTTTGTCCATGGCCTGGGAATGGACAAGCACATATGGACAGACCCTCTTAGATCAAAGGTCCTCGCAGGAAAGTTTCCTGTCGATATATTGCTGAGAAAGAAGGCCAGGTCCTTTATTACCGAAAGTAAAAGACCGATGAGGAACAGGATATCGCTCGGTGTTGCGCCTTCAAGGCTTGAATCTCTCTACTATAAACTTAATAAGATCGGTTTCGGCGTACTGGCCTGGTCACAGAGAAGACCGGCAGCAGACTCTGGATTTGCTGTTAACGAATTGAGGTCCCTCCTTACCGATCATGATGAACATACGAGGAACGGCATAGTCCTTTTGGGTCATAGCAGAGGAGGACTTATCGCGAAAAGGTTCGCATTGTCCGAACCCAGACCCGTTATCTCAATCATTTCTTTAGGTTCCCCATTCATGGGAAGTTCACTTGCAAAGTGGGCAAAAATACTTGCTAAGACGTCATTTGTGCTTAAGCCTTTCTTAAAGAGCTCAGGGCAAAAAGATGTAAAGGGCAACATAAATCATGTACTAAAGTTCATAAACAGTAAGGCGGTAAAGGAGCTTCTTCCCGACTCGGAATTTATTCGTTCACTGAAAAAACCTCTCTCCAGCAGAATAAAGACGCTGAGCATAGCCGGTTCGTCTCCTGATCTTATAGGCCTTTACAGCTGGCATTCGGATTGCATAAAGAACTCAAAAAAATACAGATCAAGGCAAAAATTGCTATTCTCATTTCCAAATTCATTGAACAGGGTATTACCCGAAATGATGATGCCTGAAGAGCTGATCGACGGCAAGGGGGATGGACTTGTTGCTGTAGATAGTGCTCTGTCTACAATGAAAGGCATATCGTCCATACATTCGTTAAACCATGCGGCATTGGTTTTCAACCGGTCAGTCCATCAAGAGGTCATATCGTTCTTAAAAGATGGTGTAGCAGCGTGAGCATATTTTACATAATTTTAATTGTGATACTTCTTCTGGGATTGGTCATGACCTTCGTGCGAGGCAGAAAAATATCCCTGGAGCTCTCAGACATGGTCAGCTCGAACAAGAGAACGATAAGGGAGCTTAACATTATAAATGAGCTGACGGCGGCCCTTCTGTCAAGCCTGGAGATGGAAAGCGTGATAGAACTACTGCTGGACAGGGCAAAAGAACTGCTAAGGGCAACACGTTCTGCCGTTATTCTTATAGAGCCGGGAGGTCGGGTCAGGGAGTTTCACACATCGCTAGGTCCCGCTCCTGACTGCAAAATAAAGCTTACCGGGACCTTGTTAAAGGTATTTGAGGATATGACACCTCTAAGAGCAACAAATGTCACAGAGACTGATGACTTTAAAAGGTTTCCGGACCAGCACCCCGATATCAGGAGCATTCTTGCCGTACCCATAATCCTAAGAAGTAAAGTAATAGGAGAACTGATAGTTACGGATAAACTGCAAGGTGACAGTTTTACACCTGCTGATGAAGACCTGTTACTCACAATGGCATTTCACAGTGCATTTGCAATAGAGAAGGTGCTTCTTCACACCGAAGTACTTAAGATGGCAACGACCGACGGTCTTACAGGACTGCATAACCATAGGAGCTTTCAGGAAAGACTGGAGAACGAAATAGAAAGAGTAAGAAGGTACGACCATTCATTTTCATTGATGATCCTTGATATTGACAGGTTCAAGGACTTCAATGACGCTTACGGCCACCAGGCAGGTGATATAGCGCTGAGATCGATAGCCGGCGTTATGAACGATAACATCAGAGGAGCCGATATGGCAGCGCGATACGGCGGTGAGGAATTTGCCATCATACTTTCGGAGACCCCGCTTGACGGAGCTATACAGACCGCTGAAAGGATAAGGGGCCAGATAGAGAAACTTGCAATACAGCACGATGGTCAGACACGGCGCGTAACCATCAGTATCGGAATAGCCGAATTCCCCTCCGACGGTTTGTCGAGAGAGGAGCTTATAGAATCAGCCGATAAGGCTCTTTACTATTCGAAAAGATCTGGTAGGAACAAGGTAAGCACGTTCAGTTAAGAAAAGCTCATCAAAGATCATTTTTCTATCCCTTTTCTGGCCTCAACACCGTTCCTGTAGTAATGCTTGATCTCTTTCATTTCCGTTACCAGATCGGCTAAAGCTATCAGTTTTTCATCAGCATAGCGGCCAGTAATAACAACCTCAACACCTGCATGCCTGTTTTTGATCATTTCAAGAAATTCATCTATATCAATGATCTTATAGAAAATAGCCACATTGGCCTCATCAAGGACCACCAGGTCATAATTGCCTGATGACAGGGCATCATTTACCTCTCTCAAGCCATCCCTGACGGCCTCTACATCCTCATCCGTCGGTCTGTTCTCGAAAAAGGCGCCTGTACCATATTGTCTGATATCTACCCTGTCCTTAAGCTTTTCCAAAACACTGATCTCACTGTAATCTCCCTTTTTAAGGAACTGTGCGAATAACACCCGCAAGCCTGCACCGTAAGCCCTAAGCGCAAGACCCAATGCCGCCGTCGTCTTTCCTTTTCCTTTGCCGGTGTATATTTGTACGTAATTCATTTCAGGTGAATGCGAAAGTTATATATCGAAAGAAGGACCGAGGCACAGAGCATCATTCATCTTTGATGCTCTGCTCGAACAACTCATATAAGTTAGGTTGATCAGCAGGATTTAGTTCCTCATGAAATGATATTCCTATGTAGTAAAGATCGTCCCGCTTAATACATCCGGAGATCTTCCCATCTATCCTGTCCTTGATCTCCGCACCTAACTTGGAGATGAAGTATACATCGATAGACACTTCTGCTCCGATCTCAAGAGGTTTTTCAAAGAAAACACCGATCCCCCCTTCGGAAATGTTATGGACCATTACTGTATAAGGCTCATCGTCCTTAACTCCTTTGACAGTTAAGGAAGCTGTAGCTATATATGAATATCTTTGATGTTTTCTGGTTCCATCTGCCATTTCTGATCTCCCCTTTAATCATTGTATTATGAAAACAAAAACAATTCAACCAAAAAAGCTCTCTCATGAATATGGTATATTAAAGCATTGCCAAGAAAAGGAGTTTGCTGACCTTGTCGAAAAAACAAAGACCACTGCCTAAGCAACCAGGAACACCCTTTAAAGGAAAAGACCGCTTCGGATCAGAAAGGGACAGGGCTACACTTATGGCCGATGAGATGGCAATGGCCATGGCAGAGGGCAGGCTTGAAGAGTTCATAGAGTCAGAGATCCCGGATAGTGAACATGCAAGAAAATTGCTCGAGATGATGATGGGCATGACCGGGATGTCACCTGTTTCAAAGAAAGTTCAAAAAAGCACGAAAAAAGGATCAGGTGTTAAAGTATCACACACGGAAGACGACCCAATGAATATTGAAAACGCCTCATCCATGCCATCAAAAGAGATAATGGATGCCGTGAAGGACGGAAGTGTAGGCGATCTTGTTGATCTCTTAAGAAAGGAACACGACAAGAGGAACCCCGGCAGTTCAGAAGGAACGACTTCCAAACAGCCGCCGTTAAAGGACAAAGGCCTATCCGCGAAAGAAAGAACTATTATCGATGAACTGATAAAGATATCCAAAGATAACAGTGTTTCACTTGACTGGATAACGTTGCGAGCACTTCAACATTACATCAAAGAATATAAGAAGACCGGCAAACTTTAATCATGACCTAACAGCTTTTGTAAAATTTCTCTTTATTGCCTCTGCAGAAAGAGGGATAGCCGGCAATGTCTTATTACCTTTTTTCGCGATTATATGTATGAACTTAGGCCCCTTCTTTCTGGATCTCAGGGCCTTATTTATTTCATTCTTATCGCTAACCGTATGGATGTTCCTAAGTCCAAATCCACCAGCTACTGCTTAAAGGTTGGCAACTCTATTAGCAGCCGTCGGCTGATCTCCTGTCGAGCTATATACACCGTTGTCGATAAGCACAATAGTGAGGTTCCGGGGCTTCTTTGCAGCTATGGTCGAAAGAGTCGAAGGGTTCATCAGCAGACTGCCATCTCCATCAATGACCATTACCTCTTTGCTGCATGAGATGGACAGGCCAAAACCGATCGGTGTAGCCATTCCCATGCTTCCGAGCATATAGAAATTTGAAGGTTGATCTAAAATATCATAGAGTTCTTTAGCGGGGAAACCAAGATTACAAACAACAAGCTTGCCCCTAAGGTATCTTTTGATCTCGTTAATAATTTCATATCGGGTCATTCTCCCGGGATGGATACTATTTTCCCTCTTGTCCTTTATACTGAAGGCTCTCCTTTCGCTGATCAGCGGGATATTGATGTGAGATCCTTCCCATACCCTGGGACTCAGCAGAAAAGCATGAATAAGGTTCTTGCTATAGACTTTTTGAAGTGGCCCCTTGATCTTATTGATCTCTTTCGCATTCTCGATATTCGTATAGCCTATCCCCGCAGCCTTGAGCAATCCTTCCACATGTTCTCCCATCGGTACCTGAGCCGCAATAGTTTCCTTATAAACACCTCTATGACTTAAAAAGATCGGCAACGGTAGTTTATAAAATGAGGTCAGGGACAAAAGCGCATTTATCATGTTCCCGATGCCTGAGTTCTGCACGATCATCGCGGCTCTATTCCCGGCAAGGGCTACTCCTGCCGATATGCCCACACCGGCCTCCTCGCGCGACAATCCTACATGTTCAAACTCTGATCTGACAAGCATTATCAGGTTCTTTACCCTTTCGCAGGGCAAGGTAGCTACTACGTCCACACCGCTCTCTCTTAGAATGCTGACTAGCTCTTCTTCAGGTGATCGCATATGATGCCCTCTATATTCTCATCAGATATGTACTTTGAAATGAATATCGGTTCAACAACATGCCTTCCCTTATCTTTCTTCAGCCTCACCTCCCCACCACCGGTGATGTTGAGCAATATCTTATCGTTCCTTTTTACTTTATCTTCTTTAGTTGCCCTTAAAAGTGCTGCAACAGCAACTCCTGACGCAGGAACTATGTCTATTCCTTCCGCCTTCTCAAAAAGGTCCATCGCCTCTATGACCTCATCGTTCTCTATTCCATACATCATACCACCCGTAGACTTTAAAGCATCATATACCCCGCCCTGAACCGAATACGCAGGATATCTGTTAGATAGTACCCTTGTGGTTATCTCAGATATAAGTTCCGGTCTTAGGTCATTCGGGGAGAGCTCACTGCTTCGGGACTCCCATGCTTTGACCATCGGCGCAAAAGGAAGGTTCTGTGCCAGGTGTAACCTGGTCATATGCGATCCGTACTTTCCTGTCCTTAGAACTCTCTCGGCCATCTCCCATACCCCGATAGCCCCCGTTCCGCTCCCCACTGCCTGAAAGTAATGATCAGGAAGTTGCCTCATCACAGAAACCGCCTCCAGAAGAACTGCTCCGAGCCCATCCCTTTTAGCTATATTTTTGACCCCACCTTCAAAAGGCATATCCATTATCCGGGCTATCCGCTTTGCCATATCGATAGAATCTGCATAATCCCCATCCTCAATAGCGATCGTCGGAATGGCCAGTGATGATTCCAGATACCACATCTCAAGAAGGCACATCTTCGGCACTACAATGATGACAGGAAATCCGGAAATTACCGAAAGATGGGAAAAGGCCCGTGCAGTATTTCCAGCTGATGCCACTATAAGACCCTCGACACCATTTTCTTTTGCATTTTGAAGGACTGCCGCAGCCTCGAACTCCTTGAACGTACATGACTCTATCTTTCCTCCCCTCTCAGGCCAGTAACCGTTGAAAGCTATATAAAGGTTTTCAAGCCCTGCCGATGACGCGAACCTCTCAGACCTGAACACAACAGGGCCTGGCTGTTTGAACAAAGGGTCATGTACTGGCAACCAGTCAAATCTCCACAGCCCTTCCCTGTCAGACCTGAAAGGGTCTTCAGATGAATATTCGGTCACTAAAAGCGATCCGACACAGTGTTCACAGAAGGCGCAATATACCTCCTGTAGTTCCTTTCCGCATTTTCTGCACCTTATATTAAAATGGCTCATATTATCTTTCCTTACAGGAGATCAAATGCATTCTGATATAAGCTCCATGATATCTACTATCGTTATCTGTTTTTTATGACCTTTCATTGCCTCGTTAACTTTCGCATAGCATGCAGGACAACTAAGTACAAGCCTGTCAGCACCTTTCTCCACAGCCTCGTCTATTGTTAGCCTGCCCATTGCGATCGCGTTCTCATGGAATATCTTCCTGGCCGCCCCTCCCGCCCCGCAACACCTGGAATTTCTCCCGTGTGCATCAAATTCAATAAGTTCTGCTCCATCAATATGCCTTAATACCTCTCTCGGCTCTTCTATTACACCAACACCTCTGCTTAAGTAGCATGGGTCATGGTATATGATCTTCTCTTTAAGTCCTTTGCTTAACTTCAATCTCCCTTCTTCCAATGCTTTTTTAACATACTGAGAGATGTGTACTATCCTGAACGGCAGTTCACTTCCGTAAAAGATAGGCCAATCTCTGGACATAATGTTCACGCAGCAGGGGCAGGAACAGACAAGTTCCCTCACACCCTTTTCAGCGTAAGCACTAACAAGTTTATTGGTAAGCTCCTCAAGCATTTCATGCTGCCCAGTTATAAAGAGCGGAAAGCCGCAACATACCTCTTTATCCGCAGAAAGCATTGTGAACGGTTCACCTATAGCATCAAGAACTAAAACATCGCTCCTTACCATCGGATGAGCTTCATAAGCCCCTGTGCAGCCTGCATAGTATGCGATCTCGCTTTGCTCAGCTATCTTTATTTCATCAGGGAACCATGTCTTGAACCTTTCTTCAGCAGGTTCGTTATACGGATTTCCGGTGTCAGAAATTGCCTTCTGCATTTCACGCTGAGCACCGAAGGGGCCGATACCTCTTTTTACCATCTCCCTTCTTAAAGCCGGCCACAGCCTCTGGGTATCAAGTCCTACAGGACATATCTCGCCACAGGCACCACAAGTTGTACACTCAAACACCGCCTCGGCAAAATCCTTAAGCAGCTTTTCATCAATATCTTTTTTGCCGAATATCCTTGCTTTCAGGCTATCAGTACTGTCAATGAACTCCTTATAGATCTTAATTTTCTCAGGTGTTGAGATGTCGGCATTTCCTGTTACCATCTGCACAGGGCAATGCTTCAAACACTCCCTGCAATCCGTGCAGCCCTTTATCTCCATGACCTGCTTTTTCGAGAGGTCTTTTATGAAAGATCTTTTATTCTTCATGTCCCAAAGGTACGAACGTATCGTCCCGTTCTCTCGCTTCGATCATTACTATGGGGGCTGCGAGTATATGAGATGGGAGGAACAGTAAGAGCACAAGAAATAGAATATAGTGCAATAAGAACACGGGATCAAGCGGCAAAGGATTAGGATCGAATGCAAGAACTCCAAGTACGTAATGCTTGATGTCGATCACATCGGGCCTCACAAAATACCTCATTATCACTCCTGTTGCTCCCAAAATGAATATAACCGATACCAGAACAAGGTTGCGTACAGAGAAATACTCTCCTTTTTCGCTGATGACCAGACGAACTATAAGTATGTATAAGAGAGACAATGGAAGCACATATCCTGCATGCTTTCCTATGCAGTTAAGCTCCATTACTATCCCGGGAACAGGTTGCATAATATACCTTAAGTGACCTAGCAATACGAGCGCAAAGGAAACATGAAAGACCCACTCTCCTATCCATAAAGCACGATTCACTCTTAACAGCCTTCTGAATAAAATAATATCAAGTATCGCATTTAACAATATCTTCGCTTTCTTAACACGGCTCTTTGCCAGTGGTCGATAATGCGGTTCAGAATGGCCGCATACAAGTACTATTGCAGAAATGCCTCTCCAGTAAGCAACAGCAAGAATCCCATAAGTTATTCCCGTTACCAGTATCTCCATAGCTTTACTATAGCACGTAGATCCGTCCGCCATTGACAGATCTTGAGCATCGATCGGTCAGTCCCTGCTATCATCCGATATAAATTCGATAGATACTTTCCTGGGAACGGCAAGTCCAGCCTCGACCTCGAGCGCTTTAAGGATGCCTGCCGGTACCGGGCAGGACACATGCTTCAAGCAGTTAGAGCCCGCTGAATAGACAGGATTATCAAGGATCCTTTTGAAGGCATCCATGAAGGCCAGTTCAGGCAGTTCCTTACCAAGCTTTTCGACCATCTCGCAGTCAGAGGTTATTTTTAGATCGAAAACCTTGTCCTCTTTCCTGGTGACCTCTATCTCGGTCAGCAGGCCACATGCTCCCGGATCTATTTTTATCTTTGTCATAACAGTAAAAATTGGACCGAATACTGCCGGCTCTGATACTGACAGCCAGGCAATACTACCCCTTAACCGTCACCTGAGCATTGCTCTTTTCAAGCATGTTCTTCAGGTTAGGGAAGTTGTCCTTCATGTGGGGTATATGCATCGCCATCATGAACTCCTTTTCGAACTCCGGTTCAATAGCTATCTCCACAAAGTTCACCCATCGGGCCTTTTCCTTGGCCTCCAGCCTCTTCGCCCTGCTCAGCAAGGTCATTATGGCTCCGTCCCCGGCCGCGTTACCCACGGCGTATACTTTCTCAATATCACAGTCAGGGAACATCCCCAGCGTTAACGCCGATCTTGTATCTATATGGCTGCCGAACGCACCTGCCAGTACAACCCGGTCAAGTGTCGTTATACCGAGCTTTTTCATCATAAGCTTTGCTCCGGCATAAAGGGCTCCCTTTGCGAGCTGAAGTGCACGCACATCTCCCTGGGTTACCGTAATATCCGCTCCGATCGATGTCTCATCAGCCCATGCAAGTACGTATTCAGGTTTGCCGTCTGCATCCAGTCTTACCCTGGGTGTATCCAGATCCTTCACTATCTTGCCGGATTTGTCTATTATTCCTGCTTTGAACATTTCGGCGATAACATCGATTATCGCTGATCCGCATATTCCCTTCGCATCGATCTTCTCTATATGGGTATGCCAGTCCGCCTTTCCTATCACCTTGTATCTGGGCTCCTTTGTGTCCGGATCTATCTCTACTGTTTCTATCGCTCCGGGTGCAGCTCGCATTCCGAACTTTATCTGTGCTCCTTCGAACGCCGGGCCTGTAGCACAAGATGTTGAGTATACCCCGTTCCTGTTCCCGAGAAGGAGCTCACCGTTAGTTCCAATATCGATTATCAGGACCATATCATCTACGTTATAAGGTTCTTCAGCAATAAGCACACCTACATTATCAGCGCCAACGAAACCCGCCTCTATAGGAAGCACATGCACATAGGAAGCGGGATTTATATTTATATTAATATCGCGCGCCTTAATGTCCATCGGGTCCTGCACGGCCGGAATAAATGGTGACCTTCCTATATACACCGGGTTAAAACCAAGGAATATATGGTGCATTGCGGTATTGAAAACGACGGTCATGTCCACTATCTGGTGTCCTCCGTCCGACCCGTCTATCTTAATCTCTGAGGTTATCTTGTCGATTATTTCGTTCAATCCTCCGATTATCGCTTTCTGCATTGTCTCAAGACCGTCACTGTTCATCATCGCGTATGTTATCCGGGACATGACATCTTCACCATATGGTACCTGAGGGTTCATCATGGACTCGGTATTAAGCACCTTGCCCGTAACAAGGTCGCATAGATAAGCTGCAACTGTTGTCGTGCCGACATCAATAGCGATACCATATGTATTCTCAATGAATCCAGGTTCAACCTTTATTATTTCCCTGCCTTCCCTGACTGTCACGGTACACTTCCATTCACCTTTGCGCAGAGCATCCTGAAGGTCCTTTTGTACCACATAATCTATGATGATCCCCTCTAATCCGTATTGCTCCTTTAAGAGTTCTCTGATCCTTTCATAATCTCCCTTTGAGAGATCATGGAGTGTCGGGGGCTCCATCTCTATGAAATATTTCCTCACGGAAGGATCTATAGGAATGGTTATATCTTTTGCCGCTTTTCTTACGATCTGCTTTCCCGCCCGTGATTTCTCGGGAACAAATAGCTTCACATCTCCATGAACGGTAGCAGCACACGCAAGCCTCATCTGAGGCCCTTCCTCAGATTTTATGAACTTTTTTTCAACTTCCGATAATTCGCTCAGATGCGACATCCTGGAGTCCATTGCGTCCTTCTCAAAGTATCCTTCCTCTACCCTGACCTTGCATTTCCCGCATGTACCCTTTCCGCCGCAGATGGATTCAAGGTCAACGCCAAGACCCTGTGCTGCCTCAAGAAGCGTCTTGTTCTCCTCTATTTCACCCCTGCTTCCAGAGGGTTGAAAGTTCACTTTATATTTCTTGCTCATTCAGCATCCTCCATTGAATTGATCGAATATTTGATCTTATGTCGCAACCGACCGTTGTCTCCTTTCATTGCCGTTCCTGCCGTAAGGGCAGATGTTTATACATAACCCGCAATTCGGCTTGTCATTCACCGCTTTAGAGTTCTCCTTATACGACCTGCATCGTTCTGTCATTATAAGTTCCGGAAAAGGCTCTTTCCTGGACCATGTATCACCTGTGATAGCCTTTGATGGGCAGTGCTCAACACAAAGCCTGCAATTACCGCAAAGGCTCTCCCTTATAGGTTCATCGGCCTTAAGAGGCGCATCTGTCAGTACCGTCGCTAATGAGAGCCTCGGACCAAATCTTTCACTGATGAGAAGTCCGTTCCTGCCTATCCACCCCAGTCCGGCACAGGTTGCCGCCACTTTATGAGTAAAAAGCGGGTACAACTTCGATTGGAACTTATCCTTGATCCTGTCCGAATCCGGAGGAATACAAAAGTATCTGTGTCCCATGTCCTTAATATAAGATGCGGCAACTTTTTGGATAATGCCGATCTTTTCCAGTGTGTTCTCTTTAAGGTTACCTTTGATCCCTATAGAAATAGCCTTTCCAAGATGACTGATGTCCTCTTCGAGAGCCTCTTCAACAACGGCAAAGCCTACTATAGTGGCCCCTTCATCCAGCAGTATCTTTCGAAGGTCCTCGCCGATCACTCCTTGTTCTTTCCTTCTGCATCATCTTTCATCTCTTTGAGGGAACCTATCATCTTGATAGCATCAGAAAGCGCGTTAGTAGCATCATCCGCATACCCGTCCGCTCCCCATTTCTCTGCAATATCCTTTGATACCGGGGCACCACCTATCATTATTTTCACGTTCGGGTTCTTTGCCTTGAGGTTATCAATTACCTTCTGCATTCCCACCATGGTAGTTGTCATCATGGCAGACAAACATACGAGTTCCGAATCCGTCTTTATCTGTTCTTCAACGAACTGGTCAAGAGGGACATCACGCCCAAGGTCATATACCTCAAATCCCGCGACATCGAACATCATCTTCACAATGTTCTTGCCTATGTCGTGCACATCTCCCTCGACCGTCCCTATCACCACTGACCCTTTAACCCCCAGGTCAAGCTGCTCAACGTGAGGCTTAAGTATATCCAGGCCGGCATAAAGTGCGTCCGCGCACATTAAAAGCTCCGGGACAAAGTATTCCTGAGCCTCGAACAACTTCCCTACCTCCTGCATACCTACTACAAGTCCATCGAAAATGGCATCATTGGCATTTATACCTTCATCCAGGACCTCTTGTGCCCCCTCCTTGGCGGTATCTTCATCATATTCTATGACCGCCTGCTTCAGCTTCTCCAGAAGCTCCTTCTTTCTCTCTTCTGTCGCCATTTCTTACCTCCTGTGTTCTTTTACTGTGTCTATCATTGCTTTAAAATTCTCGGGCGGTACTGTAGGCCAGATATCGCATCCGGGCCATACCGCGCTAACTCCGTCATCTATACATTTTGTGATAGCTTCCCTTATGAGGTCAGGTGTCCCTGCAACGAGCACATTATAGGGATCAAAGTTCCCGAACACTAAAGCATCATTTCCAAGCTTCTTTCTGGTCTCCGTAATATCGTTCTTTTGGTCAACACTAATGGCGTCTGCCCCCGACTCCATCATGAACCCTACGATATCATTTGTCTTACCGCACACATGAACCACGGATGGGACATTAAGCTCTTTGATGATATTTTGCAGGTGGGGCAGGATCAGGTTCTTGAAGACCCGGGGACTCAGGACATCGGATGTCGCTCCCATCTCCCTTACCGTAATGAAATCTATCCCCGCATCTTCATATACCTTAGCTACCTTAACTATAACTCCTGACAATATTTCAAGGAGCTTTCCCACCTTATCAGCTTTCTTAAAAGATAGTTTCAGCAGGTCATTAAGCTCCATTATCTGTCCGGCCAGGGTAAAAGGTCCAAGCACATATGAACCTACCGGTATCTCACCCCCGGCCTCCTTTTTAGCTATTCCTATTGCCTCGTGCATCAGGGGAACCCTGCCCCTCCCGACCAGGTCTTCAGGAACTGATATCTCCATCTCATCTTCGTTCTTTATCACCTTCTCCTTAATGGTCGGATAAAGAAGGTCCTCGGAGTGAGGATAGGTGTTGATAACCGCCCCAAGTGCTTCAGCTTCTACACACAGATCGAACGGGAGCACACATGAATCAAATCCGAACAACTTCGGCGTAGTCACCGCCGTCTCAGCCATCTGCTTAGCGTCGAGATGGACCTGGGCAAACTTATATCCCAACTCGTCGAGACCGGTAGTAGTAACATTTCCCATACCGCTGAAACAGGGTACCCTGTCGGTCTCCTCTTTCTTGAATAGCCTGGTTACTCTGTCTTTAGAGCTCATCTCAGATACAGACATTATTCATCTCCTTTCAATCATAATTAATGGTATACCTATCGTAAATTTGTTCCTTTTTATTTCTTTGCTTTCTTCCTTCCTCCGCCTTCTTCCAGCTTCTGTATGAACTCGGCAAACAGCTTTCTGATCGGCAGGTCTTCGTTCCCGGGTATCATTCCGGTCTCATCATATATAAAAGTAGACAACAGAGTATGGGCAGTAGCCACTGCAGGGAAGATCCTCGAAGCCGTTACAATGGGCCCGTAGAAGTTAAAATCGCTCCATATGGCCGACGCCATTCCCTGAGCTACCGCATCCATGGCCCTGAAACCGTCGAGTCCCCATATCTCCCTGGCCTCTTTCCACATATGTGTGCCATTAGAGTATGCCCCCCCGCACGGCAGCCCATGCTTTTCCTTTATTATCCTGTTAGCTATCAACGAGAATGATGTCGACGGCAGGTTCATCACCGAGGTATCTACGATCACCGTATCAAAGCCATCTGCGCCCTGGGAATAGATCGATTCGAACGAGCTTAACCTTCCTGCAGGTGACTGGTCCTGGTCGTCGAACGCCTGAATAACGACATGTTTTATTCCGAGGTCCTTCAGCCGCTGGACCTGACCTTTGATGTCCTTATCCCATGGAGTAATGCTGTTATAAAGGAACTTGTCCTGTACTCCAAGCTTTGCGACATACTCTGTTGCCTTAGCCCTTTTCTCTGCTACCCACATGTCTATCCCAAAGGGCATCTCTGTCGTCTCGAGAAAGAAATCTATATAAACCTGTGCTTCCTCAGGTGTATTAGCAACCATTGCGACCATACCGGGGATCCCGGTAGACCGGTTGAGCTCTTCCTGCTTTCTTATAAGCTCTGCTGCTCTCTTGCGGTCGAACTTGCCCGACTTTCTGTCATCAAGGATCCTGTCCTTATTATGGAACATGGACGCGATCATTAAAGGCGGGTTTTCCCCGGGTCTTCCCCCGACCTTGATCCCTGCTATATCAAAAACCTTCTGCTCTGACTTTAAATTGAACATCTATGCTCCTTTCAAGAAATGATGATGAGTTCTCTTATCAAATAAAGAGTCCTGCAAGGGCAGGACGATCATTCGCCCTGCCCTCACAGTTAAGGTCTATCAGTAAACGCCGTGATCGAACTTTGTTTCGGGTAGATATTCCCAATCCTCTCCATTACGGTATTTCGCCTCAATATCGAGACACTTCAGCGCGTACTCGAACGCATACGGAATGCCTGGTCCGCCCGGAACAAAGCCGGCCAGTATCATTCCTACTGCAGCCGCTTCAAAGATCTCTCCGGTCGTAGCTCCCGCGTCTATAGCCGGAATAACGTGGATGATACACCTCGGTGAGCAGTATGCAACGCCTCCGGACATGAACATCAGCTCCTTTACCTTCTTTGAGAGCGCACCGTCGCCGAAGATGCTCTCATAGAAATCAGCGAACGTCTTTCCGGGGACAGGTGTTACAGTGTTGATGATCTTGAACATGCGAGGTACAAAACCGCAATGTTCCTTCATGTACGCATTGACTTCATCTACCGACATCTTTGATGCATCTGACATAAGCTCCTCCTTCATTTCATTTCCCGGCTCACCGGCCAGAAATTTCTTAATGCTTTCAAAAATACCCATTGTCACCTCCCTTTACGGGAACTTAAGCTACCTGCCTCACCTCCTCTCATATACAAACACACATAATATTTGGATTTCGTTCCTCTTTATAGCTTCCACTCTGTTGCAATCTGAATGAACTTCTGAATGTTCTCATAAGGAACCGTTGGCGGGATGTCGCATCCCGGCATAAGAACAAAAGCACCATCGGTACCGGCTGTTTCTATTATTTTTTTGCATGAGCTCTCAACATCGCTTGCACTTCCCTGCAGCATTATCTGTACAGGATCTACGTTGCCGCCAAAACATATTTTGCCGTGCAATACTTCTTTAGCCTTTGCTATATCGGTCTTGTGATCAAGACTGATGCAACTGGCACCAGTGTCAGGGAAAAGCTCAAGCCTGTCAGTAGTATTCCCGCAAATATGCAAAAGAGTATGTGCGTTCTTCGATTTGGCCCAGTCTGTGAACTTCTTGAGGGCTGGCACAGCGAACTGCTCGAACTGTTTTTTGGAGATAAGATCACCCGAAGCGGTCGGGTCTGCAAGGCTTATCACCTCAAGCGTTCCGTCGCTGACTATGGGTTCGTAAAGATGGATAAGGAGATCACATGCAAAATCAACTATCTTCTCGACGAGAGCCGGTTTCTTGAACGTAGCCTTCATCATGGCCTCTTCACCGACAAACCGGGCACCAAGTGTAAAAGGTCCCCACGCAGTGAGGGTAACGATATATTTATCGCCTATCTCCTTTTTTGTTCTCCGCAATGCCTCTTTTGTAGTATTAATGGTCTCGTCTTTATCAATATCTTCAATATTAAGACCATCTATCTCTTCTTCTGAACTTATGAGATGATCTTCGAGATCAGGGGCACCTACCTCCCGGAACTTGATCTTTCCTCCAAGAGCTGAGGCATGAAAATTGTTGTATCCCGACCCTGCATAAACGATATCGCACTTCAGCCTCTCACTGTTCTCTACGAGCACTTTTGTCATCTTGCCGGCATCCTTTGAGATCTCTTCAAAGGTAGTCCCTGAGCTGTTAATGC
This sequence comes from Nitrospirota bacterium, assembly GCA_020351835.1. Classification (GTDB taxonomy): domain Bacteria; phylum Nitrospirota; class Thermodesulfovibrionia; order Thermodesulfovibrionales; family BMS3Bbin05; genus BMS3Bbin05. Next base: position 122,451 of record CP070669.1, read on the forward strand.
TCCACATGCCTCCGCCAAAAAGAGTTACCGGTACCCTTTCAGGCTTGCCCCCTTCATAAGCCTTTAGAATTATTTCCCTCGGTGTCATATACTCCTCCTTTCAAATAAGAACAGAACTTCTGTTTCGAATTATTTCTTTGAACATTGCCAGGAAACTGTCTATCTCTTTGGGAGATCCTGTGACATATACTCCATCTTTTAGCCTGGTCTTTTCCGATACGCTATCTGTCAAAAGAAATATCGGGGCAGATGAGATCGTATCCTTCATTATTGAAGCAGCCTCATACGCATTAAGTCCTATATTCCTTGTGTCGAGTATTACTGCGTCGTACCTGTTTGCAAGAAACTCTCTTACTGCATCTGATATATATTCGATAGTAACAACCTCTATACCCCCGTCCCGGATAGGACCATACAGCTCCTTTATAAGCAACGGTTCCTGAGAGCACAGAAGGATCCTTTTCATCGCAGGAAATTAAGAGCAACTTCAATGCCAGATCCAATTCCCTTTATAATGCTTTGCTTACAGCGTATAGGGCAGTTGACCGATAGCAGTTCTGAGTAAATCTTCCCCATAGACTGAGGTATTTTTCCCCACATCTTTTATCAATACTGCTAATGAAACATTGCGCTCCCGCACTATTCAATGGGGCACAAATATTGCTTTTCCGTTGATATGAGAACAACCATTGTATGCGGAATGCTGGGCTCAGGAAAAACCACTTTTATAGGAAACGTTCTGAAAGAGAGCAAAGAGAGGACCGTTGTATTGGTCAACGACTTCGGAAGCGCTGGAATAGACGGTGAGATACTGTCTGTAGACGGCATAGATACGGTAGAACTTCCGAGCGGTTGCGTATGTTGCACACTGAAATTCGATCTCATAACGACAATAGAAAAGATTATAAAAAAATTTGACCCTCTTAGCCTCTATATCGAACCAAGCGGTGTCGCCTCACCTTCGGGTGTTTTAGAAGCGCTCGAGTCATTGAACATATCAAATGTGCTCGTGGTTGGTATAATTGATGCCACAGAATTCATAGATATATACGAATCCGAGATGTACGGCAACTTCTTTATTGACCAGGTCGCACGATCGGACGTCTTATTGATCAATAAAACTGACCTTACCGGATCCGGGAATGTCGAAAGGACACTGAAAATACTCCAAGAGATGAACGGTAAGGCCATAATGATACCTACCGTAAATGCCGAGATGGACCATATTCCGAAACACCGGGATAATATAAAGAAGGTTACCGGCAGTCCCTGCCATGATGTCCATCTCAGCTCCCTGTCCTTTATCATTAGAAATAAGTCGCCTCTATCCGTCTTAAATGACCTGTTCGAGAATTTATCCTCGGGCACTTACGGGAATGTCGTCAGGGCAAAGGCACTGGTCCATACCGATGAGGGGCCTTTCCGCTTTGACCTGTCGTTCGGTCATCTATCCGTAGAACCGTTCAGAAGCAGCATTACCGACAGCCGCCTCGTTGTAATTGGCAGTTCTCTGAATGAAATGAAGTTATCAGAAGATATTGATAATTAAGGAGGTCCGGGATCTTGTGAAGTGCGTTATTCTGCCGTATAAGGGACCGCTACCGAATAGCTACAATTTGTGTATTGTGCACAAATCGTAAATAAACTAACTTAATACTTTTCTTACCACCGCTAAAAGGTCTCCAGGGAGTATAGGTTTTGATATGTACTCAAATCCATCCCCGGGATTTATCCTGTCAGATATAACATCCTCACTATATCCGCTCATAAAACAAACATGGATATCCGGATCTATTTTTCTGATCGCTTCCATTGCCTCTTTCCCATTATATCCAGGCATCAACACATCAAAAAGAAGCATATCTATCGAGTCACTGTTTTCTCTGTATTTATTTATCGCATTCAGACCGTCTGTCGCCTCAATAACCGTATACCCTGCGGCCTCAAGAATTGCCTTAATTGCACCCCTTACCGCTTCATTATCCTCCGCAAGAAGGATCGTTTCTGTGCCGTGTGATACGTTCAATGGTTTACTATCTGATATCATTTCGGTTCTTATGCTATCAACAAGTGGAATATATATAGTAAAAGTTGTGCCCTCGTTCATTTTGCTGTGACATTCGATGCTTCCACCGTGCTGAGTAACGATCCCATATGCCATTGAAAGCCCAAGTCCTGTTCCCTTCCCAGCCGGCTTTGTCGTAAAGAACGGCTCAAAGATATTCTCTATCATAGATTCCTCGATCCCTTCACCGGTATCTGCAACTATTATTCTTGCATATTCTCCAGGCTTGACAATCTGACTTTCAGAGAGGTTATCCGTCATTAAGACTTTGTCTGTCGATATGCTTAATGTCCCCCCTTTTGGCATTGAATCACGAGCATTTGTTGCAAGGTTGATCAATACCTGGTGAATTTGACTTGCGTCCACAAGAGAAATGAGGGGTTCCTGAGCAGTATAAGTTTTCAGATCAATGTCTTCACCGATTATAGGATGCAGCAGTTTTTCAAGATTTGCTACGATCACATTAAGATCTTCCCCTTTTAAGTTAAGTGTCTGCTTTCTGCTATAGGCAAGAAGCCCTTGCGTTAGTTCAGAAGCTCTTTCCAGGGTGTTCATAATACTATCTAATGCTTCTTCTGCAGATGATGCATCTAACTTCTTCATCGCCAAAAGTGATGTATAACTCATTATCGCCTGGAGCATATTGTTAAAATCGTGTGCGATCCCACCAGCCAGCAGCCCAATGGCTTCCATCTTTTGGGATTGGCGAAGCTGTTCCTCAAGTGATTCTCTTTTCTCCTCGGCTCTCTTTCGTTCTGTAATATCTCTTATAGCAGATATTCTGATCTCCTCTCCTTCCTGAGTGACTGTCCTGCCCCTTGCCTCAATGTTAATCACAGATCCATCTTTCCTGGTCGCCTTAATCTCATAAACTGAGGTGTCTTTTTGTTTCATCTTTTCTTTGACCATATCTCTATCGGTCTCATGGATCAGGTCCATTAAGTTCATCCCGACAAGCTCATCCAATTTATATCCGAGAAGTCTTGCAAATTGATCATTAGCATCTATGACCTTGCCTTTTTTTGAGAACAGTATTCCTTCAAATGATGCATCACTTATCTTCGCAAGTCTCTCTCTGCTATCACGGAGATCATTATCGGCCATGACCCTCTCTGTAATATTATGGACCATTGAAATAACACCAAGGAATTTACCATCCTTCTCAACCGGTGTATTATGCCATTCACATGTTATGGTTTTGCCATCTCTTGTAAGATTTTCATTTATGCTGTAAACTGGCATTCTATCAGAAATAATATGTTCCCATTTTTCCTCGATCTCAGGCCTTATATCTGAGTTAATGATCAGATCATAAGCATGTTTTCCTAATGCCTCATCCGCTGAATAACCAAAGATCTTTTCGGCCTCGGGATTCCATAATTCGATCCTGAACTCAGGAGTCCACATTATACATCCCGTAGGCATTTTATCAATAATGAGTCTGAGTTGTTCCCTGCTTTCATTTAGTGCCATCTCAATCTCTAATTGGAGTTTTTGCTTGAGTCCCTGTTCAGCAAGTATCTCGGTCAATTGAGCTAATACTATAAGATTCTTTTTATGCTTATCCTCAGTGATTATTGGAACTCTACTCAATGCATCAATGTATGCTTCTTCATCATACCCATATTTTTTAGCAAGCTTTCTAAAGCTATCCTCATCAGGCTCGTCAAGGAAGAACTGTCCAGTGAACGCGTTCCCAAGGTGGTCACCATCCACTATGATCGGAGTGGCGGTATCTACAAGTCCATGCGGGCATTTATATACAACCTGCTCCTTCCCCTTAGAGAGCTCGCTGACCAAGTGTGTATCACTTTTAATACACACTTTTTCAGACTTCGGGTTAGCTCTGTGAAACTTCGTGCATATGTCCTGCCACGCGGTCCCGGTCAAAATATTGCCTTCTATATCAATAATGGCAGACGGGATACTGTAAAGCTCATCAAGGTTATCCAGCAATGCTTGAAGTTTTGGAACATCTATTAATTCTGATAGTTTATAGTTCAATAGGCCCCCCGCTTAGAACTAGTGAGATGACTATACCCCTCATATTACCATATATAATTACTTATTTCGCTCTTAGAGGTTACTTAGAACAAAGATTTGCGGGTATCTATTCCGGCTGAAACATGCATTTCCATCAGTATATCTCTAAATCCTGTAATGATCCGGTTCGGGGTGTATTTTATTCACGAGTGACAGGTCGAATATTTCTGCGCGCTCGACATCTCTTTCTATATAGCCAAGGTCTTTCAGACGTGCGGCAAGCCTCATCGAGCAATCAATATATTCATCAGTAATAGCAATGCAGTAATGCGGCGATATTTTCAGCGCTTCCATTACGAAGTCTTTATCAACAATTTTAATATATGAAGATATATCACGTGATACCGGCCCCATCTCCGTCCGCAGCAGCTCCGAGGCGGACTTGTGACACTTCAGGAACTCTATGATATCTTCTATTTGCTCTACCATTATCTCTTCCCGCACAAGTATCCCGTAGCTAGGGTTATAAGGCCAAAGAAGCTCGGGTGGTATCACTATTTTACCGCCCGCAAACTTAATGATAGACTGAGCAAGGGCCGGTGTTCCAATAACCGCATCTACTTCTTTCTTTATAAAAGCCTCGAGCAGGTTGTCCGACCATCTGAAGTTCACTACCTTTGCTGGAGAACCGGTGCTGTCGATCGCATCTCTCAATATCAGGTCATGAATAGAACCGTTACCGGGGACCCCTATGATATTGAACTGGGAAAGTACATCCAGAGGATCGCTATGTCGAGAGTGATCATCAGCATCTTTGTGGGATGCCATGACCGTTCCCTCAATATGCCCGCCTGCTACGCATTTGATCCTTACACCGTTAGCGATACCGATAATTGCAGGAGGAAGGCCGACATAACCTATATCAAGCTCCTTATTCCCAAGTGCCTCGATAATCGCAGGCCCCGTACCAAAGAGCTGCCACTCAATGTTTTCATATGAACTACACAAACTCTCCGCGCGTGCAAGCATCAATGCAGATGTATGATAAAGAGTTGAAAGGTGACCTACCTTAAGCCTCATAGGCTATATTATTCACTAACTACACCTCAAATAGGAACTTTAGGCCGGGCTCATACCTATGATTCCTTATGTTAATATTAAGAATGGGATGGTTAACGGATATCGGCAGGAACACCGACCTTCTCTGGGAGGTGCTTGACTCCCTGAGGCTTCCGGGACTCATGATCCAAACCGACCTAAGGATAAGGGAGATAAACCGCACGGTTAAGAGCAAGCTCCTTTTTTCAGAGGATGAGATGATCGGAGCCTCACTCTCGGAGATCATCAGGATTCCCGGTGTCGAGCTGGACCATCTTCTTGATAAAGATGAGCCGGTCTTCGAGGGGACATGCTTCCAAAAGAACAGGGAGTCTTTTCCGGCAAGGATCACTTTTGTAAAGCAGCCTGAAGGGCATATAGTCGTGATCGAGGACATCAGCGGGGTTAAAGATATCGCTTCGCGTGCGGCCCAGCGAAACAGAGAGATCAGTGCGTATAACGCTCTATCCGAAACTCTAAGCCGCTCCGGCGACCTGAAAGAAGTGACAGCAGGCGTGCTTAATACCCTTGTACAGATAATGAACATAGATGCGGCCTGGATGTATCTGATCGATGCCGACATGGAAAAGCTTCAGCTCTGGAACTTCAAGGGTGTGGATGAAAAGATATTCGACAAGGCAAGGTCACTTCAACCCTATGAATGTTTTATCGGCAGGGTGCTATCTTCAGAGAAAGCTCTTCTTGTAAAGAACGCCCCAGATGATCCCAGAATAACTCACATCGATATTATTAATTCGGGATTTAAAAGCATTGCCGGCGTCCCCTTGACCATAAAGGATATCGATCACAAAAAGGGGCGTGTGGTCGGTGTCCTGGGTGTAGGATCATTAAAGCCTGACAATTTCTCATCGCTTGATATGAAGTTCCTAACGAGCATCGGGCAACAGCTGGGAGTCACCATTGAGAATACACGCCTGATGGACAACCTCAAGGATAAAATGAAACAGATCGAACTAATTAATGAGATAAGCGGTGTCGTGAACTCAAGTCTTAGTATAGGTCATATATTCAGGCTCGTTGTATCAGAGCTCTCAAAGACCCTGAGATTCGACAGGGCCAGCATAACACTTCTTGACGAATCAAGGAACGCCCTTAATATCTTCGCTCTTGACACGAAGCACAAAACAAGGCTCTCAAAAGGTGTTATCGCACCCATCGAAGGCACAAGCGCCGGATGGGTAACACTTCATCAGAGGCCGTGGATCAATTACGACCTTGGTGAGGATATGGAGTTTGAACTGGATGATGTCCTGTTAAGGGAGGGGATACGTTCCACTGTGAGCATCCCCCTGTTCAAGGACCGTCCTCTGGGCTCTCTTAATTTCGACAGCTTCGAGAGCAATAAGTATTCAAATAAGGACCTTAATGTCCTGATGCCGATTGCAAAGAGTCTGTCAATTGCACTTGAGAATGCGCTGCTCTTTGAAGAGATATCGAAGGAGAAACGTGAATGGGAAAGGACCTTCGATGCTATCACCGATATGGTGTGGATAGAGAACAGTTCCGGGAAGGTCCTTCGGGTCAACAGGATGGTGCTTGAATGTTCCGGGAAGCCGGAGTTCTCACTGGTCAAGAAGAGCTCGGAAGATATCTTTAAGGCCCTTCACATTAAGGACAGGTTTACCGGGGACAGCAACCGGGACCCGGTCAAGAAAAAACTGTATAGAGAGGTAAAAAGCGATAGCGGCCGCATCTATCACTACTGGACTTATCCGCTTGTGGACAGTAACGGAGAGGGATATGGCGTCGTAAATTACCTAAGGGATGTTACTGACCAGAAAAGCCTTGAAGGCCAGCTCTTTAGAAGTGACAAACTTGCATCATTAGGCACTCTCTCGGCGGGCATAGCACATGAGATAAATAACCCGCTTGGCATAATAGCAGGTTATTCGGAGGCACTGCTTGACAGGCTCCATGACGGAGAGTTCGGCGGAGCTGAGGCACGTGAAACGTTCCTGGAGTATCTCGAAACTATCAATAAGGAGATATTCAGGTCAAAGGACATTTTAAGAAGCCTTCTTGATTTCGCCCGTCCCTCACAGGGGACATTCAGGGAGATAGATATAAACGAACTGATCAAAGAGGTCATACTGCTTGTAAAACATAAGGCAAGTAAATTAAGGCACTCCATAGAGCTCAGACTTAACCGGAATATACCTGCGATAATGGCAGATCCGGGAGCATTGAGGCAGCTCTTCATAAATATAATAATGAACTCAATGTCATTTATGAGCTCGGAAGGTTCGATAATAATAGCTACATCGGTCAAAAGGTCCGGAGACAATAAGGACCACGTTCATATTAGTCTTGCAGACGACGGTTCGGGCATTGCAGAAGTAAATGCAGAAAAGATATTTGATCCATTTTTTACGACAAAACCGATAGGTGAAGGTACGGGACTTGGCCTGTCGATCAGTCACAGGATCGTAACAGACCATAACGGTACGATAAAGGCTGAGAATAACGATAATGGAGGAACCACAATACATATAAGATTGCCTGTAACAGAAGGGAGCAAATGAGCATCAGAATATTGATAGTCGACGATGAAGAACCGTTCAGGCGCCTGCTTAATAAAGAGCTCGGTCGCAAAGGATTTATCACTGAAACAGCTGAAGATGGCCGTGCTGCTTTGAAGATGCTCAAGGAAACCTCCTTCGATGTAGTACTGTTGGACATAATGATGCCCGGGATGGATGGGATGTCAATGCTGAAAAAGATGCGCTCAGATCCGGCATCTCCGGCTATAGTCGTGATAACCGGCAAGGCAACAGTTGATACTGCAGTAGAGGCTATGAAGAACGGCGCATACGATTACCTTACAAAGCCCTATAAGCTTGAAGAGCTCATAATTATTATCAACCGCGCCTACGACCAGAAGACTTTAAGGATAGAGAACCAGTTATTACAGCAGGAGCTCCAGAGAAAAGAGGGCGGTTTTGAGTTTATCGGCAAGAGCAGGTCGCACAAAGACCTGCTTAAGTTCATAGATAAAATATCTTCAACTGATTCAACGGTTCTGGTCCTGGGAGAAAGCGGTACCGGCAAGGAACTGGTCGCGAATCACATATGGAAAAAAAGCAGACGAAGTAATAGACCTTTTATTGCCTTGAATTGCTCCACTTTTTCAGAGACTCTCATGGAAAGCGAGATATTCGGTCATGAGAAGGGTGCGTTCACAAGCGCCTTTAAGGTCAAAAGGGGTCTTGTGGAGACCGCTCACGGGGGAACGCTGTTCCTTGATGAGATAGGTGAAATGCCTCCCGGACTTCAGGCAAAAATTCTCAGGTTCCTTGATTCGGGAGAGTTCAGACGCGTTGGAGGCAACAAGAACCTTCGTGCCGACGTAAGGATCATCGCTGCATCCAACCGGGACCTTGAAAAGGCCATTGAGAAAGGCGACTTCAGACAGGACCTTTATTTCAGGCTGAACGTCCTCAAGATGAATATGACTCCCCTGAGAGATAGAAGGGATGATATAGAACCGCTAGCGACCTATTTCCTCGATAAGTTCAGGAGCTTATACGGAAAGTCCGTAGGCGGATTTGATAAGAGTTCTATGAAGATGCTCCACAATTATGATTGGCCGGGAAATGTGAGAGAACTGGAAAATGTCATAGAGAGGGCCGTAATATTATGCGAGAGTGATCTGATAACTAACGATGATTTCATTATACCTTCAAGCAGCCCCGGGCAGGTCAACGAAGAAATCCCCCGTCTTAAGGAAATAGAGAAGGAACATATTAAAAAGGTACTTGAAAGAACCGGTGGTAACAGATCACAGGCCAGCAAGCTTCTGGGCCTGGACAGAAAGACACTGTACCTTAAGCTTAAGAAATACGGACTTGAGGCATGATATATAAGTTACCCTACCTCTCTTCCCATTCCAGACCGCTCTCGATCAGCTGACCAAGCCTCTCCGCTGCTTCGGGATCAAGTTCTTTCAGCCTCTCATGCATCTCGACTGCTTGTTCCCTTCTGTCAGTACTTACATATACTATTCCAAGTCCTTCAATGGCACTTACATTGTTAGGATCGATATCCAATGCTTTCTGAAAGGATTCGATAGAGCTCTTTGCCCTGTCCATATATATATCAAGCAGACTGAACCCAAGCCCGGCGTGATAATCGGGCACATCAGGGGATATCTCAACCGCTTTCTTATACTCTTCATAGGCTTTATCGGGGAACCTCATGTTAAGAAGTGTCGCCCCGTACCACGCTCTAAGATCAGCATTGTCCGGGAACATAGCAAGTCCCTTTCTGAGCAGTTCTGCCGCTTTGCCGTAATCATCAGCATCATAATAAGAGGAGGCCTCATTGATGATATTGTCAACGGGAGCAGGGTTCACGCTCACATCCTGAGTGACAGAGTTCGCTTTAGAAAGCTCATCTGCTGAGACCTTTCTTCCATCTATTACCATAGTATCGCTTTCAGTCTCCTGTCCGTATTGTGATACTATCACTTCGTCCTTCATGAATCCTTTCAGTATAATAGCGTCATCGAGGACTTTCCCGCTTTCGTTCTGAAAATCCCTTGCAAGGCCATAATTCTCGAACTTGCCTATCCTCACGCTGTAGAATCTGCCTACCATCTCGATCCGCAAATACTTCAGTTCGTCGGCTATCAATACTCTTACCAGTGAATCAAACCTCTCCTCCGCTTCCTTCCTTATACTGTAGTTCCCGAGCTGGAGCGTATAATATTCCTCCAGTTCAGGAGCTGACGGAGTATAGGCCTTTACAATATTAAGCTTTTCGTAATCCAACTGTCTAAGTATAAATGCATCGGGAACGAAAACCCTTACACGCTCCATCAAGCTTATAGCGTCGGCTTTGTCCGGCAATCGGCCTATCCTGATAATAAAGTACTTATTCCCTTTTTCTATCCTGAGATGTTCCAGGTCATTATCGCCGAGCTTTTTGCTTAGCATTTCATATTGTTTTGCAGCAAACTTTATTGCGGTCAACGAGTATGTTCCGGCCTGAACAGAATAGAACTTCTCAGACGCGTGTGAGTACACAGGCATGCCCAATAATGCACATGTCAGGAGTAAGACACAGACTATCTCAAGTGACTTTTCCCTGATCCTCCGATCATATTTGCATACCATAAACCAATTATATCAAATAACTATATGTATATTCCCAATGATACTCAAGTCACAGATATGTGTCTCAACAATGTGGTCCATAAATATTTTTTCTGGGTCCTTATTTCTGTATAATAGTCATCACGAGGAGGGTTCTTACATTGCATATCAGGACCGTGTTAATGTTGGCGTTATTTACTGCTGTTATTTCTCTGCCCCCTGTTTACGGCACTGAAGACCAGCAACAACAAATGTTCACCGATGAAGATCTTGAAGTGTATCGAAAAGACAACGATAAAGAAAGACCGGTTAGTGACGTCAAGGCAGCTGATAAAAAGATACAAAGCAGACAGGAAGAGGAATATAACTATAAATATGAACAGGCGCAAATGAACTACTGGTGCAAGCTAGGCTCGAAGTACGAAGTTAAAATAGAGAGGGCAAAGAAGGACATAGAGCTTGCAGAAGAACATCTGAACGAGACCGAGGATGATTTTAGAACACTTAGGAACCAGCAGTGGCGCATACGACTTGCTAAAAAGAAACTTGAATCTGCCAAGCTTCGACTAAAGCGTGCCGAAGAAGATATGTACCGCATCGAGAATGATGCACGCAGGCAGTCAATACCTCATGGATGGCTCAGATGTGATTTCGACTGATAAAGTTCTTAATACCTTTAATAAGTTCAGCATTTGACCGGTGGTCCCTTAAGGCAATATATAAATATCCCTTGCCAAGTCCAGGCATATCATCGCATCTTTTTACGATCGACCTTATTTTGAACAGATCATTGTATAGTTGCTCTGAGAGATCAGTATAAATCAGATAGCTGCTCGACTCGCTCCGAACAAATTCGACACCTGCCTTTTTCAATTCTTTCTCAATAAATACCTTTTCCGCCTTTAACCACGTCTTGGTTTCCGTTACATATACCCTGTCCTTTAGCGCAACTGCTGCAGCCCTCTGCGACAGAAGGTCCGGGGGCGTTACCCTGGCGCTCTTTGTTATCTTTCCGATCAGGTCCTGATTCAATACGGCAAAAGAGAAACCGAGCCCGCATAGACCGTAATATGGCGATAAAGAACTTAATACTATAATGAACCCGTTATCGGAAACCGCATCTGCGACCGACCCACCATTGCAGAACCCTGTTAAAGATTCGTCGATTAACATATAGCACTTCTTCTCCCGGGCTGCTTCTGCAAGTTCAAGCACATTCTTCCTGTTAAGACATCTGCCGGTGATCACATTCGGATTTGATATAAGCGCCATACCGCCTTTCGTCATGTTATCTATCAGTTCGTTCTTAGCAAACAAGAAACCTTCTTCTTTGCTCGAGCTAATGGTCCTGATGTTGCTTTCTCCGGTTCCCGTGCCTTCATGTGAAGATATGGATAACAGTCCTGGGTCATCTGGCATATTTACGATCAACTTCACTGGCAACACAGCCGTAATAATGGCATTTAATAAGCTGAGATGATCTGCTCCACAGATGATCTGTTCTTTATCTGCTTTCAGGTGCCCGGCCAGGTGCTTGCGTATCCTTACGCAATCAGGATCGGGCTGTTCGTTCAAGCGCTTCAGGTATCTTCTGAGCTCTGCCTTAACCTTCTGGGATGGCCCAAGCGGATTTACAGGCCTTGAGAAATCGTTGATATATCGCTCCTGTACCTTCAGGATCTCAGCGGCCCTGTAAATGTTCATATCTCCATTACCTTCGAATATCATTTATTAGGTCCCTGTTGAACGGTTCTATTATAGCAGGAAAACTATGGGCTAAATAGTTATAATTAATCCTGCTATGGGCATTATAACTTCAGATGGTCTGACCAAGAAATACGGAGAACTTCTGGCCGTTAACGATGTTAGTTTCGATATCAACGAGGGGGAGTGCTTTGGCTTTCTTGGTCCTAATGGTGCCGGGAAGACCACCGTAATGAGCATAATATACTGTTTTATGCCTCCCACATCGGGACTTGTTAAGGTATTCAACATGGACGTGACCAAAGAGCCCGGAACTATCAAGTCAAGGACAGGTGTAATGCCACAGGACGATAATCTCGACCCGGACCTAAGCGTTCTTGAGAACCTTATAGTGTATGCACGCTATTTCGATATCATGAAGAAGGATTCTCTTGCTCTTTCAAACAGGTTACTTGAATTTGTAGATCTGTCAGAAAAGGCAGACGTTAATATAAAGGACCTGTCCGGAGGAATGAAGCGAAGGCTTCTTCTGGCAAGATCACTTCTGAACGATCCGGACCTTCTTATTCTGGATGAACCTACTACCGGACTCGATCCGCACAGCAGGCGGGACGTGTGGGCCAAGTTAAACCACCTGAAGTTCAATAATACTACTCTTCTTTTAACTACACATTACATGGAAGAGGCTCAGAGGCTCTGCGACCGTGTGGCCATCATGGACCTCGGTAAGTTGATCACCATAGATTCACCGGCCAATCTAATGGATATTCATGGCGGGAACCTCGAAGATGTCTACATCAAGCTGACAGGTAAAAAGCTTTCGGGAGATACAGTATGAAGTTTATTAAAGCGATACGCGTATGGCAAAGACACCTTACGGTATACTCAAAGCTTTACAAGTCCAGCCTGGTTCTTAACTTCATAGAGCCCGTTCTGTATCTTGTCGCTCTCGGTCTGGGTCTTGGAGCTTTCGTACGAGAGATAAACGGGATGCCGTATCTGAACTTCATCGCTCCCGGGATCGTCGCTTCTTCGGCCATGTTCGCCGCAACATATGAATGCTCCTACGGGACATATGTTCGCATGACTTATCAGAAGACGTTCGACGCTATACTTGCTACTCCCGTGAACCTGGATGACCTTATTGCGGGAGAGGTGATATGGGGAGCAACAAAGAGCGCTCTTTACGGTTCTATTATTATAATTGTAATCTCTTTGTTCGGCCTTGTAGAGTCGCCGCTGATAATACTTTCGATACCGCTTCTCTTCTGCATTGGTCTAATCTTCTCAGAGATATCGATCATATTCGTAGCTGTCGTGCCGGGGATAGACTCATTCAACTATTTTTTTACTCTATTTATGACACCTATGTTCTTATTTTCCGGCATATTCTTTCCAATTGATAATCTTCCGGGGATCGTAAATGTAATAGCCTACTTCACACCACTGTACCATATGGTAAATATTATGAGGGCTTTTGCCGCTGGTGAACTATTAGCGGTCATTAAGGATATAGTATGGATACTGGTCGCGATATTCTTGCTCGCTCCAATACCGTTCGGTCTGATGCGGAAGAGGATAATCAAGTAGGCTGGCTAAATGATGTGACTATGAGGATCAGATATCCCCGCCGGGATTTCTGCTCCTGACAAAATCTTCTATTAAGTTCCGGTTATCCTGCGAAAGATCGATGAACTTAATGCCGTATAAACGAACATCCTGTGACTTCTTTTCCTCTCTCACCACCTCACCGTTTACGGAAATATTTACCGACCTCAGGAAAAAAGCGCACTCTATATCAACGCCGGGTTCAAGAACCTTCTCTGTCTCGAGGAGCACCCCTGAAACACTCAGATTGTGAGATGTGCAGAAGAATGACTCCTTCCTGATCTTGCTCTTCACTGTAACTTTCATTAATACTCTGTAACTTTCGCGACCGTGGATATTAAGCAGGTCATTTACTTGTGAAGAAAGGTCTTTAGGTGACAAAGGCTTCGAGAGGTATGCATTCGCTCCGCATGTATTACTTCTGTCCTTGGCCGACTGGCTCTCAAATCCAGTAAGGATCACCGATATGTTCTTTAGTTCTGGCCTCTTACGCAAAGAAGAACAAAGCTCATCTCCGTTCATTCCCGGCATATCCAGTTCCGATATAATGACATCGACCGGGTCCTTCCTTATCAATTCCAGGGCCTCCTGTGCGGATTCCACTCCACTGACCTGTAATCCCTGTTTTGTAAGAGATGTAACTTTCTTCTCAAGAGAAGATTTGAGTGGATCTACTATAAGGATCTTCCTCATAGCATGATTATAGCAGGATTGCTGATTTTGTATAAATGAACACGTACCGTTGTTAGAGAAAAACCTCTGCACAGGTCACTGGACCTGGTCCCAATACCCCTTAGGCATATCCTTCGCCAGCGCCAATGCTCCATTGGCTCCTGAGAAGACAGGATCGGTCGCAACCGTTACCTTGCCGGACCCGTATTCCTTAAGGCGCCCCTCTATATACTCACGTATCCCTCGTATCTGGCTCCCGCCCCCGGACAGTATCACGTTATCCCGTACCTTGGCCTGGTATTCCGGATCGAACTTTGCTATCATTTCTGTAACCGTCTCGATTATGGCCGGCAATATGGACTCGCATGCACGTTTGACCTCATCGGTTATATCGTGTTCTGTAGGTTTACCGGCCACAGGTATCTCGACCTTTATCGGTGCACTGCTATTGCCAACAAACCCGTTGCTTTCCTTAAAACCCTTTACCATGTTCATGTTAAAGGTAGATCCCGGGTATTTCTCCGTAAGGAAATTGTTCAATTGCTGATCGATGTAATCTCCGGCGTTGATTATTGTCTTCTGGTCCTCATCAGCAGGTAACGTTCCGTGCATGATACAAAAGTCTACAGTACCCGCACCAATATCTATAACGATGGCGTTGTTAAGCATATTAAGTCCGTAAGCTACCGCAAAAGGTTCCGATACTACCATGATCGAGTCTGTAAAACCGGAAACAGCACTTCTGATAGCCAACTTATTCACCTTGAATGATTCTGCAGGCACACCAACAACAGCATTGATCTTCTGTCCCTCAGAAGGATTAACCAGCTTTATCAGATAATGTATCAGTTCCTTAACTGCTTCTGCATCTTTTGCAGTTCCTTCTTTCAGTACACCCTTCTCAAGCGGCCTGTAAAGGTCAAGAGATAACCTGTTCTTAAGGGCTTCACGACCGAACAGCACGGATTTGCCCAGTACTTTTGCAGATATAAAGTCCTTGGGCCACCCGACATAGCTCTCGACCCATTTCTTCTCACCATTGCTGGCCGCTATTGCACTACTGGATGTTCCGAGATCGATCCCGACATAAAGAACTTCATCTGCGCTCTTCATCTCACCTGGCTGCATAGTGCGTTTCTCCTTTATTAAAGTTCTTGTTAAGGTACTTGACCACTCCCTCTTCGAGATAATTTGCTATCTCTTCTCTGTAAAGCTCAGCGTTCAGCTTCATCTCTTCGCTCTCATTGCTCAGGCACGATATCTCAGTGAGAACGCTCGGCACATCGACCCCGAGCAGCACGACAAACGGTGCTGTCTTTATCCCGTAATCCAGTATCTCCTTATTGCTCTTGCTAATGTTCCCATACAAGCTTTCCTGTATGAATGTGGCGAGCTGCTTTGACTCCTGGAACTTCATTGTATCGCCGATCTTCATTACAACGTTCCTGTAAGCACTCAACGTATATTCCGTCCCTTCATTCTCTTTCTCAGCCAGTTTCAGCGTCTCCTCATCGGAATAGGCCCCAAAATAATAGGTCTCTATTATATTTATCGGCTTACGCGGAACGTAGTTCACGTGTATAGATATGTACAGATCGGCGTTGTGTTTATTAGCGAACTCGATCCTGTCGTTAAGGGGTACAGTTACATCGTTCTCCCTGGTCATGAGTATCTGGTAGTTCTTGAACCTGGTAAGTTTATCTCTAAGCCTCTTTGCAATATCGAGGGTGATATCCTTCTCTTCAGTGCCCATCTTACCGATAGCACCGGGATCATCTCCCCCGTGGCCGGGGTCTATTATTATTGTCCTGACCTTGAAACCGAAAATGTTCCAGATCGGCTGCATCGAATCTGCAAAAAGAGATCTGTAGTATGAAAGGTCCTGTCCTGAATCAGAAACCTGCATCAACCGCTGAGGGCTGAAGGAAGAGGTTACCTGCGGTGGGATCTCCGGGCTAACTGCTCCGACATTAGCAAGTTCGGAGGAATCGAACCTCCCTATGAGCAGAAAGAAGACCATCGAAAAGAGCACAACGGAACTCTTCATCAAGACCCCCATCTTCCTGTACCCGCTACTGCGAGGGCGACGGCCCAGCATCACGAGGTTTTCCTCATAGACACCCTTTAAGATGGCTCTGCGCCTGCGGGCACCACTGCCATTAATACTGCCTAAGATCACATATCCCCCTCTAAAGGATATAGTTACGAGAAGATAGGTAAAAGTATAGCACAGAACATTCTGCTAATGAATAAGATGCCTTTCCGGCCTGCGGAACTACCCCCGTTCCGCCGTATTCTGTCTATAGCTTTCACATACCTCTCCCTTACGGAAATCGTCCGCAACACTAAAGTTTGAGCAAGAAATATACCTGTAATGCGTCTCTTAGGCTTTTTTGCAATTTTATCCTTAACTTATTGTTTATATTGTAATAATTGATAATACAGCTTCGCACGTACATATATCCAAAACTATGGAAGTGACAATTTATGTCATTTATTGTGTAGTTGCGGGTATTTCTGCCCTAGTTCTCAAAGTCGCTTATTATATGAAGAACGTATACAATATATAATCATTGAATATTTCCTGTTTTCTACTGGTCGGGCATCTTTTTACCTGCTCTCTTCGGCCCATTTCCTATATAATCTCATCATGAAGTCAGTGGCTTACGGTGATCTGTTGAAGTTGTCGACCGAAGCGGCCCGAAAGGCCGGTAGCCATATAATGAGCAACCTGGGCGGGATCACATCTTCAGACATAGTGCTCAAACAGACATCTGACTTTGTGACAAGGGTGGATAAAGAGTCTGAAACCCTGATCGTGAACCTTATAAGGTCCCAATATTCAGATCACTCGATCGTTGCTGAGGAATCAGTTAATGAGGAAGTGTCAGGTTACAGGTGGATAATAGATCCCCTGGACGGCACCACCAACTTTATACATGGCTATCCGGTTTTTTCCGTCTCCATAGCGGTTGAACATGCGGGAAACATAATTACAGGTGTAGTCTTTGATCCGACAAGAGACGAGATGTTCACTGCAGCAGAAGGCTCCGGAGCGCATCTTAACGATAGGCCAATAGCCGTCTCAAAAGTTAATAGCATTGCTGACTCCCTTATCACAACAGGATTCCCCTTCAGAAGAAAGGACCATATAGATAAATATCTTTCAGTATTCAAGGAAATGTTCATGCAGGTAAGTGATATCAGGAGAGCCGGCAGTGCGGCACTGGACCTGTCTTATCTGGCATGCGGAAGATGTGACGGTTTTTTTGAGATAGGACTTAGCATCTGGGATATCGCGGCAGGCAGTCTGCTTATTTCTGAAGCCGGAGGCATGGTATCGGATTTTACAGGAGGTTCCGACCACCTTGCTACCGGGAATATCGTAGCCGGCACGCAAAATATACATGCATTGATCCTCAATACGGTAAAAAAGTCCTTTCAAGGCACAATAGACAGCTAGCCGGGTCCGACACTTCAAAACATCACTTATTACTTCGCATCTCAATCCTAAACTATTAATATACCTGAACATTTAATTAACATATGCGGCCCGGCCAGTATGACCGAAATTTCACATTTTGCGGCAATTAGTAACATTTTAAAGAACATCTCATATTCATTAAAAAGTTCACAACATTAAATAGCCATATAATTCAGTATGTTATTTCTCATCTCATCTTTGGTCGGAAACGGGTACGGATTATGCATAATAAATTATCAAATGGTATAAGGATTGTCCTGGGAAATGGGAAAAGAGCGTTAATTGAGAAAAAGGAGTTTAAGATGAACCATAACGAACATGACAGAAAAGGCGACCCTGAGACCATTAAATGGTGGACCGAGCTTGAGGACAGGCCTCTCGGCAAATTGCGCCCCTGCTGCAAGCTCATCGTAGAGTCAGGCCTCGAGGCACTCCAGTGGACCGACTGTGAAGGTACGGTACACAACATGCTTGTGAACTATTGCCCGCAGTGCGGAACAAAGCTTACAAAGTATATGAAGGGAGCCGAGACCTCTGACTGCGATGAATGCGAAGATTGCAATTGATAGATCGGGCGGAATGTTCCACCATAATTCGCAATTGATACATCCATGCGGGCATCTTATGCCTTCAGTGTTTCCGCAAGCGTGGGATGTTCAACCTTTCCCCGGTATGTATTAAGGGCACTTCTAAGCTCGCCAACGCTTTCGACAGCGCCATCTATCCCGCTATCTGCAAGCATTTTTATATACGGAAGTGTAGCATTTGTAAGTGCCATGGTGGCTGTTCTTGGGTATGCGCCGGGCATATTAGCAACAGCGTAATGTATAACATCATCGACAATATAGACAGGATCGTCATGTGTTGTCGGCCTTGAAGTTTCGATACATCCACCCTGGTCCACTGATACATCAACTATCACAGCCCCTTTCTTCATACTCCTTAACATTTCCCTTCTTACCAAGACAGGTGTCCTGCCACCCGGGACAAGGAGTGCGCCTACAAGAATATCGGCGTACTGTATCTCTTCAATGATATTCGCCTTGGTCAATGGCAGGGTCTCTACTCGGCCCAAGAACATCTCATCTATCTTTCTCAGCTTATCAGCACCCCTGTTAAGAACAACTGTTTCCATCTCAAGGCCGTTGCTGATCCTCGCCGCGTTCATGCCCACTATCCCTGCTCCCAATATGACCGACCTTGCGGGTCTTACCCCCTCAGCTCCTGCCGGAAGTACTCCCGTACCACCTCTGAACTTCTGGAGGTAATAAGCTCCGATTATGGGTGCCATTCTTCCCGCTATCTCGCTCATAGGAAGAAGCAGCGGCAGCACACCATCCTTTTCAAGTGTCTCATACGCAAGTCCGGTTATATTCTTTCTTAACAGAACATCAGTCAGCTCCCTGTTGGGGGCAAGATGAAGATAAGTGAACAGCGCCTGCCCTTCTTTCATAAGATCATATTCGGGTGGTAATGGCTCTTTAACCTTCACAATGAGGTCTGCGCTTTTGAATATTGATCTCCTGTCGACAATATCCGCATCCGCCTTCAGGTATTCATCATCACTAAAACCGCTCCCTGCCCCGGCACCTTCTTCAATAAGCAGTGTGTGTCCGTCTCTTTTAAGCTCTGAGGCGCCGTCAGGCGTAATGCCGACTCGGTACTCTTCGCTTTTTATCTCTTTCGGGCAACCGATTATCATCTGGAAAGATTATATCCGAACTCATTTCCCTTTACAAGAAATGATAAGGCCTTAAGAAGAAGGACGGGCCGAAATGCAAAAACAATATAACCGGCAAGTCAAAATATTGCGCTACTTAAAAAAAATACTAAAACAGTAAACATGATACAATAGAGCAGTAGCCGTTTGTTGACAAAAGGATTATCATCATTTATTCATCGCTTCCTGCATCGCCCTGAACAACTGTCCCGGGGTAACCGGTTTATAGAGAAAATTAAGCTCTTCTCTGCTTACCCCTTTCTCATCAAGAATATCCTTTGGGTAGCCGCTCATGAAAAGTGCTTTTATCTGGGGAGAGATACGCTTGATCTCATCAAATGCCTCCATTCCGTTCATCCCGGGCATTATAAGGTCAAACAAAAGGAAATCGACCTTTCTCTTGTTATTTTTGTACTTATAAACAGCGTCCTCGCCATTAATTGCCTCGATGACTTTATAGCCAAAGGCCTCAAGCGATGCCCTCAAGGCCTTTCTTACCGGCTCCTCATCCTCGGCAAGGAGTATAGTGGAGGATCTCTTGACCTTTTTGTATATTTCTACTGCAGCCGACGCATCTTCGGCCACTTCCTGCTCCATGATCGGCAAGTAGATCTGAAAAGTAGCTCCTTTATCCAGCTCACTCTCCACATTTATATATCCTCCGTGCTGCTTAACTATTCCATATGATGTCGATAGCCCGAGTCCGGTTCCACGCGCGGCATCTTTCGAGGTAAAAAAAGGTTCGAAAACCTTGCTCTTTATTTCTTCGGTCATTCCTATCCCCGTATCTTTTATAGTTATCAGTGCGTATTCTCCTATAACTCCGAATCCGTAATGCAGTATAAAGTCCCTGTCTATTCTGTCCAGGCTTGTTTCTATCAAAAGCTTGCCACCCTTCGGCATCGCATCTCTGCTGTTGGTAACAATATTAACGAGGACCTGCTCGATCTGTCCTGTATCTGCCATTATCATTAGTACTTCCTTTGATAATTTTGTATCGAAGCTGATGTCCTCCCCTATAAGCCTTGAGAGCATGTTTTTGATCCCATCGATTATCTTGTTCACGTCCGCAAGCTTGGGTGTTATTACCTGCTTCCGGCTAAATGCAAGTAGGCTTTTGGTAAGAGATATTGCCCTCTCGGACAGGGACATGAGCTCATCAACGTACTCACGGGATGGATCGGTATTCTTCATGCTTAGCTGAATAAGGTTGGTGTTAGCGATCATTGCAGACAGTATATTATTGAAGTCATGAGCTATGCCTCCAGCAAGCCTTCCGACCGCCTCTATCTTCTGGGCCCTGAGCAGCTGTTCCTGCAACCCCTCTTTTTCCTTCTCTGCTTTTTTTCGGTCGCTAATATCCAGAAATGACGCCACCGCATACTTTATTTCCCCATTATCTTCATATACAGGATATCCCAAAACCTCGAGCGGTATAATTCGATCATTCCTCTTGATCTCCATATCATCAATATGGGAGGTCTCACCCCTTAATGCCCTTACGATAGGCATCTTCTCCTTTGGATAAAGTTTATCCGTTCCCGCTAAATAGGCATTATATACCTCTGCCAATTCGCTCTTATCTATATCCATCACATCCTTGCCTAACAGCGATTTTGCCTTATCATTAGCAAACACGGGAACGCCGGATGGGTCAAGCACAAAAATTCCGACCGGAAGAGTATCGATGAACCCAAAGAGACGTTGTTCGCTCTCCCTGAGAGCTTCTTCAGCTTTCACACGATCGCTTATATCTATAGCCATACCTATAAGCCCGGTAATATTTCCATCACTTCCCTTAACAGGTGAATAGAATATATCGAAAAAGATCCCGTTAACATCGATGATATCCTGATGGTACCTTCCTGCCAGTGCCTCATTGATCCCGCTTATGATGGCCGGGAAATCCTTATACATCTCATAGGCTGACATTCCTACAGCCTGTCCCGGTTTAAGCCCGAGCACCGATAACATCTTTCCTTCAGAGAGAAGGAACTTGCCAGCATTATCTATCATGAATATGATCGGCTGGGAGTTCTCGATTATGGTCCTGAACTTCTCTTCTGAATCTCTCAGGGCCTTTTCCGCCTTTCTTCTGGCAGTAATGTCCCTTGCAATTCCTATTATCACTTTCTTATTATCGAGTTTTATCGGGTTTGATATTATTTCGACATAAACAGTGCTTCCATCCTTGGACTTTAACGCAAGCTCATTAGGCCCGGTAGGTCTGCCGAGCATGCCCATTCCGAACATCTTCAGTGCTTTAGGCACATCCCTCAGTCTTAGAATGCCTGCTGTCTCAAAATTCTTTCCAATCAGCTCTTCCTTTTTATAACCGATCAGCTTTTCGGCAGCCTTATTGCCGTCAATAAAATTGCCCTTCATATCCAGCAAATAGTATGCATCAGGGGCCTTATCAAAGAGCAGCTCGAACCTGTCAACATTATCCTTAAGCATCTTCTCTGCGATCCTTTGATCTGTAACATCTCTGACCGATGCAACACGCACTATTCTGCCCTCATAAGGTACATTAGAACCACGTGCTTCAACTATGATCTCTCTTCCGTCTTTTCTCCGAATAACATGTTCATATGGTTGTTCATTCTCTGTACTTAACATCTCTTCAACCTTACTTTTTGACGCAGGAGAAACATAGTCTAAAATAGACATTCCTATTAACTCCTGCAATGAATACCCTATGAGCTCGCAGAACTGCATATTTGCATCTACGATCTGTCCCTTTTCGGATAATACTATTCCTTCCAATGAAGCACCTGCCAGGATACGGAAGCGCTCCTCGCTTTCCTTGAGCCTCCTTTCTGTCTCCATTCGGTCCTGTATCTCCAGCATGAGGTCCTTTGTACGTTCGTTTACGATAAGCTCTAGTTCATCTTTCATCCCCACAGCCTCTTCTGCCGCGGTCTCTTCCCATTCTTTCTGCCTTGTTATATCCCTGGCTATCTTCATTCCGCCTATGATCTCAGCGGATTCGTTCCTTAACGGGCTTGTCGTCAGTTCAAAATACCTGATACCATCATCGGTCTCTACCCGCCTTTCCGTTTTGTTAGAGGTTCCGCCGCTAAGCGTGGGCAACATGGGGCATCCTTCACATACGTCTTTCTCCCCCTCATAAACCTCATAACATAACTTTCCGGTATTTTCTCCGAACGCTCTGCGAATGGCCTCGTTCTCATAAAGGACCTTGTAATCAAGGTCCTGAATGACTATTCCGTCCGCAATATTATCAAGCGCTTCGGTCAGGGATCGCAGCAGAGATGGGCCAATACCCTTCTCAACTTTTTTATTAACGGTCTCATCCCTTGTAACTTTTCTCTTCTTAGGGGTCTTAACGGCAGCAGGTGACACTTTCCTTTTCCTGGCAGTATTCTTGATCTTTGATGCTTTTTTGGTTATGGTCTTTTTTGTCTGCTTCTTTTTCGCCATAAACAATGACCTCGTTTAGTTAATAGAACGGACCCGGGTAGACAATATGATCAATACAGATGAAGTAAAAGCACACTCCCCGATCTTTACCATGAACGTAGCTCTATTATATCATCTATAATTATCGAAATATTTATGTCGCACCTGAAATGAACCAAATGCCGAATACCACAAGAAATATTCCGCAAATATACAGAAGTATCCTGTAACCTTTATCCCCCATGAACTTCTTACCTTTTGCGACAGTGAAAGATATCAGACTGTACCAGACTAGATCCGCTGTAATATGGCCTATAAAGAACACCACAATGCCCAGTATCCCGAGCTTTATCGCGCTTACTAGATAACCAAGTCCTATCGTCGCCCACCATATCGTCCAGTAAGGGTTAGATATGCTTCCCACTATCCCGGCGATCACAGGGTGCATGCCTGATCCCTCGCCCTCTAACTCGACAGAGATTCTGGCGTGTCTTGCATCTCTTATCATCATGGCACCCATTATCACGAGCATCGCGCCGCCCAGAAGGCTTATGGCAATAATGACTCCCTGTCTTTTGAAAAAAGGCGAAAGACCTATCAGAAGAAGTGCGATGAGTGTAAGCTCAAGTATTGCATGGCCGAGTATTATGAGCGGGCCTGAGATGAACCCCCTTTTAGCAGACTCGGCAACAGTGATGGTAAAAAGCGGTCCCGGCACCAGAGCACCCGAGAGTGCAACAAAAAAGGATGTCAGGCCTATCATCATTATGCTCATTTCGTTCCCTGCCCTTTTCTCACGTGATATTATATAATTTTATCTGTATCACATTCTTGAACATATGCTGAGGGAGGTTACGATTGGCCGTAAGCATTGCCCTTTTAGTTGTTCTTGGGCTTTTCTCTGATTTCCTTTTTAAAAAGATCAAATTGCCCGGCCTCATTGGCATGCTCGTTGTAGGCATACTTTGCGGCCCGTATGTATTTGATATCCTTCAGCCTGTTCTTCTGTCAGTTTCTTCGGACTGGAGGATGGTAGCATTAATAATCATTCTCCTCAGAGCGGGACTTGAACTAAGGCGGGATACCCTAAACAGGGTCGGGAAGACAGCCCTTATAATGGCCTGCCTGCCTGCGATGCTTGAGGGGGCTGTCATCATGCTCTTGGGTCCCCCTCTTCTAGGACTTACATATCTTGAGTCGGCGATACTTGGTTCCATTATCGCTGCGGTATCACCGGCCGTGGTCGTACCGTTTATGATAGATCTTATACGAAACAAGAGGGGAACAAAAAAGGGCATCCCGACCATGATCCTGAGCGCCTCATCGGTGGACGACGTGTTCGTTATCGTCATATTCACGATACTTCTTGGCATATATACAGGCTCCGAGACAAATCCTTTCTTAAAGCTACTTGATATACCCGAGGCAATGATCTCTGGTATAGCAATAGGTGCGGTCGCTGGCTATATGCTATATATTCTCTTTAAGAAGTTCGACCTGAGGGCAACAAAGATGACCATTGTCGTTGTTGCCACCTCCATTCTTCTCACATGGCTGGAGGAAGAGCTCAAGACAAGGGTGGCAATGTCAGCACTGCTCGGTGTTATGACCGTAGGTTTCGTTCTGCTCGAGAGATCAGAGGAAAGGGCACATAAGATCGCTTCAAAGCTTTCGAAGGTCTGGATCTTCGCCGAGATATTACTTTTTGTTCTTGTCGGGGCACAGGTTAACATACATGTGGCATGGCGGGCCGGGCTTGCAGGAGCACTCATCATATTCACAGGACTTATCGCCAGAAGCATCGGAACTTATCTTTCTGTAATAGGGACCGACCTGAACTTCAGAGAGAGGATGTTCTGTGTTATCTCCTATATACCGAAAGCAACCGTCCAGGCGGCTATAGGTGCTGTGCCGTTGGAGGCAGGGGTTGGGGGAGGAGAGGTGATACTTGCCGTTGCTGTGCTGTCGATACTGATAACGGCGCCGCTTGGAGCAATAGGGATATCCCTGACCGGCAGCCGATGGCTCGCAAAAGAAGGATAAATTTACTATTTGTCAGTTATCAGATACCATTGGTTATTGTTATCATAAGGCAATAAATTAGCAAATACTGAAGGAGGATACCATGCAATGGCTGGATAACACCTCGTGGGGACTTATAATCATAGCCTGTCTTACACTGGGCCTGGCACCATACAGCCCTCCTCACATAGTCGAAAAGCTGCAGATGTTATTTAAGGGTGAACTGAAAAGACCGATTGACTGGTTCGATCTCGTGTTCCATGGCATCCCGTGGATACTTCTTGTCCTGAAAGGTATCGCATCTGTCAAAGGAAAACCGACTTTGTAGTATAATTAACCCGATGCTTTCTTTTATAAGGAAATTGTTCAAACGCACCCCGGTCCCCAGGGGACCGATGCATGTTACCGGCATTGGCCAGTGTTCATGGGACTACCTGTCTGTAGTTGACAGCTATCCACAGGCCGATACAAAGAAAGAGGTGATAAGGCATGATGAACAAGGGGGAGGTCCTGTCGCTACTGCACTTGTTACTCTTTCAAAGCTTGGGGTTCCATGCAGTTTCATAGGGATAGTAGGAGATGACGAGATCGGTGATAAGATAACCAGATCTCTCGGCCAGGAGAATATAGACCTTAGCAGGCTCATTAAGAGACCTGACAGTTCATCACAGGTCGCTCATATAATTATCGGCGAGAACAACAGTACAAGGACGATATTCTGGAAGAGGCCTTCCGGGACCCCTATCGATCCCGATGAGATAGATCCGAAGCAGTTCGAGGTGACAGGATTTCTTCTTCTTGATGGTCTAATGAAGGATGCTTCCCTGAGGGCAGCGCGTATAGCAAGGGACAGGGGAATACCTGTCATGCTCGATGCCGGAAAGGTACGCGAGGGTATGATAGAGCTTGCAAAGGTTTCGGACTATATAGTTGGGTCGGAGGAATTTGCTCGTGACATAGGATGGAACGATAATCCTGAAACGTTCAAGCAGCATATATTGAACCTGGGATTTGGAATAACCACAATAACCCTGGGAAACAGGGGCAGCATAACGTTCGCTGACAACCGGATACTAGAGATACCCGCCTTTACTGTCAAGGCCATAGATACGACCGGTGCGGGCGATGTCTTTCACGGAGGTTACATATTCGGCCTCCTCAGCGGATGGAATATAAAGGATATTGTCACGTTTGCATCAGCAGTTGCTGCGATAAAATGTGAATCCCTTGGCGGACGCTCCGGGATACCCGACCTCGACCAGGCTTATAAGTTCCTGAGGAACCGGAACTACGACGTCCCGTTCTGACCGATCTTAATTGATATATCGCAGAGGATTTGCTGAAGCTGCCATACGCACGGTCTCCGGGTCGAAACCGTTCTTTATAAGCAGGTCTATCGATTCTGACAGTGTAATGCAACTGCCCGCTATGGTACCATCCTTCAGATAAACAGCCTTCTTAGCAGATCTCCTTCCTTTGACAGCATCCGATATTATTATCAATCTGTTCGAAGGCTTTACGGAAAAGATCAATTTGAGTGTGTTCAGATCAAGGTGAACACCATCGGCTATTATCTCAACGTATGTGTCATCATCCAGGAGCCCAAATCCTGCAAGGCCCGGCTCCCTGTGGTGCATCGGCCTCATAGCATTGAAGATATGCGTGATGCCGGTTGCACCAGCATTCTTGCCTCTAAGTGCCTCCCTGTACGTTGCATCGGAGTGGCCCATGTTCACCTTGATACCGCGGTCACGGCAAAACCTTATGACATCGGAGGCCTTTCTTAGCTCGGGAGCGATCGTCACGATGCGGATAATATCCTCGTATCCGTCTATTATTGACCTCAAGGAAGAAATAGATGGAACAAGAAAGTGCGCCTTGTTAAGGGCACCTGCCCTGAGAGGGTTAAGAAAAGGCCCCTCAAGGTGAACCCCTATGATATCTGCGCAATCTTCCCTGAGAGCTCCCATGGCCTTGCTTATCACCTCGAGCTGGCTCCTCATGACACCGATCTCATCCGGATAAATGGAGAGAACGAGGCCGCTGATACCGTTCGACTTCTCTGTCATAGCGATCTCTATTATGTCGTCCACATGTGATGTCGAAGTATCCAGCTTGCCAATCCCGTGTACATGAAGGTCTATAAGCTCGAGCTTCTTCTTTGTCATAAGTTCATCCTTTCGGCCATTAATATGGCCTCTATCATGCTTGATGGATCAGCAACACCCCGCCACGCTATATCATACGCAGTACCATGATCGGGAGATGTTCTGATAATAGGCAGACCAATGGTCGTATTTACCCCTGAATCGAAGTGTATCATCTTAAAGGGGATGAGGCCCTGGTCATGGTACATTGCAACAATTATATCGAACTTACCATCCAGAGCTTTTCTGAAAATAGTATCAGGCGGGTACGGACCGCTCACATCCAGTCCTCTTTCTCTAGCCTTGATTATCGCAGGCCCTATAGCTTTCTTTTCACTCGTTCCGAACATTCCTCCTTCACCGGCGTGAGGATTAAGCCCGGCGACACCTATCCTTGGATGCTCTATCGACAACATTCTTGATGCAATCCGGGCCATGTCGAGGGTATCGGCTACCCTCTCTTCGTTAATAAGTGCAGGGACCGACCTGATCGGCACATGTATGGTCGCAAGTATAACCTTTAACCTGGGCCCTGCGAACATCATTGCCGTCCTTCCGGCACCTGTAAGTTCGGCGATCATCTCCGTATGTCCCGGCCATGAATACTTTGCCAGCTTAACAGCCTCTTTAGAAATGGGAGCTGTGACCACGGCATGGACCTTTCTCTCAAGGCATAGACTAACCGCCTTCTTTATTGATTCGACCGCAGCAGTGCCTCCGGCAGCCGACGGTTCCGACCTGGTTAAATGTCCACTCTCATCAATACTAACGAAATACACTTTCTCAGTATCTGACATCCATGAGATATCTTCAATAAGAGATATCTTCGAACCCGTTAACCCTATTGCTTCCCTGATCACATTCCTGTTGCCTACTATCAAGGGTATTACCCTCTCACGGACCGACCTGTCGCTCACCGCTTTAACAACGACCTCGGGTCCGATCCCGCCCGGGTCTCCCATGGTTATTGCAATCAATTTCTTTTTCATTATGAACAGTATTTAGAATTAAGCTCTTTTTTATGATAGATTATACCACTTATGGTATTGGACGGTTGCAGTGAATGAAAATCGGCTTTAATATACGGAAAAGTGACGGGAAGGCAAGGACCGGTGTCCTGACGACATCGAGGGGGGATATCCATACGCCTGTGTTCATGCCTGTTGGTACGATCGGCACGGTAAAGGCCATGGGGCCAGATGAGCTTGTCGGTATCGGTGCCGAGATCATCCTTGGCAATACTTACCACTTATACCTGAGGCCGGGACATGAGACCATAGAGCGCCTTGGGGGCCTTCACAGATTTATCAGCTGGGACCGTCCCATGCTGACCGACAGCGGAGGTTTCCAGGTCTACAGCCTTGCAAAGCTGAGAAAGATAGAGGATAACGGAGTAAGGTTCCAGAGCCATCTAGACGGATCAAGCCACTTTCTCGGCCCCAGGGAAGCTATTCAAATCCAGAAGGCTCTTGGTGCCGATATCATTATGACGTTTGACGAATGTACGCCTTATCCTGCAGACAGGGATTATGCTTTGAGGTCGCTTGAGCTTACTACCAGATGGGCCCGCACTTGCAGGGAGCTTCATAAAGGAGATCAGGCTCTATACGGTATAATCCAGGGCTCAACATATGATGACCTGAGACAAAGGAGCGCCGAAGAGATAGTATCTCTTGATTTTGACGGATATGCAATAGGAGGCGTGAGCGTAGGCGAAACAAAGGATGAGATGTACAGGGCGATAGATATCTGCACACCATTTATGCCCGCGGAAAAGCCTCGCTACCTGATGGGGATAGGCGACATACCCGACATGATACATGCAGTATCAAGAGGTGTAGATATGTTCGATTGCGTTATGCCAACGCGCAACGCCCGGAACGGGACTCTATTTACATCCAAAGGACGGTTAAGCATAAAAAGGGCGGAGTTCAAGGAAGATGAGAGCCCGCCGGATCCGGCCTGCGACTGTTATACATGCAGGAACTTCTCCAATTCATACCTCAGGCATCTGTTCCTGAACAAAGAGATACTCTCGATGAGGCTTAATACCATACACAACCTGAGGTTCTACATGCGATTCTTTGAAGAGATGAGAGCCGCCATAGAAGATAAAAGGTTCAGGGAGTTTGCCGATAAGTGGAACTCCATTAGTTTTTGAACTACTTGTCCCGTTCCTTGAGCACTATCTTGTGGTCCCGCAATGAGATCAACCTGACATCGCCC
Source organism: Nitrospirota bacterium (assembly GCA_020351835.1). Taxonomy (GTDB): domain Bacteria; phylum Nitrospirota; class Thermodesulfovibrionia; order Thermodesulfovibrionales; family BMS3Bbin05; genus BMS3Bbin05. The sequence continues at coordinate 151,717 of CP070669.1, forward strand.
TCGAACACCTTTTGCTCACCGAACAGGCTTTTGAGGAAAACCTTGTCCTCCTCAAGTCTCACTTCATCAACGTTCTCAAGGTACAGCTCTTCATTGCCGTCCTTGTATATATAAGCATTCGTGTCACACATAGCTCTCCTCCATGGGAATATCATATCTGCAGCACAGCTGCTATTAATTTATATTCTAACATTCAACTATCTCATAATAAAGATATGCTGATTAATATGATAGGATATAATGTAGTCCAGCAGGACGAGATAGCCGGGTCAAACATGGAATATATAATAGTGTTTATAACTGCATCAAACGAGGACGAAGCAGGGGGAATAGCCCGGAAGCTCGTTGAGGAAAAGTTGGCTGCCTGCGTAAACATTATCAGGGACATAAGGTCTGTATATATGTGGAAAGGTAAGATAGAGGACGACACGGAAGTCCTGATGATAGTAAAAACACGAAAAGAGCACTTTGAGAAGCTCAGAGACGTCGTAACCGAACTTCACAGTTACGAAGTGCCTGAGGTCATATCATTGCCTTTAATTGCCGGATCGGAGCCATACCTCGCATGGCTCAAAGATGTTACCGGTTAACCCTTATACCGCCTCGACCGCTTTTATTTCGGACACTTCTTCCTTAAGTTTGGCCTCGATACCGTTCTTCAAGGTAAGGGTCGACATAGGGCAGGATCCGCAAGCTCCTACTAGCTTTACCTTTACTACTCCGTCGTCCGTAACATCGACCAGCTCTACATCTCCTCCATCCCTCTGCAACAGCGGCCTGACAATATCCAGCACTTCTTGAACCTTCGATCTATCTACCATTACAGCCTCCTTAACTATCTGATATTACTTGTTTTATGTTAACTCATCTCTTCAGGGAATAACAAGCCATTAATGATAATGATGTGTTAGAATGTTTAATTAAAAGGCTTTTTGTGCAATCTCTATCGATCATGGACATCATTCAATGAGGATAACAAGACCTTTAAAAGCGATGCAGGCTCTGCTACTGGTACTTATTTTGTTTGCCTCTATCGAAGCAAGAGGAGCTGAGATAGGTACTGCAGAAGCGACTATCATCAATGGGTTAATAAAGATCAATGCCAATCTTGTTATCGATCCGGCTCATATTAGCGATCTTGATAGCGGTTTTGAGAAGGAATATATCTTTTATATAGACCTGTTCAGGTCCTGGACAATCTGGCCTGATGAGTTCATATCGGGAACCAGGATCATTCGCAAGATAAAGAGCGATCCGGTAAAGAAAGAGTACTCGGTCCGTTCCTCGACCAACGGCAAGGATAAAGAGCACAGGTTCAACAGCCTGGAGTCAATGTTATCAGAGGCACTTATAATCAAGGACCTGGCGCTGGCTGACACAAGGACGCTTCTGCCAGGTGATTACTATGTAAAAGTTTCGGCTCTATCCAGGATAAGAAAGCTCGCACCTATAGTCAGTTACCTGCTCTTCTTCATACCCGATGAGGAGTTCAGGGTAGAAAAGCTGACATCAACCTTTAAGATCCAAAAACAATGAAGAACAAAAGATTCATAATATTAGTCTCTCTCCTTTTTGTTCTCCTGCTCGTGGCATTGAACATTGAGTACTACTACCTGCAGATCGAGACCGATGTTACTACGAAGTTCCTGATAATATTCCTCTTTAACTTTTCAATAATCTCCCTCCTTACACTCATCTTCTTCGTTTCGAAGAACCTGTTCCGTTTATGGATGGAGAAGAGAAGAAGGATAATCGGTTATAAGTTCAAGACAAAGCTGGTAGCTACTTTCGTTATCCTCACGCTGGTACCGTCATTGATGCTGTTCCTGATAGCAAGCGAGATAGTCTCTAACTACATAGACAGGTGGTTCGATCCTCAGATCGAAAGGCCGCTTAAGGATTCTGTAGAACTTTCCAGAACGTTCTACGAGATCGAGCGGGAGCGAACTATAAATAAGGCAAGAAAAGTGATAAGAGGTGAGATATTCAGGGATAACATAACTGTCCGCATCCTTGAAGAGATGCCGGAGGATGCTTCTGAAACGATAAAGAACGCCTTCGAGGGTAAAGAAGGTACGGAGGTGATTACGAGGGAGGATGCGGACGTTATAAGGGCCGTTATCCCTGAGCTTAAGGGCAAAGAGGTAATAAGAGTGTTCGTTGCAGAAGGCCTCGTCCCCCCCGGCATAGTGGAAAAGATAGAGAACATAAAGTTCGCTCAGGGCAATTATACGGCGATGAAGAAGCTCAAGCTCCCGTTGAAGCTTAATTACCTGCTGGTCCTTGCGTTCTTTACATCACTTATCGTTTTTATGGCTATGTGGGTAGCTCTGAAGATCTCAAAGGGTATCACTGAGCCCATCGGTACCCTTGCAAATGCAACGGAAGATATCGCAACAGGCAACCTGGATGTAACGATAGATATGGAAAGGGATGATGAGATAGGCATGCTTGTATCATCCTTTAACAATATGGTTAGCGAGCTTAAAGATAGCAAGGAATCGCTTGTAAGGGCATATCTTGAAGCAGACAGAAGAAGGGTAGCTATCGAAAGTATTGTCGAGAACGTTGAGGCGGGAGTTATATCGACGGACAATAACGGCCGTGTGCGGACTATCAACGATTCCGCCTGCAGGATCCTGGGTATCGACAGGGCAGAGCTTGAAAAGGAGAGGTGGAACTATGAAAAGCTTCTGTCGAAGATAGAATCGGAGGACCTGAAGGAGTTCATAAAGACGATCGATCTCACTGACACAAGGACTATAAGGGATCAGGTCACTATACATATTAACGGCAAGAAGCTCATTCTGAAACTTTTTATAACGAGGTTAATGCTTCCCGACGACAGACCGGTCGGATTGCTTGTCGTCTTTGATGATCTCACGGACATAATAAGGGCTGAGCAGGCCCTGACCTGGCAGGATATTGCAAGGAGGATCGCCCACGAGATAAAGAACCCTCTTACCCCTATCAAACTTTCGGCGGAGAGGATCATGAAGAAATGGGAAAAGAAAGACGATGACCTTGGCCATACGATCGACAGTGCCACACGGACCATAATTCGCGAGGTAAATGGATTAAGGAAACTTGTAGACGAGTTCACAAAGTTCGGAAGGATGCCCGAGATAACAAAACTTGACGCGGATCTTGTAAGCATAATGAAGGAAGCGGTAGAGCTGTACAGCGAATATGAAGATGTGAACATAAGTGTAGATATGAACAATGGCATACCGAATATAAGCCTTGACCCTGAACAGATAAGAAGAGTACTGATAAACCTTCTGGATAATGCGATCAACGCAATAGATGGAAGAGGAGAGATAATTGTAAGCGGGGAGTATTTACCCAAAGAGGAGAGGATAAGGCTGGAAATAGCCGACAGCGGGAAGGGGATAGAGGAGGAAGATATGGATAAACTTTTCCTTCCCTATTTCTCTACATCAAAGGACGGAACCGGCCTTGGACTGGCCATATCTCATATGATAATATCGAAGCATGGGGGCACTATAAGCGTTGCCAACAGGTCTCCGCATGGAGCCGTATTTAGCATTGAACTCCCGGTATAGGAAGATAACATGGCTGATGAGACGATACTGGTAATTGACGATGAACAAGGGATAAGGGACACCCTTAAGGGCATCCTTGAGGATGAAGGTTACAATGTTATAACGGCCGAATCCTCGGAGGATGGTATTGAGCTCCTTAAGAGGTCGCTTCCTGACCTCGTGATACTGGATATATGGCTTCCAAATATGGACGGGATAGAGGCACTCTCGATAATACGTGACATCATGCCTGACCTTCCCGTGGTTATGATCTCAGGGCATGCTAACGTTGAACTTGCCGTCAAATCTACGAAACTCGGCGCATATGATTTTCTCGAAAAGCCCCTTTCGCTCGATAGGATAATCATTACGGTCGAAAGAGCGCTGGAAAAGAGCGCTCTGATAAAGAAGTATAAGGAGCTACAGGATGGGTACTCTCATTCACACCGCCTTGTCGGCAGATCGGCCGGAATTAAGGCAGTTCTGGACCAGATAGACAAAGCTGCACAGAGCAGCGCAACAGTATTGATATCAGGAGAGAGCGGGGCGGGCAAGGAGATCGTTGCCAGACTGCTTCACAGCGCAAGCGAAAGGGCTGATAAACCTTTCGTAGAAGTGAACTGTGCCGCAATTCCCCAGGAACTGATAGAAAGCGAGCTTTTCGGCCATGAAAAGGGTTCGTTCACTGGAGCTTTCGAGACAAAGAAAGGGAAGTTCGAGCTTGCCAACAATGGCACTCTCTTCCTAGATGAGATAGGTGATATGTCGTTACAGACACAGGCCAAGGTCCTGAGGGTCATTGAGACACAGGTATTTCAGAAGGTAGGGGGCAGCAGGAACATAGAGGTTGATGTGAGGATAATTGCCGCGACCAACAAGAACCTGCTTGAGGAGATAAAGGAGGGAAACTTCAGGGAGGACCTTTATTTCAGGCTTAATGTAATACCCATCTCTATTCTACCTTTAAGAGAACGGCGGGAAGATATCCCGCTTCTTGTAGAGCACTTTCTTACAAGATTAGCAAGTGAGCACCGCAAGGCCCAAAAAACGGTATCCGAACCTGCCATGGACAAGCTCAAGAAATATGACTGGCCCGGCAATGTACGGGAGCTTAAGAACTGTATAGAGCGTATGCTTATAATGGTCCCGGGTGATGAGATAAAGGCCGGGCACGTTGATATGTTCGAGGGGGATGAAAGGGAGTTCTTTAATTACTCAAGCCTGAGGGAAGCGAGGGAGGCGTTTGAGAAACATTTCATTATTAAAAAGCTAAAGGAGAACAACTGGAACATATCGAAGACCTCAGAGGTTCTCGAGATCGAAAGGAGCAACCTCCACCGTAAGATCAAGGCATACGGGATCACCATCCCCTAGCTGTCTAATTCAGCTACCGTATCATCTTCCAGGGAGACCTCAAGCTGTTTTGCATCGGAAGATCCATCACTGATCCTGCTTATATTGTCCCCGAACCTTGAGATATGACCCTCAATGTCCCTGTACTTCGATGCCGTTCTGCTGATATGCCCCCCCAGGGTCTGGAACTCTCCTTCGAACTTCCGGAAATCACCCTGTAACTGCTGGATACCCCTGATTATCGATTGAGCCTGTTTTTCGATCTTCATTCCCCTTAGCCCTAGCAGAATGGTCTGAAGATATGCGTAGAAACTGTTGGGTGATACAGGTATTACGTTCTTTTTGAGAGCATGGTCAAGTATGGATACCTTATCATCCCTTTCATCCTTCAGGATAACCTCATAATATACATTCTCGGCAGGGATATACATAAGCGCGAAATCAAACGTCCCCTCATCCGGAAGGATATATTTATCGGCGATATCATCGATATGTTTCCTTACGGAGGTCCTGAACTGCCTTGCAGATATCTTTGAGGGTTCTTCTCCTTCCTGTGCATTTATCAGGTCATTGAACCCTCCCATCGGGAACTTGGCATCAATGGGTATCAAGCCATTCCCAAGCCTTATCACTGCATCGACCCTTCCGGACCTGAAGTTATGCTGCAGACTGTAGTATTCGGGAGGAAGTATCTGGGCCAGCAGCTCCGCTAGCATGAACTCTGCCATTCCTCCTCTGAACTTAGGGGCCTTGAGCAGGTTTTGAAGCTGGTTAAGTTCCTTGCCAAGCTCAAATATCTGCTTGTTCGACTCTTCTATCTGTCCGATCTTGCCCTTTAGGTCGGCTATGACCTTCGAAGCACTATCCAGCCGCTCTCCCACCGAGCTCTGGGTCTGCTGAATGATAGAAACGTTCTCCTTCAGACGGTTTGCAACGTTCTCGGTAACCGACCGCATCTGCTCTGACAGGCCGGTATTGATCTGTCCGATCGTGTCCATGAAGAGCTTTGTTATGCCTGCCATCTGCTGGTTAATGTTCTGGTTCCCGGTATCAAGCGATTGCTGCACCTGCGTACGTAGTGCGTCCAACTGAGATTGCATCATCAGGAGTGACTGGTCCTTCTTTCTTCCTGCCCTTGAAAGGACGACCACAACAGCAACCACTATGACAGCGAGGAGCACTAAAAATACAGTATCGACAGGCACGCTTCCCCCTTTTATTTTTCGCTATTACTATATATAATACTTAAAACCTGATTTTTTATACATTATTCTTGACAATTTGATCGACACCGTATGCAAGTAGGCTTTAATACAAATATACCCTATAAGGGTAAGGTCTATCATGTGCAGACCGAAGATACTCCGGAGACATTCTCACTGATCTCACTTCTTTATTTTAAGGGGGCCATTCTTGCATCCAGAAAGACGATATACGAACACCTGAAGGATGAACCGGACTATAAGGAAAAGGTCCGTGAACTGATGAAGGAGCAGCACAAGAACCTTATCAAGGAGCTTATCAACGGTAAGGTAACTGAAGGAGAACAAACAGCTGAACCGGTGGTTGAAATGAAGAAGGTCGAAAAGCAGGACGACTCGAAAAAGTACAAGAGCCTTGATGATATCCTCATAGATTATATAATAGACAAGGCAGGCGATAAATGATCACTTTCTCCAACATCTCAAAAATATACGAGAACCACGCTGCTGTTAAGGACATCAACCTTCAGATAAACAAGGGTGAGCTTGTCTTCGTCACCGGAGCAAGCGGGGCAGGAAAAACCACCCTCCTAAAGCTCGTTTATGTCGCGGAAAAACCGGACACTGGCAGTATAGTGATAGCCGGCTATAACACATCTACGCTTAAAGAGAAAAGTATCCCCTTCTTAAGAAGAAATATAGGGGTAGTGTTCCAGGATTTTAAACTTCTTTCCAACAAAACTGTATACGATAATATCGCTCTAGCCCTCAGGATCAGAGGTGTTCAGGAGGGAGAGATCAAGAACAGGGTAAGCAATGCCCTGAAACTTGTAAACCTTAGGCACCGGTCTGAGAGCTACCCTCTTACGCTGTCTGGCGGAGAACAGCAGAGGGTTACCATAGCGAGAGCGATCGTTGACGAACCGACGGTCCTACTTGCTGATGAACCTACCGGGAACCTTGATAGCGGTAATGCCAGGAGCATTATGGATATATTCAGGGAGATCAATGCCAAGGGCACAACGATAATGATAGCCACCCACAACCATGATCTTTTCAGGAACACAGGCCTGAGAGTTGTGCAGCTTGAAGAAGGCAGGCTTATAGGGGAGACCGTAGGATGATGTATCTTTTGGGACTTGCTATAAAGAGCATACTGAGGGAGAAGTGGATAAATCTCCTCACTTCAATTACTATAGGGTTCTCTCTTCTTATCCTCTCGATGACTATATTTACCGTCTATAACATAGAAGGAGTGTCCGATAAACTTCCCGAGAAGTTTACGATAATGGTGTATCTCAAGGATGATCTCTCAAGCGACGAAATAATCAAGGCCCAGTCTCAGGTCGAGGGTAAGGAGCTCGTAAAAGAGGTCCTTTACATCTCAAAGGAAAAGGCTTTCAGTGAACTGAAGAGCAACCTGAAGGGATCGGCCTTCGTTCTTGAAGGTATCGAGGACAATCCTCTTTCGCCTTCTTTTGAGGTAAAGATAAAAAAGGAACTCTTTTCCGTTGAAAAGGTCGAATCATTAATAGATATCTTGCAGGATGAACCTTATGTGGAGGATATCGACTACGGAAGGGGTTTCCTGGATTTCGTTCACTCGTTCCGCACCGCAATGAGGGCAGTCGGGATATTCTTTACATTACTTATAGTGTTCGCTATCATCTTCGTTATATACAGCACGGTAAAGATCCTCTTCTACAGGAGGAAAGACGAGATAGAGACATATAAACTGCTGGGAGCAACAGCGGGTTTTATTCGTGCTCCGTTCCTTATAGAAGGAGGAGTTATAGGGTTTCTGGGCGGTCTTTTCGGTATTGCGGAATCTTACGCTTTCTACTATGTAATTGTCAGGCTGGGACACAACATCCCTCTTATCGGTTTTATGGACTTTCCGGTGCAGTTCTTTGCCGTGCTGCCTGTTGTCGGACTGATGCTGGGCCTCTTCGGGACGATCTTTGCGCTGGGAAGGATAAGGTTCTAGGTGACCGTGGCCTCGAAAGGGACTTTTATGACCTTCTTCAGATCCGTCGTATTCCTCATAATATCAGTTATTTTGATCATTCCGGCATCTGCAGAGGACCTTGAGAAGAAGTACCGGGACATCCAGAACCAGATAAAAGAACAGAAGATCAAGCTGAAGAAGATAAAGGAGAAGGAGAGTTCTTTCATTGCCCAGATCGATATAGCTAACAGGAGCCTTGAACTCAATAAGAAGGCCCTTTCGATCCAGAAGCAAAAGCTAAGCAATACAAGGGGCCGGATCAATGTGGTCAAGAACGATATCGCATCTTTCAATAAGCTTTTAGATAAACAGAGGTCCTACCTCAGGAGAAAACTTTCCTCTGTCCAGAGATACGGTAACGAGGCTGCAAATACACTCGCGGTCATCGCCTCATCAAACAGCTTTTCACAGATGGTCCGAAACATGCATTTCCTGAAAAAGATCGCTGAATATGACTTTGCTCAGATCCAAGAATACAAAGAGAACCTGATCAAACTTGACGAGAAGAAGAAAGACCTCAACACCCTGTATTCTGCTCAAAAGGAAGAAGAGAAAGAGCTTAAGCTCAGGGAGCAGGAGCTAAAGGCTGAAAAGAACCGTAAGGAGTATCTGCTTGCTGCCGTAAGAAAACAGAAAGAAGGCTACAGAAAGATGCTCAAGGAGCTGACAGACGCATCAAACAGCGTAAGGAAGATGCTCGAGGAAAAGAACGCCAATACATATAAATTGACCAGGTTCGCCTTACTTAAGGGTAAACTGCCGTGGCCTATCACTAACGGGATTGTAGCAAAAAAATATGGTCAATACGAGGACCCGGAGTTCAAAACCCCCGTGTTCAGAAGAGGTGTTTATATCAAGGCCCAGGAGGGTGCTCCTGCCAAGGCCATATATACGGGCAAGGTCGTATATGCGGATTGGTTTAAGGGCTATGGAAAGGTTATAATAATTAATCACGGTGGTGGTTACCACTCGGTGTACGCCAATCTTAATGAGATTTATTTTAAGGCCGGTGACATAGTAAAGAGGCAACAACCGATTGGCGAGGTAGGGCAGTCAGGCACGATAAGTGCGCCGGCGCTCTATTTTGAGATAAGGTTCAAGGGTAAACCTCTTAATCCCAATCAGTGGCTGGACAGAGGATAGAGGCACCCCCGGTAAAGGAGAAATAAGCAAAAGATATGCAGAAAATACTAAAGATATTATCTATCTGGTTCATCATAGTATTGATATCCGCCGCTGGAGTATTTCTCGGCAAGTGGAGCATTGACAGCGTTGACGCAGGTAGTGACGTTTACAAGGAGCTAAAGATATTCACTGAGGTTCTCTCACTGGTCGACAAGAACTACGTTGAAGAAGTGGAGATAAAGGACCTTATATACGGCGCTATAAGGGGTATGCTCAACTCACTGGACCCGCATTCGGGTTTCCTTACGTCTGACGCTTACAAGGAGATGAAGGTCGATACTAAAGGAGAGTTCGGCGGCCTGGGTATTCAAATAGGCATCAAAGAGGGTGTTCTTACAGTTATAGCGCCGATAGAGGATACACCGGCTTATAATGCGGGGATAAAGGCAGCAGACAAGATAATAAAAGTAGATGACGAACCGACTAAGGATATGACACTTCTTGAGGCGGTCAATAAGATGAGGGGGCCCAAGGGGACCTCAGTAACTATCACGATCGTTCGCGAAGGATGGAAGTCACCTAAGGACTTCAATATAGTACGGGGGATCATCAAGATAAAGAGCGTTAAATACAGAACTATAGAGGATACGATAGGTTACGTCAAGATCAGTCAGTTCCAGGAAAAAACTGCAAAGGACCTGGAGGCGGCACTCAAAAAGCTGGATTCCAAAGGCATCAAGTCCCTGATCCTTGACCTGAGGAATAATCCTGGCGGATTACTGAACAGTGCTATAGAGGTTTCAGACCAGTTCCTCCCGCCGGAGAAGCTTGTAGTATACATAAAGGGAAAGACAGGGGAGAGAGTGGATTATCTTACGCAGGGCAAGAGACCCTCTTATGACTACCCGATGATAGTAATGGTCAACCAGGGAAGCGCAAGTGCTTCGGAGATCGTTGCAGGCGCCGTCAAGGACTGGAACAGGGCAGTCATACTTGGAACAACGACCTTCGGCAAGGGCTCCGTTCAAAGCGTGATACCTTTAAGCGACGGAGCTGCATTAAGATTGACCACCGCCAAGTATTATACTCCCAGCGGCAAGCTCATTCAGAACACGGGCATTGAACCTGATATCGAGGTCAAGCTCGAGGTAACCGATGAAAACGGCCATGTTTTTCTAAGGGAAAATGACCTCAAGGGCCGCCTGGACAATGAGCAGGTAGATGAAAATAAAGGGAAAACCGGAAAAGAAAAGGTTCCGTTAAAAGTAGATGATGAGGATGATCTCCAATTACAGCGCGCGATAGAACTACTTAAGCTCTGGAACAAGTTCAAGAAGTTCCCCGGCAAGGAAGCTGTCCTGCAGTCGGCGGGTTAATGTCCCGCGTAGTATTTGACATAGAGACCCTCGGAAAGGACTTCGATTCTCTGGACGAACCCACCCGCGAATATCTGATGAGATGGGCCTCAACAGAAGATGAGCAGCAGGATGTCAGGGACAGCCTGTCGTTCTATCCTCATACCGCTGAGATAATTGCTCTCGGCATGTACAATGTTGACAGCCGCAAAGGCACTGTCTATTACCATTCTCCGGGCGGAAAAGATACAGATAGCTCCGAGGGCGATATCGCATATCAGGTCTGCGATGAAAAGACAATGCTCGAGAACTTCTGGGCTGTAATCGGTAAATACGATAAGTTCATAACATTTAACGGAAGGGGATTTGACTGTCCGTTCATTATGGTGAGGTCAGCCGTTCATAAGCTGAGGCCCACACGTGATCTGATGCCCAACAGATATAGCGGTCCGCATATCGATCTCTTCGATCAGCTCTCTTACTTCGGAGCAACAAGACGGAAGTTCAGCCTTGATAGGTGGTGTAGGACGCTGGGTATCACCAGCCCGAAAGATGAGGGAGTAAAGGGTGAGGATGTCAGGGAGCTTTACAGCCGGGGCCGATATCTTGATATCGCCAGATATTGCGGTCGTGATGTAATAGCCACCGGCGAGCTATTTAAGCATTGGGAGAAATATTTCAAGGCTTAGCTGTTCAGATACTCCTTTAATCTCTTTGCAATCGGTTCATTGAACCCTTCAAGCCCGGATATCTCATCAACGGCTGCTTTTTTGATCCTTTCGACAGACCCGAAATGCCTGAGCAATGCCAATCTCCTTTTCTTTCCTATCCCCGGTATCTGTTCAAGCACTGAGCTCAGCACCTTGCCGCTTCTCGACTTTCGGTGCCTCGTTATAGCAAACCTGTGTACCTCATCCCGTATGCTCTTAAGCAATAAGGAAACGGGCTTACTATTGTCTATATTGATAGCCCTTCTGCCGGTCATAAAGACCCTGTCAGGATCTTTGGCAACGGCGATGATCTCAGGCTCATGCTCCAGCCCTAGCGACATGAACGCCCTTCTGGCAGCTTCAAGCTGCCCCTTGCCTCCATCGATGACTATTATGTCAGGAACATCCTTTAACCTCTTATTAATTATTCTTAAGATCGATTCCTTTATCATCGCGTAATCATCCATTCCCTTTACTGTCTTAATATTCACATATCTGTAATTTTCTCTTATAAAGCTTCCGCTCTCCCAGTAGATAAATGCCCCTATCGGGCTCGCACCCAGCATTGTGGAGATATCAAAAGCACCGATCGAGAACGGTGCTTCATCCAGTCCTAAAAGTCTTTGCAGGTCTTTAAGCGACGAACTGTGGTCGACCGACCTCTGCTGGCTCAGGAACTCTCCTGCGTTAAGGCATGCCATCTCAACAAGCTTCCTCTTCGTCCCTCTTTTAGGTACCTCTATCTTTACTCTCTGCCCGCGATGTTCATTCAGCCACTGGACAAGTATATCCGGGTCATCAGGCATTTCAGGGAGAACAATATTTGAAGCCGGTATAACCTGATTAGAGTAGAACATCTCAATAAATGAATAGAGCAGCTCCTTTCGAGATATATCTGCAAGTCCTGACAGAAGAAATTCCTTAGAGCCAGTCATTATCCCCTTTCTCACGAAAAGGACCACGACCGCTATATCGTTTGCTCTCATATCCATACCGATAACATCAATATCATCCAGTCTCGGAGAGACCACTTTCTGAGAGTCCCATATCTTCTCTATGGCCAGTATCCTGTCCCGAGTTCTTGCTGCCTCCTCGTACATCTCCCGTTCCGAATACTCATGCATCTGCGCCCGAAGAACGCCCAGCAGCTGTTTGCTCTTCCCCCTTAAGAAATTTACCACTTCGTCGACATACGACATATACTGCTCTCTAGTCACTTTGCCGTCACATGGTGCGGGGCATCGCCCCATTTGGTACTGAACGCATGGCTTAACTCTTTGCATTGAAGAATATCTGCATGGCCTTAGGTCGAAATATTTCCGGATGAACGACAGCGTCTCCCTTAAGCCTCCGGCCGGGATATAAGGACCAAAGTATAGCGCCTTGTCGCTCCCCACCCGTCTCACAACCTCTATCCTTGGCCACTCCTCATTCAGGTCGATCCTTATGTACGGATAGTTCTTGTCATCCCTCAGAACGACATTGAACTTCGGCCTGTTCTGTTTAATTAGGTTTGCCTCGAGAGCCAAAGCCTCAAGCTCATTGTCCGTTAACAGGTAGCTGACGTCCCTTGCGCTCTCGACCATCTTTAGCTTTCTGGCATCCAACCCCGAGGTACCGCTGACATAGCTCTTTAGCCTGCTGCGCAGGTTCTTTGCCTTACCTATATAGATTATCCTTCCCTTTGGATCCTTGAACAGGTATACGCCGGGTTTTGTCGGAGCTGACGATATCTTATCCTTAATGGAGGTAGCAGACATTATGAAATACACTCTCTTTTTAATAGATAATTATAACAGGAAAGAACCACCCGTTAATTACTGGTTATAAACCTCGCTATCTGATAGAATATGCCGTGCCCAGTATGCGAACCAGAACGATATTTGCATTTCTGATCTTAATGATCATGCTCTTCCCTGGAGCACTGTTAGCCTTTCAGGGGCCTCTATACATCAGGAACTCGCATCCGCTTTTCATTGGGGCAGGCAATCCCCTCCTAACCTCTGCTGTTTTGGAAGAGTCCGCTGATCTGAACTTGACCTATTCAAGTACTTATCTAGATGCCGGTAATGCACAGTGGTCATTTCTTATTGATATAGAGGCTGCTGTTGCAGACATAAGGTTTAGCAAGATAATAGACAACCGACTCGAGATTGGGGTAGATGTGCCTTTTATCTCATATCATAGCGGCGTTCTGGATGGACCTCTTGCCACATTTCATGACATGTTCGGCTTTGATGACTACGGACGAAGTGACAGGCCTCAGAACGAGTTCGCACTCAGCGTTACAAGAAACGGTGAGACAGTACTGGATGGAAGCTCGGGGAAGTACGGATTTGGAGACATAGTAATAAGCGCAAAAGAGATCCTTAAGCTCAATGATCCGGTGATCTCGGTCTATGCCTTTGCCGACCTGCCTACGGGAGATGCAAAGGCCGGGCTTGGCAACGGTAGCGTAGACTGGGGCATATCACTTCTAATGGACAAGTCCATTGGTGGCAACTATATGTCGTATTTAAATATAGGATACGGCTTTTCGGATGAGTTCAAGGCCGACCGTACCATTCCGATGGAGAACTACATTTTTGGAGCGATCGGAGTTGAACTAAAGAGGTCTGAGCAGCTTTCGCTATATTCTCAACTGTTCATGCAACAGTCTCCTTTCTCTAATATAGACGTAGGGGAAATAGATGGTACCATAAGCATACTTAGCTTCGGGTTCAAGTACATAAGCAACCGGAGAAGAATGGTAGAGTTCTCATTTTCAGAAGATCCCGGTACAACAGGAGCTCCCGATTTTATGATAGCCTTTTCTTTAAAGAACGCTCTTTGATTTTAAGTGCGATTCTTTGTATATTAATCGTGAACAATGTGACTGCTAAGGAGGTCGTAAAGTGAATATATTGGTATCCGGGTCTATGGCCTATGACAGAATAATGGACTTTCCCGACAAGTTCTCTAACCACATACTGCCTGACAAGATACATATTCTTAATGTCTGTTTTATGATCGACGGGCTTAAGGAGAATTTCGGTGGCACCGCGGGTAACATAGGATATACTCTGTCACTTCTCGGTGAGAAACCTACGATAATCTCTGCCGCAGGAAGTGATTTCAGCACTTATAGAAACTGGTTCGATAAGAACAAAATACCGACCGACCACATCAGGATAATCGAAAGTGAACTTACGGCAGGCGCATATATTACGACGGATAAGGCTGACAATCAGATAACTGCGTTCAATCCGGGTGCGATGAAACATAGCTCACCTTTTGACTTCAGCCCATTCAAATCAGATGATACTCTGGCTATAATATCACCCGGAAATCTCGATGATATGCTTGGCTTCTCCAGAACATATAAGGATAAAGGCATCAGGTATATCTTTGATCCGGGCCAGTCGTTGCCGGCATGGTCAAGTGAGCAAATAGCCGAGATGATAGATGGCTCGCACATATTCATATGCAATGACTATGAACTCCAGCTTACTCTGGAAAAAACCTCTTTTGTGCTTGACGAGCTCCTTCATAAAACAGGGACACTGATAGTCACAAAGGGTGAAGAGGGTTCTGAGGTCCACACTATGGATAATGGTGTGGCCGAGAAGATCGACATTCCAGCAGCTAAGGCAGATCCTATAGCCGACCCCACAGGCGCCGGGGATGCATACCGGGCAGGGCTCATAAAAGGTCTGCTTCTTAAAGGTAAAGATATATATCATGCTGCAAAGATGGGAGCAGTAGCCGCAACCTATTCTGTTGAGAACTACGGAACACAGACATTCCATTTCGATGCCGATGATTTCAATGCACGATTTCAACAAGCCTTTGGCGGAAAAGCATACTAACAGTTTGGTCCAGAATAGTTCAGTTTATGATGTGATATAATTTCGTTAGTTTCTTGTAGAATCATGCAAAA
>CP070669.1:167033-170746 GCA_020351835.1 Nitrospirota bacterium
ACCTTTTTGCCATTATCGATATTTAGCGCGATGGACCTTTCTATAGGACTGCGATAGTGCTCATAATAATGAGACCTTATATAGTTCTTATTCCCAGCGCTAAGGCAACAAGTGAACTTTGAGAATAACTTTGGGTTCCCGGGGGAACGGTTCATATCACAGATGAGCCTTGAAAGATCTGATGTAAAAAGGAGACCCCTGGATTTCCTGTGTAGCGTCGTTGCAAGCTCTCTTGCTCCCGGGTCATGTCCAAAATGGCTGTTCACTATCCGCTTATTACCTTTAAAGAGGTGTTCGAACAGCTTGGGTATATACGTACCTCCATGCTCACAGCTGATGATCAGAGAAAGGCCGTCATTAAACATCGAAGAACCTCCCCTCGGCAAGACATAAACATAGTTCATTGTAGATATCATAAAGCTTGCCATGTGAGGTATCATTGCCCGCAGCCTTGATGATCCGTCTAGACAATGTACCATTAGAAAGCAACCACATAAGCCGGTCGCGTATCACGCCGTCTTTGATGTGACCCGATGTGACCCCTTGATCCAGGAGGTGAGACCAGACCTCTTTCGCAGATGCATGTCCGCCGTCAATACCGAAGGCTTTCAGGTATGCCCCATCTTTGATAGCTGTTTCCTCCGCGCTCTTCAGGGAATCATCAAGGACATCCCTTAACCTTGATGTATCGAAGCTCTTCTGCTCATCGAAGGACGACCATCGTTCATATACAAGGTTACTGGCTGTGGCAGCTATTAAAGAAGCGATTGCGATATCCGCACCAGGGAATTCCTGGATATCCGGCAATCGTATCTCGATCGCGCTCCTTTCGAAGCGTGCAATGGCCCCTCGGGAGTTGAGCCATTCGTGCCTGAGTATCCCTTCCGGGTCTAGCGGTGCGATATCCCGGTACATGGGGTCGAGGATAAACTTATCGTAATCGGACCTTGAATATACCGGCTCGGGCACTGCCAGACCGCAAATAGAAGGTACAATGCGCTGATTATCGATATAGTGAACGATGCGGGCATCCAGAAATCCTGAGGACCTTCCTTCCTGGAACGGTGAGCTTGCTGCTATCGACGGGATCAGTGGAAGTATAAGACGTATTGCGGAGTGAAGCCTGCCGAACTCTTCATCTCCGCAGAAAGGCAGGTTTAACTGCATGCTCTGGATGTTCCCCCATCCGTGCCTCTTACAATTGAAGATGCGGTCATAGGTGTTGTATATCACCCTGTTCGCATGCGGCCAGAGACGAACCTCGTTCTCCGGAACCATCCACGGATGCATCGATCCCGGCATAAGAACACAATTATGCATGACAAGCATTTCGTTCAGCCTCGATACTTCAAGGTTGAACGGGATCTCGAGTGATCCAAGGTCCGGAGAGGGCAAGCTGTTCCTCAGTTCAAGAACATGCAGGACGAACTCGTTGGATAAGCCGATGGTCCCGCCATCATAATCATTGACGTACTCTCCGGCAACAGCTCGCAGCAGCTCATCGGACACAGGCAAGACATCAAGTGAATCCTTAAGAACTATCATGTATTCCAGCTCCAGGCCGTAGCCCTCGAAAAGATGCAGAACTTCGCCACATGTTGTCATCTGATCATCTTTCCTTGGTTTTATCGAGCCGTTGAACAAAGACGTTCATTATGTCGGTATATAGACTGCCTTTCAGCAGTTCATCTTCGAATCCCGCATCGATGCTGGGATTATCATTTATCTCTATTACATAGAATCTGTTTCCTACTTCCTTTATATCTACGCCATAGAACCCGCTCCCTATCAGGTTCGCCGCGCGCAGGGCGGTCTTAATAAGTCCCTGAGGGGCCTTTTCCATACTTATTGCTTCGGATCCACCTTCACCGGTCTTAAGGCCGGAGACATCGCGCTTGATTATCTGCCAGTGTTGGTGCGCCATATAATATTTGCATACGTAAAGGGCGGTTCGGTCAAAGACACCGACGCGCCAGTCATATAAGGTCTCCATATATTCCTGGGCTATCACCAGCTCCGAGCTTTCGAGCATCCTTTTTGCGGTCTGCAGAAAATCATCCTCCGAGTCTACCTTTATAACCCCCTGGGAAAAAGAGCTGTCAGGGCTTTTAAGTATGCAAGGGTACCCCAGTGCATGGCCGGCCATGATAAGGTTCTCTCTATGCACTATAACGGTACGAGGTATCTTTATTTTCTTTCGTTCAAGCAGTTCGGCAAGGAAGACCTTGTTCGTGCACTTAAGGATAGACAGGGGGTCATCTATCACCACCAGCCCTTCTGCGGCCGCCTTTCTGGCGAAGCGGAAAGTATGGTGGTTTACTTTCGTTGTCTCACGGATGAACAGGGCATCGAACTCACCCAGACGGTGATAGTCTGCCTTTTCTATGAGCTCTGTGGCCATTCCCAGCGACTCGGCAGCACGGACGAACTTCTTCAGGGCACCGGGATTTGAAGGGGGCTCCTCTTCGCTTGGGTTGTGCAGGATCGCAAGGTCGTAACGGAAAGGCCTTCTTTTTCTGATATGGACCCTTTTTTTGTTGAAGAACTCCTGGGCCACATCTATTGCGAACTGGCGATGGGACTCTATAATATCGCTGGCGGAGGACGGCTGGATATTACGTATATACCATTGACCGTTCTTCCTCATCCTGGAAAAGGTGGCCTTAAGGAAGGGAGCCGGAAAGAACTTGAAGATCTTCTGGCTGAGGCGGTCGTGGCGCTTTGCGACATTCCGACCGAAATAAATACTGAGTACGAATTCGTTCGATTGTATCGATGAGAGGCTGTTCTGTATCTCACGCTCCAGTTCTTCAGAGGCGACCTGTATGGCAGCTTTAGACTTGAGGTCCTGGATGGTGTTGATAGAGGGGAGCGGTTTATGCCCCCTTGCCTCAGCAAGAAGCGATACATAGTAGCCGATACCCTGATAGCGATGGGAGCGACTGAGGTTGTATACCTTTACGTTACTCGTCTCTGCATAGGCCGGGTCGGTTAGATACTTTCTGGCGGTCACAATATCAAGCCCTTCCACTTGCAGCGGCCAGTCGCTCAGGTTGTTAACGACTATGATGGTCTTCATTTCATCGATTACTGTGCCGGGCCGGGTTGATTATGAGGAGGTTCGCATCATAGGTCAATACGCCGAGCAGGAGCGAGCAGAGTACCCGGTCGATACTCACCTCATAATAGTGGCTGGAGGAGAACGGATTGGGTTTCAGGGGATCTGCTATCAGGACGTTCCTGCTCTTTTTGTCGTAACCGCAGAGTACGACGAAGTGCCCTGATGGAACACCCCTTATATCATCCCAGTCATTATTGGGTCCGTGCTCCCGCTGTGTTCTGTAAAGGTACGTCGCGCTCAGGCCGGCAAGAATGGGAACCGACCTTTTCAGATACTTCCTGATGAGCCCTGTCGTAAGGTCCTCAAACTTTATCTCACCTCCGTTCTGCACGAACTCGATATACCCCTTTGAGGCCACATGCAGTTTCATATTACTCTTTGCCTTCATCTGCTGACGCAACTTTGTGACCATATCCACCGGTGCCCCTGAGAACCAGCTGGGATCGAACACATTCAGATTATATGTGTAAATCTTTGCGGTGTAGCCGCGTCTCAGAGCATGACAGGCAAGGAACACGGCAAGGGTGCCGCCGCTTTCGAGGTTCTTTACCTGATCTACTACATCCTCAAGTGTTATATCGTCACCGTAGTA
>CP070669.1:170846-194599 GCA_020351835.1 Nitrospirota bacterium
GCGATTCGGGCTTGAGCTCAAGGACATGGCAGACCTTGCTTCAGAGGGCGACTTTAAGGTCTTCAAGGATGCTCTGAAAAAGGGTGGGCTGGTAAAGGCTATTTGCGGCAAGGGGCTGGCATCGCTTTCCAGGAAGGATATCGATCTGCTAACAGAACAGGCTCAGGGATATGGTGCGAAGGGTCTGGCATGGATAAAGGTAAAGGACGGATTTGAATCACCTATCGCTAAGTTCTTCCCTGATGATGTGCTCGTCCGGATGGCTGAAAGGCTGGGGGCAGAGAGCGGTGATCTGATGATGTTCGTGGCTGATGATCCTTCTGTCGTTAATGATGTTCTGAGCAGGATGAGACTTGACCTCGGCAAACGCCTCGGGTTGATCAGGGACGGCTACAACTTTGTATGGATAACAGACTACCCGTTACTTGAATGGAACGATGATGAAGGACGTTTTGAAGCCATGCACCATCCATTCACATCTCCTATTGAAGATGACATAAAGAGGCTGATGAGCGGTGAGATAAATGACAGAGATGCTATCGCTTCTCTTAAGGCAAGGGCCTATGATGTGGTCCTCAACGGGAACGAGATCGGAGGTGGGAGCATACGTATACATGAGCCAGATGTTCAAAAGCGTATGTTCCAGGTATTAGGTATCTCCGATGAAGAGGCATCAGAGAAGTTTGGTTTTCTGCTTGATGCCTTAAGGTTCGGTGCGCCTCCGCATGGAGGGTTGGCAATAGGTTTTGACAGACTGACGATGCTTATGGTTGGCGCAACATCTATAAGGGACGTCATTGCATTTCCAAAGACGCAGAAGGCTGTTGATCTGATGAGTGAGGCCCCATCTTCTGTTCAGCCGAGACAGCTGAAGGAGCTTAACCTTAAGCTCGATATAGTTGCTGAAGACAAAAAAGAGTAGCGTATAATGTTAAGTAGAGGGTAACATGAGAACGTTGATCTTTCTCACTTGTCTCTTAATGCTTGCAGGATACTCTGAAGCATCAAAGTGCGGTAATTGCCACGGTACTCCTCCAACTGACAGATCTCATGTGGTCCACAGTGGCCACTTATCTATGCTGCCGAAATACGGAGATACATCGATAACGGATGATCTGCGGACCTTTACGGAAGCCTATGCCTTTAACTGCGGTAATTGCCATCCATCTGGACCGGAAGCGCACAGGAACGGAAATGTCGATATCGAGCTTTTCAATGAAGCGGCTTCTGGACTGAAGGCGCTTAATGACAGTTCCGCCGGATACGACAGGGAAAAGAGAAAGTGCAATGGAGTATATTGTCATAGCACAGGCGAGCGATTGCAGTACAGGTTCGTTGTCAGCCCAGGGTGGAACCGGGAGGAGAAAGGAAGCTTCTGCCATGAGTGCCACGACAGCCCTCCGGCTTACCCTGGATCGGAGAAAAGGCCTAACGGACACTTCAACGTGGAGCGAGGATCTGGACATCTCCTTGGCATACACTGGGACTCGGTAAAAGGCCATTCGGAAGATAGTTTCAAGGACGGCACTTCGAGCCAGATGGGATGTTCGACATGTCATTACGGGACAGTTAAGGAGGACCGTGACACTGCATTTGTAGATACTGTAAACGGACTCTTTACATGCGTTCGCTGTCACAGACTGAGGGATGGACTGATATCGAATCACTCTTTGCACGTTAACGGTAAGGTCGACATTGAGTTCGCGCCTGTGAAGTTCAGATCGCGAGCACAGATGACCGCAACCCCGGAAGGATGGTCAAGGAAAGGGGATAAAGGAAAGAAGGGTTCTTATGATGAGGCCGTGGCTTCTCTTGCCATAATTAATTATGAACCGGCTACGCACACGTGCAGTAATGTTCCGTGTCACCTTGAAGGTGAAAGGGTTAAGTGGTCAGATAGAGTAAATTGCGGGAACTGCCATGTAAATTATGGAGGGAAGAAAGGAAGATGACCAGAAAAATATCGTTCATAGTGATCATTCTTTTACAGTTTAGCTCACCCGTGTTCGCTGACAACAGTATTGTCAGTAAGTCCGATGGGATAGGGGATATAACCTTGACGGTATATAACTATGACATAGCTTTCATATCAGAGCTGCGAAATATTGAATTGCCGTCAGGCAGGGTCGAGCTGACCTTTTATGATATTCCGTCATCGATCATTCCGGCCAGTGCCCGTCTCGAAGCGCTTGACGGAACCGGAAAGCTCTCACTAATAGAAAACAGATATGAGTACGACCTTTCGGACGAATTAAAGCTGTCAAGCAAGTACGTCGGGAAGGAAGTGAAATTGTTGTTCATAGACCCTGTTACAGGAAGAGAATCGACAAAAGACGCCACTCTACTTAAGCCCGGCAGAAAGCCTGTACTAAGGATAGGCAAGGACATAGTCTTCGATATGCCGGGAAAGATACTTTATCCTCCGCTGAGTGATGATGTATTCGGTGCTCCCGCGATCATATGGGTTCTGGATAACGGATCGGAAGGGCCGAGGTTGCTAAGAACTACTTATCTGGCCAGGAGTATAAGCTGGGAAGCAAACCATACACTTATGCTATCACAGGATGAGAGTTCGGCCGATCTGTCAAGTACTGTGACCATGTACAATTCGAGCGGGATGAACTTTTTAAACGCTAAGCTTATCTTAATTGCCGGAGAGATCAATCTCGAAACTGGATCAGCTGAGTCTGAAATAAGTTATTCAAAACCGATGAGTCGTGAAGCGGATGTCATTGAAGAGAAGGTCTTTGAATATTATTCATATGAGCTGGAAAGAAGATATGACCTCATGAACGAGGAAAGGAAGAACCTGATGTTCAGGAGGTTCTCGGACGTACCTCTGGTAAAGAAGTTCTTTATAGAAGGGGATGAAGCATTATATTTCAGCCAGTATAGACAGGGAGTTGCCAGAGGCTCGGCCGGTGTAATGCTTGAGCTAAAGAACGGAGTTGATTCAGGTATTGGCAAACCGCTGCCTGCGGGTATAATCAGGGTATACAAGGAGGATAGTGGGGGAAGGGTCCAGTTCGTTGGCGAAGACAGAATTGAGCACAGTCCGCCCGGCGAATTAATAAGGATCAGGACCGGGAGCGCATTTGATATAGTAACTGAAAGAAAGCAGACAGACTGGCTAAGAATAGCAGAAGGAGTGTTCGAATCATCTATTGAGGTGAAGATCAGGAACTACAAGAACGAAGATGTTGTTATAACGGTCATCGAACCCGTCCCGGGTGACTGGATGGTGCTGAAAACGTCTCATGATTTCAGAAAGACCTCCTCGGACGTGCTTGAGTTCGATATCGGTGTTCCTGCCGGCAAAGAAGCAGTTCTTGATTATAGAATAAGAGTGATCCTGTAAAGATGATCCATAGTTTATTTACGACGGTACTAAATTGGATCGAAATCGAAACCCTGGCCACCAACGGTTGCTTCGTACATTAATCCGCCTTTTGTCATTACAAATACTGCTACTCCTTTGTCCCAGGTTGCCTTGGTAGCAGCACCCGCCGTTACTGCGACCGCAGATGCCTGAGCGCTGAGTTTGAGCTCACCTTTCTTGAAGTTATCCATGGTCGCTTTATCTTTGAAGAATATTATTTCACTGAATCCCTGTCCGCCAAGCTGAAAGCCTACGGTTACTTGAACTATTTTTGCAGTCCCTATTACCCTTCCTCTTTCATAGACCGTCCCCTTGCCGTATGCACCACCTATCACAGCGCCACCTTTTCCAACTGTCGGGAAAACGGCATAGCCGTACGCTTTACTGAAGAACTGATTGATGCTCGGGTCCTTGGTCTTGAAGTTCCTTATGGTTTCCGCTGCCTTGCTCCGCTCTTCCTGAGCCTTATTAGGGTTCCATGTAGCGCATCCGCTGATCATAAACATTACGACCATAAGAGCAGCTATCAGACCAACTGCAGGTATCTTTTTCATATAGCCTCCATGTTTTAAATGGGTGTTAGTTGATTTTATCTTAAGGTGGCTAATATATCAAGGACTGATGTAAGGAATAAGTGTAAGTACAACGAACGCGAGCAGTAGAGACACACCGACTAAAATGGCTCTCGTTCGGCCCCTTTTCCCTCTGTCGATGTACGGTATCATTATCAGGGAGATTGCAGCAATGAAAGGCAACAGGACAGTGCCTATAAAAGCCCACCTGCCGGGGAAATACCTTACTGCCTGGTACAGCCAAAGAAAATACCACTCGGGAAGAGGGCGGTAAGGTGTCGAAAAATCGATCTGCCTCCCTATCAGTTGGGGATAGACCAGTGCCAGGACCACTGTCAGTTCTACTGCAATGAATATAACTATCGATATCTCGACAAGATAATCCGGATAGAACTCTTTATTCCTTTTCTCTGCCACTATAGACCTCCCTTTACGCCCTGTTTCTTGATCATATGAAAGTGAGCCCATAGAAGAAGGAACATTATCGTGGGAAAGTAAAGGATATGCATCGAATAGAACCTTATCAAAGTAGCCCCGGTAACATCCTCTCCTCCCCTTATAAGGTAGAGAATGTATTTGCCAATAAAAGGTACGGTAGAGGCCATCGAGGTGCCTACCTCGGTAGCCCAGTAGGCCTTCTGGTCCCAGGGAAGAAGGTACCCGGTAAAACCGGAGCCTAAAGCGATTATAAGGGTCAATGAACCCGCGATCCAGTTCAGCTCTCGTGGAGGGCGATACGCCTTGTAAATAAAAACCCGTATAGTGTGAAGTATTATCGTAATGATAAGCAGGTTAGCCGACCACTTGTGGAAAGATCTTATAAATGCTCCTAAGGTTACATCATTATTTAACCTGACAATGCTCATGAATGCCTCTTGTTCAGAAGGCACGTAATATATGGACAGCATCAGGCCGCTGCAGACCAGCATCAGGAAAAAAACAAATGAAGCCCCCCCGAGACAAAAGGCATAGTTCACCCCTTCCGGCACGGGCCGCTCAAGGAACTTCTTGTGAGGCTGTTTAACTCCGAAACGGCTGTCTATCCAATCAAAGATCTTTCCCATATCAGACCCTTAAGCCTATGTATACCTTGCCATCCTCGATCTTAATAGGCATTCGGTTAAGATCGGCAGGAGGCGGCCCCTTGACCACCTTACCGTTCATGTCGTACTGCCCCCCATGGCACGGACATAGAAATCTATTTTTCGGCCTGTACCAGTTGACAAGACACCCAAGATGGGTACATACGGGTGACAGAGCAAAAAGTTCGGAGCCGGAGTTAACTATAAAGGCCTTGGAATTTATCTGGGTATTGCCTCTGATATGTTTTATGAATACCTGTCTGACCCCCTTTATGGGTAAGGCTTCTTCATCTGTCGCATGGAAAAAAGTTAGTTCCTTTCTCTTGAACTTCCATGGGTATGTAAATATCGAGAAGACCGACACCGAGATAATAGAGATAAGGAGAAAAAAGATCTTAACAGTGCTTTTTAAGAAATCCCTGCGAACCATATCATACCGGAAGCGAACACACGCAGACCATCAGATTATTTTGATAAGTAAGGTGCGCGGCGGTGAAATCCTTCAGGTCCCTGGCCTAAGAGGCAGTGCTGCTGTTCAGCATTTCCCTGAGTTCCTTCCCAGGTTTGAAATGCAGAACCTTTTTTACAGGCACATCGACCGACTCACCTGTTTTAGGGTTTCTGGCCTTTCTGGGGCCACGTGTCTTTAGCTTGAAATTGCCGAAACCTCTCAGCTCTATCTTTTCTCCATTCGAAAGAGCGCCTTTGATGCTATCAAAGAACGTTTCGACGATTATCTCTGTCTGCCTTCTTGTCAGTCCGTCGACCTTTTCGGTTACTTTGTCGATCAATATTGACTTGGTCATGTGACCTCCTTTATGGAGAAAATAAATATTTGAGTTCTATAGTTGGAATTATATCATTAATTTTGCCTGAAATGGATGAATTAAGTAAATCTAAAAAGGATCTTTTTTCTTTTTTTTCTATAACCTTAGGCTTTCCCGATATACCTGCCAGCTCAGCGGCTATGTCGATAGCGTCCTCGAGACTTCCCAGTTCATCGACCAATCCCGCCTCGACAGCCTGCTCTCCCGTGAATATCCTGCCGTCAGCGATCTTCCTGACATCGTTGCCTTCCATATCTCGTCCCAGGGCCACCGCATCAATGAACTGTTCATGGACATTATCTATCACGCTCTGAAGGATCAGCCTTTCATCATCCCCGAGGTCCCTGAATGCTGAGGCAAGGTCCTTATGCTTTCCGCTCTTAACAACTTCCGACCTTACGCCGATCTTTTGCATCAGGCCCGATATGTTAGGTATTTCCATTATCACACCTATGGATGCAGTTATAGTTCCAGGGTTGGCAACTATTCTTGATGCAGGAGCAGAGATATAATACCCCCCGGAAGCGGCTACTGCACCCATGGATACTACGACCGGTTTCTTTTCGACAGCTTTCTTTACCTCCGCATATATCTCCTGGGAGGGAGCTACCGCTCCACCGGGTGAATTTACCCTTAGCAAGATGGCTTTTATTGAAGCATCCCTGGCATATTCCTTGATCTCATTTACCGTTTTTTCCGAATCTATTATCGGACCTTCTATCCTTACAAGGCCTATTCTGTTTCTGGCAAGAGAAGAGGAGTTAATGCTGATGATGGTTAAAATACCACTAACTACCATCAACAGAACCAGAATGCCGGCAGATATCCAGCAGGCCTTCTTCATCTATTCGGGATCCTCAATTGCTTCACTTTCTTCTTTGCTGGAAGAGACGTTCTTCAGGCTTAAGCCGATCTTTCTTTCTTCAAGTTCTATCTTGATTATTCGAGCTCTTAGCTCGTCCCCTTCCTTGAAGTTATCTTCCAGAGACTGTACTCTGTCAGGGTCGATCTCGGAGGAATATATAAGCCCCTCTACCTCATTATCTATGTCAGCGAATATCCCAAAGTCCGTTGTCCTGAGCACTTTACAAGTTACCTCATCGCCGAGGTGGTATTTTTCAGGGATAACGGTGTTCCAGGGATCGTCCGTGAGCTGCTTCACTCCTAGTGCCATCTTTTCCTGATCAGGCTCGATCTTTAGAATTACTGCTTCGACCTTCTGCCCTTTTTTCAGGACCTCTGAAGGATGCTTTATATGCTTGGTCCAGGAGATGTCCGAGATATGAATAAGACCGTCGATACCTTCCGGCAGCCCTACGAAGGCCCCAAAATCCGTTAGTGTCCTTATCTTACCGCTTACCTTATCTCCTACCGTGTATCTTTCTACCACGAGGTCCCATGGCTTTGTCTTAAGCTCCCTGATACTCAGGGAGAGGCGCCTTTCATCACTATCCACCTTAATGACCTGAGCTTCTACCGTCTCCCCAATATCAAGGTACTTGGACGGATGCTTGGGTCTCTGGCTCCAATCGAGTTCTGAAACGTGTATTAATCCCTCTACGCCTTCTTCTACCTCAAGGAACGCGCCATAATCGGTTATGCTGACGACCTTGCCCTCAACTTTCTTCCCTACCGGATATTTCTCCTGGATCTCCATCCATGGATCCGGTTTTTTCTGCTTGAACCCAAGGGTCACCTTATCAGTTTCGGGGTTGTACTTAAGAATAATGACCTCGATCGTGTCCCCGATAGTAAAGAACTCCGAAGGATGGGTTATTCGGCCCCATGATATATCGGATATGTGCAGAAGGCCGTCTATCCCTCCAAGGTCAACGAAAACACCATAGTCCGTTATGTTCTTTACAACGCCTTCCATTACTGCATCATCTTTTAGGTTCTTAAGTGTCTCGGTCCTTAGTGATTCCCTTTCTTTTTCCAGGATAACTCGGCGGGAGACAACTATATTAGTTAACTTGGAGTTCAGTTTAAGGATCCTGAACTTAGACTTGATCCCGATCAACTTGTCGGGGTCCTTAATAGGTTTGATGTCGGCCTGTGAGCCCGGCATGAACGCCTGCAATCCCAGTATATCAACATAGAAGCCGCCTTTGACCTTTGAGGTGATCTTACCTTCCACTGGCTTTTCATCCTTATATATATCCTGCAGCTGCTCGATCGCCTTTACCTTTCTGGCCCTTTCGATCGATAATGACACTATGCCCTCATTGTCATTGACACGTGTTACCATCACCTCCAGCTCATCACCTATCTTGACAGCCTCCAGCTCCTCAGGCTTGAACTCATCTATCGGAATGAATCCCTCCGATTTATAGCCGATATCGACAACAACACTGTCTGACATCTTTGTTACTACCTCTCCCTTTATGATCAGTCCGCTGTGGACCTTATGGAATGTCTTCTCGTATAGTTCTTCGATCCCGTTGTCCTGAGTTTCCATTAATAAATTATCCTCCTATGTCCTTTATTTTTTCTTTCGTCTCTTCTATGATCCATTCAGGGGTAGATGCCCCTGCAGTTATACCTATCTTGCTACTCCCCCTGATCCAGCCAGCCTCTATCTCGGATGCTGTTTCAATATGATACGTCTTAATCCCGAGAGATTCGCATAGCTTTGCCAGCTGAGTCGTATTGGCACTGTTCTTACCGCCGACCACTATCATGACGTCGACATTTTTTGCCATGCTCTCGGTCTCTTTCAGCCTCTGGGCTGTAGAGTTACAGATCGTATTATACACTTTAAGCTCGGTAACTTTCCCGACCGTTCTTGATATCAAAGTCTTGAGGGCTTCTAAGGGCTGGGTGGTCTGAACGACAATCCCTACCTTTCTTTTAAGCCTGGGAAGGTCTGAATCAGCGGTGATAACGCTCGCACCATCCCCCGCGTAGCTCATTATCCCCTTGACCTCAGGATGATTGGAATCCCCCAGAATAAGCACCTGGTATCCCTCATCAGACAGGAGTTTAGCATATTCCTGTGCTTTTTTAACAAACGGACAGGTCGCATCGATGATTTTGTGACCGGACCGCTTTAACTCATCAAAGAGGTCCTGCTCGATCCCATGCGTTCTGATGACTATCGTACTATCATCATCAGGTGCTGAATCTACGACCTCAACGCCTTTTTGTTTAAGTTTTTCAATGAGTTGTGGATTGTGAATTATGGGCCCCAGGGTAACCGCAGGCTGCGAATCATCTTCAGCGACCTGAAAGGCCAGATCTACGGCTCTTTTTACGCCAAAGCAGAAACCGGCTTTCTTGACAACGTGGATCTCCATCACTCAACATTATAACAGTGTGTTCAGGAGGAATGAAACCTTATGAAAACCTTAGATTCTTTATGATTTCAAGTAGATTTTCGGACAGACGGTTCTGATAGTCTTTACCTGATTCATCAGCGCGTCTTGTGATAGGTTCTCCGAAGGTTATCCTGATCTTTTTAGGCCTTATGAAACGTGCCCCGACCGGTAATGCCTTTTCGGTCCCCTCTATTCGAGCCGGAACTACCGCTGCCCCGCTCAGGGCGGCAATACTTGCCGCACCTCTTTTCTCCTCTCCGATAGAACCGGTCGAGCTCCTGGTCCCTTCGGGAAAGATCACGATAAGACCGCCTTTCCTTAGTATCCTGACCGCCTCCTTGACCGTGGAGGGTTTTGGATTATGTCTGTCGACCGGGATCGAGAACGAACTTACGAACTTGCCAAGCAAGGGTATCCTGAACAAACCGCTATGCGCCATGAACGTCGCCCTTCTCTTTATGGCCATTCCAACGAACGGAGGATCAAGGAAGCTCAGATGATTGGATGCAACTATCACCCCTCCTTCCTTCGGTATGTTATCCCTGCCAGATACCTCGAACCTGAACAGGAGCTTGTAGAAGATACGCAATAGTTCTCTGAAAAGATTGTACATTAGCCGGTTATGTGTTCCAAAATGATATCTATAGTCTGTTCGATAGACATCGAAGACGTGTCAATCATTGTCGCGTCTTCGGCCTTTTTCAATGGTGCTATATCTCGATTACTGTCCCTTTCATCTCTCTTCTTTACATCGTCCATTGCCTGTTGCACCGTTATATCCATGCCTTTGTCCTTCAGCTGTCTGAACCTTCGACCGGCTCTTTCCTCATCGGATGCTGTCAGAAAGAACTTTCGATAAGCGTCCGGAAAGACAACGGTCGTCATATCGCGTCCTTCCGCTACAATATCATTGTCATCGGAAGCACTTCGCTGGATATCGAACAGGAAGTCCCTTACAACCTTCCGGGCAGAGAACACTGATGAGTAGTGTCCTATTTCGGTGGTCCTTATCTCGTCCCCGACCAGAGCCCCGTCAAGGTAGATATCACCGTCCCTCACTTTTACTGAGGTATCCTTCAGTATCGAAGCGATCTCTGCATCCGACGCGTCCTCCGGCACCGAGCTGTTCCTTAACTTGAGAGCTACGGACCTGTACAGTGCCCCGGTATCAAGGTAGGTGTATCCGAGTCTGTCCGCTATCTTTTTTGAGATCGTGCTTTTGCCTGAGCCTGAGGGTCCGTCTATGGCTATGACCTTCCCCATATTATGCTATCCGCATAGCTTGCTCAGGGCATCAAAAAAGCCCGGAAATGATGTTCGTACGCTTGATATGTCGTCTATTACCGTTTCCCCGCTCGATATAAGACCTGCAATGGCCATTGTCATTGCAATTCTATGATCACCGAAGCTCTTTACATTTGTGCCTTTCAGGTCGGTCTTTCCTATGATCTCCATTCCATCAGTGAGCTCCTTTACCTCTACCCCAAGCCCGGCAAGGTTTTTCGTCATGGCGCTGAGCCTGTCAGATTCCTTTATGCGGAGCTCCTCAGCGTTCTTTATCTGGGTCACACCTTCGGCTTGAGATGCCAGAAGAGATATGATAGGGAACTCATCTATTAGCAATGGTATATCATTACCGGATATCACTGCAGCAGTCATATCAGGTGAGTATTTACAGATTATATCGGCGACGGGTTCTCCCGAGATAGTTCGTTCATTCTCTATGGTTATGTTGCCTCCCATACGCTTGACCACATTGATCAGTCCTGTTCTTGACGGATTGACACCACAATCCCTTATTACTATCTCGGCACCTTTTATGATAAGTGCGGCTACGATGAAAAATGCCGCCGACGAGATATCCCCCGGAACGAGGACATCAGCCGCCCTCAGGTCGGTGCCTCCGTCGACCGTTATTTTAAGGCCGTCCATCTTTACATTAGCTCCGAACGAGGGAAGCATCCTTTCCGTATGGTCCCTTGATGGGGCAGGCTCGATTATTTCAGACCTCCCCTTTGCATAAAGAGACGCGAGCATCAATGCAGATTTTAACTGAGCGGAAGCAACAGGCATTTTAAACTTTATAGGAGAGAGCTCTTTTCCAATTATGGCAATTGGCGGATAACGGTCCTTGTCCCTTGCCCTTATATATGCTCCCATCGCATAGCATGGCTCGATCACTCTTGACATCGGTCTTTTGCGAAGGGAACTGTCCCCCGTAAGAACGCTCAGGAAGGGATTGCCTGACAGAAGGCCTGTAAGCAACCTCATCGTTGTGCCGGAGTTGCCGCAATCGATAACATTCCTGGGTTCTTTAAGGCCGTGAAGACCCTTCCCGTTAATTATGAGTCCATCACCTTCCTCCAGTATATCTATGCCGAGCTCCCTGAATGCATTTACCGAGCTCATAGGGTCCTCGGCGAACAGGAAATTGCTTACACGGCTTTTACCCTGAGCTATCGAGCAGAAGAATACCGCTCTGTGAGATACTGACTTGTCCGGAGGAGGGCTGAACTCCCCTGAGAACGAGTTGACCCTGCTGATCTTCATGCTATTCAATCGTTGCTCTCGATATTCGAATGTCGTTTAGCAGTGATATCAGGGGCGCTTTATCATCCGATTCCGCGAGATCCCTTAAGGTCTTCAGGCTGTCTATCAGTATGTCCAGCTGTTCCTTAATATTGACCTTATTGCCGTTAAAGACATCCGCCCAGAGTTCAGGTGAGCTCATGGCTATCCTTGTTGTGTCCTTAAAACCCTGCCCGGCATACTTAATATATTCCGGATCGATCTCAGTGACGGTCCTGACCAGAGCGTACGCTACAAGGTGGGGAAGGTGGCTGACCGATGAGAAGACCCTGTCATGCTTATCTGCCGACATCTTCGATGTCCTGGCACCGATCTTCTCCCATATACTTTCAACTTTATCCATGACTTCTGCGTCGGTCCTGCCGGTTTCTATCAATATACATGCGGATCCTTCGAAGAGGTCGGCGGATGAAGAACCGATCCCAGACCTGTCGCTTCCCGCTATTGGGTGTGTTCCGACAAATGATACTCCTTCAGGAAGTTCAGCCTCAAGTGCACTTATGAAATTCGCCTTGGTGCTTCCGACGTCTATTAGTATTACGCCATCATTCAGTGATGGCTTGATGTTCGATATAATATCTTTGAAACAACCTACCGGAGTAGCAAGTACTATCAGGTCGGCGTCTCTGCATGCCTCACGGTGATCAAGGTCATACGAATCTATGATCCCCTTATTGAGGGCTTCCTTCAGATTGCTTTCGGTCCTTCCTGAGCCTACGATCTCTGAGCCGATATTATTTTTTTTTAGTGCAAGCGCGAAAGAAGCACCGATCAGGCCTACGCCGATTATAGTTACTTTATTGACATTCATGACCTAAATACTTCTCCCCACGGCTTTGGCAATGGGTATAAGCTCGTTTATCAGCTCGGCAAAGGCGTCGGGGGTCAGGGACTGTTCACCGTCAGAAAGTGCTTCTTCAGGGTCTGTATGTACTTCGATCAGCAGACCATCGGCTCCTGCCGCAACGGCAGCCTTTGACATGGGAGCAACAAGGCTTCTTTTTCCTACCGCGTGGCTCGGATCGACGATGACCGGCAGATGTGTCTGTTCTTTAAGTACCGGGATCGCGGAGAGGTCAAGCGTATTGCGGGTTGACGTCTCGAACGTTCTTATCCCTCTTTCACAAAGTATAACGTTAAGATTTCCCTTTGACATGATGTATTCGGCTGCCATCAACCATTCCTTTATCGTGGCCGACAGGCCTCTCTTCAATAGTACCGGCTTATTAATGGTGCCCACCTCAAGGAGAAGCCTGAAGTTCTGCATGTTCCTTGCCCCGATCTGGATGATATCTGAATACTGTACCATCACATCAAGGTCCCTGGGATCCATGATCTCGGTCACTACCTGCAGACCTGTCTTTTCCCTGGCATGAGCAAGGATCTTCAGTCCCTCCTCTCCAAGACCCTGAAATGAGTATGGTGACGTTCTTGGCTTAAAGGCACCGCCCCTGATGAAGGAAGCCCCGGCATCTTTTACCTTCGTAGCTATGTTCTTTACTATGACCTTGCTTTCCACCGCACATGGCCCGGCTATTATAGGGATCTTTTTACCGCCTATCTTGACCCCTCCAACATCTATTACAGTAGATTCTTTTTTGAACTCCCTACTGGCCAGCTTGTAGGGTTTGATGATCCTCATTACATCTTCAACGGCGTCGATCGCTCTTACACCGGCGACCTCATCTTCAGATATCTTTGATGTGTCACCTATTACCCCTATGATGGTCCTTTCCGTCCCTTTAGAGACATGTGACCGTAGGCCTTTGCTCTCAAGCTTCTTGACTATGTGTCGTATGTCCTTATCTTTAGCCGACGGTTTTAATACGATAATATCCATTAAAAGATCTCCTTCATTGCCTTTATAAGCCTCTCGTTCTCATCCTTAAGCCCGATCGTTATCCTGACCGCCTTTTCTCCCATAGGTCGCACAATAACACCTCTTCTGAGCAGCTCATCATTAAGCTTTTGGGCCGTAATATCCCCCAGGGACACGAAGATGAAATTAGCTTCAGTTCTTACGTAATGAAGGCCCAGGTCCTGCAGCTCCTTATAGAGGAACTGCTTACCTTCCTCATTTACCGCTACTGACCTCTTTATATGCTCATCATCATCAAGAGCGGCTATAGCAGCCATCTGAGCTAAGGAGTTCGTATTGAACGGAGGCCTGACCTTGTTGAGCTCGGTCGCTATCTCTTCTGTTGTGAAACCGTATCCTATGCGCAGGCCTGCAAGGCCGTATATCTTCGAGAATGTCCTTAGTATGAGGATATCCCTTCCATCCTTAAGGTATCGCATGGAGTCCGGATAGTCGCCGTCCTGCACATATTCATAATATGCCTCATCCACTACAACAAGTACGCCCTCCGGGACAGCATCCATGAACCTTGCAAACTCATCTTTTCCGTTAGTAGTGCCGGTCGGATTATTAGGATTTGCGATAAACACGATCTTCGTGTTCTTCTTTATTGCTTTCACCATTGCACCGAGATCGTGCTTCATATCCTTTAGCGGTACCTTTACCGATTCAGCGCCGACCGACTGGGTTGCAAGAGGATATACAACAAATGACGGCCATGCCATCACGGCGCTGTCCTTATCTGTCAGGAATGCATAAGCCGCAAAGTTCAGTATCTCGTTCGAGCCGTTACCCATAATTATCTGCTCTTCTTTTATTCCGTTGATCTGCGCCAGTTTCCTGGCCAGGTAGAACGCTCCGCTGTCGGGATACCTGTTAAGATCGGACCCCGCCCCCTTTAATGCCTCTAGGGCTCGAGGTGACGGTCCCACCGGGTTCTCATTAGAAGCGAGCTTGACCGAATCCTTTATGCCCAGCTCTCTTTCAACCTCCTCTACGGGTTTGCCGGGCACATATGGCTGAATAGATGAAATATAATCTGGAGACTTGATCATCAGATGTTCCTCCTGTAATCTTACTCACTCTGAGGATAGGAACCAAGTATCTTCAGGTAAAGACAATTGTCCTTTATTTCCTCAATGGCCTTTTCGACTCTCTTGTCCTCAATATGTCCTTCCATATCTACAAAGAAGATATATTCCCACGCTTTCCTTCGTGAAGGCCTCGACTCTATCTTCTTCAGATTTATCTTTGCCCGCTTGAACGGTGTCAGAATATCGAACAGTGCCCCGGGTCTGTCCTTGATAGAGAACATTATGGATGTCTTGTCGTTATTGGACCTCGGTACAGCATCCCTTGAGATAACAAGGAACCTGGTATAGTTGTTCTTATTGTCCTCTATAGCCCTGTGTACGAAATTGAGATCATATGTCTTCGCAGCAAGCTCACTGGCGATCGCGGCTGAATCATTTTCTTCCGACGCTTGCTCAGCGGCCTTAGCGGTACTGGAAGATTCGTATACAGGGATGTTTGGCAGATTACGCTCAAGCCATCTTCTGCACTGAGCAACGGGCTGGGGGTGAGAGTATATCTTCCTTATATCCTCCATCTTCCCGCTGACCGAAAGGAGATTATGGGATATCTCGAGCATGATCTCCGCGATTATATTGAGGTCGAAATCCACGAACATATCCAGGGTGTAGCTGACCACGCCCTCGGTAGAGTTCTCGATCGGCACCACACCGTAATCAGCTTGAGCGCTCTCCACCGCTTCAAAGACCTCCTTAATGCTCTTTACCGGGATAAACTTGGCAGAGGAACCGAAGTGTCTTACTCCTGCGAGATGGGTATATGTTGAAAGGGGACCAAGGCATGCTACTTCAAGCGGTTTTTCCATTGCCAGCGACGCCGATATGATCTCCCTGAAGACCACCTTAAGGGCATCGTTGGGGAAAGGTCCCTTATTGTTGGCCTGCAGCCTCTCAAGGATCTCTCTTTCCCTTATCGGAGCATAGTAGACCTTGTCCTCGTTTCGCTTGTGCTCCGCTACATCAAGCACTATCTCGGCCCTTTCATTGAGAAGCTTCAGTATCTTCTCATCGGTCTCATCGATCTTCTTACGTAATTTATCAAGTTTATCCATCGTGTTGTCCCTCTTATTAAAAAGACTTAAGAACCTATAATTTAACAAAAAATTCCAATAAGAATAAAGTGATTGCTATAAAAAATGCCGACATATTGCGATGTGGGGCAGCTCTTGCAGCGTGTCATGTCCCCTTTATTGCTTTGCTGACACTACGGATAGCCCGAAATGGAAAAAAGGGGGAGGAAAGGATATAATCTAAAATCCCAGGATTATGATATGGAACAGGAGATCTTATGAAGGTAAAGGTAGATGAAGACAGGTGCATCGGTTGCGGAGCATGCGAGGAGATCTGTCCTGCAGTATTTCATGTTGATGACGATACCGGAAAATCAAGGGTGATAGATGAGGATGCATGTGATTTTGCCGGATGCTGCGAGGCGGCCGAGGAGAACTGCCCCGAAGAAGCTATTAGCATAGAGGAATAGAACCGGTTAATATGACCTGAAATAATGAAAGGGGCGCCTTAAGAGAGCGCCCCCTCATATTTCCCGGGGTGATGGGGGGAACCCCAGGTGCCCTGTGCGAGAAGGGAGGGTAACATCCCGCACAGAACCTTTCTTATAATTATTATATAAAATATTATACAAACTTGTAAATTAATACCTCGCCAGCACTTCCTTACTAAATTATAAGGCCTTTACCCTAAGACTGTCAATAAAATAATTGATTAATAAACTATATAACTACTGAAAAAACGTTTATTGTCAGAACCTTTGCTGATGATGTATTATTCATTATGTTTACTAAATTTAGTACAACCGGCATCGGAAGCATGCCCCATACAGATGCGGGATCTGCTTGTGATCTGATCCTTGGAAGTGTGGATATCCCTTTCTGGCCTCAACTTCCGAAGAGGTCATTCAGGGAGCTGATGATACCTCAATACTCTGAGGGTATGCCCGGAGTGCGCCTCGATGATTCGGGCAGCAAGATCTGGGTCGATCAAGGAAGTTCGGATGAAATAAATGAGTTCTACGATACTTACTCCGACAGCACTCTTCTCCCTATATCGGAAGGTTATGCGGAAGGATTTAAGGTATTCACGGGTAAGATAGCAGGCAACCGGTTCCCGGCCATAAAGGGTCATATTACAGGACCACTGACCTATACGCTAGGTCTTAAAGACGAAGAAGGCAGGCCCGTGTACTTCAACGAAGAGCTGAGGGAGATAGCCATAATGGTCCTTGTGTCCAAGGCGAGATGGCAGATAGAGGAGCTCGGTAGTTTCTGTGATAAAGTCATGATCTTTATTGACGAACCCATACTCTCTGCGCTTGGGACCTCATCCTATGTGGGTGTCTCTAATGAAGAGGCCCAGAGGCTTCTTTCAGAGACGGTAAAAGGTATAAAGGAAGCGGGAGGTGTCTCAGCTATTCACTGTTGCGGTAAGGCAGACTGGCAGATGGTAGAGGAGAGCGGAATAGATGTGGTCAATTTTGATGCTTATGATTATTTTGATAATTTCAGTATCTATACCGATCCGCTTTCTGATTTCCTTGATAGAGGTGGACGAATAGCGTGGGGGATCGTTCCCACCAATGATGCGATAGGTGACGCATCACTCGATGTACTTGCCGATACCCTGAGAGAGCAGTTCGGTCAGCTGTCGAAGAAACTTGGCAGGGAGGACCTTGCTTCGCGTGTTATTCTTACGCCTTCTTGTGGAGCCGGATCACTGACCGTAGTTGAGTCAGAGAAGGTGTTCGGACTTCTCCGCGAACTAAAACAAGAGATATTGGGCGGCTGACCATGCCCTATGAAGGCATCTTCATAACTTTTGAAGGTATAGAGGGAACAGGGAAATCAACTCAGACCGATCTCCTATGTGAACACCTGTTCAAGGAAGGTATCGGTCACGTGAGAACGGTCGAACCCGGGGGAACTCCCATAGGAGATGAGATACGGCAGATCCTTCTGTCGGTAGACAACAAGGCCATGTCAGCAAGGACCGAACTGCTGCTGTACGCAGCTTCAAGGGCACAGCATGTTGATGAGGTGATAGTTCCTGCGTTGAGGTCAGGCAAAGTCGTCGTATGTGACAGGTTCACGGATTCCACGGTGGCCTATCAGGGCTATGGAAGGGGCCTTGATATGGAGCTTATACATAAGCTTAATGATATTTGTACCGGAGGTATTAAGCCGGATATCACGTTTCTTCTTGATACTGAAGTAGAAGCGGGACTGAGCCGCAATAGGACGGCTAACAAAGTGGACAGGCTTGAGCTTGAGGCTGAAGAGTTCCACCAGAAAGTAAGAAAGGGATACATTGAGATATCAGAGAAAGAAAGTGACAGGGTCCGGGTAATTGATAGCGGGCAGGAAATAGAAAAGGTATCTGAAGAAATAATAAAGGTTTTAACGGAGTTCATGAAAGGAGCGACCGGTGCCTCTGAGTGATGTGATAGGGCAGGAACGTGCCAAAAGGGTCCTTCTGGGATTAATGAACACCGGCCGGTTGGCCACGGCGTATCTTTTCAGCGGTGAGAAGGGGATAGGCAAGTTCAAGGCCGCGGTCGAGATGGCGAAGGCACTTAACTGTGAGTCAGTTGAAGAAGAGGATGGTTGTGGTCACTGTTCTTCATGCAGGAAGGTCGATGCAATGCAGCACCCTGACATCACGGTAGTATCACCCGAGGGGCGGCTTATAAGCGTTGAACAGGTCAGGTCGATAGAAGAGTTCCTTTCGTTCACTCCGTATGAGGGAAGAAAAAAGGTGGTCATAGTTGATGATGCCGATTCCATGAACAGACAGGCTGAGAACGCTTTCCTTAAGACCCTTGAGGAGCCCCCGGCTGACAGCATCATAATTCTCGTATCGTCGAGGTCCGAGTCGCTTGCCGATACAGTGCGGTCACGATGCCTGAGGGTAAGGTTCAATACGTTGTCAGAGAACGAGCTCAGGAACGTCGCGGTATCGGCTGACCTTGAGGTGGACGATGCAAAGTTAAGATTTGCCATGGGAAGGGTTGGAAGACTTCTGGACGATGAGGCACTTGCGAAAAGAGATGAAGCGCTTGATGTGTTCATTGATATGTTGAAAGGCATCGAAGTAACAGCGCCTAAAGAACGCGAGACTATAGACGAGATACTTGATCACTTTATCCTTTTCGTACGGGATATGGCTGTTAGTGCATGCTCTGGGGAGGACGCCCCCCTGATCAATCCGGATCTGCCCTCTGATGTTTTGAAGCTGGGCAAAGAAATTGATATTAAAGTTATAATTGACATTTATGAGGAGCTGATGAACCTGAGAAAGAGGACGGCCTTTAATCTGAACAAGTCCATAGTGTTCAACTATATGTCGGTCCTGGTCGGTTCAATAAGGCAGAGGAAGGAAAAGGATAGTGCCAGATAAAATAGGTGTAAGGTTCAGGCCCTGCGGTAAGCTTTATTACTTCAAGGTCAACGGCGATGACATACGCAAGGGTGATTCCGTTGTTGTAGAGTCCAGTTTTGGCGTAACGATAGGCAGTGTTGTCACGGAAAGACTTCCGATAAGCGATGAAGAGAAAGACCTGAAGAACGTGTTAAGAAAGACCAACGATAAGGACCTGGAAAAAAGGAAGGATAACGAAGAGCTGGAGAGCGAGTCTAGGGCTTTCTGTCTCGAAAGGATCCATGCCAGGGGACTTCCTATGAAACTCGTATGTACTGAGGTAACGCTCGATAGAAAGCGGATCATTTTCTACTTCACGGCTGAGGGCAGGATAGACTTCAGAGAGCTCGTTAAGGACCTCGCATCGAAGTTCAAGACACGGATAGAGATGAGACAGATCGGGGTAAGGGATGAGACAAAACTTGTAGGAGGAATAGGAGTATGCGGGAGAGAGGTGTGCTGCCGTACTTTTCTTACAGGCTTCGCCCCGGTCTCTATCAAGATGGCAAAGAAACAGGAGCTTGTGCTGAACACCAGCAAACTGTCCGGACTTTGCGGCAGGCTTATGTGTTGCCTGGCCTACGAAGCAGAAGAGGAAGAGCTCAAGCGGGCTGCCATCGAACCGGAAGAGGACATCGAGATCACTGATGAAATTGAGGCCGTAGTTCTTGCAGATGAAAAAGAAAAAGAGCCTGTCGAGGCAAGAAAGGAAAAGGATCAGCACCAGAGACCAAAGCGACACAGGCCAGATCACAGGGAGAAACCCGTGAAAGAAGAGGCAGCATCACCGCGGCAGAAAGAAGAGC
This sequence comes from Nitrospirota bacterium, assembly GCA_020351835.1. GTDB lineage: Bacteria > Nitrospirota > Thermodesulfovibrionia > Thermodesulfovibrionales > BMS3Bbin05 > BMS3Bbin05. The sequence continues at coordinate 190,799 of CP070669.1, forward strand.
CTGCAGGTGAGAAGCCTGCTGCTGAAAGCGATGCTGATAAGAAGAGGCGCAGAGGACGGAAATTCCACCGCAGAAGAAAGAAGAAGAAAAAGAGTAAATGAGATCTACCTTCTATGTAACTACCCCAATATACTATGTGAATGATGTTCCGCATATCGGACATGCTTATACAACGGTGGCCGCAGATATACTTTCACGTTATAACCGCTTGAGAGGAAGGGATGTGTTCTTTCTTACCGGGACCGATGAACACGGTCAGAAGGTGGATGAAGCGGCGAGGGCAAGAGGCATATCGCCTAAAGAGCATTCCGACGAGATGGTCCTCAACTTCGAGAAGTTATGGAAGGCTCTTGAGATCTCAAACGATTCGTTTATAAGGACAACCGACGAGGAACATAAGAAGATAGTGCAGGAGATGCTCCAGCGCTTATATGACAAAGGTGAGATAGTCAAGCGCTCGTATGAGGGGTGGTATTGTACTCCCGATGAACGCTTCTGGACCGAAAAGGAACTTGATGAGGGCAACTGCCCTGATTGCGGTAGGCCTGTCGAGAAGATACAAGAGGAGAACTACTTCTTTCTGATGTCAAAGTACGGAAACTGGCTTGCCGACCATATACAGAAGAACGGAACATTTATCCTGCCAGAGACGAGAAGGAACGAGGTTCTTGGCTTTCTCCGGGCCAATCCTCTCAATGACCATAATATCGGGTTTTTCTTCGTTCCAAGCGGTCCATACCGCATGCTCAATTTCGCCGGCAACAAAATCGTTCACCAGAGAGTCCATAATAATCCCGTATTTGGCCCCCTGCATCCAGGCTGTCTGACCAGTGCCGATCATCTCGGCGCGCAGCCCCGAATCCTTGAAACCGTTGACGAGCAGCCAGGCCGTCGTGCGTTTACCAATTGCCGAGTCGGTTCCCAGCACTACAATTTTCAAGGCCTCGACTGCTTTAATTTTACCACTGAAAAAATGAAGGTTATGGATTTGCGGTGGTTTGCGAATATCTCGGATTTTAACACCATATTGCGCCGCCAGTTTGATCATTTTAGGATCTTCTGACAGGTAATCGTGCAGGCCGCAATCCACATCCAACCCATATGAGATGGCCTTTTTGACATCCTGCCGCGCTTCTATAGTTAGGCGGCCGCCGTCCGGGGCCAGGCCGACAACAAAGTGCGTGGCAGGATGCGTATGGCTATCGGCCTCATTTACGGCCTGATCCAGGGAGCCGAAAATCGAAATCTGATTTGCGCTACCGTCCAATACCTCACCGGCATCCTGGCCAGCATAGCGAGAATCAATAACCGAAAGTACGCGATACCGCCTGGTGAACCTGACCAATCCATTGGCCGTTTTACCGTTAGGCGTGTTGAAGGCTCCCTCACAATATACGATGGCATTTCCCTCAGGCATTTGGTTCATGATTTCCTCCCAGTTAACATAACGACATAACGATCACCAGATAGTGGTTCTTTCTGATGCTGTTCCATTAAGGCGATCAAGCCGGCGGTTGCGGCCGGCAAAACCTGCAGGCCCTCTTTCTCTCGAATCAGTTTCGAATAGGAGAGCATGGTCTTATCGGAGGCATCCGCTGCCCAGCCGTTGGTCAGGCGAATTGCTTCCAGGGCAATATCTCCGTCAATGGCATGCCAATTAATCAGCGGTTCGTTTACGCTGGTTTCCCGAATTTGTTCAGGGTTCAGGTCTTCACATTTCGGAATGTTCTTATGAAAGGCCTGTACAATAGGGTTTTTGCGGAACGACGATCCGGCGATGATGCGAGGTATGCGTGAGGTTTTGCCGCGGCGATACAGGCTCAAAAAGCCCCGATAAATGCCGGCGAGGGTGGTCCCGTTTGAAACCGGAACGGCAACGGCCAGGGGTGCATCCCGCAGCTCGTCGTAAATTTCATAAGCGATTTGCCCATAAGCACGCAGCTGCGTGACCGTATTTTCACCACCGGGATTGGCATCGTAAAGCTCCTTTTCTTGGGCCAGCGCCTGGGAAACAGTTACCGCTCTTTCATAATCCCCGGCAACCCGGACAATTTCTGCTCCAAGCTCGTTCATTTCTTTTATCCGGCTGGTATGGTAGTTTTGGGGAATACAGATGCGGCATTGGAGCCCCGCGAAGGATGCGGCCAGCGCCATGGCGACACCGTAATTTCCACATGTTGCCATGGTGATGGTATCATAGCCGCGTCGCAAGGCATCCATGGCCTGGGCAAATGCAATCCGGTCCTTTTGTGTACCCGTGGGATTGCCGCCTTCGAATTTAAGATAGATCTGGCGCAAACTGACTTCACGTTCGATATTGCGCGCGCGCACAAGTGAGGTGTCGCCAACTTCAGAATCAAATATGTCCTCATAGGCTTCCAGACGCTCTTCCAAGGGCATGCTCAAATCAGCTGATATTTTGCGTTGCTCCTCGAGTTCCCTGATCACCTGCAATCCTTCACCCGTGGCACCGTCCATTAAATTATAGCGCTTGCTTTCATCGCCGGATCGATATTCACTTAAATTATTTTGATTTTGCACTTTTCCCCCTACACTTGAATTATAGGATTAGGTTTCGTATTTTTATTCAATTTCTCAATAGCAAGGCGCACCCCTCGGATCGTTGCCTCGGATAAAAGTCTTTGAGCGTATGCTTCAGATTCTGAAATCTTTAAATTTGAAACTATATTTTGGACTGAAGGCAAGAATTTGGGATAGACGCTCAAAATTCGAATCCCAATACCAAGAAGAAACGGGATATAATCTTTATCATGTGCCAATTCGCCACAGACGGATATTTTTTTATTTTGAGAATTTGCCGCCTTCACCATTTTTGATAAGCTCCTCAAAACCGCGGGGTGACAGGGTTGATAATACTCGGCCACCTTTTCATTGGTACGGTCAACGGCCAGCATATATTGCACAAAATCGTTTGTGCCAATCGATAGGAAATCGGTTTCAGCTACAAGCTCATCAATGACCTCCACAATTGAAGGCAGTTCCACCAATACGCCAATTAAAGGATGCTGATGGTGAGGCAGATTTTCAATTTCAAGTGTATGCAGGCAGTCATATACTGCCTGTCTGGCCTGTTGGAATTCATCCAAAGAAGAAATCAAGGGAAACATGATCCGCACTGTTTTATGACCTGCAGCAGCTCGAAGTATTGCACGTAACTGCTGATGAAAGATATTTCTGTGGTGCAAAGAGAAACGAATGGCTCTCAATCCCAATTCTGGATTGGCCTCACTTTTGAGATCCTGATAGGCTAGCAGTTTATCACCGCCGATATCCAAAGTGCGAATGGTGATGTCTTTCCCGGGCATCTCGTCAAACAGACGCTGATAGATAAAAAATTGCTCTTCCTCGGAGGGAACTGCCGAACGAATCAAAAATGGGAACTCGGATCTATAGAGTCCAATCCCCTCGGCTTTCAGCTCACGGGCAAGTTTAAGGTCGCGCAAAAGATTAATGTTTGCCAGTAGTTGGATTCGAATTCCGTCGAGGCTGTACGTCTCGGGTAAAATAGCCTGAGATGAAATTCCTGGCACTAAGTGGGCATCCTCTTCCTGTTCATATTCTCTGACAACTTCTTCATCTGGATTCACATAGATACTGCCGTTTTCCGCATCCATGATAACCGGCGTATCCTCGGCAATACGAAGCAACTGCGGCTCGTCTGCAATCATTAGAGGAATCTGGAGCGAACGTGCCAAGATGGCCACATGTGAAGTCACCCCACCGCCCACCAAGATGATGCCTTTAATATCTTCAGAAGCCAGCCGTAATATGTCGGAAGGA
>CP070669.1:194699-202974 GCA_020351835.1 Nitrospirota bacterium
GCTGCCTCCCGTAGGAGTCTGGACCGTATCTCAGTTCCAGTGTGACCGACCGTCCTCTCAGACCGGCTACCCGTCTTCGGCTTGGTGGGCCTTTACCCCACCAACAACCTGATAGGCCGCAGGCCCATCCCCAGGTGGATTGCTCCTTTTCCCACATATATCCCAATACGTGGTCTTATCCGGTATTAGCCAGCGTTTCCACTGGTTGTCCCGGTCCCAAGGGCAGGTTACCTACGTGTTACTCACCCGTGCGCCACTAAGTAACACAGTGCGTCACCCCGAAGGGATCTGCTCCGTGCACTCCGTTCGACTTGCATGTGTTAGGCACGCCGCCAGCGTTCGTCCTGAGCCAGGATCAAACTCTCAGTTATAACTGAAAAACCTTGAATTGATTAACAGGCTAGCACGCACTTTTTAGGCATTTATCAAAGAACAAACAGTCACTTATACGCGCAGAAATGCGACGATCATAAGAACCGAGATTAGTATTATAACCAGAACCTCGATATCTTTGTCAACATAAAGAAAAATAGGGCTTTTATAGAATAATCAACAGGCCATTCATTATAATAAGCCAATCAGAAATGCACCTGATAAAGAAAGATTTCATGGGTAAAAAATGGCGGAAAAAAAGAAGTACGGTGAAAAGGAAATAGAAAAAGCAAAGCTCGAGCTCTGGGACAACCAGCACACGGACAGGGACTACGAGATCAATATATCCTTTTCGGAGTTCACCTGTCTTTGCCCGCGATCGGGGTATCCTGACTTTGCAACGATCAAGGTCGATTACATACCTGGGAAAAAGATCGTTGAACTGAAATCACTAAAACTGTATCTCAATTCCTTTCGCAACCGGCATATAGGACATGAAGACGCGGTAAACGTGATATTCAAGGAACTTAATAAGAAGTTAAAACCAAGATATCTTGAAGTTATCGGCGATTTCAATCCCAGAGGAAATGTTAAGACAATTGTCAGGGTATCTACGCAAAAAGATCTCTGATATTTTCACTCCATACCTGTTTTTTCATCTCGTCAGTTTCCCTTTTTTACAGACATACATCATTTTGTCTGCCTCGAACAGCAGCTCATCGATCGAGACCGGTGATGCCGGATCGAATTGAGCTATACCAAAGCTGATCGACAGGTCATATTTTCTGACATCAGAATCCCTGTACCTTTTAAGTTCATCCTGTAGCCTTTTCGCTATCATTTCCACCCTTTCTTCATCAGACTCAACAGGTACGACAACGAACTCATCCCCCCCTATCCTGGCAATGATATCAGAGTCTCTGTATGTTTCTTTAAGAATGTCAGCAACGTCCCTCAGTGCATTATCCCCTTCATTATGACCGAATGAATCATTTATGTTCTTAAGTCCGTCAACATCTATGTAAACCAGAAAAAGAGCTTTGTTGTTCCTTATAGACATCTTTAAATGCTGATGAATAATTGTGAAGAACCCTCGCCTGTTATAGATCCCTGTAAGTTCATCGGTCACCGCAAGATTATGAAGAGTATCTTCCATAGCTTTGAGGTCCGTTATATCCTTGGATACCACGGTCACGGCCTCAATAGAATTATCTTCACCCCTTACAGGGCTGAACGTCCTGAGAAAATACCTGCCGTCCCTGAGGCTCTTGTGCTCCTGCTTGACAGAGATACCTCTACTTAACACCTCGTCGACCGCGTCCTTGAATATCGCTGTCTCCTGAGTAGTGTGGTATTTATCATATTTGGTGTTCATATAATCATCACCGTCAAGTTCCATTCTCTTTCTGTGCTCATCGTTTATGAATATATATCTGGACTCCCTGTCCACGAGGTAGATGGAATCCTCCGTAGACTCTACTAATGATCGGTACCTCTCTTCGCTTGCTCTGACAAGAATCTCGGACTCAGAAAGCTTCCTGAATAACTGGGAGACAGTGAAACCGAACAGCATGATGAATATCGAGGTCAGTATCCTGAACGAAACTTCTTTCTTATCAGTAAGCACTTCAATGAAACTCTCTTCATAATGGATCATCATGTCGATCAATACATCGACCGGCCAGAACAACAGTGCGGCAGCAACTGATAAGTAAAATATTTTGGCATAACTCTTCATTTCCATCGACCTATAGTACTGTTCTCGTTAAACGGATATTAGCTTGCATCTGCATTCCTGGCATTATATATGAAAGCGCTTAATCTGTCATGGTCCTTTATGCCTTTTTTCTTCTCTACACCACTGCTCACATCTACCGCATAAGGACGGACTATTTTCACAGCCTTATCGATATTATCTGGCCGCAATCCACCTGCGAGGATAACCCTGCCGAACTGTTTTGCCTCTACGGCTATATCCCAGTTGAAAATCTCCCCGGTGCCTCCATAAAGGTCCTCTGTATATGCATCAAGAAGATATGCAGACACTCTGTACTTACCCAGCACATCCAGGTCAGTAAAGTCCCTCACCCTGAACGCCTTTACCACCCTTTTCCATTTATCACAGTCAGCGGGCGATTCTTCGCCATGGAGCTGAATGATATCTATGCCGGCATTCTTTCTTATATCCTCGATCTTTTCGTTATCCTCGTTAACAAATACCCCGAAAGTTGTAACAAACGGCGGGAGGTCCCTGATGATCTCCGATGCCTTGCCTGGATCTATATATCTCGGGCTTTCATGAAAGAAAACGAATCCCAGGGCGTCAGCACCAAGCTCTGCCGCCATCATGGCATCCTCTTTATTAGTTATGCCGCATATCTTAATCTTCACCATTTGGAAACCACACTTAATTTATTGTATTTATTAATAATATCATATTCTTACAGTGGAACATATAAAAAAAGGCCCTGCAGGTTCACAGGGCCTTCTTGCTAACTCATTTGAACTTTAGATCTGTGGGAGCTTAGACAGCGCCTCTTTTATCTTTTCTTCGGGATACTCATAATCCTGGAGCTTGTTCGAGAGATAATCGGCGTATGCCTGAAGGTCCAGATACCCGTGGCCGCTAAGGTTAAAGAAGATCGTCCTCTCCTTTCCTTCTTCCTTGGCCTTGATGGCCTCATCTATCACACCCTTGATAGCGTGCGCTGTTTCAGGAGCGGGAATTATTCCCTCGGTCTTGGCGAACTGTATCGCCGCTTCAAATACTCCGGTCTGACCATAGGCGACGGCCTCCATCAGGCCATCATGATAGAGCTGGCATACAAGCGGAGCATCTGCATGATATCTTAGCCCGCCCGCATGTATACCCGGCGGCACGAAGTCGTGGCCAAGGGTATACATCATCAGGAGCGGTGTCATCCCGATAGTATCGCCGAAATCATACCTGAACTCACCCTTCGTAAGGGTCGGGCAAGACTGCGGCTCCACGGCAACAACGCGCAGTTCTTTGCCTGCTATCTTATCCTGAATGAACGGAAAGCTTGCACCGGCAAGATTACTGCCGCCGCCGCAACATCCGAAGATCACATCGGGATAATCTCCTACCATCTCGAACTGCTTCTTTGCCTCAAGGCCGATGACAGTCTGGTGAAGCAGAACGTGGTTAAGCACTGAGCCCAGTGCATAGTTCGTATCCTGATGCGTAGCTGCGTCCTCCACGGCCTCGGATATGGCTATTCCCAGGCTTCCGGGACTGTCAGGGTCACCTTCGAGTATCTTTGTTCCGGCCTGCGTCTTGGTAGAAGGGCTCGGAAACACCTCTGCTCCCCACGTTTCCATCTGTATCCTTCTGTATGGCTTCTGGCCATAGCTGACCTTGACCATATATACGGTGATATCAATACCGAACAGGCTTCCTGCAAGTGCCAGTGATGCACCCCACTGCCCGGCCCCCGTTTCGGTCGAGATACGCTTCATCCCTGCCTGCTTGTTATAGAACGCCTGAGGAATCGCCGTATTAGGCTTATGGCTGCCCGCAGGGCTTACACCTTCATATTTATAGTATATCTTCGCCGGTGTTCCGAGAGCTTCCTCAAGCCTGTGAGCCCTGAACATCGGAGATGGCCTCCAGAGCGTATATACATCAAGCACTTCCTCCGGTATATCGATCCATCTCTCCTGGCTGACCTCCTGCTCGATCAGGGCCATAGGGAAGATGGGTGTAAGGTCATCTGGCCCTGCCGGCTGCTTCGTTCCCGGATGCAACGGCGGCTTGGGAAGGTTAGGCATATCAGCCATTATGTTGTACCATTTGGTCGGGATTTCATTGTCCGGAAGGACGATTTTTGTCTGTCTCATAGTGCCTCCTTATTATCTATTTTTTATATTTCCCTTCCGATGAGACGAGTGATAAATATTCTATACTATTTCACCAACAAAGTACATTTATAAGAGGTCACCCGAAAAGCTCTCTGTATCTGGCTGATATATCATTCTCTTTCATCAGGGCCGTTCCTATCAGAATGGCATCTACGCGGGACCTGCTGAAGATCTCGACATCCTTTCTTTCGGATATCCCGCTCTCGGTCACGATGGTTCTGTCGTCCGGTATATCCTTGATCATATCAAGTGTCGTATTAAGGTCTATCTCAAGTGTATCCAGGTCTCTGTTGTTTATACCCACTACTGTGGCCCCCACACCAAGTATCATATCGAGCTCTTTCAGGTTATGTGCTTCGAACAGGACGGACAGTCCCAGTTCCTTTGCTATATGGATGTATTCATCCGCCTGCCCCCTTTCCAGGATAGCCGCTATCAGGAGTATTGCATCTGCCTCGTATGCCCTGGCTTCGAATATCTGGTATTCATCTATTATAAAGTCCTTTCTGAGTACCGGAATGGAAGTGGCCTCCTTTACTTCTTTCAGGTATCCGATATCTCCCATGAAATGATCCTCTTCGGTAAGAACAGATATCGCCGAAGCGCCACATGACTCATATATCCTCCCTATAGATGCGGGATCAAGATCCTTCCTTATCAGTCCTTTAGACGGTGATGCCTTCTTTATTTCTGCGATCACCTTTATCTCATCTTCACCGCCCCTTATCAAAGAGCTATCGAAGGGCCTTGGAGCAGATGTATCTCCGGCCCGTTCCTTAAGCTCCGACACAGGGGTCCGCGACATTGCAGAATCCACTTTTTCTCTTTTCTTATCTACAATTTCCTTTAGTATTCCCATTAGCTCATATACCTCCCATGAGATTATCAATTACACATCTTATGTGTCAAACATTGTGATATAATCATCAAAATGAGCGAAAAGAAGAAGATCGCCCGTTCCGCGTCATTAATGTCGATAGCAACCTTTATCAGCCGCATACTCGGCTTCATAAGGGATATGGTAATAGCCCGGTATTTCGGTGCCTCTCTTTTCTCAGATGCTTTTTTCGCTGCTTTCAAGATACCAAACCTTTTCAGGGAACTTTTCGCGGAGGGCGCCATGTCTGCAGCGTTCATCCCCGTTCTGACCGAGTATGATGAAAAGCACGGGGGTAATGAGGCTGAAAAACTTGTTCAGGTCGTTTCTACCTTTGTCGTTCTCTTTGTCGGTGGTTTCTGCGTGCTCGGGATATTCTTTGCGCCCGCCATTGTAAGCATAATAGTCCCGGGCTTTATAGATGAACCTGCGAAGTTCGACCTTACTGTAAAGCTTACACGGATCATGTTCCCGTTCCTTTTTCTCGTAAGTCTCGCAGCTGTCACAATGGGCTCTCTTAACACTAGACGTGTGTTCTTTGTCCCGGCGCTTTCATCCGCATGGTTCAACGCTACGGTGATCATAACGATCATATTAATGTACTCACGCCTGGCTGAACCTGTGGTGTCAGCAGCAATAGGTGTAACGGCAGGCGGGGCAGTACAGCTGATGTTCCAGGTTCCCTCTTTTTACAGGAGCGGGTTCAGGTTCGGTTTTCTCTTTGAGTTCGCTCATCAAGGCCTTAAGCGGATAGGAAAGCTTATCGTCCCGGCATCTCTTAGTATGGGCGTCGCCCAGCTTAACGCGCTCATTAATTATATATTTGCCTCTCTGCTTGCAGCAGGGAGCATAACATATCTGTACCTAGGGTTCAGGCTTATTCATTTCCCTATCGGGATCTTTGCCGTGGCTCTCAGTACGGCGATACTACCATCACTATCATTACATGCAACTCGTGGTGACATGGCCTCTCTTCGAAAGGATTATGCATTTTCTCTGAGACTGCTCTTCTTTATTGCTATCCCCTCCATGGCAGGTCTGATAGCGCTTAGGGAACCTATAGTCAATCTCCTTTTTCAGCGTGGTGAGTTCGATCAGGTAGCGATGCTGAACACATCTGACGCACTGCTATATTACTCACTGGGTATCTGGGCAATATCCGGCAGCAAGGTTACCAATTCTGCTTTCTACTCACTTCACGACACGAAGACCCCCTTTAAGATATTTATTGTTGCCGTATGCGTCAACGTAGTATGCAGCTATACACTTATGCAGATGATAGAACACCGGGGTATCGCACTGGCAAACTCGTTATCATCCTTCGTAAATTTTACTCTTCTTTTGATATTTCTGAATAATAAGATCCGTGAACTTGATATTAAGGGTATTACATCCTCCTTTATGAAGGCATTGATCGCATCTTTAGTGATGGGATATGCAGGGTCCAGAATGCTCATCAGTGATATATGGCAACAGAGCGGCATGGTACTTGATAAAGTGATATATCTCAGCTTGACCATAGTATCGTGTATGGTTATATATATAGTATTATCATATATATTTAAGAGTGAAGAACTGAAATATCTCATCAGTTCAATAAGAGAAAAGAGAGCAAATAAGTAATGTTATATGGGAAGAAACTCAGGAACATATTCATTATCGCCTGTACAATAGCAATTCTATACCCCCTGGTGAACTTTTACGTTATATTCCCATCAATAGGTAATATATCCGCCAAGAATGCTGAGGATGACGCTATCCGGGTTGCAAGGCATCTTGCCTCAATGGTCATGAACGATGATGGCACGCTGAACGACCAATCTGTTTATTCAAAAGCTATTGTACATGCTGAAAATGATCTGAACCTTGAGAAGTTGAAGATCTTCTCTCCTGACGGCACGATCATTTATTCCTCAGATTCAAAGGATATCGGAACTATTAACGAAAAGGAATACTTTCATAATACGGTTGCCAAAGGTATTGTCTTTACGAAAGTTGTAAAGAAGGATGCAAAAACTCTTGAGGGAAGGGTAGTAAGAAAAGATGTAGTAGAGACTTACGTACCCATAATGTCGTCAGGGAATTTTTCTGGCGCGTTCGAGATCTATTACGACATCTCTTCAAGTAAAGCAGCGATGAACAAGATAGTAATGAAATCTTCCCTTGTCACCTTTTCTATTATGTTCGGTTTTTTTATCATTCTGATCCTTGTTCTGCTAAAGGCCGATTCTGTGCAGTCAGTAACGGATAGTGCCTTATACCTGGAACAGCCTTCACCATTCAATGTTCTTTTCATGACAGCTATATCGATCTTTGCAGGCGAAGCTATCGTCATGTACCTTGTATCCATATTTCCTTCCATGAGCATGCTGGAGGAAGCCCTTCTGGATGCATCGCTTCTTATAATGTTTGTCTCACCTATCCTTTATTTCTTTGTTCTTAGCCCTCTTATGCACCAGGTAAGGGAGAGACGCAAGGCCGAAAGTGAGCTTAAGAGCGCCCACGATAAGCTTGAAGCACGGGTCATGGAAAGGACGGTGGAGCTTGCGGAGTCGAACAAGCAGCTGAGCGAAGAGATGAAGGAAAGGATAAAGGCCGTCAAGGCGCTAGAAGAGAGCGAGGAAAAATACCGGACGTTGGTTAACTCCACTGACGATTCAATATACCTTGTGGACAGGAACAGCTGTTACCTGTTCATGAACAAGAAGCATATTTCAAGGCTCAGGATCTCAGAGAACGATTACTTAGGGAAGTGCTACAGTGATCTTCATTCTTCCGAGATCTCATCGCAGTTCACTGAAAAGGTACGTAAGATCTTCGAGACCGGGATGTCAATGCAGTTCGAGTATAAGAGCCCGAGGGACGACAGGTATTTTCTGCAGACTATGAGCCCTGTAAAGGACCATGACGGTAACATATTTGCAGTCAGCGTCATTTCAAAGAACATAACCGATCGAAAGAGGATGGAGGAGGACCTCAGAAACCTTTCGCTTACAGATCAGCTTACCGGCCTTTACAACAGAAGAGGTTTCTTTGCCCTTGCAGAGCAGCAGTTAAAGATGTCAAACAGAATGAAGGTTGGGATATATATGCTCTACGCGGATATCGACAATCTCAAGGAGATCAATGATACATACGGGCACC
>CP070669.1:203074-211800 GCA_020351835.1 Nitrospirota bacterium
AAGACGCGTAAATTGCATTTATTGTGCATGGATGTGCATTTCATGAACAGAGGTGGTGATTAGCTGGCCAGATTGGAAAAAGCTTGCGGTAATAGTTGAGGACAATATAAAGGTCTGCTCAAAAAGGAACGGGAGCAGGGCCCCGGAGGGGGTGGGACCCTGCTCCCTTCTTGTAGAAACTAAGCAATTATAAGAGCATTGATATATTTATTTCAAGGTAAAATCGGTCAAAATTACTTCCTGACCACCACTGCTTTGTCTATTCTCAAATGGGGTCTGTTATCGTTCTCGCCGAATGGCTTGTAGCTATGCCCGAAATCTATGACCTTCATTGAGTACCCCCTGGACATCGTGCCCTCCAGTATAAAGTGGAGCGGGATATTTATCATTACGTCGAAATCGGCCATATATAACAGTTCTATAGTAGGCTCTGCTCCGACAAGCATGTAATAATCGAATGTGACGGTCCGCCAGTTACCCAGCACCCCGATGTTATCTTCAACAGAGGCCCGGAAACTATCAATGGGCCTGAATTCCTTGTAGTCAGCGGTGAACATCATATAGGCCTCCTCGTACGAGCCTGCCATCAGATGCCTGATAAATGTATTTGCGGTCTCTATTGCCATCATCTCATCATGCGCGACCATCTTGACCTTCTTCTCACATGAGATAATCGTGAGTGCCGCAATGCAGATAATAGTGATCCTAATGAATATCTTCATTTATCCCCCTTTCTCCAATAAAGAGAGTTTACTTTATTTATTAAGGTGATGCAAGGATGTATGCGCGGTTGACGGCAGTTGTACTTCTTAAGTTTTGATCCAGGATCTGACCCTCAGGAGTATTAACAAAAATGCATTATAAGAAAGTCGGCAATGAATGCAGGCTTTTCCGACCCCTGGATCTCCATTGTTGTCTCTATTGTCACTAAAACTCTTCCCCCGTTCTTTTCTTCAACTCCCGCCAGCTTACCGACCATTCTGATCTTTGAGCCGACCGGTACAGGATTAGTAAACCTCAGGCGGTTCAATCCATAATTGATTAGCATCTTCGAGCCGGCCGGTGCAACTCCCTGTTCAAGTAAAGATCGTGCCATCAGAGAAAGTACCAGAAATCCATGAGCGATCGTTTTTCCGAAGGGGCCTTTTTCTGCTTTTGCAGCATCTACATGGATCCATTGATGATCGTTGGTACAATCAGCAAATATATTAATAGTGTCCTGTGTTATTTCTATCCAATCACCTCTTATGATCTCTTTTCCAATTGTTTCTTTGAGCTGTTCCATGCTTAACTGTTGGATCATATTATCCTCATATTATTCCAGTTTAAATATCCTATTGCTCGGATGTTCTCATTATCCGTGAGATGTCGTATTTATGAACTGATCCAAGTCTGCTTAATATTGCATTATAAAGGTCATCTCCCATTGTTTTCTGGCGGCTAAGTATCCAGAGGTATTTTCTTTCAGGATGACCTATCACAACATACTGGTAGTTCTCCTCCAGTTCAATGATCCAGTAGTCGCCTGAAAAGGGCCAGAAGAATGAAACCTTTAGCCTGGCATTGGTCTCCTTATCAACTACCCAGGCCTTGCCTTTGGCGGATCTAAGCTTACCTTGCCTCGAGCCTTTGTAGCACTCGTTCAACACTGATATTTTGCCGTCATCTCTTAATGAGTAAGTAGCCCTGCTCTCGTAGCAGTCCTTTTGGAAGCTGTTAGGATACCTGGCTATCTCATACCAGGTGCCTGTGTATCGATCCAGATCAACATGTTTAACCACCTCAAGTGCGCTCATAATAGGCCCCCCGTTCTTTTTGCATGAAACAGCTGCAGTTAAGATCACCATTGCTAATATAATGATCAATGATCGTATGTACTTATACATGGCTCCTCAATGTTATCTCAATTATTTCTACATTTGAATATTATCATTTATAATTCCTTATTAGGAAGTGAGCACCTGTGGCGGAGAGATAATGAGAATATGGGATATAAAGCCTGAGTGCCTTTGTCGTGAACACCTGCTTGGTGAGCATAGAGAGCTTCATGCCATCTGGAATATCCTCACTAAGGGCAAGAAAGGTTATTCAAGGCATCCTGAGACATTAAGGTGGGCCGGCAAGCTCAAAGCCCTTTATGCCGTACATGATGACATAGTTGCCGAGATGAAAGAGAGGGGCTACAGGCATAACAGCCCACTTGATAAGCGAGAGGCTACAGGGCAGTCTAAACAAACTGATTACGTGGATACTCCTGACAGACAGATACAGATCCTGAGGTCTAAGAACTGTTCTTGTAAATTATAATCGGCCAACTTCTTCTGTTACCCTCTTATCAAGCTCCCGGTTTGCGCATGCTCGTAAACAGAGCCCTCGGATATGGATCGAGCGTACCGTGGTAGACCGTATCATCTATGGATAATATCTCGAACTTACCCGAGAAGTAGTCCCTGATCTCATCGGGTGAGAAACGGTGCGGGCCTTCCTCCATCGTCTCTAAATGAGAGAAGCACTTAACGAATAGATATCCCCCAGGATTGACCAGGTCATATACGTAGCCTAGATATTCCGCCCTCATATCGGGCTGCATCGTATGGAAGACCCCCCTGTCGAAGACAAGGTCGAAAGTCGTCCCGAGGGTGCTGTCCAGCATGTCATCCTGGCGGAAGTCCACCGTAACGCCTGCCTCCTCCGCCTTTATGCGGGCCTTGCGTATAGCGGTGCCGGAGAGGTCGGTGCCCGTTACTTTAAATCCCCTCTCGGCAAGGGCTATAGCCTGCGTCCCCGGGCCTGTGCCTATATCAAGAGCCTTGCCGGAGCTTATTCCGAACTTGTCCAGGGCATTTTCCAGGTCAGGATCCAACCCGGGGTAGAACCACGGCAGGTCCTCGATCTCACGATCCTTGTATAACTTTTTCCAGTCAGGAAACTTGCGAGCCATCGTTATCCTCCCCGTAATTCAAAAGCCTCTTTTCTTCTATTATATATTTTTTGTCCTTTTGACCAGGTCCTCAAGCTCAGACATCTTAGGTTTGTAAGTGATTATGAGCAGTGCGGATGCGGCTATGAAGAGGTAGAACACGTCACGTGTAGCACCCATGAAGTAGAGCACCAGCCCGAACACGCCTATACTCTCTGCCATTGCAAGCGAAACCATCAGGGTGCTCGAATATTTTGCGACCATGGACATGTCTTTATTAGCGCCTGCCCCTGTTGCACCGGAGAGTAGAGATGGTTTTGACGGGCTGCCCAGCATGATCTTCTTTATATACCTGCTCAATACCGCTATGATGACCGATACGGCCATCAGGGCATACGTGATCACGGGCAGGCTGTCCCCGACATCAACAGTACCGCTCTCAGGAGGTTCCATTGCATTGACGAGTATCACATAGACACCCAGGGAGGCAAGCATCGCCGCCCAGATAACATTGTTCACCTTCATCGATGTCTCCAGTGTTTGTCTTTCGCCGGGGGTGAGCATGCGTTCTCTCCACGTGTCCTGCTCTGTTAATAATTATTTAACGGTCTCATACGAGAGCTTCACCGGGTCCCACTTCATCATCCTCTTATTTTTCGATATCACCTTCAAGGTCCTCACAGGTTCTTTGCCCCATGAAAAAACGTCGCAGTCAAACTCGGACTCTTCGTCCGTAATGTCGATCATGCCTTTGCCGGGGAGAAACTCCAGTACGGAGGTCTTGCGGACCCCGACGTTATTGTCATTTCTCATGGCCTCGTAACAATCCTGTTCCTCCACCTGCATGTTAAGCACTTCCTGCGGCGTGTCATGGCCCTTCTTCAGTTTATAGATGTATACCCGTGTATTGAACACCGGTACCGATGAATTGGGGAACTGCTTGCTGTAGTAGAGCTCCTGCTGCCCGTCACCCGTCAGGTCGCTCACGCGGAATTCATGCAGGGGGCTCAGGCCGTACTTGCCTGCCGGCATCTTGAACCGGCCCTTTACACTTCCGCCGTCGTCGATGTAGTAAGCATCAAGATCGTCCCACATGCACACTATAAGTGATATGGCTATATAACCATCGTTGAACCGCTCTATCCACACGGCATTCCTTATCGTATCAAAGGAATGCCGTCTGTACTCCTCGTCGCATACAGGTAGTAAGGGTATGACCGCCATTAATGCCCTTCGTTTGCCAATATCAATATTGCTGTCCTTTTCAAGCAGGGCAAGGAGGGTTTCGGTCTGCTCAGCTATCTCTTTATCACCGGCGGCTGTTGCTGAATACGGAACGATAACCGCCATTATCATAAGTGCGACAGCCAGACCTATAGTACGTTTCATTTTCATAGTGTCCTTTATGAATTATACAGGAGATGTAAGGAGCGGACAAGGCGGCCGACCGGACAGTTTCGTCTTTTGCTGTCTCCCCGTATCAAGCGCAGCATGATATAATTGAATATCGGGGGCGCTTATGGATCGGGACTTTGAGAGCATATATAAAGAGTTCTATCCCGGGGTACTTCGCTATGTCTCCAGAATGACCAGCCCCGAAGAGGCCGAGGACCTTACCCAGGATATCTTCATCAAGGTCGACCGCTCACTTGCCGGGTTCAAGGGCGAGTCCAGCCTCTCTACATGGATATACCGCATAGCAACCAACACCTGTCTGGACAGGCTGAGGTCTACATCCAGAAAGCTGACCGATCCCATCTCCGTGAGCGAGCTTGAGGCCGTCGACCGTGATGCCTGGGCCGACGAGCGGCCGCCCGATACGGACGAGGAGTTGGTCCGCACAGAGATGAGCGACTGCATAAGGGAGTTCGTCGGCAGGCTCCCCGACGACTATAAGACGGTGATGCTGCTTAGCAGGCTTGAGGGCATGAAGAGCGCCGAGATAGCCGAAATACTGGATGTAACGCTTGCCACCGTAAAGATCCGCCTCCACCGGGGAGGTGCGCTTCTCAAAAGAGAGCTCGAAAAGGGCTGCGACTTCTACAATGACAGGCAGCGCGGCCTGTCCTGCGTCAAAAAAGATTCAACAAACAAGTGTATTCAACCCCTCTCGTTCAAAAAATCCAAATAAGCTGTATCCTTTTCATCTCCTCACCCGTCTATAGGGCTGAAAGGAGGTGATACATATGCTGGCAGAATACTGGTGGATAATACCGATAGCCATGATAGCCCTCTGCTTCTTTATGATGCGGGGCAGGAAGGGCTCGATGATGTGCGGATGCTGTTCGCAGGGCGACGGCAAGGGAAGTGACACCGAAACAAAGAATGAGCATTCTCAGGTTGAGGGTCATTAATTCTGATCATCAGATGTAACAAAGGAGAACGATAACATGGGAATTAAAGAAGTATTTACACTTGGCGTAACACGCACCGGCAGGGCCTGTGCGGTCGGTGAGGAGTTCGGGCGGGAGAAACGCGAGCTGGGAGATATACCGGTACTGTCCTGCGAAGGGGGCTGCATCAAGGGAGAGATCGCACGCCGGGCGGCTAATATCGTCTCAAAGGAGGCGGGCTTTGCCCGCGCATGCCACGGGGCGCTGTTCACCACACCTCAATCCGACCTCGCCGGTTGGATACGGGATGCGGCGAAGGCGGTCGTTATAGACGGATGCCCGCTTGCATGCCACGGCAGGATAGCGGAGAACATCATCGACAAAGACCGCCTCATCACATTCGACGCGCTCTCGATCCACCGCAAGTACGCCGCTCTTATGGATGTCGACGATGTGCCGGATGAACATATAAACAGGGCCGCACGGCAGGTCGCCGACAAGGTCCTTGAGGAACTTCGCGAATTAGTGCGGTTGGGTAACTTGCGCGAGGCCGCATATACAGGCTAAGTCTGATATTTAGTACAAATAACAGGGGGCAGGTACATGTAAAGAGCCTGCCCTTTTTTTTCTCTCCCCTGACTGCCGATTGCTGACGTCTGACAGCTGTCTTTTTATGCTATTATGTGCTCATAAAAGGGGATGTAATGAATAAAGCTTTGATCGCATTATTTTTGGTATTCTCAATATCTGCTTGCGGTGACGGAACTCTGGGCGGTGAACAGCTATACGAGTATTATTGCTCGGGATGCCATGGCCCCCTTGGATCTAGCGAGAAACAGGACAGGACAGCTGCCGAGATACAGGCTGCCATCGATGCCGACGTCGGCGGTATGGGCGGGTTAAGTATCTTGCATCCAATAACCGTAGAGGCCATTGCCGATGCGCTGGTATCCGTTTCACCACCACCTCCCCCGCCTCCTTCGGATGGCGATATACTATATGCAAATAATTGCTCGGGATGCCACGGCCCGCTGGAATCGAGCACGAAAACGGGCAGGACGGCCGCACAGATACAGGCCGCCATCGACGCCAACACCGGCGGCATGGGTGGGTTAAGCTTCCTTACTGCCACAAATATACAGGCCATTGCCGATGCGCTGGCAGGAGGCCCTCCACCTCCGCCTCCTACGGACGGGGCCATACTGTACGCGAATAAGTGCTCGGGATGCCACGGCCCGCTGGCAACAAGCGCGAAAACGGGCAGGACAGCAGCACAGATACAAGCCGCCATCGATGCCAACACCGGCGGTATGGGCGGATTAAGCTCTCTTACTTCAGTACAAGTGCAGGCCATTGCTGATGCTCTTAACAATTGATTGATATCTGAGTACTGAAAGCTAATCGCCGTTTCTCTCCGTGCCTCCGTGACTCTGTGGTTTATTATTTATTTTGTGATATTATTTTTTATATTGGGGGGATCAATGAAAGCTGTTGTATATACAAGATACGGCCCACCGGATGTTCTTCAGTTAAAAGAGATCGACGGGCCGGTCCCCAAGGACAACGAGGTCCTTATTAAAGTACACGCTGCGACGGTGAACAGAACGGATGCGCATATAATACGGGCACAGCCCTTCTTTATGAGAATAGTGACCGGACTTTTAAGACCGAAGAGACAGACCCCGGGGTCCGAGTTTGCCGGAGAGATAGAAGAGACCGGCAGGAATGTGCAGTCGTTCAAAAAAGGGGACAGGGTCTTCGGGTTCTATGACGAAGTAGCGGGGTCCCAGGCACAGTACATGACTATCACCGAAGATAAATTGACGACGATGCCGGACACTATCACTTACGAGCAGGCCGCGGCCAGCAGCGAGGGCGCCCATTACGCCTACAACTTTATCAATAAGGTGGATATGAAGAGCGGAATGAAGGTGCTCGTGAACGGGGCAACAGGGGCTATCGGCTCGGCAGCCGTACAGCTTCTGAAATCGATGAATGTGTATGTCACCGCAGTATGCAATACGAAGAACATTGAGCTGGTACGGTCACTGGGGGCCGACAGGGTCATCGATTATACCCGGGATGATTTTACAAAGGACGCTGAGCGGTATGACTATGTCTTCGATACCGTCGGTAAGAGCTCGTTCTTTAAGTGCCGGCGGTTGCTGAAGCCCGGAGGCGTATACATATCTTCCGACCTCGGGTTTATGTGGCAGAATATCGTCCTGCCGATTATCACAGGGGTCATTAAACCGCTCATCGGATATAAGAGGACCGCCTTCCCTATTCCTTTGGATATACAAGGGAGCCTTGCTATGATAAAGAAGCTGATGGAAGAGGGTAAGTTCAATACGGTAATAGACAGAGAGTATCCGCTTGAGCAGATCGTCGAGGCATACAGATACGTTGAGAAGGGGCATAAGACAGGCAATGTTGTCATAACTGTGAAGCATGAAGACTGACAGCCGTCCCGTTTCCCTGCTTTCCCAAAGCAAGGGTTCCTGTTATAACCACTGAGACAGGGAGACTCAGAGAAAGAACTTAAAGGCTTTAAGTTATTTTTACTCAATTTCTTTGAACAAATATTGCTTTAACTCACTGACTCCGTAACTCTGTGGTTCGATCATATCTTTTTTTTGCACCGTGAACTCATTGGTCTTTTTCTTTACTAAAGAAAAAATAATTAGTTCTCAGTGCCTCTGTGACTCTGTGGTTTAATCTTCTATTTGTGATATTATTTGCATATTGGAGGGATCATGAAAGCTGCTGTATACAGAAGTTACGGCCCGCCCGACGTTCTTGAAATTGTCGAGGTAGACAAACCCGTCCCTAAGGACAACGAGGTCTTAATAAAAATTCATGCGACCACCGTTACATCGGGCGATGTAAGGATGCGCGGCCTGATAATACCTTTTCCTTTCAAGCTCCCGATGCGCATGTTCCTCGGCTACAACACACCGAAGCAGCCGATACTCGGTGTCGACCTGGCGGGTGAGGTCGAGGCCATTGGTAAGGATGTTACAAAGTTCAACGTTGGGGATAAGGTATTCGGCTCGGCATACGGAACAGGCACAGGAACATACGCGCAATATATCAGCGTGCCCGAAGAAGCGGTCATCGCGACGATGCCGTCCAATTTAGATTATGAACAATCCGCACCTATCTTCTTCGGTGCACATACCGCACTTCACTTTTTAAGAGCAGGAGAAGTTAAAGAGGGGGATAAGGTGGTGATATATGGTGCTTCTGGCTCTCTTGGGACGTATGCAGTGCAGATCGCAAAGCATTTAGGTGCGCATGTAACGGGTGTATGCAGTACCGCTAATGTTGAACTGGTTAAATCCCTTGGAGCGGATAAGGTTATCGATTATACAAAGGAAGATTTCACCAAAAGCGGTGAGAAGTACGATGCCATCTTCGATACTGTGGGCAAGAGCCCGTTTGCGGATAGCGTGCGTTGTCTTAAGAGAGGG
>CP070669.1:211900-222926 GCA_020351835.1 Nitrospirota bacterium
GATAATATAGACTTTATAACTCCCCCTTAGGCACAGATATTAACTGCCTATCATTATACCATCAATCAGGGCACCGGACAACAAAATGCTTATTATTTATGGCTAGTTGCATTTATGGATGCTACGCCGCAGCACTGAATGGCAGCCCATCAGAGAGCTGCTCGTCAATCTTATATCATTATTTCCCTTCAAATCTGCTACATTGTAAGTAATGCGTAAGGCGCTTATATTTACTATTATAGTCTTTACCCTTTCTGCGGCCTCACATGCAGACGACCAGAAGATAAGGTCAAAGGACGACTGGATGGCAAAATATGACCATGCATCTTTCTGGGACAAAGCAAAGCTTATCCATGTAATATCGGAGCTGCCGGAACCGCTGCAGACCGAGCTGGTGCCAGAACTTATTAAGATGCTAGGCAGTAAGGACCGCAGCATTCGTCTGGCATCCGCCAGTGAGCTGGCAGAGCTTGGCAAGAAGTCGGAATCAGCCATACCCGACCTATTGGACAAGTTCTTCGTTAAGAACGAAGAGGAAGGGGCAGCCTATTCTAATGCGGTTGCATCATTTGGCAAAGCTTCTATCCCATATCTTTACGATGCACTGCTGACAGAGGACAGGCTCGTAAGGGACAGAGCATGCAATGCTATGGCTAAAGTTGAGCCCGATCGTTTCAAACCCGGTGATTGTTTCTATGGAAAGATATCCAGGGAAGAATGTGATGCTCTTGACGGTGAATGGGGGCGCTTTGGGCTTTTCGAACAGGATCTCTGTCGGCTGCCTGCACCTGATGCCGGCAATGCATGCATAGACAGCAGTAACTGT
The DNA here is from genome assembly GCA_020351835.1 of Nitrospirota bacterium. Taxonomy (GTDB): domain Bacteria; phylum Nitrospirota; class Thermodesulfovibrionia; order Thermodesulfovibrionales; family BMS3Bbin05; genus BMS3Bbin05. The sequence goes on from CP070669.1 coordinate 212,727, forward strand.
GTAAGCAGCTGCGTAACGGGTGATAAAGTGCCCGCTGGCACTAAAGTGGTAGGTAAATGCTACGAAAAGACGATAACACTAGGAAAATGTCTCAATATCGTTAAGGGCGGAAAAGCTCAGGGGGTCATCTGCGAGGACTGATGTATTACTTATGTGCACCCTGCGGTGCCATATCAAGGTTTAATTTTATACACTCGTAACTCCCCTAACAGAAAATGTTAATAAGTCGGTGTTTATTCACATCCCTCATCAGTAAAATCAAGGGTTCCAGCATTTTGCACAAAAAATAGGCAATGCATTTATTCATTAGCTATAATGATTTAGCCCCTGTTTATGGCATGTTTTGAACTCAACTTAAACAGCACATCTTGAAACCCTATAGAATTCAATATTAAGTAAGCTATTAACATTTTGGTCCAAATTTATGGCAAATTACGGTGCTGCTAACTTATCCTTTTATACAAGTGTGAGACGTTTCAACACACCTATGGTGTTAGACAAAGCCGGAATAGTTGCATTATTATGAATGTGTAGCTCATGCGGGAGCGGATAGGGTTCTGGTGTCCCTCCTGGACTTCAAATCCAGTGTTGCAGGCCACAAGCTTGCAGGGTGGGTTCGATTCCCACACGCTCCCGCCAACTTATTATATGTTTCTAATAAGTTGTATTTATTATTAGTAAGCCCCCAATCAGTCCCCAAATATTTTTATGGTGGATTGTGAATCGTGATTAATTCACTTTTGAGAAATGAGTAATTCTACAAGAATACTTCATTTGTAAATCAGCAGATAAATCAACTGATTGTATCAAAATCAAATAAGACAACTCCGACCAGTGACAGTAATATTATTACGAATTTATTTCTTCTTGTTCTTACCTTTGCCGGTTTTTTTATTCGGTTTTCCGGCTACCCCTCTCTTCTTGAGTGCATGGAACTCTCTCGATCCGGGTTTGATGCCAAGGTTCTTTGCTATCACTCCCCACCCTTTCCCCTTGTTCTTCCTGAACTCGGCAATTACTCTTTCATGAGACATGTTCAGAACTTTTGCCACTCTCAGACACATATACGCATCGCCCGGGCTTCCAACATCACCTATAACAACCCCAACTCTTTGCGAAGCTATTCCGAACTCAGTGCTCAGGCGCATCCTGAATCCATCCCGGTCGGCTCTAGCTTCAATGTTCAGGTTGTTAACAAAGTCATCAAGTTCTCCTGCCATAGCCGGAAGAAGACCAAGCCCGACAAATAAAATGATAAGAACAGTTACTTTAATGTATCCTTTCATATCCTACCTCCGGTGATCATTTTGCTTTGATTATGATACCATGGCCCGAATCAGGTATCAACTCACCGTCAAAAACAGAGATCTTACCGTTAATTATTACATGGTGTATTCCCTCAGGTCTGCTGAACGGTTCCTTATAGGTAGCCTTGTCGATAACGGTCTTCTGATCAAAGACTGTTATGTCAGCATAATACCCTTCTTTGATCATCCCCCTGCCTGCCAGGCCAAATGTCTCTGCAGGAAAAGAAGTTATTCTTCTGATGCCCTCTTCAAGACCCATTAGAGCCTCATCTCTTACATATTTACCAAGAAAACGTGGCATTGAACCGAAACCACGCGGATGAGGCTTGCCTTTGGCTGTTATACCCGAATAGTTGCGTACAGCACTGTCAGAACCTATCATGCATTTCGGATGTGACAGGAACTTCCTGAGATTATCTTCACTCATCGACATATATATAGCACCCACCCTTAAGTTCTCTTCGACAAGCAGATCCAATACTGCATCCCATGGTGATTTCTTAACCCGTCCAGATATGCTGAGAAGGTCCTCCCCTTCCATCCACCTGTTCTTATCATTAGTGACCGATGATATAATTACCGAGCCGTATTCGTTCTCATCCTTATAGATCGACCTTATATGATCTATTATTTTCTTACGGGATGCTTTATCACTTATTCTCTCGAGCTCCCGCTCATTACCACCTTCATATGCCCATGACGGTAACATGATATCCAGGTCGGTCGCTGCCCCCGTATATGGGTATCTGTCAAACGTTATATCTAAACCCTCATTTATAGCCTTGTCCACACTACTAATTGCTTCATATACCTTATGCCAGTTATCCCTTCCTCCGGTCTTGAGATGTGATATATGCGCTTTTATGCCACTACTGCGACATATTGATATTACCTCTTCGATCGATTCTATCAGGAGATCTCCCTCAGACCTCATATGAGTCGCGTATACCAGATCCTTCGCGCTCCGAATACCCTTTATAAGGGCCACAAGTTCTTCTCTGTCGGTAAATACGCCTGGAGGATATATGAGCCCGGTTGATAGTCCTAATGAACCTTTTAATATTGTATCATTCAACATCCCGCTCATCTCTATTACTTCATCCTTTGTGGACCTGCCATCAGAATATCCTTTTACTGAAGCACGAATGTTCCCATGACCTGTCAGCGTTGCAAAGTTAATAAAGGGGCTTCTTTTACGCAGTATCTCGAAATATTCATCGAACGTGCTCCAGCGCTCTGTTATGTTAAACTCATCGAGATCTGCTTCACGGCGTTCTTTTGCTTCCCCGGCAAGTGGTGCTGCTGACAGACCACAATTCCCGTTTATCTCTGTTGTTATACCCTGATAAAGTTTAGACATGCATTCCGGTGCAGCCAGCACCGAGAACTCAGAGTGTCCATGGGTATCAATGAAGCCCGGGCAGAGCACAAGACCCTCAACATTGATAATATCCGACGCAGAAGGACGATCATCACCTATAAAGGCGATAATATTGTTCTTTATACCTACAGAAGCCTTGATCGCAGGCGCTCCGGTACCATCCAAAATGCAAGCGTTCACCAGTAATATATCAAGTGGTCCTGACATTGAGCTATAATTTTACAATATTTAATGGGTTTATTAGAGAGATGATAAAATAATCAAGTAAAACACTAATATTCCTGCTTTATCATTTTCATGAAGCTCTCATGGGGAATTATATTGTTGAAGGCTATCCCCACAAAATAGTGGTCCTGTTCTTTCACAAGTGATGCTACACTCCCCTCAATGAGCTCCTTTTCTTCCCCGCCATCGTCAGACATGAAAGAGAGCTCTACCATTACCTTGGTAGAGTGCATTATCGGACGGGTAGAATATACACCCAAACCGGCCTGCGAAATATTATTGACCTGGGTGCTTAGTAGCTTTGATCTGCCAAGGCTCTTAGTGGTCAATACTGCCGTGGCGAAGACCTGATACCTGTGATACCTTCGATAGTCTGAATATGTCATCAATCCCTCCGAACCAGGAGTGATCCAGATGCGTTTTGTCCTGCTTGGTTACATCGTATCACTATCTATATATGTAATGCAAGCAACATGCATAACATATTGTAATTTAAAGATTCCTGTTCAATATTGATCCGGGGTTACTGAAGAAGCACGCCTTTGAACAAGTCATGGCCTGTAGTATTCCAGAGCTTGCGGTATGAACTGATTGATCTCTCTTATCCTGTTGGTCGGCGTCGGATGTGTACTAAGGAACTCAGGGGTCTGACTATCTTTCATACTCGCCATCCTTTCCCAGAACTTTATAGCTACTCTTGGATCGTATCCTGCCATGGCCATGAAGATCAGTCCGAGCTGATCCGCTTCAGTTTCATGTACACGGCTATATGGAAGCATTATTCCTAAAGTAGAACCGACACCGAATGCTGTCATGTACAATTGCCTTGTTTCTTTCGGCCTTTCGGATAGAGCAACTGACAATGCCACACCTCCCATCTGAACAAGCAAACCCTGGCTCATCCTTTCATTCCCATGGTTTGCAACCGCATGTGCTATCTCGTGTCCTATCACGACCGCTAACCCGCTTTCATCAACTGCAACTGGAAGTATTCCGCTGTAGACAACGACCTTACCGCCCGGCATTGCCCATGCATTTACTGCTCTATCATCTATAAGACTGAACTCCCACTTATATCCTTTCAGCATATCTGGCCTGCCCAGATCCGAAAAGAACCTTTCAACAGCATTACCGATACTTTCCCCTACCCTTTTCACCATCTCCGTTTCATATGTGCCTTCTACAACCTTACTTTTCTTAATGAACTTATCGTACTCCCTGAAGCTCATAGAATTGATCTCATCTGAAGAGATTAGCTTAAGCTGCTGTCTACCCGTTATCGGAACTGTCGTGCACGATATGACAAGTATACATGCAATGACTATGATCAGATATCTGGCCATGTGATCTGATGTCCTTCTCATCATGATTAAGTATTATAACCTCTGCAGCAACTAATTGCATTTAATCAATATTTAATATAAAATTCAATTTATATCAATGCTAAAAAGAATTATGTATAAAGAGTTCTTACTATTTTTAACTTCGACTCTTATTGCTGTATTCACAGTTCTTATCATATTATCAAGTCCTGATAATGTTGTAGCCGGTACTCTCTATAAATGGACCGACCACAAAGGAGAGACTCACATTACTGACTATCCTCCTACCGAAGGTGAGGCAAGGGATGTTCAGTCAGTTGAGGCAGAAGAAATACCGGAAGAACCTGTTGCCCAGCAAGAACCTGTTGAACAAACATCTGCCCCCCCGGGAGACTTCGAGGAGATGATAAACGAGCTGCTTAGAGTAATAAGACAAGGATCAGGAAACGGTAAGCTGCCGCCTGATGCAGATCCACTTGAGGGCATCGATCCCCAAACAGTATTAGAAATGACAGAGGGAGAATTCCCGGTCGAACTGGCAGAACCCATGATGGGAATATTGGGTGCCGCAGGAACCATGCTGATGATAGTATCTTTTGCTATATCGCTCTTTATTAATCTATACCTGATGCTATGCACCTACCTGATCGCTCGCAAGACCGGGGTGTCATATGCATGGATGTCATGGATACCAGTACTTAATATATTCCCGATATTTGGCGCTGCAGGATACAGCTGGTGGGTAGGACCTGTTGTGCTCCTCCTTCCCCTGCTTCTATTTATTCCGGTCATGCTCTTTCCCCCGGCAGGAGCTATCCTCTCTTTCCTAATGGCCATTGGACTGATTATATTCTTTATCTATATGTGGACGAAAATATGTGAAAGTCTGAATGTAACAAAGTTAGCAGCAATTTTGATAATAGTCCCGTTGTTCAACTTTCTTATTATCAGTTATCTGGCCTTCAAAAAGGAGACCCATCTCGAAGGGTTCCAGAGGCTTAGACCCGCCATCGTCACATTGATAGTATTTATTGTGCTGACGGGTATATACTCGGTCATCACGCCCATCTATATAATGCCGCAGATGAACAGTATATTCATGTCAATATCCGAAAGGATCGACAAGGAAATGACTGGACACATCTTTATGCCAGAGCCGGGGAAAGAGGAGCTTCCAGATAGCAATCATGAACAATGATTACATATCATAACTTCGTTACAGGATCAGGGGAAATCAACTTATGAAATGTCCTAAATGCGGATTTGATCAGATAGACGGTCGCATAGATTGCATTAAGTGCGGAATCGTATTCAGCAAGTTAAAAGATAATACCCACCGATCGAAATCCCGTGCTCCACGGGCCGACCTGACTCTCCCTGCTTACAGCGATGAAAGTCGGGGCCTTTTCAGGGAACTGTTATTCTACGTTAAGGAAGACATTAATGTAGTTAACTTTGGAGGCCGCGTCTTCCTTTATATCGTGATATTTGCTGCAGGAATAACTTTTATGTTAACTCCTATGGAGGTGTACTCGACAACTATAAAGAGGTTGATGCACCTTATCAATCTTCCGTTCCATGAGGCGGGTCATATTCTGTTCAGACCTTTCGGCGAGTTCATGACCGGACTTGGTGGAAGTCTTATGCAACTCATAATCCCGCTGGTATGTCTCAGCGTTTTTCTCTTACGGACGAGAGACACTTACGCTGCGTCTGTTTCTCTCTGGTGGCTGGGGGAGAGCATGCTTGACCTTGCACCCTATATCAATGATGCTCGCGCGATGAATATGATCCTTATAGGCGGAATAACCGGAAAAGATGATCCCGATTTCCATGACTGGCATCACTTACTGCGAGACCTGGGGATGCTGAATTATGACCACACTATCGCCATGGCAGTGTTTTCGGTAGGGATAGCTTTTATATTGATCGGCCTGGCATGGGGCGGTTATTTGCTATACCGTCAGTTTAAGAACCTGGAACGGTTCTGAGCCCATAAAAGGGCTCTTCATTTCTTCTCGATCTCCATCTTACTAACATTCACGGTGTATCCACCGCTTCCAAACCCTGCCGCGATCTGGCTCTTCGACCTTGTTTCATGCTCTATCCACATTCCCTCTTTCATATCAAATATTGCTTCGCTTTTGCCTGCATCTTTCATTTCCATTCCAGAACCTTCCATAGAGGTCCGCGACCTGACAGAAAAGTAGGCGAGTCCTTTGTTTACATCCTCAAGTGTGTATGTTAACTTTGTCGTAGCTTTCATACCGCCTATTCCCTGCATTCCGGGCATTTCCATCTTCTGGACCACATCGAACTCATCTCCGATATCAAGAGCGGTCTCTGGAAACTCAGGGAAACGGAATATGGCATATTTCATGGCCGGCCCGACATATTGAGCAATCTGAGGATCCCCGCCCGAGAACTTATAATCTCTTACCTCCCCGCTTTTATGAACACTTGCCACGAACACCATACCTTTCAGGGTGTTCTGTCTGTTAGCAGGCTCCTTATCCATCTGATTGACCTGAGACAGCACTTCGGCAGACATCTTCACCCATCCTTTTTTGGGTCCCTTCGAGACCTTATATCTGACGGTCCTCTTTGTCCTGGTCACGCTTTCTGTACCCATAACAGAAGACCTCATCTCGGAGGCCTCTTTAGCCATCAGTACATCACCGTGATCGAGCTTGTAACTGAACTTATATTCTCCGGCATATGATATTCCTCCTGCAACATATATAAGCGAAATTGCGATCACAAATATAAGATATCTTTTCATTTATCTGCTCGCTTTCTTTTTTAAAGTTGTTATCTTTCGTTTCAGCTTTGCACTATCCTTTGCTTTAGGGGCCAGTTTCAGGTACGTCTGGTAAGCTGATGCTGCGTCACCATATCTGTCCCAATCCTCATAAAGCTCACCAAGTCCCCTGTATGGTTCGGCATACTTCTTATCCATTCTGGCAGCTTCTCTGTAAAGCTTTTCCGTCTCTCTCTTTTGATCCTCTGATGCACTGAAGGCAAAATCACCTATACTGCTCTTGGCCAGCCCATATACTATGCGGGCCGAGTTAAGCCCCTTATTGTACAATGCCCTGTAATATCCCTCTGCCTCACCATAGCTCTCATCCATGAGAGCCTTCTCGGCCCTGGGCAACATTACATTCTTTAGGAATCCCTGATACTCCTGAATGCCTTTATTCCCTTTCCCCGAGGGCTGAACGTCGTGCACCTCCTTAAGGTTGACAAGGTCCTTCATCAATCCAGGCCGCGATGGAGGTGAATCACTTATGGTCTGCACTAATCCGCTGGCTCCAAGAGATTGACGCATGCGTGCGCTCATCATTCGCATCATGCTTTCGCTCTGACGCATCTGAGCGGCCCATGGACCCATTGCCTTTTCTTTTTCCCTCGCGCGGTCGCTCTTGATCTTGTGCACGTTACTCCATGCCTTTGACGCCTCATTAACGTCATAACCGGCAATAGCCAGGTATTCCATCCCCTGGGCATCAGCCACTACCTCAAACCTCTGGCGCGGATCGATCCAGTCCCCCTTCTCATCCTTTGCGGGGATACTGCTGACAACATCCTTTAGACCTATGTATGTGCTTTCTGCAGCGTGGATCGTAGCAACCGACTTAGACGTGCTCAGATACGTAGATTCGCCCTTCCAGAGCTGATCATACTGCTTTGCTGTCTCCACTTCGACCACGTAATCGACTGCTGAATCAAGAAGTACCCCGAATATCGCACCGGCAGCTGCTTTTCTTCTCTGCCTCCTTTCAGATGCTTTTATCTCCTGGTACATGCTGATATAATGCCCCTCGACCAGATGCGCTACCTCATGAGATAAAAGGGTTGCCAGTTGTGCTTCATTATCCGCAGCGAAGATCGCACCGGTAGTAACTACTATGTTACCGTTAACATAAGAGTAGACCTCAGGTATGTCCGATTCGATTATTGTTGTATTTATTCTAACACCTGAAGGAACGGGTCTCCCTTTTGGCTGAAGCTTCTTTGTAACTCCATTAACATACGATATGAACTTCTTATCAGTAATAACGGGTCTTCCGCCCATATCATCTCTGAATGCCTGTGTTGCCTGATCCAACAATTCCTTTCCGTCATCGTTAACCTCTAATGCAAATGCTGGCTGACAAAGCAAAAAGAACGGAATAATAAAAAGGTAAGTGAACATTTTAATAGAATATAAAAAAAACAGTCTCATGGATCCCTCCTTAAGTTGATTCAAAGATGATCTATTCAAGCTATCTTTTTCAAAATATGCCGTGCTCTGCCGATGAATTTCAGCAGGACAGGTATTGTGTGTTGATTATAGGTGACATGTTATCACATGTCAAGCCGGGGGTGTAGCAGGTCCTTACGCTTCTTTAAGGGCCATAGTAGGTTCTTTATACAGCACAAATAGAAGCCAGCGCTGTGCAAACCTGAGCAGCTCGTCCTCATCATTCTTAATAAGGTCTATCTCATCTTCCGTTATGTCGAACACTTCAAAAAATCTGCTTTCGAACACAAATGGCTTAAAAGAATCAATGTCATAACTACCTAAAAAGAAAAGGTTTTTACTTCTTTCATCAGGCGACATATCAGGGTTAGCCTTCTTCTTAATGATTATGTCCACCCAGTCCTTGTTCATATCATCATAATCACTGATCCCCTGGTCATCCCTCCATTCCTGAACGTTCCATTCTGACTCTTCCTCAAATCCCTTGCAATGGTCCTCCTGGATCAGGAAATAGAAATCACTTCCCTCAACCTTTGAGCTCTGCATCACTCCGAAACCAAGAGGGTAATATCTGCAGGCAAGGGGCCTGTCCGTATATATCTTGCATCCTTCCTCTGTCACGAACCGGCACTGTCCGCTCTCCTCCATTTTAAGCCTGATGAACGGAAGCTGGGTCTTTTCAAGAATAACCGTCTCCGTATACTTATCGAGGAACTCACTGGACGTCATATTGAGCGCATTCTTCATTCTTAATATGTCATAGGGTGTCAGAAATATGTCCAGTTCGCTGCAGCACTTATTGAAACACGGGACATCTTTGTGGCATTTGAACCTGAACTTGCTGTCAGGTGCGAGCTGTTTAGGATCGATAGGCGCGTTCTTTATATTAGAAAGAACATCCTCCATATTGTTCTTCTTTTGGGACAAATTAACCTTTACTCCTCTATGATCTGGCCCTTACAGCCGTCCGGTGTGAACACGCACATACTGTCCATATTACCATTGTCAGGGTAACAAATGGTCCTGTAAGACGCTATCTTCCCGTAGTTATCTTTCAGGTTCTGCCACCCCTTTACATAAGGCGGGCATTCATCATTAAAACATACATACAGAAAAGGGACACACCAACCCAGACCATCTCCAAAGTTCGAGTTCTGGGCGTCCATCTTCTTCATCTTTTCACCGCAGTCCGGACAAACCGGAGCTTCTTTTACCTTCATATCCATCATAAACCTCCACTTATTTAGAATATATATAATAACTGAATACTTTAAGCCTTTTCAACATTGGAAATCACTTGCTATTATCTCAATGATGCAATAAAAAAGGGAGGCCATCAGGCCTCCCTTTTGATAGGCAAATTATCTACTTGATCATATCAGCTATGATCGGGGCAATAACGAGGGATACGATAGACATAAGCTTGATAAGAATGTTCATCGAAGGACCTGACGTGTCCTTAAAAGGATCGCCGACCGTATCTCCAACGACGGCCGCTTTATGTACATCTGATCCCTTTCCACCCAGGTTGCCCTGTTCAATGTATTTCTTAGCATTATCCCATGCTCCGCCAGCATTAGCCATCATAAGGGCAAGGAGAACACCAGATACCGTCGCACCTGCAAGCATGCCTCCAAGGGCATGAGGCCCAAGAATGAAGCCTACAAGCACAGGGCTTGATATCGCCACTATACCCGGAAGGATCATCTCCTTAAGTGC
>CP070669.1:223026-230431 GCA_020351835.1 Nitrospirota bacterium
CCAGGTCGAGATAAAAACCAAGATCGGACAGAAGGGATCAGGCCCCGGCCAGTTAAGAGAACCGTCAGCCCTTGCGGTTAGGGTACTTCTTATAATAAAATATTAAACATTACACTGAATTCTAATTGTCATCAGGAGGAAGATATTGAAACGTATAAGTGTCCTTATTCTATTGCTATTAATACCTGCCATTGTCAATGCGTTTGACCAGGTCGAGATAAAAACCAAGATCGGACAGAAGGGATCAGGCCCCGGCCAGTTAAGAGAACCGTCAGCCCTTGCGGTTGATGCGGAGGGACTGATCTACGTAGCGGATACCGGGAATAATAGAATTAATGTGATGGGCAAGGACGGCCGGACCATTGCGACCTGGGACAGCAAGTCTGTGCGTGGTCTGAAGCTCAATGAACCGACAGGCGTCGCTGTCTATGAGAACAGGGTGTATGTGGCCGATGCATTTAATGACAAGATATATGTTTTCCTGAAGACGGGAAAGCTAATAGACGAGTTCGGTGAGCGTGGCAACGGTCCTAAACAGTTCAGCAATCCCGGTGGTATAGCAGTTCATCAGGGGATAGTATACGTAGCGGACACTGACAATGACAGGGTTCAGGCCTTCAGCCTGGATGGGATCTATCTTCATTCCATCGGGAAGAGCGGTAAGGGGCTTGGCGAAATGAGAAGTCCGACAGATGTAGATGTAGACCATAGGGGCTATATTTACGTAAGCGAGAAGGACAATGACAGGGTAGGTGTCTTCCTTCCCTCGGGCCATCATTACCGGTATTACTATGAGGTGAAATCACCTACGGCTGTTGCAGTAGATAGCACAGGTTTTTATGTGGCAGACATGGGTAATTCGAGGATCAAGAAGATCAACCTCGAGTCAAGAATGCTGCTGACCTTTGGGACTAAAGGAGAGGGAGTTGCTCAGTTCAGGGACATATCAGGACTTGCAATAGACAGAGATGGAGATATTCTTGTCGCAGACTCCTATAAGCATGATATCCAGATATTCGAACCCGAGAAGAAGGTAAAGGCGGATGTCGAGGTGGTCCCGCCTATCGATTCTGTCAAGTGGATAGGCGATACAAAGGCATCCATAGCAGGGCTGGTGTGGAAGAAGGACAGGCTGTTCGCCACCAGTGAGGACCAGGATGCGATACTGATAATACAGAATGGAGCGATAAGAATGGTAATAAAGGGACAGGGTAACGATACCCTTAGAGATCCTCAGGGTATAACTGTCGATGCCAGGGGAAATATCTGGATCGCAGATACCGGTAATAACAGGATAGTTCAGGTTAACGATGAAGGAAGGGTGGTCTTTACGCTTGGGAAATCATCAGGGAGTTCAGAAGGCAAGTTCTCTTCTCCTCAGGGGGTCGCCACGTCACGAAAGGGTTTTATATATGTTGCTGATACCGGTAACGAAAGGATACAGATATTCAGCGACAAGGGGGTATTCATCAGTAAAGTGGAAAAGATAGGCAGGGTAGACTTTGATGATCCTGTAGATATTGATATTGATGCCCGGGGTAACTTCTATGTTGTGGACAGAGGCTATCATGCTGTTGCTAAATATGATCCGAACGGGAAGTTCATTATGTATATAGGAGGCCAGGGTGAAGCTGACGGAAGGTTCAAGAATCCCACCGGGGCCACGATCATTGATAACGAAATATATGTGGTTGACGGGGGGAACGAGAGGATACAGGTATTTAATCTGAAGGGCAAGTACCTCAGGAAGTTCGGAGCTCCAGGGTTTGGGAAGGGTGACCTTAGTAAGCCAGGAAGGATAGCAAAGAAGGACAGCACTACATTGTTCGTATCTGACCTTGGCAATGATAGGATACAGGAGCTTAAACTGCTGAGGACGCCGATCTCCCCGAGACTGGTCACGGCACAAAGCGGCATTAAAGAGGTTGAACTATCATGGAAAAAGAATCCCGAGCCGTTTGTAGGCCACTACAAAGTTTACAGGTCGCAGTCCAAGATGGGATATAAGCTTATTGCTTCTCCATCAACTCCAGGCTATAAAGACAATGAGATCGATCCCGAGACCACATACTACTACAAAGTAACGGCGGTCGCGGATACAGGCAATGAGAGCGCAAGAAGCAACGAGGTCTCCGCACGGACCAAAAAGGTAGTTGCACTGCCGCCTACTGACATACAGGCCAAGCCGGATGAGACAGAGATAGTGCTTACATGGAAACCCGCTGATGGCGAGTCAATGGTATCGCACTTCGTGGTATACAGGGAGCTGGACGGCAGCTTCAGAGAGATAGGTAAAGTGAAAGGTACCTCCTTTGTCCATAAAGGGCTGCAGCCCAAGACCAAGTACAACTATAAGATCACAGCGGTGAGCCCGAACAATGAAGAGAGCCAGGGAGTTATAATCAGAACTGCAACAATACTTAAGATACCCCCTGTCGAGGTATCGGTCCGTAAGATGCATGATGTATTCCCCCGTGCATATAAAGTGTATGAGAGTGACGGTATAGGAGTACTGCGCTTAAAGAACAATACAAAAGAGCTATTAGAGGGAGTACTTGTATCCTTTATGACAGAGGACTTCATGGACAGGCCTGCTGTTGTAAAGATCGACAGGATAATGCCTGAGGACAGCGTAGAGGTCGATATCAAACCGGTAAAGTTCAATGACAGAATACTTACGCTTAAGGAGAACAAGGCGATAAAGGCCGAGATAAAGGCTGTATTTTATCTTGATAATGCAAAGAAGAGTCTTAAGCTCGATCAGAAACTGATGGTGATCCTTACTGGTAAGAAGTACTCCAAGTCTCAGATAAAGAAGTTCAGGGATGCCATGAAAGCCCTTGATAACAAAGTTGCAAAGACAAAAATGACATCTACTCTGTCCAGGGATATCAGAAATAAACTTGATTCTTCTGACAGTACCATCAAGGGTCTGAGGTCAGATAAGCTCAATTATAGCGAGATAACCGTTTGTATCTATATATCTAATGAGTCAGGGAAGACACACGATACAATAATCTCGGCAAATCGAGGGGGACAGCAGTGGGAGGACCTGCTTAGTATTTTTGATCTGGATATAGTCGATATTACTGGTATACTTACAGATCTTGAAAAGGGACTCGTAGCTGCAAAGCCGAAGCCCAAACCGCAACAGAGACAGAGGGCTACAGACAGATATATTAAATAGAAAATGAATATAAAAAAGCCCCCGGCCTTATTTGCCGGGGGCTTTTTATTTGTACGAAAGAGCTCCTAATCCAGAAAATAAGCTACTGACGAGGCAAGGCTCTTGATCTCCGCTTCTATAGCTTTTTCAAAAGGTACGTCAGGTACTTCTACCACGAACTTCCTACTGCTGCCGGGCTTGATCTTATTAATGGCAAATTCCCTTGAAACATTACCTATTGTTATCCTGAACCTTGCATCATTGTGTTCGAGGGAAGATGAATTGATCATCAGCCCCGTTATCTTGACACCGGTGAGATATGCTTCCGTCTTTAACTTTGATACCAGGAATACCGTATCTATTTTCTGTACGCTTGGGATAGTAAGATTCACTTTCTTTCCAAGAGATTCGGTTACCTTCTCAAGAGTAAGCAATCGTAGATTCATCTCGTCTACGTCTGTTGAGAGGGTAGCATACCTGTCCTCCTGGATAGTGTAATACCAGTATCCCAGTCCTCCTATAGCAATTATCGCGAGCAGCATCAATACTATGACCGTTACCTGTACAAAACCCTTCTCTGATCCGGATGAGCGGAACGGGTTATTATCTCTTTTGTTCATTTTATGTTATTCCTCCTTGGATTTTTGGAGCCTATTGTATCAGATTCGATCAAATAATTCTATTTCAAAGAACGCTTATAAGGGTAGATGATAGAAGTGACAGTGACATATCATACTGGTCCTGTTGTCTTCACCGGCATTATGTGACTGCAGAGGGCCATGCTCTGCAGCGATGCAAAGTTATTTGCATTATTGCAAAGAAAATAGCGCATAAAAGCTTTAAAAAACAATTATTTAAGAGTTGGCACGCTTTCTGCTCTTATCAGGGCAAGATCGAAAAAGGAGGAAGCAAAATGAAAGAAAGGATAACACAGAAAGCAACATACCTGGGAATAGGCGTAGGGCTGGTACTGTTCGCCATATACGGATTACTTCCGGGATCGTTCTTAGGCGGGGTTGCAGGTCTTAGCATAGCCGGAGCCATTTTCGGGACACCGGTAGAACCGGGAGTATTATCGAGAATGCTGATAGCTGTATCGATGATAACCGGGATCATGGTCTCGGGTATGATATTCGTCACCGCTACATCTACAGTTGGCTGGGCTGTAGGGTCAGCTATCAGTACTCTTAAAGGGTCAAAGAAGGAAATAGTAACGGCTGAAGCCGGAAAATAACAAAATTTAATTTAAAGGAGGAAAATGAAATGACGGATGAAAGGAAGAAAGTATTGAACGTAGGACGGAAGATAGGTGCATTACTTGGAGCGATCGTATTTGCGGTATTCGGGATCGTCCCCGGTTTCTACTTTGGCAGCTACGGTACTCTGGTGCTCCTCTCACACCTTGCAGGAGGCACGGTGGAGCCCGGCATTATAGTAAGGATGATTCTCGTTGTCGGCACTTTAGTGGGTATCTTCTGCATAGGTGCGGTAAGCATAGTGGTGGGTTCTGTGCTTGGTACAGCAATGGCATATGTTACCGATCTGTTCAGGATGCCTGCCAAGGCAGTTGAGAAAGAAGCGACCGTAAAGAGCAACTAAACAGTAAATAACAATAAAAGCCCCGGTACTATACGTAACGGGGCTTTTATTTTTTATAACATGTGAAGTTCAGGAAATCTCGACCACTTCGATCTCGAAGGTCAGGTCCTGGCCTGCGAGAGGATGGTTTGCATCGAGAGTAATGTCTTCGTCATTGACCTCTGTTATGACCATGTCGATGGTCATACCGTTAGGCTGTTTGAACTGCAGCTGAAGTCCGACCTCAGGGCTTATATGGTCAGGCATCTTGTCCTTGCCCATATTGATGACAAGTTCCTCTTTCTTGGGGCCGTAGGCCTCATCGGCAGATATAGTAATGGTTTTGGCTTCAACAACTGTCATGCCCATCACTCCTCCCTCAAAACCCGCTATCAGCTGCCCTTTACCCATCGTGAACTGAAGAGGTTCCCGTTCCGCAGATGAGTCAAAGACCGTCCCGTTATCGAGCTTCCCTGTGTAGTGGACCTTGACCGTGTCTCCGTCCTTTACTTTGGACATATCCGGTACGCTCCTTTCGGTAAGATTTCTGAGCGGGATGTTTTCCGGACAGATGAGGGATTATAACATATGACCGCGCAGGCCTCAAAACCGGACCTGTCTTGACATTATCATGCAGATGACTTATAATCAATTAAATCAGAATCGTCTGAAAAATCAGAAATTGAGTTCAGGAGATTGAAAATAAAAAGAAAAGACCAAAAGCCGGTAACCCCGGAGGGGTAAGCACCAACTGCTGTAAAGTAGAGTCCATAGTAAGCGTTGATGAGAGAGGACAGATGGTCCTCCCAAAGGACCTGCGTGAGAAGGCCAGGATAAAGGCCGGAGATAAGTTTGCCGTTACCAGCTGGGAAAAAGGCGGTGAGGTATGCTGTATAACACTCACCAGGGTGGATGACCTTGCCGAGATAGTAAAGGGCAGTCTTGGTCCGCTTATGAAGGACATATTATAAGGTAAATATGGATATTAACAGGGATAAAAACACAGAGAGCGGTGGCTCATGCTGTCCGCCGCCACAGCCCGCGGGCATGCCTCTTAAGTTCGTATCGTCCTCATTGTCCCGGCCTCTGGTATCAGACCTCAGGGAAAAGTATGACTGCGTAACAGGCTCAGTGGAATCTCTTGCGGGAGCAGTACCAAGGGTAAGTACTGCCTGGTCATCCTCTGACAGGCTCGGTGCATTCCGGTCTAGGATCGGGGCATACAGAATGAGATACACCATCCCTCCAGGCCTCTACGCCGTAGGGGAGCCCACAAAAGGATCAGATGTATTTGTGACGGCTAATTATAAGCTAAGCTTTGACCACCTGAGGAGAGCCCTGAAAGGGATAAACGGATGGATACTTGTGCTGGACACTAAAAGCATCAATGTATGGTGTGCCGCCGGCAAGGGTACTTTCGGTACCGAGGAGCTTATAAGCAGGATCGAGTCGACCAAACTTGATAAGATAGTCGAACACAGAAGGATAATAGTGCCCCAGTTAGGCGCGGTGGGTGTTAATGCGGCAACGGTGAAGAAGAGGACAAGGTTCAGGGTGGAGTTCGGGCCGGTAAGGGCCGATGATATATCCGGCTTTGTGGAGAACAATTACAAGGCCACTACGGAGATGCGAAAGATCAGGTTCGGCATGAGGGACAGGGTAGTCCTTACCCCGATGGAGATCAACCCAGCAATGAAGAAGTTCCCCCAGTTTGCCCTTATTGTACTGCTAATATTCGGCATTCAGCCCTCAGGTATATTGTTCCAGGATGCCTTATGGGGCGGACTGCCGTTCATATTACTTGGACTTCTTGCCGTGTTTACCGGGGCCTTCCTGACTCCTGCTTTATTACCATATGTTCCTTTCAGGTCATTTGCCGTCAAGGGATGGATAGTGGGAATATTTGCCGTTTATTTGTTAGTAGATCATTTGCACTACATACCCACGATGGACTCATACCTTAAGGCAGTCGCATATATCTTCTTTCCTATGATGTCATCGTATATAGCACTGCAGTTTACCGGGTCGACAACTTATACAGGCATGTCAGGAGTGAAAAAGGAGCTGAAACTGGGAGTGCCTGTTTATATAGTTGCTGCTACGGTATCTTTTATTGTTACAATATTCCATAAACTTGTTGTCTGGGGAGTCATATGAAATATCTGGCTGATGTAACCACGATCGAATATAATGCAGATAAATGCACCGGATGCGGCAGGTGCATAGAGGTCTGCCCGCACGGCGTGTTCGATATGAACGGGAAGAAAGCATTCATCACCGATAAAGATCTCTGCATGGAGTGCGGTGCATGTGCAAATAACTGCGAGTTTGAAGCAATATCGGTTGACTACGGTGTTGGTTGTGCTGCAGCAGTGATAAACAGTATGATCTCAGGCGGAGAGCCTGCGTGCGGATGCAGCGGTGATGACGGCGGTTCATCATCCGGCGCCTGCTGCTGATCATATAACCCGCCTGTCATATTTAACCTGAATACTTCAGTTCTTAATGTGATATAATTTCGTTAGTTTCTTGTAGAATCATGCAAGAATGGGAGGGGTATCCCATTTAAAAAGTGATTGATTAATTTTGCAGGCAAATAAAATGAATACAAATAGAAGGATTGCAACTATTGCAGGTGTATTATTTATAACTGCTACAGTC
>CP070669.1:230531-239733 GCA_020351835.1 Nitrospirota bacterium
ATATCGAGAAAATAGCCTTCAGGGTAGACGATGCGGATAAACCGTCTTTTTAGAAGGAATACACGCTTCTTCCTGCCATCGGCAGAGGTAAACGGGATGATAACATGTTCACCGTCTTCATCAAGACCGAATCTTGAGGTCAGTTCATCGATCTCCTCGATGAAAAGCCTTTCTTTCTGCGGATCTAACATTAGCATAACCTGCCGGTATTACGTAGCTATGTAAATCACAAACATCCCAATTATATCACGGCTCATAATTAATGCAACCATCAGCCCGATAAAAAACCCCTGAAGCAGAAAACGATGCAACAGGGGTTTATTTACTGATTATTCTTCTTTTTTCTTTGACATGCTCTCGTATATCGGCCGAATGATATCTATCGGTATCGGGAAGACTATCGTGTTGGTCTTCTCGGTCGAGATCTCCGTTAAGGTCTGAAGGAACCTCAGCTGCAATGTCGATGGCTGCGTGCCTATTATCTTGGCTGCATCAGCAAGTTTCTGCGATGCCTGGAACTCACCGTCAGCATGAATGACCTTTGCTCGCCTCTCCCTTTCTGCCTCTGCCTGCCTTGCTATGGCACGAAGCATCTCCTGGGGAAGGTCGACGTTCTTTACCTCGACCGCAGTTACCTTGATGCCCCAGGGCTCTGTCTGCAAATCGATTATCTTCTGAAGCTCTGAATTGATCTCCTCACGCTTCGAGAGAAGGTCATCGAGGTGGCTCTGGCCAAGCACACTCCTCAGGGTCGTCTGGGACATCTGGCTCGTAGCGAAGATATAATCCTCTATAGCGGTAATGGCTTTATTAGGGTCCATGACACGGAAGTAGACAACGGCGTTGACCTTAACTGATACGTTATCCTGGGTGATGACGTCCTGTGGAGGAACGTCCATTGTTATAGTCCGGAGGCTTACCCTAAGGAGCTTATCGATAAAGGGTATGATTATGGTGATACCAGGGCCCTTGATCGGTATTATCCTGCCGAGACGGAACACAACCCCTCTTTCATACTCCTTAAGTACATATATAGCCTGGTTAAGGAGAAAAATTAAGAAAACGATGGCAAATACAATTCCATAAAAAGATATCTGGATCATGACGTCCTCCTTTTGTTCTTTATATTTTTTTGACCTTTATTTTCAGACCGTCAAGCGATACTACGATCAGCTTTTCACCTTTAGCGATTGGTGTATCGCTGGAAGCCCTCCAATACTCACCATGTACGAGCGCCATACCCTCATCAGATATGTCCGAAAGGGCAACACCCTCCGATCCCGACAGGCCTTCCTCTCCCGTAATCGGTTTAGACTTCCATGCCTTGTACGCAAACCTGATAGCTATGCTGAAGAAGGCGACAGTTACTATGACAACCGGGAGGATGGTTGCGAGTGAGAGCCTCATGAACGGGATAGATCGATCGAACAGCATTATCGAGCCTATGACCATGGATATTATCCCTCCGATCGTAAGTATACCGAACGAGACTATCTTGACCTCAAGTATGAACATTATGATCGCCAGGATTATAAGCAGTACCCCGGCATAGTTTACGGGAAGTGTCTGAAATGAATAAAAGGCAAGTATAAGGCATATGCCTCCAATTACACCCGGGAATATGGAGCCCGGGTTTGTAAGCTCGAAGAACAAACCGTAAAATCCGAGAAGCATCAGTATATATGCTATATTTGGATCGCTTATTACTCCCAGCAACCTGAGCCTGAAGCTCATCTCCTCCTCCTGTACATCGGAAGCCGCAGTCGAGAGCACCTTTTCTGCCGAAACAGTATTTACCTTTCTCCCGTCTATCTTTCCGAGGAGTTCCTTAACACTGGCTGCTCTGAGATCAATGATATTCAGCTCAAGAGCCTCCTGGTCCGTTGCAGATACGCTCTTTCTGACAGCATCTTCAGCCCACTTGACGTTCCTTCCGCGCTCGTCCGCGATGGACTTTATGTAGGCAACCGCGTCGTTCGTAGCCTTTTCCTTCATTGTCTTGTCCATCTTGCCGCCAACACCTACCGGATGTGCAGCCCCAATGTTGGTTCCGGGTGCCATAGCGGCTACATGGGCCGACATAGTTATGAACACACCTGCCGAGGCTGCCCTTGCACCGGATGGCGAAACATATACTATTACGGGTATATCACTTGCGTTTATAGCCTTGATTATATCCCTCATTGATGTATCCAGTCCGCCAGGTGTATCCAGCTTTATCAAAATAGCTTCAAATCCGCCTTCGTTTGCCTTCTTAATGCTTTTAGTGATGAACTCGGAGGAGACTGGATTGATCACGCTCTCTACATTGATAACAAGGACAGTAGACGTGTCGGAACGTGATGACGGTACAACGAACAACATTACTATCATTATCAGAGCTAAAGCGTACTTTCTAGACATAACTCCATTATACACACAAAAATAGAAAAATTATGAATTGCTCATATGGGAAGATGTCCTGTAGATGATCAACACCCGGTTTATTTATAATATGCAATGAAAAGATTCGAAAAGATCTCACCCTTTATAGTGATGGACATCCTTGACAGGGCAAGACGCATGGAGGATGTTGTCCACCTGGAGGTCGGAGAGCCGGACCTCGATGCATCCCCGGGTGTGATAGACGCATTTCAGAAGGCGATAAGGGATGGCAAGTACAAGTACACCTCGGCTTTGGGACTAATGGAGCTCAGAGAGGCTATAGCAGGGTATTATCACTCCAAATACAGCCTCGATATCTCACCTGAGAGGATTGCCATAACACCGGGTACATCAGGTGCCTTCCTTGTAGTGTACGCCATGCTCCTTGAGGCCGGGCAGAGGATAGCACTGTCTGATCCTTCTTATCCTTGTTACAGGAACTTCTCATATATACTTAACACTGAACCGGTGTTTATCCCTGTAGGCAAAGAGACAGAATACTGTATTACACCAGATCTGTTAGATGAATATAACGACATTGTGGCCCTCCAGATATCCTCTCCATCCAATCCTGTAGGAAATGTCTATAGCGGTGATAGGCTGGAGGCGCTTGTTGAGAAGGCAAGGGCAAAAGGGGTATCTTTCATCTCTGATGAGATATATCACGGCCTTGTCTATGACGATAAAGAGCGCTCAGCCCTTGAGTTCGCCGCCGATGCGATAGTAATAAACGGTTTCTCGAAGTACTTTTGCATGCCGGGGCTCAGGATAGGGTGGATGATACTTCCGGAGAAGCTTATGAGAATGGCTGAGATGGCGATGCAGAATGTGTTCATAGCGGCAAATACGCCGGCGCAGTACGCGGCCCTTGCGGCTTTTGATGAGACATACCTGAAAAGTGTAAGGGACACCTTCAGGGATAGGAGAGACAGGCTGTATACACGTCTTAAACAGCTTTTCGATATACCGCAGAGACCCGAAGGGGCATTCTATATATGGGTAGATGTAAATAAATACGGTATGAGCGGTATGGAGTTCTCGGAAAGGCTGCTCAAGGAGGCAAAGGTGGCGGTCACACCGGGGGTGGATTTCGGCTCGAACGCCACGGACGGGTTCATCAGACTGGCTTTTACCCGTCCTGCCGAGGAGCTTGACAGGGGTGTTGACCGTATCGGGGAATTTCTTGCTTGTTTACAGAAGTAGAACCATTGTGTTACATTAACTAGCTAAATTTTATTAAGAAAGGAGAGTAGGTTATGTCTCTTGAGAGACAGAAGAAAGATGAGATAATCGGAGCCTTTAAAACACATGATAGCGACTCCGGTTCACCAGAGGTCCAGATAGCTCTTTTGAGCGAAAGGATCAAGTACCTGACTGAACATTTCAAGGTTCATAAAAAGGATCACCATTCCAGAAGAGGTCTGCTTAAGATGGTCGGCAGGAGAAGAAAGCTCCTTGACTACCTCAAGGGTAAAGATAAAGGAAGGTACCAGAAGATAATTGAACAGTTGGGAATAAGAAAATAGGAGCGAGATTACTGAATGGAAAGAGTTGAGATCGAACTAGGAAACAACACACTGTCACTTGAGACAGGAGAGATAGCGAAACAGGCAGACGGCGCAGTAATGCTGCAGTATGGAGATACCGTAGTACTTGCAACAGCTGTTTCAGCGGATGAGGGTAGAGAGGGAATAGATTTTTTCCCGCTGACGATTGACTACCAGGAAAAAACATATGCCGCCGGTAAGATACCCGGTGGTTTTCTAAAAAGAGAAGGAAGGCCTACCGAAAAGGAGGTCCTCACATCAAGGCTTACCGACAGGCCGATAAGGCCGCTTTTCCCGGACGGATACAATAACGAGACTCAGGGTATAGTAACGGTGCTCTCGTACGGTATCGAGAACGTCTCCGATGTTTTCGGTATTACGGCTATGTCGGCTGCTCTTACAATATCTGATATTCCGTTTAACGGCCCGGTAGCAGCTGTGAGGGTCGGAAGGATAGAGGGTGAGTACGTCCTTAACCCTGAAGCCGAAGAGGCCGATTATTGTGAGCTTACATTTATCGTCGCGGGAACGGAAGAGGCCGTTATGATGGTTGAGGGAGGAGCCCAGGAGATGCCCGAGGATATAGTCCTTGGCGCGATCGACTTCGCTCATGAGCAGATAAAGGTTCTGGTAAAGCTCCAGAAAGATCTTGCCGCCAAGGCCGGGAAGCCCAAAAGGGAGTTCAATGCGCCGGAATCGGACGGTGAACTTCTGACTAAGGTAAGGGACGAGGCGTTTGACAGGCTAAAAGAGGCTTGTGTTGTAAAGGGCAAACACAACAGGCAGAAGGCAATTAACACTGTTGTTAAAGAGACTATAGAAAAGCTCAGTACGGAGGAGGATGACCTCAGCGGTGAGATATCCTCTGTGTGCCATGACCTTGAGCAGGAGATAGTCCGCAACATGATACTTAGTGAAGGTGTCAGGGCTGACGGCAGAAAGCCCGATGAGATACGTCCTATAAGCAGTAAAATAGGGTTCTTGCCCCGTGTGCATGGTTCAGCACTGTTTGTCAGAGGAGAGACACAGGCAATAGTGACCGCGACACTTGGTACAGGGCAGGATGAGCAAAGGATAGATGCACTGGAAGGAGATATGTACAGGTCGTTCATGCTCCATTATAATTTTCCCCCGTATAGTGTTGGAGAGATCAAGAGAATAGGGACCGGTAGACGGGAGATAGGCCACGGCGCATTGGCTGGCAGGGCGGTCGAAAAGGTACTTCCTGCAAAAGAGGAGTTCCCTTACACAATAAGGGTCGTATCCGAGACGACAGAGTCGAACGGGTCATCATCAATGGCTACCGTTTGCGGTGCAACTCTCTCTCTGATGGATGCCGGTGTTCCTATAAAGAAGCCGGTTGCAGGGATAGCGATGGGGCTTATCATGGAAGGGGATAAGTCTGTTGTCCTGAGTGATATTCTCGGCCTTGAGGACCACCTTGGTGATATGGACTTTAAGGTGACCGGAACGGACAGCGGGGTAACCGCCTTCCAGATGGATGTAAAGATAGCTGGTGTGCCTCGTGACGTGATGGAAAAAGCACTGGCGCAGGCGCGTGATGGAAGGCTCCACATCCTGTCAAAAATGAAAGAGACCATTGAGCAGCCGAGGGAAGAGCTCCCGAGCAATGCCCCAAGGATATACACCATGCAGGTCAAACAGGATAAGATAAGGGATATCATAGGCGCTGGAGGTAAGGTCAGAAGAGGTATCGTTGAAGAGACCGGATGTAAGATCGATGTGGACGATAGCGGCCTGGTAAGCATAGCATCATCAGATCAGGAGGCAGCCCAGAAGGCAATTGATATAATAAACGCTATTATCGAGGAGCCTGAAGTAGGTAAGATATACCACGGTCGTGTGACGAAAGTGGTCGATTTCGGCGCATTTGTTGAGATCCTCCCGGGGACGGAAGGGCTGCTTCATATCTCACAGATAGCTGACAGAAGAATCGCGAAGGTTACCGATGAGATCAACGAGGGAGACGAGGTTCCCGTAAAAGTGCTTGAAATAGACAGGTCCGGAAAGATGAAGCTGAGCAGGAAAGAAGCACTAAAAGAACAAAAAGCCGAAGAATAGAACGTAACATCAGATCATGGTTACAAAGGGATAAGATTTTATCCCTTTTTTTATTTATTTTACAGGCGTATGATATCTGCTAAGGGGCAATGAATGTTTCAGAAGACATATCTCGATAACGGAATACCGGTCATATATGAACGGACAGAAGGTTTCAGGTCCGTTGTGCTCGGCATATGGGTAAAGTCGGGTTCAAGGCACGAATCCGATGAGCTTAGCGGCATATCTCATTTCATAGAGCATATGTTCTTTAAGGGGACCGGTCGCCGCTCGACCGAGGACATAGCCAAAGAGGCCGATGCTATGGGAGCCGACCTCAATGCCTTTACATCAAGAGAGAACACCACATACTACATCAAGGTGCTGGATGATTTTATCGATAACGGCATAGACCTGCTTTCGGACCTTTTTGTGAACTCTACGTTCGATCCTGCCGAGATCGAGAAGGAGAAAGGTATTGTAGAAGAGGAAATAAGAATGTCGGAAGATACGCCGGATGACCATGTCTTTGACCTTTTCAATGAGGGCATATGGAAAGCCAGCGGTCTTGGACGCTCCATACTGGGGACATTCACATCATTAGGCAACATAACACGTGACCATATTATCAGACATATAGAGGGCGTCTATAACATTGGCAATATAGTTATCTCGCTTGCGGGTAACATAGATGCCGAGGGGATAGTAAAGATGCTTAACGAAAAGCTTACCGGCATCAGTACTGTTAAAGCCAAGACAAGACTCGAAACGCCGGAGTTCAACCCCTATACCGGCCTGTACCGCAAGGACCTCTCGGAGGTTCATATATGTCTTGGGTTCAGGGGTATCCCTAACAACAGCCCGGAGCGTTACGCTATGCTTCTCCTGAACACAATACTGGGCTCCGGGGTCAGTTCCAGGCTCTTTCAGGAGGTTAGGGAAAAAAGGGGCCTCGTATATTCTATACACTCCTTCCTTTCCTTATATCATGATACAGGGTGTTTCGGTATCTATGCCGGGGCCGGGCAGCAGAAGTACAAAGAGGTCATAGACCTCTCAATAAAAGAGTCCTGCAAACTTAAGGATACCGTTACGGACGATGAGCTGAGAAGGGCCAAGGACCAGCTGAAGGGGAATATTCTTCTTGCGCTTGAATCCACATCGGCACGAATGAACAACCTCGCAAAACAGGAGATATACTACGGCAGGAACTACACGCCCCAGGAGATCATAGAGGAGCTGGAAAAGGTCTCGATGGATGAAATAAGATCTCTGTGCGGGAGGGTCTTTGACAGGGATAGAATGGCCATAACGCTCCTTGGGCCTGTCGAAGAGGGTTTCTCTATCTGATCTTATCCGTGGTCTCATTTATCTTTATCTTTTGACCTTTTTTCTTCCGACCCTTGACAGTGAACGTTCGTTCACTTTATAATCTTTATAACATGACAATGGAAGATAAAAAGCTCCGTTCCAGGATCCGTGAGATATCCGGGTTCTATGCCGATAAAGGGAGAATGCCGAGCTTTTCCGAGGTAGGCAAGCTGGTGGGTCTGCGCTCCAAGAACGCTGTTTCAAAGCTGGTAAAGAGGCTTGAGGCCCTAAATGTGCTTGCCAGGGACGAAAAGGGCAGGCTTGTTCCCGGCTCGATAGCCTACCCTGTAAAGATGCTTGGTACCGTCGAGGCAGGGTTCCCAAGCCCGGCCGAAGAAGAACTGGCCGATACGCTCTCGCTTGATGAGTTCCTGATCGGCAACCGTGACGCTACTTTCCTTTTGAGGGTTTCGGGAGATTCGATGTCCGGAGCGGGGATACTGCCCGGGGATATGGTCCTGGTCGATAAGGGGCGCTCTCCAGGGAGCGGAGATATTGTTATAGCAGAGGTCGATGGGGAGTGGACGATGAAGTACCTGAAAAAGAGGGGCGGCAGTGTCACCCTGTTGCCTGCAAATCCGGCATATGAGCCTATAAGGCCAAAGAAAGAGCTCAAGATAGCCGGGGTAGTAACGGCAGTGGTAAGGAAGTATAAGTAGCATACCTTTCGATCTGAGGATTTAAATGAGTGACCAGCCTTTAACTATACGTTCATGGCCTCAGGCCATACTTCACCTCGACGCTGATGCGTTCTTTGCGTCATGCGAACAGGCCATACACCCTGAGCTGAGAGGTAAGCCCGTAATAACCGGAAAGGAAAGGGGCATAGTCGCCGCTCTCAGCTATGAGGCAAAAGCAAGAGGGATAAAAAGGGGCATGAGGCTATTTGAGGCAAGGAAGGCCTGCCCGGAGGTGATAGTAATGCCGTCCGATTATGAGACCTATAGCCTTTTTTCGGTTAGGATGTTCGAGATACTCAGGCGGTTCTCTCCTGATGTCGAGGAATACTCTATAGATGAGGCGTTTGTCGACCTTACGGGCCTCAGGAGGAGCTTCCATGGTTCTTACGGTGTCATTGCCGCAAAGGTGCAGGAAGCTGTGGAGACCGAGCTTGGTATCACGGTATCCGCGGGAATAAGCCTCTCAAAGGTCCTCGCAAAGATAGGTTCAAAACATAGAAAGCCCCATGGTCTTACGGTCATCCCAGGCCGGAACATACACCTATACCTTAAGGACCTGCCGGTTGAGAGTGTCTGGGGAATAGGTCCTAACACCTCATCTTACCTTAGGAAGTTCGGGATAGTGACCGCACTCCAGTTCGCCTTAAAGGATGAAGAGTTCATCCGTAAGCATCTCTCAAAGCCTTACCGTGAGATATGGAACGAGCTTAACGGCAAGAGCGTATACTTGGTATCGAGAGAGTCCAAGAGCTCATACCAGTCTATAAGCAAGACAAGGACATTTACCCCTCCTTCGGACGATGAGGCATTCGTGTTCGCCCAGCTATCAAAGAACCTTGAGAATGCCTGCATCAAGGCCAGGCGGCACAAGCTTGCCGCGAACCGCCTTATCATATTTCTGAGGAAACAGGATTTCAGGGAGAGCGGGATAGAAGTTAAACTTAACCGCCCATCTGCGTATCCGGCCGAACTGTTGGGGGCATTGAAAGAAGGGTTCCGGCAGGTATACATACCCCGTATACTTTATCGCCTTACCGGGGTTGTCCTTGCCGGGCTTGTCCCGGAGAGCAGGGTGCAGTATACGCTTTTTGATGATGCTGCCAGAATAGAGAAGATGGC
>CP070669.1:239833-244547 GCA_020351835.1 Nitrospirota bacterium
GACCAGGGATGCATCATCGAGCTGCACCCATTTCTGCGATACACGCATGCCGTCCCAGACGGTATATACAATATGGAGAACGAAGACCGCAATGAACGCGATCCCGGGATAGATGGTCTTTTTTCTCATAGTACGACGATCTCTTTTGCTTCTAGGAACAGCTTTCCGTCATCCATCTGTTTAATGATACCGTGGATCTTTACGTCCTTCCCTCTCTTAGGAAGCTCGCCTTCAGCCTTGACCGGAAGCTTTATGCATGCGTCTTCGCATCCCAACAGAAAGGCACCGTTATCGGGATCGGCCTTTACAACAAAGCCCGATACCCAGATATCACCTTTATACTTTCCGGGATGCCGGGCGACCTGGTCCACCGAAATGACCTCGGGGCCCGTATCGGTCGTGTCTGCCTTCGTACATCCCAGCACCGATACGGCCATAAGCAGCGAGATTATCAATAAAAAGGACTTTTTATAATTATTCATTAGACGATTGTACAACAATTCATCTGTTATTGGAAGAAAGGTTAAGTCAGCAGGTAAGCGTGTAAGTCTTAAGTGCGTGAGTCCGTAAGTGATTAAGCTCTATGTGCGTAAGCTTCTTACTTCTGCCCTTCCCCGCTTTCGATCTTTCTAGCATCACTACAATGCAATATTCTCGGACACATTTACTATTATCCATTCCCCTTTCTTAGCGGGATCTTCACGTATGGTGATCACGCCTCCCGTTAAAGTGACCTGTTGACCTATATTATGCGGCCCTGCTCTCTCCGTATCCTCGCCCAGCTCTATCGTAATACTATCTATCTTTACCGTGTATCCCTTCGTCCCCATATACTTGAGCTTCTCCATCGGCTGGGGTAATATCTCCCCGATCTTCATATCTACAACGTGATCCCCGAGGTTGCTGTAGTAACGGTAAATAGCGGACTCGATAGCATCATTAGAGGGGTTGACCGAACATCCTGCTATAATGTGGAGCGAAAAGGTGATCAGAAATAAGTATCTAAAACCATTCCCTTTCATATGTATATTTTACTCTCTTATCCACGATCCTGATTAATCTCTCTGCCCCTTCCCCACAACGAAAGCGTTCATGAAATAGCTCTTCCGTATCTCCGAAGCTTCCTCTATCCACTTGTCAAGCCCGACCTTCTTGATCCGACACAAATTATAGACCTTCATATTATGAGGGTACCTTCCGGCACCGTCGGCTATCGGGGCAAGAAGTGCACAAGGGAACTCTCCGCAGTCACAGCAGATCTCCACTCCCTTCTCCTTAACACAATTAAGCGTGGCACAGCCATCTTCAGGCAGGTGGTAATGTTTGCCGTCCTGCTGTCTGCATCCCTTGCAGGGTATCTCTTCCCTCGCCACACCCAACTTTGAGTTTATAAGGTCAGAGATCTTTTCGGTCAGGTTCTCTTCGTATATCTCGCAGTTGAAACAATCAAGCCCGCATGGTGCAACCAGCTCTCTCTTGTTCATACTATTCCTCCTTACTACTGGCTTCCCTAAGGGCCATTGGCTGTATTCTTGCGTCTGCCTCCATCCCGGCTTATAACCCATACATAAAGCCTGCAACCAGCTTACCTGTAGATAGCCCTGTCGCTATCGGTACTATGATCTTTCTAAGTATCGCTATATCAGGGCCGGCCGTGAGAAAGATAAGTGTCGCCACGCTAATAACTACCGTTAAAACTATCGAATCAAATATAGCCTCTCCCAATGAAGCACCCAAGATCGCTAAAGGAGCTCCAAGCACTATCGATAACCATATGGGGGATAGGCCGAGTAAGTAAGTAGCAAGCACGACCGATAGGGACGAACCAAGGATGACCGACACCGCATACATGATCATCCTCTTAGCGTCTTTTCTATTTGTGCTTTCTTCTGACATTGATATATTTCAATTACTTTACCACAGAGAGCACAGAGCTGGTTAGTATAAGTAACGAGTGACTAGTTACCATTCACCAGTAACCGGGTCAGTGGTTAACTCCATGTCTTTATTCATCACAATAATACCCCTCATCCTCGAGCGCCTTTATCCTCGCATCGGCCTCTTTAGCCTTAGGTGATTTAGGATACTTCTCGATTATCTCGCGGTATATCTGGATGGCATGCTGCTGGTTGTTCTGCAGCTCCTCGAACTGGGCTATATCGTACATCTCGGCCGCCTTGTCGGCACAGGATACGAGGAATAGAAGTAAGAATAATATAGCAATTAACTTCTTCATTGTCACCTCGTGATAATGGTTAAGAGCCAGTCCGGTAGTGCTCTTTATCTATGATACAATAGATCATAAGATAAATAATAAGGAGGCGCTATATGTCATTTATGTCCATCGATAAGAAGAAGTGCACCGGTACCGGTATCTGTGTTGCTGAATGCCCGCGCTTGATAATCAAGCTTAAAGATAAAGATCCTATCGCATACCCTGTCGAGGGTGCAGAGGAGCTCTGCATTCATTGCGGCCACTGTGTCGCCGTCTGCCCGCACGGTGCTGTATCGCTTTCATTTATGAAAACGGATGACTGCCCGGTCATAGACCGCAAGAAACTGCCCGACCCTGTAGGTATAGAGCATATATTGCGCTCGCGCAGATCTATACGTACCTACAGTGATAAAGATATCGACAGGGATACCCTGAAAGACCTCATACATGTCGCCCGTTACGCCCCCACAGGTATGAACCGCCAGGATGCAGAGTGGATAGCGGTGACATCTAAGGCTAAGGTGCGTGAGCTTGCAGGCATGGTCATAGACTGGATGCGTGCCATGGTAGAGAAGAACGACCCGATAGCTGTCAGTTACAACATGCAGGCGATGATAAACGCGTTTGACAGCGGAAAGGACCCGATATGCCGCGGTGCCGCCGGCCTTGTCGTTACACATGCATCAGAAAAGTTCTCGAGCGGACCGGCCGACTGCATGATCGCACTGTCCTTTCTCGACATAGCCGCACCGTCGTTCGGACTTGGTACTTGCTGGGCAGGGTTTTTCATGAGCGGTATGAAGAACTGGCTACCTTTGCGCGAGGCCCTTTCTATCCCTGAGGGTAATATACCGGTCGGCGCAATGATGATAGGGTATCCGAAGTACAGGTACCAGAGACTGCCCTTGAGGAACGAGCCGAAGATCAGCTGGGTTTAGCAGTAATGTATCAACGCTTCCGGCTCAGTTTCTTCAGCCCATGCTGTAGCATTATATAATCATAGAACTGGTTCACGGGATCAAAGCCGCTCTTCATCATGTATTTAGACCCGTCAGGCGTACCTAATTGTTCCCGCACATCTTCTGACTGCGTAGTTTTATCAACGACCTTCGCCGTCGGCTTGGGCTGGAACAGGTTGCATTCACCCTCACATACCAGGATGTCGGAGCCTTCGAGCACTGAGGTCGGTTTGCCGTTCTTGTCGATCAACACCAGTAACACAGCAACCCGGTTGCGACTGTCCAGCTGGAAACTCTTTGCGTCAAAGAACTGCAGGACGAATACGCTGAGATGAGTGCCTGCCGGTGCCTTATCTCCGATGGCACCGCTTTCGAACTCTATCCAGTTGCGCAGCTTTATAAATTCACCTTTTATTATCCCCTGACCTGCCGCCTGTACCGCCCCGAGCGTAGCGAAGGCAACATCGACCGTGGCCTGTGCCCGTTGAAATGACTGACTGATCATCATGTTATTCATCGCTGCAGAGCTATGGATGTTGGCCTGCACATAGTCACCTTTCCTGCGTGCCTCATTAGCCCGGCGTTCCTCTCGCTCTATATACCGCGCGCTGCTTGCATCGGCCGGACCGGTGGATGGTCTATTCATTTCAATTTTCTTCCCTGACAGGCTCCGGGCCTTATCCCTGTTCCTGGCAATGATATTGAGGGCCTTATAGGTTGCCTTCTTGCTGAACTTCTTATCGAGCTCCAGCAGCTCCTTGACCTCGTTACCGACATCTTCAGGGAGCACATAGATCTCCCTCGCGACCAGGTCACTGATCATGATGGCCTTCATATTGGCCGCAGTATTATACTTGACCTTCTCCAGGCTTACTGTTCGTGCTATTGGTTTCTTTAATTTCGGGATCGGCTCGGTCAGGTATTGCGTAACCGGCCCATCCGTGTAGCGGGTAACTGCAAAACAGCCACTTATTGCAAAGCAGATCAGGACAAGGATGAAAAGAAAAGAAAAGCGTGATAACTTTGAGTAATTTAATACTTTCATATAAGCACCACTCCCCTGTGGTATTGTACCACGTTTAGAGTTACCCCCCTTGCCTTACTTACTACTTTACCACAGAGGGCACAGAGTCACAGAGGAAGTCTTTTGTCTTTAAGGAAAATGAATATGTAGTTCTCCCTACAGGTCGTAGACAGAGTCTCTCTACGAGTCATTGACCGTGACTCAGTGGTTTCTGAATGTCTTTACCCTCCCATGATATTCGAGAGGAGTCCCAGAAGGATCGCACCAACGATGATTATCCAGATGATACTTGCTATGTTAAAGGACTTGGCCGCATACCCGTTAGCCTTTCGTTTACCAACCCTTCGCAGGCACGATGCACAGACCCGTTCATTGGCCTCCATCTCAAAACCACAATATGGACATATTTTCTTATTAATATCTGTCATACGTTCTGATAGCTAAAAGCTGATCGCTGATTGCTGTCTTTATCGTCCAATGTCAAGGGCTGACCCCGATTATGTCACTTTAATGAAC
>CP070669.1:244647-247646 GCA_020351835.1 Nitrospirota bacterium
GCTTGTATAGTTCTCAGAGGCTATTAGCAGAATGTTCTGGTTCTCGCGCAATATTTCCTTGTCTATTGCGTTCCTTACATCCGGGTCTACCTTGTCCAACGGCCTTCTATCCATTGCAGATAACCTTTTCCATTTCAGAGATCTTGTTAAGCCTGTCCTGGTGCCTGCCACCCTCAAAGTCCGTATTCAGCCAGATATCGAGAATACTCAGTGCGAGACCTGTTTCTGTCGTCCGGCTTCCAAGGACAAGTATGTTAGAATCGTTATGCAACCTGCTCATCCTTGCAGTAAAGATGTCATAACATAATGTAGCCCTTATATTCTGGAACTTATTTGCTACGATCGACATCCCTATCCCCGTCCCACATATCAGAATACCCCTATCTGTTTCACCTTTTGAGACCGAAGAAGCAACTGCTTTGCCGAAATCGGGATAATCCACTGACCCTGGTCCGCTTGTTCCGAGATCAACACACTCGTGCCCCCTCTCCTTAAGTATCGCCATCACTTTATTCTTAAGTTCAGGGCCTGCATGGTCACATCCTATTGAGATCTTCATTACATACTCCTATAACGCTATTTGAGGAAAATCACCCCTTTTGGGATACGCCTTCTTAAGTCCCTAAGCCTCTTCAATAAAAGGGATTTTCGGGTACATAAATGATAAAGAAGTACAGAATGGTAAGTCAAGAAAAACACTGATCAGGTTGATAATAATCGTTAAATTATTGTTATAATAGCTGACTTCGTTCATTAATATGAAACAGCTCATCGAGCTGCAGGCAAGCAAGAAAAGGAACAAGAAGGAATTATGCATAACATTACACTTATCCCTGGTGATGGTATAGGCCCTGAGATCTCTGAGGCGACACGCAGGGTTATTGAAGCAACAGGAGTTAAGATCGATTGGGATGTACAGGATGCCGGGGTTGATGTTTATGAAAAGGAAGGAACTCCTTTGCCTCAGCGTGTAATAGACTCTATCCAGAAGAACCGGATAGCGATTAAGGGTCCGGTAACGACTCCTGTCGGTACAGGGTTCAGGAGCGTCAATGTTACTCTCAGGCAGATCATGGACCTTTATGCATGCTTGAGGCCGTGCATAAGCTTCAAAGGTGCACGTACCCGTTATAATGATATAGATATCGTAATTGTGAGAGAGAACACAGAGGACCTGTATGCAGGCATAGAGTTCAAAAAGGGAGAACCTGAAACATTTGAGCTTATTGATTTTATAAAAGAAAAGACATCCCGTGAGATAAGCAGGAGCTCAGGTATAAGTATAAAGCCTATATCGGTAGAAGGGACCGAGAGGATAGTCAGGTTCGCTTTTGACTATGCGCGTGAGAACGGAAGGAAAAAGGTCACTGCTGTGCATAAGGCTAATATTATGAAATTCTCTGACGGTCTTTTCCTTGAAGTTGCCACTGATGTTGCAAGGTCATATACCGACATAGAGTTCGAGGATAAGATAGTGGATAATATGTGCATGCAGCTCGTACAGAAACCGGAACTATATGATGTTCTCGTCCTGCCTAACCTTTACGGTGATATCGTATCGGACCTCGGTGCAGGGCTAATAGGTGGTCTTGGCCTGGCTCCGGGTGCGAATATCGGAAAAGGGCATGCAGTTTTTGAATCTACTCACGGAAGTGCCCCGAAATATAAAGGATTGAACAAAGTTAATCCCTTTGCTATGATGTTATCAGGCGTCATGATGCTTAATCATATTGGAGAAAAAGATGCTTCCTCGAGACTTTTGAACGTTATTTCCGGGGTGATCGCGGAAGGTAAGCATGTTACATATGATATGAAACCTGATACTAACGACCCTACCGCTGTAGGAACATCGGATGTAGCCGATGTTATAGTAGAAAGGCTTCAGAAACAGTAAATGGAAAGCATTCCCATAGGCCTTCCTCTCGATCTTTCAGGTGTACTGCTAATAGCGTTCTGCCTTCTTATAGTCGCGCTTCTATCCAGCTCTGAGGCAGCACTGATCTCCGTTAACAAACCAAGAATAAAGCACCTTGCCGAAAAGGGCAGTAAGACCGCAAAGGTCATTGAGGAGATACTGAAGAAACACGAAAGGCTTTTCGGTACGATACTTCTGACAGAGAACTTCTTTATCATACTGGCCACATCTTTGGGCACGGCATTCCTTCTGAACATATTCGGTGACGATGGCTGGATCTATGCCTCCATGATAATGACGATCCTTATCGTTCTTCTAGGAGAGATAACCCCAAAGACAATAGCAGTTACATATTCTAACAGGATAGCAATGGTCATGGCGGTACCTATCAAGTTCCTTATATGGATTACGCATCCTGTAGTATGGTTCTTCACAAGGCTTCCGGGGTGGCTATTGGAGAAGTTCGGTGCTCATGTTTCACCCTCACCCTTTGTCACTGAGGAGGATATAAGGGCGATGATAGATATTGGTGAGGAGGAAGGCTCATTACACGAAGCCGAGAGAGAGATGCTTCACAAGGTATTTGAGTTCGGAGATACCATTGCATCGGAGGCTATGGTCCCGAGGACTGAGATCACCGCTATCGATGAAAAAGCTCTGGTAGGTGATGCGCTTGCGCTTGTAAAGGAAAAGGGATATTCACGCTACCCTGTTATAAGTGAAAGCGTGGATAATATTATAGGCATATTGTATATGAAGGATATAATCATAAGTATGTCGGAAGGAAAAGCCGGATCAGATGGCTCTATTACCGAGTTCGTCAGAGACGCATACTTCATACCGGAGAATAAAAAGGTACGGGAACTTCTTGATGAGATGCAGAAGCACAAGTTCCAGATTGCTATCGTAATGGACGAATATGGAGGTACGGCAGGACTGATAACTCTTGAGGACCTTATGGAAGAGATAGTTGGAAGCCTGCAGGATGAGTTCGACCAGATGGACGCCGAAAAGGATGTTGAGATCATCGACGAAAGGACTTTTATTGTTTCAGGGACCACAGAGCTTGATGAAATAGACGAAC
>CP070669.1:247746-255458 GCA_020351835.1 Nitrospirota bacterium
GTCCTTCTCAACCGCAAGAAGCTCCTCTCGAAGGTCCCAGTCAGTATCGGGTGCCTCAAAAAGACCCCGCGTCATAGCCTTTATGTACAATCCTGTTCCTCCAACAAGTACGGGGACCCTTTCTCGCCCATGAAGGCCTTCAATGATAGGGACTATCTGCTCAATATATTTTCCGGCACTGTACTCCTCCGACGGGTCGACTATATCTATCATGTGGTGCTTCACCTCGTTCATCTGCTCAGGGGAAGGTTTTGCAGTTCCGATATCCATATGACGATATATCTGCATTGAATCGGCACTAATTATCTCGCTGCCCAGTGATCTTGCAACAATGATAGCCGCACCGGTCTTGCCTACGCCCGTCGGGCCAAGGATAATTATTACTGAAGAGCGATCGGACATGTTATTCAACGAAGGTCACATTCTTTCGAACATCTTCTTAAGGTCATCTTGTGAAAAATATAATCTTGTCGGTCGACCGTGAGGACAGTGGTGTGGATCATCCGCTCCTTCAAGGTCCTTAAGCAGCTGGGTCATCTGTTCATTACCAAGCAATCTCTTGCCCCTAATCGAGCTGTGGCATGCCACCCTCTTGGCGAGATCATCCCTTATATCCTCTACCGGGGACCCTTTCCTGATATCGGTCAGGCCGGTAGCCATATCCTCGAGTATAACTGATATATCACTTTCATCTATCATTGAGGGAACTGATCTAACTATCACTGTGTTACCTCCAAAATCCTCAACATCCATTCCCATATCCTTTATTATCCCTATATGGTCCAGTATCGCCAGATACTCCTTTGCACCAAGCCTTACCTGCTTAGGGAACAACAGCCCATTAACATCAAGGCCTATCCCGCCCCTTAGTTTCTCATAAAGTACCCTTTCATGAGCGGCATGATGGTCAACAATGCAGAATATCCCGTTTTCGGTGTATGCCGCGAAAACATCGCCAAGATACAGGTATCTTCTCTGGACCTTATAATCAAGGCCGGCAGGTTCCGACACCATTCTTTCGGGCCTCTCTGAAACGTCAACCTTACCGGAATATAAAGTAGCCCCATTTACAGATGTCAGGTCGGCAACATGGCTGACCATTCTGTCTTTATCGGCCTTGTGCCCTTTATCCCCGAAGGAATCATACTGTTCTTTGAGGGCATTCTCTGTAAGGTCACGAATATCGTCGTAAAGGGCATCCATCTCCAGAAATCGGATCTCCCTCTTTGCAGGATGGACGTTCACATCTATACTGCCAGGGGCCAGCTTTATGTCAAGCAGGTACAGCGGATGCTCGTCTCTGTTTGCAAATCCTTCATAAGCTTTATAGATTGCATGTCTGAGTGAACTGTCCATTATGGGTCTTCCGTTAACGAACAGATACTGATTTGCTCTCCTTCTCCTGAGAGCCCTTTCGCTCGCTATAAACCCCGAGATGGATATGCCACGTGTTTCATCTTTCATGCTTACAGGGATCATTGTATCTATCATCTCCATCCCAAAGTGTTGGATTATCCTTTCCTTGAGGCCCGATGCCTTATGGAGCCTGAGAAGGTCCCTTCCGTCGGAGCGCAGTGTGAAGCTAACCTCAAAATTAATAAGTGAAAGTTTTGTTACGACATCGACTATGTGATGAAGCTCTGTATTGTCTTTCTTCAGGAACTTCTTCCGGGCCGGTGTGTTATAGAAAAGGTCCCTTACCTCGATCGATGTACCAACGGAAGTTGCATCCTTTTCAGCAACAACATCACCCCCGTCGATCTGGATCTCGGTTCCGGTGGTCTGGCCCTTTTCTGATGTCCTTATCCTCATCTTCGAGACCGCTGCTACTGATGACAGCGCCTCCCCCCTGAATCCCATCGTATTGATACGGTGAAGGTCCTCGGCACTTCCTAACTTACTTGTCGCATGCTTGAGAAAGCATAGCCTTGCATCCTCTCTTGACATGCCGTCACCGTTATCGTCCACGCGGATCGATCGCTTGCCGCCCTTAAGGATATCGATCCTTATATCCGTACTACCGGCATCAAGTGAGTTCTCAACAAGCTCTTTTACGATCGAAGCAGGACGCTCTATTACCTCTCCGGCGGCAATCAGGTTCTGAAGTGCTTCTGATAAGAGTTTAATTCTTGGCATTATTCTCGGTAAGTACAGGGATTTTCACGCGTATTATACCCCAAAAAGTACATTAAATGATAATATATACAACGTATAAATAAAGCCAAAATAGTCTTTAAATGCAGGAGGATAAATGGATATAAAGGATGTTGTCCTCAATAAGGCCATTGAAGCGCGAGACGGGGCCAGGGCGCTAATTAAGGCCTCCAGCGACAAGAAGAACAGGGTTCTCCTGAAGATGGCCGACGAACTGGAACGCGCAAAGGAAGTGCTTAAGAAAGCGAACAAAAAGGACATTGATAACGCGCGCAAAAAGGGTCTCAGCAATGCTCTCATCGACAGGCTTACCCTTACTGACGACAGGATAGGTGAGATGTGCTCCGGCCTGAGGTTCATAGTATCCCTCCCGGACCCTGCGGGAGAGATACTGCGCATGTGGAAAAGGCCCAACGGCATGTCGGTTGGAAGAATGCGCGTACCTATCGGTGTTATAGGGTTCATCTACGAATCAAGGCCCAACGTAACTGCTGATGCAACCGGTCTATGCCTTAAGGCGGGGAACGCGGTATACCTGAGAGGCGGTTCGGAGGCAATTAATTCGAACGTGGCCATAGTTGAAATACTGAGAAAGGCCGCAGTGTCCGAAGGCATTCCCGAGGGAGCCGTTACGTTCCTGGATATAACGGACAGGGAAGCGATCTATGAGATGTTAAAGCTCGAAGGGATCATCGACCTTATCATCCCCAGAGGAGGAGAGGGCCTTATACGCACTGTTACAGCGAACTCGCACATTCCTGTTCTAAAACATTATAAGGGTGTATGTCATGTGTTCGTTGACAGAGATGCTGATCTCAAGATGGCGGAGGCGATAAGCCTTAACTCAAAGGTCCAGAGGCCCGGAACATGTAATGCCCTTGAAACGCTTCTTGTTGACAGTGCAATAGCATCAGAGTTCCTGCCTGCCATGAAAAAGAGGTTAGATGACGCAGGGGTCAGGTTAAAGGGTTGCGATGAATCCAGGCGGATCCTGGATGGTATAGAAAGTGTTTCGGATGAAGATTTTGACAATGAATATCTTGACCTGATACTGAATCTCAAGGTTGTTGATGATATCGATGATGCGATGGCCCATATAGCCGACCACGGATCCGGACATACAGAGACAATAGTAACAGAGGACTATAACAAGGCCATGCGGTTCATTAACGAGGTCGATTCGTCTGCCGTGATGGTCAATGCTTCGACCAGGCTAAATGACGGAGGGCAGTTCGGGCTCGGCGCAGAGATCGGGATATCTACTGATAAGATCCACGCGCGAGGCCCCATGGGCCTTGAAGAGCTGACATGCGCAAAGTTCATCGTGTTCGGTAACGGACAGCTAAGGGAGTAATAGCTTGAGACCGATCCTTGATCACCTGCTCACGGCTATAATGATCGTATTGATCTTTTTATCGTCTGCGTATGCAGAGCTTGTGTCCTTCAAGAGGGAATACAAATATCAGGCAAGCGAGGCTGACAGTAAGTTAACAAGCCGCACAATATCTCTCGAAGAGATCAAGAGAATACTTCTGGAAGAGATCGGAACATATCTTATCAGTGAGACAGAGGTGAAGAACTTCGATATTACGAAGGACGAGGTCAAGACCTTTACCGCCGGGATCGTTCAGACAAAGATATTGAGCGAACAGTGGGATGGTAGCACATATGTTATCAATGCCGAGCTGAGCGTCGATCCTTCCGAGGTCAAGAACCTGATAGAAAAGTACGGGGAGGACCAGGATTTAAAGAAAGAGCTGGAGGAGTCCAGAAAGGAGAGCGCAGAGGCAATGGCAGAGATCGAACTTCTCAAGGCAGAGTTGGCAAGAGTGAAGGGTCTTCCAGACAATAAAGACAAGATGATGAAGGATTACAAAACTGCCGTCGATAAGTTCCGTACCAATGAGTACCTTGAAAAGGGCGTAGCCCTTAACACCTATAAAAGGTTCGAGGAGGCAATCCCCTTCTTTGATAAGGTTATAGAAAATATGCCCGGGTCGGCAAAGGCACACCTTGGAAGGGGTGTCGCATATTATATGTCAGGCAACAGGGAGAAAGCATTGATAGACATTAACAAAGCAATCGAGCTGAAACCAGGTTACGCCAAAGCGTATATGCACAGAGGAATACTTTACAGGCTCAAGGATGACTATGGAAACTCTGAACAGGATTTGAATATGGCAATAAAGCTCGGACCCGACCTCGGAAAGGCCTACTTTCAAAGATCGGTTCTGTATAAGAAAATGGGGCGGGTTCGTGAGTCACGAGACGACATGAAAAAGGCTGCCAAAATGGGGGACCCCAAGGCACTTTCAATTATCGGAAAAAAAAGTTGGCGTTGAACGATCCTTAACCGTATTAACTATTTATGTATGATTTGTTATCAGAATTGAGGATGGTGGGCAGGGACGGAATTGAACCGCCGACACGAGGATTTTCAGTCCTCTGCTCTACCGACTGAGCTACCTGCCCGCTCAGAAGTATTAATAATAAAAACTGTGGAGATTTAATGTCAAGGAAATTGAAATTCGGTGAACCATCGGCTGATAACAGTGCCGTCATCTACTTTGTATCCTTCTTTTCCGGGCTTTTGCTTTCTTTTGCTTTCCCCGGAAGGGATATTCCGTTGGTCGCATGGATCGCTGTAGCACCGTTCATATATTATTCGGCGGAAAGCTCACCGCGCACTTCATTCAGGGCAGGCCTTGCCTTCGGGATACCGTTCTTCTTCGGCACCCAGTACTGGATCTATTATTCTATAAACCATTATGGCAATATGCATTTGATATTCAGCCTGGCCATCATACTTCTCCTGTGTATCTATGAGTCCCTGTATATAGGGATCTTTGCTGTCCTGGCGAGCTATTTGAGCAGGCGGACATACTTTCCAATGCTATTAATAGCACCTTCGATCTGGGTGTGTATGGAATTCATAAGAGGTTTCATGTTTACCGGATTTCCCTGGTCACTTGTCGGTTATACTCAGTACGGGTCTTTACCGCTTATTCAGATCTCGGATATTACAGGGGTATACGGTGTATCGTTCCTCGTGGTTGCAGTGAACGCCGCAATAGCAGATGTTCTTCTCCTCAGAAAGAAAAGGAAGCTCACCCCCCTATATCCGACCATCCCGGTCTATATAGGAATATCTACACTTGCTATCCTTCTAGTGGCATCGTTAATTTACGGAAACATCAGGTTGAAAGAGACGCAAAGCACTAACTCCATCAAGGTAGCTATTGTTCAGGGTAACATCGACCAGAACAAAAAATGGGAAAAGGCATACCAGTCATCCGTCTTCTCTACATATATTGAACTGACAAAGAAGGTATCCAGGGAAGGTCCCGATCTTATAGTGTGGCCGGAAACATCGGTCCCTTTCATCTTCGGTTCTGATAAAGAGTTCACTTCAAGACTTCAAGATTTCCAGCAGAGCAACAGGATACCACTGCTCTTCGGAAGCATCCTTGTAAGATCTAAGGATGATAAAGGCTATAAGCTCACGAACAGTGCGGTCCTGCTCGATAAGAACGCCAACATCGCTTACAGATATGATAAGGTCCACCTTGTACCGTTCGGTGAATATGTCCCCCTTGGGAGGATCCTTTTCTTTGTGGAAAGGCTTGCCGAAGGTATAGGGGCTTATGTCCCGGGAACAGAGCTCAGGTCTGCAGAGACATCCTTTGGGACGTTCTCTACAGCGATATGTTATGAGCTAATCTTTCCTTCCCTCGTCAGGAATTTCTTTCAAAGTGGCGGGGACATTCTGATAACTATAACGAACGATGCGTGGTTCGGTAATACGATAGGGCCTGTTCAACATTTCTATACAAGTGTGTTCAGGGCCGTCGAGAACAGAAAGCCCGTAATAAGGGCTGCGAACACCGGGATCTCTGGTTATATAGACAGTAGAGGAATGGTGGTAAAAAAGACCGATCTGTTCAAAAGTGATGCCATAGTGGTCGACCTTATCAAGAACGATAAGAAGACCTTCTACACCAAATACGGAGATATATTCATTTATATATGTCTGTTAACTGTTACTATAATCCTGATCAATCAGATATTTCATAAAAAGAACCCGACTGGAGGCAAACAATGGCAATAGAACCGGAACATCTTGAATCCTTTAATTCCGCGAGAAAGAGGTTGAAAGAACTTCGAGGTTATCTTTGAATTAAACGAGAAGAAGGAAGAGATAGACAGAATAAATAGCGATCTCACGAAGGAAGAGATATGGAGCGATCATGAACAGGTGCAATCCCTTCAGAAACGCAGGTCCGAACTTGAGAACATCATAAACCCCTTTGAAGAGGCCTTAGAGAAAAAACAATACATAGAAGACTCTATGAAGATCCTCGATGAAGAGGACGGGTCTCTTTTTGACGATGAAATAATTTCCGAGATCAATTCACTTGTTTCCACGATAGACGATCTGGAGCTTAAATTCCTTTTGTCCGGTGAACTCGACAGGTGCAACGTTTTTCTTGAGATACATCCTGGAGCCGGTGGTACCGAGAGCCAGGATTGGGCACATATGCTTCTGAGGATGTATATGAAGTGGTCAGAGAAAAACAATTACAAGGCCGAGATAATTGAGATAATGGCAGGCGAGGAGGCCGGTATAAAAAGCGCAACAATAGCAATAAAGGGACCATATGCCTATGGAATGTTAAAAGGTGAAGCCGGTATACACAGGCTTGTAAGAATATCACCTTTTGATGCAAGCAGGAGAAGACATACATCATTCGTCGCTATCCTTACTTATCCCGAGATAGAGGAAGACATAGACTTCGAGATAAACGAAAAAGATATAAAGATCGATACGTACAGAGCTTCGGGAGCAGGAGGTCAACATGTTAACAAAACGGATTCGGCTGTCAGAATAACACATATTCCAACAGGAATAGTGGTAGCATGTCAGAACGAAAGATCTCAACATAAAAATAAAGCTACCGCTCTTAAAATACTAAAGGCAAGACTCTTCAACCTTAAGCAAAAAGAACAGGAAGAAGAACTAAAGGGCATCATTGGAGATAAGAAGAACATCGCCTGGGGTAATCAGATCAGGTCCTATATACTGCATCCATACAAGATGATAAAGGACCACCGGACCAATTTTGAGGTTGGAAATGTTGATGCAGTTCTTGACGGAGAGATAAACAAATTCATCGAATCTTATCTCAAGAAAAGGAACAATTAAACTGGTTAACATGTGCTTCTACTTCTTTTAATTATTTATAAAACTAGTAGTAGTAGTAATAGTGCATGTTAATATGTTAATTAAATAGTTAAGGTATTGTTTTTAATAGGTTTATTGATGTTTAACGTTTGGTTGTAAACATCATCATTTATCATCATTTTTCACCTCTAAAGACGGTATGAAAATAGCTCTTTTTTTCTTAACGAGTTTCTTGCTTTGAACTAACAGATAAGCTATAATGTATAGCCTTCCATAACGGAGTTATTAACAATTGTTAATAACCTGTTAATAAGTGTGAACTATGGACATTATTAATTCTTGGGACAAAAGCCTGTCTTTCATCGAGGACAAGGTA
>CP070669.1:255558-280046 GCA_020351835.1 Nitrospirota bacterium
ATATGGTCGAGCAGGTAAACGGATATTTTAACGGGACCCTCAGGGAATTCAATATAAGGACAAGATTTCTGGATGGCACTGTCTTTGAAAGGGAAGTGTGGGAGGCCCTTAAGGGGGTCAAATACGGAGAAACAAGAAGTTACAAGTGGTTAGCTGAGAAAATAGGACGTCCGAAAGCCGCAAGAGCAGTGGGTCGGGCACTAATGAAGAATCCAATTCCCATTGTATATCCATGCCATCGGATAATAGAAGCTGACAACAATATTGGAGGATACAACGTTGCAGGTGCTGAGATTAAGCGCAGATTATTGGAAATGGAGTACTACTTTGGAATTAATGACTAATGTCAACGGACTTAATGTTGAGTTTACATATTTTTATATAAAGTGCTAAAAATGTTGACAAAATAATTATTTTTATGTATATTATTTACAAAATTGTTGATATCATTGATAAGGTAAAATGGCAGAAGAAAAGAAAAAGAAAAGAAAGAAGAAGATCTCCAGATTTGCTACGTCATTCAGCATGAGATTCGACTCTTTCACCCTCGACATGCTTGATCGCATCGCCTGGGATGAGGATAAGACCAGGCCGGAGGTGATCAGGTCCGCGGTCAAGTTCCTGTTCCTGAAGAAGTACAATATGGAAGAACTGGAAGGGCTGAGAGAGAAGCACAGGACCAATCTCTACCTGGACGAAGACTAGCCTATCTGATGTAAGCTTCTGTAACGTACCTGCGCATCATCCTGTGCGTATTGAAGTAATACGCGACCTTGGCAATAGCGTTCTTCATCATCACTATCCATCTGTCCCTGTCCTCATAATACATAGGGATTATAACGTTCTCAAGCTTATCGTACAGGTCGTTCACATCGGTCTTGTCAGAACTGCCATGATCGGCCGAATTGGAAATTGGCGCCGGGCCTATGGCCCAGCCTGTTATTCCTTCTATATGTCCTTCTATCCACCACCCGTCAAGCACGCTGAAGTTTAGAACACCGTTGTGAGAAGCCTTCATTCCGCTGGTGCCGGATGCTTCAAGGGGCCTCAGAGGATTGTTCAGCCAGACATCAACACCTGATACAAGCTTTAGTGCGCTGTCCATACTGTAATTAGGCAGGTAAGCTATATTAATATCACCAGCAAGCTTTTGCGTATAGGAATAGATCCTTCTGATGAGGTCCTTGCCCTCGTTGTCCCTGGGATGGGCTTTGCCTGCGAATACCAATTGTAGCCTGCCACTCCCTATCTTTCTTAATCGCTCAAGGTCCCTGAAGATCAGATCTGCCCTTTTGTATGAGGTTGCCCTTCTTGCAAAACCGATCGTAAGTATATCCGGGTCCATTTTAACACCCGTTTCTGCATCAACATATTCAATAAGGTCCTTCTTTGCATCGTGATGAGCGTTCCATACCTCACTGTCAGGTATCCTGTCAGCCCTTACAAAAAGCTCGGGCTCGTTGGCCCAGCCGGGTATATATTTGTCAAACACCGATCTCATTGATGGGCCGGTCCATGTGTATGAGTGTATACCGTTAGTAATCGCATTTATCTCGTATCCCGGGAACATAGTCATAGACACTTCCCCGTGTTTCTTTGCGACACCGTTAACATACTTGCTGAGGTTCAGG
Organism: Nitrospirota bacterium; assembly: GCA_020351835.1. GTDB lineage: Bacteria > Nitrospirota > Thermodesulfovibrionia > Thermodesulfovibrionales > BMS3Bbin05 > BMS3Bbin05. Next base: position 257,190 of record CP070669.1, read on the forward strand.
GCCAGTTTCGTCATGTTCAGAGAATCCTCTCCGGCGAGCCTCTTTAATATATGGAGTGGGATGAACTCATCACATATTTCAAAGAAGGTATGGTACGAGAACTGGTCATGCCCGGCCTCTACGGGCGTATGAGTGGTAAAAACACACAGCTCCTTGACCTTCTCTGTGTCCCAGATAAGGTCCTCATCCCAGACCTGTTCTACATCCTTCCTGGAGGTCTTAAGAAGTTCGAAGGTCAACAGTGCAGCATGGCCTTCGTTCATATGGAACTTCTTTATGTCTATTCCAAGCTTCCTGAGCATCCTTACTCCGCCGATCCCCAGCACTATCTCCTGTTTTATCCTGTATCTCTCGTCTCCGCCATAAAGGTGATGGGTTATTCCCCTGTCCTCCTCGGAGTTCTCCGGCAGGTCCGAGTCAAGGAAGAAAACAGGCACTCTGCCCCCGGCAACACTCTCTACATCATAAAGCCAGCATCTGATGAAAACATTCCTGCCTTCTATTTTTACGGAGACCTTTTCATCAAGTAGTGACATGTGTTCAGCAGGGTTCCACTCCACAGGTGACTCGCTTTGGTTGCCCTCTTTATCGATATGCTGAGTAAAGTATCCCTTTTTCGAAAGGAGTGTTACTGCGACGATCGGCAGGTCCAGATCTGCTGCAGACTTGATAGTATCACCTGCAAGAACACCCAATCCTCCACTGAAAGTCGGAATGGTGGACCTGAGACCTATCTCCATGGAGAAGTAGGCTATTTTGGGTTCGTGATTATATTTGCTCAGTGGAGCCATCAGATGATTATTATAGAATTCCGGATGATAAATTGGCAAAACCGCATATATTTACATTATATCAGCACTGGGACTATACTAGAATGCTGTAAATGAAAAAGATCTCAGCGCGATGTGACGGTGTTCTTTAAGGACCCCGCAGTTCTTAGTCATCATATTTCTTCTGCTTGGAGGAAGCTTGAAAAAGGCCGTCTTAACAATATTTTCACTGTTTTTGCTGTGTTCATACAGTGCCGCTGCAGAACCGATCGTTAAGATAATAGAGGTTCGAGGCCTTGAAAGGATCGATGAGGTATCGGTTCGCAACAGGATCTCCCAGAGTGTAGGCTCTCCCCTTGTGTCATCAGGACTGTCTGATGATATCAAGAAGATATTCGGCATGGGATACTTCGATGATGTCAGGGTTGAGATGGAGTTCTACGAAGGAGGGATAAAGCTTATCTACATTGTGGAGGAAAAACCCATTATTTCGAGAGTTATCTTTTTCGGTAACAAAAAGTTCGAGGAAGAGGCCCTTTCAGAGCATGTAACTCTCTCCCGCGGTGCGATAGCCGATGAAACGCTCATCCGTGATAACGCTGAGAACCTTAAAGCATTTTACGAATCTGAGGGATACTGGCTTGCGGAAGTGGTTCCAGTGATAAGGAACATAAGGGGAACAAATGCCGAGATAACTTATATGATAAGGGAGAATAAAAAGGTCAAGATAAAGAACATAGATATAATCGGCAACGAGGCTTTCAGTGATGAAGTATTAAAAAGCAAGATCAAGACATCAGAGTGGGGTTTCTTATCATTCCTGTCAAGTAACGGCTACTACAAGCGCTTCCAGTTCCAGCAGGATATTGAAAAGATAAGGGATCACTACCTTAACAACGGTTATATCGGTATAAGGGTATCAGAGCCGGAGGTTGAAGTGGTGGTAAAACCCGACAGGGGAGCAGGATGTCCTGATAATGATATGTTCTGCGGGGTTATCCCTGATAAGAACCGTGTAAAGACGCGGTTCGGAGAGGACAAAGTAATACATGTGAGTTTATCCGTGTCAGAGGGACGCCAGTTCCGTGTGGCAAATGTAGGTATCAAGGGTAACGATAACTTCGGTGAGAAGGATATTAGAGAGAACGTAGAACTGGAAGCAGGGCAGGTATTCAGCAAAAAGGACCTTTCTGCTGATGTCGAATCTTTGAACGAGTTCTATACTGACAGGGGATATGCCCTTGTATCGATAGATCCTTCGGTAGTGCCTGCTAAAGAGGGAGATGTCGTCGATGTAACTTACAATATACTGGAGGGAAGCATTTACAGGGTGGGGAGGATCGAAATATCGGGGAACACCAAGACGAGGGACAAGGTCATAAGGCGTGAAATGAGACTTGATGAGGGTGATATGTTCAGTGGTTCTAAGCTGAAAAGAAGTTATCAGCGGCTAAATAACCTGGATTTCTTTGAGTCAGTCGACCTCAGGCCCAGGCCCAGAAGGGACGAGAAGCTGCTTGATATAGATGTAAATGTAAAGGATAAATCGACAGGTATGTTCAGTGTGGGCGGCGGTTATAGCTCGCTTGAGTCCTTTATGATGATGATAGACATAACTCAGGCAAATCTCTTTGGCACAGGCAGATACATAAAGGCAAACGGGACCTTCGGAGGCAGAACGGTTAAGTACGAATTATCGTATAGGGACCCATGGTTTCTCGACAGGCCTGTCTCGATGAGGGTAAGCCTGTACGATACGGAGACCGATTACAACGAATATACCAGGAAGGCACTCGGTTTCGGGCTGGGATTCAGCAAGGCATTCACAGAGTACGTTAACGCAGGCCTTTCATATAGTCTCGAAGAGGTGACGGTTACTGATATCGATGCCACAGCGTCTACCACCATTAAAAGCCAGGAGGGGACATCCTTAACGAGTAGTATTACACCTACATTAGTAAGGGACTCGAGGGATTTTATCCTGGATCCCCATGAAGGTTCCAGGAACGCAATTTTCATCAAATATGCCGGTCTAGGCGGGGACAATAATTATATAAAAGGAGTAGTGGATTCAAGCTGGTTCTTCCCCTTGGGTCCTACTACAATTGGAATAAGAGGAAGATATGGCTACGCCGACGGATTATCGGGTAAGGAGCTTCCTCTTTACGAAAGATTCCTTCTCGGGGGCATTAATACGATAAGAGGACTGGCTTGGGGAGCCGGAGGACCTGTAGACATAAATGGTGACTATATTGGAGGTGAGCAACAAATATTGTTCAACGTGGAATATCTGTTCCCTCTTACGTCTGAGCAGAGGGTAAAAGGCCTTTTGTTCTATGACACTGGGAAGGCCTATAACCATGATGAGCCTATCGGTAGTCTCAGGCAGACCGCAGGAGCAGGGATAAGGTGGCTGTCTCCGCTTGGCCCTTTGAGGCTTGAATGGGGTTACGTGATAGACAGAAAGCCTGGTGAGGATGACAGTAAGGTGGAGTTTACTTTCGGGACGTTTTTTTGATATCTTTCATATAGTTACTAAGAATAAAAAAACCAATAATATCCGTATGTTTGCTAATAAATAGTAAGTGTAGGGATCTCAAGGAGGAAGTCATGAAGAGATTGTTCGTAATAATGATGATAATGTCATTGGCACTAACCATATCGGTTTATGCCGAGGACCTGAAGATCGGCTATGTGGATATGCGTGCAGCCCTGAACGAGAGCGAGCAGGGCAAAAAAGCAAAAGCTGAGCTAGAAAAGATGATCCAGGAGAAACAAAAAGGACTGGATGCAGAGCGCAAGAAACTCGACGAGACGCAGGCCGACCTCGAGAAGAAGATGTCACTACTTTCTGATAAGGCTAAAGAGGAAAAGCAGAAGGAGTTTCAGGAGATGGTGCAGGGATATCAGAAGAAACTTGCCGACGCTCAAAAAGAGATAAATGAGAAGGAAGCCTCCTTCACAAAGAAGATCCTTGATGATATAAAAGGGATCGTGGACGATATTGCAAAAAAAGAGGGATATTCACTCATATTCGAGAAGACGGAGATATCGGTCATATTCAGCAAGGATGGTCTTGACATCACAAAAAGGGTCATAGAGACCTATAATTCAAAATCAAAATAGATGAAAGCCGGGGATCTGGCAAAACTCCTTGGTGCCGAACTTTCAGGCAACAAGGAAGAAGAGATAAGTTCCGTAAGAGGCGTAACGGAACTCTCAGAAGGGTGTCTGACATTCATATCCAGTAAGAAATATCTGTCGGGTATAGCCGGGTCAGGTGCTGCGGCAGTACTCGTAAGCAGTTTCTACGATGAACTTTCCGATAAGGTGCAATTGAAGGTTGAGAACCCTCATTACTGCTTCGCTAAGGCTCTTGAGATCTTCTATGTTAAGAAAAGAGAGAGCCTTGGGATAATGGATGGAGCTATCCTGGAGGAGGGGGTCAGCATTTCCGCTGATGTGACCGTTTACCCCGGAGCTTATATATCGTCCGGAGTAACATTGGGTAGCGGGACCACTGTATTTCCTAATGTCTTTATTGGAGAGGGCTCTGCCGTCGGCAAGGAATGCCTGATCTACCCCGGGGTGACAATCAGGGAGAAGGTTAAGATAGGTGATAACGTGATAGTTCATCCTAACAGTGTTATAGGTTCTGATGGTTATGGTTTTATTCATGAAAAGGGCATCCATTATAAAGTTCCTCAGATCGGCACGGTTGAGATCGGTGATAATGTTGAGATAGGCGCAGGTGTGACGATAGACAGGGCCACTACAGGAACTACCGTTATAGGAGAGGGAACAAAGATAGATAACCTCGTTCAGATAGCCCATAACGTGAAGATCGGCAAACATTGTCTGCTTGTTGCCCAGGTAGCAATAGGCGGGAGCACGGTGATCGGGGATTACGTTACTCTGGCAGGCCAGGTCGGTGTTGCCGACCACGCCACGATAGAGTCGGGATCGATGTTTGGTGCGAGATCAGGAGTAATGGGATATGTGAAAAAAGGTATATATACTGGCGTACCTGCGATACCTCATCGCCAGTGGTTAAAGGCGCAGGCAATTTATGAAAAACTTCCTGACATGATGAAGAAATTGAAAAGAATAGAGGATATAGTAAATAAACTGGAGGTAAGCGAAGATGATTGATGTAAAAGAGATCCAAAGCCTTATACCGCACAGGTATCCCTTTCTGCTCGTTGACAGGATCACCGAGTTAGTGCCGGGAGAGAAGATCGTAGGCATAAAGAACGTGACTATAAATGAGCCCTTTTTTGAGGGGCACTTCCCCGGAAATCCGATAATGCCGGGTGTCCTTATCGTTGAGGCTATGGCCCAGGTATCTGGCGTGCTCGGTTTCAAATCCGGACAGGCAGGTAATACGGTGCTGTTTCTGTCAATTGATAAAGCAAAGTTCAGAAAGCCTGTCGTCCCCGGGGACCAGCTCATAATGGAAGTTACTCTGTTACAGCAGAGGAGGGGTATATATAAGTTCTCAGGTAAAGCTACGGTCGGTGACGATCTTGTGTGTGAATCTGATTTTTCAGCGATGATAACAGACAGGGAGATATGATAATGGCTATTCACGCAACAGCAATAGTGGATGAAAAAGCGATCGTGGATGACAATGCCGAAATAGGCCCTTTCTGTATAATAGGTCCCGGAGCGGTCATCTCAGGTGGTGTGAAGCTCCATTCAAATGTAGTTATAGAGGGCAGGACCGAGATAGGTGAGGGAACGGAGGTATATCCCTTTGCCAGTATCGGGCTTCAGCCTCAGGACCTGAAGTACGATGGAAGGGAAACCGGGTTGAAGATAGGCAGAAATAATGTGATAAGGGAATATGCGACCGTTCACCGTGCTTCGGTCGGCGGGGACGGTACCACAGAGGTAGGCGATAATTGCTTTATTATGGCATATGCGCATATAGCCCATGATTGCAAGATCGGAAATGGTGTGATAATGGCCAACGCTGCCACATTGGCGGGTCATGTAACTGTGGGCGAAAAGGCTGTTATCGGGGGACTGGTAGCAGTCCATCAGTTCACCAGGCTAGGGGCACTCACGATGATAGGGGGGTTCAGCGGGATCGCTCAGGACATTCCCCCATATATGATGGCAGCAGGGGCAAGAGCTAAGCTGTTCGGACTTAACTCGGTCGGCCTTAAACGGCACGGCATGTCCGAAGATACGATAGCGGAACTGAAAAAAGCATATAAGATATTGTTCAGGGAGAAGAACACGTTGAAACAGGCTGTAAAGAAGGTCCAGGAAGAGGTGCCGTATATAGATGAGATACAGCATCTCATAGAGTTCATTAACGAGAACAAAAGAGGTATCTGCAGATAAATAATCTTATTGATCGGAGGTAGTAATAATGAAAATTAAAATCACAGTAATAGTTATTATATTGCTCATGTCAACGTACGTTACGGCTGCCGACAAGGGGGCTATAAGTTCGGATAAAGACAAGCTTAGCTACAGTATAGGACTGGACATAGGATCTAAACTGAGGTCCCAGTCGATAGACGTTGATCCCGAGATAGTGGCCAGGGGCCTTAAGGATGGGTTCAAGGGCGGTGATACTTTGATAAGTGAACAGGAAGCTAATGAGGTAATGAATGCCTTTCAGAAAAAAAGAATGGCTGAACAGGAAGTAATAAGAAAGCAGCTGAGTGAGAGAAATATAAAGGAAGGAGATCTGTTCCTTGCAAAGAACAAGGACAAAAAAGGGGTCAAGACGACCGCTAGCGGTCTGCAGTACCGTGTCCTTAAGAAAGGTAAAGGCAAATCACCAAAGGCTAATGATAGCGTGACGGTCAACTACAGGGGTACTTTGATCGATGGTACTGAGTTCGACAGTTCTTATAAAAGAGGCCAGCCGGCTACGTTCAATGTGTCAGCCGTTATCAAAGGATGGACAGAGGCCCTTCAGATGATGAAAGAAGGGGGCAAATGGGAGCTGTACATACCTTCCAAGCTTGGGTATGGAGAGAGAGGTGCAGGCAGGCTTATCGGCCCTAACTCTGTTCTCATATTCGAGGTCGAGCTGATATCCGTTAATTAATGGCCAGGTCAGCTAACGGCCGAAAGTTAATAATGCTATGAAGAAAATAGGTTTGATGGCAGGCTGGGGAGATCTGCCCCGGGCTATTTGCATAGAAGCCCGAAAGATGGGCAATTCCATTTTTGTGGTCGGGCTTGAACCTCTGGCGGATGAAAGCCTGAGAGAGCATGCTGACGAAATAGAGTTTATCAGTGTAGGAAAATTAGGGAAGGTCATTAAGTCATTCAAGAATGCAGGTGTCAAGGATGTAGTGCTGGCCGGTAAGGTCCCCAAGTCCCTCATGTATAAAAGCAAGATAGTCCCTGACCTGAGAGCAGCAAGGTTCATTATGTCCCTGAAGGACCGGAAAGATGATACGATCCTGCTGGCGCTGTCCGACGAACTTAGAAAGGACGGCTTATCGCTTTTAGAGACCACTGCTTTTACTGAGGGTATAATGGCCGATGAAGGCGTAATGACCAGCGTAAAACCCAAGAAACATCATATGAAGGATATAGAGTTCGGTCTTCCCATAGCAAAGGGGATAGGGGGGATGGATATAGGCCAAAGTATAGTCGTAAAGAACAAAGCCGTTATGGCCGTGGAAGCTATAGAAGGTACTGATGAAGCGATAATAAGAGGAGGAGAGCTGGCAGGAGGGGATGCTGTTGCAATAAAAGTAGCAAAACCGGGCCAGGACCTGAGGTTCGATGTTCCCGGTATCGGTAAGCGTACTATAAGCTCGATGTCGAGCGCCGGTGTCTCTGTTCTTGCGGTAGAGGCAGGTGCATGCATAATAATAGATAAAGAGGATGTCCTTGGCAAAGCGGATGAACTTGGTATCTCTATAGTAGGGATCAAAGCATGAAACGTCTGGACTCGTGATAATTCTTATCAGCTTTGTTAAGACCTGGGGTCTCTTATGTTCGATCTAAGCGGAAAAGTAGCGATCGTTACAGGAGGAAGCCGGGGGATAGGCAGGGCCATGGCGTATGCTCTTGCCGGCTCGGGCGCAAATGTGTTTATAAGCTATTCCTCTGATGATGGTGCTGCAGAGGAAGCAGTAAGAGGCCTGGAAGAAATATGTGGTTTTGGTAACGCTTTAAAAGCCGATGTATCAGATACTGATGCTGTCAAAGAGATGATCGGTAAAGTTGTTGAAGAAGCGGGGACTGTCCATATACTCATCAATAATGCAGGGATAATAAGAGATTCTTTGTTATTGCTTATGAAGGATGAGGACTGGCAGCGGGTTATCGATGTTAACCTGAAAGGTGTATATAACTGCTCAAGGGCCGTTCTTAGACCAATGATAGCCGAGAAATGGGGGCGAATAATTAATATCATTTCACCGAGTGCCCTCATGGGGCGTCCCGGCCAGACAAATTACGCTGCGGCAAAGGGAGGAATATACAGTTTTACCAAATCTCTGGCTCGTGAGGTCGCAAGCTATGGGATCAATGTTAATGCATTATCCCCTGGCGTGATAGACACAGAGCTTACGGATGGGCTTGATGATAAGTTAATGAGCGAACTTTTATCGCTTATACCTCTAGGCAGACTGGGTACGGTTGAGGAGGTAGCGAATGCCGCCTGTTTTCTGGCTTCAGAGAGATCAGGATATATCACCGGCGAGCTGTTATCCGTTGATGGCGGTATGACATGATATGGTTAACCATATTGAATTAGTTATTGCCGTATGATAAACTTCAATGTACTCTTATTCATAACACTTAATAAGGAAAAATCATAAGGAGGTGAAATGATGGCAATTCCTTTTATGAGGCAGATCAGCTGGTGTCTAATAATCGTAATTTCGGTCTTTTCGGTAGTTCCAAGGGTAGATGCGGCATTCTCTCCGTCTGAAGCTATCGCACTACAGGAAGCTTCCAGAATGGCTGACCTTGAGACAGTGCAGAAGGCATTAGAGTCGAAGATAGTGAAAAGCAGGCTCAAAGCACTTGGGTTCACGGAGGATGAGGTGAACAGCAGGTTAGATGCATTAAGTGATGAACAGCTTCATGAACTGGCCCTTAAGGTAGATGATCTTATGGTTGGTGGAGATGCTGTCGGCGTGGTACTGGGAATACTTATAATAGTTATTCTGGTGCTCGTTATTCTGCATTACACCGGGCATAAGGTTTTCGTTACTCATTAATAGGCACCGGGGCCCGTTCAGGGCCCCGTTCATTTCCAAAATGCTCTTTCGAAAGACCATCTATATCTGCGGATTAGTCTGTCTGCTCGGCCTTGCTTCTTGTGCTACAACATCAGTAGTGACCGGCCCTGATAAGCCTGTCAAAGTCATCAGTGATGTACCGTTCTTCCCACAGGAGGAATTTCAGTGCGGACCCGCATCCCTTGCAGGAGTACTGAACTTCAGAGGTGTCCGGGTAACGCCCGAGGAAATTGCAGGTGAGATATATAGCAGGTCTGCCAGGGGTACCCTGAATATAGATCTGATGATCTATGCCAGCAAAAGGGGTCTGATATCCAGACAGTACCAAGGCGGCATAGACGATCTAATGGCCAGGATAGATAATGGTGATCCGGTGATACTTCTTGTAGACCTTGGGGTATCTCTTTATAAGATACATCACTTCATGGTTGTTAAGGGATATACAGATGATGCTATAATTGCAAACTCGGGCCGGGACGAGGGAAAGGTGATCTCTATGGATAAGCTCCGGAGGATGTGGAAGAAAACCGGGTACTGGACTTTACTAATAACGGAGGACAGGGAATGAGAGATAAAAGGTCGGTTACAGTACTTATTGCCTTGGTAATAACAGTTCTGTTACTTAGTTCTTGTGCACTTCCGAGGTTCGTTGTTGTTGATGACCCGCTTTCACCGGGGGAACATATCAATCTTGGACTTTCTTATGAGAGGAAAGGTGAGCTTGATAATGCGCTAAAAGAGTACGAGGTCGCCTCAAGGAAGCTAGCTATCGCATATTATTATATGGCCAACGCATATTTTCTGAAGGGAGAACATGATCTTGCGGAAAAGAACTACAAAAAGGTCATTAGAAAGCTTCCTGATAATGCTGATGCATACAATAACCTTGCCTGGCTGTATTATACAAAGAAGGAGAACCTCGATGAGGCCGAAGAGCTGGCCCTCAAGGCTCTTGAGTTGAAGCCTTTGAATAAGGATGCCTACCAGGACACACTGGATCGCATAAGAGAGCTCAAAGAAACAGTGCAGGGCCAGTAGTATTGATATCACCTTCCAAAGGCCGAGTTAAGAAGTACAGAGCTCAAAGGCCTTACTGAAGATGCACTGAGGGGGATAAAGGCGATATCAGGAACTCCATCGTTTACCTTTATATATACGGCTTCTATATCAAATCTGTGTTCCAGTATATGGACCGAAAAAGATGCTGGAATGTTCTTAGGGCCTGTCTTGCTGATATTTAACGACATAATTATATCGCCATTCGAGAACATTTCTATTATATGGTTCCTTAGAGAGGACCTCTCGAAATAATAACGTGCAACAAGCTCAGTCCCCATATCCTGGGCCGTAAAGACATTCAGGATATACTGGTCTGCTCTGTCTTCGAGATACATCGAATATTTGGATAAAGATGATCTGTCAGGGAAGAGCAATGGTAAAGAGGCCGGCGCTCTGTAGATCACATCCTCATTCGGTACCAGCAGGTCAAGGCGACCATTTGATAACAGTGCTTTCATAACTGTGACACCTAGAGGGCCGAACAGTGCAGATGATAAATTGCCGGGCTTTCTGTAGTTCATTACCCCCTTAAAGTTCCCTGATAGCTTATCAGTGCTATGTGCCCTGACCCTTATATCCGCGCTAAAAGAGGTCAGTGCATCATAAGATATCCTTTCCGTAAAGTAACCGGTGTCAATTTCTTCCGGCATTGGATAGACAGGTTCCTCTATGACCATTGTCTTTGCGCATGCACTGAGGAATATGAGCCACGGTAATAGTAAATATACTGCCATTTGACTGCCTCTTTTAATTTGTTTTTTTATGCCGGGTACCCCCATGGTTCAATAATGTACTGATAAGTATTATATAACAATATATTCATGCTCGTTGCTCTTATAGAATGTTGCAATTAAATTTAGGGTATAATGCTTCAGGGCTGACCATTAATTAACGGAGGGGTTATGAGCATCGGAAAATGGGGAGAAGATATCGCTGTTTCGTTTTTGAAGAAGAAAGGATATAAGATAACCGAGCGTAATTACAGGTCATCATTTGGCGAGATAGATATCATAGCGTTGCATAAGGGTAAACTGATATTCATTGAAGTGAAGACGAGGAGGACCGATGAGTATGGTGAGCCTTTTGAAGCTATAGATAGCAGAAAGATAGAGAGGATAAGGAACTCGGCCTTGATGTATTTAAGGTCTTTGGATAAAGAGTTGCCTGTCAGGTTCGATGTCGTCAGTATCACGGTCGGGGACGATAGCCATGAAGTAAGACATATAGATGATGCATTTTAGTCCTAAATTTAAAACTTTAGAATAACTTATAAATGTAAATTGTTTATTAATCAATAAACCTTGATTTTATTGGACTTATGAGGTATCATATTAACAATGAAGACCTTCAAAACCCTCTTTGAGCTACAGGCCGATGTTTGTAAAACACTTGCCAGCCCTAAAAGGTTGGAGATCATAAGTGTCCTTAAAGATGGCGAAAAAAGTGTTGGAGAGCTCGTTGAGATACTGGGTGTCCCTAAGGCCAATGTATCACAGCATCTCTCAGTTATGCGCCATAAGGGTATTCTGAAATCAAGAAGAGAAGGTGTTAATATCTTCTATAGCATCACTAATGCCAAGGTCGTGAAAGCATGTACCTTGATGAGAGAGGTCCTTACTGAGCAGTTGAAAGAAAGGAACGAGCTTCTCGAAAGCGTTATTAACGGTCAGAAATAATAAGAATCCTGAGCATTCTGTTCAAACTACTTTAATTCCGGATTTATCAGACCTTTTTACTTCCCCTATAGCTGCCGAATGGATTATTCCGGCTTTTTGCAGGTCCCTGATAAGGTCATCTGCCTGAGATGACGGGACCGAGAAAAGCAGTCCCCCGGATGTCTGTGGATCGAACAGGAGCTCCTCTTCTTCCTTTGACAGAGAAGCACTTATTTCCAGAGAGCCTTCAACGAGGTCCTTATTAGCTTTATTGCTTCCTGTCATTTCTCCTGCCCTGTACATTTCAATTGCGTTATCGTAGAGGGGTATGTTCCCGTAGTGGAGTCTTATCTGCGACTGGCTGCCTCGTGCTATCTCCAGAACATGCCCGGATATGCCGAATCCGGTAATGTCCGTGCATGAATGCACATCATATTTGAGAGCAATATCAAGAGCAGTACCATTAAGTGAGGCAACGATCGGGAGTACCTTTTTGAGCTTTTCATATGCAAGCTTACCTGACCTGCAGGCATTGAACAATACACCGGATCCTATCGGCTTTGTAAGGACAAGTGTATCTCCATCCTCAGCTCTGCAATTGGTCAGTATCTTATCCGGATGGACTATCCCTGTTACCGCGAGGCCGTACTTTGGTTCAAGGTCATCCACAGAGTGGCCTCCCGCCATGGATGCACCTGCCTCCATGACCTTGTCATGACCGCCCCTCAGTATCTCCTTCAAATGTGTCATGTCGAGTTGCTTGGATGGGAACATCACTACATTAAGCGCAATGATCGGCTTGCCTCCCATAGCATAAACATCCGACAGCGAGTTTGCCGCTGCTATCTGGCCGAACCAGTAAGGATCATCAACGGGAGGAGTAATGAAGTCGACCGTTGTGATAATGGCCTTATCGTCAGATATCCTGTATACAGCCGCATCGTCACTGGTCTCAAAGCCGACGATCAGGTCAGGATCTTTTGATGGTTCAAGGCCTTCCAATGCGTCCGCCAGGACCGACGGACCTATCTTAGCAGCTCAACCACAGGTGCGGGACATGCCCGTCAAGGTCTTCTTCTTGCCGAATAATCGCATTATTACCTCACTTTATGAATTATTGTGCTCGTAAAAAATATCATAGCTCAGTCATTGAGTCAAATATATTCTCCTGATGGGATCCGTTTTATTTATAGGAAGTATAAACATTTGGTTTAAATAGGAAATACCAATAGATTATAATAATTCGATAGGATATAACAATGGACATATATTATATCTATATGGTGCTATTTACTTCCGGAGCACTGGTCGGTTTTCTCTCGGGCCTTCTGGGGATAGGTGGAGGGATAGTTATGTTCCCTCTGCTCTTCTATATTCCCACTGCAGTTGGAATAGACTCGATCCCGGTAAAGGACATTACCGGTCTCACGATGATACAGGGTTTCTTCGCGTCACTATCTGCAATGTTCTTCCATCATGAGCACCGGTTCGTACATAAAAGGCTTGTCTTCACTTTTGGGCTCCCTCTTTTTGTCTCTTCTTTCATAGGTGCCGCGATATCAAGGAGGATACCGGATGATATCTTATTGATCACTTTCGGTATTCTCGCAATGACAGCAGCTGCAATGATGATACTGCCAAGGGGTTATCATAAGGATAACGATACCGTCAGTTCTGTGGATTTCAACCCATACCTTACTTTATCAATAGGGTTGCCCCTTGGCTTTTTCCTCGGGATGGTAGGCCAGGGTGGGGCCTTCATCATAATACCCATCCTGCTCTATCTGATAAATATACCGCTCAGGGTAGCGCTAGGAAGCACTTTAGCTATTGGTCTTTTCTGTTCATCTGCCGGACTTGTTGGTAAGATAACCGCGGGCCAGGTGCCTCTGTTGATGTCTATTGCAATGCTTTCAGGTGCAGTTCCGTTCGCCCGCATAGGCGGTTATATTAGCGTTAGGACCAACACAAGGATATTGAAATGGATCTTGGCAGTTTTGATAATAATAACAGCAATAAAGATAATGTGGGGTCAGGTCTTGAATCCTGGATGATTTATCTGAAAAAAAGATAATCCGAAGAATTTAAGGATACTGTAAGATCCAAGCTGAGCTGAATTATCTATGTGCGCGGATGAGATATGAAATACGACTTTTTATTATGCTAAAGTCATAGGGAGAGGGGCTCCCGGGCAAAGGGGAATTATCAGTATAGAAAGTTATTGAATGGTAGTATGAGAAATGGAACTGAAAGCATTAGGATTAAGTAACTGGTTCAGGGACCGGATCAGAGGGACCATGCTGGAGGATTATCAGCTTGCCAGGATAAGTGCGGTTGATAAGGAGAGCTATATTATCATTGGTGTGAGCGGGGAATGCCGGGCCGAGCTCACTGGAAAGATAATGTACGCTGCCGGATCTCCGATAGATTACCCCACCGTCGGTGACTGGGTATATGTCCAGTACTTCGATGAAAACACATTCGCAGTGATACATGAGATCGTGCCTCGAAGGACCCTCCTTAAAAGAAAGACCCCGGGTAAAGCGGTCGATATACAGCTTATCGCAGCCAATATAGATACTGCCCTGATCGTTCAGTCCCTGGACTCAAATTTCAACCTCCAGCGCCTGGAGAGGTATTTGGTAGTGGCAAGAGAGAGCAGCATACTGCCGGTTATTCTTCTTAGCAAGAGCGATCTGGTCTCCGAAGGGCATATTAATGCCAGGCTAAAGGAGATAAGCAAAAGACTGCCTGACGTAATTGTAGTAAGCTTCAGCAATCTTAGTGGTGATATGTCCGAAATAAGAGAAATGCTTATAGAAGGTGAGACCTTCTGCCTCTTGGGATCATCAGGAGTTGGAAAGACCACTCTCCTGAACAATCTGCTCGGTGAAGAGACCTATGAGACCCGAACGGTAAGAGAGAAGGACGACAAGGGCAGACATACCACAGCGAGAAGGCAGCTTACCATCCTCGATAACGGGGCCATTATCATTGATACTCCAGGGATGCGTGAGCTAGGGGCCTTTGATGTGGAAGCAGGGATCGAGAGCACATTTACCGGTATAGCCGAGCTCTCCAGATCATGCCGGTTCACTGACTGTTCCCATACTCAGGAGACAGGGTGTTCTGTGCTCTCCGCGCTTGAGGACGGAAGGATAGAGAGAAAGCAGTATGAGAACTATATAAAGATGGTCAGGGAATCCAGGCATTACTCCATGTCATATCATGAAAAGCGAAAGAAGGATAAAGATTTTGGAAAGATGGTCAGGACCGTTAAAAAGATAAAAGACAATAAGATCAAATAGAATGTCAGGATAATATGTCACATTATATTAACTAAGGGTGAAAAACATTAAGATATTAATCAACTAATTTAACATTCCTGTATGACCTTGAAGTAATACTAGATGCATTAAACTTGCGGTGATTCATTCATCTTATTAAAAATGTTTTTAAGCCATGTTCATTACGAACGGGACCGCTCTTGCCTGAAATCGTCAGCTGCCTTATTAAAGGATACAACAAGACCAGTTCAATGCATAACTAAGTCGCAAAAGTAAGAATCCAAGATGAATCTTTCACCTCTAATTGGAATGCTGTATAATGTTATCTATCCTGTCCGGAAGGGGATACCAAGGGTCAATGAAGGTCGAAAGTACTGATTTTCTTATTATAGGAAGCGGAGTCGCGGGGCTTAGAGCCGCTATAGAACTTGCTCCTCATGGGCAGGTTGTGGTCGTAACAAAAGACCAGCCGGGTGAATCCTCTACAAGATATGCCCAGGGTGGTGTAGCTGCCGCACTGAGCGATGAGGATGAAGTAGGTATACACCTGAACGATACACTCAAGGCTGGTGACGGGTTGTGCAGGAGAGAGTCTGTTGAGGTGCTTGTGAATGAAGGGCCGACAAGGATACTCGAGCTTATGGAATGGGGGGCGGAATTCGACAAGGAAGGATCAAATTTATCTTTTGCACTGGAGGCGGCACATTCCAAAAAAAGGGTTCTCCGTGCCCATGGTGATTCGACGGGAAAAGAAATAGAGAGAGTACTTGTCAACAAAGTAAGGTCACTTCCTACAGTATCGAGATATTCTTTTGCATATTCACCTGATCTGATCGTAAAGGATAATACCTGCTATGGTGCTTACATCATTAAGGACCGCAAGACTTCTGCTATTGTTGCAAAGGCTACACTTCTTGCAACCGGTGGAGCAGGACAGATATTTGCCAGGACTACCAATCCATTCGTAGCAACCGGTGACGGTATGGCGATATCTTACCGCGCAGGAGCTGTGCTTGAGAACATGGAGATGGTACAGTTCCATCCTACTGCATTATACAGTCCTGCAGCGCCGCAGTTCCTGTTGAGCGAAGCGATGCGCGGTGAAGGAGCACTTCTTAGGAACATAAACGGTCAGGAGTTCATGAAGAAGTACCATCCGGACGGAGAAATGGCTACGAGGGATGTAGTATCGAGGGCTATCGTCTCAGAGATATTTGCAACTAAGAGTGATCATGTCTATCTCGACCTCACTCATATGGACAAGGAGTTTATAAAGAACAGGTTCCCGGCCATATACTCAACGTGCCTCAATTATGAGTTCGATATAACTGAACAGATGGTTCCGGTATCTCCTGCCGCACACTATATTATAGGTGGTGTGAAAACGAATATAGATACATTGACTGAGATAAGGGGTCTGTATGTCGCTGGAGAAGCTGCATCAACTGGCGTGCATGGAGCCAACAGACTTGCAAGCAATAGTCTTCTTGAGGGACTTGTGTTTGGAGCAAGGGCCGGAGAGTCAATAATCAGGAACCCTCTGGATGATGAAGAAATAAAGGATGCGGGGCTTAAGGTTGAGAGGGAGTCAAGTGGCAGGAGCTTTAGCACGATAGTGCAGTACGATGAGATCCGTAGCAAACTGAGAAAGATCATGTGGGATAGAGCAGGGATAATAAGATGCGATAGGTCGCTTAAAGAAGCACTGGATGCTTTTGAACAGTGGCACTGGATACTTGATAAGGAGTTCATGACGAGAAGAGAACTGGAGCTTAAGAACATGATACAGGTTGGGCTTATTATTACCACGTCCGCGATGGAACGTACATGCAGTGTAGGTGCTCATTTCCGATCGGATTATAAGGAAAAAGATAACTGCATTTACGCAATAGATGTCCAGAAGGACAGGGGGATAACCAGGGAACTTATATAATGAAGGCTATGGGAAAGAGAGCAAAGATATTATGCACTATAGGCCCGGCCTCAAGCGGATCAAAAAAGATAAGTGCGATGATAAAGGCGGGTATGGACGCCGCCAGGCTGAACTTCTCGCACGGCACCCATAAAGATCACGAAGGTTATGTGAGGACCATAAGGAGGATGGCAGCAGCTTTAAATAAGCCTGTTGCTATATTGCAGGATTTGCAAGGGATAAAGATCCGCATTGGAGAAGTGACAGGCGGAGAGCTTAAATTTAAAGCTGGTCGGACTATAGAGCTTAGAGCAGGTAAAAAGAGGTCTACAGTTGAGTTGCTGTATATCAATTATCCTCATCTTATGAGGGACCTTAAGAAAGGGGACAGGGTCCTTATTGATGACGGACTGATACAGCTTAAGATCACCGGACGTTCTGAAAACTCATTAAAGGCGCATATCATCGATGGAGGGACCATAACATCGAGGAAAGGAGTGAACCTGCCGGATTCGATAATACGTACGTCATCGTTGACACCAAAGGATAGAAAAGACCTCAGTCTGGGTATATCGCTCAGTGTGGATTATGTTGCCGTATCATTCGTAAGATCAGCTGAGGACATAAAGAAGGTTAAACGTTATATACGAAAGAACGGGGCCTGCATACCTGTAATAGCAAAGATAGAGAAGCGTGATGCATTGGATAATTTAGATGAGATCCTGAAGGAGGCAGACGGGATAATGATAGCAAGAGGTGACCTTGGCGTTGAGATGAGCGCAGAAGAGGTACCCATTGTTCAGAAAGAGCTTATAAGCAGGGCTAATATCGAGGGTAAAATAGTCATTACCGCTACACAGATGCTGGAGTCCATGACGAGATTCAGAAGGCCTACAAGGGCTGAGGCGGCTGACGTAGCGAATGCCGTAATTGACGGAAGCGATGCAGTTATGCTTTCTGCAGAGACATCTTCAGGTAAATACCCAATAGAATCTGTAGCGATGATGAGCAAGGTTATAGAGTATGCTGAACGCCATGTCAAGAAGTGGGAGGTAAGGCACGATGATGAGACCGTATTGAAGGACCACCCTTATGCTGTCGCCGGAGCTGCTACAAAAGCATCTCATGATATCGGGGCAAGAGTAATTGTTGCATTTACCGATTCCGGATATACTGCAAGACTGGTATCAAAATTCAGGCCACCCATGCCTATAGTCGCTTTTTCTTCTGAAAAGAGCATTATCAATATGATGAACCTTTGCTGGGGTGTTGAGCCATACTATATGACGCGGCTAAGGCATACGGATGAGATGATAGAAATGGTAGAATCATTTCTTAAGGATACCGGATATGTAAAGAAAGGTGATACCATTACAGTGATAGCAAGTTCGCCGCTTTGTGTCAGAGGCAAGACAAACTTGATGAAGCTTCACAATATCAGTTGAGACCAGGGTCCTTTGCATAGGATGTCCGATAAAGACAGGGAGATAGAGGAACTTAAAAGAGAGATATCCCGCCTGGTCAAGGAACTCTCAAGGCTTTCCCCTCAATTGAGCTCATTGCTTAAGATGAGAGGCTACCATATGTATAAAACAGAGCCGCCGGAACCGCCGATCCTTCCTGGAGATAGATTTGTGGGGCAGTATTACGACCTGTTGAAGCACTATTCTTTCAGACTATTTCTGAGGGATGTTATAAGGAAGAAAGAGGGATTTTCTATAAAGGATGTATCCAGGTTCACAGATGAGATAAAGGCCAAAGAATATACTGATGAACTGCTGAGACTGGGAATAGCTGGGGACAATGAGGGTTTGTTCAGATTGAATCAGCAGGAGGCAAGAAGCTTTGGCCCGACGCTTGAGTGGTTCGTGGCTGAGGTGCTTCACCGGGAGTATGGTATTGAGGCAAAGTGGGGACTCCGGTTCAAAAGAGCCAATGTAGGCGGAGACTATGACGTGATCGCTAAGATGGGCACAGCAGTGATGTATATAGAGGTCAAATCTTCTCCACCAAAGCAGGTCTACCAGAGCGAGATATCTGCCTTTTTCAAAAGAATAGATGACCTTTTCCCCGAGATAGCAGTGTTCCTTATGGATACTGAACTCAGGATGAAGGATAAGATAGTCCCTATGTTCGAAGAAGAGTTGAGTGAAAGGGCCTCTGATGAAGAGGTTGTCAGGATGGAAAAGGAGCTGTTTCAGATATCAAACAGAATATTCATAATAAACTCAAAAGGCGGAATAGACAGAAACATCGAAAAGGTCCTCAGGTGGTATTTTTTGTATAATAGGTAAGTCTATCCGCAGCAAACAAAGGAGGATCGATTTGAGCACGCCAACAATCTGTATTATTTGTGCCTGGAGAGCAACCTGCCAGAAGAAGTTCTCTCTATCGGGTAAGAACATTCATTGTGCCGACTTTTCAAAGGACCTGTCAATAAAGACCGAGGTAGAAGGTGAAAAGGAGGAGCAGGACTAAGTTGTAAACGAGCATAAAAAGGTATATAATTGAAATCTATTTAAAAGCTAATCTTACACTAATTACAGGAGGACCTTATGGCACTTGAAGACCTCAAAGAGCTTATTGAGATCGAAAATGGTACAGTGAAAATAACCGATATCGGGAAAATGAGAGAGCGTATGGATTCTCTTGTCTATGAGGCGATAACTGAGGGGGATGATGAAAAAAGAAAGGGCCTGTTCATATTAATAAAAGAGATAGCAAAGGCCGGAGGTGCTATCCCGGCATCTATCCAGTCCCTGTATGAGAGCATGGGAAAGGAATATCCCGGGTTCACTGTTCCGGCGATGAACATAAGGGGTCTTACTTATGATGTTTGCAGGGCTGTCATAAGAAAGGCACAGGAACTCAACGTAGGTGCATTCATATTCGAGATCGCACGGTCGGAGATCGGATATACGAAGCAGAGGCCGCTTGAATATGCAGCCGTTGCCTGTGCCGCTGCGTTCCGGGAGGGATACGCCGGTCCGGTGTTCATCCAGGGGGATCACTTCCAACTTGTAAGAAAGTACTACCTGAAGGACCCTGCACCTGAGGTAGAATATGTAAAGGGGCTTATAAAAGAGGCCATAGAGGCAGAGTTCTATAATATTGATATCGATGCTTCGACACTGGTGGATCTGGAACAGCCGACGCTCAAGGAACAACAGCGACCGAACTTCGAAAGGACGGCTGAGCTTTCCCAGCTTATCAGAGACGAGCAGCCCGAAGGGATAGACATCTCGATAGGAGGAGAGATAGGTGAGATCGGTGGTAAGAACAGCGATCCTGAGGAAATGAGGGCATACCTTGACGGCTTTAATGAGGTCTTTAAAGGTGGAAAGGGCCTAAGCAAGCTGAGCGTCCAGTCCGGAACAAGTCATGGTGGAGTAGTGCTTCCGGATGGGTCACTTGCAAAGGTAAGCATAGATTTTGATACCCTGAAAGAGATGTCCGAGGCATCCAGAAAGGAATACGGGCTTTCGGGTGCTGTGCAGCATGGTGCGTCGACACTGCCGGATGATGCATTTCACATGTTCCCTGAAGTTGGTACATCTGAAGTGCATCTTGCAACAGGGTTTCAGAACATTATATATGACAGCCCTCATCTACCCGCTGATTTCAGGAACAAAATATATGATTATATAAAGAGCGAGTTTTCATCTGAAAAAAAAGAGGGCGAGACCGATGAGCAGTTCCTTTATAAGACCAGGAAAAAAGGGTTCGGGGGAATGAAAAAGGATTGGTGGGACCTCCCTTCAAGTGTAAAGAAACCGATAATGAAAGAACTGGAGGATAAGTTCGGGCTCCTTTTTAAGGAACTGAAGGTCATAGATTCAAAAAAGATGGTCGACGGGACAGTTAAGCCAGTACTGGTCAATAAGGAAATTCCCGGTAATATTCTGTGAAGAAGTTCGTCGGTATCGTTGTGGGTGGAGGACCGGCGCCCGGCATTAACGGGGTCATAAGTTCTGCTACCATTGAAGCTGAGAATGAGGGCAGAAAGGTTCTCGGCATTAAGGGTGGTTTCAAGACCCTTTTTAACGGTGATAAGAGCTCTATCATCAAGATGACTATAGATGACGTGTCTCGTATCCATTCCCGCGGAGGATCGCTGCTCAAGACATCCAGAGATTACCCGAAAAAGCTTGAGGAATCCTTCTCCACATTAATGAAGACGTTAAGGTCGATGGACATTACATCGTTAATCACTATCGGTGGGGACGGTACTGCTTATATGGCAAGATGGATAGAAAGGGAGGCTGATGGAGAGATATCAGTCGTACATGTACCCAAGACGATCGATAATGATATACCACTTCCCGGAGGGATGCCTACATTCGGTTATGAAACAGCCAGACATATCGGTGTCGAGCTTGTCCATAACATAATGGAGGATGCCAGGACCACCGGCAGATGGTATTTCGTTAATACTATGGGAAGGAATGCGGGACATCTTGCCCTCGGGATAGGAAAAGCGGCAGGTGCGACCATAACACTTATCCCCGAAGAGTTCCCTGATACGAAGATATCATGCACGCGCGTTGCGGATGTTCTGGAGGGTGCGGTAATCAAGAGACTGTCGATGGGTAAGAACTATGGTGTTGCCATTCTTGCGGAGGGTATATCCGGAAGATTTGATCTTGATGAGCTGTCGAAATACGAAGAGATCAGGTCCGATGAGTCTGGCAGAATAAGGTTCTCAGAGATCCAGCTCGCAAGGATGATGAAGAAGTTTGTGACCGAAAGCCTTTCAAAAAGAGGTATTGAACAGACCATAGTGTCGAAGACGATCGGGTACGAGCTAAGGTCGGCAGATCCCATACCGTATGACATAGAGTATACGAGAAATCTTGGATACGGCGCGATACGCTATCTGTTGAAGGGTGGCTCAGGTGCGATGATAGTGTTCTATGAAGGCAGGCTTACAACAGTTCCATTCACTGAGATGGAAGATATGGATACAGGTAAAACTAGAGTGAGACTTGTTGACATCAACTCCGAGGGCTATGATGTCGCGAAGGAATACATGATAAGACTAAAGGCCGGTGACCTGGCGGACAGTTCAACGCTGAAGAAACTGGCAAGAGCGGGCAATCTGGAGATGACGGAGTTCAAAGAAAGGTTTAGCTGTGTCGCATGTGATTAGAACGAGGCCATTCGCCTTACATATTCGGGATTATCAGTTGACATCAAAGCATCTTCTTTAGTTATTTTTCCTTCGTTAAGCAGTTTTACAAGACTGAGGTCTATAGACGAGAAATCATCCGAATCGGTCTGCACCTGAGATCTTATCTGGTGCGCCTTTCCTTCCCTTATAAGGTTCCTTATGCGGTAGCTGGCAATGAGCTTTTCGAAAGCAAGGATCCTGTCCTCACTTCCTATACGAGGCAGCAGACGCTGAGCGAATATGAGCTGTAAAGAGTCTGCCAACAGGCCCTTTACCTGAGGCTGCTGGTGAGGCAGAAAGCTGTTCACTATGCCGTCTATCGCAGAAGTAGTACTGAATGAATGCATATTACTTATGACAAGATGGCCGGTTGAGGCAGCTCTAAGTGCCATCTCTATCGTCTCATTGTCACGCATATCGCCGATAACTATAACATCGGGAGATTGTCTGAAAATACTTCTCATGCCGTCGTAGAACGATTCAGCATCCGTCCCTATCTCACGTTGATTGACATTACTGTTCTTGTGTTTATGGAGGTATTCGATAGGGTCCTCCAGTGTTACTATATTACACTTCCTTTTGGAGTTAATAAGATCTATCATTGCGGCGAGAGTCGTTGTCTTTCCGTGAGAGGCCGGTCCGGTAATTAGAATGAGACCCTGCGTCTTAAGTGCGTATTTCTCAAGCCAGGAGGGAAGACCCAGATGTTCGAATGACGGTATAATATCGTGAAGATGCCTTATGGATATCGATACTGAATTGCGCTGTCTATAGGC
>CP070669.1:280146-301507 GCA_020351835.1 Nitrospirota bacterium
AATGTGGGGCATGATGTTATTGAAAAACCTCCATTCTTTATGTC
This sequence comes from Nitrospirota bacterium, assembly GCA_020351835.1. Classification (GTDB taxonomy): domain Bacteria; phylum Nitrospirota; class Thermodesulfovibrionia; order Thermodesulfovibrionales; family BMS3Bbin05; genus BMS3Bbin05. The sequence goes on from CP070669.1 coordinate 280,191, forward strand.
TGAAGAAAGTGCTAAGGTAATTCATATAAATTTCTTTTCTGCTAATGTTGATGAAGTTTACTTTCCACAGCTCGAAGTAATCGGTGATATTGCAAACTCTATATGGCAAATATCTGAAAAAATAGAAAATTTCCAGCAATATACTTTTGAGTGAATTATGTGTATTTTATTACACATTTTGTATATAAAATAAATAAAAAGCTTAAGTTCTACTGTTAGTCAATAGTCTAAACAGTGACAAGAAATGTCATCTGTTACTGTATTTTGCGTCTATCTCTGCCCTGATCTGGTCGAGCGAATAACCTTTTTTATGTAACTTGAAGGCTGTCAAAGCCTCCTGCTGACAGAGTATTCACGATGCGCCGTGATAATCGACAAAGCAGCTTAAGAGACTTTTGTGATTGAACGGCGGATCATCGCAATAACAGTAACAATATATTTTATCCAGTATCTCAGGGGCCTCTTTCGCCGCTGCATACGCTTCTTTTGTCATTCCGGTGAACTGGCCGGGGTCCATTATGGGCCGCGTCTCGCCACCCTTTACCAGGAACGACCTTGTCAGGTTGCCGGTATCAGTGTTCTTAAAGGGCTCGGCTACGACAATATATATCACCGCAATAACTATGACCGCTATTATAGCGGGAACTAAAGGCGCTCTCTTCTTAGAGGCCTCTCTGGATCTGTCCTTACCTTTTTTTCCCATTATCTCTCCCTTTCATCAATGTTCATTTATGGCTTAATCTAAAAAAAAATAGTGAAGAAAGTATGAACAGGTGATCATTCCACCGGTACCTTGAAAAGGGAGACAGGATTTATAGTGAGCCCTGACCATTTGACCGTCATATGCAGGTGCGGTCCTGTGGCGCGCCCCGTCGATCCTACCAACCCGATAGTTTCTCCGTTAACTACCTTGGTTCCCTCTTCTACCAATATCGTATCCAGATGCATATATATAGAGTATATACCATCCCCATGGTCTATCATGACCGTTTTGCCTCCAAAGAACTGATCGTCCGTTATCGAAACAACTCCACCATTGATCGAACGGATGGGGTCTCCCCTTTTACCTTTGAAGTCCACACCTCTATGAATGCTTCTTTTATGCCCGTTAATCAGTCTTACAACACCGAACTCAGTTGATACTTTCGTATCAAGAGGGGGTACGAAGTTACCCATCCACTTGCGGCCCGAGTTCTTAGCCCATCTCTTCCTAAGCTGTGCTATCTCATACTCGGCCCTTTTCTCGTTCTTCGGAGAGAGAGTGACCCTGTCCTTCGGGAGTGTCAGTTCTATGGTCCTTGCGTTCAGCTTTTTAACGTCTACATTTATAGACTTTTCAACATCCCCCTGTCTGACTGTAATGGTATATGGTCTTGGAGGCTGCTCCAGGCCGGTGGACATCAGCCCAATGAACGTGCCGGCTGCTTTTTTATGAAAAAAAATGTCTCTATTTCCGATCTTCCCCTCAGGTATCACATTATTGTCTGAGATGACCTTCAGGGTTATTACATCTCCCTGAACTACATGTTCAGGCGAATATGATAGTTCAAAGCAAAAGGCATGGATCGGATAAAGAAACAGAAATATTAGAGAAAAAAACGTACATTTGTTCACTTATTGAAAATAACAGGTGTAATGCCAAGAATTCAACCTTGAGGGGTCTCGTTGAATATTAATGTCTGTATAAGTTACAATTACATGCTTTTTTTATTAATTCGCGCTCGATCCGGAGGTTATTAATGGAACTTGACGTAAGTGTTGATGGAAGGTCGCTGGCAGTAGATATCGAAGACCCTTTCAGGCTTGATATCGATGATATTATGGGGCATATCGATGGATTTATCAGAGATAGCGGACTTGATCTGAACGGCATAGACATTGCCGGTCTTTTACCTCTCATGGTAAAAGGAATAGCGGGATGCGAGGACGGATGTCCCGCAGACGCAAAGAGCCTTGTTTCAAGAGGATATAAGGAATTTGCGATAGAGTATATAGAGGGTGGTATACTGTCTGCCAGTACCGAGATCGTTGACGGTAAAGTACTGGAACTAAAGATGTTCCCGGAGTTCTGACCGGTCTCAGCTGTTTAACATCTTAAAGGCGTTCTGAGCAGCGATCCTTACAACACCACTCGTATCTGCTAATGCTTTCTGTACAGCGGGGACCGCCTTTTTGTTCTTTATCAACCCAAGTGAGCGTACTGCACTTTTTCTCACTATGTCTGCTTCATCGCCGAGAGCCTCTATAAGTGCACCTACGGCTTCATCTGCCTTAAGCATACCGAGGGCTTTTGCAGCACTTTTTCTTACATACTTGTCAGTGTCGTTAAGAAGGCCTATGAGAGATCCTATGGACCCGGAATATCCTATCTGCCCCAGGGAAAATGCGGCATCACTTCTTACATGAGGATTCTTGTCTTTGAGCGCCTTAAGGAGCGCCATGCCGGCCTTAGGGTCACCAAGCTCACCCAGGGCAGCTGCCGCCTTCTTTCTTTGTATTAAGCTGTTAGAGCTCAATTGTGAAATAAGGTCATGTACATCGGACATTTTATATTCTCCTAAATATGCCTTTCTATATCCTTGCCCATTTCTATGAAGTTGGCTTCATAGTTAACGGGTTCCCGGCCGAAACATATTCCCTGTTGTTCGAACAAAGGTACAAGGTCGAGGTCAACATGCCTTTGCACTATTGCTTCGGAGGTCGGCATGTAGTATATATTATCTCCCCTTACTTTAACCACTGTAACACCTTCCAGGCCGCTGGAGATCAGCCTTACTGCAGCGGCTCCGGCCTCTTTCCCGAAATTGACGTCGTATGCTGAACTGTGCCCTGATCTTACCAGATGCCCAGGCGTTACCTCTCTTATCTCGGGTAGCTCGTAAACCCCGGGGACATACATGCCCTTTTTCTTCATGAACTCCCTCATCTCCGGGCATACGTTCATTCTCTCCTCTAACTGCGTCCTGACATACTTTCCTGCGCCGGAGAGTTTCTTGTGGCCGAACGCGTCAACTGCCGAGCTGTCATCAGTGATATGGGAACCCTTTGCATCCGCTATCCCTTCTGACACGACTATCGTATATGTACCGGTACGTACATCGCTTCTTTCAACTCGCTGCATGTATCTCTTTTTCATGTGGTTGTAAACGACCTCGAAGTCGACCGGTATCTCCGGTATAAGTATGCAGTCGGCCTCGGCACCGATCCCACCCCTGAATGCTGTGTGTCCTACATATCTGCCAAAGACCTCGACCACCATTATGCGGTTATGACTAAGGCCGGTGGTCTTCAGCTCCTCGGTGAACTGGGCTATCCTGTTCAGCGAGGAATCTCCTCCAACGCTGTAGGGCTGAAGGTCCAGGTCCATCGTCTTTGGTACATGTATGCACCGTATCCCTCTCTCAATAAGGTCGCACATTACAGAACCTGTATCGTCACCGCCCGTTATGACCAGGCCGTCAATATCGAACTTCTTTAATCCCCGCTTGATCTTTTCATATTTATCCGGATCATTTATTTTGGCTATCTTCACCCTTGAATGTCCTGCCTCGGAGCCGGCAAGGCTGGCATCTATACTGTCCACTCGGTCGGGAGTAAGTACTATGGGGTCTTTCAGATCGACAAGATTGTAGAGACCCGCATAACCGTTAGGTATGACAAGCGTCTCTATCCCGAGCGACAACGCTGTCTGGGTCACCGATTTTACGACAGCGTTAAGTCCTCCGCAATCTCCGCCGCACGTTATTACACCAATCCTTTTTATATTGCTCATGATGCCCTCCTGCCGGGACTGCAAGGTTATAGAAACTATGAAAAAAGAATAATATGATTATACATCAAACATCTCCCATTTTAAAGAAATAATATTTCTTTCTGATCTAAATGCTGCGTATGTAAAAGTAGAAAAAGTATTCTCCATGTGATATTTTAAAAGCTAAGGCTTTAGTTCAGTTAAAGGGGGTCGAAACCATGGTAAAGGCTATATTAATAATCGTTCCTGTCATCATTATCCTGTATGTTCTTATAGCAGTACTTCCGGCATCGATGAACAACTCAAATTTTGAAGAGGATATAAACAATATGCTGCGTTCAATAGACGGTATAACCGCGCTTGACGCAAATGAGGAATACCTCATAAATAAAGTGATCTTTATCGGTAAAGACAGAGGCATCACTTTAAAAAGGGATGATTTCAAGGTGACATGGGAAAGGTATGGAGATCAGCTTACAGTAGGTGTGGACCTTGATATCGATTATGATCACAAGATATTCGGATTTGAAAAGGGGACAAGTGTCAGTATCCACAGCCAGGAATCTGTGGCTGTAGATGTAGCCGAGGAGCAAAGAAGAATAGCTGAGAGAGAGGCAAACGAGAGTGAGGAAGCTGACCTGAGAGCCCGGCATCGGGCCGAATGTGAAGCGCTTGGTAGTGGTTATGAATGGGACGGGGTAAGATGTCTGATGATAATCTATACCCAGTAGAACGGTATCATTTCGCTTCATAATATTACTTTGTAATATTAGATTATTATAAATCTTTCGAATCTTAGGGACTTCTGATGAGCACGGATAAAGGACCAAAGAAAGTGACAAAATGGCTTAATGAGACCGGTCTGAGGACCATTTATGATGCCATGGATGACTTCATAACCGTCATAACTCCGGATTATGAGATCGCGAGCTACAATAAGGCAATAGGTAAGGTATGGGGAGAGGAACTTTTCGGTAAGAAATGCTACGAAGCATATCAAGGCAGGGAGGAGATATGCCCGGATTGTGCTGTTAAGAGGTGTTTCTCATCCGGTAAGGCCGAATATACATATCAACCGGCAATCGGTGTATCACCTCCCGTTGAGATAATCGCTTACCCGATAAAGGGAAAGAACGGAAAAGTAGAAGCGGTCATCGAGCACGGAAGAGATATTTCTAAGAGAAAGAAGATAGAGGATGCACTATTTCTTAGTGAAGAACGCCTGAAGGAAGCACAGCGAATAGGGAAGATAGGAAGCTGGGAATTTGACCTCAGAGACGAGACCTTATGGTGGTCTGATGAGGTATATGAAATCTACGGCGTTGATCCCAGGAACGGGCCCCTTTCTATTGACAGGTTCCTTGCATGCGTCCACCCGGAAGATAGAGAGAACCTTGCAGGAGAGATAAAGTCTGCCAAGCTGCACAGGACGGATTATCGGATCATAATGCCTGACGGGCAAGTCAAGTATATTCATGAAGCAGTGATAATGGATAATGATGAGAATGGAAATGTGATCAGGTACAGGGGTACTGCTCAGGATATAACCGACCAGCAGAAATTGCGTGATGATCTGAAAAAGAGCGAAGAGAGATATAGGAACATAATAGAAGCACAGACAGAACTGGTTGACCGCTATCTGCCTGGAGGCATTCTGACTTTTGTGAACGAGGCCTTATGCAAATACGTGGGCTATAGAAATGAAGATCTGCTGGGTAAGTCGTTTTTCCCGTTCATAATGGAGGAAGACAGGGCGGAATTATTTACTGCCATAGAGTCCTTGAGAGCTAATGATCCTACATTTACAGTAGAGAACAGGGCAGTCCTGCCGGATGGCAGGGTTCGATGGCTCCAGTGGACCCATACCGGAATATTTGATGATAATGGCAAAGTACTAGAGTACCAGGCAGTAGGAAGGGATATCACTGATCAAAAAAATATTGAGCTGGAGCTTAAAAGGTCTCATGAGCAATTCAGGTCGATAATGGACAGCCTTCAGGCTATTGTATATGTTGCAGATATGGATACACATGAAGTTCTTTTCATTAATAGATTTGGCAGGACACTGTTTGGAGACGTTGTCGGCAAGAGATGCTGGGAGAGCTTGCAGGAGGGTCAATCCGGGCCGTGTGAGTTCTGTACCAACGATAGACTAATTGATGGGACCGGACAGCCCTTAGAGCCTTATGAGTGGGAATTTAAAAATACAAAATCAGGCAGGTGGTTCGATATAAAAGATAAAGCAATAACATGGACGGATGGCAGGATCGTAAGGATGGAGATAGCAACTGATATTACAGAACGGAAGCTTGCTGAAGAAAAGATCGAAAATGAGATTCGACTGCGTTCAGTGCTCCTTGATAATTTAGAATGCGTTGCCGTGATACTAAAAAAGGGATCGAGAGAGATCATTGCACTAAACGAGGTTGCCAGAAACCTGGGTGCCGAAATTGGTGGGAAATGCTATGAGGCATTCTCTAATAGGGATGATCCATGTCCATGGTGCAGGGCACCCGAGATGTGGAAAAGCAATGAGACATTGGACTTTGAAGTACAGTACAGAGGATCTCATTATCACGGTTATTGGATGCCTTGGACAGATGATCTTTACGTACATTATATTTATGATATAACGGACAGAAAGAAGACTGAACTCGCTCTTAAAGAGAGCGAAGAATATGTGAGAAATATCATTAACAATGTGGACGAGGGCTTTCTGGTAGTAGACAGGGATTTCAGGATCCTCACTGCGAACAGATCTTATTGCGTCACATATGGCACAACCAGTGATGATGTGATAGGAAGCAGCTGCCATAAGATCTCTCACGGGAATGATATACCTTGTTTTAAGCTTGGTGAGGAATGTGCCGTACAGAACACTTTTGAGACCGGGGGACCATCTGTAGTTCTTCATAAGCATATTGATAAGGATGGCAGCCCTGTTTACGTGGAAACAAAGGCTTATCCTCTTAAGGATGAGGAAGGCAATGTCACAAGAGTTATAGAGACTATAAATAATATTACTGAGAAGCATCTTCTTGAAGAGGAGCAGCTCAAAACGCAAAAGCTTGAGGCTATTGGAACCCTTGCGGGAGGTATCGCTCATGATTTTAACAACATGCTTCAGGGCGTCTTCAGCTATATCTCGCTTGCCAAATTAAAGATGAATACTAATGAACCTGCAAATAAACTGCTCGAAGAGGCAGAGAAGGCTCTTGATATGGCGAAGAGGTTGACGACCCAGCTTCTAACGTTCTCAAAGGGTGGTGAGCCAATCAAGAAGAGTATAGGTCTTCGGCCTATTATAGAGAGCTCTGTGAGATTTGCTTTAAGCGGCTCCAATACTGATTATGCGATTAACCTGGATGAGGATATCAGGGATATCGATGCCGATGAGGGGCAACTTCGGCAGGTAATACAGAACATAGTGCTTAATGCCAGTGAGGCCATGCCTCATGGGGGAAAAGTAAAGGTCAATGCAGCGAACGTTACCGATAATATCCCTGAAGACCTGGAGAATGGTCAATACGTCCTCATTACTGTCAAGGACACAGGACATGGTATCCCTGAGGAGAATCTTAAAAAGATATTCGATCCCTACTTTACGACAAAAGATATGGGAAGCGGACTTGGGCTGGCGACTTCGTATTCAATAGTACGAAGACATGGGGGAATTATCACAGTATCATCTAAACCCGGTAGAGGAACTGAATTCCATATATATCTTCCCTCGGGGCACGAAACGACTGAAGAAGGAACGTTACCGGATCAGGCCATGCCTGGCGATGTCCAGACGTGTAAGCTGCTATTTATGGATGATGACATATCTGTAAGGAGTTCGGTCGGCAAGATACTTTCTGCTATCGGTAATGACGTGGAATTAGCCGAGAGGGGGGAAGAAGCTATCGTAAAATATAAAGAAGCTCTTGATAAAGGCGATCCCTTTGACATAGTTATCCTGGACCTTACGATAAGAGGTGGGATGGGAGGTATAGAGACCTTAAAGAGCATCTTTGAGATCGATCCTGCCGTTAAAGTCATCATCTCAAGCGGATATTCTGATGACGAGGTGATCAAGGGAATAGGCTCATACGAGTTCCTCGAGAAGCCGTACAGGATCGAGGACCTGAAATTGAAGATCAGTTCGATTCTTGCATAGCCCTCTTTTTTAGATCTCCTAAATGCCGGCAATAGTTAATAAGTATGATTTGTATCATTTTCTGCAGTCCTTTTGTTGAGCTATTATTGTTATATGCATAAGGTATTAGTAATATCGTTTCTTTATTTACTTTTCATCATACTTACTCCAGCTCTATCAGAGCCCTGTAAGGTATGCCACAGTAAGAACCCCGGGATGGTAGTGATGCATGAGGACCCGAGGAACAAGGCTTGCTTCAATTGTCATGGAAAAGGGCAGATACTGCCCAGCGAGCAGCTACGGGAACAGATGGACACAGATAATCTATGTGTTGAATGTCACGGTATAAAAAATGAATAGGGCAAACAACATGAGGATGAGGCGGGAGGAGAACACCATTGAGGCTATGGTACGTATATATTGTCGTGACCACCACGGACCGGTCCATGAATATCTCTGTAAAGAGTGCTCTGATATGCTTGACTATGCAATGCTGAGGCTTTCTAAATGTCCCTATCAGGAGGGTAAGACGACCTGTGCAAAATGCCCGACCCATTGTTACAGGAAAGATATGCTGAAGCGGGTCGTTGAGGTCATGAGGTATGCAGGCCCGAGAATGTCATACGAACATCCCATCTATGCGCTGTTCCATTTTATTGATGGCGCCAGAAAAAAGCCGATACGTAAGGCTCGCAGAGCATCAAAGGCAAAGCACTGAAAGACGGCCCGAAAGGGCGCTATATTTTATGAGATTTAGACTGACATAGTGCTGTCGGTTCTCCTTGATATGATGTAAGCATAAAGGAGGCAGTATGATAGAGATCGACAGCGTTCATTCCACAAGACGTAAACCCCGGAAATGCCCTAATTGCGGTTCAAAAAGAATAGCAAGGATACTTTACGGACCCGCAGATTTCTACCCGGAGCTGACCGAAGAGGTAGAGAGCGGCAGAGCGGTAGTAAAGCCTTGCTGCACAAGAGGACCTGTGGCATCCTGGGAATGCTCGTTCTGCGGAGCAGGGATATTTAAGGAATCGGGTATATCCGAACCGAGCCTTTTCTGATGGAAGAGATCAGGCGTTCGTATCAAGGTCATGGATCTTACGGCTGAAATCCTCGAACTGTTTACGTTCCTCGGAGGAGAGAGAGCCTATTCCGTGCTTGTTGACCTTGTCAAGGATCTCATCTATCTTTAGCTGTATGTTCTGCTTTTCCTCCGTACGAGACCGCACTATCGTCAGGTGTTTCCGGTGCTTTTTTCTTGAACGCCAGTAAGAGTATGACCTCCTCCAGCCATCCGACTTAAGGTAGACAAGACCGAATAACATGCCACCGAGATGAACAAAGTGAGCGATACCGCTCTGTGATGATCCGACCGAGGCAAGGAGTTCCAGGGCACCTATTCCTATAACGAAATATTTTGCTTTTACAGGTATGATACCCCAGATGTATATTAGCTGGTTAGGGAACAGGATACCGAACGCCAGGAGAAGCCCGTAGATCGCGCCTGAAGCTCCTACGGCCGGGATCGGGCTGCCCGAAAGAAGGAGAACATGCAGGAGCCCGGCACCAAGGCCGCATATTATATAGTACTTAATGAACTGTCGCGAGCCCCATGTGGACTCCAGAGGAGTGCCGAACATCCAGAGGATCAACATATTTATTAGAATATGAAAGAAATCAGCGTGCAGGAACATATATGTTGCTACCTGCCAGACAGCCCCGGACCAGAACTCCGTAGCTATAAGGCCTATAACAGGAAATATGTCTCTAGGGTCCAGTAACAGGTTGATCAGAACATATAAGCTTATATTGACTATTAACAGATATTTAACTACCGGTGTTATCCTTAACTGAAAGCCCCATTGCCTCCCGTATTGCATCGCTTCTCCTCACAGTCTGATATCGTTCATTTATTGTATCAGTTTAAGTGCAATGATTCGAGCCCGGCCGGCTAATACCGAAAAAATTAAAGTGGTCGAAAGACCTGTTCTGTGATAAACTTCCTTAAGGCAATGTTAAAATCTCCAAAAAAATGTCAGGGAGCAGACAGGAATGCCAGATAGCAATGATGATGAGAAAATAGTACATGTCTTTGAGAGGCGCAGTCAGAAGATGGACCCGGGGGAGGCATTTAATCTTACGCCATTCATAATAACAATAGTAGCATGCGTGGTGATCGCGGTGGTAAGTATTGTTGTGGGTTATGCGGTCAATAAGGTTAAGCAGCAGAAGATAATCTATATGGAAGAGAAAATAGGGTTCCTTGAGAAGAGGACGGCCCTGTTACAGGAGAAGGCCGATATTGCAGATATGGTTCTTTCATATTCCGGAAAGCTCAGGATCTCGGATATTAAGATCAAAAGATCAGAAAAAGGAACCAATGTTTTGGGTGTTATACAGAACACCGGGAAAAGACAGATCAGTGACCTGGAGGTTACAGTATACTTTCTGGATAATAAGGATACGTTTGTTGGGAGCAAAACGATAACTGATGTACTTCACGGGCCTGGCCTGAAAAGGGGCCAGACCCGGAATTTCAGTCTGGATATCGGAACTTTACCAGATGTTGCGTCCGGGATAGTTCCGGTCGTATCTTCTTTTGCTGAGCGCTGAAGAGTTAAAGATCAGCTATATTTCCAGTACCTAATCATTCGTGTGGTACTTGAAAGATAGTTTCACCTTTGCCCTGTAGGCTTTTATCTTCCCGTCCTCGATCTGCATGTCAAGCTCGGAGATCTCCGCTATGCGCAGGTCACGAAGGCTCTTTGAGGCGGTCTGAACAGCTTCTTCAGCGGCTTTCTCCCATGACTCAGGACTTGTACCGACCAGTTCGATGATCTTGTAAACGCTCATATGCTCCTCCTTTTTCTCTTGGTATTAAAGGCGTGCCTGAATAACAGCTTACATCAAATCATGGTATATTACAATCTTAACTAATGCCGTGGAACATCAGCATAAGAAGGAATGATATAATTACCTATGTCTATTGAGTTATCGTTCCATGGCGGGGTTGATACCGTCACCGGTTCATGTCATCTCATAAAGGCCGGAGGCCTCAATGTCCTTATTGACTGCGGCATGTTCCAGGGGACTGATGGCTGGGAGGACAGGAACTATGAGAGCTTCTCTTTTGACCCATCATCTATAGACTTTCTACTGCTTACACATGGACACCTTGACCACTGTGGGAGGATACCCCTGTTGGTCAAGGCCGGGTTTAACGGCAGTATAATCTGTACCTCTGCGACATATGACATTGCCAAGATAATATTGATGGACTCAGCCCGGATACATGAGGAGGACTACGCTCACTGGAAGAAAATATGGAAGAGGCGGGGAGAAAAGGAACGTAAGCCTCTATACACTATTCTCGACGTTATGGACACTCTTCGACTGTTCGACGACTTCGCAAGATATGGTGTAAAGCGTGACCTGAATCAAATAGTATCGGTTACCTTTAAGGATGCCGGCCATATTCTGGGAGCTTCTTTCATTGAGATAGATATAAAGAAGGAAAAACGCCTTATATTTTCCGGTGACCTGGGAAACAGGAACAAGCCTATAATACGAGATCCCTTTATGCCTGAAAGCGCAGAAATAATCGTTGTAGAGAGCACATATTCCGACAGGGAACATAAGGATTTCGGGCATACGGTGGATGAGTTCGCTGGGATTATCAGCCAGACATGCAAGCGCGGTGGCAATACCTTGATCCCATCATTCGCGATAGAGAGAGCTCAGGATCTTCTGTATATTCTCAGGAAACTGACGGACGAAGGCAGGATTCCTCCATGCAGGGTTTTCCTCGACTCGCCGATGGGAATAAATGTGACTGGGGTGATGCGCAGACATCCGGAGTGCTTTGACGATGAAACAAGCGCACTGTTCAGTAACAATGAGGATCCTTTCTGGTTCCCCGGGCTTGAGTTCACGCTCACTCCTGAGGAGTCTAAACAGATCAATTTCGTCAAAAGCAATGCTATCATCATCGCTGGTTCTGGTATGTGTACGGGAGGAAGGATAAAACATCATCTGAAGCACAATATATGGAGACCGGAGGCATCGGTCGTGTTCGTTGGCTTCCAGGCAGAGGGAACACTCGGAAGGCATATAGTCGATGGTAAGGCAACGGTCAAGATATACAGGGAGAATTATAATGTCCGTGCATCTGTCCATACAGTGGGAGGATTCTCGTCCCATGCAGACAGATCGATATTGCTTGACTGGCTAGGTAACAGCAAGGGTACGGAAAAGATCTTCCTTGTTCACGGGGAGAGCGAAAAAATGAGCAATTTTAAGAAGGCGATAATGGACAGGCAGCTCGCCGGTGAAGTCATCGCCCCTCACTATGAGGACCATTTTGAGCTATAGAAAGAGGATTAAGTAATTGCTTTGAAGTTCTTCGGGCCGATCATTCTCTTCAGTTCCTGAAGTAACACATCAGCTTCTGCATCAGTGAATGTTATGGTGCCCTTCTCGAAGTACAGCTTAGCCTCTTTTACCTTCTTCTTTCTCTCACCCTTGGAGATGACAGTGACGTAGCCTAGAGCGATGTGATTGACGTTGTCAATGTTTATTATTCTCGTTCCTATTTGAATTAACTGAGCCATTTCACCATCCCAAATCTATTATCTGTCATACGTCAGTTTGCGTTCAAGGTCGGATGAGTGTGATATTCTTTTAGCTTCATCAAGGGTTATGATATCATCCTTACAAAGCTGTATCAAGTTCTGGTCCATGCTCTGCATGTTATATTCATCACGACCTTTTTCAATATGTGCCTCAAGCTCATCAAGCTTGCCGTCCCTTATACAGGCCCTTATGGCTCCGGTTGAGAGCATCACTTCCAGTACGGGGACAACGTTCTCACCTGTCTTGTCCCTTATGAGACGTAGAGAGACCGTTCCAACAAGGATCTCTGCAAGCCTGTGGCGGACTATCTCCTGCGACTCTGACGGATAATGCCCAACGATCCTGTTTATTGTAGCGGCGGCATTATTGGTGTGAAGGGTAGAGAACACAAGATGCCCGGTCTCGGCTGCTTTTATGCAAGAGTCTATAGTTTCAAGGTCTCGCATCTCGCCTACCATTATAACATCCGGATCCATACGCATTGCGGCCTTAAGAGCACTGCTGAAGCTGTCAGTGTCAATTCCCAGTTCCCTCTGGATTATACAGCTCTTGCTGGATCTGAACAGGAACTCGATAGGGTCTTCTATCGTAATGATATTATAGCTGTGATTCTCATTTATATAGCGGATCATGGAGGCAAGTGTAGTTGATTTCCCGTTTCCGGTCGGTCCTGTTACTAGCACCAGGCCGTTTGGCGCCTGAGTGATCTGGGCCAGGACCTCAGGGAGGTGAAGTTCATCGAACGTGCCTATGTAATGCGGGATGGCTCTCATTACTATGCCGATAGTTCCCCGCTGTCGAAATATGCTTACCCGGAACCGGCCTATCTCAGGAAGCGTGTAAGATGTGTCGAACTCTTTTATATCATCCGGAAGGACCTTGTTGTGATGCTCCATCACCGTCCTTGCTATGAACATAGTGTCATCGGCCGTCAGGTCCTCAAGCTTCGAACGCAGAAGGTGTCCTCTTGCTCTGAACATGGGCGGGCTTTCGACCTCAAAGTGGATGTCCGATACCCTTTTCTCAAAGGCTATCTCAAGTATCCTGTTTAGCGTATTTCCGTCCATAGCCATGTCTAATATGAATTCTATACATTTTTTGTAGTCGCTGTAAAGTCTCTTATGCTATTGAAGTTTGACGGAATTTGTGCCCTGGTTGTCCAGCTCTCTTAATAGCCCCTTCAGATAGTATTTGAATGCCTCGAGGAACTGCACGGTATCCGCTATGAAAGTTTTCTTCTTTGCATCCCTGTGTGGCTTTGGGAACACCGCTTTGATCCCCGCATTATAAGACTGGAGCATGAATAGGTAGTCAAGAGGAAAGGCGAACTGTATCTGCAGGGTATCAGGACCTATTCCACTTACTTTGTCCCGGAGAGAGGTAATAATGTCTTCGGTCAGTCCTCCTTCGGCGATATCCGGACCGTCATATACGACTACCGGTGTTATCCCTTTAGAAACACACTGGTCCAGAAAATGGACCATCTCATTATCGTCATCGGTAGAAAAGATCAAGACCCCCTCGGTCTTGTAGATCGTCATGAAGGAATACTTGATAAGCTCGTCGCGACTAAGAAGGATCAATGCCAGGGCTTTGTCATGATGTCTGGACGGCCTCTTCTGTTTTTCATTAATGGACCCTTTCAGGAAGGCAACGAACTCTTCCTGCTCCTGTTCACTGAAATCGGTGAGGACCTTCTTAATATGCTGACGGTGGATCTCGATAGGATCGAAGAGCTCTTTTGAAGAGAACGGTTTAGGTATCTTCTTCTCAAGTTTATCAACGTCCGCAAGGCCAAGGTCATCTGCCGTAATATCTTTTGTCTCTGCATCTATTTCAATGGTATCCTCGCCGGGGAGAGCCTCGGCGAACTCTTCCTCGTAAGGTTTTACTTCCTGGCCGGAATCAATGTCACGTTTTCTTTCATCGTATATTCTCAGGGCATCCATAAGTACCATCTGAGCATCCAGACTGAACTCCTGGTCCATTTCGCCGGGTAAATAACTGCACTCCGATGAGACCGATATTGCATCCGTATCAAAAGCAAAGGCACCGGATGTCCACCCTATCAGCTCTACAATCGTTATCTCTATAAGTTTTTTAAGCGCGCTCGAAGCCTGAGTGTTATCTATCTTTCCCTGGTCTATCAGTGTGGCTACAAGAGGCTTCCTGTTGGCACCAGCATTCTTCTGGAATTCCAGAGCTTCTTTGAGATCTGCTTCGGATATTGCACCTGTCCTTACAAGGACAGTCCCGATCCTTATCTTGTTATTAAGATGATTCGCCGCTACTATGTACCCGTTACTGAACACTATACGGCTCTCACCTTTATCGTTCATTACTGAAAAGGTCCCGGATTTGCGTGTGCCGTGAAGAAGCTGGATGATATCGACTATATGTAGGTTTTCGAGATCCCCTGTAAATGGCATTTTAAGCTTTATCCACTCCTATTGTCGAGTCAATTATATAAAAGAATAGCACACGGGATAACTGCCCGTAAAGAAGCTATAAACGTTTAATGACTATGCGGGGCTGCAGAAACTCGATCGATCATCATGCAGATGATCTAATCATAAAAGAGCTCAATGAAAAGCTCCTGCATCTCCTTCCATGACCGTTCATCAGCATCCTTATCATACGCAAGCGGAAGTGAGAACTCCTTTGCTAAACGATCTGCATCAGGATTAGTGAAACTATGCTTGGCACCGCTATACTCAACAAAGCGGTAAGAAGCTCCCGCGTTCTCCATTTCTTTTTTAAAGGCTTCCTTTTGTTCTACACTTACGATAACGTCGTCTGCGCCATTAAGGACAAGTATCCGGGCCTTCACTTTTCCGTGTACCGCTGGCTTTGTGGTCGAGAGGGACCCGTGAAAGCTTACGACGCCCTTCAGGTCAATTCCATCGCGGGCCATCTGCAGAACTACCGAACCCCCGAAACAATATCCTATAGCAGCTATCTTATCGGGATCTACCGAGGGATGTCGTTTAAGCAGTTCAAGTGCCGACTGGAATCTTTCCCTGCCGAGGTCCATATTCTCTCTTATTTCATTGGCGAACGCACCGGCATCCTTTGGGTGTTCGGCAACCTTGCCATCACCGTACATGTCTACCGCAAGTGCTGTATAGCCGAGATCGGCGAGCATTTTTGCCCGGGTCCTTGCATATTCATTATGGCCCCACCACTCGTGCACAACAAGTATGCCGGGACGCTTACCCTTTATAGTGTTATCGTAGGCCAGAAATCCTTTAAGAGTAGTATCACCCGATCCATAAGATACGGGACCGGCCTTCATTGCAGCACACGAAGTAATTAATGCCAATACTGCTACCATGACTGATAGATAGACCTTTTTCATATGTCACCCCTTGTTTTTAGAAGGTTTAAGGTTTATGGGATTAATTTAATTATACATGACTGGATCTTACCGTCAATATGAAATTTAGGTTACAATAAAATATATTAGCGGAGAAATGGATAGCATGAATACCGATCATTTTGATAATGAAAAGAATGAAAGTACAGAGCCCCCGGGAAAGGGCAGTGAACCTGAATGCAGATGCAAAGAGACCCGGGGTAAGACAATTGGCCAGGTCCTTAAGATGGCACTTGCAGACCTTGCTTTCTGGAAGAAAATGGATAAAAAGAGCAAGTGAGCCCTATTTATCATCTTTGATCGGTTTTACCGTAAGGGTCAATCCATGCACAGCCTTAACGATAACCTGCTCTCCTTTATCGATGGTTCTGTTCTTATCTTCTGATACGGCACGCCATTGCTCACCGTTAACAATAATATAACCATCCGGGAGAAGAGATTCTGTTACGGTTCCCGTTAGTCCTGTAAGAGACCTGACGGGATCCCTGCGTTGCACGGAGTAAGAACGCCAAAGCAAAGGGTAGAGGGCAATATCCTTAATTATCCAGAGAAGCAGTGCTAACCATATTGACCAGACCGGGAGTCCGGCCCATTTGCTGACAGCAAAGAGAGAGATAAGTACCAGAGCAGTGCCGGGTAGTTGAAATAATATGTACTTCATCAATGTTTTTCTGGACCACATATCATCCCGCATGGCATATTCTATCCTAAATGCATGTATATTTTGCTTTTGATATATCGATATTAAGATCGGTTGCTTTTAGGTTATATCTGAACTATAATCCGAATAAAGTTTCTAAAATATCGGGGTATCTTGATGAACGCTGATCTAATCGGATGGATAGGCTCTATAGCATTTGCCATCTGTGGACTTCCGCAGGCATGGGAGTGCTATAAGAACAAGACCGCTAAAGGTATAAATCCCGTATTTATAACACTCTGGTTGATAGGAGAGGTCTGCTACGTAATAAGTGTTCTCATTAAGTTCGGATGTGTAGCGTGGATGATGTTCAATTACATAGCTAATCTGTTCTCGATAACAGTCATCATATATTACCTCGTACTGGATAAAAAGAGATCATCTCCGAAGAGCAAAGTGCACAACCCATAGTCCGGCGACCTTTATTTCTCTCAAATGAGGTTGACAAAATCCGTATAATAGTTTAATATTAAATTAAATAATATTAAACTAAAATGAAAAATAATTATAAACCGACAGACAGGGAGTCAAGATCGTTAGGGGCATATGTGAAGCTAATGAGAGCGGCAGAATCGGTGACAGTAAGGGTTCATGGCAATTTGGCCGGTACAGGATTGACTGTGAGCCAGTTCGGTGTACTGGAGGCCCTTTATAATATCGGGCCAATGACGCAGAAGGAGGTAGGCGCAAAGATACTGAAAAGCAGTGGAAATATAACGATGGTCATAGATAATCTCGAGAAAAGAGGACTTGTTAAAAGAACGAGGAGCAGCGAGGACCGCAGGGCGTTTGTCGTCAGCCTTACGAATGACGGGTATGCCCTTATTGATGATATTTTCCCCGAACATGCCAGGGTGATCACAAGAGAGCTCGGGGTGCTAAGCATAAAGGAGCAGGTTGAACTTGCCCGTCTATGCAAAAAGCTTGGGCTAAGCCTGGGCTGATAATAAAAGGAGGACAGAATGTTAAATAAGATATTAAGGACAGATGACGAATATGCGAGTCTGGTATTAAGAGTGATGTTAGGACTGGTATTCTTCCCTCATGGGGCTCAGAAGCTGTTCGGATGGTTCGGTGGTAACGGATTTAGTGCAACAATGGGATTCTTTACTACCCAAGCCGGCATACCGACAATTTTCGCTTTTCTGGCCATAATGGCGGAATCTGTAGGTGCCTTAGCGTTGATAGCGGGGTTCTTCACAAGAGTAGCTGCGCTAGGTATTGCCGTTAATATGGTAATTTGTGCACTGGCGAACCATTTGCAGCACGGTTTTTTCATGAACTGGTTCGGACAGCAAAAAGGGGAGGGTTTTGAGTTCCATATTCTTGCCGTAGCATTGGCAGCAGGTTTAATAATAAAAGGCGGAGGTCGCTGGTCTGTAGACGGGGTATTGTCAAAGAACGGTTGATTGTATGTATTAACGCATTTAACAGTTAAGGTGGATAAGATGAACAGTAAAGTGAAACAGGTAATTAAGGGGCAGCATGTCGTTGACGGTGCCGGAGTAAAGATAAACAGGATAATCGGATCGTACAGCCTTGAGCATATAGATCCGTTCGTACTGCTTGATGAGATAAAGAGCGATGATCCGGAAGATTATATAGCCGGGTTCCCTACACACCCTCATCGAGGGATAGAAACAATAACATATATGATCAAGGGCTGCTTTCGACATAAGGATTCAAGGGGAGGCGGTGGTCTCCTCAGCGACGGATGTGTCCAGTGGATGACAGCCGGGAAGGGTATATTACACAGCGAAATGCCGGAGAACAACAATGGTGCCCTGTGGGGTTTTCAGCTCTGGTTGAACCTTCCGGCAAAGGACAAGATGGTAGAGCCCAGATATCAGCACCTTACACCCGAGATGATACCTGAAGTTAAAAGGAAAGGATTGTCAGTCAAAGTGATATCGGGAACCTATGAAGATGTTACAGGCCCGGCAAAGAACTGGGTAGAATCTGAATACTTTGATGTTTCAGTCGACAGCACCGGTAAGTTCGAATACAGGAAATCCGCCGGAATGAACAGTTTCGTATACGTTCATACAGGGTCGGTGAAGATAGGCACAGATATTGTTCGTGAAAGAGAACTTGCTGAGCTTGATGATGGAACTGATGTCAATATATCCGGTGAAGGTAGCGGCGGAGGTTTTCTATTCCTTGCCGGTCATCCCAATAAAGAGCCTATAGTGAGAGGTGGTCCGTTCGTTATGAACACCGAAGAAGAGATCATGCAGGCATACAGGGACTACCAGAACGGAGTTCTGTTCTGATCAGTTCTTTTTGCCGGCAGCGTTCTCTATCTGAGTGCATATGCCGTAGATCATATTAAGCTCCCAGTCAGTAAGGCCGGCACGGCTTATTATATGCCGAACGTTCTTAACGATACGATCATCCATGTCCCTGTCTCCTCTGGCTAGGTATCCCAAAAGCTTAAGGACATGTTCGATCCTGTCGTATACGGGCTGTATCTCTCCTTGCTCGAGGAGCCTTTCCGCATTTGTCCCGGACGGTTCTGACTGCGCAAGCTCATATGCGACTAGCAGGACGGACTGAGCAAGATTGATAGAGGGTTGAGCGGTGTGAGTCGGAATAGTGACAAGATAGCCGCACTGCTCGACCTCCTCATTAAGAAGGCCCCTGTCTTCCCTCCCGAACAATATCGCGACCTTGTTCTTATCGGCTTTTTTTGATATATCGGCTGAGCACTCTCTCAGTGTGCGTATAAGACCCCTGGTCCTCCCGGTCCTTCTGGAAGTGCCGATTATAATGCTCTTATCCTTAAGAGCATCGTTAAGTGAAGTATATACAGTCGAGCTTTCAAGAACGTCTGCGGCGTTCCTTGCCATCCAGCGTGCCTCAGCTGTCATGAGGTCCGGAGGATCGACCAATGAAAGGTTACCAAAACCCATGTTCTTTATCGCCCGTGCAGCTGCCCCTATGTTCCCGGGTTCCGAGGGATTTATAAGTATGAAATGAATGTTGTTCTTCCACATATTCAGAAGTAGCCGGACCATTTATGTTACAATTAACATCTTAAAAATATTATATCAGAACAGGTAGCTGTGCAAGAGAGAATACAGAAGATCATTTCATCGGCCGGAATCGCTTCACGCAGAAAGGCTGAGGAGCTGATAAAGGAAGGCAAGGTAAAGGTTAACGGAGTGATAGCCACTCTCGGTATGAAGGCCGACCCTCTGAAGGACCATATAAAGATCGGGGGCAGGCTTATTACCAAAAGAGAGAAGGCTGTCTACTTTATCCTCAATAAACCGGTAGGGGTTCTGACCACTCTCGCTGATCCGGAGGGCAGGTCGACATTAAGCGATTATATCAGCAGGATCAAGGAAAGAATATACCCGGTAGGAAGGCTGGACTATAGATCTGAAGGCCTTATTCTTCTGACAAATGACGGTGCACTGGCCGATGCCTTGATGCATCCGTCCAGGAAGGTCCCCAAGGTATACCGCGTTAAGGTGAGAGGTATCCCGGAGGACGACAAGCTCGTTAAGCTCCGCAAAGGCATAAAGCTAGATGACGGGATGACTATGCCGGCAAAGATCAGTAAGGCCGGGATAACGAGAAAGCATAAGAACTCATGGTTAAATGTTACGATACATGAGGGAAGGAACAGGCAGGTTAGGAGGATGTTCGAGAAGATAGGCCATCCTGTTCTCAAGCTAAAGAGGACAGCTATAGACGGTATTAAACTGGGAACCCTGAGAACCGGAGATATAAGGAAACTGAGCAGGGATGAGGTCATGGAACTCAAAGAAAATATCGGGATCAAAAAGGCATGACAATGAATTGTATATCTGATCATCTGGGGGATATCTAATGAGGAACAAGGGCTGCGGCGAGGTTCGGAACTCGGACATTGGGGCCGAGCTGTCTCTGGCCGGATGGGTATATAGAAGGAGAGACCACGGTGGATTGATCTTTATCGACCTTCGGGACAGGAGCGGGATATTTCAGATCGTGTTCAGCCCGGAGCTATCAAGTGAACTTCACAAGCTTGCCCATGAGCTGAGGTCCGAATTTGTGATATCTGTAAAAGGTAAGGTCAGTAAGAGGCCTGAAGGTACTGATAATCCACAGCTTGATACCGGTGATGTCGAGATGTATGCTGAAGATATGAAGATCCTCAACAGGGCGGATACTCTCCCGTTTGTTCTGGACGAGGAACAGGATGTGTCGGAAGCGCTCAGCCTCAGGTACAGGTATCTTGACCTTAGAAGGCCGGACATGAGAGGTAACCTGATGACCAGGCACAGGGCCGCCAAAGTGATGCGCGATTTCCTCGATGGAGATGGATTTCTTGAGATAGAGACCCCTATCCTGACGAAGTCTACACCTGAAGGAGCAAGGGATTATCTTGTACCAAGCAGGGTAAATCCGGGACAATTCTACGCGCTGCCTCAATCACCCCAGCTTTTCAAACAGCTCCTTATGATATCCGGTTTTGAAAAGTATTTTCAGATAGTCAAATGTTTCAGGGATGAGGACCTCAGGGCTGACAGACAGCCGGAGTTCACGCAGGTAGACATTGAGATGTCATTCGTTTATGAAGATGATGTAATGGGTGTCGTGGAAAGAATGTTAAAAGATGTTTTCAAGTCAGCTATAGACGTTGATATAGAGATACCTTTCAAAAGACTTACTTATGAAGAGAGTATGTCGCGTTTCGGCAATGATAAGCCTGATATGCGATTCGGGC
>CP070669.1:301607-307852 GCA_020351835.1 Nitrospirota bacterium
GGCTGCCTGAAGACACATAAGTTCGGTGCTGTCTTTACAATATCACTTAAGCTATCGATAGGCATGGTCCATGGTAAGAATATGACGGAGCTTCATACATCGTTGCTGAGCATGAGAAAAATGATAGCAGAGGTAAATCAGGCTTATGATCCTTCACTTATAGTCATAGATGCTATAGAGGCTTTTGTTGACGGAGGGCCTATGACCGGGGAGAAGAGGACAGCTAACATTATATACGCCGGTACGGACAGAGTAGCTGTAGATGCTGTCGGGGTTGCAATACTCAAAGAGCTAGGATCAAAGAAGGATATAATGCAAAAACCTGTGTTTGAACAGCAGCAGATCGCCAGGGCTATAGAGATAGGACTTGGGATAAAGGGGCCAGGCGATATAGAGCTCGTTACGGATGACATTGCCTCCGAGGAACGGGCTGAAAAGATCATGAAATTACTGGGATCGTGATAAAGGAGGTAGCATGGATGTTATTGATGCTATAAGGGGGAGAAGAAGTATAAGGAAGTTCAGGAGCGAGGGAATACCCGAGGATATGATGGATAGATTGATAGAATCTCTGATCCTCGCACCCAGTGCCGGTAATCTTCAATCAAGAAAGTTCTACTTCATAAAGGACGATGTCGTTAAAAAGGCCCTTGCCGTGGCCGCGCTGGGCCAGAACTTCATAGCGAAGGCCCCTCTTGTCATAGTTTGCTGCACAGATTCGCGTATCGAGAACAGATATGGAGAGAGGGGGATCCATCTTTACTCCATTCAGGATGTCTCGGCAAGCATAATGTCCATGATGCTGGCTGCGCATGAAATGGGCCTGGGCTCTGTGTGGGTTGGCGCGTTCAATGAGGGTCAGGTATTTGATGTTCTGGGCATGCAGGCACACTTGCGACCCGTCTCTATTGTGCCGGTCGGATGGCCGGATACAGAACCGTCTCCGACATCAAGGGTAAGTGAAGAGGAAGCTATTGCGTGGGTTACATAAGCGGACTTAACATCACTCGACTATGTCAGTTCTTATAAGGGCGAGTATTGCAGAATGTGGGACTATAAGGTATTTTTCTCCTTCGAACTGTATCTCTACACCCTCTTTCTTAAGAAATAGCGCGTAGTCACCTTCCCTCGCCTCCAGTGGAACGTATCTTGTTTCCTTTCCCGATGCTGCCCAGGGCTCATCAGACATCAGGGGAGAGTCATGAATGGGATACCCGGGGCCTGTCTTAACAATATAGCCTCCCAGAACATCCTCTTTGTCCTTAACGGTCGGGGGGAGATAAAGCCCGGCATCGGTTCTGTCTGCGCTCTTGTCAAGCGATATGAGAAGACGCGGCCCGACAACTATTATGTTCTTTTTGGTCTTCACTTTATCTATTATATAGTTACGATAATGAAAAAAAGAACTGGTACGATTAGGCTTTGGATGAACTGTGGGGAATAGAAGACATATACTTATTACAGGCCCGCCCGGAGTAGGTAAGACGACATGCATAATAAACGCAATAAAGGGGATCCCTCGCGAAAGAATCGCAGGATTCTATACGGAAGAGGTCAGGGAAAGGGGCAAAAGGAGGGGTTTCAGAATGATGTCCCTTGATGGTCATGAAGCTGTTCTTGCAGATGTCAATATAAGAAGCTCGTATAAAGTTGGCAGGTACGGGGTTAATATCGAGGGATTGAATGGTCTGCTGAGAGAGAACCGGAGCAAATTTCTCGGTTCCGGGATAGTAATAATCGATGAGATAGGGAAAATGGAATGCTTCTCGGAAGAGTTTGTCGGGACCGTCAATGATGTGCTGACGTCAGGTCCCATGCTGGTCGCAACGGTTGCTTCAAAGGGAAGCGGACTCATCTCAGAGATACAGGAAAGGAATGACGTTCTTATATATAGAATGGTCCGTGAGAACAGGGATAGGATAGCTGAAGAGATAAGAGACGAGATATTGAGGGTAATATAAGAGATGGAGAGAGCTGGCCGGAGCAGAGAGGTAAGAGTGGTCTCATATCATGGCTACCGCAATGAAGAGACGCCGAGAATGTTCTTCATAGATGGAGAAGAGATCAGGATACTGAAAGTGATCAGAATGTGGAAGGCGGCTGACAGAGACGGCGGAGCTGTAAGAAGGTACTTTAAGGTAAAGGGAAGTGACGGATATAATCATACTATTTACTATGATGAATATAATGAGAGATGGTTCCTCCCGCAAAAGGGATAGTAACCCGAAATATCTTGTTTTATTTGAAAATTTGCCCGGTTTGACAATCAAGAAAGTAAAGTTCGATAATTAGATATGCCAAGCGGTTACATGTCATTCGGCGCCTACATGAAGGAGCGTTTCGGTGAAATGGTCTATAAAGTCAATGTTGACGCGGGGTTTACCTGTCCGAACAGGGACGGATCTATAGCCCGCGGAGGTTGTATATATTGTAACAATGAAAGTTTCAGGCCATCCTCATGCAAGCCCGCAATCCCGGTGAGTGAACAGGTAAGCAACGGGATATCTTATGTCAAAAAAAGGTACGGGGCGAAAAAGTTCATTGCATATTTCCAGCCTTATACCAATACATATTCGGATATAGATACCCTCAGGGTCCTTTATCGGGAAGCCTTGCATGATGAAAGGGTGATAGGCCTGGCGATAGGTACTCGCCCCGACTGCATCGATGAAGATAAGCTCAGCATGCTGGAGGAGATGGCAAAGGAACATTTTATACTTGTCGAGTACGGGCTCCAATCGATATATGACAGGTCGCTTGAGTATATCAACAGGGGGCACAACTACAAATGCTTTCAGGATGCGGTCAGGATGACACTGGACCGGGGAATAGAGATAGGAGCTCATTTAATAGTTGGTTTCCCTACAGAGACGAGAGAAGAGATGTTGAATATGGCGGAAGAGATCTCGAACCAGCCCATCGGGTTCCTGAAGATCCACCAGCTCCAGATCGTAAAGAACACCGCTCTTGCCAAGATGCATGAAAGGTCCCCGATAGATACGTTCGGTTATGAGGAATATCTTGATTTCATAGTGGATTTTGTAGAAAGGCTTGATCCCGATATAGTGTTGCAGAGACTGTTTGCACTGTCACCGGATGATATACTCATAGCGCCGAGATGGGATATGACAAAGCAGCAGATCATAAGAGGGATAAATGCCAGGTTCTCCGAGAGGGGGACAAGCCAGGGGCGCCTGTTCAAAAAAGGTGTGACCAGTGCCGCTTGATCGGTCAGGGTCAGGACTGAACCTCGTTCCATGTATCATCAAGGTCACCGTCCTCTGAGCCTTCCAGGTCATAGGTCCTGTCTTCTGAGAGTTCAGTCGGTTCACCCCTTTCCTTAAGTTCTCTGAATATGAACGGCCGGGTCGAGTCCGGTAGTTTCGGGTCATTGTGCAGCTCCTGAAGGTCCTTCGTCTTCATTCCGGAAATGAAGTCCGTCACAAATGACATGGGTGTGTGGAAGTTCCTGATAAGTCCGTACCTGATAAGATATCTTAGCGACCATTTGGGATGCTCTGCGATGCAAGAAATTATGAATGGACTTGTCCTTTCCCTGTTGACCACCTGGTAAAGATGCTCCTCGGTCAACATTCCGCTGTTAAGGCACTCACTTGCCACTCTTTTATCCCCCCGCTCCATCAATGCCAGGATGATCTTGCTGTTCGCTCTTTTTGAAAGGGCTATCTTAACTCCTGCGGGCATTGTCGGGATCCGCTCGAGTATAGCTAGCTCAACTTTCTGTCTAAGAACCGTGGGCAGGTGCTTGCTCCGGGTTATATCAGATAGATCGAATATTCTGAGGAACTTGATAAGGGACAGGGAGACCCTGGGGGGGCTTTTCGGATTTCGACAGAGAGCCAGTTTGAGCTTATAACTATCCTTGAACCTTATGTCGCTTGCGAGGAACCCGAGAGTTTCCTGCGGGGTAGCGTTCTTCTTTGCTACAAAGACCGCCATCTCCTCGGTAAAATTACGGTTAAGGGTGGCGTTTGACAGGATCTCGGGGTTGGACTCACGAATGAGCTTCCAGAGCTCCTCGGTCCCCGCTGACTGGGCCCTGCTTATTTTCTCTTCTATCGATGACATATAAAATATTTTACAAGAAAATGGCCCCGTGTCTTCACCAAATCTATGGTAAAATGCTAATATTTGGGCAAAAGGGGAGTACAAATATGGTCAATTCAAGAGAGAGAAGGCGCGCTGAGAGGTATAGTTATCCCTCTACTGTTGAGTACTATCCGTTCGGCTCTGATAATGGCAGGCAGAAGGCAGTTACAATAAATGTCAGCGAATCAGGACTCTGTGCGTACCTTTTCGAGTCCCTTGGAATAGGTGACGAGATAAATTTTGACAGGAAGCTGCCACGAGGTGGCGCGGTAGCGGCTATTAAATGGATAAAAAGGATCGACGAAGGTTTCTTTAAGGCAGGCCTTGCTTACGTATTATGATGTTATCTCTTCTATCTTCTTTATCTTCTCCTGGAACTCCTCATCTGTAATAACAGAGCTATCCTTAAGAGCCGATAACATGTGCAGCAAAGCTCTTTTTTTACCGGACCCCGGATCGATCTCAATATTTTTACTGGCAGTCCCATTGTCCCTTAATGTCATTATCTTTTCCGCCCAGTAATCTGCCCTCTGAACATTAAAAAGGTGGGACTTGTTCCTTGCCTTTATATCCAGATAATTAATGAACAGCCTCTTCTGTGACCTTGCTTCCTCTATTTCATTAAAAAAGAAGGACTGCGACAGCGAGCTTCCGAGGCTGTCGAACCTGAGGATCACCCTTTTATCGGTAAGGAGAACGGAGTAGAGAGGCTTATATGCCGCCCAGTTACCGTCCCTTGAGTCCTCAATGACGGTCTCACCCGGTACCAGCTTTATCGATAAAGCCCAATACATACTATCCTCCTAAAAATGAAGGTAATGAAGCGATGTTCACTATTATATCATGAAATCCGCCCGGCGCAACCACGGATAAATATCTATGTGACGTGGCTAGCTGTTATAATTGATCATATACCTACATTGTATCCACGGAAGCATTAATGAAGAAAAGGGCAAAAGGTGAACATATAAGTGCTTATAGGGGTGATACTATTCGAAGATCTATTGCAGAGATCATCAGTGGAGGCCCGCTGTCGGCAAAGGATATATCGGCTGAGGTCAGAATACCCGAGAAGGACGTTTACGAGCATCTGGAGCATATACAGAGGTCCTTCGGGAACAAGGGGCCTTCATTTGTTGTGATACCGTCCAGTTGTAAAAAGTGCGGCTTTGTGTTCAGAAAGAGGGACAGATTAACAAAGCCAAGCAAATGTCCTGTTTGCAGGGGACAGTCAATAATGGATCCCTTGTTCCAGGTGAAAGGATGAGATGTGAAAGATATGACCTTTAAAGAGCTATTAAAGGAAGAAGACAGGAGGATAAGAAGGCTTAGGCTTCTTGTAGACATTACGACGGCAGAGCTTATTCAATCGCGCCTTTCGATAGATGAGGCATTATCCCTGATCGAAAAGGCAAAGGCGGCCGCTCTGATATTGTTCCCTGGGAAGGAACATGTATTTGACCTTGTGTACATGCCCAGGTTCGAGAGGATAATAAGAGAGCGTTTCCCATGCCGGAGCATATCATTTAGTTCTAATTGAGAATCTGCCGATGCCGTGTTGACGATGGATTTTCAATACTGATACTCTAGCTAACTGGTACCGGCTGTTTTATTATTAGTAGCATCCTGCTTGATCAATATAGTAAACAGGAGAGAGGGCAATTAACATGCTTAACGGGATTCTTCTTCTTGGGCCTACGGCATCCGGCAAGACGCCTCTGGGTGAAATGCTTGAGGCGAACGGGATCGGAAGCATCAGGTGCCATCATTTTGATTTCGGAAATGAGCTGAGGCTTGTTGCCAGAGATGATGACAACAGTGGCTACTTTTCAGATGAAGAGATCCGTTTTATTAACCGGGTATTAAATGAGGGATTTCTGCTGGAGGATGGTCATTTCAATATTGCACGAAAGATATTTATGGCCTTTACTGAGGCCAGGGGGATAGATGAAGCGGACATTACAGTGTTGAACGGCCTGCCGCGTCATGCCGGACAGGCCGAAAGAATGGCCGATATAGTGGATATCGGGCTTGTTATAAACCTTGTCTGCAGCAAGGACAATATACTATGCAGGATCGAGGAGAACACCGGCGGCGACAGGACTGCCAGGAAGGATGATCATAAAGAACTTGTA
>CP070669.1:307952-314014 GCA_020351835.1 Nitrospirota bacterium
CGTCTATAGAACCGGTACTCATGTCTATATGTATGCTCCCGAGAAACTTCGATGAGAATCTAATAGGCATACTGATCTCATACTTCTCTTTATCTTCCGATGTTACCCTCTGCACAGTGGCCCCGTCGATCCTCCTCACCACAACTCCGTCATTCTTTTCATAAATGGTGCCTATCCTTGTGAGGTCATTATGGGCGACTATTATTCCGTTATTATCAACGGCAGTGACATTCAGGATGTCTTCCCACATATCTTTGGTCCTAATGGTAAGATTGTCAAGGGCAAGTCGGTCATCAGAAAGTATACTGTACGCGGCTGAGGTCGATGCGCTATTAGCTACTGCTATGCCGCGTTTCATGACCTGGTCAAGTATGATCCTGTCCATAATGCCCATCACGATGAAGAGGGTAGATACAGTTACCAGCGAAACCAGCAATAGAGATATAAGAACAAGTTTGAACCGTATGCTTCTAAACAATGAACCACCCCCAGTAAATTAATAAATACGCATTAACGATATGCCCTCCAGCTTTTTTTGTATCTATATCGGTAATGCAGGTATATCTTAGCAGATAATATATATGTGATACAACAAAAAAATACGATAGTAAAAAAGTGAATAATATTCCTTATAAATTAAAGAGATAGCCGATATGCCATTTTAAGCGTTAGCTGAAACGGCTCAGGGTCAATATAATAATAAAAGGCCCTTCAGTATATATTCCAATGAAGGGCCTTTTTTTTATCCGTGCAACTGCACGCTATGTACTAACTTCAACCACTTTTTCCGCCCTTTTTCTCCTTTCCCTCTTCATCCTTGTTCTCTTCGTCCTCTTCGTCCTCTCCGGCCTTCTTTCCTTCTTCGTCCTTATCTTGATCCTTTGATTCGTCGGTGCTACCTGCACCGGACCCGCCGGTTCATCCGCTCTTTGTGTGACTAGCTCCGAACGAGGTAGACGGGGCAACAAGACCGGCTCCCGACAGGAGGCCAGCGATGCTGATACCGGCAAGAAGCTTTTTTAAAACGTCTCTGTTCACCAAATACCTCCTTTCACAAAAAGATACTTATATATATATCACGGGACATAGAATTGTTCAATAAAAATAAGTGACCGGTAATTAGTTACTCGATACCAGTCACTTATCACAAGTAACAGTTTCTATTTCTCTATCGTCATGAACGGAACAATATCAACTTCTTCGCTATCTTCGAGCTCATCGAAGAGAGGGTAGGGGCGATAAGCCTCGCAGAGCTCTTCAGGAACATTGGGCAGTGGGACACTTACAGATGGCGGTGGCTCACCCTCATAGTGTGTATGGTTAGCTATGAACCCGTTGTCAGGCAGGTGTTTGACCTCGATGATGTTATCCAGGAATATGAACGTGTACTTATCGAACAATCCCGATTCTTGCCGTTTTCTGTCCAGCAGAGAGTGGAATTTGACCGTAGCTGTGTCTATCTCATCTGCGTTCACTACAGCCGTGAAATTGCCGTGATCGAACCCCCCTTCATCATATTCAACGAACGTAAAATGCCCCAGGTAAAGCATGACGCCTCCTTTAAGCGGGTTTGATCTCTGATCAGGACCGGATGAAAAGTTGATCTAATCCATTATCTCAAGGACACAGCGTTTGCCGAGCTTTGTGCCGGCTGCGCTCAGAATAGAACGTATAGCGCGGGCTGTGTTGCCTTTCTTCCCGATAACCTTTCCGATGTCCCCTTCAGCCACTCTCAGCTCGAAAACGGTGGTCTTCTCACCTTCGATCTCAGACACCTTTACCTCTTCCGGGCTATCAACGAGTGCCTTTGCTATCTCTTCTACGAGTTCTTTCATTTCTACCTCCACTTATGATATTACTGCTGCATGCGCAGCGCTTCAATAAATGAGATCATGTTCTTTCCATCTGATATACCATACTACCACAGACCGGGGGATATAGATAGATGCAGGGAGCGATGATAGGTTATAAGTGACTTCCCCCCGGTGACCGGGGGCCTGTTACTCGTACGTAATATATTCTTCTTCGGATGCTCGCTGGTTGGAAACATCCCTCAGGATACCCTGATAGCCGATAGGTTTACCACGGTCGTTCTTCCAGAGGCTTGCCGTAAGAATGCAGATGAGTTCCTTGCCATAGCGGTCCCTTAGCCAGATCTCGCGTTCGAGGACAAGGCCCGTTTCATCTATTTCATTGAAGATGGTGTCCAGTGATTCTGGTTCTATAATAAATTTATCAATGTGTTGACCTATTACCTCTTCCCTTGTGGCAACGAAGAGAGCATAGGCAGCAGGATTGGCGTCTATAAAAGAGCGCTTATTATCCAGTATGAATATCGCGTCAAGGGAGTTCTCGAACAATGTCCTGTATCTTTCCTCTCTAGCTCTAAGAGCATCTTCGGCTTTAAGTCTCTCGGCGATCTCTTTAGTCAACCTTTCATTGGTCATCTCAAGCTCGGATGTGCGCTCCTTTACGATCGCTTCAAGTTCATTGTGAGAGCGCAGGAGCACCTCTGCTGCCAACTTTTCTTCTGTAACGTCCCTTACTATACAAACAAGGGCAATGAGGTTGCCGTTCTCATGTCTTAAAGCCGATGCCGACATATTCAGATTTCTTGGCTCTCCGTCCTTGCGGACATACTTTATGTCGAAGTGCATGATACTTTTTGAACCCTCCGTCTCACCAAGTCCTACAGTTACTGATTCATCGTCAAATATCTCCCATATTGCCTTGCCTACCAATCCCCGCTGGTTAATACCGGTAAGTCTGTATGCTGCGGTATTAGTTAACCTGACTGTCCACTCATTATCCAGCACGAAGAGGCTCTCATGCATCGTATTAATAATATTGGAAGCGGCAAGGGATGGTGTCAGCTCAACAAGATTGTACTTAAATATTGATATTACTATAAGGACTAAAGCTATAAAGATAGATAGGCCTCCTATGGGAAAGATATCGAAATAGTAGTTCGCAAGGAAATCGATCCCACCGAGTGATCCTGTACATAGGCCGAACAGAAGGAATCCGACTCTTTTTCGCTCGACCGTACCTATCCTGGTCCTGTTAAATTCTTCCCTGGCATGGACAACACTGGCAATAAGAGGTATATAGAAAGCTCCTACAAATATAAGACCACCCGGTCCGTGAAGAGGGTGATATCCCCAGCTGTACTGGTGAACACCTGTAATGATAAAGGGCGTTCCTACAACGCTAAGGCTTAGCATGCCCGATACTGCCCACATGGATATTACGTATCGCTTGTATTTTTCGTATGCATGAAGGGCAGAGACCGAAAAATGATAAGCAGCGCCTGCGATGAAAGGTATGCCGAAATAAGCCGCCTTTCCCCATAGATAAGCTATACGAGGTTCTTTTGAACTGTACATCCATAGAAAGCAGAAGAACCAGATGTTCAATGCGATGCCGAGAAGGAGCAAGGTAACACTGGTCATATTTATTCCCGTCCTGGCTAGTACAATAATTACCAGTAAGGTCATTAATATGAATGTAATGGCAGGAAAGATCGCATGTGGATTAAAGAAATAATTCGATATATCAAACATGTTATAGATCATATCCCCTCTGCAACATTATAGATCAGTTGCCTTCTACAACGTAGTGTTTAATTCTCTCATATGAAGCTTGAAAAGTCAATATAAAAGTTATTGAAATTAAAGTAATCACATATATATTGATTATGCAACTAAAGTATTACCTGCTAATGGTAGTATATGGGTCAATTGCCCGATTAGAATGGTCAAGAAAAACCCCGGGAAGGCTACCACCCGGGGTTGCTGAAAAAGGGGGGATGAATACCTTACTTCTTTCCGTTACCGTTTGTGCGCCAATATATGCCCAGATGTCCCTTCGGAGTGAAGTCGAACATTACTGGATTCATAACCATTAGCGAGGCATCACGCGCAAGGTCATCAAGTTTATCCTTGACCGAAGACAAGGTCTTGTCCTCAAGGTCATAAAGCTCAAGAATATCAATAATTTCCTCTATCTCACCTGTATTGTAGCTCTCCATGATAACCTTGCCGTTATATTTGTGAGGATCGCTGCTATACCTCTTCTTTGCAAGAATTACCTGGTGTTTCAGGCGCTCAAGGCACAATCCGTAGATCTTAAAACCGTCGCTCGACATCCGTTACCCCCATAAAACTATAAAATATATTTATCAAATGATAAACTAACCTTATTGTTATGTCAAGTACTTTTTATGACTGCTGATAGTAAAGCAGCTATTGGTCATTATAAACTGGTCACTGACACCAATTATCGGTCACTTCCTGATATACATCATAGAATCCACAAATTACATGTTCTATACTTAATACAAACCAGATATCAAATTTCAGGAGGATAGAATGGCAAAAAGGGATATTATCCAGATCGATGAGGACAAATGTGACGGCTGCGGACAGTGCGTAGTCGACTGTGAGGAGGCTGCCCTGCAGATAGTTGACGGTAAAGCAAGACTCGTAAAGGAGATGTACTGCGACGGGCTGGGTGCTTGTATAGGCGGTTGTCCGACAGGTGCACTGACCATCGTACAAAGAGAGGCAGTACCCTTTGATGAAAAGGCAACAGAAGAGCACGTTAAAAGGGCCAAAGAAGAAAAGCCGATGCCGTGCGGTTGTCCCGGGACATTGACGCAGTCGTTCAGCACAGTATCAGAAGGCGGATCTTCTACCGGAGGAGATAACGCACCAAAGCTTACGAACTGGCCCATACAGCTTATGCTGGTAGCCGAGAACGCTCCTTTTCTAAAGGACGCAGACCTTCTTATAGCTGCGGACTGTACGGCGTTCTCTACGATAAATGTCCATAGCAGGTTTATCCAGGGTAAAAAGCTGATAATCGCATGCCCCAAGCTTGATAATGCCCAGTTCTACTATAAAAAGCTGATAGAGATGTTCAAGGCCAGTGATATTAAGAGCGTCTCGGTCCTGAGGATGGAGGTCCCGTGCTGCGGAGGGCTTGCCCACATTGTGAAAGAGGCCATCAAGGAGTCCGGAAAGGACATCCCGTTCGAGGAAACTATTATAGGGATCAAGGGAGCTGTCGTAAGCGAGGGTAAGACACCTCTTATTCCTGAGCTGAAGAGCTGACATGCCTGGCGGCCCTATGTAACAAAGTCACAGATATTTTATCTCGACGATGGTATTCTAAACTCAAAGAGGATGAAAAAGGTCTTATATGAGATCTTATTTAAAGAGGGTAGCAACCCTGAAAAAGGAGGAAGCCATGACAAAAAGGACACTACATAGGCTGCTTCCGATACTGGTTGCTATCGCCTTCCTTGTAGCATGCGGTGGGGGCGGTAACAGCGGTTCTGGAAGCGTAGAGGTCATAAGCGAGGGTGTTATGACCAAGGGCAGTGTAATAGTAAATGGTGTTACATTTAACGCTGCAGGAGCAACAATAACAAAGGATGACAATCCCGCAACGGAGATCGAACTTGAGGACGGGATGGTGGTAAAGGTCAAAGGACACAGGAATGACGACGGAGTTACAGGGACCGCAGATGCTGTTGAGACCGAGAACGAGATAACGGGTGAGAT
Organism: Nitrospirota bacterium; assembly: GCA_020351835.1. GTDB lineage: Bacteria > Nitrospirota > Thermodesulfovibrionia > Thermodesulfovibrionales > BMS3Bbin05 > BMS3Bbin05. The sequence goes on from CP070669.1 coordinate 313,520, forward strand.
AGAGTCTATAAATCCAACGCAGAGAGGTTTCAGGGTCTTGAACCAGTATATTTATGCGGATGATCAGACAATATATTACAATGTAATCAACTTTGGCGGACTTAATACCACTGACTTTGTAGAGGTACATGGGCAAAGAGATGCAGACAACAGGATTCGTGCATCCCGTATCGAGCTTTTAGGAGGCGACCCGGGAATTGACGAGCTTAAGGGGTTCATTGAGGCCGGAACGCTCAGTACCGGGGCTGGTACATTTGCCATATGTAGTGGGCCTGTGGCGATCGAAATATGTACGGGCATTACCACATCAGGGGCGACTTCGTATGGACCGGCTCCTGCGGTGACGTCAATTAATGATCTCAGCGAGGGAGACCTTGTAGAGGTAGAAGGAAACTACGTTGGTGGAACGCTTGCTGCAACCAAGATCCACCTGGAAGACCTTGAAGACGCCGAGTTCGAGCCGGTGGAAGGGCAGGAGGTCGAGTACGAGGGCTA
>CP070669.1:314114-326773 GCA_020351835.1 Nitrospirota bacterium
AGTCCCTCATTTTTTTGCAGAACTTATAGGGGCTCTGTTCTTTCGACCCTGCAGTATTCGGACGGGAAGTATCTCCGCTGAAAGTAAAGCGCGACATTAACAAGGCCTATAAGAACTGGTACTTCTACCAGCGGGCCTATGACGGCTGCGAACGCCTGACCTGAGTCAAGGCCGAAAACGGAAATGGCGACCGCTATGGCAAGCACGAAGTTATTGCTGGCTGCCGTGAAAGATAGCGTGGTCGTTTTCTCGTAGCCTGCCCCGAACCGTCTGCCGAGATAGAACGAGACCAGGAACATCAACACAAAATAAATAAAGAGAGGGACGGCTATTCTCAATACATCTAACGGAAGTTGAACTATAAGATCGCCCTTAAGTGTGAACATCACGACTATTGTGAACAGAAGTGCGACGAGCGTGACAGGGCTGATCTTTGGAACAAAGACAGTCTCGTACCACTCACTGTTCTTTGCCTTCAGAAGTATGAAGCGCGTGAACATCCCTGCAAGGAAGGGTATTCCGAGGTATATGAACACGCTCTTTGCGATCTCTCCCATAGTGATAAAGACTACGGCACCCTCCAGGCCGAGGATCGGAGGAAGAACGGTCATGAAGAACCAGGCGTACACAGAAAAGAACAGGACCTGGAATATTGAGTTAAAGGCCACAAGCGCCGCGGCATATTCCCTGTCCCCGCAAGCAAGGTCGTTCCAGACGATCACCATTGCGATACAACGGGCAAGCCCTATCAGTATCAACCCTGCCATGTATGCCGGGAATCCTCTCAGAAATACAACCGCAAGTATGAACATAAGAATAGGACCTATTACCCAGTTCTGGACGAGAGAGAGGACCAGCACCCTCTTGTTAAGAAATATCCTGCCGAGCTCTTCGTACTTAACCTTGGCAAGGGGGGGGTACATCATAAGTATAAGGCCTATTGCTATGGGGATATTGGTAGTTCCCACCTGGAATCTGTTTATAAATCCCTCAAGGCCCGTAAAGAAATACCCGAGCAATACGCCTGTCGCCATAGCAAAAAATATCCATAGCGTAAGGTACCTGTCAAGAAATGAAAGTCTCCTGGCAGAGCTCATTGTATAAGCCTCTCTCCCCGAGCTATAAGATAGAACAGCCCAACAACGCCGAACAGGAGAAAGATAATCATAACGATCCAGTATTCCGTGCCCGGCGTGAAATTATAGCTCTCAACGTTCTCGAGGAACTTGAAGCCGAACATGGATGTAACGGTCCAGTAGGCAGATATACCGGCCACTCCTCCTGTCGTTATAAGGGACCATCTTCTCTTCCTGTAAAGACCGGAAAGAGATATCGCCAGAAGGGGGATATATACCAATGTATCTCCCGCACCGAAGGCTTTGTTAACTGCTACTCCAATACCCGTTATTTTATCTTCGGCCTCCTGGAACCCGAGCCTTAAAGTGAGATCATAGTCGAACAGGGCGACTGTCTGGCCAATGAACAGCAGGAGTATCGAAAGGAACATGAATATAAAGAATACCCAGAAAGATATATGTCTGTTTTGCATTATAATTGCCCTCCTGTGCAATAAAGATACTATCATTTTATATGCGAAAATAATGAAGGACAAATTCAAAAGTTGATAAGCAGTGATACAATAATAGAAGCATGGATAAAGAAAAGGAGATAATGAAGTTCGCGGGGAAGTTCCTGCATGCCCTGCTTCATAAGTGCCTCAAGGAGTGCGGCGGGAACTTATCTGCCATACAGTTCCCCGTCTTCAAGAAGTTCCTGACGTGCAGGGTAAAAAGGGAGCTGGAGTACTACCGGCATTACCTCGATAAGGCATTGGTCCTCCATCAGGCCGGTGTCGGTCTCGATGATGATGACATAGAAGATCTGATGGAGGGCAGTAGGGACATTGATAAATGCCTTTCCCGTGATATACTTTTACTGCCTATAAGGATAAAGTTCGATTACGAAAAGATACTGCCTTTAAGGAAGGAGAGGGCTATAAAACAGGTAGAAATATTCTTGAGGATGCTCGATGCTGACGGAGCGAAGGACTATAAGGAAATGGTCCGGATGTCGTTCAACAGGGAGGAGTTCACGGACCTGAACAATGAAGTGCTTGAGATATATGCAGAAGAGAATTTCATTATAAATACATCGTTAACAAGCATCATAGAGGTCGACAGTGAGGAAATAGCTAATCGGATGCACTGCTCTATGCTGGACCTGGGTTTCAGGATGAACGCAGAGATCACTGGATCGATATTTGATAAATGAGCATAGTGTAGGGTACTTTAAAGGTGCTATGGATACAGAATATCTTATAGAGGAAAAGAAGGAAATGATCCGCGAGCAGGAAGAGATCTTCGCCTCAACTCTTTCGCTCCGGGTGCTTGAGAAGCCGAAGCTGAGTATATGGATGATACTTATCCCTATAATTTTCGTTTACTATTTTTTCCAGTACAGTAAGTTCAGCGATGCCAGGAGGCAGTTCATTGAACATTATTTGCAAAGCAGGAAACTGGCTCTGAAAGAGGCAGCGAGGGCCGTGACAGAGGGGAGGGAGCCCGATTCCGGATTAATAAACCCGGAGTCGGATATGCCGGCAGAGGTTCGTCCGCATCATATGCAGGTCATGATGCTTCTTGCGGAACATTACGAAGGTCTTCTGAAGGAAAGCGGTGGGGATTTTGCATCGCTTGTGCGCGGCGCTTACGGCGATCTGACAGAGCTGTTGATCTTCTTTAACAACCTGAACAATGCAGAACGCGAAGTCAATAAAGCTCTTCTTCCGCATCTTGAGGTAACGCATGAGGGGGTGGAGGCCGCTATGAAAAGGATAGAGGAAGGGTCTGCGGACCTTCGGCGGGAAATGGCTGAGGATATCTTCAGTGGTAAGTGAGGATGAATTATGATATCAGGTAAAGAAACGCTTCAACAGGCCTTGATCGAAGCGTTCTCTCTGGAAAAGGGGATGAGGGAGTTCTACCGTTTTGCCGAGGTGGAGACGGAATCAGAGGAAGCGCGAAGGACTTATGAGATGCTTCGAGGGTGGGAGGGCCGCCACATGGAGTATATAGAGTCACTGTATGTTGCCGTAATGGGGGACCGCGAACTGCAGTCTTATATGGAATTTGCAGAACGGACGCCTTCGGGTTTTGTGGAGGCGGGGCTATCGTCGATAGAGGCCAAGAACATGCTTGCAGACCGAAAACCCAAAGGTGAGGCGGGTATAATCGACTTTGCGCTTGAAATGGAGGAAGGGGCTCATCATTTTTACCGTATCCTGTCTCAATCCGCCGAGGATGATAATGCCAAGGTGATCTTCAAGGAGATGGTAACACAGGAGCAGAAGCACATCGACGGTCTGAGATCTTTAAAGGAGAAATTTAAGGATCAGTGAAGTTCTTCTATGCGGAACTCGTACTCTACGGTCCCGGCATGCTCGCCCCCAGGTGAGAAAGACCTTTCCGAAAAGCAGACACCTCCTTCTTTGTCTATCATGATGACGGTCGAGCTTCTTGTGCCGTAATCAGCACCCATGATGAATATCGGAGAATAGAAACGCTCTTCCTCAATTGTTCCCACAGGTGGCTGAAGTTCATGATCGGGAGCCCTCTCGCTGTCGCTGAGTAATGTGAACAGGTCATCCGGTCGAATATTCTCACCGGATAGAAATTCACCCAGTTGTTCTACCCCTCTCCTGACCTTGAACGAGTTGTCGTTAAGACTGCCGTTACTCAAGCCATGGATCCCGGGCTTCAGTATCTCATAGCCCTCTTTCCTGTTCGAGCAATAATAAAGATAATCCCTCTTACCGAGTATGATATTGAAGCCACCATACCATTTACCGTTGCCGTTAACGATCTCGGCATAGTGTTCCGGCTCCCCCTCCCTTCTGAGGTAATCAGATACAAGTGCGCCTCTTGATAACAGCGATGGATCAGTGAGAGCAGCCTCATGATAGTTTGTAACTGCGGCGATCCTTCCCTGCCTTGTTATTCCAAGCCATGTGCCACCTGCCTGGAGGTCCCTGCCGGCAAGTATGTAAGGTTCGTCCTTCCAGAATCTGGCCACGGACGTAGGGCGTGCATGGAACTCGTCACGGTTAGCCGCAAGTATTATGTCATATGCAGGGTGTGACCTGTAGGATATCAGCAATAAGCACATAATTCATTTTACATCAGTATGTTGCTATCTTGATCTCGATATCAGGTATAACTAACCTCTCTTTTGCCTGATGATCTCTTCGAGCTGTTCGTCGGAAATATCCTTTCCCTCGACTACGATTACATTGTCTATAGTTATGGCGGGGGCAACAGGCAGCCCTGAAGCTCTGTATGATGCATCCTTATATTCCGCCCTGGGTCTCGATACTACCTCTATATCTATTCCCTCTCTGTTCTCCAGACCGGAGATAACCTCATTAAAGTGGGCTCAGGTCTTTCCGGCCGGTTCGTTAAGGAAGAAACATATTTTCATCGTTAGTCCTCCTGTTATTTATCTTTTTAAAAAGAGTTTAACACACGCAGGATATGTTTATAAGACTAAAAAAAAGAGGCAGGCGTGACCCTGCCTCTTTCATTGAATACCTTGTTCCTAGAAGAACTTCTTCTGCAGCCCTGATGGGTCCTCGACAACGACCTTTGCGTCGTACATCAGTTTTTTCTTCCCTCGTTCATTGAGATACTTATCAAGTTCGAGATTTACGACCAAGGGTGTATCTATGCCTGATTTGGCCAGTGCCTGGCGCAGCAAGGCCTCAGACTTGGTTGCGAAAGCAACTGCATCCCCAAGGACGCGAAGGGCCTCGGTCGGATTGTGGAAGCCGACAGAATTTTCAGCGCCGATATAGAGTGATCTGAAATATGCCTCCAGGTAGTAATCACGTGCCTTTTCGTAGAGCTCTTTATCGATCATCTTTCCCTCTGCCTGCGCAGTATGTACCTTTTCAATGAGCTTGGCCGTAGTTGCGGTAGCATATCCTGCGCGGATCATCAGCGAGACGGTTCTGTCCTGGATAGCGGTTACCTGTTCTTTAAGCCACTCTTTGCTTTCCGTATGGCACTGCATGCATGCTTTCATGTCGTTCTTCATCGGGCTGGTGACCCTGTGATCCGAGACCTTTTTAGCTCCGACCTTTGTGTACGGCATGTGGCAATCAGCACATGACGCGCCTGCGTTCCAGTGTACGCTCTTTAGCGAAAAGAGCTCGAACTCGGGGTGGCGCATGAACGGCATCGGGTACCCCGTGACCTTATGCTTCCATTCCCTTACACTCGCGTCGTTTCGTATCTGTTTTATTATGTTCTCAACGGTGATATTCTCCCACGTGCTTCCTTGCCATGGAAAGTAGATGCCGACGGATTTCTTGTTATCGTCCTTCTTTATGTTGTACGTTACGTGGCATTGTGCACATGCTACGCTTCTCATCTCCTGCCTGGTCAGCTTGCCCGGGTCAACGCCCATTCCCTCCAGAGCCTTTACGAGAGTGAATCCGCGCGATATCTTCAGTGACATATCCTTATTGTCATGACAGTCGATACAGGCTACGCCGAGCTCCTGGTGCTCCTTGGGTATCATTGCATGAACGTCCTTCCACGGGTCCTTGTAGTAATTGACACCCATCTCCTTTTCGAACTTCGCGGCATAAGGTGTTTTGCAGGTAAGGCATACTCCGCCTGCACCAACACGTGACGGATCGATCTCGAGCTGGTCCTTTAACATGTAGGCATGACCTCGAGGCTCATTGTACTCCACGCCGAACCCCCAACCGTTAAAGAGAAGGGCGAGGTAAGGAAACTCGGAGAGTTTGTCATAAGTGATACGGTCGGCATCAAATCCCCTTTTGTATTTGCTCTTTCCGGCAGGTGTGGGTTCCTCCGTCATCTTCCAGAGCTCGAAATGTGTCGGATACGCCTTTCCCCATTTTGCAGGGTCGTACTCGTTGTCCGCGATCTTGACCGGCTGGACCATCTCGGCCTTTTCAGGAGTGCATGAGATAAGCGCTATCATCGCGGCAAAGATCACAAGTAAAAGTAACAAAGACATTTGCTTAATTTTCATTTCTCCCTCCTTTCTATTTGTATGATCATTAATTGTTGTCATAAAGTTGCAACAGCACCGCTCAGTCTATGCTGAATTCTTCTATGGCAGTTCCAGCACTGCCTGTCGGTATCGATGGCCATAACTGTTGATTCGTGACACCTGACACAGTTGGACTGGACCACCTTCTTGCCGTGCTCTGTGATAGTAATTCGTTCCGGGACAGAGCCGGAGTAAAATAACAGCACATCTTTCATCCCGTCGATAGCTTTCCATAAATAGTGTGCTGACTTGTTCTCGTTGGGAAGATGGCAGTCGACACATAATTTACGCCTGTGTGCGCCTGCGTGGGACCATGCTTCGAACTCTGATTCCATGACATGGCAGCTGACGCAGAATGAAGGCTGCTCAGACTTTGCCAGCAGGGCAGGCGGACCTAACAGCACGAAAATAGATATAAGCAAAACCGGGATGATACCTATCAGCAAGAATCGAAAAAGGGTCCTGGACTTCGCAGGTTCCATATATCCCCTCCTTTTTTATTGTTTCGTTGCTTCTTAAGGTGAAAAGCGGCCTGTCTAATCGTTACATGTGACCAGATGGCGCCTATTAGTGGTATTTCGATCATTATCATATTGACCGATGTGTTGAACGGTCCCCTCTTTATACTTAAATAATCGCACAGATAGGACCTGATAACAATTAAAATATTTTAATCATGATTATAAGTTATGATTATAATCATAGATTTAGAAAGATGGGCGTAAGTAGCTGTAAATAATGTAAATTAATAGCTTATGAAGAAGGCTTACGATGGCTGTTCCAGGGAGCCCTCTGTGCCTGCTGTCCGCCGCCTAACATCCTCAGGTTTTCCCACATCCCGGAGGGGTCCTTCATAAAAATGGTATCGGCATCTGCACTCAATATTAGCCAGTCACCCCTAAGGATCTCAGAACGCATTTGCCCCGGTGCCCAGCCTGCATATCCCAGGATGACCCTGAACCGGTTTATGCTTTTCTTTGCACTTGCCATCTCTTCAAGGATGTCCACGCTTGCGGTGAAGTACACGTCATCAAGAACATTGAGCGAATAGTCCGGCTTCTTCTTTGACCTGAAAAGCACGAACACCTGCTGTACACCTACAGGTCCTCCCCAATAGATCACATCCTTTTTCTTCTTAAGGCCCGTGTGCCACGGGAAAGCCTCCGATACAAGGCTATCTGTCGGCCTGTTCAGTATGAAACCCGATGAACCTTCGTGGTCGTCCTTTGTTATCAGTATGACCGTCCTGTAGAACCTCGGGTCCTGCATGTAGGGACTGGAGATGAGGAACTTCCCCTTAAGACCAACGGTCCTTTCAGGTGATGGTGCCGGTGCGGAGAACGGTTCCGGTCCGGTGGACGACAGAGCCGGAGGAGTTTGATATTGACCGTGCGAACCTGCAGCACCTGACAAGATAACTAATGTCATCAGAAGAACAATTGTGACCACGGTTCTATTTAATGGTGAACGGTGTCTTTTCATCGCAGGATCATTAATTCTACCATGGCAGGGGAGCTGTTAGAAGAGAGGACGCAAATAAATGAGCTAAATACATTCTAGGGGTGTTGAAGCGAGCTTATAACGGGCAGTATTCTCCTGTACTCCTCAACTGTAACATTGCTTTTCCAGTGGCCGCTGGCCATTGCGACAAGGATGCTGCCGAAGAAGATGATCGATATCAGCGCTATATGAAGGTACGGTCTTACGACCCTTCCCCTCGGAAGGGCCAGTTCCAGTGCTCCCTCCGATGGGCACCTGCTTACGCATGATGCGCACCCGATGCACTCAGGGGTCCTGAGCCTGACCTTTGACTCTACAGGAAGATGAGAAGGGCAGACCTTTGAGCATGTCCCGCAGTGGATACAGTTGTCGTTGTTCCGCGTTACCTTGAGAGGACTGAGCATGCTAAGCAGTCCGAGAAGCGCTCCGTAAGGACAGAGGTATCTGCACCAGAAGTTCCTGTAAAGCAGTGAAAGAGAGAAAAGTGAGGCCAGGACGATCAAGGTGGTCATGGACATTTCGGTGAAGAACATGAGCAGCTTAAAGTCAGCTACCTTCCAGTAGGGCGTAAAGAGAAATGACCTTATCGAGACGGGTGACATCTTGATCAGTATAACGTACAGGAAGAAGGTCATCAGTATGTACTTCAATGACCTTAACGGGATGTCTATGTAAGATGGCGCCTTGAAATTCCTGCCGAACACTCTCTTGCCGAGCTTCCATATCGATTCTGATATGGTCCCCACCGGGCAGATCCATCCGCAGAATCCCTTTTTTAAGGCCGTAGCCAGCAATAAGGCTGAAATAAAAAGCACGAGTGCCGCCGGATGTACAGGATCGAAGAGACCTGAGGCAAGCCATAGCTTGAGCGACATAAGAGCGCCTATAGGCATGAAACCTTCTACTGACAGCGGCTTGGTAAAGGACGGATCGGCTCCGGCCAGGAGAGACCTGTAAAAGCTATTAAGTGATACTCCCCCGATAAGGACCGCAGCAACTATGTACCACTGGATAACATACCTTGCCCTCCTTATATAAGGCCGGGCATATTGTCTTTTTTTGATGTCGACATCCTTGATGGCCATCCGCATATTATATTACACAAAGGTTATTTGCGATAGATTATGTTTTAATATATTAGTGTCATACACCTGTAAATTTTGCAAATACGGCGTTGACAGGACACCCGACGGAAAGAGACCGCCTTCAGGAACTGTCTGGTGCAGTAGAAGAAAGATAAATATGGGACAGAGCAGAAACCTCACGTGTTTTGTCCCGCGAGCTGCCGGCAAGTCAAAAAGATGTGTAGACTGCAAATGGTCAAAGAGATATTTGCCGACAGGGAAGGCGCCTTCGCCTGGTAGTGTATGGTGTGCAAAGAGACATGTAGAGATAAACAAGCTTAGAACGATGGAGTGTTTTGAATCTTGAGCGAAGAACTGTTCTGCAGGAAATGTAAGGGGCGTCTGTCCTTGTGGTTCGGCTGAAAGAAGGTCGACCTACGCTGCAATGATTGCAGCGCCCAGTACAAGATAAGTGAGTATGCGGACGAAATAGACGACGAACTTTGGGAAAGGATCTCCCGAAGGCCGTCCAACAGAGCGTGACAGCCTCGTCCCGCACCGATCCCATGTAGTCCTGCGATTTTTTCAGTAACTTGACGGTTATCAGGGAGTGGCAGCTCAGCTGTAACACCTTTATAGCGGGTGATATGATATAATCAGTGAAAAACAAAGGGTTATGAGCATTTGACAGAGATACTAAAACAACTTAGACCGCAGGACCTTTTTGATGTGTTGATAGTATCTGTAGTTGTTTATCGACTTCTTCTTATCATCAAGGGTACAAGGGCGCTTCAGATGTTGATCGGTCTCGGTGTCCTGCTGATAGCTTCTATCATTTCAAGGTTTGCAGGACTGTATACCCTTGACTGGCTTCTTCAGAGCTTCTGGACATATATTGTTATCGCGCTGATCATACTTTTCAGCCCTGAGATAAGGAAGGCTCTTGCAAAGATGGGAGAAGCATCTTTCCTGCCGGCATTTGCGCGAGCAGAGGAGCTGAAATCCCATGAAGAAATAGTGAGAGCGGCAGTGTCTCTGTCAAGCCGAAAGATAGGCGGGCTGATCGTGATAGAAAGGGACACGTCGCTTCAGGATTTTATAGAGATCGGGGTTCCCCTTGAGGCCAGGGTGTCGCGTGAGCTTCTGCTTAGTATCTTTCATCCGACATCACCAATACATGACGGGGCTGTTATCATAAGTGGCAACAGGATACTGGCGGCCGGGTGCTTCCTTCCGATAACCCTTAATCCCAGCCTGGAGAAGGGATTCGGTACTCGCCACAGGGCGGCAATAGGCATTACCGAGGAAAGCGATGCGGTAGCGGTGATAGTGTCGGAGGAGACCGGAAAGATATCACTTGTAATGACAGATAGTGTAGAGGGCCCTCTTGATATGGGTACCCTCAGGGAAAGGCTTGTGGAGATATTTGCCGAGAAAAAGAGAGCAAAGGAATGAAACGTTTCTTCGAGAGCAGAGCTTCGCTGAAAATAGCTTCTGTAATTATAGCTATCGCTTTATGGCTCTTTGTGAACTCGCGCGGCGTGTCAGAGATAACTATATCGGTCCCGCTTGAGATAAAGAACCTCGCGGAGGACCATGAGATAGTGAGCCAGAAGGCCAATGATGTAAACGTCGGGCTTAAAGGCCATGAGAGGATCATAAAGAGCATAAAGATACAGGACATAAGGGTGTATCTCGATATGTCCAAAATGAAGGAGGGATGGGGGGAGTACTATATCAACAATGATAATATCAGGGTGCCCTCATCGATCGCAGTTACAAAGATCGATCCCTCACTGATAAAGATAAAGGTCGAGCAGACGATATCACAGGAAGTGCCTGTGAAAGTGAGAACATCGGGAAGGCCTGCAAGGGGGTTCAGAGTGATATCTGTCGACGTGGAACCGCAGGTTATCACGATAGAAGGGGCCAAGAGCGTTATTAACAGGATAAAGAGCCTGAACACAGAAGACGTTGACGTGACCGAAAGGCGCGACTCCTTTGTTGAGGCGGTTGAGGTCATAACCAACGGAAAGAACGTAAGGATATCCGGGGGCGATGTTAACGCGACGGTCACGATCAAGAGGACGGGCAAATGAGACTGTTCGGTACGGACGGCATAAGAGGCAGGGTCAACTCAGAGCCTATGACCCCTGACAGTGTACTGCGGGTCGGCATGGCTGCAGCAAAGGTCCTTAAGAACAAGCATGGCCGCAACATGGTGCTGATAGGTAAGGACACAAGGTTATCCGGATATATGATAGAGAGCGCTCTTACATCCGGTATATGCTCGATGGGAATGAACGTGATACTTGTAGGCCCCATTCCAACGCCTGGCATAGCCTTTCTTACAAGGGCGCTCAGGCTCGATGCCGGCATTGTGATATCCGCCTCGCATAACGCATTCGATGATAACGGTATAAAGTTCTTTTCCGGGGACGGGTTTAAGCTTCCTGATGATATAGAAGCTGAAATGGAGGAGCTGATACTTGATGAAGGAAGGATGAAAAGGCGCTCTTACGGTGCTCATATAGGCAAGGCGTTCAGGCTTGATGATGCGACGGGCAGATACATTGAGTATATAAAGTCGACCATCCCGAGAGGTGAGAACCTTGAAGGGCTTAAGGTGGTGGTTGACTCTGCACACGGTGCGGCATACAAAGTAACCCCCTGGGTGTTAAGAGAGCTCGGAGCAGAGGTCATATCGATGAACGACCGGCCGGACGGTGTTAACATCAACCAGGGTTGCGGATCACTGCATATGGAAGGCATGATTAACGCAGTAGTGAAGCATAATGCCAATATAGGTATCGCCCATGACGGCGATGCCGACAGAACTCTTTTTTGCGATGAGAACGGGCGTGTGGTCGACGGCGATCTGATTATGGGGCTTCTTGCGGCTGATATGAAGAAGAACGGTCAGCTTAACAAAGATACGGTGGTATCGACCGTTATGAGCAACCTTGGCCTGGAGAATTACCTTAAAGGTAAGGGAATAGATATGCTCAGGACCCAGGTAGGGGATAAATACGTGGTAGGTAAGATGAGAGAGGGTGGTTATAACTTCGGGGGTGAGCAGTCCGGTCACATAGTATTCTTTGATCACAATACTACCGGTGACGGACCTATAACTGCGCTTAAGATGCTTTATCTTTTGAAGAAGAAAAGACGGAAGTTATCCGAGCTTGCGGGGAAGGTGAAGCTCTACCCGCAGGTGCTTGAAAATATAGAAGTGTCCAAGAAGAAGAACCCGGAGACCATACCGGAAGTGCAGAAGGCCATAGAGAAGGTCAACGAGGACCTCAAGGGGAGGGGGAGGGTGCTCGTGAGGTCTTCAGGTACCGAACCGAAGGTACGAATAATGGTCGAGGCAGACAGCAAAACCCTGGTAAAGAGCTCAATAGATCATCTCTCAAAGGTAGTAAAAAAAGCATATAAGTGACAAACATACTGGTCCCCTTCCTCGCCGGGATCGCAGGTTTCGACCTTTTTCAGGGCTTTCCCGTTTCTGTTCTTCTTATACTGATCGTAATATCTCTTTGCTATTTGAAGGCCGGGAGGCCGTTTGCGATCATTATTATAGTGGCAACCTTCTTCTATGCTTCTTTCAGATCTCCAGTTGAAGTATCTCCTTTCAGGTGTGACGGTTCCGTTATTGAGGGGACGACAGGTGCAGTGTCTGAGAGAACTGATCACCGCTATTCTACAGTTATGAAGCTGAGGTCTGTAAGCCGGTGTGGTGAGGATATCGAAGGCCGGGAGATACGTATATTTTCATCTCAGCAATTTCCACCCGGTTCCGAGGTTGTTATCCTTGCAGACGTGAAGGGAACATACAGCTACAGGAACCCTTATAACCATGAAAGGGACCTTTGGATAAACGCCTCTACAAAGGAGATATATAGCATAAGGGAAGGCAAGGGGGTAAGGAGTAAAATCGACAGGGCAAGGCATCGCATCTTATCGTTCTTTGAGAGTAACTTCGATCCGGCCAGGGCGGGATTCCTTTCCGCG
>CP070669.1:326873-345725 GCA_020351835.1 Nitrospirota bacterium
AGCAATGAGGTCAAATAAAGTAATTATGTCAGGACCCGGATCTTCTGCCCATTCACTTTAGATGAGTTTAGCGGTAAAATTAAAGGTACTTTTTAAAGGAGGTGAAGGATGAAGATACTGATGATTAGCGCCGATAATTTTGAGGACTCGGAGCTTCTGGTACCGTATTACAGGATGCTCGAAGAGGGGCATTCCGAAGATATAGCATCGCTAAAAAAAGGCAAAATTAAAGGCAAAAAGGGATATGAAATAGAAGCTAACAGAGAGCTTAAGGACATAGATCCGGCAAAATACGATGTGCTCATACTCCCCGGCGGGAAGGCGCCGGCGGTTATCAGGAAGGAGCAGAAGGCGCTCGATATAGCAAAGCATTTCTTTGATGAGGAAAAGCCGGTCGCCGCTATATGCCACGGGCCGCAGACACTGATATCAGCCGGGTTGATTAAGGGGAGGCATGCTACCTCATACAGGTCAGTGGCACAGGAAATGAAGGATGCGGGGGTTAAGTATGAAGACAGGGAAGTGGTCGTAGACGGGAACCTTATCACTTCAAGGCAGCCGTCTGATATCCCGGCATTCATGAGGGAGCTTATGAAGAAGGTAAAATGACCCATTAAAGGTTTGACCCCTATAGCAAAATCCTCTATTATTGAAATATAACGAAATTAGACCTTCTGCGGAGGATATTAATGGATGATGAAAGAACAAAACTTCATGGAGGCAAGGGAGAAGAGAAGCATCCCGCAGCCGAAAAGATAAAGACAATAGGCTGGGGGGCCTTCTTTATCTGGCTCGGCATTGCCTTCCTTCTGAACGTTCCCCTGGGTGTAAAACTTATAGGTGTCGGTGTTGTCGCTCTCGGGGTGCAGGTCGCAAGAAAGGCATATAATCTTATCCTTGAGGGTTTCTGGATAGGTATCGGTGTTATCTTCCTTGCTGCCGGCATATGGGAGCTTATGGATATCTCGCTTCCCCTGCTACCCCTGATACTGCTTGCGGTGGGTGTCATATTCATATTAAGGGTCTATTTCGGGGACAAGTCGGGCAGGGGAAAAGGTAAGTAATTACCGCGGGTTTTAGCAAATAGTTGTGCGGATGTATAAAGAAAAGGGTTGCGGTCAACCGCAACCCTTTTTTATGGCTACTGAACATCCAGGGGGAGGTGGATGGTCAGTGTTGAAGGTACTCACATCGCAGGGAAACTAGCCGGATCTATCACGAACCAGACATCCTTAACTCCATGACCGGTGGTATCTCCCGCATTCTTGTCATTCTTCCAGTAGTACAAAGGGTATCCTTTGTAGGTCGTTTGCTTTTCCCCGTCATCCCTTGTGATCGTTCCAAAGTCCTCTGCCTTTAGACCATTCTTGGGTGCAATGGTCTCCCGGTAGAAAATGGGCCAGTTCTTAACGCAGAAGCCCGAACATGCGCTCTTACCGGGGCTGTCCTTCTTGAACCAGTACAATGTCATTCCTTCTGTATCGGTCAGGTAACTGCCCAGGCTGTCACTTGTCGCTACTTTCACCGCATGGTGAGCGGCAAATGAAGGGATGGTCCATACAAGGGCAAGGGCCACTATCAGTAAACCTATTTTTATCGCCTTCGTCATAATACACCTCCTGTTTTTCTCATAATCATTACAGAAAGGCATGGCCGTTACGGCCATGCCTTATCTATATTAACTGCAGTTCTTGCATGTCGATATGCCAAGAGCTGCATAGGGTGGACACCAGCCCACAAGCCCTGTTGCCAGCGGTACTACGCCAAGATATGCCCATGGAGTAGCCGGGCCCCAGAACGCTAAAGACATGATTGCCAGACCTCCAACTATCCTTATCACCCTTTCGATCTTTCCGATATTCTTCTTCATTATGTTCACCTCCTTCTACGGGAATTTGTCATCTCTTGATCATATTATATGCCCGGATCGGGAAGGTGTCTGTGACTTAGTTACAAAAAGAGGATATTAAAGGTCTTTTATTCGGATGGTGCCCCTGGAGAGAACTAAACTTCCTTTTCTTTCGAAATCCTTAAGCAGACGGCTTATGACCTCCCTGGATGTCCCGAGGTCGTTGGCTATCTGCTGGTGTGTTGCCTCGATCTCGTCATTAGCCGCTTTTTCTATAAGGTAGTTGATGAGCCTCTTGTCGAGCTTGCCGAAGGCTACCTCCTCGATAAGCTCCATTATTGCGAAGAAGCGCCTGCTGAAGATAGAGAAGACAAAGGCCCTCATATCATCATGCCTGGCGATAAGGCGCCTGAAATCGCTTCCGCTAATGAAGAGAACCTCGCCTTCCGTTACGGCAACAGCATTAGCAGGATAGCTTCCCTTTGAAAGGATGCAGGATGCGTTCAGGATGCAGGTCTCGCCCGGGAATATCTCATACAGAGTGATCTCCCGACCGCTCTCGCCTATCTTGAACACCCTTACCTCACCCGAGAGAAAAAGGCCTATCCCCTCGCAGGCATCTCCGTCGGAGTAGAAGCTAGTATCCTTTGAGAACTTCTTATAGACTGCAGAGCTTAGTATTTCGTCTACAAGCCCGTCCGGGCTTTTCTTGAAGCCAGGGAAAGCCTTAATGAACTGCTCTCTGGATACTGATCCCATGAATAAATGATATCACAAGCGGCGCTGAAGTTGAACAGCATGCCTATAGATCATCAAGCATGTTCCTGACCTTCTGAGCGAGCGATGAGGGCTTCATCGGCTTAAATATTATTTGAGCGTTGTCCAGGACCTCACTTCGTTCTCTTATATAGCCGTCCGCATATCCTGTGATGAATATTACTTTCAGGCGAGGGTTCATTTTTCTCAACTCTTTCGAGAGCTCTATCCCGTTCATCTTTGGCATTATGACATCTGTTAAGAGAAGGTCTATTTGCCGGGAAGTATCTGCTGCTAGCTGAAGGGCTTCCCGCCCATCCGATGTCGCGAGGACCTTATATCCGAGGGGTTCAAGGATCTCTATCATTACCTTTTGCGTAAGATCATCATCTTCTGCAAGCAATATTGTTTCGCTGCCGGACGGCATATCGTCCAATTGAGGACTTTTTATTTCATCATCTTCTTCCTGATCGCTCACAGCAGGCAGGAAGACCGTTATGCATGTGCCGTCTCCAGGATTGCTGTCGACGGTAACGCAACCCATGTGCTGCTTTACGATGCCATATACAGTGGCCAATCCAAGACCCGTTCCCTTACCGATCTCTTTTGTTGTAAAGAACGGTTCGAATATTTTCTCCAATACTCCCTCAGGAATTCCGACACCGTTATCGGTGACGGTCAGCATTACATATGGTCCAGGATAAACACCTTCATAGGCACAGATAAAATCCTTACCAAGGGTGACATTGGATGTCTCGATGGTTATCTTGCCTCCTCCGGTTAACGCATCCCTTGCATTGACAACCAGGTTCATTATGATCTGTTCTATCTGAACCCGGTCCGCATTGATCGTATGAACAGGGACGCTGAGGTTTATTTTGAGATCTATGTCCTCACTTATGGTCCTGGAGAGGATCTTGCCCATGTTCTCAACCACTGAATTTATGTCTGTCGGACGAAAATCAAGAACCTGCTGCCTGCTGAAGGCAAGAAGCTGTTTGGTCAGTTCAGCTGCCTTATCGCCCGACTCAATGATAACCTCCACATATTCTCTGACGTCCTTTCCTTCAGATAATTTTCTAAGTGTTAGCTCGCTGAACCCGATCACAGATGACAGGATATTATTGAAATCATGAGCTATCCCGCCGGTGAGACGACCGATCGATTCCATTTTCTGGGTTTGTAACAGCTGTGACTGGAGGCGCCGGCGCTCGAGGTCTATTTTAGTAAGCTCGCTAATGTCCTCGACAAAGACAAGGGCTTTATTATCGCCGAACGGTATCCCGGTATAATTACGAGCGGATGTATTTCCGTTAGAGGAGAAGTCGACCGGCCCATGATGAAATGATCTTCCTTCGGTGGCGGATATTATGAGATTGGTTAATCCATTTTCTTTGTATAAGGGCATGTCATAAATGCTCATGCCCATGAACTCATCTTTTGCTATCCGACTTATCTCTGCCATCGATGAGTTGGCGAACTCTACTATGCCTTCCCCATTTATCACGTAGATGCCGAACGGTGACCGTTCGATTATCTCATGGGTCAGGAGATTGGCTCGCATAAGACTCTCCTCAGCCCTCTTTCGTGCATCAATGTCCCGCACTACATGTACGAGTCCAATAACGTTATTATCATCATCGAACCTCGGTAAGGCCTTGATCTCTACGAACTTGTTCAGGTGAGGTTCATATGCTTCCACAACTGAAGATTTTCCCGTCTTCAGGCTATCACAGCTGGGACATCTTTTAGGCGGGCATTCCGTGCCGTGATAAGACATGTAGCATTTCTGACCCCTGATCGACTCTAACGACACCCCCAGCATCTTAATTGCAGCTTCATTGGCGCGTATTATATTGAAGTCTGTATCATGGATCGTTATAGCATCGTTAATAATGTCAAAGCTCTCCTCCCAGTCCATCTTTGCTCTGATTATCTCTTCTTCCAGTTGTTTTTTCTCCGTAATATCTATTGCCATTCCAATTACGCCAATAATATTGCCTTGACTATCCTTATGAGGGGACATGAACGTATCAAAATAGCGGTCCTGGACCAGAAATATATCTTTAATTACACTTCCCTCCGAAGCATGCTTGATGCCAACTAGAACATCAGGATAATCCTTATATATGTCGAGTGCTGATAACCCTACAACATCACCCGGATTAAGGCCCAGTGATGAGAGCATCTTTCCTTCAGACAGAGTGAATATTCCGTCCCGGTCTATAATAAAGATTATCGGCTGAGAATTTTCGACAATAGTTCTGAACTTGTCCTCGCTCACTCTCAGCTCTTCATGAGCTCTTCTTATCTCCTCTAAGCCCTCCCTGAGCTGCTCATTATACTCCTCCAGGCGGACCGATCGCTTTATCAGGTATATTAATGCGATAACAACAATGGCGCAGACAGCAAAAGAATCTATCGCACCAATTATCAAAACCTCTCTCGAAATTCCACCCCATAGTATCAAACTTGCTATATAGCTGATAAGAAATGTGAATGTCTCCGCGACAATTATGGAGATCACAAGCAGTTTCCATACATTGATCTTGGCTAATTTGAAATTGCCTCTCAAAACACGACCTCCTTCAGGTCTACTTTACGTAAAAAGCGCAGGCCATCCCGTCTATGTGCCTGTCTATCTCATCTTTTGTTACCCCTGACATCATAATACCGAATTCGGAGTAAACTACCTTCCCGTTAGCCCCTGATCTGCAGGCAACCGCAATAGAATGAACGAACGAGGCTCCCTTTGGTATCTGCTTGGCAAGCTCATCTCTGAAGCTCTGGTGTACTATGCAGAGAGGATGAAGGATGGCCTCGTTCTTCATCTTTTCCATGAACTCTATTGGGAGACTGGTCCAGTAATCGGGAAAGGAATCCTCCACCTTGAAGTCATTCAACAATGCTGCCATGGGACATTTCTTTAAAATGAGGATCTCTCCCGCAACTATTCCTTCTCCCTCAAGTGCAGTAATAGGTGATCTCCCGTTCTTATAATCAAAGTAAAAATCATCTATATTTTTATAGTGCATCCGTTCAAAGTATTTTGACGCGATCTCGCGGGCGAAGATCCTTAGCTCGACCGTCTTTTCTATAACGGTCTTATCCGATGAAAGTATGGACCTTATCCTGCTCTCGTAATGTTTGACTATCCTTGTAAGTTCGGACGCCATTTTTAGTGGTCCTCTGTTTCTTTCAGCTTGCCTAACAACACTGCAGAGAGATGGAAGGCCGGATACTCTTCGTCTCTAACGCTCATATAGAAATCACAGGTCTCGCAGTTCTTGAACTTCTGAGCAAAGGACCCCTGGACCTTGCCGCCGCACAGCGTTCCCGCTACAGCCCAGCAGGCCCGTCCGGCATTTACACCATCGTGTATGCCGTCAAGCCTTACTTCCAAGGTAGCAGGGCATAAACCTAGTTTTTCTACATTATGTCCCTGAGGTTGACGGCCGCAGCGTTTAAACTCCCAGCAGTTTAATTTTGACTTTCTTTCCATTGTTACCTCCCCTTGCTCTATATGATCTGTTCAATAATGCTCTATCCCCTAAGCCTCGATCTCTTAAGAGCAATTTAAGTGCCAAAAGCCTGGACGTAGATTTATTGAGGAGTTACGAATGTGTTGCTTTCAAAGGACTGGACAATATGCCCGATATGTCGGGTTATCTGCCCGAGTGCCCGCTCAGGAAAATAAAGTTATTATTACCAGGTATTGGGTTAATGATAATTTGGTTTTATTGCAATATCTTAGCACTCAGAGGGATAGTAAGAGTGTGCTATACTGTGATGGTAAAAAAGGATATATTGGAGTAATATATATCTTAATGTGCTTGTAATATTGGAGGTGGGTTAATAGTGTATAGACGTCTTCTCGCTCTCTTTTGCTTATCTGTAATACCTTGCCTTGTCGAAGCGGCTGACGACATTGAGGCCATGAAGGATTCGGCCAAAACGGGGGTCTTTGTCCTTTTTATAATAGCTCTTATACCGGTCCTGGTGATCGCTTTTTTCGTAGGCAGGTTTATCTATAACATCGCAAGAGAGGGTAAGAAGACCAGTATAAAGGAAGACTACGAGAACGAAGCACAGGGATATGCTGACGCCGGGGCATACCTGATGGCAGCCAAGATCTATGAAAAGAACCTTAAGCAGTACAATAAAGCGGTCATCCTCTATGAGAAAGGGGGAGAGTACGAGAGAGCCGCTGCACTTTATGACACAATGGGGATGCAGGGCAAAGCGAAGGAAATGTACTTAAAGGCAGGCGATATCAAATCTGCGGCCGAGATAACATTCCTCGAGGGTGACTTTGATGAGGCATCAAGACTTTATTATGACGCCGGGATGAAGAAGGACGCTGCAGAGGTGTTCGAGCGGGCCGGGCGCAGAATGGCGGCTGTAAGAATTTTTCGGGAGCTCGATGAGTACGAAAGGGCAGCGAATCTGCTCGAGGAAGAGGGCCTTCCCAGGGAAGCAGCTGAAATGTTCAGTTACGTAATAAGGGGAGTTGAGCTCGATAATAGTAGCGCAGAGAACTATTACCGTTATGCATCCATGCTAGAGGTTGCAGGAGACAAGAAGACGAGCAGTGAGATATTCAAGAGGATCTACCTTATGGACCCGGCATTCAGAGATGTTAATAAGAGGGTCCAGGAGTCCGAGCACGCCGGGAAAGATAAAGCTGCGGAAGGGAAGATATCCCTGAAGGGCTTCATAAAAAGCGGGAAGCTTGATCCGAGGCACGGCCTGAAGTTATGGGTGCAGATACTGAGGAACATAACGGGAGCTTACGAGAGCGGGCTTCCTTTTGGCTACATAAGTACCGATAACATACTCATAGATAAAGACAACCATATCTCATTTGTTAAGAAAGAGCCTGCATCAGTATACGTGCCTCCTGAGAGATCGAAGGGGGATGAGCTGGATATAAGGGCTGACATCTTTTCCCTGGGGGTGGTGTTGTTCGAGATGCTTACCGGAAAACTTGAAGGACTGGGCTCTGAGAGGGTGATAGATCTGGTCGATGAAGTGCCTGAATGGCTTGATGAGATAGTCATAAGATGTATAAGGAAGGTCAAAGAGGACAGGTACCAGGACATGGATGAGATCTTTGATCACCTTAAGACCCTGTCCCAAAAGGACTGATGAGCTCAAAAGGTCACGTATCCCGAGGATGTTACGCTATTTGTAAGTTCATTTGACAGATAGTCCCTTATCAGCCTGGTATTACTTTCCGTCATTTCGTTGAACTGTATGGCCATGCCGGGCCCCGTGCTGAATATGCTTCCGTATATGTCCTTTGTGTATATGACGGTCCCGCTCAAGGCAACAGCACCTTTCTTAAGCGGAATATCGACCGCGAGATGTTGGCCGGTTGAAGGCGGATCTACACTCCTTACGAAGACGCCACCCTCTGAAAGGGTCGATGCGAACATCTCATCGGTCCTGTCCCCCGACCTTACAAGTATCTTTCTGTTGTATCTGGCCCGCAAGTGCCTTCTCTTCTGTTCGCTAGGATATGTAAGGTAATCATATAATGAAATATTTAGCTCGCCCAGGTTCAGGGGTTTTCTTATCAGTTTGGTGTATTTCAACCTTCGGCAGGCTTCAATGGTCTCTTCATCGGGAAGAGATGACATTAGCAGGACCGGAATAAAGAAAGTATATGTGTCGTTCTTGATCTTGTTCATTACCTCAAGCCCTGACAGCGCGGGAAGTTCGGTATTAAGCATCACTATATCGGGCATATACTTTGCAGTATAGGTCAGGGCGTCTGACCCGTTCTCAACAGGTATGACATCAAAGCTCATCTCATTAAGAATGGCAGCTATCGATAGAACAAAAGATCTGTCAGTATCCGCAATGATAACGGTTGGCCTGTAGTTCACTAGTCCCCTCCTTGTGAATTTCGGATCAATGATCACAGTAGATCATATACAATGGTATATTAAGCAATGTTCCATGTCAATAAGCCTATCCCTCTTATCAGCCGATAATTGACAACTGTGCCTTCTTATTCGTAGAATTTTGAAATAACATGTTTACGTTTATTGAAGAGGGGGATGCTTGAGAAGATATCGCACATTTCATCCGCTTTACTTGTCCTTTTACTCTAAACCGCTCTATCGTGATGTAGGTAAGAACTGGAGATGGGTGTCATTTCTCTATCTTCTGTTGCTTCTTTCAATATGCTGGATACCCATAATGTTCAAGTTGCAATCCGGAGTTAACAAGTTCGTAGCCGAGGAACTCCCGAAGTTCGTGAAGCAGGTACCGGTGATAACCATAGATGCCGGTGAGGTCTCGATCGATGCCGAGGTGCCTTACTCAATTACCGATCCCGATACTGACGAAGTGCTGGTGGTAATAGATACTGGCGGTACATTTAACTCACTTGAGGAGGTTGATGCATATGCCTTGCTTACGAGGACCCACCTGCACATGCAGAAGAGCCCGAGCGAAACGAGGACATTTGACGTTGCACAGATGGAACATCTGGTCATAGACAGGCAGACCGTCTACGAATGGGCCGATGCTGTAAAAGGCTGGCTGGCTCCTGTTATGTTCCCGTTTGCAGTGATATCATCATATATATACAGGGTACTGCAGATCCTGCTCTATGCTGCCATAGGTATCCTGATATCGAGAAGCATGGCGTTGACACTTGATTTCCAATCACTCATAAGCCTTGCTATAGTGGCCGATACTCCGGCTATCATCCTGAACACAGTACATAATTATGCCGACCTTGGCATCCCGATGTGGTGGGCGGTCTCTTTTATATTGTCTATGGGATATCTGTATTTCGGCATTAAGGCCTGTTCGGAAGACGGTCCCGTAATTGAGATCTAGGAGTTAACCTTCTTTATTAACCATGCCATGTTCTCGCCGAGCGTTCTCATTGTCTGGATACCTTCTTCATCACTCATCACTTCTCCGGGATCCTTTCCTATGGCAAAGTTCCAGTAGCTCGATCCGGGTACTATCATCTGGGCTATGAAGAAGAAGTAGTTCATTGTGCTGAACACATTGGTAGCGCCTCCCCTACGCGCCGCTACTACACCTGCTCCAACCTTGCGTTTGAACATATCCCCGTTCGCACGTGAAACAAGGCCGGCCCTTTCGATCAATGCCTTCATGTTCGTTGACATATCAGCAACATAAGTTGGCGAGCCAAGAAGTATTCCATCGGCCTCCAACATCTTTTCCAGGAAGAAGTTCAGGTCGTCTTTGTCTACGTTGCAGCGCATGTTCTTGTTCTCGAAGCATTTGTAACAGGCGATGCACCCCTGGATGTGCTTTCCGCCGAACTGTATGATCTCCGTGTCTATGCCCTCATTCTTTATCTCTTCACAGACAAGGTTCAGAAGTTCATAAGTATTACCACCTTTTCTTGCACTGCCGTTGAATGCGACGACTTTCATTGCCTGCCTCCTTTTTTTTAGAAATTATCGGTTCTGATAAATAATATGTTCCTGCGAACCCTGTATAGAGAACTCGAATATACTATAATAACAGGAGTCAATTGCTATAATGGAAATATGGTTATCTGGACCGTCAAAATAATGAAAAGAGCACTGGTCGCATTAATGATCGTATTCCTCTTTCTGCCTCTCGCGAATGCCGAACGGGAGAAAGTGACCGAGGGTGAAGAAAAGGAACTTGACCAGGTCGAGCAGTACATACTCCGGCTGGAGAGTGAGACACCCTCTGTACGTGGGAAGGCCGCCCAGGGACTGGGACGTCTTGAGGACGCCAGAGCGGTAGAGCCTCTTATCGGCATTTTGTCGGATGAGGAGGCCGAGGTAAGGGCAAACGCGGCATGGGCTCTCGGCAAGATCGGGGACAGGAGGGCCGTTGAACCGCTTGGATCGATCCTTAAGGATGAGTCACAGGAGGTCCGTATTAACGCCGTATGGGGCCTTGGCAAGATCGGCAGTGATGTTTCGATAGGACCTCTTGTAGTTGCTTTGGGTGACCCGTCACCAAAGGTGAGGCGGGCTATAGCTGATGCGCTGGGGGAAATAGGAAGCCCCGAGGGGGTTGAGCCCCTTTTACAACTGTTCAGGGACGCAGACCCGGAAGTAAGAGCGAGCGCGGCCAACTCACTTGGAAGCATAGCCGATCAAAGGGCCTTAGTGCCTCTTGTGGGACTCTTAATGGACGGGGCGCCGGAAGTACGAAGCAGCGCTGTGACCGCTCTGGGGAGGATAGGGGATAACTCGATATCCGGAAATATAATCGTACTTCTTAAGGACGAGGATCAGGATGTGAGGAAGCAGGCTGCATGGGCCCTTGGTGAGCTCGAAGAGAGAAAGGCGGTCAATGCACTTATAAGTTCGGTAAGGGACGGATCCCCTGAGGTAAGACGTTATTCCGCGTGGGCGCTCGGCAAAATAAGGGACCCGCAGGCTGTTCCGATACTTATCGATACCCTTAGGGACATGTACATGGATGTTCAGGGTCAGGCGGCATGGGCACTTGGCCAGATAGGTGATCCCGATGCAACAGAGCCATTGGTCAGGACATTGCTTTATGGTCATGAGAGCGTTAAGCCGTATGCATCAGAGGCCCTTGCAAATATCGGGAAAGATGCCATCCGGCCTCTTGTAAAAGCGCTTGATGAGATGGACCCTAATACAAGAGTACAGGCTGCCGACGCACTTGGCAATATAGATGATCCGGATGTGGTAAGACCGTTGATCTGGGCTTTGGGGGACAGGAACAAGAAAGTGCAACGTAGCGCAGAGAAGGCATTGAGAAGGATAGGTACAGGAGCAGTGGAGGTGCTTATCGAGACGCTTGAGGACCCGGATCCCTCAATGAAGAAAAATGCCATAGAGGTACTTCAGAAGATCAAGGACCACAGGGCGATAGAGCCCCTGATAGGCGTTCTGGATGATGATGCTCTTGATATAAGGTTAAAGGCCCAGTGGGCCCTGAGGAAGATAACAGGAGTTAATCACGGGCAGGACCCCAAAAATTGGCGCAATTGGTGGGAGAAGAACAGGGACAGATACAGCAAGGCGGAGTAATAAGCCGTAAGGGTCTCAGGGCCTTTTCTTTCTGCTTCCTTCATAGAGGTCATATTCGAGAAGCCTGCATTCGATACCTCCGCTATAGAACTGTTTCCTGCTTTTAGTCCTGAGGCCGACCTTCTTTGCCATGCCAAGGTTGCCTGTAAATACATATCCCATATATCCGCTGCCCCTCTGCTTAAGAAAGTCGCCTATGTCCTTGTAAATGGGACCCAGGTCCGATCCCTTTCCCATTCGCTCCCCGTATTCGGGGTTGAATATAATTATCCCGCCTCCTTCCGGTATGTCTGTATTCCTGAAGTCGCATACCTTCAGGTCCATCGATCCGTCAACTCCGGCTGCAATAGCATTTATCTCAGATGCCTCAACAGCTTTCTTGCTCCTGTCGGTTGCGATTATCAGGGTGCCCGGATCTTTCACGGCTCTTTTAGCGTTATTTACAAGCCTGTCCCAGATACTCTTTTTAAAGTTCTTGATATGCATAAACCCGAAGTTGTTCCTTGAAAGCCCGGGAGCGGTTCCTGATGCCATCAATGCGGCCTCTATAGCAATTGTTCCGCCACCGCACATCGGATTTATGAGATGTCCTTTACCGTGCCATCCGGTGGCCATTACTACAGCCGCTGCAAGGGTCTCCTGCATCGGGGCCGCCAGCTGTTTTATGCGGTATCCGCGTTTGAACAGAGGTTCTCCTGATGTATCGATAAAAACGGAGCACTTCCTCCCGTTCCAGTAGATGAAGACAACGGCCCTGTCCTTATTCGGCCCGGAATCGGGTCGCTTGCCCGTCCTTTCCTTTATTCTGTCAACTATTGCGTCCTTGCATTTCTGATTTGCAAATCTCGAATCGGTTATCAGTGGAGAATCTACGGATGAGGTCACACAGACATATCCTCTCTCATCAATGAGGGACTCCCACTTAATGCTCTTTACTCCGGCATAGAAATCCTCAATTGAATAAACGCTGAACTCCTTGAGAAAGAAAAGGACCCTCTGGCCGGTCCTTATATGAAGATTGAGCATAAGGGTATCATCGAACGAGCCTAAAGTCTCTATTCCCGTCGAGGTTGAAGAGATCACGGGAAGCCCGAGACCTTTTACCTCCTTTTCGAGGAATGGAGAGATACCCCTGGAGCAGGTTATCATTATCTTTTTCTTTTCCATATCTTTAGTACAGGCTCATTTTATTAACTGCATTCAGTATGTATTCTAGCATAGATGGTCAGGGGATAATATCTATAAAACAAAGGGTTATAAGTGCCAGCAGGCCGGCGACCATTTATATAATTATATATTTAAAAAATGTTTGAACTAATAGGCCGGATATGGTAGTTTTATTAACCGTGGAGGATAATCAGACGATAGAGTATTCAACAAAGGCGCTGTCTCTCATTAAGGACGATAATACGCTCGACGCCCTTTTCTTTCTTGATAAGGTGATCGACCGGAACCGGACACCGGACATTATGTCTGGCTACGGTATGTGTATTGCCATGGAAAGGGGAAAGGTCAAGGAAGGGATCGATCTTTGCCTTAACGCCATAGAAGCGGACCCCGGTAATGTGTTCCATTATCTCAATCTTGGCAAGGTCTACCTAAAGGACAATAAAAAGGCTGTGGCGCTGGACATATTCAGGAAGGGTCTTAATATAAGTCCTGAGAGCGATCATCATATGGAGATAGAGATGATTTTGGATAAGTTAGGGACCAGGAAAAGGCCCGTGTTCTCATTCCTTCCCAGAAAGAACCCCGCAAACAAGTTTATAGGCATAATACTCGGCAAGTTGGGTTTAAGGTAAAGCCGCTAAGGGGCTAATTCTTTCTTTACAGCCTGAAACCCCGGGAAGCTCAGGATGCCGGACACCAGGAACACCACTGCTGACAGACTGAAAGGTATTGCCGGGGGACCTGCCTGGGCCTGCAACCAGAATACTAGTCTTATGAGATGCATGAGCGAGATAATGCCAGATCGTATCCTGATCATTGCATTTTGAACTGTCATGAATTAGAATGTTTGAAAATAAGAGGTCTTGATAAAGGAGGCATTGTGGAAAAGAAAAGATCTAATCTGTTGATACCGGGTCTGGTCATTGGGCTGATCATCGGACTGTGGTTCGGTATTAATATCGGTAAAGGCAAACCGTTCTACAGTAATCCTTTTTCCAAAAAGAAGATCGAACGGGCGATAATAAGATCAGGAGAGACGGTTATAGAGAAGAGCGGCGACGCACTTGAGAAGACGGGCAAGGCACTAAAAGAAAAGGTGGATAAAAAGTAGTGACCGGAAGCTGATATGAGGGACCGGATAGATAGAAGGGAATTTCTGTCGATAGCCGGAAGATACTCGTTATATTCGGCAATGGCCTTTGGTTTCGGGTGTACAGTATCAAAGGTCGTTGATGATACAAGGCGCGTGGCAATTATATACGGTAGCAAGTACGGAGCGACCGGAGATACAGCACACTGGATAAGGGAAGGTATAGGAAAAGGTGCGGTCGCATTTGACATAGACGCCATTTCACCGTCAAGGATCATTTCCAACTATGATCTCTTTCTGATCGGTTCAGGTATCTGGATGGATGGTGTGCATCCAAGGATGATAGAACTTCTTGATGAAAATGCTATGGAGATGGAAAAACGTATAATTGCATCTTTCATAGTATGCCTTACCGATCCATCTACAGTACAGGGCAGAGAACGCATTACAGGGTATTTCGAGCAGTTCCACGACAAACTTGAAGGCCAGCCGGTATTTAACAGGGCATTCGGAGGCCGCGTAGTGATAGATCAGCTTACGCCGGAGGACAGGATCCAGCTTGTCGAATTTTACAGAAAGTACCTCAATGCTGAGCTCAGGGACTGGGACAGAACAGATCCGGAGGGAGCTCGGGGATTCGGGAACGAGATGAATGTATCGTTCATAAACAGGCCTGAACAGATAAAGCAGTCATGATGGCTGTCTGAAAGCAGCATTATTCGCTTGTTTGACAACGTTGTTACAGTCCTATAAAATGTAAAAACATTGGTAAAAAATAAAGGAGGATTATCGTGAGAAAAGGTCTAAAATTACTGTTCGTAGCACTCATAATTCTTTTTGCAGCAGTTATCGTAATATCAGGTGAGCAGGCCGTTGCCGGGATATTCTCGGGCGAGACATCATTGAAGAGCATTAACAATGATAGCCAGATAACCTTACCAAAGGGATGGAAGGAGCATAAGGACCTGAACGACGCAGCAGACCTGCAGGCGGCATATCTGAGAAAAGAGCTCTATATCATAGTGCTGAGCGAGAGCAAAGAGGATTTTGAAAAGATGACCATTGAGAAGCACTCAGACCTGACAAGGGGGGGTATCGTAGAGTCTCTTACCAGTTCAGAAGAAAAGAGGCTTCCAGATGTCAAGATCAACGGCAATCCTGCCATACAGTATGAGATTAGCGGGGTCATAGGCAATGTCAAGATCACGTATATTCATACGACCGTAGAGACCAAGGAGAACTATCATCAGATACTTGCCTGGACACTTAAATCGAGATATAAGAAGAACAAGCCTGAGCTTCAGAAGGTGATACAGAGCTTTAAAGAGATATAGTCCAACATTCAATTAGCCCCATAGCAGGTCTATTAAATTGCATAAGACGGTTGATAGAAGACGGATTACTATCATCAGGGGTGGTGAGCTAACCGGGCGGACGGTACTCTACTGGATGAGCCGTGACCAGCGGGTAACCGACAACTGGGCACTTCTATATGCCCAGGACGTTGCAATAAAGTTGAAACAGCCCCTAATAGTTATGTTCAGTCTTGCCCCCGCATTCCTTGGCGCAACGATCCGCCAGTACGGCTTTATGCTACGCGGCCTCCATGATGTTGCACAAAAGTTACACAGAAAGAACATACCTTTCATTCTGCTTTTCGGCCAGCCGTCAGATGAAGTCCCTGCCTTTGTTAGTAAACACAATATTGGATTGATAGTTACCGACTTTGATCCATTACGGATCAAGTTGTTATGGAAGGAACAAGTCAGTAGACTCGTTGTCACGCCTTTCCATGAAGTTGACGCCCATAATGTAGTTCCTTGCCGGCTCGCATCTGCGAAACAGGAGTATGCGGCATATACTATACGTCCCAAGATCAATAGATTGTTAGGTGATTTACTTACGCCATTCTCTACGCTGAAGAAACATCCCTATAACTTCACAGAACGAACGGAAGATGTTAACTGGCCGGAGCTTATAGCGAAAGTTCCGGTCGATCGGTCAGTCCAGGAAGTATCCTGGATTGTGCCTGGGGAGAATGCGGCACTGGCAGCACTGCGTTCATTCATTGCAGATGGTTCTGACTACGCTGAAAAGCGCAATGATCCTGCCAAGAATGGACAATCGGGGCTCTCACCATACCTGCATTTCGGTCAGATTTCCGCACAACGGGTAGCTCTTGAGGTAATGAGAAGTAAGGTGAAGAAAGCCTCGCGCGATGCTTTTTTGGAGGAGTTGATAATCCGCAGGGAACTTGCAGATAACTTCTGTCTCCACAATAGTTCGTACGATTCATTTGATGGATTCCCAAAATGGGCTCAGACAACATTAATGAAGCACCTAAAGGACAGGAGAGAATACACGTACTCGCTTTCCGATTTCGAACAGGCAAAAACACATGATGATCTCTGGAATGCCGCGCAGCGGGAAATGGTAATTCGTGGTAAAATGCACGGCTACATGCGGATGTACTGGGCGAAGAAGATCCTGGAGTGGACAAGATCGGCGAAGGAGGCACTGGAGATCGCTATCATGTTGAATGACCGGTATGAGCTTGATGGACGTGACCCTAACGGCTACGCCGGCATTGCATGGAGCATCGGTGGAGTTCATGACCGGGCTTGGGGAGAACGGCCGATATTCGGGAAGGTCAGGTATATGAGCTACAAGGGCTGCAGGTCGAAATTCGATGTTCCAAGGTATATCAAGCAGATAGCGGACCTCAAAGACCTATAATACTGATGAATAAGAGTTATCCTTGAAAAAGCAATCTATACGTGGTTCCGAAGCATAAGCTCGACAGGGTGCGGATGCAAATATATCTGTGTTCTTAAGTATGGCTCCTTATATTTGAGAGTATAATGGTTAAGCAATGTTATTGGAACGATAAGGGGAACAAGACCCTTATGGTAGTTGCTGATAGTATCCAGCAGTTCTTTCTTCTCGTCAGCGTTCAGCTGTTTTTTGAAATACCCAAGCATATGTTGCAGAACATTGGTATTCTTTTTAACGGTTGATCTTAGTTTCAGGGCATTCATAAGTTCAGATCCATAGCTGTCAAATAGAACTGATGGTTGTTCTTTTTTTGCACCTGCCACCATCTTTCCGAGCTTGCGCAAATGCTCAGGGCTATGCGCCATGATAAGGTATTTATGAACTGAATGAAATCTTATCAGCCCGTTAATGGTTTTCCCGGCGGCGATAAGGTCTTTCCATCTTCTAAAAGTAAAGATACGTTCGATAAAATTCTCCCGGATATCGGGGTCATGCAGACGGCCTTCGTCTTCCACAGGGATCTGAGGAAAAGCAGACATAAAAGCCATGGCAAATATCCCTTTCCCCATCCGAACGGATCTATTATTAATGTCATATATCTTTACACGCTCCATACCCGAGCTTGGAGACCTGCTTTTAAACACAAATCCGCAGAGGTCTTTAGCCTCCAGGTCTCTTACCTTCTTTTTTGCCCATCCGGTCATCCGTTTCGTATGGTCCTGCTTGGTTGTCCTGGTTACCAGTCGCGGAGTATCAGGTGTGCCTACAAGGCGCATTGCTTCCCTCGGGACGGGGAGGCCGCACTCTACCTCAGGACAAACGGGTATCCAGGTCACGAATTTTCCGAGTGTCTCGGTTAGAAAGTGATCGCGCTTATGTCTTCCGTCGTAGCGTACATTTTTACCTATAAGACATGAACTAATTCCGATATTAAGAACGATCATATATATGTTTCACTTAAGGTAAGCCCGCTTCTGCAGCTTCCTTGAGGTCCCATAGAAGCTTTTGCGTCATTTTTCTTATTTCTCCCCCGGGAAAGAACAAAGGCGGCACTATTACAGGCAGCCCGCTAAGAACTTCACGGCTTGTAACGCGTACCTCATTATCTATCTCTTCGAAGGTAAACTCATGATGGGCGGATATGCCAAATTTTCTGGCCGACCAGACAACCCTTTTCTTTGGGATCACCTCCTCTACATTTGCCGTGAAGTTAACGGCTATATCATAAGGGTCCACTCTGCATGAAAAGGATGTTCCTTCCATGAGGCACTGATCCCCGGTGCATTTAACGTCCTTTAATACGGTGTTCCAGTTCACCCAGCAGGTGAGGTCAATGAAGGTCTTCCAAACTTTGTCGATATGAGAATGTATGTGTACGGTCTTCTCTATTACCATCCTGTTACCCCAGGGCCTTTAGTTTCTTCAGAAAATGCTATCTTCACTGCTTCATTAAATGAGGTAAGCTTTATCGGTATGACACTCCTTATGCTGTTATCACGGCATATTACATCGTTCTTAAGACCTTCTATAAGAGGGTGTGCAACACCCGAAGGGATGGGTGTTACAAGATCTACCCAGTACGCCGACAGCAGTGGCGTAAGAAAGGGTACCCTGAAGATAAGTCTTTTCGCAAGACCGCGGGCCTCAGCATACTTATGCATCATTTCTCTATAACTCATAATATCAGGACCACAGATATCATATACCTTTCCGGCTGTCTCTTCTTTGACCAGACAGCCTTCCAGATATTTAAGGACGTCTGCCAGGGCTATTGGCTGAATTTTACTCTCTATCCACTTGGGACATCCCATGACCGGAAGCCTCTCGACCAGATATCTCAGCATTTCGAACGATGCACCGCCTGCACCTATAATGATAGCAGCCCTAAGTATTGTTGCCTGTGGAGAGCCGGATGAGAGTATGTCAGCAACCTCCGCACGGCTTATAAGGTGTTCGGACAGCGAATCTCCCTTTTCACCTAGGGCGCCTAAGTATATGATTCTGCGCAGTCCCTTTTTATTGGCAGCCTTGATGAAGTTATTTGCAGCTATTTTATCGTTCTCTGCGTACACAGTGTTCCGGAAAAGACTCTTGCCACCCATAGAGTGAACAAGGTAAAAGGCTGACCGGGCGCCTTCCAAAGCATCAGACAGGCCATGGCCGGACAAAAGATC
>CP070669.1:345825-364832 GCA_020351835.1 Nitrospirota bacterium
ATGCAATGATACGACCGTTACACTTCTATCGACATATGACTATACGGTCCGTGGCTGGAACAATGGTGCAACATGTGAAACAGGTGATTCAAATATTGTTAACATAACGGTATTAGACCCGTTTGCGTTGAACACGTGCGGATCATGCCATGACTATCCCCCGTCTGACGGGACAAGGGACGGTGCTACTGGTGCATTTGTGGGTGACCACCAGATACATCAGGTTATCTGTTCGACATGTCACATAGCACCCGCGACCGAGACCAGTGCGGATTTCGGTCATAGAGACGGAAATATAACCATGCAGACGGGTGCAGCGGGAGTCAGTGGCGGTTATTATGACAAAAATGCGAACGCTACGTATGATGCAGGGACAGATAACGTATTTGCTCAGACCCAGCCGGTAACAACAAGTACATGCAGGACGGTTTCATGTCACGGCGGTACAGGTACCAATTCAGCTCAGTGGGGCGTTGGTAATGAAGATTGTACGACCTGTCATAATGCAGCGATCAACTCACCGATCGCAAATGGCCTTGGCGGACCGACTCAGCGCCGTGCTATCGTTCCTGAATTCTCAGGGACATGGTCGCACAAGCGTTCCGGAGGTGCAGTAACTGCAGCAGACTGTGGTGTCTGCCATATGGAAGGGACTGCGGCCACGGGACGAGTGGACTGGACATTCCATGCTGACGGCTATGTTGACCTCAGAGACCCGGATACCGGGACTACGATCCAGGGAGCCACACATAACGGATCAAATCCGGGAGCATATACAAGCAGCGGTTCAGGTCGGTTTATCCAGTTTAGCCGTAACCTGGGTAGTGCGACACTTGAGGCACATGTAAGAGCAATTCAGATAAATCATTGCCTGAAGTGCCATGACGCAGATGGAGCCCTGGATCCTTCTGCTCAGGTGACGGGCGGATCAGCCGGGAAGCCGTTTAACACGACAATTGCACACACACCGGGCGGCGATGTTCTTGATGTCGATGCTCATTTCGATACAACCAACCAGTCATATCACCCGGTCAAGGGTACACAGAACAACAGTTATGTTGATAGTGACCTCATGTTGGCTCCGTTTAACCAGGCTACTAAGACGGCCGGCACAACGAACCAGTGGGGTGACCTTATGTCATGTTGGGACTGTCACGCTGATCCTGGTGATTCAGGAACGATCAACTACACTGTCACAGCCCATGGTGCTGCAGATACACTTCGTGGTACGGCAACCGTTACCGGTACACCGAGTGCGGCCAATGCGGTTACGCTCTGCGTGATCTGCCACGATATGGTGGGTACCAACAACCCGGTCGGTCACGGGCCGAATTCGGCAGCGACAAACCTTGACAGGTCAGAAAAGAACCCGTATCTGTCATACGGCTGTAACATGTGTCATAGCAGAAGCTATAGTCCTGTAACAACCAGGCCGACAAGGGCGGAGGATGCGCACGGAACTGACGTAGTGCCTGATAGCACGAATGGTAACGTCAAGAGCGGCAGGTGGGCTACTGGACCTGACCTGGGGCCTGTTTCGTTCATCCGTAACAGTAACCAGTTCGATGTTCACGCACCTGCTAGCATTGGTGCCAACAATTACACGCCGATATGTATGGGTGGTTCTAATGGTGACGGTACCTGCACGAGGAGCGGCACTGAGACGTACACAGTCGGTGGTACATATTAATCGATCTGACTATCTATGATTGATGACGATCCCCGCCCTAACGGGCGGGGATTTTTTTCGACCAGTGTATTTTAATAATTAATTAGCAGAGCAATCCCGCAGGGTGAAAGCAAAACCGCTACAATGGATAATAATCCGGTAGACACTAATATATAGAGGAATGCCAAGAGATATGTTTTTTTCGATGACAAGAATTAACCGAATTGGAACGATCATATGCTATATGGTTATCATAGCAATAGCCATGTTTGTCAGTGCATGTACGCGTGATAAACTTCCTGAAACAACTATACCGCCATCGGTCCAGACAGCGCTCATTGACCGTACCACTGTGCTTGCGAAGATCTCTGAGCAGGATAAACCGACCGCAACCGATATGGCAATGCAGAACAGAAAGGTATTCAGAGTCATGTTTAGCGAACGTGGCGGGGGTGTGTTGTATACTGCTCAGCGTGGTGAAACAGTTCGTGTGGTGCATAACGGTACCGCTGGAATGCCTGCCGGCATGATCGACCAGATCGTCATAACACCTGATGGTCTACATTATGCGTACAGTTCTTTGATCGATGGTAAGTGGCGGATGGTTATTAATGGAGTTGTTGGTGTTGAATCCCTTGAGGTCGATGACCCGGTCTTCAGTCCAAATGGTAAGCATATTGCTTATCAGGTAAAGCGTGGCTCAAAGTGGTATATGGCAATTGACGATAACATTAACGAAGGATGCTCCTACTATTGTTCTACACCCGTTTTTAGCGGTGTTTCGCCAATAATTGCTTATATTGAGGTGCCGAAAGGGCAGGCCACGCATCGACTGATCTTAAGTGACCTTATGTTCAATAAAGCAAAAGTACTGGGATCTATCGCATCTCCGATCTTTACCAACTGGGATAATAGCAGGATCGCTGTCATCAGCGCCGAAGATAATAAGCATCGGGTCTTGGAGTTTGGTTTTAATAACCCAGATGATGTTCAGGCAGGGCCGCTCTTTGACAGAATAAGTGACATCATTTATGGCCCTGATGGCAAGACATTGGCTTATGTAGGTGAGCAGTTAGGTTCTAGATTTCTTTTTTTTGAGGGTAGAGAGGAGAGTATCCCGGATGGGGAGCTGATGGGGCCCCCGGTAATTCGCTCCGATAATAAGGGGGTTGGTATCATAATGTCGGTTAATGAACGATGGTTTTTACATGAGGGCTTTATAAAGAACGGAACTACGAGAAAGTCTTATGATGAGATCGAGGGATTAGTCTATAGGCATGACGGGAAAGCACATGCATATGCAGCGCGAAAAGGGGACAAATGGTTTATTGTTGTAAATGGAAACGAAGGACCTCCATTTGACCGCGTGGTCGGGCCTCAGTTCAGTTTTGATAATAAAAAAATCGTGTACCGTGTCCGCCAGGGCGGGGAGCGATTTGTGGTAGTAGCAGATGCAAAAGGCAAAACTATTAAAAGACATGAAAGTTTTGAAATGGTGTTCCCACCGGTCTTTACTGCAGACGGCAAATCGGTCGCATACGGAGTAAAGGATGGCAATGAGCTTATATGGAAGGTGGAGGAATTGTAAGGCAGCGATCAGCATTCAGCAGTCAGCAAAAAGCTAAATAAACCACAGAGTCAGTGAGGCACAGAGAAAGGCAACTAACTTGAAAAAACTAAACTAAGTGCAAAAAACTATATTGTCTTTAGAACGAAATTATTATTATTTTGTCGTTCTCAGTGACTCTGTGTCTCAGTGGTTAATATTTAAGGGAGTATTTTATGTTCCAGAAGATATATAAGTTCTTATCCTCCGCTAAGCTTGCTCTTGCATTGCTTATTCTAATCCTTGCATGTTGCGTGTTTGGTGTTACAGTATTCCGTGGCCAGGAAGCGTGGGAAGTAATATTTTCTGCTGTCTGGTTCAATGGGATTCTTGTCATCTTAATAGTGAATATCTCTTTTTGTTTTTTCCCTCGTGTATTACGCAGAAGGCTTACAGTTGTATCATTCGGTATGATACTATTCCATCTCAGTTTCCTTGGAATGTTGTTCGGAATAGTATATAACAGCTTTTTCTTCTTCCACGGAACTATACGTTTAACGGAGGGTGAGGTCCTTCCAATTGGCAGCTTAGCCAGCTGGGATATAACTAACCGGGGAAGGTATTTCGACCTGTCTAAATTAAAAGGGGAGATCTCACTGATGAAGATGCACAGAGGGTATGTGGTTGAGGGAGAGGATAAAGTAGTGGCATATGAGGTGGCTATTGGTCATCGGGGTGATACAAAGCAAGGTGTTCTTTATATAACGAATAAATTGTCAGCTTTTGGGTTTGACTATTATCGGGACAAGGAGGGATTTTCCCCCCTTGTGATGCTTCATGATAAGCGTGGACGGAGGCTTCATGGGTTCTTCATACCACTTCAGAGCTTGCAAAATAAATGGGACGAATCATTCCTTTATACAACGGGAACAAAGGAAGGTCCCGGGACTTTGCCATTCCCGCAGGATCCGTTGGTGCCAGAGTTTTCACTGCAGGTTATCTATATACCAGATCCCGAGAAAGAGCGGGCGGGAGACGCCGTATTCCGTATGTGGCCTCTTGGGCCAGAAAATAGAAGTGATATCGACTTCAACCATAGTAAGGATGGGAGAGAAGCAACCGGCGATAATGACACCAATAAGCAGGAAGGACTTGATGAGACGGATGAGGACAAGCCTATATTCGAAGGCCGGGTGATGATAGGCGAGAAATTTCCTGCAGGTAAGTATTATCTGTCAGTTCCGGAGATACGCTACTGGGTGGCAATGAGCGTACGTCATGACCCGGGCTTTGTACTTGTCCTAACTAGCCTCTGGGTTGGGCTTAGTGGGATGGTTATAACCTTCATCGGCCGTATGAGAAGAAGCAAGAAAAAAAGCTGATTTATAACCACAGAGACACGGAGACACTGAGAGAGACTAAAACTGACTATTTTATTCTAAAGAATCTGATATAACAAGATGATTTCAGTAAATAAGTGATAAGAGATATTTCTTCTCTGTGCCTCAGTGCCTCCGTGGTTAATATTTGTTATATAGTCCCTAAATATGGTTAAATAAAGGATAATTTAAATACCCGAGGAGGGAATATGAAACCGGACCTCATGTTATTCTGGATAGCAGTCAGCCTGTACGGTCTTAGCGCATTTGCATATCTTTTTGGTATGATGGCAAAGAACGACAAACTCTTTACGGTTGGGCTATGGAGCGCGGTTGCTGGGTTTATTCCCCATATAGTAGTAATAGCCCTGCGCTGGTCAGAGACCGGTATTAGTCCTTTCTTTACGATATCCGAATCAATTACGTTCGGTTTCTTTTGCACCATCCTTATTTTCCTTATATTCAAGTTCACTAATAAAAAGATTCGACCGCTTGGTGTGCTTATTATGCCCGTGACCTTTATTATGATGGGGTGGGCCGGGACGCTCTATAAGGAAGCGGCTGAGAGTATTGCACCTGCGCTACAAAGCGGTTGGATATGGGCTCACATTATTGGTGCTGCTACCGGATTTGGCGCAGTACTTACGGCAGCAGGTTTTGGACTTATGTACCTGCTGAAAGATAAATATACGTTCCAGATATTCGAAAGGCTGCCCGAGCTTAAAATAATCGATGATCTCTCCTATCGTTTTGTTGCCGGAGGATTTATTATGTATGGCCTCATGATAGTATCGGGCGCTTTCTGGTCTCATCAGGTCAAAGGCAATTACTGGGCTTGGGATCCGGTCGAGGTATGGTCGCTGATCTCGTGGCTTACGTATGGAATATATCTTCACCTCAGGATCACAATGGGCTGGCGCGGAAAGCGATTGGCATGGTATGCGATAATCGCTATGGTGGCTATGATCGTAAGCTACTGGGGTATACCTTTTACGATGGAGACATTCCATTCGGGTTTTCGTATTGAACACTGATTAAAGTAACCACTGAGGCACGGAGGCACAGAGAAAGACTATTTTGTTCTTACAGTAACTGAGTAAAAATCTGTGTCGTGGAAGTATATAGAAAGAAAAGAACTTATTATCTGTTTCTCTCAATGACTCTGTGTCTCTGTGGTTAATTTAAGCCGCAGTAATGGAGGGGGATTTGTTTTACTGCGAAGAAGTAACTGACGCTATCATTGCGTCAGCAATTGAAGTGCATAAGCATCTGGGGCCGGGTTTGCTTGAATCGGCATATGAAGAGTGCTTATGTCATGAATTAAGCTTAAACAAGGTGCCCTTTAAGAGACAGGTCGATCTGCCTCTTGAATATAAAGGAATAAGCCTTGATTGCGGCTATCGTATAGATATGGTTGTTGATGATAAGGTGATCATTGAACTTAAGTGTGTGGATAAGATAGTTCCGGTACATGAGGCGCAATTGTTAACATATATGAAGTTGTCTGATATTAAAGTAGGGTTGATAATAAACTTCAGATCAAATTTAATAAGAAATGGCATTAGAAGACTTGTCTTATAAGGAAGGTTGTGTAGAAAATAAAAGAATTACTCTTTTTGTTTTTCTCTGTGTCTCAGTGCCTCTGTGGTTACATTATCTTCTTTTTTACACGAAACCATGAAATTAGCCATTATTAAACCACCTCTTCCCTTCGGCTGGACGCCGGTGGCGCCTCCAATACTGGAGTATCTCGCTGCGCTTACCAGAAGAGAAGATCCAAATATAGAAATAGAGCTTATTAGTGTCAGCGCAATGCCTGATGCGGTCGATAATCTTAATTGTGACCTTGCAGCAATAAGTATTATTACCCCTACAGCTGTCGGCGGATACCGGATAGCGGAGAAGCTTCGTGGGCGCGGGATAAAGATAGTGTTCGGCGGGATGCATGCTTCTGCCATGCCGGAAGAGGCCAAGCAGTATGGGGATTCGGTTGTAATTGGTGAGGCAGAGTCGGTGTGGCCGGAGGTATTGAAAGATTTCCGGGCAGGACAGATGAAATCGTTCTATTATGGGGAGCAGATAGAGCCTGATGACCTTCCCACACCTCTCTACGGTATGCTGGGCGGCGGCCACCAATTTCGTATCGTTAACACATCAAGGGGTTGCCCATATAACTGTGCGTTTTGCTCGGTCAACAAGTTCTGGGGCAAGAAGATCCGCTTCAGGCCAATCGACCATGTAGTGCGTGATGTAGCTGCAGTACCGGGCAGGATGTATATTAACGGTGATGAGAACATATGGTGGACCGGTAAGGCGCAGAGAGCTATAGACATGTTTAATGCACTAAAAGGAAGCGGCAAGCGATGGATGGGTTTTGGCAGTCTCAGACCAGTTCTTGCCCCGGAAGGGTCCCGGATGCTGAATGCAGCCAGGGAATCAGGAATGAAAGCTGTATGGGTAGGCTGGGATGCGATTACGGATGAAAGTCTTATCTCATATGGAGCTAAAAGTAAAGCAGGGATTGACCGTGAAAAAGCAGTTCGCACAATAAGAGATCATGGGATAGATGTCTCACTTTTCTATATGCTTGGCGGGAGGGGTGACACGTATGAGGACTTTGAGAGGTCTGTAGAGCTCTGTGATAAATTGGGTGTAAGCATGCATCCTTCTCTCGTAGTTCCATATCCGGGTACGAAGTTAAGAGAAGAGTATGAACCTTACTTGTATAAAAATATGGGATGGGAATACTATTCCGGGGCATATGCGTTGTTCGAACATCCGGATCCTAAGATGTCACCTGAGGTCAGGGAAGAGCAGTTCTACGAGACCTCTCTAGAGGTGCTAAGGCTAAGGAGAGTGTTAAAGCACCTTTTCAGGGTGCCTAAAGCCGGGTTCCCGTATGCCCACATACTGTCTTTTATGAACCAGATACCGGTCAGAAAAGGTTATAAGATAGCGTATGATAAATGGAAAGCCCACAGGCATGAATTAAGGGATAAGAGGAATATAACCTAATGGACTAACTGCCCTCATCAGGGCATGGACTGCCTGTTTTTTGTGCAAACTGGAAGGAATAATGAATAAAAGTATGACTTTGGTAAGCACTGAAGTTATTGATATTATTGAAAAAATGATGGTTAGCCAGCACTGGCATATTATCTGCAATCGTTTATACCGAGTTCTGCGAATAAATAAGGAGGTATACGATAATGTCTGATGTGCCTTTAGAGCCGATAAATGATGAAGAAGCCGAAAAGGAACGCTTACAGTTAACAGAAGATGTTCTGAGCTTTATCGAAGCCGGTGTTGATGTTGAGGTCCCCGACTTCAATAACTACTGCCTCAGGATGTTTGCCCTTCATTATAAGGTTAATAAGATCTTTCGCGAGTTCTGTGAAGCTAAGAAAGTTAAACCCGGTGATATTTCCCGATGGGAAGATATCCCGATGGTATACAACGACGTATTCAAGACACATCTGGTGGCCTCATTTCCGGTCGAAAAATCGGTTATGGCATGTCTAACAGGAGGCACGACCAGCCTTACACAGAGAGGCAGGATATTCCGCGATGAGTGGGGTCAGAAACTGGTCTTCACCGCTAACAGGGTGATGACCGGATCATACCTTTTCCCCGATTTTGAGGCCGGAAAGCGATGCCGCATTCTTATCCTTGCCCCGAGCCCCGAGCTTGCTCCATCTATGGGAATGGCGATCGGGATAGACCAGACGAGAAGACATTTCGGTACCGATGACAGCATGTTTCTGCTCGGCAAATCGGGAATACATATTAATGATATGATAAAGGCACTCAGGGAGTCGGAGGCGAGCGGTGTACCGGTCGCGTTGATCGGTGCGACATCGGCTTATGTCTACTTTTTCCAGGCATGCAAAAGAAAAAAGATGTCATTCAAACTTCCACCGGGAAGCAGGATATGTGATGGTGGAGGATACAGGGGAAGGTTCGGAAAGGTTACCAGAGACGATTATTACGATATGGTCGAGGGAACACTTGGCATACCGAACTCTCATTGTGTCAATGTACTTGGCGAGGCCGAGACGGCTACAAATCTGTTCGATGACTCATTACGCCGTTGTGTCAAGGGGCTGCCGCCTAAGCAGCGGACGCGCCCCGTACCACCGTGGTCACGAGTGCTGGCAATGAACATTGATGACCTTAGCCCGTTACCTGACGGAGAGGTAGGGCTGCTTGCCCACTGGGACCTGGCGAACATCCCGACGGTACTTGCTGTTATCACGGATAATCTTGGTTATACGACCGACGGCGGCAGAGGCTGTGAGATGGTCGGGCGTGCGAAGATAGAGAACGGTAAAGTATCACCGTTGCCTGATGACAAGCCGGCCGGAGCTATGGGTGATTCAATGATCTTCAGGATGCTTGAACGGTATGTGAACTTCTCGATAGAATTGAAGATGGCGATGGCGAAAGACCATAAAGTAGAACCCAGTATTCAGGAGGAGATAGAGGCACGACCCGGATCCCTTCCATCATGCCCGCAGGTGGTAGACGAGATACTTGTCTCGCAATCAGACAGAGAGGCCGCGGAACTTCGCGACGAGGCACTCGGGGCATTTAAGGACCAGACCGATCGTTCGGTGGAATGGTATAAGAAAGAAGCTGAAAAGCAGAAGCTCGCTGACCATCCTCAAGGGCTGCAGTCTGAAAAGAAGAAGGTAAAGAAGAAGAAATAATGAAAAAGGGTCTGACCATATTCATAGGATTCCTGCATGACTTTGCTGCAGGATGCTGGGCCGCAACGGTTCTGGCCGTGTTCTGGGTTGATAGGATAATGGTTGATCAGCAATCAGTCAGGTCTTCGCTTGATGGACTTGAGAAACAGTTCTTCTGGGCCGGCATTGTCTGCTCCGCCATCATATTGATCGCAGGGATGGGCCGGACATTTACGTATGCGTACGTTGGCGAGGTCTATGGAAAGGATGCGGAGGAGCTTCGCCGTAAGATGTTAATAGTAAAGCATATATTGCTTTTTACCATTCTTATAAGTGGTACCTGGTGGCAATATGCCATGGCCTTCCGGTAGTCATAACCCCATTATGGTTTAGCTTATCCAGTCTTAGAAATAAAAAAATCTAAATGGTATAAAAATTGCTTTAAATGCTATCATATAAAGATGTCTAAGATCAGGAAAATACTATTAATTACACCACCTTATCACTCCGGTGTTGTTGAATCAGCCGGTGTGTGGCTCAATGTAGGCTTTGTTTATATTGCCGGTAGCCTCAGGGCTGCGGGCTATGACCCAATATACTACGATGCCATGAGCTACTGGCACGGTTACGGTGATATAGAAGCAAAGATCAAAGAGGTAAAACCTGATGTTGTGGCGACCACCGCATTCACAGCAGAGATAGTTGATGCGCTTAAGGTCCTTAAGCTCGCAAAGGATATAAATCCGGAGATCATAACAGTTATTGGTAACGTCCATCCTACATTCCTCTATGAAGAAACACTCAACGAAAGTAATTCATATCTGGACTACATTGTAAGAGGCGAGGGTGAGGTTACAATGGTTGAGCTGATGAACTGTCTCTCTGCCGGTGATGACCCTGCAAAGGTAAAGGGAGTGGCCTTCTACAGGGACGGAGAGATAGTTATGACCGGTAACCGTCCTTATATAAAAGACCTCGACAGTCTGCCGCTTGCATGGGACCTTGTCGACTGGAAGACCTATACGTATAAGCCTGAGGAGAACTCAGTGCTTGCTATAGTAAGCTCATCCCGAGGATGCAACCAGGCATGTAGTTTCTGCTCGCAGCAGCTTTTCTGGGAAAGAGGCTGGCGAGGAAGGAGCCCCGAGAACTTTGTCAGTGAGCTCGAGATGCTCAGGGATAAGTACGGTGTTAATGTGGCGATGGTCTCTGATGAGACACCCACGCTGGACAGGAAGAGATGGGAAAGGATCCTCGACCTTCTGATAGAGAGGAAGGTGGGGACGAAGATATTGATGGAGACCAGGGTGGATGATATCATAAGGGACGAGGATATAATGGAGAAGTACCAGAAGGCTCTAATTGACCATATATATGTAGGTGTTGAAGCTACTTCTCAGGAAACGCTTGATGTATTCAAGAAGAACATAAAGGCAGAAGAGTCTAAGAAGGCTCTTGATCTGATAAATCAGTATGATATCGTTTCTGAGACCTCATTTGTATTAGGTATGCCTGATGATACAGTTGAAAAGATGAGACATACGGTAGAGCTTGCAAAGTATTACAATCCAGATCTTGCGTTCTTTCTGGCGATCGCACCATGGCCGTACTCGGACATATATGAAAACCTCAAAGATCATGTAGTAGTTGATGATTACAGCAGGTATAACCTGGTTGAGCCGGTAATTAAACCTGTGAACATGACGCTGGAAGAGGTTAACAGGGAATTAGGACACGCGGCCAGAGATTTCTATATGTATAAGATGGACAGCCTTGATTCGATGACCCCGAAGAAAAGGGAATTCATGGTCAAGGTGGTTAATATTATAGCCACCAGTTCGTATCTTGCTGAAGCGATGCAGGGAACGATGCCTGCAGAGATAAAGAAATTGCTCGAAAAGCTGCAGGCTAACGCGGCATAGCTGTAACCATTCATTTCATCATATCTGTGATCATTGTAGCAAAGCCAATAAACTACTGAAGCTTGATTTTATCGTGTTACGAAACTATAATAAAGTAACACCATGTCTACTACTAGATTCGGCATATCATTGGAGGACTCTTTACTTAAGAGGTTTGACGGCCTCATAAGAAAGAAGGACTACCCGAGCCGCAGTGAGGCTATAAGGGACCTGATAAGGGACAGTCTCGTAACGGAGGAGTGGGAGACGTATACTACCGAGACAGTGGGCACAATAACACTTGTTTACTCTCATGATACTAAAGAGCTCACCGATAACCTAACAGACATGCAGCATAAATATCATCAAGCTATAGTCTCTGCCATGCATATACACCTGGATAGCCATAACTGCCTTGAGGTGATCATTGTAAAGGGAAGGGCAAAGGACATAAAGGCAATAGCGGATAGATTGATCGGAACGAAGGGTGTTAAACACGGAAAGCTTACGGTAACGACCACCGGGAAAAGACTTAAATAATTTTTTATCGGGTAGTAACACGAATTGGTAAATAAGTAGCACAGAATTAGCAGGAATATCAGTGGAGATCTGAATGCATATACCGGACGGATACCTGAGCCCTCAAACATACGCTCCTCTTTACGGGGTGTCGTTCATATTCTGGTGGATAGCTCTGAAGAAGATGAAAAAGGAGCTTTCTAGCAGGCATGTACCGTATCTTGCGATGGCAGCGGCATTCTCATTCCTGATCCAGATGTTCAATATCCCAATTCCGGGGGGGACTACGGGGCATGCGGTTGGCGCTGGCATTATAGCGGTACTTCTCGGGCCATGGACAGCGGTAGTAGCTGTGTCGGTCGTTCTCATAATACAGGCATTAGTATTTGGGGACGGGGGTATAACGGCGATCGGGGCTAATTGTTTCAATATGGCTGTTGTTATGCCATTCGTGTCCTATTGGGTGTTCCGAATTGTAAAAGGGGGGGCGAACAAAAAAATGAGGCTGTCTGTCGCTGCTTTTTTCTCTGGATATGCAGGACTTACTGCATCAGCAGTGTCCACTGCCATACAGCTGGGTATTCAACCGGTGATCGCTCATGCCCCTGACGGGCAACCTCTCTATGCTCCTTATCCGCTATCGATAGCCTTGCCGGTCATGGCGATCGAACATCTTCTTTTGTTCGGTATCGTAGAAGGAGTGATCACAGTTCTACTATTAAGGTATTTCATGAAGCATGAGCCGGGCCTCGTGCCTGCGGTCCTGGGGTCGGGGAAATGACAAAGACCCAGAAAAAACTCTGGATCGGTCTGGTGATCATGGCGTTGCTCTCTCCGCTTGGAATTATCCTGCCTGCTATTTTTAATGCAGGAGGTGCATGGGGGGAGTGGAGCGCGGAACAACTTGAAAAGCTGCTCGGTTTCGTTCCTGAAGGTCTGAGAAAGGACTCAGATCTGTGGAAGGCCCCTGTGCAGGATTATAACCTTGGTGGCGAGGCTGC
The DNA here is from genome assembly GCA_020351835.1 of Nitrospirota bacterium. Taxonomy (GTDB): domain Bacteria; phylum Nitrospirota; class Thermodesulfovibrionia; order Thermodesulfovibrionales; family BMS3Bbin05; genus BMS3Bbin05. The sequence goes on from CP070669.1 coordinate 358,529, forward strand.
TCCCGATGGAGTTCAGTTGGTCTCATACATCATTTCCGGGGCCGTTGGGATTATCGTGGTGGCACTCATTGTATATCTTATATCTAAAATGGTGGTCAAGGATGAAAAATAATATTCCATCATTTCTTATGGATAAAAGAGCGTCCGAGGTTGTTTATGAAAATAAAAGGATCAGAGCTAACTTTATCGAAAAGGGGATCGGTAGCATGGCAAGCTTTATGCGATCAGGTCATATCCAGTGGAGGTCTTTTTTGAAAAAAGGTTTTTTCCAGAAACTGGACGCCAGAGTAAAGTTATTCTTTCTCCTTTTATTTGTGATCATAGTAAGCATAAAAAAGGAGTTCATGCCGGAAGTTCTTATAGGCGGAATTGTTTTCTTGCTAGTTGTGCTTTCAAGGCTTGATATAGTCAGATTTTACAGGAAGGTATTGCTGTTCGGTCTCATTTTCGGGTTTATTGTGGCATTACCGGCTGCACTTAATATCATTACAAAAGGTGAGATCATATTGCCGCTAATTCACTTGCCAAGGGACTATGATATATGGATCTACTATATACCGGCTGATATAGGGATAACGCGTGAAGGTTCCAGGGCGGTGATGATGCTTACATCCAGGGTCATTAACTCAGTGTCAATTTCATTCCTGGTACTGTATACAACCCCCTTTCCGCAGATCATTAAAGCGTTAAAGATGCTCAGGGTGCCGGATGCTTTTCTCTTGATAATAACGCTCTCTTATAAATATATCTTTTTATTCATAAAAACGATCGAAGACATGTATCTGGCAAAAAAGAGCAGAATGGTGTGCAAGGTACATAATCCGGACGCTCGAGGATGGATCACAGGAAGAATGGCGCTCTTATATAGGAAGTCACAGGGAAGGTTTGAGGAGGTATACAGGGCAATGAACAGCAGGGGATTTTCAGATGATATTAAGGTATATAAACACCCTGGGTTTGAGAACAGGGACCGGGTCGCAGGAGCTGTTCTTTTGGTAGTAGGCATGCTTCTGGTAGTGATGTGAGCAGATCATGGAAAACATTCTATCGTTAGAAAGTATAAGTTACAGACATCAGGAAGAAATTGTCGCTCTTGATAATGTGTCCGTCAAGGTAAAGGAAGGAGAGATGTTTGCTGTAATAGGGGCTAACGGGAGCGGCAAATCAACATTATTGCAAATAATGAACGGCCTTTTACATCCGATGTCAGGTAATGTCACATTCAGAGGCGCTCAGATTACTGAAGAGACCCTTAAAGACAGGGGTTTTCTTAAGTATTTCAGAACAAGGGTCGGTTTTGTATTTCAGGATTCGGACGTACAGCTCTTCTGTCCTACCGTGCTGGATGAACTTCTATACGGACCGCTACAGCTTGAGATAGCCGAGGAAGAGGCTATGGAGAGGGCATCAGAGGTTATGAAGATGCTTAATATAGATGGGCTAAAGGACAGGCCTTCTTACATGCTTTCGGGAGGTGAGAAGAAGAGGGTTGCGATCGGGTCGGTATTAACGATGAATCCTGAAGTGCTCCTGCTCGATGAGCCTACCAATGGACTTGATCCGCGAACAGAGTGCTTCCTGGTTGAGCTAATGCTTGACCTCAGTGAAGCAGGAAAGACACTGGTCATTGCCACGCACGATCTTTCTATCGTTGATGAGCTTAACGCCCGTACTGCACTCCTGTCCGAGGAACATACTATAGAAAAGATCGGTCCCTCAGATGAGATACTCAGGGATGAGGAGCTGCTCTTGAGGGCTAATCTTATCCATGAGCATGTTCATTATCACGGGAAGACTCAGCATAAACATAGGCATTCACATTACTTCTCCCATGATCATTAACCGGCTTTACTTTCCGTCGCAGCCATACATATGGAAACAGTTACCTGATTGGTAACATAAATTACAGGAGGATAATGACAGTGCAGTATCTATAGAACGGAAATTCTCAGTGCGCCAAATGGCATAATATGTGGAAATCATTATAGTGTATTGACGACTGTAGATCATGAGTTATTATGATATGATAGTTATGATCCCGTGCTGAGTTTTCAATAATAATAGGGTTTTTACCCAATAGTATGACAATAATTGTCACACTGCAAATGATAGATGATAATAGTGCATATGTAATACATATGAGTACTTAAAAAAATTAATTAAACTAGTTACTTGTAAAAAAAAGTGCTCACCGATTAAAATTATTATTAGGAACATTTATTGCATTTAAAATAACGGAGTAAAACAATGAAACGCACACTGACCATAGCACTCATTACTATACTTGTCCCGGGTCTTGCTTTTGCTTTGGTCCCGTCATATGATTCGCTTGGATCGATATCAGAGCAGCTGACGGGACCGACGCGCTTAGCGGTAGGACCTGATGGGAGCTTGTATGTAACGGACCCTCTGAAGCACACAGTCAATGTTTACTCCAGTAACGGATCGCTTACAGGTCAGATACTGGATGTAAAGAAACCTATCGGCATAGCTTGTGATTCCGGCGGGCAGGTATACGTAGGCGACAGTTTCTCCGGTAGCGTAAAGATTTACGATCCTGGTTTGAGTTTTGTTTCGTCCTTTGCAGAGTCAGAACTTGGTGTTCCTGTTGATATTGAGACACCGGGTGACGGGAATATATACGTAGTAGACGCTGGCAATCATCTTTTCCACATTTATGACATATCTACTCTGTCGCTTATCGGTTCTTTCGGAAGTGCCTTCCTCCATAAGCCCGAGGCTATTGTTGTGGACCTTGGTACGTCGCAGATCTTCGTATCTAACAAGGGAGGGCGGATAGATATTTTCGATCTATCAGGCAATCACACAGGAGCATTTTCCGGTGCAGGAACATCGGGGATGATGGGCCCAAAGAGCGGTAATAATCCAGCTCCGGGAGGTATGGCGGTTGACAGTCAGAGGATCTATATAGCTGAAGCACTTTATGGTGCGGTTGCTGTGTTTAATAAGGCCGGGGGATTTCTCGGATATATTGGTGACTTTGGTAAGGATGAAGGACTTCTTAAGATACCGCTTGATGTGGTAATAGACAATAATAATAGAATGCTCGTGACGGATTATGGTAACAGAAGAATATCCATATTTGGACTGGAAAGTAGTTATGTTGACTGGAATATTGATCCATTTGTCATAGATCTCACTGTGTATGAGAACGGCTCTATCGTATCTCAGGATGTTTCGATCTCAGCCAATTCTGCACGAAACTTCACGGTATCATCTGATAAATCCTGGATTTCTGTAAGTCCTGCATCAGGTACAACTGATTCGATAGTTACGCTGTCGGTATCACCGGCAGATCTTGCTTCTGATGATACTGCTCAGTTGAGCATTACTGATACCGGTAACGGTACGGTGAATATCGTTCAGGTAAATGCATCGGTAGTAAAGGACTATTCTATGGCGGTAACTCCGTCGACCCTTCATTTTACATACTTGATGGGTTCAGGGCCTTTACCGGGACAGACTGTTAACATCGTTGCCGGAGAGAGTAATTACACATGGAATGCAGCCGCTTCTGATTCATGGATAGTGCTTGACAGGGTATCCGGAAATACATCTACGGAGTTGGCCTTTACGATATCGCCTGATATATCAGTAATGGATATCGGGACGCATGCCGGCTCGGTTGTGATAAGCACAGGAGTTCCCGTTAACGGTAGCCCTGCTACGGTTAACGTAATAGTCGATGTTGTCAGGAAAGCCGGTACTCTAAGGATTGAATCTAATATTCCTGAAGCCTCGTATTCCGTAACCGGACCGGTAAGTACATCAGGAAGCGGTGTATTGACCGAGTTAGACCTGCCTCAGGGAAAATATGAAATTGCTTTTAACACTGTGCCGGGGTACACAACTCCTACTTCGCAGACCGTTCAAGTAAAAGATGGTGATCTGACAATTGTACAGGGTACTTATATAGCCAGGGGCATAAGCGGATCGGTGGCCGCTATCTCGGCCGGAAGCGGAGCGGACACAGTTAGTATAATGGATATAATATCTGAGTCTCAGTCCGGAAGTTTTTCGATCCCTGCCGGTGATTCTGAGATCATTTCGGGAGATGTTAATGGAGATGGTACTGATGAGATAATGATATTAAACGGAAGTTCCATTGTGATCTACGATAATGCAGGAACGATCCTTGGTAACATAAATGTATCAGGTTCTGTTGTCGGAATGGCAAGTGGTGATATTAACGGGGATGGTACCGATGACATTATAATTGCCAAGGCTCATAAGAGCGATGTGGTCATAAAGGTCTTTAATATGAAAAATGGCCTTGCGCAAGGAAGTATAAGGTCCGTCAGGGCGGATGTAAGCGGGGCCGTAGATATTACTACAGGCGACTTTGATGGTAACGGTAATATTGACCTGGCCATAGCTGATAGTAATTCTGTAGAGGTATTGGACCTTTCCGAAAGGAAAGTGCGGAGTATCTCGTCTTTTATGCATAACAGCTTTAGCATGCCAAAGATCTCATCTGGTGATGTTGACGGGAACGGAACTTATGAGATTATTGTGTCGAAAATCACTGCTTCAGGGCATAATATAATTACGATCTATAATGCGGATGGTAGTTTTAGCTCGTCCCAGATAAGCTTTACAGGTTTCCTCGGGACCTCGGATGTATCAGCTGGTGATACGGACGGGGATGGAACTGATGAGGTAGTGGTTGGAGATAGATCAGGAAGTACGATAAAAGTATTTGATGGAAGTGGCAATGAGCTTGGATCGATGGATGCGTTAATCGGATCGGGTGGTGTGAAGATAGCCGTCGGAGGCTTCTAGTATATGGGTAAAAAGATAATTATAATTGTAATTTGTTTAGGCATTATGCTCATGTCTGTCCACCTGGCGTTTTCTGCGGACCCGCCTCATGACCAGGACCTTATAGGGGGTGCATATGACTGCTCTGACTGCCATTCATTGCATGGTGCGGCAGGCCCCGGCCTGACGAACCAGTCTACGAATGACGCCGTATGCATGAACTGTCATATATCAACTGCCCCAAACGATGCTGCGAACAAGCCTTTTGCAGACGCTATGTATACAACTAACGGTATTTCCCATCCATGGGGTGCACCAATAGCAATGCCCGGGACATCAGATCCGAATAACACAGGGGGACTAAGGGCCACTGCCGATCTTAGTAGCGTCGCAATAAAGACATTTTTGACCCACTATAGTGATGAACCGATGTGTTCTGTATGCCATGACCTTCATTCACAGAGGAATGCTTCATTCAATCCCAACAATGAGGACTCCGGGACTGCCACCGGTGGTTCACTGAACACAGTGGCAGATACCTCCAAGGCATGGACTGTCGATGCCTGGATAGGCTATTCGGTTGAGATGACAGGAGGGCTTAATGTAGGTGAGGTAAGAAAGATACAGAGCAATACCGGAACAGTTCTTACAGCAGCATCTGATTTTACTAACCCTGTTGCGGCTTCAGATACCTATAAGATCTATGGCGGTGATTTCCAGAAGATACCAAACGACCTTAATCAGCTTTGTGAGGATTGCCACTACTACAGGACTGTAGCATCAGGTAATACCGCTGTGCGTACATATGACGGAAATAAGCTGAGCCATCCGGTAGGTACCAACCTTGCGTCTGCCGGGGATACATCTCAGTTCCTTTCTGTTCCAGCTGATGCCAACTATAACGCCCAGACCGGGCCTCCGAGATACAGCGGAGACGGGGCCGGAGATACGAACGATACGAACAACCTTATATATGATGGTACTGGTAATATTGGATGTATGACCTGCCATAATGTTCATTATGCTGACTCAGACGGATCTACAGATGATACCCCGCCTGGAAGTGCCGGTTATACAGGTGACGGTAATCTTTTGAGACGGTCTCAGGAGGAGACCTGTCACGGTTGTCACAAGACTGAAAAGAACACCCCCGGAGCCGATCCGAACAAACTTCTAATGCATAATAGTGACAATCTTAGTGACGCTGGATGGGGTGTCGGTGGATGGGGTGTTGCAGGAGGCCAGTACGGTGAGTTCCTGTGTACGACATGCCATACAGGCCATGACACAAGCAATATTTATTTGATAAAGGAAAATATCACTACACCTGATGCCAGCAACTGGGGTGATGCCGGTGCCCAGAACTCAAGCACAGTTAGCGTTGATTTCAGGGTGCTTAGCGGAGCTGTAGGTAGCCCTGGACTCATGGGCGATGATCAGGGTGGACATGCAACATCAACGAGAATATGCGAAGTGTGTCACAGCAAGAACACTTATCATAACTATGATACCGGAGACGCTG
>CP070669.1:364932-377634 GCA_020351835.1 Nitrospirota bacterium
GCATGCCGAGACATTGAACTATATGGATATACCGATAAAACAGGTGGCCCCGTCGGTATACCAGAAGATAGATGATTAGTATGTGTGAGATCGCGGGATGGGTCCTGTGATAGCCCGTCAGCATGATGACAGAACTCGAAGGATGATATGTTGCGGTTCAGCTACGAGCGAAAAAGGACCGGGTAAAATATGAAGAATAAGATAAACGTCCTTATAGTGGATGACTCTGCGGTTGTTAGGCAGACACTAAGCGATGTCGTCTCGTCGGACAGAACACTGAATGTGATTGGTACAGCTGCAGATCCTCTGATCGCGGCCGAGAAGATAAAGAAGCAGGCACCGGACGTCATAATCCTTGACGTTGAGATGCCACGGATGGACGGGCTTACCTTCCTTAAAACGATAATGTCGCAGCATCCTATCCCTGTTGTAATGTGCTCAGCACTTACGGAATCTGGCTCTGAAACGGCGATGAAGGCACTTGAATTCGGCGCTGTGGAGATCATCACGAAGCCCAAGCTTGGCACAAAACAGTTCCTTGAAGAGTCGAAGATACTGATAACGGATGCTATTAAAGCAGCTTCTATGTCCAGGCCCAGGGTGATCCCCGGGATCAGAAGGGATATACCTCCGAAGCTCACAGCAGATGCGATGATACCGCAGAAGCGTACAAAGGCGATGATAAAGACCACAGAGAAGGTCATCGTTGTAGGGGCTTCAACCGGTGGTACGGAGGCTTTAAGGTCTTTCCTTGAGGAGCTTCCTCTTGATGCCTCGGGTATTGTCATCGTCCAGCATATGCCGGAACATTTCACAAGGTCTTTTGCCGACAGGCTGAATACCCTGTGCAGTATTTCGGTAAAGGAGGCGGAGGATAATGATACCGTTCTCAGGGGACGGGCATTGATAGCCCCGGGTAATAAGCATACGATGCTCAAGAGGAGCGGTGCGAGATATTATGTTGAAGTAAAGGACGGACCGCTGGTAAATCGCCACAGGCCGTCCGTAGATGTCCTGTTCAGATCCGCCGCGCGCTATGCCGGCAAGAACGCGGTGGGAGTGATAATGACAGGCATGGGAGATGACGGTGCCAAGGCAATGCTGGAGATGAAGGAGGCAGGTGCAGTTAATATCGCGCAGGATGAGGCGACCTCTGTTGTGTTCGGCATGCCCTCTGAGGCGATAAAGCTGGGAGCGGTAGATCACGTCCTGCCGTTATATAAGATAGCCGGTAAAGTAATAAGATTAAGCGAATAAATTGAATAATAAATCAAATATGCATTCAGGAGGACAGAATGGACAGGATCAAAGATAAGGACCTGATGGCGGAACTAAAAAAGCGTTTTGAGGAGAAGGACCAGGCTTTACATGACCTTAAGGTGGTAACAAAGAACCTGGAGGTCCTGAACGATAAGCTGAGGGAGTCGGAGGAGCTTAAGAGCAACTTCATCTCTAATATAAGGAACGAGATAAATAATCCTCTGTCTTCGATCATCGGCCTATCAAGGCAGATATCCTCCAGAAAGGACCTTTCTGAAAAAGATACAAAAGCACTGGCGGACCTTATTAACCTGGAGGCGTTCTCCCTTGACCACCAGTTGAGGAACATATTTGCAGCTGCGGATATAGAAGCGGGTGATACCGAGCTGACAGTTTCAAATGTAGACGTTGTCAATCTGATGAATAACACGATCGATTCTTTCGGCCTCTGGATAAAGGAGCGAAGGCTGAAGGTTAAGTTCGATCACTATAGCCTGAGCAAAGAGAATGAAGGCCCCGTATTCACTACAGACCCTGAAAAGCTCCAGCTGATATTTTCAAATCTTTTATCTAACGCCATTGAGTTCAGTAAGAGGAACGGTGTTATAAATGTCAAAGCAGTAAAGAAAGATGGCGAGCTTACCGTATCTGTCAAGGACGGCGGTATAGGGATAAAGAAAGCTGACCAGAAAGTGATATTCGACAGGTTCAAGCAGATAGACACGGGACCGAGAAAAAGCCACAGGGGACATGGCCTGGGCCTGAGCATCGTAAAAGCACTGGCCGAACTACTGCAGGGCGAGGTGAGCGTAAAAAGCACCGTTAACAAAGGGAGCACGTTCAGTTTCATGATACATGAGGCATCCGGTGATGAGGCCGAGACCTTCTCAGAATTCGGTAACGTATATATCTTTGAGGGTGAGGAAGGAGCCGGACAGAAGTTCTGACCGGGAACTACATATATGAAAAAGAACAGACATTTCCTTAATGCAGGAGTGATATTTGTGGGAGAAGGAGCATATGACGTTACGACCATCCTAGGTTCGTGTGTGTCCGTCTGTTTGTACGACAAGGTGCTCAAGGTGGGGGGAATAAATCACTACCTTCTGCCGCTATGGAACGGAGACGGGCTGGAATCGCCGAGATACGGTAATGTTGCCATAACAAAGCTTATCAAGAAGATGGAATCCGCAGGGAGCTCAAAGAAGAACATGATAGCAAAGGTGTTTGGTGGAGCATCCGTTATTAATAACGGAGGGAACGGGCTTATGAACATAGGAGAGAGGAATATCGAGATAGCAAAGGAGATCCTGAAGAAAGAAAGGTTAAGGATCGTCGGTGAGGATGTAGGCGGGGACCTCGGAAGAAAACTTATATTCGATACTTATGAGGGCTCAGTGCTGGTCAAGAAATTGACGCCTTTAAAAAAGATACTGTCTTAGGGGAGTGTTAAGCTTTTTTTATTGTTGCTCTGGTCTCTGTATCTGTGCTCGATATGTCTACAAGCGAGTTTCCGGTCTCATCACAGAATCTCTTTATATCATCCTTAAAGCCAGGATAATCGTTTATTACCTCGAAAACATCACCTGGTTCGGCCTTCTTAAGAGCCGCGGCGGTCTTGACCACAGGCATGGTATACTTAAGGCCTCTAAGGTCGAGTACTTTGTCCCCCATCACTTCTCCTTTAACGTTTATGAGATCAGGTCTCTATGTATTCACCGAGCTTTCTGAACTTCTGGTAGCGTTCTTCTATCAGGATGCCTGCATCCCTGTCTTTTACTTCATTGAGGGATCTTAGCACTGCTATCTTGATGGATTCGGCCGTGGCCTTTCTGTCCCTGTGGGCACCGCCAAGCGGTTCCTCTATCATCCCGTCTATGACACCAAGATCATAAAGGTCCTGTGAGGTTATTTTTAGAGCTTTTGCCGCTTTCTCATATTCGTCCTTGCCGACCTCGCGGTCCTTCTTCCAGAGGATAGCAGCGCAACCCTCGGGCGATATCACCGAATAGATGGAGTGCTCCAGCATTAACAGCCTGTCAGCAACTGCAAGAGCAAGCGCTCCGCCGCTACCCCCTTCACCTATGATGACCGATATTATCGGTGTGCTTATCCGAGACATATTAATAAGGTTGTTTGCTATTGCTTCGGACTGTCCCCTTTCCTCTGCTCCTACACCCGGAAAAGCTCCGGGAGTATCGATCATGGTAAGTATAGGCTTATTGAACTTCTCTGCCATCTTCATCAGTCGAAGGGCTTTCCTGTATCCTTCGGGGTGAGGCTGGCCGAAGTTCCTTGTTATGCGGTCCTTTGTTCCCCGGCCTTTCTGATGTCCTATTATCATGAACGTTTTCCCATCCAGTCTTCCGAAACCACCTACGATCGACGGATCATCGGAGTAGGCCCGGTCCCCGTGAAGCTCTTCAAAATCCTCCGCTATCATATCAATATAGTCCATAGTGTAAGGCCTCTCCGGATGTCGTGCTATCATAGCCTTCTGCCATGGTGTAAGAGATGTGAATATTTCCTTTTTGAGCTTTTCGGCCTTCTTTTCGAGGTCCCTTATCTTATCAACCGTATGAGAGGTCTCGTCGCCTGCATCGACCACCCGCTTAAGCTCCTCGATCTGCAACTCTATCTTCTGAAGAGGTTTCTCAAATTCAAGATATACGTTCATTGTAAAATACCTTCACTCTGTTACTGCCAAGCAGGTTCTTAAAAGATTCTATTGTGTCTCTGTTTATGGTAAGGCCCATGTGTGTGGCTATCGTTGCTTCATGGTCTTTAAGAGAGAGTTTAACATAAAGCGGGCACTTTCCTGAATGATCGAGGGCCATCTTCTTAGCCCTGGCAAGAGATCCTTTCGGGTCCGATCCTGAAAGGTTAAGTTCGACATCGAACGACTCTGAATCGAACTCGGACTCCAGCGGAATAACCGTTCGAGCATGTATCTTTGCGCCTTTATCTGTGAGCTCTACAGCCCCGCGAATAAATACCGAAGCGTCCTTTACAATGATATCTGAATATTTCTTGTAAGTGTCAGGGAACGCAATTACACTTATGTTGCCCTGCTCGTCCTCGAGCGTGAAGTTAGCCATCGTCTCCTGCTTCGACCTGGTCTGGGACTTCCTTACGGCGCCTATTATGCCAGCTACAGTTATTTCTTCCCTGTCGCGTAAATGTTGAGAACTGTTAAGGAAGGATGACTTTACTATGTTCATTGAATAAAGATAATCCGAATACTTTGTCAACGGATGCCCCGTTATATAAAAACCCAGGGCATCTTTCTCGTTCGCGAGCAACAGATGTTCGTCCCACTCCTCGTTCTCACCGCTTCCGTTGTCAGAACCGTCAATGCCCCCGAACAGGGACAGGCTTCTCTTGCCTCCATTACCCCTTTCAACCTCATCAAAGGCTGATCTCCTTGTCCTTGACATCCCGTCGAGAGCACCGGCCTTTATTAGTTGTTCGAGGACCTTCTTATTGACCTTTCTGGAATCTATCCTGTCAATGAAGTCATCAAGGTCCTTAAAGGGAGAGTTCTCCCTTGCATTTACTATTGCCTCTATCGCGGCCGACCCGACACCCTTCACAGCTTCCAGGCCGAACCGTATAGAACTTCCCGATACCTGGAACTCGTTAGAACTTTGATTTATATCGGGCGGAAGTATTCCTATATCCATGCTCCTGCATTCCGAGATGAACTTAACTATTTTATCGGTATTGTCCATATCGGAGCTAAGGTTTGCGGCCATGAACTCTACAGGGTAGTTCGCTTTCAGGTATGCGGTCTGATAAGCGACATAAGCGTATGCCGCGGAGTGAGACTTGTTGAAACCGTACTCTGCGAAATACGACATAAGGTCGAATATCCTTTCCGACTTAGGCTCCGGGATCCCGTTCTTTATTGAACCGGAAATGAACTTTAGCTTGAGCTTTTCCATCTGCTCCGGCTTCTTCTTACCCATTGCCTTTCTCAGGATATCGGCTTCTCCCATCGAAAAGTTGGCGAGCACGTTGGCTATCTTCATGACCTGTTCCTGGTAGAGAATGACACCATATGTCTCATCCAGGATCTCCTTGAGTTGCGGGAGGTCATAGCTGACATCCCTTTCACCCTTCTTCCTCTTGATGAAGTCCTCTATCATTCCGCTGCCGATAGGCCCGGGCCTGTAAAGAGCCACGAGGGCAATAAGGTCCTCGAACCTGTTCGGTACCATCTTGATCAGTATATCCCTCATCCCCTCGCTTTCAAGCTGGAATATCCCGGTCGTGTTTCCGGTAGCAAGCAGGTCGTACGTCTTCTTATCATCTATCGGTATATCATCGATATCTATTTCCTTTCCATTCTCTCGGGCATACTTAACGGTCTTGTCTATGACCGTAAGGGTCTTCAACCCCAGAAAATCGAACTTCAGAAGACCTATCTTCTCTACAGCTCCCATATCGAACTGAGTTGTGACGGTCTCATCGGAAGGATGTTTATAGAGGGGCGCATAATCGGTCAGAGGTCCCGGAGAGATAACGACACCTGCTGCGTGCGTCGAGGAATGCCTGCACAGGCCTTCTAGCCTCTTTGCGATATCTATGAGCTCCTTGTACCTTCCGTCGCTATTATATGCTTCCTTCAGCTTCGGCTCTGCCTTGAGAGCTTCGTCGATAGTAATGTTAAGGGTCATCGGGATAAGCTTTGCTATACGGTCAACCTCGGCATAGGGGATATCCAGCGCTCGCCCCACATCCCTTATCGACGCCTTGGCGGCCATCGTACCAAACGTAATGATCTGGGCTACACGGTCCTTCCCGTACTTATCGGATACGTATGAGATGACCTCAGGCCTCCTATCCTTGCAGAAGTCGATATCTATGTCCGGCATACTTACCCTCTCCGGGTTCAAAAACCTCTCAAAGAGCAGTCCGTACCTGAGAGGATCTATCTCTGTTATTCCCAAAGCATATGAAACAAGGCTTCCTGCTGCAGAACCGCGACCGGGGCCTACGGGTATGCCGTTACGCTTGGAGTAGTTAATGAAATCCCATACTATCAGGAAATACGACGAGTATCCCATCTTCTTGATCACTTCAAGTTCAAGCTCGAGCCTTGCCCTGTACTCATCAGGGATATCCCCCTTAAGCTTATTCTTTAATCCGTCGTGTGACAGCTCATCCAGATAATCATTGTCGTTCCTGCCATCTTCTATGGGAAAATGGGGCAGCAGGTACCTGTCGGTCCTGAACTCTATATTGCACCGTTCAGCGATATGTATCGTGTTCTCTATAGCCTGCGGGACCTCCTCGAAAGCGCGTTTCATCTCTTCAGGTGATTTGAAGTATAACTGGTCCGTCCTGAACTTCATCCTGTCGTCCTGATTGACCGTCTTGCCGGTCTGTATGCACAGGAGGACATCATGCGCCCGGACATCGTCGCTTCTAAGGTAGTGGCAATCGTTAGTGGCAACAAGGGGTATATGAAGCTCGTCCCCCAGCTCTATGAGCTTTCTGTTTACCTCATATTGCTCATCGATGCCGTTATCCTGAAGCTCGAGATAGAAATTATCAGCGCCGAGAATATGTTTATACCTTAGGGCCGCTTCCCTTGCCTCGTCGGTCATGCCCCTGTTCAGATGGTAAGGTACTTCCCCTTTAAGGCAGGAACTTAGCCCGATGAGCCCTCCGCTGTACTGCTCAAGCAGGTCAAGGTCGATGCGAGGTTTATAATAGAAACCCTCAAGGTATGCCCTCGTCACGAGCGTGACCAGGTTCTTATATCCGTCATTGTTCTTCGCAAGCAGAATAAGATGGAACGAATGTTCTCCACCCGATCTTTCTTTGTCCAGCCTGCTCTTGGGTGCGACGTAGGTCTCGCATCCGATGATCGGCTTTATGCCCGCTTTTATCGCTTTTGTATAGAACTCGACGGCCCCGAACAGGTTCCCATGGTCTGTTATGGCAAGCGCAGGCATCCTGTATGATTCGGCGGTCTCTATAAGCTCGTTTATCTTTATAGCGCCGTCAAGTAGGCTGTACTCAGTATGAACATGAAGGGGGACGAAGTCAGAATGATGCATACTTCAAGTTTAATTGTTCGGCAAATGGCAAGTCAACGAAAGCTAATGAACGAAAAAAGGAGACCTCATATCGGTCTCCTTATCCGTAAGACATATAACTATTTAGACAATCTAAACCAGGCCATTGGAGCTTAGTATACCTTTAAGCTTGTCCCTGTTAGCATCCGACATCTCGCAAAGCGGCAGCCTGAACTCTTCTCTTATCTTACCCATCATGGCAAGTGATGTCTTTACCGGCACCGGATTGGTCTCTATGAACATTGCACCGGAAAGAGGCTCAAGTTCATAATGTATCTTCCGTGCGTCCTCTATCAGACCCCTGTGCATGTAAGAGCACATCTCCGAGACCTTTCCAGGTACGATATTGGCTACGACAGATATAACACCTTTGCCGCCAAGGGACATCAATGTAAAGGTCGTGAAGTCATCTCCGGACAGTACGACGATCTTATCCCCACAAAGCCTTATGACATCACTTACCTGCCTCATGTTGCCTGTAGCCTCTTTGATCGCCACTATCGTATCGATCTCAGCAAGCCTCGCGACCGTCTCTGGCAGTACGTTGCTCGAGGTCCTTCCGGGGACGTTATAGAGCACGAGGGGCATGTCCACCACCTGTGCCACCTTCGCGTAGTGCCTGTATATACCTTCCTGTGAAGGCTTGTTGTAGTAAGGCGAAACGAGAAGCGCACCGTCGGCTCCCGCCTTCTGGGCCCCTCTGGTTATCATTATGGTCTCGTCGGTGGAGTTTGCACCCGTACCTGCGATGACCGGTACCCTCTTATTGACCACCTCTATGCATTTCTCGATTACCCTGAGGTGCTCATCGTAGTCCAGCGTGGCCGATTCCCCTGTCGTGCCGCAAGGGACTATAGCATTGGTGCCTTCCTTTATATGCCACTCGATAAGGTCGGCATATGCCTTCTCATCGAACTTCCCATCACTGAAAGGGGTAACTATCGCTACTATAGAACCGTTGAACATAGTAACCTCCTGTATTGTTTTTTAGATATCTAGAACTCTATAGTCCCTTTAAAGACCGAAACGGCCGGTCCCGTCATGTACACGTGATCGTTATCCGCCCAGTTAAGAAAGAGGTCTCCACCCGGTAGGTGGACAGTCACATCGCGGTCTGTCAGCCCTTTGATCGATGATGCAACAGACACTGCCGCGGCTCCGGTCCCGCATGCCATCGTCTCTCCGGACCCTCTTTCCCAGACCCTCATCTTTATCTCGGACCTGCTTGCTATAGCTATGAACTCAACGTTCGTTCTGTTAGGGAACAGATCATGGGTCTCAATGAGCGGTCCATAATAAGATACAGGAAAATCATCCACATTATCAACGACGATAACTGCGTGAGGATTCCCCATCGACACGCATGTTATCATGAACTGCCTGTCATCTATCTTAAGAGGATGGTCCACTATCTTGCCTTCAAGCTTCACAGGTATAGCAGGTCCGTTCAGTACGGGCTTTCCCATGTCTACCCGGACCATATCGGCGTTCTTCTTTGGCCGTATTATCCCGGCCTTAGTCTCTATGTCGAGCTCATCTTTGTCAGAGTATTCCCTGTCCCAGATGTATCTGGCAAGGCACCTGATGCCGTTACCGCACATCTCGACCTCGCTGCCGTCGGCATTTAATATGCGCATCATGAAATCCGCACTATCGGATGGCAGAAGTACCAACACCTGGTCCGCCCCGATTCCGAACCTCCTGTGGCATACATTCTTCGCCAGCTGCGAGAAGGCGCCGTTATCCATGGAGCCAAGCTGTTTATCCTCCACACCGTCAAAAAGGATGAAGTCATTTCCGGTGCCGTGCATTTTGAGGAATTCAAGCTTCATCATTATCTGTCCGCTTCACCCTTGATAAGGTCATTGAACGTCTCCCTCTTTCTTATGAGATAATGGTCCTTTCCGTCCACCATCACCTCTGCCGGCCTCGGCCTGCTGTTGTAATTGGAGCTCATCGTAAAGCCGTAGGCCCCCGCGCTGAACACCGCAAGAAGGTCATCCCTTAACGGGTTCGGGAGCATCCTGTCCTTACCGAGGAAATCACCCGATTCGCATATGGGCCCTACAACGTCGGTGCGCACCTTCTTCCTCCGGCTCTTCATGACCGGCTCAATGGCATGATACGCGCTGTAGAGCGTCGGTCTTATAAGGTCGTTCATACCGCCGTCAACTATCACGAACGTTCTGTCCTCACCTTCCTTTGTATAAAGTACCTTTGTCAGGAATATCCCCGCATTCCCGACAAGAGACCTGCCCGGCTCGATTATTACCGTCAGGTCATTGCCGCGAAGGACCGGCAGGAGCCTTGATGCCAGGTCTGACGGCAACGGTGGCTCTTCAGAGTCGTACCTGATCCCCAGACCTCCTCCGATATCCAGATAGCGGATATTGATACCGTTGTCCTTTAGTATCTTTATAAGGAGTATCACCCTGTTAAGCGAATCGACGAACGGTGTTACCTCCGTTATCTGTGAGCCGATATGCTTATGTACACCGACGACCTCTATGTTCTTCAGGTCCTTTGCGACCATATAATGATCGAGCGCATCCTCGATAGGAATGCCGAACTTGTGCTTCTTCATACCCGTAGAGATGTACGGATGCGTCTTCGGGTCTATATCAGGGTTCACCCTCAGTGCAATAGGCGCTTTTGTCCTCATGGAAGATGCCACCCTGTTTATCTCGACGAGCTCCTGGTCTGACTCTACGTTGAACATCAGGATCCTCTTTTTAAGAGCGAGCCTTATCTCATCCTCGGTCTTGCCTACACCTGCATAGACGATCTTCTTCGGATCTATCCCTGCCATGAGAGCACGCTGCAGCTCACCGCCTGATACTATGTCCGCACCCCCGCCAAGCCTGCCGAATGTTCTTAAAATGGCTCCGTTCGAGTTGGCCTTAAGTGCGAAACATATTATGTTCGGCACTTTACTGAATGCTTTTTCGTATGCCTTATAGTGTCTTTCGAGTGTTCTTTTGCTGTATACGAAAAGAGGGGTGCCGTAATTCTCTGCAAGTTCACTTGCCGGCACTTCTTCTGCGTGAAGCTCTCCGTTCTTATGTCTGAAATAATGCATTTCCTTTTCCTTTAAACCGTTAAGATATAAGTGTAATTACATAGTCTAACATAATCCGTAACGGCGATGACCCTGTGCGTTCGTTTTGGACTTATGCCGAAAGCATATGTTAATCTTAGTATCCTGATGTTATGGATTTCATTCCGGCAGTAGAGTATTGGCAGGAGGAGATGTTGGGTAAGAATATAGTCGAAAAGATCTTCTCGTCTCATCTTGAGTACGGTGAGATGAAGGCCGGAGAGCCGATAGGCCTCAGAATAGATGAGGTATACACACAGGACGCGACCGGCACAATGACATGGCTGCAGTTCGAGGCGATGTGCATCGACAGGGTGAAGGTACCGCTGGCGGTCTCTTACATAGACCATAACATGATCCAGTCCAACTTCATGAACCCCGATGACCATCTTTTCCTGCAGACCGCCGCGGCCAGTTTCGGTGCATGGTTCTCAAAGCCCGGTAACGGCATCTGCCACCAGGTGAACCTCGAGAGGTTCGCAAGGCCCGGATGGATCGGGCTCGGCACAGACAGCCATACCCCGACCAACGGCGGGATGGGCATGATAGCCATCGGTGTCGGCGGACTTGACGCCGCTACCGTTATGGCGGGCAACGCATTTGAGGTTAAGATGCCAAGGGTCGTTAAGGTAGACCTGAAAGGAACATTGAAAAGGCCTTACGTCAGTGCTATGGATATCATCCTTGAGCTTCTCAGAAGGCTTACGGTAAAGGGCGGAGTAGGGAAGATATTCGAATACGGCGGAGAAGGGGCATTCGATCTGAACGTTACCGAGAGGGCGACCATCACTAACATGGGTGCCGAGCTCGGTGCTACAACCTCTGTATTCCCCAGTGATGACAAGACCAGGCAGTTCCTCAAAGCACAGGGCCGCGAGGACCATTGGACTGAGCTCCTTGCAGACGATGATGCCTCGTATGACGAGGTGATAGAGATAGACCTCGATAAATTAGAGCCCATGATAGCCCAGCCCCACAGTCCCGATGCGGTAGTCCCGATAAAGGAGCTTGCCGGAAAGAAGGTGGACCAGGTATGCATAGGAAGCTGTACCAACTCGTCCTATCAGGCGATGCGGGCTGTAGCCTCGGTGCTCAGGGGCAACAGGGTCGCAGACGCAGTTAATCTTCATATAAACCCCGGTTCCAAGCAGGTCTACGAGATGATAGCAAGCGACGGGAGCCTTGCCGATATGATAAGCGCAGGCGCTCGTATGCTTGAGGCTTCATGCGGGCCCTGCATAGGCATGGGCGGTTCGCCTGCGACGGGACAGGTATCGGTAAGGACATATAACAGGAACTTTAAAGGCAGAAGCGGAAACAAGGAGGCGTTCACCTACCTAGCAAGTCCCGTCTCTGCAGTAGCTATGGCGATAAAAGGTGAGATGATGGATCCCCGTGAGCTCGGTGTTGGTATAGAGAGCTATAATGAGCCTGATGTTTATCCCATCGACAACAACCTGCTCATACCGCCGCTTGATGACACATCAACGGTAGCTATAATCAAGGGGCCAAATATAAAGGATGTACCTGTAAAGGAGCCTGTAGCAGAGAAAATAGAGGCCGAGGTCCTGCTTAAGCTCGGCGATAATATAACGACGGACGACATTATGCCTGCAGGTTCTGCAGTGCTTCCATTCCGCTCCAACATCCCGGCCATATCGGAGTATGTCTTCTTCAATGTTGACGAGACATTCTCCAAGAGGGCAACCGAGGCAAAAGGAAAAGGAGGCGGTGTAATAGTAGGAGCCGACAACTACGGCCAGGGCTCATCCCGTGAGCATGCCGCTCTTGCCCCGATGTTCCTCGGTGTGCAGGCCGTCATCACGAGGTCTTTTGCCCGTATACACAGGTCGAATCTTATCAATTTCGGCATCCTTCCGATGCTCTTTGAGGACCCGGCCGACTACGATAAGGTGTCGCAGGGCGACAAGCTCGTCATAAAGGACGTAAAGAAGAACCTCGAGGGTGATCAGAGGTACGAGGTCACCTCAGGGAAGCAAAAATTCACCGTTATCTCGGACCTTAACGACAGGGAAAAGGAGATAATCACGAGTGGAGGGTTGTTAAGCTTCGCAAGAAAGATGTGCTCCCTTTAAGGGCAGTTCTGCCTTTATTTTCATAAGGTTTTCTTCTCTTTGCGATAGTAACTTCAAATTGAAAAATTGAAGATGAAGTGTGTATACTATTGGACTGTAATGGGCCGCTAGCTCAGTTGGCAGAGCACCGCCCTTTTAAGGCGGGTGTCCCCGGTTCGAGCCC
>CP070669.1:377734-382173 GCA_020351835.1 Nitrospirota bacterium
TAATATGATTTCCTAAAACTATACCAACAAATGAAGTATTGGTAATTAAGACACTATAAAGAAATGAAAAAAGGATATTTTGGAAAATACGGAGGTAGGTTTGTCCCCGAAACACTGATCCCCGCTTTGAGGGAGCTCGAAACATCGTTCAGGCGGTCGATCTCTGATCAGAATTTCAAAGATGAGCTACTTTCCCTTCAGTCAACTTATATCGGAAGGCCGACCCCTCTATACTTTGCTTCGAGGCTGACAGACCGTCTTGGAGGCGCAAGGATTTACCTGAAGAGAGAGGACCTTGGTCATACCGGTGCTCATAAGATAAATAACGCTCTCGGACAGGCCTTACTGGCAAAGGCCATAGGTAAAAAGAGGGTGATCGCAGAGACCGGCGCCGGCCAGCACGGTGTCGCCACGGCAACCGGTGCAGCTATGGTCGGGCTTAAAGCGGATATCTATATGGGGTCAGAGGATGTCAAGAGGCAGGCGCTTAACGTCTTCAGAATGAAACTGCTGGGAGCCCGCGTCATAGAGGTTAATAAGGGATCCCAGACATTAAAGGATGCCATCAATGAGGCCCTTAGGGACTGGACCACGAATGTACTTGATACTCATTACGTTCTGGGTACTGTCTTTGGTCCTCATCCATTTCCAACGATAGTAAAGTATTTCCAGTCAGTGATAGGCCGGGAAGCCAGGAAACAGATTATGAAGGCTGAAGGAAGACTCCCCGATTATTTGATCGCATGCGTAGGAGGAGGCAGTAACGCAATGGGCCTCTTTAACGCTTTTCTTAATGACAAGGTGAAGATGATCGGTGTCGAGGCCGGCGGGGAAGGGATAAGGAGCGGGAAACATGCGGCTCGTTTCGCCGGCGGTTCAGTTGGGGTCTTCCAGGGATGTAAGAGCTACCTGCTACAGGACAGGGACGGTAACGTTCTGACCACTCATTCTGTATCTGCGGGCCTTGATTATGCTTCTGTAGGACCCGAGCACGCCTTCCTTCACGACTCGGAAAGGGTAACATATACCTATGCCACGGACAGCGCCGCATTGAAGGCCTTCGAACTTCTTTCAATGACGGAGGGGATCATACCAGCCCTTGAGTCGGCCCATGCCATAGCAGAGGCTGCCAGGATAGCACCCAAGTTGTCCAAAAAGAACGTGATCATTGTTAACCTCTCGGGCCGGGGAGATAAAGATGTCCAGCATGTAGCTAAAATCAAAGGTATAGAGTTATGAGCTCAAGAATAAGAGACAGGTTTCGTTACCTAAAAAAGGATGGGAGAAAAGCCTTTATACCATATATAATGTACGGAGACCCGGATGAAAGGACCACTGAGTCCCTTGTCCT
Organism: Nitrospirota bacterium; assembly: GCA_020351835.1. Lineage (GTDB taxonomy): Bacteria > Nitrospirota > Thermodesulfovibrionia > Thermodesulfovibrionales > BMS3Bbin05 > BMS3Bbin05. Next base: position 379,086 of record CP070669.1, read on the forward strand.
GTTGCTGGAAGATATAGGGGCAGACATAATAGAGCTGGGTGTGCCTTTTACTGATCCGCTTGCTGACGGGCCAACGATCCAGAGCGCTGCCGAGAGGGCACTGGCAAAGGGAGTAACTCTAACAAAAATAATAAGAGCCGTTAGTGAAATGAGAAAGAGAACAGATATTCCTATCGTACTGATGACCTACTTTAATCCTGTGTACAAATACGGAACAACAAGATTCGTTAAGGATGCAAGCCGCGCAGGGGTTGATGGCGTGATCATACCCGATCTTCCCCCTGATGAGGCAGGTGATTTCATTAAGGAGGCCCGGGGGAAGGACCTTGATACGATATTCCTTCTTGCACCAACATCTACCGACGACCGCATAAAGCTTGCGGCAAAATCCTCAAGAGGGTTCATATATTATGTTTCCATGACAGGCATAACGGGTTCAAAGCTCAGTATTAATAAAGACCTTAAGGAGTCTGTTAAAAGAATAAGGTCATTCACAGATAAACCCGTTTGTGTCGGATTCGGAGTATCCACCCCTGCTGAAGCTCGAACGGTAGCGTCACTGTCGGACGGGGTAATAGTAGGCAGTGCGATAGTAAAGACCTTGAACGAATCACCATCAAAGCTGAAGAGGTCGGTTATGGCCCTTCGTAAGGCAATATAAAGGAATAATATGGCCTGGTTCAAAAAGACACCAAAAGAGGAAAGAAAGGACAAAAAGGTCCAGATACCGGAGGGGATGTGGGTAAAGTGCAATAACTGCAAGGAGATAGTATACAAGAAGGAACTGGAGAGGAATCTCAAAGTATGTCCTAAATGCGACTATCACTTCAGGATCTCTGCCATAGAAAGGTTGACCCTGCTTTCTGACGAAGGCAGCTTTGTTGAGACCTTCACTAACCTTACCACATCGAACCCGCTGAACTTTACCGATACAATGTCCTATGCCGAAAGGATCAAGCAGAACCAGAAGAAGAGCCATAGCAATGACGCTGTAATTACAGGAAGGGCTACTATAAACGGTGATCCGGCCGTCCTCGGCGCTCTCGATTTCTCCTTTATGGGAGGAAGCATGGGGTCTGTCGTCGGAGAAAAGATCGTAAGGTCAGTTGAGTTCGCCCATAAGAACAAACATCCTCTGATAATCTTCTCTTCCTCGGGTGGAGCAAGAATGCAGGAAGGCATACTTTCTCTCATGCAGATGGCAAAGACCTCCGCTGCAATAGGCAAGTTACGCGAAGGCGGAGGGCTTTATATATCTATCCTTACAGACCCAACATTCGGGGGGGTAAGCGCAAGCTTTGCCATGCTGGGAGATATAATCATTGCAGAACCGAAAAGCCTTATCGGTTTCGCCGGCCCGAGAGTCATAGAGCAGACTATCAAACAACAGTTGCCCGAAGATTTTCAGCGCGCGGAATTCCTGCTTGAGCATGGCCTGATCGATATGGTCGTTCCAAGAAAGAGCCTGAGAGATATGATCACCAAACTGCTTGATCTCCTCAAATGAAAGAAAATGAGGGCACAACCCGTATTAATGAAGATCGCTACAACAGAGCAATTGAATATCTTTACGGTCTTCAGCACCATGGCATAAAGCTAGGGCTTTCCAATATCAGAAGGGTCCTTGAGCTCTTAGGTGATCCCCAGGCAAATTTCAGGTCTGTTCATGTAGCCGGAACCAACGGAAAGGGCTCTACTTCTTCTATAATTGCATCCGTCCTGCAGAGGGCAGGCTTTAAAGTAGGGCTGTTCACATCTCCTCACCTTGTTAGCTTCACGGAAAGGATACGCATCAACGGGTCACCTATACCGGTCGATGAGGTGATTAGCATAACCGATATTATCCGAGGGCTTCTTACAAGAGAAACAGAGTTGATGGCTCCAACCTTCTTTGAGTTCGTCACAGCAATGGCATTCTATTATTTCAGGCAGGAAAGGATCGAGTGGGCAGTAATAGAAACGGGCATGGGTGGAAGGCTCGATTCTACAAATGTTATAGAACCCGAGGTCACTGCAATTACGCAGATAGCAATGGACCATTCGGAGTTTCTGGGAGATTCAATTGAATTGATAGCCGCGGAAAAAGCCGGGATAGTAAAGAGCGGTGTCCCTGTGATAACTGCCGCCCAGAGCGACGAAGCAGAACAGATAATACTTGATAGGGCTGTTCAGCTTGGCTCCGATGTATACCGGTTCGGTCATGATTTCAGGGCCGAAAACATATATACCGATATCGATGGCACGACATTCGACTATTCATCGGACATCGGACCTGTCAGGTTCACAGTTCCTCTGTCGGGAAAGCATCAGGCAGAGAACGCATCGATCGCTATAAAGGTGATCGAGCTGATCCTCGGACCGGCTGCGGACACATCAATGATAAGCAATGGTGTCTCTAAGACCAGATGGGAAGGAAGATGTGAGCTGTTCAACTGGGAGGTACCCATACTTTTTGACGGAGCGCATAATCCCGCGTCGATCGACGCGCTTATCAGCTCTCTGAAGATGATATATCTAAAGCAATTCTCTGACATCATTTTTATAATTGGCAGTATGGGCGATAAAGATATAAAAGGCCTCCTGGAAAGGCTTTTGCCTGTTGGAAGGCTTACTATATTTACCACTCTTAATTTTGAAAGAGCGGCATCATCTCATGAGCTGAAGAGGATGGCTGACAGACATTGCCTGAACACGATAGCTGTGGAGAACACGGGAGACGCGCTCAGAGCAGCAAAGAAGAACTATAAGGAGGGTGACCTTATCGTTGTGACAGGGTCCTTCTATGCCGTGGGAGAGGCCAAAGGCCATATCGGACAGGATTCATCACTGATAGGGCTCACGGAGTTCAGATGAGAGCAAGGGCCAATTTTCTATCAATGATCCTGACGATCTCACTTGTTGCTGTCCCTGCAGGTTCTTACGCAGAGGAAGTTGAGACAGAGATATCCTCCGATACTCTTGAGTACCAAAGGGAAAGCGGAACCTATGTCCTTAAGGGCAACGTCAGCATCAAGAAAGGGGATATGAATGTAAGTGCGGACGAATCAGAGTTCAATGAGAACACTTCTGAAGCAACTTTAAGAGGAAA
>CP070669.1:382273-388215 GCA_020351835.1 Nitrospirota bacterium
GACCACTGAGTATTATGCTAACGGTATCTCTACCAGCCTGCCGTTTGATGTACAAACAGAGCTTGTTCGCAGTATAGAAGGGCTTGAGAAAGCTGAGATAATGAGGCCCGGATATGCAATAGAGTATGACTACGTCATCCCCACGCAGCTTACTCATGCGCTCGAAGTGAAGAAAATAAAAGGGCTCTATCTTGCGGGTCAGATAAACGGAACATCAGGCTATGAAGAGGCAGCGGCTCAGGGATTGATGGCAGGTATCAATGCCGCCCGTTCTATCAGGTCTGAGGAGCCTGTGATCCTTGGACGGCATGAAGCGTATATAGGGGTATTGATCGATGATCTTGTTACGAAGGGTACAAGAGAACCATACAGGATGTTCACTTCAAGGGCTGAGTACAGGCTGCTGTTAAGGCACGACAACGCCGATAGCAGGCTCATGGACATTGGTTTCGATATTGGACTTCTCAGAAAGGATGTATACGACAAGTATCGTGAGAAAAGGAGCAATATAGAGTCGGAGAAAGAACGGTTAAGGACAACGAGGCCTAAACCTACAGCTGTTAATCCCCTCCTGTCCGAAAGAAATGCTTCGACGATAACGGAACCCGAGTCTCTTTATAACCTAATGAAGAGACCTGAGGTAGATTATCGGTTCATCGATGCGTGCTCGCCCTCAGGGAAAGATCTTCCCGGTGACGAAAAAAGATCTATTGAGATAGAGATCAAATATGAAGGATATATAAGGCAGCAGATAGAAATGGTAGATAGGATGAAGAAGCTTGAGGATAGAAAGATACCTGAAGATTTCGAGTTCTCCGGGTTAAGCGGCCTCTCAAGAGAAGTGCTGCATAAACTGGAAGAGGTAAGGCCGGCCAGTATCGGTCATGCGTTCAGAATACCCGGAGTGACACCGGCTGCCGTTTCTCTCATACTTGTTGCCCTCGAAAAGCACCGCAGGTCCGGCAACAGGAAGACCGCGTAATAACCGCACGCTTATATGACCGAGGACTATTTCCAGCCAATTAGAGATATCTCAGAGAAACTTGGTCTTGATGTACACGAGGAGGCGATAGGCAGGTTCGGGAAGTACCTTGCTTTTTTAAAGAAGTGGTCGAAGGCCTATAATCTTACTTCTATAACAGATGATGAGGAGATAATCAAAAAACATTTCGTAGACTCTCTCATATATCTTTGCGCTTTTCCTGATGACGTTAGCACTGTACTTGATGCAGGCAGTGGCGCCGGGTTTCCCGGTGTTCCTTTAAAGATAGCAAGATCAGGCATTGATGTTTATCTCGTTGAGCCCTCAAGAAAAAAAGCGGTATTTCGAAGAACACTCATAAAAGAACTGGCGCTGTCGGATATATCGGTTGTTGAGTGCCGGGTAGAGGATCTTCCGTGCGGGTATAAAGGGCTGCCGGTTTATTATGATGTGGTCACGACAAGGGCACTTTTCACTGCTTCAGAGCTCGTTGAAAAGGTATCAGGGCTGTCGGGCGAAAGCGGGATAATTCTGCTCAGCAAGGGCCCTTCCTACAGGGATGAACTTGAAGATATAAGTCACCTGAATGTCGAAGTTATTACACCTGATCTAAGGGAGTTCGGGATGGAAAGGAACCTGATAGTTATAAGGAAATAAAAACCCCGGCATAATATAACCGGGGTTTTTCATCACAATAGAATATACTTATCAGAATTCAAATCCTGCTTCTACAAATGGCCCGGAAACATTGATATCTACCTTGAAGTCACCTTCTTCTACTTTGAGCTGCTCTCCCCTGTAACCGCCGGCTATAAAAAGAGGGCCTAATGGTTTCACTTTAGCTCTGAGAATATAATCTATGTATTGATTGTCGTTATAAGCTATCCCTCTTATTTCGCCTTCTATTGCTATTAGATCGATGGGTCTTATCTGAACACCCGCGTACAACATCGGTACAACACCGGTGAAGCTTTCAGATTCACTTATTACAGTAGGGGTCGTTTGGTTTATCTCAGCTTTGATGTCAACTATCCTGGCATTTAACCCGACTTCTATATTGAACTTATCCATTGTCGCGGTCTCGATAAAGGGCAGTCCGTAATATAATGCAATGTCATAGTGATTAAGAGTAAGTTTTGAGGTATATGTGCCAGTAAAGGTTGAACCGCCGAAATCAAAGCTCTGGGACCCAGTCCCCTCAAATTCCATAGGAGTTGCCATCAAGTATATATTAGGAAGAATAGGCATATCTATCTTTACCCTTCCCATGATCCTGCTCTCATCACCATAACCCAGGTCGTCCTTCAAATCGATGACACTTATCGGTATGGTCGTATCGCTCTGTAAATCGCCCGAAGGAGTATGCATCCAGTATCCGATAGCACCTTCGATTCCAACAGCGTATGAATGCCCCGGCACGACAGCGATAGTGATAATAAATGCGAAAACTATTAGCAGAGCTGTTCTTTTCATTCTAAATCCTCCTTTATCAGTTGATCAGTCAAGCTCCATCCTGAACAGGGATGTAGAATAGACCGTTTCATTCCCGTTCTGATATATGATGGGGGTCGGGACAGCAAGCTTCACTCCGTCCTTATCGATCTCCACCATGCTTGACCGGGTTTCCATAACACCGAATACGAGCCCTCCAATGGTACCCACTGCAACTCCGATGGCGATCTTCTGGGTGAACTGGTCCTGGTCCGCAAGATAAAATGCAGTACCAAGCAGAGCACCAATAGCAGCACCGTAAAGAGCGTCCCTGAAGACAACATCACCCTGCGTTTCGATAACAGCAAAAGCAGAACCCTGAAACGCGAGGGCTAGAAGAATGAAGATGATAACTACCTTCTTGAGCATTTAAGTTCCTCCTTTATATTAAAGTCTGATTAATAGATTTACCGACCAATGCTTATTGCCCTGCCGGACATAATAAGATAATACACTATTCAGTTGTTTTTTTCATTGCATAAATACGGCAAGAATTCAGCAGACTATGTCTGAGATAGCAGCTATTTGACAGACCTTCTTATTTCCGTTCCTTCGGGGAGTTTTGGATCGAATATTCGGTCTTTGATATTTTCGTTTGTTTTATGTCTATTGAATTTAATAGTGCTTTTGTCACCGCCCTTCTCGAATATCTCTACTAATAAAGGCTCTCCGCTAACTTTAAAGGTTATCAGCATTCTTGAGAACATTGATGTATTATCAATAGGTACAAGAGTGACCTTATGTCTCTCTTTTGAGCTCTCAATATCTACATTAAAGAACTTTTTAAGTTCGTCGATATTAAAGTTCAAGGGGAGACTTAAAAGGCTTTCTTTAAGGGGAATGATCTCTGCTTCTTTGATCTGGGGGTAATGTATAAGTAGTTCTGTTCCGTTTGATATTACTTCTGCCTCTTCCGGATATATCCATGCCACCTTAGAAGGTGACATGTAGTAGAATTTGCCTTTCGATATCATAGGTTCTGCTAACATCTCAGAGTGTTTCTCCTGAACAAAGTCAGCGGACAGCGATCTGATCTCTTTCTGCTTCTCGATAAGCTTATCAAGTTCAGCATTATTTGCTGCCAGTGCAGGTGCACATGTAATGATAAGTGCGATAACTGCTATATGAAGAGCTCTTATGTATATCTTTCTCAATTTAGATTTCCTTTGTGATATAGAGACATAGCCATTCACCGCTATCGATATATTTTACTATGTTTAAGTAAGGATGTTGTCCTATAAGCCTATTTATCCTGTCAGTATCTTTGGTCTTTATTCCTGATAATATTATCGTACCGCCGTCAGCGGTCTTCTCTACGATATCTCCTAATATATCTTCAATAGCAGTTATATATATATTTGCAATAACAATATCGTAACTGCCACTTGCAAGTTCTATAGATCCCCGGGCGAGTCTGATCTTTTCAGCCATATCGTTAAGGCTAAAGTTATGATAAGCTGAGATTATCGCTCTCAGGCTAATATCTACCGCTGTTATATCCCTGATACCGCTCAGATATGCCGCCATCGCAAGTATCCCGGTCCCTGTGCCGATATCTATAGCCCTTAAATGTTCCAACTTGTCTGAATTCGATGCGGCGAACTCTCCGATAAGGCTTATGCAACCTGATGTAGTATCATGTGCTCCTGACCCGAAAGCCCCGAAGGACTCGAGCTTCAGTCCATGATCTGACCTGACTGACACGTCAACATATCTGGCATCGATCTCCTCGGTATCTATCAGCTCATATAGGGGTTCACTGGTTTTTAACCCTCTTATGTATTCCCTTAGAAGTGATATGTGCTCTGATGCTTTATGCTCAGGAAGACGCTCGTTGAACGTTACCTCCAGGTGTCCCTTCGGGTCGATATTTGCTGTGGCTGAGAGATGTTCCATTAAGGGTGATATCTTTTCGTGCTCAAGAGGGCAATTCTTTACTTTATATTTAAGCATTAATGATCTTTTCTCCGGGGGATGTCACTGTAATGTGGTGAGGGCTACTTTATCTCTTTCTTTTTGAAATCTACCTGGACTACCTTGCCGATATCCTCTGATCCATGGACCGAGGACCCGTTCTCCCTTATCTCGGCTCTTTTAGGGTCTGAACTCCCGGGTGCAGTTATGAACTGGGCCTGCGCCTCAGGTGAGTATATTGCGATGATGTCCGCCATGGGGACAAAACATCTGTGCTTTGAACCGTCAAAGACAAGGTTTGCATGTATCCCCTCCTCTTCCCACCTGAAGTCCATCTGCGAGTTGAATACTAGAACAAGGCCGTTCTTCTTCTCCTCGGGCAGGAAGCCCCTCTTTCCTATCTCTACGTTTTCTGAATGATTTACAACGATGAACACCCTGCCGGCCGTGTCCAGGAGGTCAAAGAAGACCATTTTCTTGAGTTGATACACACGTTCCTCGGTATTTTCAGGCATGAACCATGATAACATAAAGATAGATATTGAAGGGTTGCCATTTCTGTCGTGATAATAGTAATTGATGTGTTAGTATAAAAAAGTAGATATCGATCCGATAATAATTACATTTATAGATACTGCGTGGAGGAAGAAATGAAATTGAATAATCTGAATATTATTCTTATATCGTTTATTGTATTGATTTTTTCAAACAACTCATATTCAGCGATATATTGCTCGGCCCCTGCCGCAGACAGTGATTGCTCTGATTCGATCTGCGACCTTCAGAGTGCTTTGGCTGACGCCGAAGCGAGTTCTGAAGACGATGAGATAAATCTCGAGCAGGGTACCTATAATGTGCCATCGGGTGTCCATTTTACATATATATCATCTGATAGCGGATCTTTAATAGTTAGTGGCGGATGGAATTCCAGCTGTCTCTCTCAGACAGGTGACTCTGGTACTACGGAACTTGTAGGTATCTCACCTGCTGCGGCTACGGATACATTCGGTGGTGTTTTAGATATATCAATTAATAACGCATCAGCCAGCGATCTGGAGATATCAAATCTAACGGTTAGAAATGGGACCGCAATTGATGATGGAGGAGGGATAAACATAGACCATTTTACAGGCGGAAGGCTGAATATAAATCTTAATAATCTGCAGGTGCTTAATAATGTTGCAGGCCAGGAAGGCGGAGGGATCGAGATATTCGACTGGGTAACGAACGGCGGTATAAATGTAAATATAAGTGAATGTCTGATAAGTGGTAATGACGCTAATACTTCAGGCCCGGGAGGGATAGATATCATTGCTGACACTACTAATGTAGCTGACCCATCAACTATAGGAATAACTTTAGCTGGGAATACTATCTTAAATAACACTGCCGACAGCTATGGGGGGGCGATGTACATCGATCCCGATGGATCGGATGCCATTATATACAATAATGTCATTGCAGGTAATAGCGTGACAGGAGTGTCATTTGCCGATGGAGGAGGAATCAATTTCAGTCCCTTCTCGGGCGGTAATGCCATCATAACTAATAACAC
>CP070669.1:388315-411254 GCA_020351835.1 Nitrospirota bacterium
CCTATCCCGACATCATCAAGGGCAACTGAAATACCTGTCTCACACAGCTCATAAAGCATCTGTGATATGCCCTGTACGTTCTTATGGTCGGTCCGCTCAGAGACTTCGAGCACTATCCTCCCGGGGACGATGTTATGTTCATTAAGGAGTTCGAAGAACGCGCTCTTCCGCTCAGAGAGCTGAGGTACGGTATTGCCATGAATATTGATAAACAGCTTTACGTTATCGGGAAGAACGGCCCCTGACCTGACCGCAGACCATATACATGCCATATCCACATGGCTGAGAAAACTGTTAGTTTCATTATCTTTCCTGTTAAAGAACCTGTCCGGATCCTCAAGAGGTGTCCCCTTGGGCCCGCGGAGAAGCGCTTCAAACCCGAACGGCTGACCGGTATCGACCTTTATAATCGGCTGAAAAGCCATGGTGTAGAATCCCCTGGTCAGCAGGTCGGTAACGGCTCCGATATAAGACTGATCGAAAGTCCTGCTCATTATGGCTTCAGGCTCCTTATGGCATCCTTAAGAACCTTTATGGATACCGGTTTCTCAAAATAGAAATCTGCGCCAAGACTGAAGGCATACTCCATTATCTCAGGGCTTCCGTAGCCCGTCATGAGGACAACCCTCGTGTCCGGAGAATGCTTTTTTACATACTGGAGGATCTCAAGTCCGTCCTGGTTAAGTACCCCCGCCAGCCTGATGTCAGCAATAACTATGTCGTATTCGGTATCGCCTATCAGTTTCGTTGCCCCCTCGAGCGTCTCAGCCGTATCAATGTCCACCTGCTTCTCGTTCAGCAATTTCTTGAGGGCAATCAGGAGCGCCTCCTCATCATCAACAATAAGTATCCTTCTTGTCATAGCTCCTTCCTCATCCGATACATCGTTAATCACAAATTCCTCTTTCATTTAGCATTGCCTCCATATCGACGATACTATATAGAGCAATAGTCATGCCACTAAGATGCAATAAGATATTCCTTTGATTACAATAAGTTAGGATTAACTAAAGGGATAGATATTCTCATTTTCGCAAATCAGGGGTCTCATATTGAGAATATCGGCTGCAAGAAATGAGAATCTATGAAATGGCTATTTGCCTTCCTTGAACTTCTTCAGTTTTCTGTAGAGAGTGGCTCTGGAGATCCCTAGCTCTTTTGCGGCTCTGGAAGTGTCACCGTCAAATTTGTCTATCACGCCCTTGATATGCCTTTCCTCAAGGGATGCCAGCTTAAGGGTGGGCCCCTTAACCTCGTCTTTAACAGAGCCACCGGATCCGGGAAAATGCTCTATCATAAGGTCACATCCGTCTGACAGTATTATGGCCCTTTCCAGGATGTTCCTCAGTTCCCTGATGTTGCCGGGCCAAGGGTACGTTGTCATCCATTCCATGACCTCATCAGATATCTTCTGTCCCGATGCACCCAGGTTATCAAGTATGTCCGCTACAAGTGCTGGGAGGTCCTCTCTTCTTTCCCTCAGAGGTGGGAGCATTATCGGAAATACATTTATACGGTAAAAAAGATCGGACCTGAAGATCCCTTCATCTACATCCCTGAAAAGGTCATGGTTGGTAGCACATATAAGCCTGAACTCACTGCTTCTTACAGCTACCTCTCCAAGTCGTCTGTAGGTCTTCTCCTCTATTACCTTAAGGAACTGGGTCTGTACCCCCGGGTCCATATCACCTATCTCATCCAGCATGAGTGTGCCCTTGTTAGCCACCTCAATGAGTCCCTGCCTGTCCTCTACGGCGGATGTGAAGGCCCCTCTGGTATGGCCGAACAGCTCGCTTGCAAGGAGCTCACCCCTTAATGACGAGCAGTTTACCTCGACGAACGACTCTTCGCTCCTGCCGCTATTATCATGTATCCATCTGGCGAGCATTCCCTTTCCCGTTCCCGTCTCTCCTACAATGAGAGCTGGTGAATCGCTAGCAGCCACGGTTGACGCAAGGTTATAAACTGCCTTCATCGTATCGCTCTGGCCAAAGTATGGACTTGCCTTTTTCTTCAGCCTCTCGTTCGAGATGTTCTTTCTTCTGAGCCTGCCGACCTCGAGGCTCTTTTTAAGGAACACATCAAGCTCTGACATGTTCACGGGTTTTGTCAGGAAGTTATCAGCACCCCTCCTCATGGCATCTACCGCGATCGGGATATCTCCGGACCCCGTTATTGCAACAATGGCCATATCAGGATGTCCTTCTCTCAGTTCAGGGATCCAGTCAATACCATTCCCGTCCGGAAGCTTTAGGTCAAGCAAAACAGCCGAAAAAAGCTCTGATGACACCGCCTTCTTTGCAGCTTTCAGACAATCAGCCTCATCCACCTCATAGCCAGACTTCGTCAGGTAGGCAGAAAAACCGAACCTGGTACCGTCATCATCATCTACGACCAGTATCCTTGGCATCAGTCCTTCTCCTCATTTATCACGGGTAAACTTATTTCTACTGTCGATCCCGGGGGAGGCATGTTATTGCTTATGCTTATGAAACCTTCATGAGTCTCTATTATATGCCTTGCAAGGCTGAGTCCCATCCCTGATCCTCCCTTCCTTGTGGTAAAGAAGGGCTCGAATATCATATCCAGCTTATCCTCCTCTATCCCGGAGCCCCTGTCCTTTATAACAATACGGACAAAGCCCTCAACAGGCTTGATGACCTCAAAGACTATATCACTGCCTTCAGGTGAATGCTGGGCGGCGTTCATTAAAAGGTTAAGAAAGACCTGCTGCAGCCTCCGGGCATCACCATACACAGAATATTCACCTTTTTCGGTACCCTCATCAAGTATCACCTTATGGGCCTTACTATGATCCGTCAGGCCCCACTCATACAACGTAGCCTTGTATAAAGCCGATACCGGGACATTTCCGAACTCTGATGTGTCGATCGGCCTTCCCAGGTCCAGCAGGTCTTTCATCAGATTAGATAGCCGCTCCACCTGCACCTTAATGTGCCTCAGGAACTCCTTGTGCTCCTCTTGCTCACCAAGGTCCATCGCAAGTGCCTCACTGACCGCCATGATAGCGTTCAAAGGATTTCTTACCTCATGAGCGACACCTGCCGCCATCTGTCCAAGGACCTTCATCTTCTGTGATTCCTTTATCTGCCTGGTCACCGTTTCACGTTCGATAGTGTTGCCAATGAACCTTGCAAATATCTCTACGATATGAGATTCCTCATCCAGGAAATCCCGTTCTTCTTTGGCCAATACACTAACCACTCCGAGTGTTTTGCCAAGACTGTTCTTGATAGGAACACCTAGATATGTCTTAACGTCATCCCATAGTTCCGGGTCTGAGCCCGGAACTGTATCATACGGTGATCCACCGGCCTTGTAGATATCTCCTGACCCGTACACTTCCTTGACCGGCGTTCCTTTGATAACTAACCTGTCCCCTCCATTTATATCCATCCCCGAAGCGGACAGTACTATATCATAGTCTCCATGGTTCTGAGTGATCAAAGTGCCTGAACCTCTAAATATGTCAGAAATATGTTTTGAAGCCCTGTTGAACACGCTTTGTGTATCGTCCAGCGCTATTGCCATCTCATATACGAACCGCAATGCTTTCTGACGCTGAAGGATGATCTCTTCCATCCTTTTAGTTGATGTTATATCGTGAGCAACTACCAACACCATGCCTTTGTCAATTCTATCGCTGACCGTTACGGGGCTTACGTATACTGACAAGAACTTATCAAGAACATCATCGAACACATCGAACTCCGTAGTATTTCCGTCTTGCGCCCTTTTCCATGCTTTTGACCATTGATTGAAAAGATCACAGTCATCCTCATCGCAATCCATATGCATGAACCTGTGAAGGTCAGTTGCCTTTATGGTGGGGGCACTATTCACACTCCATTTCATAGCGGTCCGGTTTGCGCTTATAACATCACCGTCCTTATCGAGAAGCAATATCATCTCCGGCAGTGAATCAACCGTATGTTCCCAACGTATTCTTTCCTGATCCATTTCTTCCTGCATGTCGGATAGTTTTCCGTTCACCTCTTTTTGCTTCTCTTTTTGTGCGGTCAAAGACCTGTAAACTAAAAAGTATAAAATGGGGACTGAAAGCACTGGGAGCAATGCAGCATCAATATATGCCGCTTTATGGGGAGAGAAAGGTCCAACAATGTCCAGAACTTTCATGATGATCAGCTCAATGAGGAACAGTGTCGTTACTATAACTGCAACTAAGACCTTCTCTTTATTGCTGAACCTATCCATATGATATGTCAGTTATATTCTTAAGATCAAAAGCCCGGACAGGCTCTAGGGCCAATTTCTCAGGCATTAATTGGACCACAATTCCTTCTTGGGCTCAAGCTGCTGCCTTCTTATCTGCTCCTTTTTCTGGTTGGCCCTCTTTCTGACCTCAGGTGCCGAGTGATACTTCTTTACATACTTCAGCTCAGCTATCAAGCTTTTCATCTGATCGTTCAGCAGGCTTACTATCTTCTTGGACGCAGATGATTTACTAACGAAGAATATATTAGCGTAGTTCCTTACACCTGCCTGTACGGGTGTCTTTCTGTCTTCAAGGTAAAGTTTTCTCTTGACCGAGGTCGCGACATTACCGGTAACAACATCATTACCGGCATCGATAGCTATGATCCTTACAAATATTATATTATCGGAGTCCTTTGTTATCCTGAGTGAAGGTATATGGTTCTTCAGATTGGTCTCAATGTGATCTCTCAGCTTATTTGAGAAGATACCGACCGAACTGTCAACGTCATAGACTATTATATTTACATCGTTCATATCCTTAAGTGAATGAATTATCTGCCTTTCTGCACCATTTGCGATGCATACAGCACCAAATAATAATATGACCATGACAGCAACAGCTAACAGCTTTTTCATAAGATCTCCTATGTGCACTGATCTATCCGGACAGAATACAAATTACCTCACATAGAATTATAGCAGAATTTGTGGAGTGCGTTAATAATGTACGGTTACATCACAGATACTGAGGTTAACGGTCAGTTGTCCTTCCGTGGAGGTTTACACGAATCTCCGGGCGAGCTTCCTCACGTAGGTATGCCGAGCATGGGAAAGATAAAAAGCTGTAGAACTATCCATATGACCGCAAAACCGATAATGATAATAACGTCAGACATACGAACTATTTCTTCTTGGTGGTCTTCTTTTTGGCCGTGGTCTTTTTCTTCGACGTCGTCTTCTTCTTGGCCTTCTTCTTGGCAGCTGCTTCTTTCTTCTCAGTTGTCTTCTTTGCCGCCTTCTTCTCTGTTGTCTTCTTCTTTGCCGCTGCTTTCTTCTTCGCCTTCTTCTTTGCCGGCTCCTTTTCTTCTTCCTTTACTTCTTTTGGAGGTGCCGTCTTCTTTGCGGCCGCTTTCTTGGGGGCCGCCTTCTTGGGCTGCTCTTTCTTTATTGCCTTATCACCGAGCTCCGGAAGGTTCTTCTCTTCATAATCAACGAACTCCAGAACAGCAAGAGGAGCGTTGTCCTTGATCCTGTTCCTTGTCTTGATTATCCTCATGTATCCGCCGTTCCTGTCGGCAAACCTTGGGGCTATCTCATCGAAAAGTTTCTTTATTACTTTCTTTACTGGTACCCTTGAAAATGCTATCCTCCTTGAGTTAAGATCGCCTTTCTTTCCCAGTGTTACCATCTTTTCTGTAAGCCTCTTGATCTCTCTTGCCTTCACAACCGTGGTCTCAATGCGCTCGTGTTCGATAACTGAAGCCATGAGGCTCCGGAAAAGGGCCTTGCGCTGATTTGCAGTTCTGTTAAAGGTCTTGTTGGAGCGTCTATGCCGCATCTTTATCATTTCCTCCGGCATTCACAAGTTCGACCACCTCAGGCGGCAACTGCATACCAAGGCTAAGCCCCATGGTCTGAAGCAGTTCCTTTATCTCGTCGAGCGACTTCTTGCCGAAATTCTTGGTCTTAAGTATCTCTTGCTCCGTCTTCTGGACGAGTCCGGCTATCGTCTTTATATCTGCGTTCTTAAGACAATTATATGAGCGTACCGAGAGTTCAAGCTCATCAACGTTCTTTAGCAGGTTCTGGTTAAAGGACGGGATATCTCCTGCTAACAGCTTTCTCTTATCCGTTACTGTAGTGCCTGCTGTCCCTTCTTCACCTTCCTTGATATCATCACCGGTGCTGAACTGCAGGAGCTCCAGATGCTTTATCATTATATTAGAAGCGGATGAAACCGCCTCTTCAGGTGTAACACCACCATCGGTCCACAGCTCAAGAACAAGGCGATCATAGTCCGTTGACCTCCCCACCCTCGCTTTTTCTACGCTGAAATTGACCTTCTGGACCGGGCTGTACGCCGCGTCGATCATGACCGTGTCGATAGACTTGTCATCCGTCTCTTCAAGCTCTCCGGGGACATACCCTTTATCCCTTCTAACGTAAAGATCTCCCTTAAGCTTACCGCCCTTCTCCAGGGTAGCTATGACAACATCTTTGTTCATGACCTCCAGGTTAGCTTCGGTCTCAAGGTCAGCCCCTGTCACAACCTTGGGCCCTTTAATATCGACCGAAGCAGTACGCGGCTTATCTCCCGAGAGCCTGAACCTCAACTGCTTGATGTTCAATATGATATCGACAACATCCTCTTTGATCCCCTTCACGGATGTAAACTCATGAAGGACACCGTCAAGCTTGATAGCGTAAACAGCGGCTCCTTCGATTGACGAATATAATATTCTTCTCAGAGCATTCCCGACCGTCATGCCGAACCCTCTTTCAAGGGGCTCTACTATCAACTTACCGTACGATCCTGTGAGACTATCCTCATCAAACCTGATCTTGTCAGGGAGAAGAAAATTACCGTTTGTTTGCATAAGGCCTCCCTTTGACCTTTATTTATTATTTTGAATATAGCTCTACTATCAGCTGTTCCTGAACCGGTACCGGGATCTCATCCCTGGAAGGAACACTAAGGATCTTGCCGCTGAACTTTGAAGCATCGACCTCGAGCCACTCCGATACACCCCTGCGTTCAGCAGACTCGATACTCTCGGTGATGACCGGTATCTTGCGGCTCTTTTCCCTGATCTCAACTACATCCCCCGGTTTGACCCTGAATGACGGGATGTTAACTGACCTGCCGTTTACGGTCACGTGCTTATGAGTGACTATCTGCCTGGCCTGGTCCCTTGAAGAGGAAAAGCCCATCCTGTAAACGATATTATCGAGACGAAGCTCAAGGAACTGTAGCAGGATCTCTCCAGTCACACCCTTTTTCTTATCTGCCTCATAGAAATATTTCCTGAACTGTCTCTCGAGAACACCGTAGGTTCTCCTTACGTTCTGCTTGGCACGGAGCTGTATACCGTAGTCAGACATCTTTCCTCCTCTCTGACCGTGCTGGCCCGGAGGGTATTTCCTTCTCTCTACTCCGCACTTGTCCGTAAGACATCTGTCACCCTTAAGGAAGAGTTTTTCACCTTCTCTTCTGCACTGCTTGCACTTGGCATCTCTATATCTTGCCATCTAAACTCTCCTCCTCTTAGGAGGTCTGCACCCGTTATGCGGGACCGGGGTAACGTCCTTGATTATGTTCACGTCAAGGCCTGCCGCCTGTATAGCCCTTATTGCTGACTCACGGCCTGCACCGGGACCTTTGACAAAGACATCTATCTGTTTCATTCCCATATCCATAGCCTTCTTTGCAGCAGTATTGGCTGCCATCTGTGCAGCATAGGGTGTGCTCTTCCTGGAACCCTTGAACCCGAGCCCTCCGGCACTTGCCCACGCAACAACATTGCCGATCTGATCGGATATAGTTACGATCGTATTGTTAAAGGTCGTCTTTATATGAGCGACCCCGTAAGCAACGTGTTTCTTCTCTTTCTTCGGCCCTCTTCTTCTCTTAGCCATTTTTTACTTTCCTTTCTTT
Organism: Nitrospirota bacterium; assembly: GCA_020351835.1. Lineage (GTDB taxonomy): Bacteria > Nitrospirota > Thermodesulfovibrionia > Thermodesulfovibrionales > BMS3Bbin05 > BMS3Bbin05. The sequence continues at coordinate 396,210 of CP070669.1, forward strand.
CCGGTAACGAGCTTCTTGGGCCCCTTACGTGTACGGGCGTTCGTCTTCGTCTTCTGCCCCCTGACCGGAAGTCCGGTCCGGTGCCTCAGCCCTCTATAACAGCCGATATCCTTAAGACGCTTTATGTTCATCGAGATCTCGCGCCTGAGATCTCCTTCTACTTCGTAATCCTTATCGATAGCGTTCCTGATCTTCAGTATCTCATCGTCCCGAAGGTCCTTCACCCTTGTATTGACGTCTATGCTGCACGTTCCCAATATCTTCTTGGACAACGACCTTCCTATCCCGAAGATCCTTGTAAGACCTATCTCTACCCTTTCGTTCTTTGGCAGATCAACTCCAGCTATTCTTGCCATGCATACACTCCTTTAACGATCATCCCTGGCGCTGCTTATGCTTGGGATTCTCGCATATGATCCTTATAACACCTTTTCTTTTTATGATCTTGCATTTAGCACATATAGGCTTTACTGATGAACGTACTTTCATTTAGCCTCCGGTTATTTGTACCTGTAGGTTATTCTTCCTTTAGTCAGGTCGTATGGTGACATCTCTACCAATACCTTGTCACCGGGCAAAATCTTTATATAATGAATGCGCATCTTGCCTGAAACGTATGCCATGATCTCCTGACCGCTATCAAGCTCCACCTTGAAACGCGCATTCGGCAGGGCCTCCAGAATAGTTCCTTCGACCTCTATATTATCTTCTTTTGCCATAATTTATAGCCAATTATTATAAATGCCTGTTTACAGTTTAGTCAACACCTCGGGCACTTTATCCCTAACGACCACTGTATGCTCAAAATGTGCAGAAAGTGATCCGTCAGCCGTAACTGCCGTCCAGCCGTCCCCAAGGACGCTGACCTCGAACCCTCCTGCGTTCACCATCGGCTCTATCGCCAGGACCAGACCCTCTTTCAGAGGGTAATCGTTCTTTTTCACCACATAGTTGGGTATCTGGGGTTCCTCATGCAGTTCTCGACCAAGGCCGTGTCCCACAAACGCCCTGACCACCGAATACCCATTGTCTTCGGCGTGTCCCTGCACAGCCGCCGAGATATCAGAGACATTATTCCCTGCAACTGCCTTAGCTATTCCATGCTCAAGGGCCTCACTAGTGACCTCCATAAGTCTCTTTGCATCATCGGACACCGGTCCGACGGGAAAGGTAACGGCTGAATCACCAATGAATCCGTTATACTTCACCCCAAGATCTATCCCGATAATGTCCCCTTCTTTAAGGTACCTCGTAGCACTGGGGATGCCATGCACCACCTGCTCGTTCACCGACGTGCATATGCTCGATGGATAGCCCCTGTAACCCTTAAATACGGGCACTCCGCTCTTCGAACGCACCATCTCATCAGCAAAGAGCTCCAATTCCTTAGTGGTCACCCCCGGCCGGATCATCCCTCCAAGCGCGTAAAGCGTTTCGGCAACTATTCTGCAGGCCCTGGCCAGGTTCTTTCTGTCATCTTCATTAGAGATTATCATCAGTTACTTCCACTGACCTGGCAATTGCCCCTGCAATATGATCAAAGAACACAAAAAAGACCTGCTTATCTTCTGCCCCTGACCCTTCCCTTTCTGAGAAGTCCGTCGTACGACCTCGTAAGAAGATGTGACTCTACCTGAGAGACCGTATCGAGGGCAACACCAACTACGATCAGGAGGGAAGTGCCTCCGAAATAGAACGGCACATTGAACTCCTGTATCAGGAACGTTGGCAGAACACAAACAACTGAAAGATAAGCAGCGCCAACAAATGTAAGTCTTGATAATACTCTGTATAGATATTCAGACGTGTTCTTTCCCGGCCTTATGCCAGGGATAAAACCGCCGTGCTTCTTAAGGTTGTCTGCGACATCGACCGGATTAAAGACTATTGCTGTATAGAAATAACAGAAAAATATTATCATTCCCACAAAAAGTATCGTATATAGCGCATTACCCGGTGAAAGCTGGTTCGCCATGCTCTGTACCCACGGAACTGCGATGAAACTTGCGACCGACGCAGGGAACATTATGATCGATGACGCAAATATAGGCGGAATAACACCGGAGGTATTGACCTTTAATGGTATGTGTGTGCTCTGTCCACCATAAACCTTCCTTCCCACGACCCGTTTGGCATACTGTACAGGTACCTTTCTCTGGCCCCTCTCGAAATATATGATAGCCCCTATAACGATAACTGCAAGTGCCATTATAAACAAAAGCAGGAATATAGAAAGCTCGCCAGCCTTCAATAGCTGGTAAGTACTGATAAGGGCCTGTGGGAGCCTTGCTACTATACCGGCGAATATGATAAGTGATATGCCATTACCGATGCCTCTCTCGGTTATCTGCTCACCCAGCCACATTATAAATGCCGTTCCGGATGTAAGAGTTATAACCGTTAAAAGCCGGAATCCCCACCCCGGACTTTGAATAAAAGCTCCTCCCTGCATGCTTTCAAGGCCTACCGAGATACCGAATGACTGTATGACACTGATCAGGATGGTCCCGTACCTCGTATACTTCATGATCTTCTTCTTTCCTTCTTCACCCTCTTTCGCCAGTTTCCCTATTGCCGGAACAACGACCGTCAAAAGCTGAAGTATGATGGATGCGCTGATGTACGGCATGATCCCGAGGGCGAATATTGTGACCCTTGAAAGTGCTCCTCCTGAGAACATATCAAAAAATCCCATGAGCGCACCGCCGCGATCGTTCAGGAACTGACTAAGCTGCTCACCGTCTATCCCAGGCGTAGGGATGTGGGCACCTATCCGGTAGACCGCAAGGAGTGAGAATGTGAAGAAGATCCTTCTTTTGAGTTCCTCTATTTTGAAGATATTCTGAAAGCTTGATACAACGCTCAAAACTCTATTACCTCGACCTTGCCACCTGCCGCCGCGATCTTCTTCTTTGCTGATTCACTGAAAGCGTGAGCCTTGACCGTGACTGCCTTTGAGACCTCGCCGTTGCCAAGGACCTTTATGCCATCGAGAACTTTCTTGACCATCCCCTTCTTCACGAGAACCTCCGGCGTGATCTCGTCCGCATCCTCTATCCTGGCTATATCCCTGAGGTTCACTATGGCGAATTCGAGCTTAAAAGGATAGTTCTTGAATCCCCTCTTGGGTAACCTTCTCTGCATAGGCATCTGACCGCCCTCGAAGCCTGCACCCTTACCGGACCCTGACCTCGATTTCTGTCCCTTGTGGCCTTTCGTGGCCGTTTTGCCGTGTCCAGAGCCCGGTCCTCTTCCTATCCTTTTCTTTTTTCTTTTGCTACCCTGGACTGGTTTTAGATCCTCTATTTTCATTGTATTGACCTCCGAAAACTACTGTTCGGATACCTCCACCAGGTGCTGAACCTTATGTATCATTCCTCTGAACACAGGGTCATCCGGCTTGGACACCACTGTACCTATCTTCCTCAGCCCAAGTGCCCTTAGCACCTTCCTCTGTTTTTCAGGTATTCCGATATAACTTTTTTTAAGCTTTATCTTAAGCATGATCAGGCATTGACCTCCTGCTGTGCTTCATCTTCCAGCCTGCCCCTGATCCTGAGAACCGATTCGGGGTCCTTAAGCGACTTTAATCCCTCCATCGTTGCCTTTATCGTATTGAACGGGTTCTGGCTCCTGATCGATTTCGCGACAATATCCTGAATACCGGCAACCTCGAACAATGCCCTCACCGCCCCGCCGGCGATGATACCCGTACCTTTCTGCCCCGGGTTTATTACAACTGTTCCTGCTCCGTATCTCCCTATGACCCTGTGGGGGATCGTCCCATCCTTGAGAGGAAAAGGCACCAGGGACTTCTTGGCCTGCTCCACGCCTTTTCTTATTGCCTCTGGAACCTCAGTGGCCTTCCCTTTGCCAACGCCTACCTGACCCTGACCGTCGCCAACAACAACAAGGGCTGTGAATGAGAACCTTCTTCCGCCTTTCACAACTTTAGCGACTCTATTAATAAAGACGACCTTCTCTTTTAAAGACTGCTCTTCAGGGTCTGCGTTATACACTTTTCCTCCTTACAAGAATTATCAAAATTCCAGACCACCCTCTCTGGCACCATCAGCCAGAGCCTTGATACGTCCGTGATATATATATCCACCTCTGTCAAACACTACCTTCTTCACTCCCTTATCAAGTGCCTTCTTAGCCAGCACCTCTCCAACTCGCTTGGCTGCATCACTGTTTCCCTTGTGGCCCTTATGTGATATCAGGTCCTTATCAAGTGTAGATGCAGATATTATCGTGTGTCCGGCATCATCGTTTATTATCTGAGCATATATATGATTTGAGCTCCTGAAAACAGCGAACCTCGGTCGTTCGGCTGTTCCGATCACTTTCTTCCTTATTCGTTTTTGCCTTTTCTTCCTGGCTAGTACTTTATTTAACGGCAATTAAAGATCCTCCTTGATCCTCAACTATTTTGCTGTCTTACCCGGCTTAAGCTTGATACGCTCGTCAGCATATCTTACTCCCTTGCCTTTGTATGCATCGGGAAGCCTGATCTCTTTTATGTTTGCGGCTACCTGCCCAACCAGCTGCTTATCGATACCGCTGATCGAGATCTGGGTCTGCTTCTTGTCGACTTCCGCAGTTATTCCATCAGGAAGATGGAACTCTACCGGATGAGAATATCCCAGTGAGAAGACCAGCTTGTTACCCTGCAGCTGTACCCTGTAACCAACGCCGACCAGCTCCAGGTCCTTCTTGAAGCCGTCCACTACTCCGGTTACCATGCTGGCAATAAGGCTACGGGTGAGTCCGTGCAAAGCCCTCTTCGGCTTAGAATCATCCGGCCTGGTGACATGCATCTTATTATCTTTAAGATCAACCGATATAACATCCGGATGCTCCCACTGCAGCTGGCCCTTAGGCCCCTTTATCGAGACCTGCCTGTTGCTGATCTTAACATCAACTCCGCTCGGGATATCTATCGGCTGCTTTCCTATTCTTGACATCTCATTGCTCCTACTTTCGTTAATTCCTTTAAATTTGCTCCTACCAGACGTAACAGAGCAGCTCTCCGCCTACCCCCTGTGACCGGGCAGCTCTGTCATGCATAATTCCTTGCGAAGTGGTCAGGATAGCTATGCCTACCCCACCCATTACGGCCGGGACTTCCTTGGAACCTACGTACACCCTTCTTCCCGGCTTACTTATTTTCTTGAGGCCGCCGATAACGCTCTCCTGGTTCACATACTTGATAGACAGCCTGAGAATCCCCTGACGTTTATCCTTTATTATCTTGTATGCCCGGATAAAACCCTCTTCCTTCAGGATCTTCGCTATTTCGAGCTTTATCCTTGAGGCCGGAATATCGACCTTGTCGGCCTTTACCCTTATCGCATTGCGAATCCTTGTCAACATATCAGCTATTGGATCGGTCAACATAACTCTTACACCCCTACCAGCTTGATTTTGTAACTCCGGGTATATGCCCCTGGAGCGCTAATGTTCTGAAACATACCCTGCACATCGCGAACTTCCTCAGATAAGCCCTGGGGCGTCCGCAGATCCGGCACCTGTTGTATTCCCTTACCTTGAACTTCGGCTTCCTCTTAGCTTTTTCGATCATACACGTCTTGGCCATTAATAACTCCTTACTATTTCTTGAACGGCATCCCCAGGTTCTGGAGAAGCGATTTTCCTTCTTCGTCGGTATTAGCAGTGGTGCATATTACTATGTTCATCCCGTGCACCATCTCAACTTTATCGTAATTGATCTCAGGGAATATGAACTGCTCTTTCACACCCAGAGAATAATTACCGTGTCCATCGAACGCCTTAGATGAGACACCCCTGAAGTCCCTTATCCTGGGCAATGCTATAGATATCATTCTGTCAAGGAACTCATACATGCGGTCCTTTCTCAGTGTCACCCTGCAACCTATAGGCAGGTCCTTCCTGAGCTTGAAACCCGCAATGGCCTTTTTGGACTTCGTTACAACTGCTTTCTGTCCTGTTATCATCGAGAGTTCGTTCTGTGCAGCATCAAGAAGTTTTATGTTCTGCAATGCCTCACCCAATCCCACGTTGAGGATAACCTTCTCCAGTTTGGGTACCTGCATTATGTTCTTATACGAGAACTCCTTCAGGAGGGCCGGGACGACCTCTTTATGATATTTATCTTTAAGTCTGGGAACCATTACTGGTCAATGACCTCCTTGCATTTCTTACAGCCTCTTACCTTCTTTCCGCCCTCAAGGGAAACGTTCGAGATCCTTGTGGGTTTGTTGCATCTCGGGCATATGAGCATGACCTTGGACACATGCACCGGCCCTTCTTTCTCTATGATACCGCCCTGTGTATATGTCTTATTAGGTCTCATGTGCTTCTTTATCATGTTGATCTTTTCGACAAGCACCATATCCTTCTTGTTAAGGACAGAAAGGACTCTTCCCTGCTTGCCCTTTTCCTTCCCCGATAGTATCATCACTGTATCTTCTTTCCTTATACCAAGACCCATTTCTCCTCCTACAACACCTCAGGAGCAAGAGATATGATTTTCGTGAAATCCTTCCATCTCAGCTCTCTCGCAACAGGACCGAATATCCTCGTTCCTAAAGGCTCGCCCTGTGCATTTATCAACACCACTGCGTTCTGATCGAACCTTATACAGGAACCATCCGAACGTTTGGTCTCTTTTCTGGTCCTTACAACAACCGCCTTTACCTTGTTACCTTTCTTGACCTGGCCCTCGGGCATCGCGTTCTTTACGCTGGCGACTATTACGTCTCCGACTCGAGCATACCTGCGACGATATCCGCCAAGTACTTTTATGCACTGGACCTTCTTTGCGCCCGAATTATCTGCTACATCAAGAAGGGTCTCTACCTGGATCATTCACAATTCTCCTTATGCGCTCTCTACTATGTCCAGCATAACCCATCTTTTCTTCTTACTGATTGGGCTTGCTTCCATGATTCGTACGGTATCACCGACCTTGCTGCTATTGCCTTCATCATGAACAGTGAACTTAGATACTCTCTTTATAGTCTTTTTATAGCGTCTATGCTGAGAGAGCCGTGTTACCGCAACCGTTATGGTCTTGTCCATCTTGTCACTTATTACTTTTCCTGTATATACCTTTTTAGGCATTCTTCTCTGCTCCTTGCTTTTCCATATCCTTCTGCTTCTCGGTAATGATCGTAAGAACTTTTGCTATGTCCTTTCTTACTACATTGATCCTCTTCGGGTTCTGTATCTCTCCCGTGGCGCTCTGAAAACGAAGGTTAAACAGCTCCTTTCTGAAGTCCTGTTCCTTCTGTCTCAGCTCGTCTATCGTCAGGTCCCTAAGTTCAGAGGCCCTCATAATACCTCACCATTCCTTTTTACGAACTTTGTGGCTACAGGCAACTTATGTGCTGCCAGCCTGAACGCCTCTTTTGCTACCTCTTCTCCTACACCTGACATCTCATAAAGGATCCGCCCTGGCTTGACCACAGCTACCCAGTACTCCGGATTTCCTTTACCTTTACCCATTCTCGTTTCCGCAGGCTTCTTGGTTATCGGCTTGTCAGGGAATATCTTTATCCATACCTTCCCGCCACGCTTAACATGACGGGTGATAGCTATCCTGGCCGCTTCTATCTGGCGGCTTGTTATCCATCCTGCCTCTATAGCCTTCAGTCCGAACTCGCCAAAAGCTATCTTCGATCCTCTATGCGATTTACCGGCCCTTCGGCCTTTCTGCATCTTCCTGAACTTAACCTTTTTCGGCATTAACATCGTTCAATACCCCTATCTTGACTCTCTTGTCTCGGGCAATACCTCGCCCTTGTAGATCCACACCTTAACGCCAATTATCCCGTATGTCGTTCTTGCCTCTGCCGTACCGTAATCAATATCGGCCCTCAAAGTATGAAGAGGAACTCTGCCCTCTCTATACCACTCCGATCGGGCTATTTCAGCACCGGCAAGCCTTCCACCGCATGATACCTTCACCCCCAGGGCACCGAACCTCATCGAGGATGACACTGCCTTCTTCATAGACCTTCTGAAAGCAACTCTTTTTTCAAGCTGAAGAGCTATGTTCTCTGCAACAAGCTGTGCGTCAAGTTCCGGTTTTCTTATCTCCTTGATATCTATCTGCACCTGCTTGCCGGTAAGGAACTCTATATCCTTTTTCAGTTTTTCTACCTCTACACCTTTCTTGCCTATTATGATCCCGGGGCGGGCTGTATTAATGAACATCCTTATCTTATCACCGGTCCTCTCTATCTCTATGCTTGAAATACCGGCATGGAACAGCCTGTTCTTAATATATTTCCTTATATTAATATCCTCATGGAGAGTGTCCGCATAACCCTGCTTCATGAACCATTTCGAGCTCCATGACTTTATGATACCCAGTCTGTTACCTATCGGATGAGCTTTCTGACCCAAACCTTACCTCCGTCTAATCTGAAAGTACAAGCGTTATATGGCTTGTCTTTTTCTTGATCACGTTCGCCCTGCCCATGGCTCGAGGCCTCAGCCTTTTCATCACGGGTCCTTCATCTACAAACGCCTTCACGATCTTCATCTCTTCCGGCGCTACCACTTCTTTCTGCTCGGCGTTAGCCATAGCTGAGCGAAGCAGCCTTCCTACTAGGTCCGCACCCCTGTATGGCATGAACTTAAGGGACAGCGCTGCCTCATCAGCTCTTTTCCCCCTGATGAGGTCAACAACCCTTCTTGCCTTCCTTGGGGTTATTCGAACATATCTCATTACCGCTTTTGCTTCCATAGTCATTAACCCTTAACACCGGTCCTTTTTTCAGAGCCGGAATGGCCCTTAAATGTTCTGGTCGGAGAGAACTCACCGAGCTTATGGCCGACCATGTTCTCAGTAACGTAGACCGGTACGAACTTCTTGCCATTATGTACAGCAAATGTATACCCAATGAACTCCGGGACTATGGTAGACCTTCTGGACCATGTCTTGATGATCTTCTTGTCTCCGGTTTCGATCATCTTGTCGACCTTCTTCATCAGCTTTTCATCTACAAATGGTCCTTTTTTAACAGATCTAGGCAATTCGTCCTCCTGTCCTTTTATTTACGCCTTTTAATTATCAGTTTGTCCGAGCTCTTCTTCTTTCTCGTCTTAACACCTTCAGGCCTGCCCCACGGTGAACATGCAGGCCTTCCGCCTGAGGACCTTCCTTCACCACCGCCAAGAGGGTGGTCGATCGGGTTCATGGCAACACCCCTTACGTTGGGACGCCTTCCCTTCCAGCGGGTCCTTCCGGCCTTTCCTACCGTTATGTTCTCATGGTCGGTGTTACTGACCTGTCCTATCGTAGCCATGCAGCTAACTGATATAAGCCTTACCTCACCGGAACCGAGCTTTATATGTGCATACTTGCTGTCCTTGGCAACCAATTGTGCCTGGGAACCGGCACTTCTCATAAAAACGGCTCCCTGTCCGGGCCTAAGCTCTATATTATGTATGAAACCTCCGAGAGGTATTGAACGCAACGGTAATGCATTACCCACTTTTATCTCGACCTCATTGCCTGATTCTATCTTATCACCGACCATTATACCGTCGGGGGCTATAATATAACGTCTCTCACCATCGGCATACTTTACGAGAGCTATCCTTGCAGAACGGTTAGGATCATACTCTATCGTCTCTACTACTGCCGGTATATTGAACTTATCTCTTCTGAAATCGATAACCCTGTAGCGTCTTTTTGTTCCGCCACCGCGCTGCCATGCCGTAACACGCCCCTTGTTGTTCCTTCCACCGCTCTTCCTTGAGTCCTTGAGCAACGGCTTATGAGGCTTATCGGTCGTGATATCCTTAAAGTCGGATACCGTCTGGAACCTTCTTCCGGGAGACGTAGGTTTATAAGCTCTTATTCCCATCTAAGCTCCCTCTATGAAATCAAGCTTCTCACCCTTTTTCAGGGTCACGATAGCTTTCTTCGATGCAGATGTGAATCCCGGTATACGGCCTCTCATTCTGCGCTTAGGTTTTCTCTTGTAAGTATTGACCTTCTCGACCTTTACCTTGAAGATCTCCTCAACTGCCTTCTTTATCTCTATCTTATTTGCTTTGCTGTCGACCTCGATCAACACCTTATTGTCCTTTTCCTTCAGTGCAGTTCCTTTTTCGGTGAACAGCGGCCTCTTGATGACAGCATACAGGTCCATATCAGATAGCCTCCTGTACTGCCTGAAGAGCATCCTTGGTTATAAGGATGTACTCGTGGGTCAATAATGAATATGTATTGATATCTGATGCTCTCTTGACCTTCAGGTAGGGGATGTTCCTTGAAGAAAGATAGACGTTCTCGTCCTTCTCTTTAGTAACAATGAGGACCTTCTTGCCCTCAAGCCCTAAATTGCCCAGTATCGCTACCATGCTCTTTGTCCTGGGGCTATCTACCTTGAGCTCGTCAAGAACGATTATCTGCTCATCCGACAGCTTAGATGACAGCGCCGTCTTCAAAGCAAGTTTCTTCTGTTTTTTATTAATATTATATGAATAATCTCTGGGCTGTGGTCCGAAGGTTGTTCCTCCTCCCTTCCAGAGGGGTGACCTTATGCTTCCGGCCCTGGCCCTCCCGGTCCCTTTCTGCCTCCATGGCTTTTTGCCCCCTCCTCTTACCTTTCCTCTTGTCTTAGTTGAGTGGGTTCCCTGCCTCTGGTTTGCAAGAAAGTTAACGACCGCGCTATGAAGCAATCCCGCATTCACCGGTACGCCGAACACGTCATCTTTAAGACTGGCCTTGCCAACCGCCTTGTTCTCCATGTTCTTTATTTCGATATCGGCCATTATCAATTACCCTTCTCTATTTCAAGGTAGCTTCCCTTTGATCCGGGTATAGCCCCTCTGATAAGCATTATGTTCTGATCAACATTGACATCAACTACTTTAAGGTTCTTTACGGCAACCCTGTCAGAACCCATGCGCCCGGGCATCTTTATCCCTTTCCATACCTTTGATGGCGATGCGCTCTGTCCTATCGAACCCGGTGCTCTTCCGAACATGGACCCGTGAGTGGCCGGCCCGCCTCCGAACCCGTGACGTTTCATGACACCCTGGAAGCCCATGCCCTTGGATATGCCTGTGACCTTTACGGTATCACCCTTCTGAAAGAGCTCTACCGTTAACATATCGCCTACCTGAGCCTCCACCGGCGGTATCTCCCTGATGATCCTGTATGGCTTTACTCCGGCCTTATCGAACACTCCCTTCATCGCCTTATTAACGCGCTTAAGCTTTTTTTCCTCCTGATAGCCGACCTGAATGGATTCATATCCGTCCTTCTCTTTGGTCTTTATCTGGATAACACAGCACGGTCCGGCTTCGATGACAGTTACAGGTATCATGTCACCCTTCTCGTCGAATATCTGGGTCATACCGAGCTTCTTTCCGATAAGTGTTCTCAAAGTTTTATCTCCACATCGACACCGGCCGCTATCTCAAGCTTCATAAGGGCGTCCACTGTCTGAGGTGTGGGATCATGTATATCAATAAGCCTTTTATGTGTACGAATCTCGAACTGCTCCCTTGATTTCTTGTCAACATGAGGAGATCTTAAGACAGTTATCTTCTGTATCCTGGTAGGTAGCGGAACAGGCCCGCAAAGCCTTGCTCCCGTCCTCTGGGCAGTGTCGACTATCTCTTTGACCGAAAGGTCGAGAAGTCTGTGGTCATATGCCCTTAGTTTTATCCTTATCTTCTGGTTCATTTATCTTTAGATCTCCACAATGCCTATTCTATTACCTCTGTGACAACACCTGCTCCAACCGTCCTTCCGCCTTCCCTTATCGCAAACCTCAGCTCCTTCTCCATCGCTATAGGCGCTATCAGCTCTACCGATATCGTCACGTTATCTCCGGGCATCACCATCTCCACTCCATCCGGCAGGTTAGCAACACCCGTCACATCCGTCGTCCTGAAGTAGAACTGCGGCCTGTATCCATTAAAAAAGGGTGTATGCCTTCCACCCTCTTCTTTCGTCAGTACATATGCCTCGCCCTTGAACTTCGTATGTGGCGTTATGCTCCCGGGCTTTGCCAGTACCTGACCCCTCTCTACCTCATCCTTACCTGTTCCCCTAAGCAGCACTCCCACATTATCACCTGCACGGCCCTCATCAAGGAGCTTCCTGAACATCTCCACTCCCGTGGCCACCGTCTTCTGCGTATCCCTTATCCCTACTATCTCCACGTCCTCGCCTACCTTGATTATCCCTCTCTCTACCCTGCCTGTTACTACCGTACCTCTACCACTGATCGAGAAAACATCCTCTATCGGCATCAAGAAAGGCTTATCAAGCGGCCTCTGCGGCTCAGGTACATACGCATCTACCGCGTCCATCAGCTCCAGTATGCTCTTGAACTCCTCTGCTCCCTGATCCTCACTTGAGCTCTCAAGGGCCTTAAGCGCACTGCCCTTTACTATCGGAATATCATCCCCGGGGAACTCATACTTGCTCAATAGCTCCCTTACCTCAAGCTCCACCAGGTCCAATAGCTCAGGATCATCCACCTGGTCCGTCTTGTTCATATATACAACTATATATGGCACTCCTACCTGACGCGCCAAAAGGATATGCTCCCTGGTCTGCGGCATCGGTCCGTCTGCAGCGCTCACAACCAGTATCGCTCCGTCCATCTGCGCCGCTCCGGTTATCATGTTCTTTACATAGTCGGCGTGCCCAGGACAGTCAACATGCGCGTAATGACGGTTGTCCGTCTCGTACTCAACATGTGCCGTCGCTATCGTTATACCCCTTGCCTTCTCCTCAGGGGCATTGTCTATCTGATCATATGCCGTGAACTGCGCCTGTCCCTTCATCCCCAATACCTTCGTTATCGCGGCCGTAAGCGTAGTCTTCCCATGGTCAACATGCCCTATCGTACCTATGTTGACATGCGGCTTTGTCCTTTCAAATTTCTCCTTCGCCATCTCTCCTCCTTTTTCAGGATGGCCGTTCTACGGCCCCGAAATATAATCTGGAAGTTAGTAATATATCAAACTTACTTTATAAAAATCAAAGGATTCCGGGAAAAAAATTCACTCTCCCTTGATCTTCGAAACAATCGTCTCGGAAATGCTCCTGGGCACCTCTTCATAGTTGGAGAACTGCATGGTATATGTTGCCCTGCCCTGCGTCTTGGACCTCAGATCGGTTGCATATCCGAACATCTCTGACAGTGGAACCGATGATCTGACCACCTGGGCATTACCTCGCTTCTCCATCGAATGGACCTTCCCCCTTCTGGAGTTCAGATCACCGATGACATCACCCATATACTCCTCGGGAGTAACTACCTCAACTGACATTATCGGCTCAAGGAGCGCGGGAGAGGCCTTCTTCATGCCCTCCTTAAATCCCATCGAACCGGCTATCTTGAACGCCATCTCTGACGAATCGACCTCATGATATGAACCGTCAAGCAGGGTCACCCTTACGTCGACGACCGGGTATCCGGCAAGTATTCCGGTCTCCATCGCCTCTTTAACACCCTTCTCTACGGCAGGTATGTACTCTTTCGGGATAGAGCCGCCGGTGATCTTGTTAACAAACTCAAATCCCCCGCCATCTCCGAAGGGCTCGACCTCCATCTGGACATGCCCGTACTGGCCCCTTCCACCGGACTGTCTTACGAACTTGCCCTCAGCCGGAGCACCTTTCTTTATAGTTTCCTTATAAGCCACCTGGGGTTTGCCGACATTTGCACCGACCTTGAACTCCCTTAAAAGCCGATCAACGATGATCTCGAGGTGAAGTTCACCCATCCCGGAGATTATCGTCTGCCCTGTCTCATCATCGTAGGATACGTTAAAGGATGGGTCCTCCTGGGCCAGCTTTACAAGTGACACGGACAATTTCTCCTGGTCTGCATTTGTATTGGGTTCAACTGCGACTGATATGACCGGATCGGGGAACTCCATCGATTCGAGGATGATAGGCTTGTCCTCATTGCACAGGGTATCTCCGGTTAACGTGTTCTTCAGTCCAACGACCGCAGCAATATCGCCCGCCCTGACTTCCTTTATCTCTTCTCTCTTATTTGAGTGCATCCTGAGGATCCTTCCTATCCTCTCCTTTGATTGCTTGGTCGAATTATATGCGTATGATCCCGCCGAAAGGACCCCCGAGTAGACCCTCATGAATGTCAGCTGGCCCACAAAAGGATCGGTCATTACCTTGAACGCAAGAGCAGCAAACGGCTCGTCATCAGAGGCCTTTCTGTCCCCTTCCGAGCCATCCTCGTTTATCCCCTTCATCGGCGTTACATCAACCGGTGAAGGCAGGAAATCCACTATACCGTCAAGTATCATCTGAACTCCCTTGTTCTTAAATGCCGAACCACATAAAACGGGCGTAAGCTTCAGTTCCACGGTTCCCTTCCGAAGTGCTCTTTTGATCATCTCCGCAGGGATCTCTTCTCCGCCAAGATACTTCTCCATTATCTCGTCATCAACGTCCGATATAGCCTCGATCATTTTTTCTCTGTATTCCTCGGCCTGAGCCTTTAGTTCTTCGGGAATCTCATCCTCTACGAACTTCGCACCGAGTGTCTCATCATCAAAGTAGTAAGCCTTCATACTTATAAGGTCAATGGGGCCTCTGAAGTTCTCTTCCGCACCTATCGGTATCTGGACCGGTACGGGATTAGCATCAAGCCTCTCGACCATCGAGTTGACGGCGCTGAAGAAATCAGATCCTACCCTGTCCATTTTATTTACAAGAGCCACACGGGGAACTTTGTACTTATCAGCCTGCCTCCACACGGTCTCGGACTGAGGTTCAACACCTGCCACAGCATCGAACACGGCTACCGCACCGTCAAGAACCCTCAACGCTCTCTCTACCTCTATTGTGAAGTCTACGTGGCCGGGGGTATCTATGATGTTTATCCTGTGTTCTTTCCAGAAGCATGTTGTTGCAGCAGACGTGATGGTAATACCTCTTTCCTGCTCCTGAGGCATCCAGTCCATAACAGCCGTCCCGTCATGAACCTCTCCAATCTTATACGTAACTCCCGTATAATAAAGAATTCTTTCGGTCGTAGTGGTCTTGCCGGC
>CP070669.1:411354-414751 GCA_020351835.1 Nitrospirota bacterium
GATACAAATCACTAATAACTAGTTACTGCTTTATTGGCTGGGGAGGGAGGATTCGAACCCCCACAAACAGATCCAGAGTCTGCCGTCCTGCCGTTAGACGACTCCCCAAGCAAGAAATATGTTACATAATTTAATGGAATACAGTCAATTTGGATGGAACCCGAAAGCGCGAAAACCTACCCTCTCTTGCCCCTTGGCATAACTCTCAGGCCGGACTCATCAATGTGGATATTGAACCGGTCATCTTTTTCGTTAAAGCCGATCCTCTTATCCTTCTTTATAACGTTCCATTTATCTATTATTGCGTCCTTGATCTTTACTCCCTTCTTTATAACTGTATTATCCATTATTATCGAGTTCTCTATTAACACATCATCTTCGATCGTTACTCCTCTTCGTATGAAACTGTCCACTATCCTGGCATTCTTTATGACACTTCCCTCTGCTATATGGCTGTTAACTATTTCTCCATTAAGAATACGGACAGAAGCATTATTTGAATATGAGGGGTGTATCGGCCACTGGTAGTTCTCTATCTCAAGCTTCGGCCGGGAACCAAGCATATCCCTGTGAGCATTAAAATATGCTTTTATAGTACCGACGTCCCTCCAGTAACCTACTTCCTCATATCCCTTAATGCTGGGAATGACGTTGGTCGAGAAATCGTAGGCAAAGAGCTTATCTGAAGCAACCAGGTTTGGAAGTATATGCTTTCCGAAGTCATGCTCCTTGTTCTTCTGTGCAAGGGAAAGAGCTTCCAGTAGAGTGTCCGTATTGAAAATATAATTACCCATTGATGCAAGAGCGTGATCCGGTCTGCCCGCCATATGCTTCGGCTTATCCGGCTTTTCGTCAAAGCCCGATATCTTACCTTTTTTGTCCGCCCTTATGACTCCGAACGATGAGGCCTCATTAATTGGGACTGGTATAGCTGCAACTGTTGCTACAGCGTCCGATGAAAGATGAAAGTCAACCATCTGGCGTATATCCATCCTGTAAATATGGTCAGCACCGAATATGGCGACCAGTTCAGGTTTATGGTTCTTAATAAGGTTGATGTTCTGGAAGACGGCATCGGCCGTTCCCTGAAACCATTCCGGCCCCATGCGCATCTGAGGAGGGACCAATGCGACGAAATGGTTAGAGATCACCGGGGAAAGCACCCAGTTCTTTCGCACGTGCTCTATCAGTGACTGAGACTTATACTGTATTAACAGGTATATGGAAAAGATATCCGAATTAATGAAATTGCTGAGTACAAAATCTACAATTCTGTAGCGGCCGCCAAAGGGCACAGCCGGCTTTGATCGGTCAACCGTAAGAGGAAATAACCTCTCTCCTTTACCTCCTGCAAGAATAAAAGCGAGGATCTTTGGATGTGCCATAAGGTCCTTTCGAACTATTTATAATACCGGATCAAGAGCCCGAGGATCAGGGCTGCACGACAATATTATCTATATACCAGAAATTGATCAAAACTTCACTATTTTTTTGACTTGAAAAGGGTCTTTACTTCATCCATGAACTCATTAATGTCCTTAAACTCCCTATAGACCGAAGCGAACCTTACATAAGCCACCTTATCGAGCGCCTTGAGCTGCTCCATGATCTGTTCTCCGATAAATGTGCTTCTTATCTCCTTCTCACCTGCAGCAAGAACTTTTTTTTCTATCTCATCAGTTACGTTCTCAAGGGTATCGAAAGGTATAGGCCTTTTCTCACATGCCTTTTGAAGACCAGAAAGTATCTTTATTCTGTCATACTGTTCGCGCCTTCCGTCCTTCTTTTCCACGACCGGCAGGATATCGTCGACTTTCTCGTATGAAGTGAACCTTCTCTCGCACTTAAGGCATTCGCGACGTCTTCTTATCACATCGCCGTCCTTACCCATACGGGAGTCTATAACCTTATCGTCAATATTACCGCAGAAAGGGCATTTCATGAACTATATCCCCAATATGATCATTGATAAACAGGAAATTTGCTGCATAGGTCCATTACCTTTGATCGTGTTTTATCAATGACCGAGCTATCATTTATGTTCCCAAGAACCTCATCGATCATTTCCGCAATTAGAACGGATTCCTTTTCGCCCATCCCTCTTGAAGTAATACACGGGGTCCCTATCCTTATGCCGCTTGTCACTGTTGCAGGCTTATTGTCGAACGGGATGGAGTTCATGTTAAGGGTGATCCCGGCGCGCTCAAGAACACTTTCGGCCTCTTTTCCACTTATACCCTTGTTCCTTAGATCTACAAGCATAAGGTGATTATCAGTCCCTCCCGAAACGATCTCGAAACCTCTCTTCATCAGCGCCCCTGCCATCACCCGAGCATTCTTTACTACATTCTTTTGGTACTCCCTGAACTCTTCAGAAAGAGCTTCTTTGAATGCAACAGCCTTGGCCGCTATAGCATGTACAAGAGGACCGCCCTGGATCCCGGGGAATATGGTCTTGTCAATGGCCTTTGCAAACTCCCCTTTACACATTATAAGCCCTCCCCTCGGACCCCTTAGGGTCTTATGGGTGGTGGATGTTACAAAGTCGGCATATGGAATGGGAGATGGATGTTCACCGGCAGCGATCAGACCTGATATATGTGCTATATCAGCCATGAGGTAAGCCCCCGTTTCCCTGGCGACCTCACCAAACAGCTTAAAATCCAGTATCCTCGAATATGCACTTGCACCTACAATGATCATTCTGGGTTTGGTCTTTTTCGCGATATCTCTCAGTGCATCATGATCGATATAACCACTTTCTTTATTGACCCCGTAGCACTCTGCATGATATATAATTCCCGAGAAGCTTACCTTGGCTCCGTGAGTAAGATGTCCTCCATGACGAAGGTCCATCCCAAGAATTGTATCTCCAGGGTTAAGGACCGAGAAGTACACTGCCATATTTGCTTGTGAGCCCGAATGAGGTTGTACATTGACATGCTCAGCTCCGAAGAGCTCCTTAGCTCTTTCAATTGCCAGTGTCTCTACTTCGTCGGCATATTCACAGCCACCGTAATATCTCTTTGAGGGATATCCTTCAGCATACTTATTCGTAAAGATAGAGCCTTGGGCCTCAAGAACAGCCCTGCTTGTATAGTTCTCAGAGGCTATTAGCAGAATGTTCTGGTTCTCGCGCAATATTTCCTTGTCTATTGAGTTCCTTACATCCGCGTCTACCTTGTTCAACGGCCTTCTATCCATTGCAGATAACCTTTTCCATTTCAGAGATCTTGTCAAGCCTGTCCTGGTGCCTTCCACCCTCAAAGTCCGTACTCAGCCAGATATCGAGAATACTTAATGCGAGACCTGTTTCTGTCGTCCGGCTTCCAAGGACAAGTATGTTAGAATCGTTATGCAACCTGCTCATCCTGGCAGTAAAGATGTCATAACATAA
>CP070669.1:414851-418485 GCA_020351835.1 Nitrospirota bacterium
CCAAGATCAAGCAGATCTTCTACGAGGTATGGGAAGAGGAGAAGATAAACGCGCTCTCGAAGATAATAGACATAGAAGACCCGTACAGGTGTCTTGTCTTCTGTCATACGAAGAGGGATGTGGATGATGTGGCGATGAAGCTCAAGAAGATGGGATACAACTCTGATGCCATACATGGTGACTATACACAGGCAAAAAGGGAATCCGTGATGGGCAGCTTCAAAAGCGGGGATGTTGATATCCTCGTTGCGACCGATGTTGCCGCCAGGGGATTGGATATCCAGGATGTTACCCATGTGGTCAACTTCAGTATCCCGCAGAACCCCGACAGCTATGTGCACAGGATAGGGCGTACGGGAAGGGCCGGGAAATCCGGAGTTGCCATATCCTTTGTAACTCCGAAGGAATACAGGCAGTTAAAAGGCATTGAGAAGCAGGCAAAGACAAGGCTAAAGAAGAAAAAGCTTCCGACATCCGAGGAGGTGCTGAAGGCGAGGCAGAAGGCCATCATCGATGACGTATCGGGTGCGATAGAGGACGGGGAACACGAAAGGTTCAGAGATTTTGCCAGGAAGATACTCGTGTACAATGAGCCGGAGGATGCCGTTGCCGGGATACTGAGCATAGCTTTTGAGGATATTCTTGAGGTAAGGGACAGGATCGAACAAAAAGAAGAGTACATGACAAAGCTTTTTGTAACCATCGGCCGCAACGCGAATGTAACGCCAAAGGATATTGTTAAAACCATTGTAAATGAGGCTAAGGTCCCCTTTAATATGATCGGGAAGATAGCCGTAAAGGATTCATTTACGTTCGTTGAGGTATCGGGGGACCATGCCGGGCAGGTAGTGAGAAGCCTTGACAGGTTCATGCTAAAGGGCAAAACTATAAGGGTTGAAAAAGCCAAGGGTAAAAAAAGGACCTGATGTAAGGATAGGTTTCCATACCTCGATAGCAGGCGGGGTATCCAAAGCACTGGAACGTGCAGATGAGCTGGGCTGCAGGACCATGCAGATATTCACCCACAGCCCTCGCCAGTGGGCCCGGACCGCCATCAGTGAAGAAGAGATAAAGCGCTTCAGGGACTTAAGAAGTGAACTTGATATCACTCCGGTCTTTTCACATACATCATACCTGATAAACCTTGCCTCCAGGTCGGATGACCTTCTAAGCAGATCGATAGACTTTCTTTCATATGAGATGGATAACGCCGAGAAGCTTGGCATAGAGTACGTCGTGCTACATACCGGGAGCGCAAGCGGTGATGACGAGAAGAAAGCGAGAAAAAGAGCGGCCCGGGCAATATCAAAGGCGCTTGGCAAAAGGAAATACCGGGCCAGGTTGCTGCTGGAGAACACGGCGGGGCAGAAGGGCGATATTACCTCTTCAGTTGCCGCACTTGCGGAAATAGCCGAACAGTGCACATCTGATGGTATAGGAGGTATCTGCATTGATACCTGCCATGCCTTTGCCGCCGGTTATGATTTAAGAAAGAAGGGAGGGGTGGAGCAGTTGCTTGAAGAGGTAAATGCGCATTTTGGGGACGAAGGACTCAGACTGGTCCATCTCAACGATTGCAAGAGACCGTACGGATCGGGAGTTGACAGGCATGAGCATATAGGCAAGGGTACTATCGGCAGCAGGGGGTTCAGGAACCTCCTGTCCGACCAAAGGATAAGAAAGGTACCGCTCGTTATGGAGACCCCGAAGGCAACAGACGAGGATGACAGGATGAACCTGAAGAAGGTGAAGGGGATCCTTGCTTCGATCCGATAGCGTTCCTATACATTAAAGCTTTCCTTACGTATAATCTTAATAGATCGTGACCATTGAGATCATTATGACGAGGTGATAATGATGAGAGTATTCACCTTATTTGTTCTTTTCTTATTGGCATTTCCTGTCCTTTTGCCTGCTGATGAAGATCGGTACTCTGCTATGAAGGAGCAGATGATCCGGGAGATAACATCCGATATGAAGTTCACCGGGCGACAGACAGGCAGAGAGACCCTGCGGCCCGGGGTACTCAGGGCCATGAGGAACGTTCCACGGCATGAGTTCGTTCCACCGAGGTCGAGAGCCGTCGCGTACAGGAACCATCCTCTTCCTATCGGACACGGCCAGACGATCTCACAGCCATATGTCGTTGCCTTGATGACAGACCTTATGGAACTTGACGGGGACGAAGCGGTCTTGGAGATAGGAACTGGTTCAGGTTATCAGGCGGCCATATTGTCGGGTCTGGCTAAAGAGATATATACGATAGAGATAATTAAAGAGCTCGGAGAGGAAGCACGACAGAGGCTGGATCGGCTCGGATACGGTAACGTAAAGGTAAAGACGGGAGACGGTTATTTCGGCTGGAAGGAGCATGCTCCGTTCGATGCTATCATCGTCACATGTGCCTCGGGTCACGTTCCGCCTCCTTTGATCGATCAGCTGAAGCCCGGCGGGAAGATCGTGATACCCGTCGGAGGTGTCTACTCGGTTCAGATGCTTATGGTTATATCAAAGGATATGAAGGGAGATATCAGGTCCAGGCAGGTAATACCGGTAAGGTTCGTTCCAATGACCGGTAAGGCGATGAGATCCGAATGAACGAGCACTTTGCAGCTTCAGAAGGCTCTGATGATCGCAGGCTGAACTTCTTTTCGGGTGCATCCGTATTTCTTGTCTCTTCAATTGTTATCGCGATGCAGATAGTCCTGATGCGAGCCCTCTCCTATAGCAGGTATCATCACTTCTCATATCTGGTGATAAGTATAGCCCTTCTGGGTTTCGGAGCGAGCGGCACCTTTCTTACGTTCCTCTCAAGTAGGCTAAGAGAGAAGCGGGAGCTTTTTGTTCCGGTCTTCCTTATTCTATTCCTCATTTCCATACCTGTAGCATATTACATATCCGAAGGGCTCAATATTGATATCCAGTATGTCTTTTTCAGCAAAGATCAGCTTCTCAGGTTCGCTCTCTATATAATTTTGCTTTTTATTCCTTTTTTTATGGGGGCCGTCATAATAGGCGGGTCCTTTATAATATTCAGAAAAGACATCGCATCCGTGTACGGTGTTAACCTGTTAGGGAGCGGGGCAGGTGGCATAACCGCTATCGGCTTATTATACCTCTTTCTTGCATCTGACCTGATATTTCTGGCGCCGGCAGTAGTTCTTCTGGTCTTGATGCTGTGGCTGCTATCGGCTGAAGAATACAGGGGATCGAGACTTAGAGCTTTTGCCGTATCAGCTCTTGTTATGGGAGCTGCCCTTACAATACTCGTTACGCAATTAAAGCCGTCTGTCAATATAGATCAATATAAGACCGGAGCTTACCTCAGGCGCCTCGAGGCCCAGGGAGATGCTAACAGGCTCTTTACGGCGTTCAGCCCAAGAGGAAGGGTGGAGGTCTACAGCTCTGATATGCTGCACAGGACCATGTTCGCCGGTCTCTTTACAAGTGCGCTTCCGCCTGAACAGCTTGCTGTCGTCGTGGACGGTAATGATGCCGGAACGATCTTCAGGATAAGTTCTGAAACTGAGGCCGGCATAATGGAACTGACCCCTCAGGCTTTGCCCTACAGGGTAATAAGATCACCTAAAGTATTGCTCCTTGGTGAGATCGGCGGGCCCAACATATGGCTGGC
>CP070669.1:418585-424548 GCA_020351835.1 Nitrospirota bacterium
AAGGGACTTCTTGTACGTCACCTTGTAATGCCTGACAATATTGCAGGGACAGAGGAGGTAGTAAGGTTCTTAGCTGAGGAAATATCGGCCGATACGTATCTCAACGTTATGGACCAGTATCGCCCCTGTTATAAAGCTTTTGATCATCCAGAGATCAACAGAAGGATAACGACCTTAGAATACCGGGACGCTGTTAATGCTGCTATTAATGCGGGGATAAAGAGGATAGACGGCGTGACCATTTAAGATGCGTTAAGAGATTTGCGTTAAATAGAGGAAGAAAAGCACGATCATATGTAGTTATTCGTTTCTTGTGTCGATCTGAATATCGGATGCGGCCGAACCCTCTGCAGATGATCCAAGCAGAAGAGCTATCCAGCGCGTATTGTCATTGCTATCAAGAGCGATCTTGAGTGTCATCGTAAGAGGAACGGATAAAAGCATACCTACAGGCCCGAAGACCCATCCCCAGAATATAAGGGAGAGGAACACCACGAGAGTAGAGAGTCCGAGACCTTTTCCCATTATCCTTGGTTCAAGAAAGTTTCCTATAGTAATGTTTATTGCGGCGTATCCTCCTATTGTGATCAATGCAGTTCCTCCACCGAACTGTATGAAAGCAAGTATAACTGCCGGTATAGCAGCTAATATAGACCCTATATTGGGGATGTAGTTCATCAGGAAAGCCACAAGTCCCCAGAGAAGTGCGAAGTCAACGCCCAGCATTGCGAGGAAGATCGATACTAAAATGCCTGTACCTATGCTTATGATAGTTTTAAGGGCCATATAGCGTTGTATGTTATGAATGAACTTGTCAAAGAAGGGCAATGATTGCGAAGGGTCCGCTACTATGGCCCTTATCTTGGCAGGGAATCCTGCTGCCTCTAGTAAAATGAAAATGACCGTGATCAGGATCAGAAAACTGTTCTTCATTACACCACTTAGTCCTGCAAGCATCTTTGTCACAAGTTTCATCGCATTGTTAGGATTGAACGCTTCATAGAACTGGTCAGTCTCTATATTAAATCCGAAAGTCTCTACCCATATATGCACTACATCAACCTTTTCTTTTAACTGTTTTTGGTAAAGAGGAAGATTGCTGGAAAAATCTCCCAGGGATGAACTTATCAGGGCGATCACAATGAAGACTATCAAGAGGACCATAGTGATTATTATCAACAATGCTAATATGGTCGGAACACCCTTGCTTCTAAGCCAGAATTGAAGAGGGGCCGCAACTACTGCAATGAACGTGGCAAGCAGCAGGGGAATGATAATAGGTGAAGCGACACGAAGCCCGGCAACTATCAGAACAAAGGCTGCCGTTGTTATAAGTATGTTGGGTTTTATTCTTTCCAATATGCCACCATGTTCATTGAGTTATGACTAATTTAACATTATGAGAAAGAATGGGCAATACCACTAGGGAAGGAATTTTTTTATTGCCTTGATGAGTGCCGCAGCATCGAAAGGCTTGAAGAGCCAGCCGCTGGCCCCGGCCATCTTTCCTTCCTCTACCTTCTCTTTTTGAGACAGCGTTGAGAGGACGATAATTGGAGTGTGTTTGAACTCCTCCTTATTGCGGAGTTCCTTGATGAGCCCGATACCGTCAAGCTCGGGCATGTTTATATCAGTGACCACCAGATCTATATTGACACCCTTAATTTTCTCGAGAGCATCATTTCCGTCACAGGCCTCGATAATGTCATAACCCTGCTGCCTCAGCTTCATAGAGCTGACCTGCCTAATAACAGCAGCATCGTCAACAAGTAGAATGGTCTTGGTCAAGAAATGCCCTCCTTGTTCTAACTGGAAGTATATCAGATGATATCTGAGTGTTCAACACCGGAGCAGGATGTCGTTTTCATTGCCCGATTTTGTATGATAAAATTCACAAGCCGGGCAAGGAGAAGGATCTACCATGGGGAACTCTGAAGAGAAGAAAAGACTGCAGAGGATAGATAGAGAGCACATCTGGCACCCTTTTACGCAGATGAAGGATTGGATAGATGAGCAGCCGGTCATCATCTCCGAAGCTAAAGGCTGCTTTGTCAGGGACATTAACGGACGCTGGTATATGGACGGGGTATCATCACTCTGGGTGAACATCCATGGCCACAGACGCGAAGAGATAAATAACGCTATCAAAGCGCAGCTTGATAAGATCTCACATTCGACGCTGCTTGGGCTCGCCAATGTCCCCTCTATTGAGCTGGCGGCCAGGGTCATAGATATAACCCCCAAGGGTCTTAACAAGGTCTTTTATTCTGATAATGGATCTACATCCGTAGAGGTCGCACTGAAGATGGCCTTTCAGTACTGGAGGCTCAAAGGAGAACAGGAAAGGGACCTGTTCATAGCCCTTAAAGAGTCATATCATGGTGACACGATAGGAGCCGTAAGCCTTGGGGGAATAGATATCTTCCATGCTGCATACGGTCCTCTGCTGTTCAGGACACTCAGGGCGCCATCACCTTATTGCTACAGATGTCAGTTAGATATGGATCCCGGGTCTTGTAAGAACGAGTGTCTTGATGAAATGGAAAGGCTTCTAAGGGACAACAAGGGTAAGGTCGCCGGGATAGTCCTTGAACCTCTTGTGCAGGGTGCAGGAGGGATGATATGTCATCCTGAAGGTTACCTGAGAGGAGTAAAGGAGCTAAGCCAAAAATACGATACCCTTCTTATCCTTGATGAGGTAGCGACCGGTTTTGGAAGAACCGGCAGGATGTTCGCCTGCGAACATGAAGGAATAGAACCGGATATATTATGCCTTTCTAAGGGGATAACCGGGGGGTATCTGCCCCTTGCGGTCACGGTATCGACAGACGATATTTATGATGCTTTCCTTGGAGAGTATAGTGAGCTCAAGACCTTTTTTCACGGCCATTCATATACCGGGAACCAGCTGGGATGCGCTGCTGCTATAGCCAGCCTCGAGATATTCAAGCAGGACGATACTCTTAAAGGACTTCAACCGAAGATCGAGGTATTCAGAAAATGGATGGATAAGGTTATAGAGTTTGAGCACGTGGGAGATGCGCGCGCAAAGGGTCTGATGGGAGGGGTTGAGCTGGTAAAGGACAAAAAGTCCAAAGCAGAATATCCGCTGGAAGACAGGATGGGGTGGAAGGTAGTTTATAAGGCCAGGGAAAAAGGCCTGCTGCTCAGGCCGCTTGGTAACGTGATAGTGATAATGCCGCCGCTTGTAATAACTAAAGAGGACCTTGAGCAGATGCTTGATACCATTGCTGTCTCCGTCAGAGAGGTTACGGGATAATGAGCAAGAGGACCTTGATACTCATAACGCTTCTGATAGTAGTTCCGGTCTCTATATATTTTCTCATGCCCGGCGACAAAGCAAGGATCAGGAAGATGATCAGGAAAGGGGCTGCCGCTGTTGAGCAGGAAAATTTGGATGAGACCATGAAGGCTGTCTCTCTGAGTTACAGGGATGAACATGGCATGACGTACTTGTTGTTAAAGAAAGGGTTTGAAAGGTTTTTCAGGATGTTTGATGATATTGAGGTCGATATTGAGAAAGTAGATGTCACAGTTGACGATGATGCTGCATCTTCAGAGATATATGTCCGTGTAATAGCGACCCGTGGCACTGAAAGAAGTTATATTGTTGGTGATGCCGCTGATCCGCTGAAGATAGTCTTTTCGCTAGAGAAAGAGAAGATAAGATGGCAGATCACAAGTGCCAGGGGTATGCCAGGATACTATTATTAGTTTCTTACAGAGACCCTATATATCCGATCCCCTTAAGATTGAACATTGCCGTTATGCTATAGTCATCAGGCTTCTTCGTGTAAGTAAGCGTTAAACCCCAGCACTGCGCAGTATATATTACCGAGGAGCTAAGGTCCCTTATCTTCTCATCCGTTGCCTTTTCATCATACCAGATAGAATTTATGAAGGATAATCTGTCCGATAACCTGAACGATAATCCACCAGTATAGAACTGTACACCGGTAGCCCTGTCGTACCTCTGGCCCGCTGACATCTTGAAACCATTAAGTGAATAATGGGCATCACTGTTGACCACCATTATTGACCGGTCATAATGATCATAATCGGCTTCAAGCCTGACCATAAAGGGGGAGTAATTCAAATGAAGGTCCGATCCCAGCATTTTCCATGGACGATCAGTATCATCCGTGTCATAAGGCTGCATAAGCCTGAATGAAAAGATGGTACCTTTCTTGTTCAGGAGCTTATTGGTCAACGAGATGAATATGTCGGAGCGATCGGGTATCGATTCATAAGAATCCAGGAAAGGAGCATCAAGGTCCGACGAGTCAGTATAAGCATAGCCCAGTTCCGGCTCTATTACATGATAGAATCTCTTGAATTTCTTTGCGATGTAAGGTACGAAAACGATATTGTAATTAATAGATCCGTGTTGTGAGGTTGATGGGAAAGATGGATCGTTGGATACTTCATACATAGTCCCTACAGCATTCAGACGTTGATGAAGCCTTATAGAGTTGCCGATAGATGAAGATACCTCAGGTTTGACCTGATATCTTCTGACCCTGTGTGAATCCTCGGAATAGAAATTTGTTGCTTCCGCTCTAATTGCAGTTATGGCCGGACCGATCTTTAAAGGTTTGATAAAAAGGCCCATGGTCGGAAGCTTATGGCTTATGTTGCCGTCATCCCCCTGGAGGTCCTGCCAGAACTGGCCGGTAATGTGCGCCCTGAGGTCCCGTGATGTATAGTACGCTGACATGGACGATGTCAGATATCTCTGTATCCTGGGTTGGGCCTCCGAGCTGTATTCCTTGTAGAAGTTGTCCATGTTAACAAGGTCAAGCTTAAGGAAATGAGACAGGCCCTTTTCTTTATACTGAAAATGCTCTGATCGGAGCAGAAAGAAATCGGTCTCAAGTTTATCATCGCCCATATGATATGCCCACCATTGACCTTCTATTCCTCCCCTCTCTATATATCTGTATTCGAGACCCTGCCCGAATCCCCGGCTGGAATAGTAGTCAGCTCTGATGGTCGCGTCTCTGTTATCGGAAAGAACAACGAAAAGAGGCTGCCGGTAAAAACTTCCGAGATCGCTCTTGTATCCGAACTCCGGGAACAGAAGACCGGTCTGTCTGTCGGTCAATATGGGAGCCCAGAGATAAGGTGTATAGAGCACGGGAATGTTCTTTATCCTGAACACTACGTTCCTCGCAGTCAATCTTTTGCCGACCAGGACATTGGCACTCGAAGCCGAAAAACACCATGCGGGGACAGGAGAATCGCATGAGGTCAATTTTGTTCTTTTAAGTTGATAGCTATTATTGCCGGTCTTTTCCATTTCATCGGAAACGATCTGCATATTATCTTTCTTTATCAGTATGCTTCCGTTATGGATCTTTCCTGTCTCCGTCTTGAGGTTAAGCTCAGCCGAATCAGACGTTACTGTCATCTCTTTGTCCCCGAATGAGACATTTCCTCTTAAAGTTGCTTCAGAAGTGTTCTCATTGAACTCTGATTCGTCCGCACTTACATTCATATCCCCTTTCTTGATGCTGACGTTGCCCTTAAGAACATAGGTTCCGCTTTCCCTTTGGTACTCAAGAGTATCAGAGGATATCTCTGTCTCAACTTCCTCTGCGTAAGAACCGGCAGGGACAGCAACAAGTGAGATCGTCAGGATCATTGATATAAAATTGGCTCTTGCTCTCATCTGAACTCCGTGAGCCCTATCAGTGATGAATCCTGTCCGATATGGCCTTTGGCCTCTCCCACAGCATAGAAGGACCCGGTCACAACGATAAGGTCACCCTCCTTATAGTTCTTCTTTGCTGCTCTGAGCGCGTCTCCCGTGTCCTCCGCAGCTATCGTGTTCAGGCCATGTTTGTCAGCCATCCTCTTCAGCTCATGAGATGATGCCGCTCTTTCAAAATTAAGAGTGGTAAATATAGTAAGCCTTCCAACAGGCAAAAGCCTTTCCAGGA
>CP070669.1:424648-431421 GCA_020351835.1 Nitrospirota bacterium
CCATATAGATATCCGCTTTAAGCCCGACCATAGCTGCACCGGTTGCCGTGGCGACACCGTGCTGGCCGGCGCCGGTCTCTGCGATCACCCTCTTTTTACCTATGGCCTTTGCAAGTAAGGCCTGTCCGAGAGCGTTATTTATCTTATGAGCACCGGTATGACCAAGGTCCTCTCTCTTCAGGTAAATCCTTGCTCCTCCAAGGTGGTCTGTCATCCTCGAAGCAAAGTATAGAGGGGTCGGCCTTCCGATATAAGTTGACTGAAGGGAAAGTAGCTCATCTTTGAAATTCTGATCAGAGATCGATCGCCTGAACGATGTTTCGAGCTCCCTCAACGCAGGTATCAGTGTTTCGGGGACAAACCTACCTCCGTATTTTCCAAAATATCCTTTTTTCATTTCTTTATAGTGTCTTAATTACCAATACTTCATTTGTTGGTATAGTTTTAGGAAATCATATTATAACAATAATTATCATTTATTTCTCTATATATCGCTGCATGGTTACTCCGAAAGTGGTTCGTTTATATGACATCAATAAATATGTTATGTTTATGAATGTTGAAAGAGTTGAAGATAAAGAACTTCGCAATCGTAGATTCCTTAGACGTAGAGTTCCATCGCGGTCTTAATATCCTTTCAGGCGAGACGGGAGCCGGCAAGTCGGTCATCATCGGAGCCCTCTCTCTTCTTCTCGGCGGTCGTGCAAACAGCGACATGATAAGGGCGGGGGCCGAAAGTGCTGAGGTCCAGGCCCTTTTTGAAGCGGATAATGTTCCTGTCCTGAAAGAGATGGGTATAGACCCGGGAGATGGGATCATTATAAGACGTTCTATATCTGCAAACGGAAAGGGCAGGGCTTATGTCAATGACAGCATGACCAGTGTCAAAAAGCTGGAAGATATAGGCAAGTACCTTGTGGACATACACGGGCAACATGATCACCAAAGGCTGACATCTGTTGACGATCAGCTTCTTTTCATTGATACCTTCGGCGGGGTCGGGGGTGACCTTGCCGAGTATAAAGAGAAGTACCGGCTTCTTGATAAACTCAGAAGTGAGTTGTCAGAGACAAAACGGAAGGCTGAAGAGAGAGCGGACAGAATAGACCTTCTGAGGTTCCAGATAAATGAGATCGAATCATCACAGTTGCAGAAGGGTGAAGTTTCTGAGCTGGAAGAAAGGCGCAAGATATTATTCAATTCGGCGAAGCTCCGGGAGCTTTGCGAAAGTTCTTATTCCCTGATATATGACAACGAAGGCTCCGTCATTGATGATATTAATACTGTCATAGCTAACCTTAGGGCGATAAGCGAATATGACGGTTCTGCCGGAGAGCCCATAGAACTGTTAGGTTCGGCAGAGCCTCTGGTAAGTGATGCCGCTTCCATACTGAGAGACATGAGAGAGCGTTACGATGCTGACCCTGAATCTCTGGCTGAAGTGGAATCACGCCTCGATACGATACGCAGGTTGCAGAAGAAGTACGGATCGACCGAAGAAAAGATACTGGAACATGTTGAAACCGCAAAAGAGGAGCTCACCGGCCTCGAAATGATAGATGACAGGATTGTCGAACTGTCTCATAAGATAGAAGGACTGACAGCAGACCTGACGGTATTATCTCAAAAAATATCCGGCAAGAGAGAGGATGCCTCAAAGAAGATAGAGAAGTTGGTGACCGAAAGACTTAAGGACCTTGCTTTCAAGAAAGTCAAATTCCTGGTGGATGTGCAGAGAAAAGCAGATGATAAGGGAGAGCTGATATTAGGGCCGGATGGAAGCGATGATGTTGAGTTCCTTTTTACAGCCAACATAAGCGAACCTCCGAAACCTCTGAAGAGAGTTGCTTCAGGTGGTGAGCTGTCGAGGGTTATGCTTGCGATAAAATCTGTCTTTGCCGAAATAGATGATATCCCCGTGATGATATTCGATGAGATCGATGCAGGTATAGGCGGAAAGACCGCTATGAGCGTTGGTGATGCTTTAGCCGGACTGTCTGTCAGGCATCAGGTGCTTTGCATAACTCACCTGGCGCAGATAGCATCAAAAGCAACTGTCCACTACAGCATTGAAAAGACCCAACAGGAAAAAAGGGTCAAGATTGATGTAAAATTACTTACGGGGAATGAGAGAGTAAAAGAGGTTGCCAGGATGTTGAGCGGCAAAGTAACGCAAACATCAATTAAACACTCAGAAGAACTTCTAGAGAAATAGGAAATCAGAAATGCCGGGAAAGATAATAATAGACAGAGAGCTATGCAAGGGGTGCAAGTATTGTGTGATAAACTGTCCCAAGGACCTTATCATTATTGATAACGAATTCAACAAGAGCGGGTTCTACCCGGCGGTATTTAAAGATGGGGATGAATGCACCGGGTGTGCCCTTTGTGCTGTCATATGCCCGGATATTGCCATAGAAGTGTTCAAAGAATAAGGAGGGTCTTGTGTCAACGGGTGATATTAATGGCTCTGCGGGGGCATCCGATGATAACATACGGAAAATAGAAAGGCTATACAGTGACCTGGAGACACTGGACTATTACTCTCTTCTGGAGATCGATAAGGGGTCCAGCGAATCCGATATTAAAAAGAGATTCCGGGATGTAGCAATGGAGTTCCATCCTGACAGGCATTCATCTTTGCCTGATGATGTAAAAGACAAGCTTACCGAGATATATACGCATATGACAAATGCGTACAATGTCCTTAAGGACCCCAGGACCAGGCAGGAATATGATGCTTCACCGTCCAGCGTTCGGACAGGAGCGGTTTCAGAGGATGCCCTGGCTGAAGAGAAGTTCAATGAGGGCATGGTAGAGTTCAGGAACAAGAACTACAGTGAATCGACCCAGTTGTTCGGATCTGCAACATACCTTGTAGAGAACGAGAAGAAGTACCACTTTTACCACGGGATGTCACTGCTTCGCGAGGACAGAGCTAAGGACGCTGAAAGGTCTTTCAGAAAAGCATATGAAATAGATCCATCTGACGATAAGGTCCTTGCAGAGCTTGGTCATATATACCTGAACATGGGATTTAATTTAAGGGCTAAAAAGAACTTCGAAAGTGCTGTTAAGATAGATCCAGAGAACAGTAGAGCAAAAGAAGGAATAGCCCTGTTAAGTGACTTTGAAGAGAAGTAATATCCTCAGCCTTTTTTAACCTGCATGAAGTTGCCACCGCGTCTGGGGTCACCATATCCTGAATGGTCCTTCATTACGATATTGACGCCGCCGAAGTACATATCCAGATCGGACCAGAGATTAATGTCATAGTGCTTCCCCAGTTGATCAACTATTTCAGCGTCCAGACCGGGTTCGATCTGCAGGATCCCGTCATCGTCAAAGTGTATTCGGGGGGCGCATACCGAGTCTACAGCCCCCATACCCTTGTCTAGGATATTAAGGACGGTCTGGGGTATTGCGGTCCTTATCCTCTTGCTTCCTCCACTTCCCAATACAGCCAGAATTTCGGATCCGCTTCTGATAAATGACGGGGACATCATTGAGCTAACCCTTCTTCCTGGTGGAAGAGAATAGAAACCGTTGGGATGAAGATCATCCTCTCCCATCATGTTGTTCAGGATGATACCCGTATTGCCCAGAAAACAGCCAGAATTAGTGCCGTTAGAAGCTGTCATTGATGCAGCGTTCCCGTCGGCATCTATCACACTGATATGGGTAGTGCCCCGGGATGATATGGAGGAACCTCCCATGAGTATATCGTCTATGTCTCTTCGAGTACTTTCGATGAGATCACTGGCAAACTGGAAGCGGCCCCTGTCGGCCTTCCGGTCGTCACCCAGCATTTCTATGATCACTTTCATGGCTGAAGCAAGCAGGTCCAACCTGTCGGCCTCCGCCATGTCGGACTTAAAGTGTTGTTTGTACAGGGCGAACGTTAGAGCGATAAGGATCCCGCCGAGAGAAGGAGGAGGGTTGGTAACGATATCATGTTCACGATATCCGATCACCAAAGGTTTTCTCTCGAAAGCCTTATAGCTGCGCAGATCGTCCCCTGTGATCAGATAGTTGTTCCCCGGCAGGTCCCATTCATCGGGACCATACGCGCGTGCCAGCCAGTTCTCAGGTGACAGGTCGGCAAGGAATTCAAGCAGGAGAGGGTTGTAAAACATTTCGCCTTCTTTTAGATAGTATATCTCCTTGCCGTATGCATTATATGTGAGTATCGGGCATAGTATATGGAACAGGTAAGCCATAGGTCCGTTAACCTCGATCCCGTTCCTCAGGTACTCAAGTGCAGGACGCATAATATCTCCCAGGTCCAATGAACAATATTTTTCATAGCAATATATGAGCCCGCGAAGCGTACCTGGTACTGCCACGGATCCCGGGCCTATATGGAATCTTTGTGTTGAAGATCTGAACTTTATGTCGACAGGAGGCATATGAGGTGCTTCTATACCACTTGCTCCGAGCCCGGGAGAGTTAACGAAGAAATCTATCAGATCATCCGACTGGTTCTTAGCGTCATGTATCAGGAGAAATCCACCTCCGCCGAGGCTGGTCAGGGTCGGTTCCGCGACCGTCGATGCAAATCCGGCGGCTATGATGGCGTCAAAAGCATTTCCGCCTTGTTCCAGGATATTATTTGCCGCCATGCTTGTAAGAGGGTGCCCCGAGGCCACAGCTCCCTTCACTGGAAGAATCCCTTCATCATTTCTGATACTACTGTCCTGAGGTCACCCGTCTCTTCATAGATCTTAATTTGAGAATGTGCGCCGGTCTTTCTGGTGAGAATCTTGTCGATTCCGGAAAGGCTATCACTGCATCCCAGGATGTCAGCAAAGGGTTGAACAAAATTAACAAGTCCCCTGATGGCATCGGACATCGAGCTCCGGGTAGCAAATATAGGGTCAACGAACACACCTTCAAGCCCGTACCTGGCTGCCTGCC
Source organism: Nitrospirota bacterium (assembly GCA_020351835.1). Classification (GTDB taxonomy): domain Bacteria; phylum Nitrospirota; class Thermodesulfovibrionia; order Thermodesulfovibrionales; family BMS3Bbin05; genus BMS3Bbin05. Next base: position 429,566 of record CP070669.1, read on the forward strand.
ATTTATTCGCCTTAAGCAACTGAATATGGGGATCAGGAAATGTGGTCTCTTCAGCAAGGGTGATAACCAGCGACTGTATTAAAGAAGTAATGGCAAGGATATCGTTGAAATTGTTCGGTGTATCACAAATCCTCACTTCTATGGTCCCGAATCCATGATGCGGTCTTACATCCCACCACAGGTCCTTTGCGGATTCAATGAACCCTCCCTTTATCAACAGGTCTACAACGTGGTTAAATTCCTTCCACCCGTCAAGATAGTCCGGCATACCTGCCAGAGGCAGTGCCTCGAACAGTTTCGTTCTGTATGATAAAAGCCCTGTGCTTTCACCTTCATAGAACGGCGATGAAGTGCTTAAGGCAAGAAGAAGAGGAAGGTAAAGCCTTATAGTGTTACAAATATTGACCGCTTTCTCGGGATCATCAACCCCGACATGAACATGAAGCCCCTGCGTTATGAACCTTCTTCCTACAAGCTGAAGATCGTTCATTATCCTTTGATATCGTGGATGGTCCATTATCTTCTGGTCCCCGCTGAGGGCAAATGGATGCAGGCTTGAAAAAAAATAATTGGCATTGAACGGTTCCAGAATGGTCTCGAGATGCTCAATGGTCTCCCGCAGGTCCGATTCGACGTCTGAGATAGAACTGCAGATATCTGTATTTATCTCTACCATGGATCGGATGAACTCTTGTTTGAGCCGTTCTTCGAACGATGAATGGCGGTTCTTTAGAACTTCCGGTGCAATACCGACAAGATTCAGTGATTCAGCATCTACCAGCTGGATCTCGAGCTCGACCCCTATCGTTGGCGCAGGGCTCGAATTAAAGGTTCTCATCAATCCTTTCCTTTGATCGTTCTTAGTGCGTCACGGGCGAGTTCCGCCAGGTAGACGGCCCCTATGCCGATGACCTCCTCATCAAAATCGTAACATGAACTATGTGACGCGACATGATCAAGCCCTTTTTTGGCTCCCCCGAGCCTTACAAAGCATCCTGGCACCTCGTTCAGGTAATACGAGAAGTCCTCTCCACCCATACTTGGGTGAGGCAGTGTCAGGACGTTGTTCTTGCCTACTAACCTTTCGGCTGTTTCTCTCGCTATCTCCACCCCCTGCTTTGGATTGATTATTGGCGGATATCCCTCATTAATATCTACACGGATCTCGGCATCATGAAGCGATGCCAGGGCTGCAGCCGTTTTTTTGATCTTCTTAAAGACGTTCCGTCTGTTCTTGTCGTCGATGGAACGTATGGTCCCCCGGAGAGTTGCCTCGTCGGCAATTACATTGTATGCAGTTCCACCGTGTATGCTCCCTATAGTTAGAACTGTGGGATTGAGAGGGTCAGTGCTTCTGGATACGATAGTTTGAAGGGACATGATCAGCAGACTTGCAATAACAACTGCATCTACCGCTTCATGTGGCCTGGCCGCATGACCGCCTTTCCCAAGAACTGTTATCTCAAGTGCATCTGTAAAAGAGGTCTCAATACCTTCTTTAAGACCTATCTGACCTACCTTGTAATGCCGTTCAATATGGCCGCCAAAGATCATATCAACATCATCGAGGACCCCGGCCTCTATTATGTGCTGGGCCCCACCGCCTCCCTCTTCTGCAGGCTGAAAAATGAAAACCACATTACCCTCAGGTGGATCCTCTTTTAATAGATGGGCAGCTCCGATGAGAATAGCTACATGACCGTCGTGCCCGCAAGAGTGCATATATCCAGGATTCTTTGAACTGAACGGCAGACCTGTGTTCTCGGTAATGGGGAGAGCATCCATATCAGCTCTCAGGGCTACTGTTGGTGCCCCGGTCTTTCCGGAATCAAGCCGCGCGATCACCCCTGTTTTAG
>CP070669.1:431521-441723 GCA_020351835.1 Nitrospirota bacterium
GACAACATCGACGTGCCGGCGGCCACCGAGAGAGGGATAGTGGTCACCAATACCCCCGATGTCCTGACTGAATGCACCGCTGACTTCGCTTTTGCGCTAAGTCCTCTTTTAGGAAAAGATGGTCGTAAGCCCTTACCTCTGCGTCTAGTGAATGTTCTGCCGAGACCCAGTGCAGTGTCGCCTTGACCTTTCTCCCGTCAGGCGCATCTCCTCCTCTTGTAGCGGGATCATAGGTGCAGTGCAGCTCAAGTATATCTCCAGTAACAGGGTCCTTTATCACCTCATTGCAGGTAATGAAATACGCATATCTAAGGCGAACCTCCCTGCCCGGCGCTAACCGGAAGAACTTCTTGGGAGGATCCTCCATAAAATCATCTTTTTCGATATATAAAACTTTTGAGAACGGGACCTTCCTGCTACCCATTGATTCATCTTCAGGATTGTTTATAGCATCGAGCTCTTCAGATCCACCATCGGGATAATTTGTTATGACCACCTTAAGCGGGTTCAATACTGCCATAACGCGAGGGGCTGTCTTGTTAAGGACCTCACGTACGCAGAACTCCAGCAGGGCTATGTCAACCATACTATCCCTCTTGGCTACTCCTATCCTGTCACAGAAGTTCCTTATCGATTCCGGTGGGTACCCTCTTCTTCTCATACCCGCTATCGTAGGCATTCTCGGATCGTCCCAGCCGCTGACATGACCTTTATCTACGAGCTCAACCAGCCTTCTTTTACTAAGTACCGTATAGCTCATATTAAGCCTGGCGAACTCTATCTGCTTGGGATAATGAATGTTAAGCTGCTCGATGAACCAGTTGTATAGTGGTCGATGGTCCTCGAACTCAAGCGTGCAAAGCGAATGCGTGATGCCCTCGATCGAGTCGCACTGTCCATGTGCCCAGTCATACATCGGATAGATACACCATTTATCTCCGCTCCTGTGATGATCCTCATGAAGTATCCTGTACATAACCGGGTCCCTCATGTTCATATTCCCCGAGGACATATCTATCCTGGCCCTAAGAACTTTTTCACCGTCACCGAACTCACCCTTATTCATTCTCTCGAAAAGGTCCAGGTTCTCAGCAACTGAACGATCCCTGAAAGGACTTTCCCTGCCCTGATCCGTAAGCGTACCTCTATGCTCCCTGATCTCATCGGCTGACAGGTCATCAACGTACGCCTTCCCCTCTTTTATCAGCTGAATGGCATAATCGTACAACCTGTCAAAATTGTCAGACGCATAATACTCCCTGTCCTCCCAGTCAAAGCCAAGCCACTTCACATCCTCTCTTATCGCCCTTACATATTCATCCTCTTCTTTCACCGGGTTGGTATCGTCAAAGCGCAAGTTACAAAGCCCTCCAAACTCCCTAGCCACCCCGAAGTTCAGGCATATGGACTTCGCATGTCCTATATGAAGATAGCCGTTAGGCTCCGGCGGGAACCGGGTATGGATGTTCTGAGACCTGCCCGATGCAAGATCGTCTTTTACTATATCACGTATAAAATCCGAATGATTGTCCTGCTCCCTTTCTTTCATTTCCCGGCACCTTTTATGGAATTAATGGCATTCTCCAATCTACTGATCACCCTGTCCTTCCCCATTATCCCGAGCAGATCGAATATACCGGGACTTTTGGTGTCTCCCGTCATCGCAACACGCACGGGCTGTGCAAGCTTCTTCAACTTAATATCATTCCTTTCCATAATTGAGGCGAACAGTTCTTCCAGCACCTCGTGGTCCAGATCCTTTAATGACTCAATACCCTTCTTCAGCTCGACGAGATAATGAAGTGACTCTTCCGTCAGGAACTTCGCACGAGCCTTCTCTTCATACTCAACAGAGTCAGCGATATAATACCTGAGAGATCCTGCAAGTTCTACCAGGGTCTTCGAGCGCTCCTGCAATGTCGATATTGCCATAGCAAGCCATTCCCGGTCCGGCTTCCATCCATCGCTCACTATCCCGCTTTCAAGCAGAAAAGGCATTACCTCATCTACCAGAACATCCGGGTCCCTTGCCTTCATATATTCAGCATTTATCCAAAGAAGTTTATCCGGATTAAAGACGGCCGCTGCTTTCCCTACGTTATCGAAAGAGAACTTCTCTATCAATTCCTCCCTGGAAAAGACCTCCTGGTCACCGTAAGACCAGCCAAGCCTGACAAGGTAGTTAAGGAGCGCTTCAGGAAGATACCCCATCTCTCTGTATGCCTGAACAGAGGTAGCACCGTGCCTCTTGCTCAATCTCGACTTATCCGACCCGAGTATCATCGGAAGATGTGCGAACTTTGGTACAGTATATCCAAGGGCCTCGTAAATATGTATCTGCTTCGGTGTGTTGTTCAGGTGGTCGTCCCCCCTTATAATATGGGTCATTCCCATATCCACATCATCCATTACTACTACAAAATTGTATGTTGGCGTACCATCTGAACGCGCGATTATGAAATCATCGAACATATCGTTGTCATAAGAGACATTCCCCCTTATAAGGTCCTCGACTATTGTTGCACCGCCCTGAGGCATCCTAAACCTCACTACAGGATCTATCCCGGATACCGGTTCTTTTATATCTCTGCAGGTGCCATCATATCTCGGGTTCTTTTTCGCTTGCTGGGCCTCCTTCCTCTTCCTGTCAAGCTCTTCAGGAGAGCAGTAGCAGTAGTAAGCCCTGTCCTCTTCTATCAGCCTTTTGATAGCACTTGTATAGATATCCATTCTGTCGGTCTGGCGGACCGGTCCTTCATCCCAGTCGAGCCCCAGCCACTCCATCCCGTCAATTATTGCTTCTATATAATCCTCGGTCGAGCGTGACCTGTCAGTATCTTCAATACGCAGAACGAACACCCCGTTCCTGTTGCGGGCGTATAACCAGTTAAAAAGTGCCGTACGTGCCCCGCCGATGTGCAGGAACCCTGTAGGGCTGGGGGCAAATCTCACTCTAACTTGCTTATCTGACAAGAAATTCCTCCTTTTTTGATAGTTATGATACCACATCGAATGAACAATAATGTAATGCGCATTATATGCATGGAAAGGCTTTCATTGTTAGCATTTTGTCCTGTCATTAACATATAATAATCCACCGCAGTTATCAGGCGTCCGGCAGTTCATGGACCGGAATACATCTTGTCCCAGACTGATACCAAAGGTAAATTTTAATCATTACAGGAGTGGCATGAAAAGAGATGATCTTAGAAATATAGCTATCATCGCTCATGTGGACCATGGAAAGACCACACTGGTCGATGGGATGCTGTGGCAGGCCGGTATCTTCCGCTCCAATGAGAAGGTCCGCGAGAGGATAATGGACAGCATGGACCTGGAACGCGAGAAGGGAATAACGATTATGGCAAAGAATACAGCTGTCGATTACGGCGGTGTGAAAATAAATATTATTGACACACCGGGGCATGCCGATTTTGGAGGTGAGGTAGAAAGGATAATGAAGATGACTGACGGGGTTCTGCTGCTTGTGGATTCATCCGAAGGGCCCCTTCCTCAGACAAGGTTCGTGCTGAAAAAAGCGCTTGAACTGGGATTACCCCCTATTCTTGTGATCAACAAGATAGACAGGCCTGATGCCCGGATACAGGAGGTCCTGAACGAGGTATATGATCTCTTCATCGACCTTGACGCTACGGATGAACAGCTTGAGTTCCCTGTCGTGTTCACAAATGCCAAATCAGGAACAGCTACCCTCGATCTTGATGAGCCTTCAAAAGACCTGCGTCCTTTATTTGACCTTATCCTCTCGACGATACCTCCGCCGGAAAATAACAGACAAGGTGATCTGCAGATGCTTGTTACTAACATAGATTACAATGATTACGTAGGAAGGCTGGCTATCGGCAGGATCTACTCGGGCTCGTTGAAGACGGGAGATACGGTTGTCATGATGGGTGAGAACGACCGCTCAACCAGGACGAAGATATCTAACCTATATATGTTTCAGGGTCTTGACAGGGTCGAGGCCAATGAAGCCTGTGCGGGCGATATAGTGGCGCTATCAGGGCTTGAAGGGGTCAATATCGGGGACACTATAACAGACCCCGAAAGACCCGTATCGCTTCCGCGGATAAAGGTAGATGAGCCTACTATATCCGTGGTGTTTTCCGTTAATTCATCACCCTTTTCAGGTAAAGATGGCCAGTACGTTACGTCCAGGAACCTGAGGGAGAGACTTGAGAAGGAGCTCCTATATAATGTCTCAATAAGAGTGAGTTTCGACGAAATGGATTCTTTCAGGATAATGGGGAGAGGAGAACTGCAGCTTGCAATACTTGTAGAGATGATGAGGCGTGAGGGCTATGAGCTTTCTGTTTCCATGCCTGAGACAATCACAAAAGATATTGATGGGAAACTATATGAGCCCATGGAACTTCTGGTCATTGATGTCCCGGAGGAATATGTAGGTGTCGTGACCCAGCAAATAGGCGTCAGGAAAGGCAAGATGCAACAGATGCATAATAACGGCAACGGAAGAGTGCGTCTTGAGTTCAGGATACCTTCGAGAGGACTTATCGGCTTCAGGTCCCAGTTCCTTACCGACACAAGGGGAACGGGATTACTTAACCATTTGTTCGACGGATATGAGCCGTGGTTCGGACCGATGACAAAAAGGCAGACCGGCGCCCTGGTATCGGATCGTTCCGGAAGATCTACAACTTACGCCCTTCATCACCTGCAACCTAGAGGCACCCTTTTCATTAAAGAGAACACTCCTGTATACGAAGGGATGATAATAGGAGAGAACTCCAGGGCCAATGATCTGGATGTCAATATCACCAAGGAAAAGAAACTCACAAATATACGTGCCGCCTCTGCCGATGAGGCACTTCACCTTATGCCGCCAAAGCTGCTCAATCTGGAACAATCCATAGAGTTCATAAAGGAAGATGAGCTTGTAGAAGTAACCCCATCCAACATCAGATTGCGCAAAAAAGTACTTGAGGCAAATAAGAGGCCCAAGAACAGGGAATAAATGGGTTAAGATACATAATGTATCTTTCTCGAGCCAGGCTTCTGACCCTTGCAATGATCTCGGAAGGGGGAGCGTTCCTTCTGGCGACTTTGCTCATATTGCTGCTTAAAATAGACATCCAGCCCCTGGCCGGAGACCTTAAGGCGGACCTGCTCATGGGGACGATTGCCGCCCTGCCACCCCTTGCTCTATTTGTCTTTTCACTTTCAAAATATGCCTCGCAACTTCCCGTAATAGGCCCCCTTAGGAAGACTATGCTGACAGATATAAGGGCACTTTTCAGCAGATCTACTGTAGTGGATATACTATTAATATCCCTTTGCGCGGGTGTTGCTGAAGAGCTACTGTTCAGAGGTGTCCTTCAGGTCAAGCTTGGGATAATCATGGCAAGTGTGATCTTCGGCCTGGTGCATTTTGTCACCCCTGCTTATGTGATCGTTGCAACTGTGATGGGATTATATATGGGAGTACTCTTCATAGAGTTCGACACTCTTTTAGTCCCCATACAGACCCACTTCATTTATGACCTTGGAGCTTTACTTTATCTCAAGTACGCACCAGAAGATACGACTAGTGGTGAGGCCGCATAGATTTTCCCGTGAACCTACACCGCCTTCTTATCTTCCGTATCCCCTTCGGGAGACTTTTCGTGCGTTATCTCGTTCTCTGACGGTTCTTCTACCGACTTCTTGAACCCCCTTATAGCCTGACCCAGCCCTTTGCCCAGTTCAGGGAGTTTCTTAGCACCGAAAAGAAATCCCACTATTATCAGAATGATTATAAGTTCCTGTGCACCAAGTCCTACCATATCATCTCCTTATATAAATCATTTCATTATAGATAGCAGATTCTTATTCAGTATAGTAATAAAATGGTATAATTGCAAATCATGAACGGTGACCTGACCAAGGTTCTGGATAGGATAAAGAGGTTCCGGGATGCAAGGGACTGGATGCAGTTCCATGACCCCAAGAACATGGCCATCTCCATCATAATCGAGGCTTCTGAACTGCTTGAACATTTCCAGTGGAAGAAAAAGGACGAAGTTGAAACCCACATAAGGGCTAACTTGTCTAAGGTCGAGGAAGAGATAGCCGATATAGCTATATACCTCTTTGAGCTAGCTGATAACCTTGGTATAGACATTACTGAGGCCATGAACAAAAAGATCACCAAGAATGAGGCGAAATATCCTGTTGAGAGCTCGAAAGGCAACGCAATCAAATATGACCAGATATAAAGGAGGCAAGAAGTGAGGACGACCTTAAGCGTATTATTTGCCTTAATGATCATCATTCTTTCTTCCTGCGTTTCATCTACAGAGCATGAGGCGCGGTTACATGACATATCCCCGCTTGAATCGACATTAAAAGAGGAAGAAGAAAGAGCTAAGAACATAGAGAACAGTCTTGCCCTCCTTCAGAACGAGCATAATAAGCTTTCTGATGACCTGCAAGCACTGAAAAAGCAACGATCGGAGCTTGAGGACCTCATATCCGAAAAGGACGTAAGGATAAGGCGGCTCGATGAGGAGCTTAACCTCAGGGACCTGAGAATTACAGGCCTGAACGAAGAGGTTGACAGGCTATATAAGGAAAAAGAGATCGCCATTAAAGAAAAGAACGATGAGATAGCTGGCTTAAAGCAGACACATGATGAGTTTGTAGGCCAGCTTCACGATGAGATAGTACGAGGCGAGATACAGATCACCCAGTTAAAAGGCAATCTCACTGTTCAGATGGTCGATAAGATACTGTTCGATTCCGGACGCGCTGTTGTTAAGAAGGATGGTGAGTCTGTTCTCGATTCTGTAGCAGAGATACTCAAAAAGGTTACAGGAAAGCAGTTCCGCGTCGAAGGTCATACGGATAATGTCCCGATAAGCGCAAGACTTGCCGAGAGGTTCCCTTCGAACTGGGAGCTGTCAGTTGCCCGAGCGATCAACGTGGTCAGATACCTTCAGGAGGCCGGCGGTATAGATCCGAGCGTCCTCAGCGCTGCCGGCTACGGAGAGCATCGACCGATAGCTTCCAATGATACGGAAGAGGGCAGATCAAAGAACAGGAGAATTGAGATAGTGCTGGCACCGCTTGATGATACGGAAGATAATGATCCTTCAGTTTCAGAATAGTGTTTGGGTACTATTACTTATAAGGACCGCTTAGGGCTCGGTCCGTATCTATGGAGGTCACAATGAAAAGATCAGTTGTCCTCATTTTACTGCTTTTTCTGACATCGTTTGCTAGCGCAGAAACGCTCAATTTTGAGTTTGGCGGACCGGGCGGGCCTTACCGTTCGACAGAACTGATAGATCTGCTTCAACTTAGGTTAGGATTTGTCTTCGATAAGATGACCGCAATATTGATAGAGACACCATCTCTTAAGGATCCCGGCTACATGGAACAGGTCAAGGTGCTCGATGAACTTGATGATACAATGCTCGATGGCATCCATCTGATGTATATCACTGCAAGTGTATCGAAAATGCCCGAAGATGGATACATGACCACCGTTGAAGAGGCAAAGGCTATTGCCGGTGGTAACAGGGTCTTGAGAATAAGGTTCCTTGACGGCAACGGCAATGTATATCATACTTCTAACAAACCGCTCACTAGCGATGACATAATCAGGATAGTAAGGTCTGGTCAGTCAGCCGGTAATTGATGGATCACGCATTACGGTTGAATTACTGACACAACGGGTGACCAGTATGTTAGTATATCCTCCGTGATAAAGGAGAATATATGAAACTTGCTATAACCGGACTTGCTAACTCAGGAAAAACCACCCTTTTTAATGCATTAACGGGACAGAACATCGAAGCCACTCTGTATGCTACTACGAGCGGAGATCCGCACGTTGGTGTAGTAAAGGTACCGGATGAGCGCGTAGTCAGATTATCTCAGATCTATGAGCCCAGGAAGACCACTTTTGCCACTGTTGAATATATTGATTATATAGGTATTGCTCAGGGAGATCAGGATCAGAACCGGCTGGTGTTCGACCTGATGAAAGGTGCAGATGCCCTTGTTTGTGTTATCAGGGCATTTAATGATGACTCAGTGGTCCATCCTAATGGAAATATTGACCCTCAGCGGGATCTCAGAGCGATGGAATCTGAGCTCATACTCTCTGATCTCGAACTTATCGAAAAAAGGCTTGACCGAATGGCTGAAGGCCAACAGAAGAAAGGGAAGAAACCTGACGAAGGTGAAAAAAGGACCCTCGAAAAATGCAGGGAATATCTTGAAAATGAAATCCCCCTGCGTAATATCGAGCTCGGCATTGAAGAGGCGAGGTATATAAGACACCTTCAGTTTATATCTATACTGCCGATGATAGTCGTACTGAACATATCGGAAGATCACCTTGCTGGAAGCAGCGCCGAAAAACTGATAGAAGTCCTTAAGGATACGATCTCGCACTATCCCCTTAAGGAACAACTAACATTTGTCCCTTTGTCCGGGAAGATAGAGATGGAAATATCACAGCTTGATGATCCCGAATCAGAGGAGTTCCTGAAGGACCTTGGAATAACAGAGCCGGCCAGAAACAGACTTATCCATGAATCTTATAAACTTCTCGGGCTAATCTCGTTCCTGACTGTGGGAGAGGATGAGGTCCGTGCGTGGACTATTAGTTCGGGGACCGAGGCCCATAAGGCCGCCGGGAAGATACATTCGGACATTGAAAGAGGGTTCATCAGGGCAGAGGTCGTATCTTATTCAGACCTTATAGAGCTCGGATCTATGACGGAAGTAAAACAAAAAGGGCTCTCACGGCTCGAGGGCAAGAACTATATAGTACGGGATGGCGACATAATTAACTTCAGGTTCAACGTCTGAACGATTCCTCAGCTTCCCTGTAGAGATCATCCGAACATTCCTTATACCTTGGTGATATATGCAAAAGATGCAGATTGGCAACACTTGCGTCACGGGCTATCTCACCAGAGATCCTTGCTGTAAGATGTTTTCTGTCCTTAGCGTGCTCCAGGTCTCTGTGCATGAAATAGGATTCTATATATAGTGAATCTGCCCTGTCAACGAACTCGACTATCTTATTTATATTAGAAATGCTGGGCGCACTGTCCATAATATATGATACCTTTTGACCTTCGGATACCGTATAAATATCTTCAAGTTCCGAGACCAGGTAAGATCCCTTACCGCTGTCTATCATATTCTGATAGTTTTGTCGTCTTATCGATTCTTTTAACTTCCCAAGCCACGGCCCGACAGACATACCTCTCTCCCTTAGCTTTGCCTTATTGATATTTATATGGGCCTTTTCCTTTAACGAATAACCAAGCACTGGAATATCATGGTCCAATATCACTGCACTGACAGAAAGGAACTCGTTATCCAGCAGATAGCTTTGATGATCTGCAATGCTTACATCGGACCTTCTGAACATATCGCCGGCCCTGAATGTGGCAAAAGATATTCCTTTCTCCGTTATCTCTAAGACCTTAACTGTCAGGGGATATTCAGATACGAGGTTCCACGTATAACCCCAAAGCCTTCCTTCAATACGATCGATTATCCCTTCCGGTCCGTAGAAAACTATCGGTTGCTCTCTTCTAAGCAATGCCCTAACGATCATATCGAACCCGATAAAATGGTCAATATGCATGTGAGTTATGAATACATGACCAAGCTTCATCAGGTCCCGGACAGCCAGTCTGCCGATATCACCGGCATCGAACAGATATGCGATCCTCTCTCTTAGCACCCTGACATAAACGGCCGGGTCCTCAAATGGCCCGTTCACTGGCCTATGATGGAATATTGGCTTCATTGATCAGTTGACCATGATATATCAGGAAAGAGAATTTCCTTTATAGTCTATCACGTTTACTGATATAATAATCGTATCTTTGGGTCCTGTCCATGGAGTACGCAGTGGCCGGACCCGAATGTCATCAGTTCAACAATGGGGTATTCATTTATAAGTGAGAGCTATATATTACAGACCTTATATGATCATTACATTCGCCCGGAGGATATATGCCTGAGCTAAGAAGAGACCCGGTATCGGAGAGATGGATAATAATTTCGGTCGAAAGAGGAAAACGACCGTCCGATTTTCTGTCTCCTTCCAAGAAAAGATCACTTACAGGATTTTGCCCTTTTTGTCCCGGCAATGAGAACACAACTCCTGATGAGATCATGGCATTTCATAAAGACAAGAGCGATCCATCATC
>CP070669.1:441823-488408 GCA_020351835.1 Nitrospirota bacterium
CATAACTTTAATGGTTGTAGACCCTTACAGGCTCTTTGTCTTCTGGGATGCGGACAGAAAGGATGTAGACAATGTTGTTCATAACGGCGAAGGCTATAGAACAGTGATCCGGGTCTATATATTCGAAGGTGACAATGAGGCCGGTTATTTCGATATCAGGGCAGACCACCTTTCTGACGAGATATATCTTGACGTCATCCCGGACAGGGGTTACATGGTGGAGTTCGGTGTGATCAAGGGAGAACAGTTCACGTCGTTAGCATCCAGCCGTCGGAAGTTCACTCCGGTGTTCGGGATCGACAACGAGGACCTTTCCTATGAGGCCTTCGAAATGATGATCAAGCATCTGCCGAACGGAGAGAACAGATTGTCTTCTTGACGGAGACCGGTGAGAGGCAAACTAATTCTCGTAGAGATGTTCGGGAGTAACGATATATTGCGCAGGATTGCTATAGCATTATGAGCTTATCAGAACTATGGATCATTCCGGCATTGTTGTATTGACTTCCGCTTATTATTTTTGCAGGCAATCCCCTTATATTAACACCCAATCCCTCGACATTATACTTACAGTAGGTCATTTTCAGACCATCTGACTCGACAAGCTTTATGAACTCCTCTGATTCGAGAAGCCTTGTGCCCTCATCCATCACAAACAGTTCCACCTGATGTCCTCTTTTCACGGCCTCCAGAGCTATGCCCGTAATAGCTTTAAGGTTCTTATCTGAATTGATCATTATGCCTAGCTTCATATGCTGGCTCCATTTACTACCATGATATGACCTTATCAGATGACTCTATAAGATCAAGAACTTCCCCGAATTCGCTGAGGCCCCTCAGATCGACAGAGATAACTTCATTATCTGAACCATGCTCGCTCATTAGAACCTCAAGAGTATCATCGGGGTCTCTTGTTATGAGATATAGTACTTTCAATTGTCTGATCTCGCAATATCCATATCAATACGTCAAAATATGGTCGTATCCAAGAAGCCTTTTTGCTATATCATGATCACTTAGCAATGTCATCTCCTTGTTCTCTGGGCAATTAGTAAAAAGATCCATCTTAATAGCGTTCATCGTCTCAAGGTTAAGCATGTTCCTCTCTGTCTTTGCGACCTTTGAGCCAAGAACGTAAACATCTATTTTATCGTTCCTGAGGGTAGCACCCACAGCCATTCTAAGCCCCTCTTCCTGGCGCTCTCTTACAAGTACGGCTATCTTACTCATCTAAATATCCCCGCTTTTACTAATAGATATATCTACTATTATACATTTCCAAGCGCTTACACGTCTGATAGCCACATTATAAAAAAAGGGTCCCGCTATATTCGAAACAATAGCGGGACCCTATATTCAGCATACCTTATTACTATTTTCCGGACCTGCTGCGCAGGTATTTATAAAAATCTCCCTTTGTCGTGAGTATAAGCCAGTCCTTATCGGACATAGTTGACCCGTACGTTTCCATCGTCTTCAGAAACCTGTAGAAATCCCTTGATGCCTGGCTCTTATTGTAGGCCCCGGCATATATAGCTGTAGCTTCAGCATCCGCTTTACCCATGATCTCCTGCGCTGTCCGATATGCCCCTGATTCTATCTCCTTAAGGTCTTTCTCCTTGCTTCCAAGTATCTTCGATGCCTCCCCCTGACCCTCAGACCGGAACTTGTCAGCGATACGCTTGCGTTCCGTGATCATCCTCTCGAAGATCTTCTGCTGTACCTCATCAACATAGTTCACTCTTTTGAGCCTAAGGTCCAGAAGCTCTATCCCCAGCTCAAGTGTGCGGCTTGCAGCCGCCTCAATGATCTCCCGGGTGATCTTTTCACGTCCGAACTTGATATTCTGGAGCGTGGTCGTGATCTCCCCTTCGGACAGTCCCTCAGACAGGACCGGTTCCCTGTTGGAGGTCCTTACTATCTCTACCAGAAGGTGCTTCGCTATGGCATTCCTCGTCTCTCCGTCAAGGATATCATCAAGACGCGACTGCGCACCGCTTTCATCTCTGAGACGCTGGAAGAACAGCAGGGGGTCCTTAATTCTCCATCTGGCGTATGTATCGACCCAGATAAACCTCTTGTCCTTAGTCGGCACCTGGTTGGGATCGCCGTCCCACTCAAGGAACCTTCTATCGAAGAAATTGGCCTTGTGTACGATAGGCACTTTAAAGTGTATCCCGGGGGTTGCTATCGGTTCCCTTATAGGTTTCCCGAACTGCGTAATGATGACCTGCTCGGTCTCGTCCACTACGAAAGCAGACGAAACCAGCACCGCCACCGCAATGGCAATTATTGCAATCAAGGCCGGTATTTTTATTTTGTTCATTTGGCACCCCCTTTATCGAGCTGGAAGAGCGGCAATATCCCCGTGGCTTCCTCATCCGTTATGAGCTTCCGTCCCACCTTGTTCATTACCTCATTCATGGTCTCGAGATATATACGCTGTCTCGTCACCTCAGGCGCTTTCAGAAACTCCCTGTAAACTGCATTGAACTTGGAGGCTTCACCTTTCGCATTGTTCACCCTTTCAAGTGCATATCCCCTGGCCTTCTCTATCGTCCTCTCGGCCTCACCGCGCGCCTTAGGGATGACCTTGTTATATTCCGACTTCGCCTGGTTAATGAGTTTTTCCTTTTCCTGCTCGGCCTCATTTACTTCATTAAACGCCGGCTGAACCGGTTCAGGAGCATTTACGTCCTGCAGGACCACCTGCTCCACCTTGATACCGAGCTCGTACTGGTTGGATAGCTCCTGGAGCATCACCTCTGCCGTAGTTGCGACCTACTGTCGGCCTACTGTGATAACCTCATCTACCGTGCGGTCACCGACTATCTCCCTCAATACCGCTTCGTTCATATCCCTGAATGTCTTGACGGCGTTCCTGACGCGGAAAAGGAACTTGAAAGGATCGCTGATCCTGTACTGGACGATCCATTCTACCTCAGCAGCGTTAAGGTCACCGGTGAGCATCAGTGATTCCGCAGTAAGTTTTCTTGATGAATATTCCGTTCTTACCCCAGGTGTTTTGGTCCTGAAGCCGAACTCGAGCTTGAGCTGACGCTTGACAGGCACCTTGAAAACCGTTTCTATTCCGAACGGCAGTTTAAAGTTAGCTCCGGGCTCCGCTACCCTCGTGAACTTTCCGAACCTAAGGACGACACCGACCTCCTCCGTGCTAACGGTAAACCACACCGAGTAGATTAAAATTATCGCAACTATGACAGGGATGATCCATATCAACTTCTTTGGATTGATATCCGGCGGGCGAAACTTCTTAAAATCACTAAGATCAAAAGGATTCTGATCCATTTAATACCTCCTTAGGTTTTCAAGACGATCATAAAAGAGATTCACACCTCTATCAATTAGTATAAAAGAACGAAAGGAAAAAATATCGGTCAGACAGATTAATATCATTTCTCTTTTATCAGTTCAATACGAAGAACAACAATGTCTTCGCTATTACCGTCAGGATACATATAACCTTCCACTTTCCCTATCTTCTTTAACTGCCCCATCATCCCTCCCAGCCTCGAGCCGGGCAAACGAAGGTCAATAGATGCCTCGTCAGTCTTAAGGTCCCTCCTTATCAGGGCGCCTCCGAGCTCATGAATCATCCCTTCTATCTGTTCCGATGCACTGACGATGTCTTTTACGTGAACAGATATATTGATATGCTGGCTCTCGTCGAGGGATGCCGCAGGTATGCTCATTTGCCTCTTGGCGGACAGACCGCCTCCACCCTCAGGTCCAACATCCTTATCTACGGAAGAAACCTCATTTTCGGATCCTGGCATTTGATATCTCTCCACAGGCATGTCGGCCTGCACATCCACCTCAGAGGCTTCATGCCTGCCCGCCACTGCGATCTCATCCGGCATCACTCTCCCTGTTTCCTCGATCTTCTCCGTTACCGGACTTATCGCTGCCTGCATTTCGCCCTCTTTCTCCGAAGTATCACTCCTTAGCTCCTTCATTTCAACACTGCGGCCCGCGACGATTTCGTTATCCAGCCCTTCTTTAACGGGGGCCGGCTGCTCCGGAAGTCTTTCCGACAACATTGGCCTGTTACCGGATGGAGCCAATTCAACCTCTTCTCTGACCTCATCCTTCACGACCGGTTCCATGTATTTGACAATAAATAGTATGGACAACGCGAGTAAAACAACTCCAAATGCCTCGATCGGAAATTTAATATGCCACGGAGAGAACATCCACCCCCAGAACCCCTTCCTCCTGACAGACTCTTCTCTGATCCTCTGCATTATCTTTCCTGTCATCCACGGAGGAGGTTCAATATTATCGAGGTTCTGTATATTACCCACCGTCTGGAGCATCTCTTTATATGCATTCTCACATTCCATACATGATCCAAGATGTTCCTTGACCATCACTGTCTCGTCCCCCGTAAGCTCGTTGTCAATTAAAGCGGATAACATCTCTCTTATCTTTTCACAGTTCACCATGATCTCCCATTAACTTCACAAGACAATCCTTTACACCTTCTCGAGCCCTGAACAAGCGTGATCTGACAGTACCGGAAGGTATCCCCAGCGTCTCAGCTATCTCATCATACGATAGACCCTGAAGGTCCCTTAGTATTATCACAGCCCTGAAGTCCTCCTCAAGCCCAGCTATGCATTTATGGACCCTTTCCCTTATATCATCACTTTCAAGGATCTCCAGAGCCGACCGATCCTTCGAGGCAACATCTATATAAATACTACCATCCTCCTTCGTGATCGGAGCGTCTATTCTAAGTTCTCTCCCCCCCCTGGAACCCTTCTGCTTCAACCTGTTCCTCGCTCGGTTCATTACTATGGCATGCAGCCATGTCGAGAACCGCGCCTCTGATCTGTATTTCCTCAGTCCCTTATATGCGGCTATGAACGCCTCCTGTAATACATCACATGCGTCATCGTAGCTATCGAGCATTCTGAAGGCAACGTTCAACATCGGCTTCTGATACCTGCTAACAATGCTCTCAAAGGCTTCAATATCTCCCTCCAGACATTGTTTGACAGCCCTGAGGTCCTCATCATTTTGCTTTTCCTTCTCTTCCTTCATATGATTAGACAACCTTAATATTAAATAAGTTCCATAAAGACACTAATTATAAGGGGGAGCAGTGCATGACATGGTTAATATTATCAGTAATAAGATCAAATTTAAAGAACCTACTCAAACACTTGAGGCATTGGACCCAGAAATGGTAGATTATCGCGAAACGGGCTGATCATATCATCAGGAGGGGATAAGTGTCCGGAGTTATCAGGAACTGGCCTAAACACGAGCGTCCACGTGAGATACTGCTGGAAAAAGGACCCGAATATGTTTCAGACGCGGGTCTGCTTGCCATAATCCTTCGTACCGGAACAAAAGGGAAGGACGCCGTAAGCCTGGGAAGAGAACTGATCGGCGCATTTGGAGGGCTTAAAGGCTTGCTCAGAGCCGACAGGGATGACCTTAACAGGATACACGGGCTTGGCCCTGCAAAAATATCCCAGCTGCTAGCTTCTATTGAAATAGCCAAACGTCAGATGAAAGAGGAGATCGTAGGCAGGCCCGCCATTAATTCACCGTCTGACGTAACCAAATACATCTCAATGGCGGTATCGAACCTCAATGAGGAAGTTTTCATGGTGCTATACCTTAACGCATCCAATGAGATCATAACGACCGAGATACCATTCAGAGGGACGGTCAATCAGTCAGCTGTGTATCCTAGAGAGGTGATAAAACGTGCCATCAGCCTGAATTCCACCGGATTGATATTCGTTCATAACCATCCATCAGGCAATCTTACCCCGAGCAAATGCGATATCGCGCTTAACAGTAAGCTCATGCAGGCTTGTGCTGCTGTAGACATAATCCCCCTTGACCATCTGATCTTCGGCCCGGGAGGTCACGTGTCCTTTAGAGAAGAAGGCCTTATGTAAGAAAACTGGTCAAAAACTAACGTTCTGTCTCGACATTAGGAGCTCACCCAGAAAAGAACCAGGTTTGACCTCCGAGTTATCTATAAGCTCGGCATCCTTTAGTCCGAAAGGCTCTACGCATGAGGCACACACGTAGAACTTAGAATCGAAGTCCTCTGATAACGTCCTAAGGAGCTCATGAACAGGAGAGAACCCGTGTTGCCACGTTATCGTCTCTGCAAATCCCTTTTTTGCAAGCATCACTCCCTCGTTGATAAGGAAAAAATCTACCTTTGCATCAAAAGCCACCATATTTGACGCTAACTGCAAAGCTGCAGCCGCCCTTTCCGGCGCATCAAAAGAGTGAGATATGATAAATACGAATTCCTTCTTCTCCATCACCTGTCTCCATTCTATATCGTTTTTCGATCCGGCCACTAAAGGCGCACTCGATAATGGATTATAGATAAGCCAATTAAAGTGTGTCAAATCAAACGATTAATATGCTTTAGAAGCATTTTTTGAGGCAAAAGACTCAGGACGTTCTTACGTCCACCCTGTGATATAGCATAAAATCTCATCATAATCAATCACTTACCGGAATGTAAGACAAATATATACTACTGGCACGAAACCTGCTAACTCATTATTAATCATTATGCCCGAAACAAAAGAAAGAAGAGATGAGCAGCGTTATCCGATCCAGGAGATATACAGAAAGTACGTATCATGCAAGATCAAGCTTGACGGAGCAGAAGCCGTAGATGCCCAGTTAATAGAGTTCAGCAAGAGCGGCCTTAAAATAATGTGTAAAAGCCATAAGGAAGAGAACTCTGTTTTGGAATGCGTTATCTCTCTGCCGAAATTATACCCTAAGGACTTGAAGACGAGGATCAAGGTCAGATATTCCACCCCGTCTGAAAACAGCGATAATTTCATCATAGGTGCAAAGATAATAGAAGCGGACAAGGATTATATAGCCAGGGTTTTTGCAAAAATTATCGAGTTCGTGACATTAAGGACCGGCAATCTCTACTAGAAGGCTTTAGACCCTCAAATTGACAAATTCCGGGACAATTTGATATAAAATTTATCTGCGTTTTTTGCGTTCCCGGGTAGCTCAGCCGGCAGAGCGGGTGGCTGTTAACCACTTAGTCGGGGGTTCGAATCCCTCCCCGGGAGCCATTACTTCCACTATCCGGATCCTTAGATCATCTATTTTCGTCGATGTCAAATCTTTCGGAATCTTTTCTCATCTGGAGAGGAAAATCCAGCTTAATGAATGCAGTAACAGCCCCACCATCACCGGGAATATAATGGATGTCGAGCACATCGCTCATTCCATACCTAATTGCAACATAGATCGGCCTGATCTCAAAACCGATAGTTGAACCGTCCGGAGCATGTATCCTCTTGATCTTGTATGTGTCATACTCCAGATGTCCTTTCACGTGTTCGATAGCACTGTTGAACGCCTCTTCACTCGGGACGTTCTTCTTCTCCCTGATATTATAATGCGTATCGTATACAGAAATAGTGTGGTCGTCGCCAGCTATATCGAGGATTGCAACCTTTTTGATGTTGTCAGGATCAGGATCATAATAGAATATTACATCGAAATTCCCTTTTATATCATCCATAACAGCCGGAGATGTCTGAAGTGTTTTGAGACCTGAGCAAGAGACCATTATAACCGGCAGGATAATTGCTATAAGAAGGCTTCTCATGCAGATCGATCTCATATAATATTATAGACCTTCGGGTGTTCTGCTGTATAGATATGATAATATCTATTCGGTCTTTTCGCTCGCTTCTGATACAAAGCGAAGTTCTCCTGTATGGATCGGCATGGCAAACTTGAGCAAGAAGGTATATATCATGGCTCCGCCTGCCCAGATACCAACCGTGATCACCTTCTCAAGCATTGTTGGAGTATACTCGTATATCTCGCCCAGAGTACCGGGAATAAAGCCGGGCACGATCAATCCCATGCCCTTTTCAATATATACCCCCGTTATCACAAGAATACAGGCCAGGTTAAGCCCGAAAGGGTGCTCCCGCGTCTTGGGAAGCAAAAACAGGAAGAATGCAGTTATATTGAATAGCAATGCAGGCCACATCCACGGAACAAGATTAGCATGCCCATGCAAACCAAAGTACAGATACTTCATCGGAGCAAGATGGACACTCCCGGAATAGAACTCCTTAAAGAACTCTGCAGCGAACAGAAAGAGATTAACGCCCATTGCGTATGCAATTAGCTCTCCGATCTTGTGAATGGCCCTGTTATCTATATCGATCCTTGAGACCTTCCTGATTATCTGGAAGATTATCAGCATCAGCGCCGGCCCGGAACAAAGCGCCGAAGCAATGAACCTGGGGGCAAGAACAGCTGCGTTCCAGAAAGGACGCGACGGCAGGCCGTTATAAAGAAATGCCGTAACAGTATGAATACTTATAGCCCATGGTATCGATATGATTATCAGCGGCTTAATGATCTGCATGTTGTATTCTTTGTCATGCGCCGTCCTGTAAAGGACATAGAACGATATGATCAGATTTATTGCCAGGTATCCGTTAAGAACTATTACATCCCAGGCAAGCAGCGAACGAGGGAAGTTCATTGCCCCGACGATAGGAAGCAGATGCCAGACGCGCTCAGGCCTGCCCATGTCGACCAGAATGAACAATATACACATTATAATAGCAGTAACAGCAAGAAGCTCACCGAAAAGCACTATCTCCTTTATCGGTTTGAAGTTGTACACATATGCGGGCACGACCAGGTACACTGCAGCTGCCGCCACCCCGACAAGGAAAGTGAAGTTCGATATATAGAATCCCCATGAGACCTGGTCTCTCATTGCGGTCTCGATCATACCCCTGTTGACCTGTTGAACATATGCCGCAATACCAAGGACAATGAATATCGACAGAAAACCCAGCCAGGCGTAATACCATTTATCACCCTTAAGTATCTGCTTCCAGGTTATGAAGAAGTTCTTAAATATATAGACCATCCAGGCTCCTCCGTTGCTACCTAAGTAGCAAAGAAATAATAGAATTTCGGGAACGTATTAAGATCTTCCTTAAGACGGAACACCCTTTTATTCTCAATGATATAGCGTATCTCACTATCCGGGTCAAGAAGGTTGCCGAACTTCCTTGCACCTACCGGGCAGATCTCTACACATGCCGGATATCTGCCGTTCTCTCCCCTGGTTCGCTGTATGCAGAAAGTACATTTCTCGACAACACCCACTGATCTCGGCCTGTTACCCAGGTAGTGCGTCTCCGTGTTCAACTCCGACCGGGCTATCCTCGGATGACCCCAGTTAAATCGCCTCGCACCGTAAGGGCATGCGGCCATGCAGTAACGGCAACCGATACACCAGTTATAATCTATGACAACAATACCATCCGGCTCTTTCCATGTGGCCTGCGTAGGGCACGCTCTTACGCAAGGAGGGTTCTCGCATTGCTGGCACTGCACCGGCATATAGAAAAATCCATCTTCAGGAACCTCGTCGGGGTTGTAGTACTTATCAGATCCCTCAAGGTCATTGATCCACTTTTCTCCCTTTTCGAACTCAAGGACAGATATCCAGTGTATCTGGGGATCTCGCGACTGATTGTTCTCCCTGACACAGGCGTAAACGCATCGTCTGCAACCTATGCACCTCGAAAGGTCCAGGCCGTAACCGAACAATACCCCTGGCTCCGCATTCGTAGTCTTTATAGTAAGGTCCCTACCGTATCTTTCCGAATACTCCTTCTCCATACGTTTAATGACGGCTTTCTTCTCGTCATCGTTCATCTCACGGAAGTGCTTCTGAAAAAAAGCCTCCCAGACCGAAGCATCAGCCGACCCGACAGGGATAGCCAGCGAGGCAAGCCCCAAAGCCGTTCCCTGAATAAAGCCTCTCCTTGAGATCTTCCTGGGACGGCAATTTTTTCTTTTGTTGTTCATTTCCATCCGTCCCTTTACCGAATATCCCCGATCGGATTTAAAGGTATCTCATCGTCATTGAGCTTTCTGTGCTGGATCTCGTTAGGTTTCAACGGCGGAGGCAAGGGCTTTAGCGGTTTGAACCGTGGTGAATGAGGATTATGGCAATGCACGCATAGCCGATATGTCCTTTTGCCGTTCCATTCCCCGGTTCTTTTCCCGTGGACCCCCGCCTTCCAGTCACGAAATATCGTGCCATGACACTGCCCGCATAAAAAATAAGACTCCTCAAAGGTGATGAGCTGGCCGCTGACCGACCTTAACTTATCACGGTCGTTAGCATTATGGCAGTCAAGACACCACCGCTGTTCTTTAGCATGGTTAAAGCTCTCGTCGATCTCGCTATGGAACGAAAGTTCTCTTCTTTCATGGTTTGCGGGCATCCCCTCATGACACTGTGAACATGGGAATATACCCTCAGAAAAAGGAGGAGGAGGCACAAAGAACCTCGGGATCCCATCGTCTGCGATCGCAGAACCAAAAAACCCGCCTGTTACAACAAGAAAAGCTAAAATTAAAATCGGTCTCATGTACATTTATTTAACCAGACTGTTTACGGCCGCTTCTGCCGGATATATATAATAACGCTCATCGAAGCGAAAAGCAGCAGGAGAAATCCTGAAAAGTTCCTTCTGAAAGTGAGATCATCGTATATCGACGCGATCGCCGTCTCAAGTTCATCGAGTTTCTTCGTAAACTCATCGGTCCTGTTCTTGACCAGATTAACATCTATCGAATGGAAAAGGGTCCTGAACTCGGCGTGAGTACGGAAAAGTGCCCTTTCCTCTTCCTCGGTAGATGCCCCGGCGTTCTTCAGCTCAATGATACTATCTTCCAGATCACCTATTCTCTTCTCGGTCATGAAAAGAGCCTGCTTCATGATCTTTGCTCTTTCGTAAGAGTGGCACTTTTGGCACTGCACCTGATTAATGATATCGATATTCGCTTTCTGTATCGCGTGAGAGCCATGACATGTGACACAGTTGGGGCCTTCTCCCGTGGTCTTCAACGCCTTTCCGTGCCCACCGCTGTTAAAACTGTCCTTGATCCCGATATGGCATTTGCCACACATATCCGGTATGCCAATATGCTCAGGCGTCCCGACGAAACCGCTATGAGGTGTTCCACATGATACCGCCGCATCATCAGGATCGCCTCCATGGCAGTCATGGCATGAAACACCATTGTCGAAATGAATACTTCTCTTCCACTCCTGGGGTATAGTAAGATAATCCTCCCTCATATCCTCCGCCGTATGGCAGTCTACACAAACACCTTCTTCAACAAGTCTGGCCCCGACCCACGGCTTATGTACGAATTCCCTTTCAAACACATCCTTATAATCGGCATGCGACAATGAAGCCATCATAAGCATAGTTATCACCAAAATCACCTTAGATCTCATAGCAGCCTCCATCCGAGAGTAAGGGCAAGCCAGATCACAACTCCAGCTATTATTGAGGCGCGAAGATAGGGCCTTTTACCGAGGTCCCTTTCTTCCTTCATATCGATAAATGGCCATAGCAGAAAAACCGCAGAAATAAGGAGAAGCATGCTTATCCCAATGAACTTATTAGGAATGATCCTTATCAACACGTAAGGAGCGATGAAGTACCATGGTGGTCTTATCTCGTCAGGCATTGCTAAAGGATTAGCCTCTACGCCCGCGGCAGGTGGATGGAACATCAGCGGGAAGAATGAAATGATAAAGAAAATGACCGATATATAAACAAAGGACATGAACAGCTCCTTCGTAAAATAGTCTGGGAATAAAGGGATGCCATTGTCATGCACTTCACGCAACGATCCACTTACCGATGCATCGCCACCGCTCTTAGAACCTGCTAAACCCGTTCTCCATACGAGCAAAAGATGCAATCCCACTAGCAAAACGAATATAAAAGGCAAAAAGGCCACATGGAAGGAAAAGAACCTGGTTATAGTAGCACCGGATACGAACTCATCGCCTCTCAGGAAATTGGCGAACATATCTCCCAGCAGAGGGAAGAAAGTAGGCATGTTTGTAATGATCGTCGTAGACCAGTAGCTAAGCTGATTCCACGAAAGCAAATATCCGCTTATACAGAAGAACAGGATGATAAAGAACATCAGGCTACCTGACATCCATGTCATCTCCCTCGGCCTCTTGTAGCTAATACGGGCCAAGACCCTTAACAAATGGATAAATGCAACCACTATGATAATATTGCTGCCGACAACATGTATCGACCTGAACAGCCATCCGAATGGCACTTCATTGTTTATGGTCCTGATACTTCCAAATGCATGGTCAGGATGTGGAACATAATACATCATCAGGAATATACCGGTTATCACCTGGACAATGAAAGCTGCCAGCGCCACCGCTCCAAGAGTGCTCATAAACCCTGAATCATCAGGCACTTTGAAAGTTCTAAGTTTTGAATCAACAATATCTCGCAGTCCTGTTCTCTTATCTATCCAGTCTTTGATCTTATCAAACATAGCTCTTTCTCCAGTACATACAGGATTAACCTATATAGATCTTTTCTGATTTAACTTGAAGCGGTATTCGTTCAAGGGGTCTCGGAGCGGGTCCGGAGATAACGTTCCCTTCAAGATTGAACTGTGCAGCGTGACACGGACAGATGATCCTGTCCTCGCCCCTGTCGTACCTGACCAGGCAGCCCAGATGAGTACACACTCTTGACAATGCTATAAACCCCTGATTGCGTCTGTGGACGACAATTACAGGCTTATTATCAAGGGTTATATTCAAAGATGACCCTGGAGCTACATCTTTCTTATGAAGGACAACTTTGTCTGCAAGGTCATTTTGTTTTGTCGGATATAAGAACCTGGCAGCAGGATACACAAATGATACAAGCGTCAAAGAACCAAGAAAAGTAAGAAATGACCTTAAGAAATTACGCCTCTCCATTGTTTACACCGTTACCTTTTTTTATTATTTAGATTATTTAATTATTTAAAATTTTTACAGAAATATCAATGCTTTGTCAACCTAAAGCCAGAATATACAGATATTCTGGTTATCAACCTTGCTTAAATATATTTACTAAAGCGGCTTCCGACAGTTCCGAACACCAGTATGTATAAATGCACCGGCAGCCGGCATCGTGGATGACGTATGGGTTGCCTAAAACTATAAAATGTGACGATACAAGCTTTGCTCTTTGAACAGCACTGTTAAACCATCCGGACGCTTTCCCCTTCCAGGCACCCGTAGCAGAATATATTACGGTCATTACTCTGTCGCCTTTGACGCCAACATCCGAACTTGCCTCGCCGTTCAATTCTACATAAGGAACATCGTTGAATTGCTCTCTAAGATATGCTTCAAGAATGCCTGAGGAAAGATCTCCTTCCTCTTTCAAAACAAGAACAGAAGATGGTCTGACCCGTCCGATATCAAATCCGATATCAATTGATCGTTCTGTCACCCTTTGGGCAAGCCTCATGTTTCTTTCAAAACCAGGAAGATCATCGCTCATCATCGAAAGCCCTTTCCTGAACGATTCTAATTTTGCATGTTCGCTCCTTGCATTAACACTATTAAGATATTCATTCATAGCGGCCGGAGCATCAGGATGAAGGAGTATATCGACCCCGGCATTCAATGCCATTTCAGCCGCTTTGTTCTGACCATATGCTGACAGCCCCCCCATATTGAGAGCATCTGTCATCAGCAGTCCTTCAAAATCAAGTCTTTCATTGATGTATCTTACCGCTTTCCCCGATATTGACATGGGCACGTTCTCAGGATCTATCGCAGGCACTGCGATATGGCCAAGCATTATCGATGAAACATCCTTGCCAACAGCATCCCTGAACGGACAGATCTCTTCCTGTTCCAGCTTATCAATATCCTTATCGATCAAAGGAAGTGATATATGAGAATCTATGGATGTATCCCCATGACCGGGAAAATGCTTTGCGCATGTCCTGATACCGTTTGACCTTAATGTGTCTATCATCGATCCTGACATTTCGGACACTTTACCTTTATCATGTCCGTATGACCGCACGGATATGATCGGATTATCCGGATCGGTGTTTATATCAACTACCGGTGCAAGTATCATGTTGATGCCTGCATAAAGCGCTTCCTCGGCATAAACACGGAATACTGCTTCAGCCTCATCCTTATCCAGCCTTGAGATGGCCATAGCCGGCGGGAACATAGTTGCTCCAACAAGCTGCTGACCGGCCCCCTGCTCCATGTCTGAAGCTATCAGCAGTGGTACGTCAGCGATGTTCTGGAGCCTGGCAATGTGCTCCCTGACCTCATCAAGCTCGCCACCGAACACTATAAATCCTGCGATCCCCTGCATCACAAGCTCTGCGTATCGGTCATATTCCGATCGAATTACCCCACCGTTCATCCTTGCGATCATTTGCCTCATATAGTTCATGCTGTATTATAGCAGGTTGATAAAAGGCCTAATTAATAATTAAAATGTCGGATGATGAGGTCAATTGTGATAACATTTTTTACCGTTGTACTGTTAGCATCCTGTTCGAAGTCCCCGCAATATCCGTCACCTGATATTAAGGAAGGTTCTATTGTGATCGACAAGGCAACGCTAAGAGAAGGTGCTCCTGAGTTCTTCAGTATCGAGATAGAGAACAACAGGATAAATTTTTTTGTGCTCGTAATCGACGGGAACGTGGAATCCTATCTCGATGCTTGCATCAGGTGCTATAAAGAGAAGAAGGGATACAGGGTTGAGGGCGAACGAGTAGTATGCAGGGCATGTGGCGTCACATATCCGGTCGAAATGCTGAAGGACGGTTTCGGATCATGTCATCCTATTCCGATCAAGGGCACAATGGCCAAGGGATACTACAGCATCGCTCTTGACGACATCAAAAGCGGGGCAAAATATTTCTGAACCGGTAATTATAACTAAGGGGAAAAATGGGAGTTTTTGACAAACTAAAGGCGGGGTTGAGCAAGACACGCAATGCCTTGTTCATGGATATAGGGGACATCTTCTCCTCGGGTGAGATCAATGAAAGCGCCCTCGAGGATTTTGAGGAGGTGCTTATATCCTCAGATGTAGGTGTAAAGGCCACGCATGAGATAATAGAGGCAATTCGTGAAAAAGCTGAAAAGAAAGAGATCAGGAACTCTGAGGACCTGAGATCGTTCCTGAAGTCTCATATAAGGTCCATGCTCGGCCCTCCCCAGCCTTTTACACTTTATGATGAAAGACCTTTCGTGGTTCTCACATTGGGAGTCAATGGGGTTGGAAAGACAACAACTATCGGAAAAGTTGCAAGCCGTTTGATATCTGAAGGACATCCTGTCATCCTCGCAGCATCCGATACCTTCCGGGCAGCTGCGATAGAACAGCTTGAGATATGGGCAGAAAGGGCGGGAGCACAGTTGGTCAAACATCAGAGGGGCTCTGATCCGGCAGCAGTAGCATTTGATGCTATAGAGGCGGCAAAGGCTCGTGGTATAGATTGTGTTATCATCGACACCGCCGGAAGACTCCACACCAAGACACCCTTAATGGAGGAGCTGAAGAAGGTAAAGAGGGTTATAGGCAAGGCAATGGACGGCGCGCCGCATGAAACATTACTTGTAGTGGATGCCACCACCGGCCAGAACGCGCTGAGACAGGCAAAGATGTTCAATGACGCCGTAGGAATAACTGCTATCGTACTTACAAAGCTTGATGGAACGGCAAAGGGCGGCATAGTGATAGCAATTAAGAACGAACTTGGCATCCCGGTAAGGCTGGTCGGCGTTGGAGAAGGGCTTGACGACCTTATAGATTTTGATCCCGATCAGTTTGTGAACGCTCTGTTCGAATAGGTGGTCACTTTACAGACCACCCTGTTGGATCACTGATACATTCTTCTCATGAACTCAAGCCATATGGGCAGTGCAGCACGGGAACCGGTTTCCCTTCCGCCTATCGGTGTATGATCATCTCTTCCGATCCAGACAGCAAGTGCTATTTCGTCATCAAATCCAACGAACCACGCGTCAGTATAATCATCCGTTGTTCCGGTCTTGCCATAGACCGGCCTCGGGAGACTCCTTGCCTTTCTGCCGGTACCATCTGTTACTACCGATCTTAACATTGATTGAAGTTCAAGCCGTATCCCCTCATCGATAACCCTTTCTGTTGCGGGATATACCTCCTCAAGGGTTATTCCATTGCGGTCCACTATTCTGTCGTACATAACAGGTTCAGCTTTCCTTCCATCTGCAAGTGCTTTATACAGAAATGCAAGTTCAAGCGGGGTCATGTCCGAAACCCCAAGCGATATCGTAAGATAAGGTTTCAGCTCGCTCTTAAGACCCAGGCTCTTTGCCGTCCTTACGATCCTGCCTACTCCGATCTCATCTGCAAGACAGGCAGTGGCAGTGTTCAAAGAATGTGAAAGTGCATACCTTATAGTAACCTCACCTTTATAGTCTCCGTAATAGTTCCTTGGCGTCCATATCTCACCCGGTTCATTACCCTGAAAAGCTATTTCTTCATCGACTATGGTATCCTCCGGAGTTATGCCGGTGTCAAGGGCAGCCAGATAGACAATTGGCTTAAATGCTGAACCCGGCTGTCTCATCGCCTGAGTGACCCTGTTGAACTGTGTCTCCCAAAAATCGGTACCTCCAACCATAGCTCTCACCTTACCCGTATCGATATCTACGGCTATCAATGCAGCCTGGACACCCGCATCTACCCTCTTCTCTAATATCTCTACCCCGTTTGCAACCGCACTCTCTGCTATCTCCTGCAACCTGAAATCAAGGGTAGAGTATATCTTGAGCCCCTCCGAATAGAGCTCATCTTCATATTTTTCTTCGATGACCTGTCTCAGGTGTTCAACAAAATACGGGGCGTTATACTTCCTCCTGTACGGTTTTCTCGGCATGTCCATTGAGGAGGCAACATTATACTGTATCTCATCTATAAAACCGTACTCTATCATCTTTTCCAGAACAAGGTTCCTCCTCTTAAGTGCCTTCATGGGGTTCCTGAAGGGAGAATACCTTGATGGCGCCTTCGGCAGGGCAGCCAGCATTGCGGCGTCAGCTATCGTCAGTTCGTGCACGCTCTTGCCAAAATATGTCTGTGATGCGGCAACGAGGCCGTACGCCTGCGTCCCAAAGTAGGCTTGATTAAGATAAAGGCCCAGGATCTCATCCTTTGTGTATCTTCTTTCTATCTGGATCGATAAAAAGACCTCTTTTACTTTCCTTATAATGCTCTTCTCGGGTTTCAGGAAGAGCATTTTTGCGAGCTGTTGCGTAATAGTGCTTGCGCCCTGCACATAAGCACGGGCCTTAATATCCTGATAGAGTGCGCCGAGGATCCTTATGAAGTCTATACCATGATGTTCATAGAACCTGATATCCTCTATAGCGATGAACGCCTGTTTTACGTGCTCGGGTATCCTGTAATATGGTATGAAGGTCCTTCGCTCAAGGTAGTATTCAGCGATCAGGCTGTTGTCGATCGAATAGACCTTAGATGATTCGGCAGGTGTATATTCCTCGAGAGAATCGACCCTGGGCAGATCAGAAAGGGACCAGAACATGTACCCCCCTGCAATTCCAAGTATCGCTGACAAGCAGAACAATGCTGTTACCAGATGTCTGCTGAGAAAGGTTTTAAACTTTCCTTTTCTTATCTCTTCATACTGCATCTTATTATTATAATAACTATTATATTGAAAATTGTAGATTGTCCGACCTGATACGATCTATATGAAGATGAAAAGCTTAGGTTGGTGAAGTTACGAGAGCCGGGAACATCATCCAAATTGAAGATCACTTATTTTCATTCCTGGCATAAGAGAGGCCTTCTTTCAATATCATAACAAATACTATCGTGAAACCGACCATGACACCCGGAATGTTAACAAACCCTTTCACCGTAAGCCATGCGATCAAGGAAAGCATTATCATCATCCTCAACATACTGAAGAATACGAGAACCGGACTGGCCTTATAAGCGCTTATAAGCCCTTCTACCCCCCAGGATAGAGCTTTGAGGTTCATCAGTCCGAGCATACCACCAACTATAACGCTGAAAGGCCAGATACTTCTTTCCCATATAGCTATGATGGCAGCTATCACTATAACGGCTATCAATGTCCTGATATAAGTACTTTTAGCCATTGCTCCCCGATTGCTTCCTTGCGAACCTGAACAGTTCATAGAATCCGGTGGCTATCCCTATAAGCAGAAATATGATCGTCAGCCATGGATCGGTCCCGAACAAGCTATCAAGCCCATATCCTATGGCAAGCCCACAAAATGTAGCAAGGACCATGAACAGTCCAAGCTGACTGGCTGCTAACATATGCTTGTAAACTCCCTTGTCTTTATTTTCAGGAGGAGAGTTCTTCATATTCGTTAAGGACAAGGTCCTTCGTAATTGAAGCCAGTTCTCTGTAAAAGTCGGTCTTCGCATTTTCAAAGAGGTCATCGCAAAAGTTCGGGATCCACTTAACAGCGTGTAAGTCAAGGAACTGATGAAGTGATGCCAGCCGCGATGTTTCGATCAGATAACTGATGAAATAAAGTTCTGCGGATATATGGTCAGGCGATATGTTCATATTCTCATCCATGATCAACCCTTCCTGAAGATAGGCCGAATACAGCGACTCTGTAATACTGTTAGGTGTTTCAATAATTCCTTCGAACTCGGAGTAAAAGGATTCGTATGGCAACAATCTGTCAACAGGGTCAAAGAAAAGGTTCTCAAAGTCATAGGATATCTCATCAAGTGATGCGGAGGACTCAATGATCATTGAATCATGAAGGTCCTTCACGATCGAAACATCCGGCTCAGTAAGGAACAACCCCGCTATGAGTCTGAACGTTTCGCACAAAGCTTGCCTGTCATTTTCGTGCTCCATGAGCCATTATAACCGAACTCCTTGTCAAATGACATCAAAAGGCATATATGCGCGCTCCAACTAAAACGAGGTGCCCGGGAGGGGCACCTCGTTGGATCTTTCCTGAACTTACCGGATCAGTTCTGCGCCGTTTTTATAGACGGAATGAACTTGTTGATCACCCAGAAGAACGCATAAGGTGATATTATGATCGTCAACGCTCCCAAAAGGCCCTCCTTAAAGGTCTCCATACTATGAGGGATGATAGGCATATGGTAGTGCATAAAGCCCGCAAACGTGAGAGAGAATGACTGTCCGCCTATAACAACGTTCCACCTCATCATGAAAACACCCAGTAGCACAAGGCATAAAGCAACAACCATTCTGGATATAGAAGGTCGGGGCAACAACAGCATCACGAAAGGTACCAGGTTACCAAGGAAATACTGAATGACAAAGATATTTATAAAATCCTTTCCATAAATGACCTCCCTGAGGATATCCCATGTTTTAACAGCAGTATATCCTCTGAAAATGAGGTCGAGGAGCTCAAGAGTGATAGCAGCTATCATAAAACCTATAAGGTATTTGGAGGTCTTTTTTATAACATCCATCTCAACACCCTTGAGGTTCTCAGCAGTAAGCACCTCTCCCGGCCTTTTGGATGTCACCACAACAAGCTTCTTGATCTCCATAATGATAATATACGTAAGCATACACAAAGCTATTCCGGACACTATGGCAGACATTATGAAAATAACAGGCATCAGGGGTGTCATCCAGAGGGCATTTGCCTTAACTGAACCGAATATGAACCCTGCATATCCATGGAGGAAACATGCTACAGGTATTCCGATAGCTGCAAGGAGCTTAACCGCCTTTTCATCCTTATGAGCGGACTCTTCACTGGTATCTAATGCGCCTAATGTAAGCAAAGTATATACAAGCCACATGAACTGGTTCACAATGCCATCCTTACCTTTAAGCGCTAATGCTTCCTTAACGAAATATATCCTGTATACGAACCATATCTCTGCAGCGACAATTATCGCATATGTAAAGAATACGATACCAAATGCAGATATGGCCGAAGTAAAGTGCGGGGTAAAGAAGACCTGGATGCCCCTTAGCGGCTGCTGAAGGTGGAACATGAGAGGCATAGGTGCTGCTATCAGCAGCGCAAAAGAGAACACAAGAGCAAACTTTGCCATATCCTTAAGGTCTTTCATACCGAAAACATGATACAGCGATGAAAGGACGAATGCGCCCGCAACCAGACCGGTCATAAAAGGGTACATGACTATCTGTATGCTCCAGTAAATGAACTCATTGGGGAAAACGAACAGGTCTTTGGCCGTCCACTCAGCCCCGTGTACTATTGTGCCAACATGTTCTATCATCTCGTCACCTCACTTAACATTATCATCCAGGCCAAGATAATAGACCTGCGGTTTCGTTCCATATTCATCCCTTAACACCCCGACCCTCTGCGTTGTTATGATCTTAGTTATAGGGTCGTTGGGATCTTTAAGGTTCCCTATCTGCCTTGCACCGAACGGGCATGCCTGTACACATGCAGTTTTCATCCCTTTGACGATCCGGTGATAACAGAAAGTGCACTTTTCGGCGACCTTGTGTTCCGGGTGGAAGAACCGAACACCGTATGGGCATGCCATTATACAATACCCGCACCCAATGCACCAGCTCCTGTCAACCAATACAACACCGTCAGCCGTAGAATAGGTAGCGCCAACGGGGCAGACCTGAACGCACGGGGGATTCTCACAATGATTACAGAGCTTCGGAACGAAAAATGCCTTAGAGATCTCGTTCTCAGGGACCTCTTCTCCCCTGATCCGGTTATCGTTAAACCCATCCCGGGCCCCGTTAGGAGAATCAGCGAGAACCCGGCCATCCTTGGTAATCACATAACGTTCCACCCAGGTCCTGGTCACCGGAGCGTCATAGGGGACCTCGTTTTCTTTCTTACATGCTTTTACGCAAAAACCACAGCCTACACATTTGTACGTGTCAACCAGAAATCCCCATCGAACGTCGCTCTTCTCTATTTCGGCCTTTACCTGTTCCGGGGTCAGTATCTCGATAGTTAAAGGCATGGAGGCAACAGCTGCGGCTTTAATCCCCATCTTAAGCAGGTCTCTTCTCGTTATCTTCATATTACACCCCCATCCCGGGACTGTGCGGATTATGGCAATCAGCGCATTCCATCTCTACATTATGTTCATCAGGCTCTATGCCCTTTATCCTTCCCCTGCTGCTTGTAGGATACGGAAGTCTGGCGTGACACCTGAGGCACTGGGCCCTGCTCCTGTCAATATCAAGCTTCGGGGGATCTTCGGGATGATCGACTGCCGGACCATGGCAGTTCTCACATTCTATCACCTTGTGTGTCGATCGAAGGATAGACTCTATCTTATCCGGATGACAGTCGTTGCAGTACTCATGAGACTGATATTTTACCTTGTACTCTTTCCACTCTGTCTCATTGCTCATTCTATGGTAACCGTACATAAATCCCCTTTCACCTATACCAAAATCCTTAGGGACATAAAGATAGCGGGCAACGAGTATGAGCGCAACAACTGCAAGGACCACATACAAAGGTCGCCATACGTGATTCTTCATAAAGCCTCCCCAGTCATTTATTTGGCCGGGGTCTCCGTATCGACCCCGGCTCTATTATTTGTCTATTATTTCACTTTACGGACTATCAGTCAACTTAAACCTATGACCGGATGAACTTCATAGGATCCTGATATTCATGACATGATGTACATGCCTTCTTTGCCTCAGCCGGCGTTACCGTCCAGCTGTGAGGCTTGTGGCAATTAATGCATTCCATTCCAACGGTCTCTATATGCAGCTTGTGCTTACCAACGTCTATTATGCGCTGATGACATGAAAGGCACTTCCCGTAGTCAGGTCTAACCTGCGAATGCGGCTTATGACACTCATAACAGTCAAATTTCATCGGTGCCTTTGGCGGCACATTTATCTTGGTAGCGCTCTTTATTGTGGCATCATCGGGAGCAAAATGCTTTACATCTATCGTAGCATCTGCTATCAACTCCATTCTGACCGACTCATCACCGTGACAGAACAGGCATTTCTTCCTGCCCGGCTTGAAGTCTGGCGTCCTGTCGGTATGACAGTTCAGACAGGCAATGTTCTCCATACCAGTACCATGGACCACCTTACCTTTATGACACTTCAGGCAGAACCTTTCCTCTGCCGTGAACTTATGTACGATATAACCATGACACTCGGCGCACTCGATCTGCTCTATAAAATAATGCTTTGCATGGCCCCTCGAATCATTGATCTTAGGTGCCTCGGGATAACGATCGTCCTCTTCCCAGTGGCACTGTACACAGTATTTCCACGGGACTATTATCTTTCCGTGCCTTGGCGGTACAGACGTCGGCCTGTGAAGCACAAAGTTTATCAGAAGTCTGTTCTGCTCCGGGATAGTTAAATGATGGCATTCATGGCAGTTTATTTCGCCATGCTCGCTCTCGGCCCATGCATCAAAAGCAGGCTTCATAAGGTGACAGCTTACACAGAATTTCGGATTGTTCTGGGTAAAATCATAGAACTTGAAGGCAACAACGCCTCCACCAACGATTATAACAAGCAATAATACCGTTATTATTATTTTCCCTTTCAGCGTGAGGCCTTCCCTCAGCCATTGCAACCTTTTCAACATCTTAGATCCTCCTTGATCAGCATTTCCTGAAAGCCCTGTATGCTGCATTTATAGTTCTTTCAATATCTTTATCCGTATGGGCAAGGGACATGAATCCTGCCTCGAACTGCGATGGGGCTAAATTCACTCCTCCTTCAAGCATCTCTCTGAAGAACCTGGCGAACTTCTCTTTATCCGACCTCGCGGCGGTCTCGAAATCATGGACACTCCCATCCTGGAAATATGTACAGAACATCGTACCCGCCCTGTAAAAACGGGTCCTTGCACCTGCTCTTTTCGCAGCATCCTTGAGCCCTTCCTCAAGCAATGCCGCCTTCTTTTCTATCTTCTTAAAGACCCCCTTGCCGGAGAGCACTTTAAGGGTCTCTATCCCGGCCGTCATAGCAAGAGGATTTCCCGACAGTGTACCGGCCTGATATACCGGACCCTCGGGTGCAATAACCGACATGATGTCCTTTCTTCCGCCATATGCACCCACCGGAAGCCCGCCACCGATAACCTTTCCAAGGCAGGTCATATCCGGTTTGATCCCGTAATACTCCTGTGCTCCCCCGAGTGATACCCTGAATCCGGTCATAACCTCATCAAAGATCAGGACTACGCCGTACTGTTTCGTTATTTTTCTCAACCCTTTCAGGAATTTTACCTTAGGAAGGACACAACCAGAATTACCGACTACGGGCTCTAGTATAATGCAGGCAATATTTCTATGTTCTTTCTTTACTACCGAACTTACCGAGTCGATATCGTTGAACGGCAGTGTGATCGTGTTCTTTGCGTATGATTTCGGAACACCGGGGCTGTCAGGCACACCGAAGGTCGCGGCTCCGGAGCCTGCTTTGACGAGAAGACCGTCCGCATGACCATGATAACATCCCTCGAACTTTATGATCTTATCTCGACCTGTGAATCCTCTCGCCGCTCTTATTGCGCTCATTGTCGCTTCAGTACCGGAATTGACGAGCCTTACCATGTCCATTGAGGGATACAACGAGGTTACCATCTCTGCAAGCTTGACCTCCAGCCCGGTCGGGGCACCATAGCTTGTACCCCTTTCTGCGGCATTCTTCAGCGCATTAACCACTCGGGGATGAGCATGCCCAAGTATTAAAGGACCCCATGACAGAACGTAATCTATATAGGAATTACCATCTACATCGTATATCTTGGCTCCTTTTGCTTTCTCTATGAACAGAGGCCTGCCGCCTACGGCCTTGAATGCACGAACAGGACTGTTGACACCGCCCGGAATAAGGCGTGAAGACTTTTTAAAGAGATTTAATGACCTTCTATGGCTTTTCACGATAATTACCCGCCAGAAAGCTGATATTCAACTAAGTCGACGATTGCTCAGAGACGCGGCCTCATGATTCAGCAAAACAAACGGATGTGACTTCCCCTTTATATCTTTATATATATCAGGGAAATCTATCATAAAGGCAGGTTTTTTGTCAAAGTTAAGCGAGAATCACGGTCCTTATTCTTCCATATTCTCAAATGAATGTGTTATAAACACTAACACTGTCGTTCTACTGAACATTAATGGATCAGAAAGATTGAAAAAGGCTATTTTACTATCACTTTTTATGGCCCTGGCTTTTGGTTGTTCAGGCGGATCGGGCGATAGCGGCAATGTTACACCTCCGGGAGAGCATCTAATAACTGTAGGCCCCAATGTAATCACTGAAGGCGACATTTCAGAGCGTCTATCCGCAATACCGGAATATGCAAAGGGAATATACGACGGTGAAGAGGGATTCCGGAATATTGTTGATGAGCTGATCAAGACGGAACTTCTCTATCTTCAGGCCTTGAAGAAAGGTGTTGACAAGGACCCGGAATATATCGAAATGGTAGAAAATTATAAGAAGTTCGCCCTCGTCGGGATGATCTTCGAGCAGGCAATAGGATCAGCACCGGAAGTAACTGACAAAAAGGCCAGGGACTATTATGAAAAGAACAGGGGTGACTTTACACAGCCTGACCGGATAAAAGCCAGTCATATACTGTTGAAGAGCCAGGCCGAGGCCGACGAGGTATACAGGCTATTAATGAACGGTGGCAGCTTTGAAGACCTTGCGAGGGAGCGTTCAATAGACACTAACAGCGCAGAGAACGGTGGTGACCTCGGCTTATTCTCAAGAGGCGAGATGTCAGAGGAGTTCGAAGAAGTGGCCTTTTCATTAAGAAAGAACGAAATAAGTAAGCCTGTCAAAAGCACATTCGGCTTTCATATTATCAAGGTCACGGAAAGAAAAGATGGACAGACCATGGAATACAAGAGGGTAAAAGACCTGATAGTTCAGAAGCTTCAAAAAGAAGAGCAACAGAAAGCATTTGAAGAATATCTCAAGAAGGTCAGAAAGGAATTCCCCGTAGAAGTAAATGAGGCCAGGCTCGAGGAGCTATCAAAAAGCTACGGCAGGTGACCGGGTCCTGGATGATCAGGGCCAAAAAACCGGTTCAAGCCTTAGGAAAGCGGTACTCACACATATTAGACCCGTTAGATATACAGTGGGTCCGCTCAATACCCTGACCCAGCAGTTCTTTATACATTTCAAGCTCATATTTACATGCTTCAGGATAATCCTTTGAGATAGCAGAGATAGGGCAGTTATACTGTCTGAGCACATAAGACTGTCCGTCTTCTGACATGTCGGCGATATATCCCTCCGCCTCCAGGAGTTCGGACATTACCCTTATCTTCTCGGATAGTGGCCTGCCGTTACTTATAACATCCTTCTTCCTGGCCAGGATCTTTTCTTTGCGCCAGTTAAATAGCTCATCTACCCTGTCTCTCCCTTCACGTGTTTCTATGCCCTGCAGGATATCAAGGGCCAGCTTCTCGTAGCTCTTCGGGAACGATCTCTCTGCCCTATCGCTCAGCATGTAAATAAACCCCGGTCGGCCTACTCCCTGCCTGACGGCATTGTGCATAACAAGGTCCTTCCTCTCAAGAGAGGCAAGATGTTGCCTGACGCCCATGGGTGTAATATCAAGATGACCGCTCAAAGCTTCGACGGTCATACCGTCGCTTTTCTTAAGCAGCAAAAGGATCTTCTGCCTGATAGGATTATCATCGACCGGTGTCTGCATCATTTAAAAAATATCATATATAATTAAATTTGTAAATATAAAATCAGCCAAACTCATTATCACTCGTCCCCTAAGACCCCTGATTTATAATTTAAATGTACTATATGATATATTATATTCATAATTAACAATAACAAAGACGTGTTCAGGTACCGGAGATAAATTGCTAAAACTGATCGATGGAATAGTGGAACTCTACAAGAAAGCCGCCACATCGTTACCCCCCGATGTAGAATCAGTGATAATAGACTCCGCCAATAAAGAAGAGGCAAATTCGAGCTCTTCAAACTCTCTTAAGATCATTGGCGAAAATATCAGGATGTCAAGAAGAGAAATGACCCCTATCTGCCAGGACACGGGCATACCGATATTCTTTGTACAGGTCCCGAAAGGGGTAAGCCAGAGGGAAATAAAAGATATAATATACGATGCCACAAGAAAGGCCACAGATGTTATCCCATTAAGGCCTAACGCTGTTGACCCTGTCAGCGGGATCAATTCAGGTAATAACACCGGGGAGGGCTTTCCCGTAATATACTTTGATGAGTCAGAAAATGACACTCTCAGGATCGACCTTATACTCAAGGGTGGTGGCAGCGAGAACATAGGAATGACATATAAGCTTCCTGATAAAAGACTTAATGCTCAGAGGAACCTTGATGGGGTGAGGAAATGTGTTATTGACGCTGTTTTTAATGCTCAGGGAAGGGCATGCCCTCCATATATCGTAGGGGTCGGAATAGGCGCTACAAAGGATCAGGTCGCATTACTGTCAAAGAAACAACTGCTCAGGAAGATCAATGACAGGAACATTTCAGATGATCTGGCCGCTCTCGAAAGCAGCCTAACAGAAGAGACCAACAGGCTAGGGATAGGCCCTATGGGGTTCGGGGGGGTTACTACTGTACTGGGTGTTAAAGCAGCATCCAATCACAGGCATCCTGCCACTTACCTGGTCGATGTATCGTTCAGCTGCTGGGCAAGCCGAAGGGGGACACTTCTTTGGTAGACCCAAAAAAGATAAAGTTCCCTGTATCGACCGAAGACATAAAAGGACTGTCGGCTGGAGATAATGTGCTTATATCAGGCGAGATAGTTACGGCTCGTGACAAGGCACATGAAATGCTTTACAACGAGAGACCTGATCGCTCCGAGCTCCCGTTCGACCTTGAAGGGGCGCTCATCTATCACTGTGGCCCGATAGTCGAGACCAAAGACAAAGAACATAGGATCGTTGCGTTCGGCCCTACCACCAGCATACGGCTTGAGGCGTATGAAGCATGGGTGATCGAAAACTATGGAGTAAAAGGAATTATGGGCAAAGGGGGCATGGGCAAAGACACCCTGACCGCACTCAGAGAATATGGAGCGGCCTATTTTCATGCTATAGGGGGTGCAGCATCGTACCTTGCGGAAAAGGTCGTAAGGATAGCTGACGTTTACAAACTTGATGAGTTCGGTATGCCTGAGGCTATGTGGCTGATACAGGTAAGGGACTTCCCCGCGATCGTTACTATGGACCCTTCCGGTAAAAGTCTTCATGATTCGATAAGGTCAGAATCTGAAAAGATCTACAACGATCTTATTAGCAACAGTGGCGAATGAGCTGATCTTTATTGCCGGTTCTACCGGATTCATCGGCAGCCATATCGTGCGGCGGCTGAGCGGATCGGAGCGCAAGGTAAGATGCCTGGTCAGGAACGAGGATAGTGCTCAGGTAGTACGCTCACTTGGTCATGATGCTGTAATTGGTGATATTACCGACCCCGCATCCCTTAAGGGATCATTGGCCAACGTAGAAACCGTTATTCACCTGGTAGGAATAATAGAAGAAAGAGGCGGTCTCACTTTTGAGAAGGTCCACGTCGAAGGAACGGAGAACCTGATAAATGAGTCAAAAAGCAGTGGCGTAGCAAGGATGTTCTACCAGTCAGCTCTGGGTGCAGGACCCGATACGGGATCAAGATACCTTGAAACAAAGTTCAATGCAGAGACCCTTATATCGGGGTCCGGGATCCCTTACTTGATCTTCAGACCTTCATTGATACTGGGTGAAGGTGACGGCTTTACAAAAAAAATGAAGCAGCTCGTATCTGCCGGCCCTGTAGTTCCCATCCCGGGGGACGGCATGGCAAAGCTTCAGCCTTTGTACATTGATGACTGGGTCGACTGCTTTATGAGATCGCTTGAGACCAATATGTTCAGTAACCGTATATATGATATAGGCGGACCGGACCATATCACCTTTAATGAGATCCTTAGTGAGATCATGAAGGTTTTAAAAATAAGGAAACGAACCGTACATATCCCTGTCAGTGCACTTAAGATGACAGTCCCTTTTATGGGGATAGCCGGTACTATCGCAAAAATGATAGGAAAGGAGATCCCTTCCGTCACAGGAGAACTTCTATCGCTCCTTAACAAGGACAATGTTTGCGAGAAAGACTCGGTTTTCAGGTTCTTTGGATTTGAACCGATAGGTCTACCTGAAGCACTGAATAAATACCTAGCCTGATCATCACTCATCTTTTAATTAGCATCTTGGATATTGTAAAATACCTAATTCTCATACTTAAGGAGGTGACAAATGCCGGGAAAGAACTTCTTTTTCACTTCGGAGTCCGTTACAGAGGGGCACCCTGATAAGATAGCTGACCAGATATCCGATGGGATACTTGATGCGATACTTAAAGATGACAGGTCTGCAAGAGTAGCTTGCGAGACCCTGGTCACGACAGGGCTTGCCTTTATCGCAGGAGAGATAACAACATCATGTTATGTGGACATCCCTGCCATAGTCAGGGATACGATAAGGGATATTGGATATACGCGGGCCAAATACGGATTTGACTACGAGACATGCTCGGTGATAACTGCCATTCACGAGCAATCGGGAGATATTGCCATGGGTGTAGATCCTGGGGGAGCTGGAGACCAGGGGCTTATGTTCGGATACGCGTGCAACGAGACGCCGGAGCTGATGCCGCTGTCGATCATGCTTGCTCACAAACTGGCAATGAAACTTACCGAGGTCAGGAAATCCGATGTGCTCGGGTATCTCCGGCCTGATGGCAAGACCCAGGTGACAATCGAATACAGGGACGGAAAACCCTTCAGGGTAGATACCATAGTTATCTCCTCACAGCATTCTCCTGACGTCACGCTGAAGGAAATGAAGGAAGATATAATCGATCAGGTAATTAAACCTGTAATACCCGGAGACCTTCTTAATGAAGAGAACATAACCTACCATATAAATCCGACGGGAAGGTTCGTTGTAGGAGGGCCGATGGGCGACACAGGGCTTACCGGCAGAAAGATCATAGTTGATACATACGGCGGAGCTGCACATCATGGAGGAGGCTCTTTTTCCGGCAAGGACCCATCAAAGGTCGACAGGTCAGGGGCGTACATGTCCAGATATGTCGCCAAGAACGTTGTAGCTGCAGGACTGGCCGATGCCATAGAGATACAGGTAGCTTACGCCATCGGCGTACCCGAACCGGTCTCAATACGTCTCAATACCTCCGGGACAAACAAAGTTTCCCTCGATACCATCCGCGATGTTATTAAGAACAATTTCGATTTTACGCCCAAAGGGATGATAGAGACCCTGGACCTTAGGCGCCCTATCTATAAGAAGACAGCAGCTTATGGCCATTTCGGCCGTGAGGACAGTGACTTCACATGGGAGAGGACAGACATGGCCGAGAAGCTAAAGAAAGAAGCAGGACTATAAAATTTCCAAGGAGATGATTAATGGCAAAATATGACGTAAAGGATATAGGACTCGCAAAGAAAGGCAAGCTCAGGATCGAATGGGCAGAAATGGAAATGCCCGTTCTCAGGAACATCAAAAAGGACTTTCTGAAGAAGAAACCACTTAGAGGTGTGAGGATCGCTGCCTGCCTGCACGTGACCACAGAAACGGCATGCCTTATGGAAACCCTTAAGGCAGGTGGTGCGGAGGTCGCTCTTTGCGCATCGAATCCCCTTAGCACTCAGGATGATGTTGCTGCATCTCTGGTTAAGAACTCGCGCATTCCTGTATATGCTATAAAGGGCGAGAACAACAGAACTTACTACCAGCATATTAAAGATGTGCTTGCTTTAAAGCCTAATATAACCATGGATGACGGTGCAGACCTCGTATCAATGCTTCATAAAAGTCACAAAGCCCTACTTAAGCATGTGATAGG
Source organism: Nitrospirota bacterium (assembly GCA_020351835.1). Taxonomy (GTDB): domain Bacteria; phylum Nitrospirota; class Thermodesulfovibrionia; order Thermodesulfovibrionales; family BMS3Bbin05; genus BMS3Bbin05. The sequence continues at coordinate 471,638 of CP070669.1, forward strand.
AGGGACCGAAGAAACGACCACAGGAGTGATCCGGCTGCGCGCGATGGCCGATAAGGGGGTACTAAAATATCCTATCATTGCTGTGAACGACGCTTACACCAAGCATCTTTTTGATAACCGTTATGGTACGGGGCAGAGCACAATTGACGGCATACTCAGGGCAACAAATCGCCTGATCTCAGGATCAGTTTTTGTTGTTTCCGGATACGGCTGGTGCGGCAGGGGTGTGGCCATGAGAGCCAAGGGAATGGGAGCAAGGGTAATAATATCCGAGGTAGACCCGCTAAAGGCCCTGGAGGCAACTATGGATGGATACGAACTGCTGCCGATAAAGGAAGCAGCCAAGATCGGCGATATCTTTGTTACCGTCACCGGTGATATAAATGTGATCCATAAGGACTGCTTCAAGGTAATGAAGGACGGTGCGATAGTGTCCAACTCCGGACATTTTAACGTCGAAATAGATATTACATCCCTTAAGAAGCTCTCGAGATCAAAAAGGACAATAAGGGATTTCGTCGATGAATATACTCTGAAGAGCGGAAGAAGGATCTACATTCTTGGCGAAGGCAGGTTGATAAACCTTGCTGCTGCCGAGGGCCACCCTTCATCAGTAATGGACATGAGCTTCGCGAACCAGGCCCTTTGCTCGGTCCATATGGCAAAGAACTGCAAGACCATGGATAACAATGTATACAAAGTGCCGGTCAATATAGATCGAAAGATATCTCAATTGAAGCTGGAAGCTATGGGGATAAAGATCGACAGGCTAACAAAGGAACAGGAAGAGTACCTCAACAGCTGGGAATTAGGGACCTGACATCATTATGGACAGCAAGGCATTTGCCTTGCTGTCCTTTCTACATATTCTGATTTAATGAGACCTTCTCATCATGAGCGCATATGGTTTTCGCGCAATTGTATAACGGTTACCCGCTATGATAGACCTTAAAAGCCTTTCTGAGGAAGAGATCCATCGCTCGATGGAAAATGAGGGATTACCAAAGTTCAGGGCACGTCAGCTTCTTCACTGGCTATATGAAAGAAACGTTAGCGACATAGAAAGCATTACTGAACTTTCAAAGGAACTGAGGTCGAGGCTTTCCAGATCCTATTTCATTAGCAAACCGAAACTGGCCAGAGAAGAGGTCTCGCAGGACGGGACATCAAAATACCTGTTCGAGCTTTCGGACGGACAGGACATCGAGAGCGTATTGATCCCGGACGGAGACAGGCTCACTCTATGTGTTTCGTCACAGGCAGGCTGTTATCTGAAATGCGCTTTCTGCCTCACCGGCAAGGCAGGCTTCAGAAGGGACCTCAAGCACTACGAGATAACGGACCAGGTCCTTAGCGTAAACAATATTATCTATCCAAAAAGAATAACCAATATCGTCCTTATGGGCATGGGAGAGCCTCTTCTGAACTTTGATAATGTAGCAAAGGCCGTCGATCTCATAACGAAGTATGTCAAGATATCAAAACGAAGGATAACCCTGTCTACAGCAGGAATAGCAAAGGAGCTGAACCGTATCGGCCGGGACATGCAGATGGTAAATCTGGCCGTTTCTCTTAATGCCCCGAATGATGTGACAAGGTCAATGCTGATGCCGATCAACCGGAAATACCCACTTAAGGACCTTATAAAGGCTTGCAGGGAGTTTCCTTTACCTACTCGCAGAAGGATAACGTTCGAGTACATTATGATAAAGGACACTAATGATTCAGTTAAGGATGCGGTTGATGTGGTCAAGCTATTAAAAGGGATCCCCTCCAAGGTTAACCTTATACCACTAAATCCCGTTGCCGGCATAATGCTTGAACGCTCATCGGACAGGACGATACACGAATTTCAGAAGATATTACTGAAAAACAACGTGACAGCCATTATAAGGAAGAGCAAGGGTGCTGACATATCCGCGGCCTGCGGACAGCTACGAGGCAAGCATCCGGCCGGTATTGATCAGCCGATATAGTTGTTTACAAGCTTGATAAGTTCCTGCGTCTGGATAGGCTTGGGCAGATAATCATTAGCCCCGATCGACAACGCCCTCTTCTTATCTTCTTCCGCCCCCTCCGTTGTTATGATAATTACAGGGATGTCCTTTAATTCGGGATTCCCCCTAACGAGACTTACGAGCTTAAGCCCATCCATAACGGGCATATTAATATCTGCCAGGATAAGATCGACCTTCTCCGCAGAAAGTTTCTTAAGGGCATCAACCCCGTCGGTCGCTTCAATTACCTTAGAGTCAGGGACTCTTTTCATAGCAAAGGATATGAGCTGTCTCATTGTAGGTGAGTCCTCAACGACAAGTATTGTAGGCATTAACTCTCCCCCTTACGCCGGCTTATCCTTTAGTAGCTGCAAAAAGCCCTGTATCGTGGTCAATTTTCTTTCGGACTGAGTGTAGAGCCTGGAAGAGAATATCGCTGTAGCCGCATGTCCCGCAAGCAGGTTGAACAGCTCAAAATCCACATTTGTGAACTTCTCTTTTTGAATGAGAAGAGAATAGATCACAATAACACCTATTACATGCTCCTTGATCTTTAACGGTATACAGACCATAGGCTTCTCAAAGTCTATCTCGTCCGAATATGATATCTCCTCAGCGAAATAGCTGTCGCCTTCTTTGGAGACCCTGCCTATTATCCCCTGTCCAAGTGCAACAGAAGGTATTTCAGTATCATAAATGCCCTCAGATTTCACAGATATAAGTTCGTTAGTCTTCTCATCCATTATCATTATAGAGAACTTCTCGGCGCCTATCAGGTTAATCACTATCTCAATGACTATTTTAAGCACCTCTTCGAAATCCAGAGTGGAGTGAAGCTGATAGCTGGCAACGTACAGGTTTGCGAGGTTATTGTTCTCCTCTTCCACTTCAACATACTTTGTGGCAAAGTCTTTGTTCTCAGCCTCTACTTCCTTGTATCGTTCCTTCAGAGAGGTCAGTTCATCATCCAGCAGCTTTATCCTGTCCTCATACAACTTGACCTTTGCATCATCCGAAGTTTGCTTGAGGGTTTCCTCCGCTTCGGCAAGTCGATACCTCAGTTTCTCGTTCTCCTTGAGAAGTTCCTTTGTGAACTCCTCTCCTTTACGGAACATCTGTAAGAATTCATCATGGCTTTTCATAAGACAATTGCCCCTTATTAATGTCTATTTTCCCTTAAACAAACTCACGAACTCATCCGGTATACTATGCAGCGGCCTTACCAGATCAGCGGCACCGCTGTTTATTGCCTCACGCGGCATCCCGTAGATAACCGCCGTCTCTTCCGACTCAGCTATAGTATAACCGCCTTTCTTCTTAATTTCCAGCATCCCCTTCCTTCCATCATCTCCCATTCCGGTTAGTATAACACCAACCGCATTCTTTCCGAAACTCCCGGCCACCGACCTCATCATATGGTCGATAGAAGGCACATACTTATCTGTGCTGCGCTGCCCCTGCAGGACTGTATAATAATATCCTTTCTTCTTCTTCACTCCCATATGCAAACCTCCGGGACATATATAGGCCGTAGACGGTGAGATCAGATCGCCGTCCTTTGCCTCTTTTATCGTTATCGCCGATAACCGGTTCAGTCTTTCAGCAAGTGACTTTGTAAAGCCCTTCGGCATATGCTGACTGATAAGGATGGCAGGCTTGAACTTCGCTGGCAAGCTCGTAAGCACAAGTTGAAGCGCGGCCGGACCGCCAGTTGATGACCCTATCGCGATAACATCGGTCAGACGTTTCCCGGCAGGTGTCTCGGGCAGATCTTCTTTACGGGCTTTGGGTTCGGCTTCAACCTCGTCCATCTCGGATATACGCTCAAGGTTACCCCTTAATTTATTGAGGGACATCTTCTTAATATTAAGGACCTTTTCGAGCAGGTCGCTCTGTATGCTCCTCAGTTCCTCCGAGGCCCTGCGTGTCGGTTTTGCTATAAAGTCGACAGCACCGAGCTCGAGAGCTTTGAACACGGTCTTGGAATCCGAATATGAGCTAACCATTATCACGGGGGTCGGCTGCTCCTTCATTAGCCACCTGAGAAAAGCAAATCCGTCCATCTCTGGCATCTCAAAATCCAGCGTTATGATATCAGGCTTGAAGCGAATGGTCTTCGCTATGGCATCATACCCGTCAATGGCGACCGCCAGGGTCTCTATATTGCTGTCGGTCTCGAGCATCTTCTTTATGGTCTGCCTGCTGAAGGCAGAATCATCCACTATCAAGACCCCTGTCTTCTTGGCGGGTGCCATAATTAGCTACCTTTCCTTTCTCTTCCGGGCTTCTGGTAAACCATATCGTTCTTCAGGTGGTTCAATGTAAAGGCGGTCGAGATGTTTATCAGTGATTCGGCATGGCCTAACAGCAGGAACCCTCCGTCATTCATCCGGTCATGGAACATATTAACCACTTTCTTTCTCGACTCAAGGTCAAAATATATCATAACGTTCCTGCAGAAGATCACATCAAAATGTCCCAGGAACTTGATCTTAAACGGGTCAAGAAGGTTCATGTAACTGAAATTGACGAACGCTCTGACCTCATCTGAGATCTTATAAGTGGAATCACCACTTTTCGCAAAGTATCTCTTCTTATAGTATTCCTCAGTGGTCCTGAAGGAATTATTCCTGTAGACCCCTTCTCTTGCGACGTTAAGCACCCTCTGATTGATGTCACTCCCAACTACCTCAACATCCCATCCCCGGAACCTTCCGCTCTCAATGAGCAGCATGGCTATAGTGTAAGGCTCCTCACCCGTTGAGCATCCAGCAGACCATACCCTGAACTTTTTCAAGCCTTTTTTCTTTTCCTCCATCACTGCTAGTATCTCATCCGAAAATGCTGCCAGCTGGTTCTGCTCCCTGAAAAAATAGGTCTCGTTAACCGTAAGGATGTCCATTATAGCAGCCAGCTCTTCTTCTCGCCTTTTGTCGTACCTTAGAAACCTGTAGTAATCGCGGAAGTTCTCAAAGTGGTGTCCTGCAACCCTTCTGGCAAGCCTTCTTTCAACTATATACTTGGACCCATCATCAAAGAATATTCCGCAATAGTCCCTTACAAGGTCCCTGATGAGCCTGAATTCCTGATCCCCGAGGGGTATATTTATCTCACTTGTCAGCATTCAGTGCTTCCTTTATAGAGTACTGGACGGTCGGGTCCTTCTCGTCCTCAAGCATCATTTCAAGTGAATCCCTTATCTCCGGTGTCATTTTCTTTCCGAGGACCTCAACTGCTATCTTTCTGGTAGCCCAATCCTCGTCCTTGAGGAAACCGATCATCCTCTCCTCCACCCCATCATAACCAGCAAGAGCGCTTATAGCCGTTCTCTTTATCTCCTCATCTTCGCTCTCTAACATGGGGAGCAGAGCTTCCCTGGCATCCTCAGAGCCTATCTTACCTATAGCTTCAATGGATGCGGCAACAACAAAACCGTTATCATCACCAAGGGACCTCATAAGCGGTTTAAGTGCCTTCTTATCGGGAACAACACCCAGTGCCTTGGCTGCTGCTACCCTGACAGCTTCATCACTGTCCAGAAGAAGAAGTATAAGATCGTCTATTGCAACACTATCTCCTATCGCACCGAGTGCGTATGCGGCCTCTATCCTGATATCGGACCTTTCGTCGGTAAGGGCCACTTTCAGATATCTGATGTTCTCCGGGTCCCTGATCATGGATAGAGATCTGACCGCAGACCTTCTTACAGAAACATCGGCATCCTTTACCAGAAAACCTATTGATGAAAGCGCCTCAATGGCATTGATATTGCCCAGAATAAGGCAACAATTCCTCCTGATCCTTACGTCATCGTCCGACAGCCCGCTGATAAGATCATCGGTCTTGATGCCTTCTTTTAACAACACAAGTGCATCGACCGCGGCTTCCTGTACATCCATATAACCATCCTTAAGAAGTGGCCTTATCAGAGCGGCCTTTGACGGGTCACCAAGCTTTGCCAGCCCCGTTGCTGCTGACCCTCTTACATGTCCGTCATCGTCACCCAGAAGCTCCTCGAAACGCCCTGAGAACTCGACCCTGCCGGTCTCAACTGCCACGTCAACTATGAACCTTCGCTGAAAGATATTAAGAGTATCGAACAAACCCATTATAAAATCTGGTGAGGCCCTGCCTATGAACACAAGCGCTTTCTTGATCTCATCTCTGAACTCCTCTTCAGATGTCATATCAAGGAGGGGCTGCACGGCCTTTGGGTCTTTCATTATCCCCAGCATAAGTATTGCCGACAACCTTATGTCAGCTTTATTGCTCCAGGCAAACTTCAGAAGAACGTCGAAGGCCTCATCGCCAAGATAATTCGAAAGTTTACCGACGATGATATCCTCATCAACCCCTTTTTTATAGAATCTATTTACCGTCCTCAATACCTCCTCTTTGACGCTTCTTGATCCTGTCATCAAAAGAGGGATTATACTGTCAAGAGTATCCGGTTCGGCAAAGCATCCTAGAGCTCTAAGGGAAGGTTCCCTCAGGGTCTTGTTCTCAAGTGAGCTTATAAGGGGAGCTATCGCCTTCCTGTCACCGATCCTCCCGAGCGCGTCGGCTGCGGGATATGCGATCCACAGGTCATCCCCTCCCAGTATCTCTATAAGGGCATCAACTACTGACGGCTCCTTTAGTTTACCCAGATGCTCAACGGCTGATGCCTTAACGTTCTCATCTTCATCCTTTAATGCGGTTAGCAAAAGCGGAAGAGCACGATCATCGGAGATCTCACCTATTACGTCTATAACGAACTTCCTTACATCATGGTTGTCCGTTTCAAAGGCCTTGAGAAGATCAGGTATAACTGTTTTCCCCAGAGAAACGAGCATGTCGATGGCGCTGTTCCTTGCCCCTGCATTATCTTCTATATAAAGCAGGGATATAACGCCATCTATGTATTGATCGACCTCGAACTGTTGCTTCAGGATCCCGGTGGCGGTCTTCCTTACACGCCAGCTCTGATCCTTCATCGCCTCGATGAGAAATGGTATGTCGGCCTTATCGGCGCTTTCCTTTAGCGCATCTACTGCCTGCCTTTTCTCTTCGGTATTGTCACTTCCGAGTATCTTCTTCAGGTCCTTTTTCAAGTACCGGCTCCATCCTTTCCTTTGATTCCTTAAGAGCAAGTTTCTCCTGCGCAGTTAGAATAGTGTCAGTATTGAGAAGCACTATTACTCTCTCACCTCTTCTTCCCAGCCCTACGAGATATTCAGGCTTAAATCCCTTGAAGATACCCGGCGGAGCGCCGATCTCATCCGGCTCAAAGTCCAGTATCTCCCTCACGGCATCTATATACAGGCCTACTCTTTGACCGCCTACCCAGACTATCATTATCCTTTCTCTGTCCGGTTTGCTCTCTATCTGGAAGCGCTTTCTCAGGTCCAGCACGGGTATGACCGCACCCCTGAGATTTATCACCCCCGCAAGGAACTCGGGCAGGTCAGGGATAGTAAAGATCTTGATAGGATTCAGTATCTCTACCACACGGAAGATATCCACTCCAAACTCTTCCTCTCCTACACTGAATACAGCATATTGAGCCATCAGGCCTCTCCTTTATCAGGGAACCTTTCAAAGCTCATCGAGCTTTGACATCTTATCCCTTATGCTCATATAATCGACATCATCAGCAAGCGTGAAACCGGTATAGTTCCTGTCTATTGCTCTTAAAATGACGCTATTCTCCGCGTCCGAATCATCAAGTGCGAGGACAGCGTCCTGTACTTCCGTGGCATCATCATCGGAGACCGCCCGCCCGGCGCAGATATTGAACTCCGGGATCTCTTCAGAGAACTTAACAATCTTCAGACCTTCCTCCTTGAACTTCAAAGCCGTAGACTCCATAACACCGCCGGCGTCGAACTCGCCATTAAGCACAGCCTTTGCGACAGCATCCTGTCTATTTAAGAAATTATAGTGAGTCAGGTCATTAAGGCCGATGCCTGCTTCATTTAGCATTGACCTGGGAACTATATAACTTGACGTTGAGTTTTTGTCACCGAAAGCAAAGGACCTTCCCTTTATATCCTTTATCTCTTTGATACCCTTGTCCGGATTCGCGATTATGGCCGAATGATGAAATGGCTTACCGTCTCTAAGGGCCTTTACAAGTACGCGCACACCACCTTCCTTATTGGCCCTTATGTACGTCGAGGGGGTCATGTAACACATCTGGGTAACTCCCTCAATAATGTCCGAGACAGCCTCATTAAGGTCCATAGCCACTTTCAATTCGAACTTCTTCCCCGTTCTCTTTGAAAGATAGGTCATCAGCGGGCTGAACCTGTTGAACATCTCTGCAGGCGAGGCTAAAGGTACCACGCCGAACTTGATAACATCTTCCATCCGGACATCTACGAGATTAAACTTGCGCATCTCTGTCATCATGAGTTCAGCATCTTCCTTCAGGTCACGCAGTGATCTGTTCAGCACAAATGCCCTTTCCCGGTTCTCTTCCGGAAGTTGCAATATGTTATTAATGGCCTTCTTGATATGTACTGCACCCTCTCTTTGCTCACGGAGAGCGACAGATATCTGGTGGGTATTGTCCGATACGGTATCCATCGCCTTTGCCATCTGAATGCTGCTAGAGGACTGCTCTTCAGAGGCGTTCTTGACCTGGGCCGTGATATCCCTGACCTTTTCCGTTGCCTCCATTATCAACGATGCACCTTTGGCCTGCTCCGAAGTTGACCGTGCTATCGATGAGATCATAGCTCTTACCCTGTCCATCGATTCGCTGACAAGCGCCACCGCCTTAGCCTGCTGTTCGGTTGCCTTTTCGATGGCCGCTGACATTTCGGACGACCTTTCGGCGCTCGCGACGATCTTACTTAGAGCATCAGAGGATTTCTCTGCTATTTTAAATCCCTCCTGCACTGAGGCCACACCATCCTCCATGGCTTTTACTGCATCTCCAACCTCTGTCTGTACTGATCCAATGAGGGCAGATATCTCCTGGGTCGAAAATGAGGTTCTCTCTGCAAGGTCCTTGATCTCATCGGCAACCACCGAGAACCCCTTACCATGTTCACCGGCCTGTGAGGCCAGGATGGCCGCGTTAAGTGCAAGAAGGGTCGTCTGTTCCGTTATCTCGTCTATCACGTTCAATATCTTTCCCACCTCTTCAGACCTGTCGCCAAGCCTTCTTACTATACCCGCAGTTCTTTCAACAGTCTTCCTGATCAGTTCCATTCCGTCAATGGTCTTCTTCACCGAACTCAATCCAACGTTCGTGGCATCGTCAAGTACCTTGCTGGAAAGGGCCGACGACTCCTTTGCGTTCCTTTCAACTTCCTTTATGGAACTGTCAAGCTCTGACATGGCGGTGTTGGTGTCATCAGATGAAAGAGCAAGTTTATCCGCTCCAGCCGAGACCTCCTTGATAGTTATGGACATTTCCTCGATCGAGGCAGACGTGTCCTCCATCGCAGAGAAAAGGCTTAATGTGTTCTTACCTATCTGAGTAATGCTCGCGCTCATCTGCTCCATCGAGGCTGCGATCTCCTCTACTGTCGCGGCAAGGCTGTCAGAGCCCTCCGATATCTCAGAAATTGCTACGTTAAGTTCGTCGACCGACGATGATATATTATCAATGGCCTCCCCCTCTACCTGCGTCCCTTCAAGCACCTTTCCGGACTCATTCTCAACCGTCGAAGCCACTCTCGATATCCTTGCAGAAACATCACTCACCCTCCCGAGGATTCCTGATATCGAACGCAGTGATTCTTTCATCGCGTCACTGAGCCTTTTTATCTCATCGTTGGACTCGATGTCCACAGGGAACGACAGATCACCATCCGCCAGCATCATTGCTGCATTTTCAATGCTGCCTATCGGCCTTATGACAACCTTTCTCAACGCGAATATCATGATCAGTGATAACGCAAGGATCGCAAAGAACGATGCTATGATGCTAGTTATAAGCATCTTGTTCAACTGCTTTTTCTCAAAATCCTTGGGAACGGATATCTTGATCGCTCCGAGCATCGGTTTGTCAGCACCATGGCATGTCTGACACTCTGGTCTGTTTATCAGAGGCTTGTAAATTATGTGGGCATCATCCGTATCGTCGAGTATAACGTCTTTCTTTTTCATGAGCTGCGCCATGGCCTCGGCCTCTATAGTAATACCCATATTCGTGAATGCCTCGCGACCCGCACTGTTGAAGACGCCTATGTCCTCTACGCCTTTTGATGTCAACAGGTCATGAACCAATGCCCTGGTAACTTCGGGATCACCATTGAGCATCGTCCTCTCTATGCTCTTTGAGATCACTATCGCCGTTTCTTCGGCTCTTACATCAGTAACCGCATGCAATGAGTTCCTTTCCATCTTTATCACAACCGTGATAGCAAAGACACATCCAGCCAGCAGGATCACCAGTATTACCGCGAGCACCTTGTTCTCAAGCCTCTCCATCTATGCCTCCTTCATAACGGCAAAGGTTCAAAATCCAGAACCTCACTTATTTTTATGATAGATATGAACCTGTTCCCTACATTCACAACGGAGTCAATGAATCTTATCTGGTCATCATCGAGGTGAGACGGAGGCTCCATAATATCATCCTCCTCGACCCTTTTTACTCCCACGACCTTGTCTATGACCATTCCTATGGGCCCTCTGGTCCCCTTAATGATAGCAATCTGCTTTTTCCCGGTCTCTCTTTCGCCCTTTATCTCCAGCCTTCCATTGAGGTCCATCACCGGAATTATCTTTCCTCTAAGCGAGGTAAGCCCGATTATGAAAGAGGGCATCTTAGGAACACGTGTAAGTATCTGGTCCTTAAGAACCTCCTGAAGGTCAGACAATCTGAAAGCATAGAACTCATTCACAAGGTTAAATACCAGTAGCTCCACGAGAGGCCTGAACTTTACTACCTCTACTTCTTCCCTTGTCTCGGGCAGTCCTTCTTCTGAAGGCTGGACCTCATTGCCGGTATCATCAAAAGGAGCCGAGACATCGCCCTCATTAACCGGTTCTGTTTCCTCATCGACATAAGGTTCTTCTGTGTCAATAATTCCCTTTTCCCTCTCAGCTTCTTCCAGAGCAAGCGCTACCGCTTCTTCTTCCGCTCTGGCGGCCTCTTCCAGTGCAAGTTCCTCAGCTTCCAATGCCTTTATTTCTGCTTGCACCTCCATCTCTTCCTCAATTCTCGCATTATTTTCTTTAGCCTTCAGGGACGGTCCCTTCTTCTCCTTACCGGCCGGTCTTGTCTTTGCCCCGGTCCTCTTCGCCTTTTTTGCCTTTACCTTAGGCCTGGCCTTAGGGGTCTTCTTCGCTTTGGGCTTAGCCGTCGCGGTCTTTTTCTTTGTTTTTTTCTTCTTGGTTCCCACTTATCTTATCCTGCATACCTTCCAGCTGCTTTATGCTTATTTATGCATACAATGGAATCACCGCTCAAACCGTCAAACGCTCCCTTTTCTTTATAAGCACATGCTCAATAATGGCCTCTACGTCAACCACCAGCACTATCTCATGTTTTCCTATCTCAGTTGCACCGGCAAATCCCTTGAGCCCCTTGAAATAATCGCCAAGTGATTTTATGACTATCTCATGCTGGCCAAAGAGCTCATCCAGAAGAAATCCCATCTTTCTTTCGGCAAAGCCCACCACTACAACATACTTAGAACCCTCGACATCATGCTCTATATCGAACACATCGCCAACATTAACTATAGGAAGCAGTTCTCCCCTTAGGTCAACCACCATCCTTCCCTCTATCGTCTGGATCATCTCATCAGTGACCTCGAACGATTCAGTGATGGATGTCAATGGTATAGCGAACCTTTCCGCACCTACCCTAACCATCAACGCCTTAAGGATAGCAAGGGTTATCGGTAGAGTAACTGACATTGTTGTACCCATGCCAAGCTCTGATTCTACCGTCACAAATCCCCCGAGGTTCGATATGCGGTCCTTTACTATATCCATGCCGACGCCGCGGCCGGAGACCTCCGTAACTGATTCAGCCGTAGAGAACCCCGGCAGGAATATCATCTCCATGATCTCCCTGTTAGAGTAATCATCAGACAGTGCAACGAGCCCCTTCTCTATAGCTTTGCTCTTTACCTTTGCCACATCGATCCCGTTACCGTCATCTATGACATCAACGACAACATGATTACCTCGCTGGTAGGCCTTAAGAATTATTGTGCCCTCAGGGTCCTTGCCCCTCTTGATCCGCTCTTCTTCATTTTCTATTCCGTGGTCTATAGCGTTCCTGACAATATGCATGAGGGGGTCAACCGCTTCTTCGGCCAGGAACTTATCTATATTGGTATCCTCACCGAACAGATTCAGGTTGATCTTCTTCCCGGACTGCCTGGAGTACCTTCTAATGATCTGAGCAAGCCTTGAGAATATCTGCCCTATCGGTATCATGCGAATATTAAGCACCTGGTCCTGAAGGGCCGATACCCAGCGTTCAAGAGATTGCGCAACCTTATAGGTATCCACAATTAGAGGCTTGTATCCGTATCCTTCGAACAGCTCCTGCCCTATCCTTCTAACAGCGCCCTTGGCAAGATTAAGCTCTCCGATAGTGTTAAGTATGCCATCCAGTTTATCTATATCAACTCTTACCGTAGATGAAATGCTTTTAATGGATGCGCTAGGGCCCTCCATCCTTTTTTCCGGTATCTGATCCGACCTGGCCGGCACCTCGGGCGTTTTCTCGGACTCGGATCGTCCCGAAGCGGAAACGAGAGTATCCAGCTCTTCTCCTAGCTCATCCTGAAGGTCCTGAGCAAACATCGAACTGCCTATTATCAGATTGAAACCTATATGGCCTGCAGGAACATCATCAGAGGTAGGCAATGTCGAGAGCAGCTCACCGGAACTCTTTATCTTTTCTGTCAGCTCAGACAAACGGATATCAAAATCATCCAGAGAGAACACTACCCTTACGGAATAAATATTGCTACCGTCCTTTATGTTAGCCTTAAGCCTGTGTTCCTCATACTCCGATAGAACGCTCAGGACCGAGTCGTCTATCATTCCGCTGAGATCAAGCTCGCTCTCTTTAGCCCCTGAACCTTTTGTGAACTCATCTATCTTATTCAGATGCTCAGCGACATCCTCTACGCTCTCCCCCTTGTCATCTTTGACCAGTCCTCTTAGGGCATCAATATTATGCAACAGGAAATCACAAAGGTCACCCGTTGCACCCATCTTGCCCAGACGAAGGTCATCGAGCAGTGATTCCAGCTTATGGCTGAGCTCTGTTATGCCCTGCAGTCCGAACAAGCCCGATAACCCCTTGAGAGTGTGCATATCCCGGAAAAGAGCGTTAACGCTGTCAGGATTAAGCTTCCCGCTCTCTATTGACTCCTGTATCTCCAAAGTAAGGTCCTGCGCGCTACCCAGCAGATCTTCAGCTTCACTTATGAACTCGTTCTTAGATGTGCTCATTTCTTAAGGGCTGCTCTAATAGCCTCCTGAAGCTCTTCGGCCTTGAAAGGTTTTGTTATATATGCCTCGGCACCGAGTGACATACCCCTGTCCCTGTCTTCCTCGCTTCTTTCTGTCGTCACTATGATCATGGGAATGTCCTTATAGGCCTCGTTGTTCTTTACGAAACTTATAAGCTCGAGGCCGTTTATGTCAGGCATGTTGATATCTGTGATTATGAGATCGAAGGTCTCGGTGGGTAAGGCCTTCAGGGCCTCAAAACCGGTCTCTGCCTCAAAGGCATCAAATTCGTCACCGAGGTCTTCAATGACAGTTCGTATGAGGGACCTTGTAGTTGATGAATCTTCGACGATAAGTATATTACCCATAAGTTTACCCCTGCAATTTGGACCGTTTATCGTTTCTCGGTCTAAGACCGATCAACCTCAACACCCATCTATAAAGACATCCGGCCGATGATGCTAGCCGTTCATCTCGGTAAGTCTTCTCTGCAGTATGGCCTTCTCCAATGCCATGCCGGCCTGAGTTATGAATATCTCCAATCCTTCAGATTCGGCGAACGGATCACCGGATCCCAGGTTATCCACGTAAAGAAAGGCAACCACCCTTCCTTCAGCGATGATCGGGAACAGGGCGACCTCTGACGGCCATTTCCCTCCAAATACCCTTATCATGAACTCAGTACCCTCGTCCTTCCTGAGCACCCCCCGGTAAGGCTGGGCATTATCGATCACCTCTTTAAGGCTCGGGCTCTTATTTACATCGAGAACTGTCTCCCTTATTTTCTCATCCGCCCTGTCTATCTCAAGGCCGAACTGTCCCAGCCCCGCCATTTCTTCAGGCCCGACCATAAAAAGAACGCCTCTTTGATACATATCACTGGCGAACCTCAGGATAAGCAGTGTTATCTCGGATGTTGAGTTAGGGAATCTTAGCTCCTGAGTAAGCGCCCTCAACGCTGAAAGGTCCTTTCTTACAGGCGCCGGCGGACTCTCCCAGTCCTCATCTCCTTCACTAACGTCAGTAAAGAAATCCTCATCGGGGGTAAAGCTTTGGTGTGCCGTCTCATCATATACCCTTGCCCCCTCCATAAGCAGGTATTCAGGGCTCATACCTTTGCTTATCTCCCATCCACTATCCGGAAGATCTATCTTATCCCTCACATCGAGCTCATCAAGCTCGAACTGGAACTCTCCGTCCTCCCAAAGAAGCAGATTGTATACGACCTGCTCTATCCTCTTTCTGCCGATCTTATCAAGATGGTCCCTGTTGATAGCACCCATCTCCAGAATTATCTCGGCAATGGGTTTATCCGGCAGGTCTTTTTTGACAGATTCTATCATTGGGAACATCGAGTCCTTAAGAAGGCCGGCACTAACTAGGTCCTGGGAAATGTCACTTTCAAGCACATCGGATTCGGCGTTAACGACCAGGCCGTCCTTGAACAGGACCATGGCATTTCCGCTGTCCGACCGTATCAGCAAAGCGCCGGTCTTTTTACCGACACTGAGTATCTGAAAGATATCAGAGAGAGCGAGGTCCTCTAACCTGCCTATAAGGCTCATGCGTTCCTTTCCTCTTCCGTAAAGCTCATTTCATCCCTTTACGATTTCATACTCCACATCACTACGCAATACCACGAAAGCATCTATATATGAAATACAGATAACTCTCATTCTAGATTATTCGCCCACCTTTTCTTTACATTGCAGTATATCAGGAAAAAATACTGAGTGTCAACGAGTTATGTCCTCTGGGCTCATTTCATTCATTACGGTTTTAAAGTCACACATAATCTTTTGATTTTAAGAAAGCTTTGTATATATCATATATAATTATGATAACCATTATAGATTATGGTATGGGTAACCTGAAAAGTGTCTATAAGGCCTTCAGAAAGGTCGGAACAGAAGCGGTCATTACCTCCGACCCAAAAGTGATAGATGATGCTTCTGCTATTGTTCTGCCGGGAGTCGGAGCCTTCCGGGATTGCATGAATAACCTTAATGGCCTGCATGTCACAGATCCGATACTCAGATCGATAGAAAAAGGGAAACCCTACCTGGGAATATGCCTCGGCCTGCAGATCCTCTTCAGCAAATCGGAGGAGTTCGGCTCCAACCCGGGGCTTGGAGTTATCAGGGGATCGGTCAAGAGGTTCCCGGAAAACGGGCTCAAGGTCCCGCATATGGGATGGAACGCTGTTAAGCTCCTCAGGACACCACCAATATTTTCTGATATCGAGGATGGAAGTTTTTTCTACTTTGTACATTCGTATTATGTCTCTGCAGAGGATGAATCGGTCATTAGCGGCTCTACCGAGTATGGGATCGATTTCACTTCGATGATATGGAAGGACAATATATTCGCAACGCAGTTCCACCCGGAGAAGAGCCAGCAGCTCGGCCTGAAACTCCTGAGTGCATTCAGTGAGTTCGTGAAGAAAGAGGGTTGACAGCCACTTCATTATAATTAAGGGCTGATCGATCATTAATATACCAGATCCTGATGGGGGATATCATGAGAAAGAAGCGTGTGATCGTCGTAGATGATGATGATAATGTCATAGCACTTTTAAAGACATTCTTCGAGGACCGGGATTATGAGGTGCTGTCATATAACTCACCGGCTCACTGTCCCATCTACAAACAGCACGAAGACTGCACTCTGGACGACAAGTGCTCTGACATTCTGATGATCGACCAGAAGATGCCCTTCATGACCGGTCTTGAACAGCTGCAACGACAACAAAATAACGGCTGCAAACTTCATAATATGAACAAAACACTGATGACGGGCGAGAAGGAGCAGGCCGTTAGAGATAAGGCTGATGAACTGGGTGTGAACTTCCTGAGCAAACCTTTCAGGATTGGAGACGTGAAAAAATGGGTCGATGCGTGCGAAGAACGAATCGACAGGTCTGAACCGGTATCATCAGCGCACAAAATGACAGAGTGACATATTGACCCTGAATAGTGCATCATTTGATGTAATATAACTTCGTTAGTTTCTTGTAGTATTCTTTTAAAACCCATCGGAAACTTTTAGGTGAGAGCGGTCCCCGCAGGGTTAAGCATTTCTGAGTGTTTGAGGACGAAGGACGAGTTTCAGAAATGTACCGAGGAGACCGCTTGAGCCGTGTAAAAAGTTTCCCAGGGTGCCCTTCTTTGGATTACCTTTCTTGGGCAAGCAAGAAAGGTAATGAAAGATATAATGAAATATTCTTAATACGTTACTTTTCTTGATGAGCAAGGGAATGAACAGGCGTTCTGGAACGCCGCATATCAATCAATAAGAATATTCCTATATTCACAAGCTCTAAGAGCTTTCAAAGTAACCAAAAGAAACTCACC
>CP070669.1:488508-492059 GCA_020351835.1 Nitrospirota bacterium
CAGGCAGCCCGAAGTGACCACGCATTCAGAATCGATAACCGGCCTTGCAAAAAAGAAACCGTTCCTCCAGCTGCAAAGTTCGGGTTTGATATGGACCCACTGTGTATCGGGCAGCTCTTCAAAGTTTATCAGCTCAACATCATGCTTATCACATATATCCTGAATTCCCTTATCCTTCAGGACCGATGCGGTGCTTACCGGCCCGCTCCTGTCACCAACGGTTATCTTCTTTGATCCCATCTTCTTAAGCTTTTCTATCATTGCTATGAGGGTGTCGTTATGAGTGGAGCCGGGAAACTCGTCTGCAGTGTTGAAGTTAGGCTTAAGAAAGACTTCCCTGCCCTCGGCAGGATTTACACCGAGAAGGTCGATCGCTCGCTCCACACCATCTTTCCTGTCCGACGTACTTACCAGAGCGATCTTGGTCCTTTCTGCCATATTTTTACTATACCACTTTTTGACATCGGCCTTTCAGTACCTTGACCGCGCAGCAATGCAGAGCTTAACATAGATAACCATGTCTATAATGATAGAGGATTATACATTCGATGGGCCCTTTGCGCGGGTAGAGGAACTAAACGAGAAAGCAGGCGTGTATGCAGTTGTCTGCCTGATGAGCAACCAGAAGCACTTTCTTTTAGACGTCGGAGAATCCGATGACATCCGCAATGCTATAGAGTATCACGACCGCAAGGACTGCTGGATAAGTAACTGCAAAGGGAACATACTTGTTGCGGCTTTGTATACAAAAGAGATGGACGGCAGGGGCAGGCAGGATATCGCGGACTTTATCCGTTCACGAGAGTTCGCACCTTGTGGCGTAGAAAAATAGACCTGCCAAGTTTCAAAGGTCACATTATCTTTTAATTGACTATTATCCAACCCGATGTTAGAATTTCACAATCTCAGGTATTTACACAAGACAAGGGGGCTAACATGGAAATCATAATGATATTTCTTGCTATTATCGTTGGCATAGCGATACTGCTTTCCATCTATGCGGTAATTCTTTATAACAGACTGATCCAGCTAAGGAACAGGTTCAAGAACGCCTTTGCACAGATAGATGTACAGCTTAAAAGAAGGTATGACCTTATCCCGAACCTTGTAGAGACCGCTAAGGGTTATCTAAAGCATGAAAAAGAGGTACTTGAAGCTGTTATCAAGGCGCGGAACCAGGCTGTTTCTGCAGAGAAACGCGCGTCCGATAATCCTGATAGTCCTGATGCTATTGCCGGACTAATAGGAGCGGAGAATATGCTTACTACCAGCCTCGGCAAGCTTTTTGCCCTGGTCGAAGCATATCCGGACCTAAAGGCAAATCAAAATATGATGCAGCTAAGCGAAGAGCTCACATCGACAGAGAATAAGATCGCCTTCGCAAGACAGGCATTTAATGATTCGGTCATGACCTATAATACGGTGCGCGAGATCTTTCCAAGTGTCATTATTGCAAATGCGTTCAATTTTGCAGCTGCCCGATTGCTGGAGATAGAAGCACCTTCTGAACGTGAAGCCCCGAAAGTCTCTTTCTAACAGATAGAGAAACTTAATGAGAGATTTTTTCGAAAGACAGGAAGAAGCTCGCCAAAAGACCTTCCGGTTGATCGGTCTTTTTATCCTTTCAGTGATCCTGATAATTGTAAGTGTTCATATTGCCATATCAGGTCTTTATTATCTTGCTCTGCTGTATAAGTTCGAAGAAAGTATTAAGTTCAGTCTCTGGGATGCTGAACGTTTTCTGGGCATAGCGGTCATTACCTTATCTATCATTCTGACCGGCTCTTTATGCAAGACCAGAGAGCTAAAGGACGGGGGGCCTGCCATTGCCAGGCTACTTGGAGGTAGACAGGTGGAAAGAAATACTAAAGACCTCGATGAGATCAAACTTCTCAACGTGATCGAAGAAATGGCAATTGCATCAGGCATACCTGTTCCTGATGCGTTCGTGATGGATCGCGAGGGCGGAATAAATGCTTTTGCTGCTGGATTTGACATAGATGACGCCGTTGTATGTGTCACAAAGGGTGCCCTTTCGCTTCTCAACAGGGATGAACTGCAGGGAGTTGTAGCTCATGAGTTCAGTCATATATTTAACAGGGATACCGTGATAAATATCAGGCTAATGGGTTGGTTGCACGGAATTCTGGTCATTGGCCTGATAGGCGAAGGGCTGCTACGCGTCCTTAGGCATACTCGCGGCCGCGCGCTGTATTTAGGTTTAGCAGGCGGTGTCCTCTATATACTAGGTTATATAGGTTTGTTCTTTGGTAAACTTATCAAAAGTGCGATATCCAGACAGCGGGAGTTTCTTGCTGATGCTGCAGCTGTACAATATACACGTAACCCTTCAGGTCTTTCGGGTGCCCTACAGAAGATAGGAGGGCTTAGCTTTGGATCACGCCTTATACATCCGAAAGTATCCGAAGCAAGTCACATGTATTTTTCAGACGGGGTCGGTGGTTCATTTTCATCATTGATGGCAACGCATCCTCCCCTGTTCGACCGGATAAAGATACTCGATCCCCGCTTTGACGGATCATATCCGCAGGTGGAGGCACTGAAGCTCAGCAAGCCTGAATACTTTAAACCATATAAACCCAGGCCCCATTTCGATAGGTCCAGGATCATATCAGGAGCAGCTGCGTTAGCCATACTCGAGTCCATCGGAACACCCATGAAAGAGCATGAAGAACTGGCAAGGTCACTTTTGAGCAACATTCCTGATGCCATTCGTATCGCCACCCGTGAGATAGAAGGGGCTATTGCACTCATATATGTCCTGCTTCTTGACAATGATCCTGACATAAGAAATAAACAGTTATCATTGCTAAAAGATCATGAGGACTCCAAAATATATGCCGAGACGGACACGATCTCTGCATACCTGAAGGAACTTGATCCTCACTTGCGGCTGCCACTTGCAGATCTTTCCATACCGACCCTGAAGCAGTTGTCAACAGGGCAGTACACTAAGCTCAAAGACAACATTATCAAGCTTGTCACGGCGGATGAGAAGATGACATTATTCGAATATGTACTCAGCAGTGTGCTTATGCATAACCTTGATGCTCACATTCTAAAACAGAAAAGGAAGCCTCATCTTATATATTCGGTCAAGGGCGTGGCTCGCGAATGTTCCATAGTGCTATCCCTGCTTGCTCACGTAGGCCATCACGATAATGATACCACCTTGAAAGCATTTCAACATGGTTCAAGAATACTTGCAGAACCGTACCTGAGAATGGATCTTCTGGACGTAGCGGATTGCACTTTTAAGGCCCTCAACGCATCGCTTGAAAAGCTTGCCACGACCAGCCCACTTATAAAGAAGAAGGTAATGGCTGCCTGCCTTGAGTGCCTGGTGTTCGACGGATCTATAAATGTTGAGGAAGCGGAGCTGTTTCGGGCTATTGGAGAGATGCTGGGGTGTCCTGTACCCCCATGGCTTATATTCCAGAGCCAGGGAAGTATTTAATAGCTCACCATCATTATGCATAGCCTTATCAATTATTTTCTGGCATTATAGTCTGAATATTGATAAATTCTAA
>CP070669.1:492159-495356 GCA_020351835.1 Nitrospirota bacterium
AGTATTGGAGCAAGTTTGTCCGAGCCTGTCTGCTCTATAAGGGCCTTGCGTGCCTTATTGAGGAAAAACTTGGCTTTAGAACTGTCTGCTGTTGCCAGTGATGCCTCGAGCTCACCTACGGCGTCATCATATTTACCCTGGTTATAAAATATGATACCCAGCTCCCTGTGCGGGAAATAGCTTACAAAATGCATGCCGTAGGTACGGGCCCTCCACTGGTCCTTGCTCCTCATCTTTATCGCCATTATAAGGTCATCAATAGCCTCGTCATAGAACCCGCCATCGGCAAATGATACCCCCCGCTCATAGAAGTTCCACCACCTGCTCCTGAAGGAACCCTCGGTAACTCCGTACTCCTTTCCTTCTTTTATATAGGAGCCCTTCTTTGATACGGCACATCCGGATGGAAGAATCAGTAAAACCGATATGATCAGATATAAGATATTTTTCATCATTCCATGACTCCTTTATATATATTAAAAATGGTAAATTGCTGAGACCAGTACCAGGTGCTGTACAACGTCTGCCGTTGAGCCCGGTTCGGCTATGTCTTCCTTTACATCGGAACCCCACCTGTACTGATATGCCGCATCCATCACGAGGTCCTTCCACATAAAGCCTGAACCGAAACTGAACCCGTAGTATTTGTCCGGCTCTCCTTCCCTCGGCTCAGGATCATAGAACGCGCCGGCCCTGACCGGTATTACCGTATTCTCCCTGATGAACAGATATTCTGCTCCCAGCCTGACCTGTGTCGTCGGGTCGGAACTTGAGGTTGCCGTAGATAACCCTGTCACCGGATTGATGTCGCCGGTGCTCGGCAAATTCATCTTGAAATCCGCCCAGTTGGTCTGGTACACATCAAGGTCCATCGTGAAATTATCTGAGAAGCGTGCTGCAATACCGATACCATATGAAGCGGGCAGTTCCATCGTGCCTTTTTCGGAGAAAGGGTTCACCGTTGGGGCGGGGAAAACACCCCCTGCGTTATCGAACTGTTCATGAAAATCGACTCCAGAGTGCTCAATATCTGCCCTAAACGGTGTCTTGTAGACACCGCCTATCGTGAAGATCTCATTTATATCCCAGAGAAAACCGATATGCATATTAAACCCGGAAAAGGTGTACTCGTGGTTTGTACGCGCCACGTCGGTCAGAATATACGGGTTCGGTGCAAGGGTCGGGTACGTCCATGATCCCACTACTGAATATGTCTTATCCCACCCGTTGTCATTACCGATGTTCTGCCAGATATTAAAGGTCATCCCGAAAGAAAAGCTGGGTGTGACCTGCGCCGATAAAGCCGGAGATATGGTGTATAACCCACCTGTCTGGTCGCTGACCGAGAGCTCATCAAATGTACAGGGCGTCAACAGGCATCCTGCCCCGTTCGGGGTACTTGTGTTGTGGTCAAGATAGTTGTTCAGGTCATATATATGCTGGTAATTGACAGAGACGACAAGGTTCCTGTCGAACATATTGAAAGGATATGCTGCACTCATATAGTTGAGCCTTCCGGCCGAGCTCTCGGACGAGATATCGCCGACGACCGTGCTCGACCATGTATAATCCTCTCTGGCGTTATAGTTCGAGTAGACAACCGATATCTCGGGTGTCTCGAGCTGGATAAGCCCACCCGGGTTCCATGAGGCCGCCGTCGCGTCATCTGCAACACCGATAAAAGCACCGCCCATACCGGCAGCCCTGGCACCTGAGCCGACCGCATTGAGCGGGGAGGCTATTGACGGCGGAAATGCCAAGGCCTCATTAGCAGTTATGGTAATTATGAAGCAGGCCAGAATAGCTATTATGATCAGTAATGGAACCGCACGTTTGTTCGTATACACTATACTCCCCCTTATCAATGACGTTCTTTATTTCACTAATATAATTCTCTTACAAGATCTCTCTGACCCTGGCCCCTGCCTTGATATCCTCATCTTTGGATAATATCTTAACTGAGGTCTTATCGCTTCTCACCGAAGACGTCTCGATCTCACCGATAGAGCTGCCGTCCTCCGCAAGTACCTCCATCTTTATACCGTTTGCCAGGCCGACATCCGAACCTATATTGATCGTGGCCTTATCACCGTCTATCTTTACTATCTTTGCCTGTAGAGGATATCCTTCATTCACCCTGTCTATCAACTTCTTGCTGAGCTCGTCAGCGACGGCATTTCTGTCCTTTGTCTGCATTGCGATCGTAATGGCAGACTTTACAGATGTCGTCTCGGTAACTATCATCCTGAGGCTGGTCATCCAGTCGTTCTTCTCCCTGACCATGCTGCCGGTCACGATAAGGCGAGCCGACAGGATCTTTCCTATTCTTAGAGCAGTTGAGGGATCTGCGAGGTCGGAGGAGCTCAGTTGGAGCTCGCTCAGAAGTTTATCGAGTATCTCCCTTTCTACAACATCCACCCTCTTCGTCCCCTGAAGCGCCTCCGTAGCCTTGGCGAGGATAAAATCCTTCTCGCCTTCGGAAACACCATTTGCCTTTATGTCCAGAAACACCAGTGAAAGCGGCCACGATGTCCATTCATCTGTTCTTGTGGGGACCTGGATATCACCTGCTCGATATTTCTTTGCAAGGTCAGCCACCAGGGCATCTTTCCTTTCGCCTTTCTTATCATCGACCACAACTGCCGGCTGGCCTGGCTGTGATACCGTACCTTGCGGTGTCGTCCTGTCCCCTCTGGATATGAACATAGCGGCTAATATAATCGCAATGATAGCGATAGTCGCTGTTACGTACTTCCATGTGTTCGAGCCTGATGGAAATACTACGACACTTTCATCTGCAGCCCTGCTCGGGCCTCCCGCAAGCGCCATGCGCTCTTCGCCGGCACTTACTCCTTCATACTCCGCCTTTCCGTAATCAACATACCTGAAGGTTGGGTCGCCATACAGCATATAGCTGGACCATATGATGACATCCTCACCGTACCTGTCTATCAATTTCAGGCGGGCGTTCCTGACCGCCTCACCTATCATCGCACCGTTCATAAGCTCGGAGTAGAAATCCAGAGCGAAATGCAGTCCCGCTTCGTCCTGGATCTCCCAGAACGTGCCAAGGTAGTGCCTAACACCCGCGATCAAAAAGGCGTTGGCAAGTCCGTATACCTTCTCATACTCTTCCTCCATCTTCCACTCTTCGGTCTGACCCGAATGACACGCGTTCGAGAACACAAATGAAGGCA
>CP070669.1:495456-499492 GCA_020351835.1 Nitrospirota bacterium
ACCATATTGCATACAGGACGGATGATATCGCCGGGCAGTTAGAGACCGCCCGTGATAAAGGGTGCAAGCTGATAAATGAAGAGCCTGTTGAAGGAGCAGGCGGAAAGAAGGTGGCTTTTTTACACCCGAAGACCACTTTCGGTGTGCTCACCGAGTTCTGTGATAAGGATGTTTCTCAGGAGGTATAAGAGTGCGAAAACCTGACCAGGATATTCTGAGAAAGCTCGAAACCATGAAAGACGAGGCCTTTCTTGGAGGCGGCGAGAAAAGGATAGATGCCCAGCACAGCAAGGGCAAGCTTACTGCGCGCGAGCGTATTCTATTGCTCCTTGATGACGATTCCTTCGAGGAGTTCGACCTGCTTATGACCGGCAGAAGCGATCAAAGCATGGGCCTCGGTGAGTATCCCGGGGACGGAGTTATCACGGGACACGGTACAATTGCTGGGAGAGAGGTCTTCGTGTTCAGTCAGGATTTCACTATCATGGGCGGTGCTCTCGGAGACGCACATTCGAAGAAGATATGCAAGGTCATGGACCACGCCGTCAGGGTAGGCGCACCTATTATAGGTCTTAACGATTCGGGCGGTGCCCGTATCCAGGAAGGGGTCGAGTCCCTGGGGGCTTACGGAGAGATCTTTCACCGAAACGTACGGGCAAGCGGTGTTGTGCCGCAGATATCTTGTATTATGGGACCATGTGCGGGCGGTGCTGTTTACAGTCCCGCGATAACGGACTTTACTTTCATGGTCGAGAACACCTCATACATGTTCGTCACCGGACCTAACGTGGTAAAGACGGTCACACACCAGGACATCACCTCGGAGGACCTCGGCGGTGCGACTGTTCACAGCAAAAAAAGCGGTGTAACACATTTCGCCTTTGCTAATGATATTGTCTGCCTCAGGGAGGTCAGGCGTCTTATGAAATATCTACCCTCCAATAACCGAGAGCCTGCGCCATTGCTTGACCTGAAGGACCCGGCGGACCGGACCGACCCGGCCCTTGACTACCTTGTGCCGGCAAATCCGAACCAGACCTATGACATGAAGATACTTATCGAGAGCATCCTTGATGGCTCTGAGTTCATGGAGGTGCATGCTAACTTTGCAAAGAACATTATTGTGGGCTTTGGACGCCTGGGCGGTCAGACCATAGGTCTTATAGCTAATCAGCCGGCCGTGCTTGCAGGAGTCCTGGATGTCCAGTCATCCGAGAAGGCGGCCCGTTTTGTACGTTTCTGCGATACTTTTAATATCCCGATAGTTTGTCTCGTGGATGTGCCCGGTTTCCTGCCCGGCCCGGAGCAGGAGCATGGCGGGATCATTCGGCACGGAGCAAAACTGCTATACGCTTTCTCTGAGGCTACTGTTCCCAGGATAACCGTGATAATAAGGAAGGCCTACGGCGGCGCTTACGTTGTAATGAACTCAAAGCATATCGGTAGTGATATATGCCTGGCCTGGCCCACGGCCGAGATAGCTGTGCTAGGGCCAAAAGGAGCGGCCGAGATCATCTTCCGCAAGGAGATAAAGGAAGCGGATAATCCTGATGAGGTACTTACTCAGAAGACCGAGGAGTACCGAGAGATGTACGCAAACCCTTTTATGGCCGCAAAGAGGGGTTTCATTGACGATGTTATCAAACCAAGTGAAACCAGACACAGGATAATCCGAAGTCTTCAGGTCCTTGAGAACAAGAAAGAGCGCAAACCAAAAAGGAAACACGGGAACATACCGTTGTAATTCAGATAGATATGTTTAAGAAAATACTTATAGCGAACAGGGGCGAGATAGCCATCCGGATAATTCAGACCTGCAAGAAGATGGGTATCGAGACGGTAGCGGTCTATTCCGATATAGATGAGCGCTCGCGCCATGTACGAGAGGCAGATGAGGCAGTGCATATCGGCCCGTCGCCCTCAACTTC
This sequence comes from Nitrospirota bacterium, assembly GCA_020351835.1. Lineage (GTDB taxonomy): Bacteria > Nitrospirota > Thermodesulfovibrionia > Thermodesulfovibrionales > BMS3Bbin05 > BMS3Bbin05. The sequence goes on from CP070669.1 coordinate 497,385, forward strand.
ATCGTATCTAGATCACGGGAAGATAATTGACGCGGCTGTGCAGTGTGGATGTGAGGCAATTCATCCGGGTTACGGTTTCCTTTCGGAGAACTCGGAATTTGCTGCTGCAGTTGCAAAGAAAGGCATAACGTTCATCGGCCCAGGGTCTGATGTGATAGCCGCGCTTGGCGATAAGATATCAGCAAAAGAAATAGCAATGAAAGCGGGCGTACCGGTGGTGCCCGGGCATAACGAACCCGTAAAGGACATAAAGAAGATTAAAAAGCTATGTGAAGATATTGGTTACCCGGTGCTCCTGAAGCCGGCAGCCGGAGGTGGCGGACGAGGAATGCGTATCGTCAGTAAGCCCGGCGAGCTGGAGTCATCACTGAAGTCTGCGCAGGACGAGACCAGAAAGGCATTTGGTGATGACAGGATATTCATCGAGCGTTTTATAACTAATCCACGCCACATAGAGATACAGATAATGGCGGACAATCATGGCAATGTCATACACCTTGGTGAACGCGAATGTTCCATCCAGAGGCGTTACCAGAAGGTGATAGAGGAAGCACCTTCCGTTGCCGTTGACGAGGACCTCCGGAAGCGCATGGGCGAGATGGCCTGCGCACTTGCCAGAGAGGCGGGATATTCGAACGCGGGCACTGTAGAGTTCATACTTGATGAGACAGGCGAGTTCTTCTTCATGGAAATGAACACGCGTCTGCAGGTGGAACATCCCGTTACCGAGATGATCACTGGCCTTGACCTGGTTGAGCTGCAGATCAAGATAGGTGCCGGTGAAACACTGCCTCTTGCCCAGCAGGACGTTAAGCTAAACGGCTGGGCCATCGAGGCGAGGATAAATGCAGAAGACCCATCACGCAACTTCCTTCCATCCACAGGACTGCTGACCAGGTACTCAGGTCTGAGGGGTAATAACATCAGGCTTGACAGCGGAGTGGAGGCGGGTAGTTTCGTCAGCGTATACTACGACTCCATGCTCTTTAAGGTTATCAGCTGGGGCGAGTCACGTGAGGATGCAAGGAAGAACCTTATCCATGCCCTTAACCGTTTTGATGTGGAGGGTGTTATAACTAACCTGGATTTCGCCAACTCTATTCTTAACCATCCCCAGTTCATAAAGGGTGAAATGACGACGAAGTTCATTGACGAACATTACGAGAACGGCTTTACAAAGGTACCTCCCTCAAAAGAGCAGCTGGAAACAATGGTCGCTGCGTCGACCGTTGTCTTTCATAACCGTCAGAAACAGTTCCATGAATCTTTCAAGGATGTTATAGCAAAGGTCGGTACATCGCATACGCCTCAGGACCATTTTAACTATGTTGTCAAATGCAATGATGATGTTTTCGAGGTCGAACTGACAGGCATACATTTAGGTTCTGACTGGAAGATAAAGGTCAATGGTACGGAGTATGCGGTCGAGACGCCTCCCTTCGAGTTCTACAGGCGCAGGATAAGATTGCTTATAAACGGCCAGAAACAGTATTTCAGGCAGCAATACAGGGGACATTTCATATGGACCGCCTTTTGCGGATATACCCGTGTCTTTGAGATCTATACCCCGAGAGAATGGAGGCTATCACAGTACATGCCTAAGGTTGAAAAAGGGGCGCAGGCAAACGTTCTTTTATCGCCCTTGCCCGGTCTGGTAGTTAATATACTGGTCGATAAGGGAGATCGTGTTTACCGCGGCCAGGACCTAGTAGTTATCGAATCCATGAAGATGGAGTGCGGTGTTGCTTCTCCATGCGATGGGCTGGTGGAGGAGATACCCACAGCAGTTGGAAATACAGTCGACACCGACGAGACCCTCATTAAGTTTAAGATCTGATCGATCTATACTCATTGCATGTTTCAACCTGAATAGTTCATTATCTGATGTGATATAATTTCGTTAGTTTCTTGTAGAAATAGAGATTTTGATATAAGTTTTAATAGTGAAGGTTTCGTGTAGAATCATGCAAAAATGGGGGATTAAATCCTTGCAAGATAAGTTCTTACTAATCGTTAATATTTACCAGTGGATATTCTACCTCTTTGTATTGTCGATGCTCATATTATCAGTCATATACTTAAAAAAGAATAAAACCAGAATAGCAACA
>CP070669.1:499592-505867 GCA_020351835.1 Nitrospirota bacterium
GATGATGAAGGATTCAATGTATTCAAGTGGCGTATACCTCTCGAACAATCCGTCATGGCATGAAGAGGATTCTTCCTGGAAGGCAATTCAGGTATTAAAACTGATAGAAAAGCATGGCCTTAAAATAAGGTCTATCTGCGAGGTCGGATGTGGATCAGGTGAGATACTTAATCAGTTATATGAAAGAATGGGGGATGGAATCATATTTACCGGGTATGAGATATCGCCCCAGGCCTACGAGATATCCAAAAAGAAGGAGAAGGAACGGCTAAAGTACCATCTGGCGGATATATCCAGCGAGAAAGATAATATTTGCGACCTACTACTGTGCATGGATGTTGTTGAACATGTCGAGGACTATTTAGGGTTCCTGAGGATACTAAAGAAAAAAGCAGCGTATAAGGTGTTCCATATCCCGCTTGATATTCACGTGGGAGCGGTACTGACCCGTCACTTCATTAAAATCAGGGAAAGGGCCGGGCATATTCACTACTTTACGAAGGAGACCGCACTGGCAACACTTGCAGGCGCTGGTTATGAGATCATCGACTCGTATTACTCCGACACTGAACTTGAGCTTGCCGGCAGGAACATGCGCCAAAGGTTGCTTGGCATACCAAGAAGGCTGGCTGATTTTATTAGCACTGATCTTTCAGTTCGGCTCTTCGGGGGCAGATCGCTTCTAATTCTGTCCAGATAGCTCTTACTTAAATCCCGGACATGCCGCAAAACCCTTGCACCCCTGCTTGCGCAATTTGCAATCCGTGTTCTTACAGGGGATATTGGCGGACTCCGCTTTGCTCCGTGAAGTGCCCTTGCTCTTCTTTTTTTTGGCCTTCTTCTTTCCCAATTATCTTTTAAAATGATCTATTAACGCCTGGATCTCCTTTTCGGACATCTCAGGGAAACCCTGCATCTTTGCATTTGGATCATTGACTGCCGGGTCCTTTATCTGCTGTATTATCCACGCGTCAGTTCTTCGTTTACTAACATCGGTCAGGTCCGGGCAAATGCTTCCGCCAAAACCCTTGAATGCATGACAGGCGGCACATTTCTTGGCGAATATCTTTGATGCATCTGGCGCACACCCCGTTATTGACGTGATAATTACCATCGCTGCCACTGCAAGGAATATTGTCTTTACTCGTTCTGATCTCATTTCTGACTCCTTTATGTATTAATGGTCGTTTATCTCATGGATCAACTTTCTAAGCCTGCCAAAATCCTTTCTGTTAAAATCCAATACCAGCCTCGGCAGGTCATTGATCTCCGGCTCGTCCTTCTCCCTCGGCAAAGCGGCCGACGGATACATATCGCCTCCGGCAGAAAGCAGGTCGCTGAACTCGTTCTTGAGATGCCTAACGATACTATCTTCCAGCGGCGATCTCATTCTTATCACAAGCTTACCATCAACATAGCGAAGGCTGTGATATCGGCGGTAGAACCGTGCTATCAGTTCAACCGCTTCATCCACCGAATCCACGAGTTCGAACAGATTGAAGTCGGATTCGCTTATATATCCCTCAGAAAGCAGTTCATGCCTGAGGAACTTATCCCATCTCAGCCAGTAAGTCCCTCCGGGTTCATCAATAAGCAATAATGGCAGGGGACTGTGCTTGCCGGTCTGCACAAGAGTAAGTGTCTCCATCGCTTCATCCAGAGTACCGAACCCTCCGGGGAACAACGCGATAGCATCAGCCTCCTTTACAAAAGCCACCTTGCGATTAAAGAAGTAGCGATATGTAATAAGCCTGGGGTTGCCCTCAAGCACCGGATTAGGTCTCTGCTCGAACGGTAAAGTAATATTGACACCGAAGGAGTGCTCTGGACCTGCTCCTTCGTTAGCCGCTTGCATTATACCGCCACCCGCACCCGTTATTACCATAAATCCGGCCTCTGCCAGCTTGCGTCCAAACTCTCGCGCAATAGAATAAACGGGCTCATCAGGCTTTGTCCTTGCCGAGCCGAACACCGTTACCTTCTTTACATCTCTGTACTGCCCGAAGATCTTTGATGTGAATCTCATCTCCTTCATCGTGTAGTTCATCAGCCTCATATCTTCTCTGCTTGCCTGCTCGACCCCGGCCTTTAGTGCAGCAAGGATCATTTCACGGATCATCCCAGGATGGCTTACATCACCCGCCATCGATATGAGCTCATCGATGTGGTCATCCACAGGTCCGTTAGTTCTGGTAAAGTGAAGTTCCATCGTTCTTATACCTCCGCCTGAAAGAACAATTCAGATTTTTTTATTTTACATTAATGCGCTATATCTTGATGAACATATGATCTATTTTCCCCCGGAATAATGCATAGCCAGGTCAACGAAGGTCCACGGCTTGCAATCTTCCCCCGAAAAGCCAAGAAGCTCTATCCCTTTACTGAGCGACTCCATATCCCTAGCGTCTATCTCAAGGAACTCCGGTATATGTCCAAAGTCATCAAGATACCTGTCTATATCATAGTGGGTCCCATCAAGTTCATACGACACGCGTCTTTTTCGCACAACCAGCCATTCAATGAACCCCAGCCTTCTAAAAAGGTCCCTTGTGGTCCCAAAATCCGCAACAGGTGTCTCGTACTCTTCTCGTACTTTTGCCGGTGTATCGGAGACATGCTTCTTGAAAGTCAGCATGACCCTGCTGCCCTCCTTTCTGAGCCTTAACAGGTCTCCATATCTCTTTAATCTCTCATCATCATAGTCCAGATATACCGCATACATCTCATCATCAAAGACCTTTTCCGCTCCAAGTTCCTCCAGGCGACTGACGACAGCATCCCTGTCTATCTCGAGTATCTTTACCTCTACTTCATTCATCGTTCTCTCCGTTAGCATGCAGATAACTGCTCACATAGTGCGGCAACTCATTTGTACGAATGTACGCTCTGAAGTCCTCCTCGACCTTAAGATCGGAGAAGTTCCAGTCCTTTGCCGCCATCTTGAAGATATCGAACTCACTGCAACCCATCTCCCTGGCCTTATCGAATATTATCTCCTGATCGACCCTTTTTCGCCGTCTGAGCTTGTGTTCCAACAGGTATATAAGGATCGAGCCGGCTATCCCTGAAAGGAGCATGAAGAAAGTGACCTGGTGCGTTTTGCTTTCAAGAAGAAGATCAATAAGCTCTTTCATTCCCTTCCCTAACTAACCGAGCTTAAGCAACATATTATCTATCAGCCTGGTGCCGCCTATATATAATGCTACGGCGATCAACATCTCTTCGGCGCCTTCGCCTCTAATCTCTTCAAAGGTTACTGGATCATATATGGAAGCGTACTGGACCTCGCCTACCATCTTGTTCGCTCTAAGCTTCTTAACAAGGTATCCGCGGGCATCGCCGGCCATTAAAGAGCCACTTCTCAACATCTCTGATGTCTCGAACATAGAGCGGTATATGACAGAGGCAGCCTTTCGTTCTTCAGAGCTGAGATACTGGTTGCGGGAGCTCATAGCGAGTCCATCCTCTTCTCTGACCGTGGGGCAGAGAACGATATCGATACCAGTATCAAGGTCAGCTGCCATCTTCCTTATGACCACTGCCTGCTGGAAGTCCTTCTGACCGAAATATGCCCGGTCAGGCCTGACAATATTGAAAAGCTTTGCAACAACCGTAGTAACACCCTTGAAATGCCCGGGGCGGAACTCTCCGCACATAACTTCGGTAATCCCCTCAACGTTCACATATGTACGGTAGCCTTCAGGATATATCTCATCTATCGAAGGTATGAATGCTATAACCGACCCGACGCTATCAAGCTTCTCAAGATCGCCATCGATATCTCTTGGGTATTTATCGAGGTCCTCTGACGGAGCGAACTGCGTTGGATTTATAAAAATACTCACAACGGTGACATCATTCTCAGATACCGATCTTCTAACAAGGGAAAGGTGTCCTTCATGAAGCGCCCCCATCGTCGGAACAAATCCTATCGACTTGCCATTTTGACTCAGGCCTTTTGATCGGGAAGCCATATCCGGAACAGACGCGATCCTATCTATCATCCGCCTCGATCATGCTGAAGAGCTCATTTAAAAGGTCCTTTTCCTTTACCTTTTTAATGATCTCTCCCTTTCTGAAGACAAGCCCTTCACCCTTTCCGCCGGCTATGCCGTAGTCAGCCTCTCTCGCTTCCCCCGGTCCGTTCACCACACATCCCATCACTGCTACCGTTATGTCGCTTTCGAGCTTTTTAAGTCTTCTATCGACCTCTTCTGCCATTTCAATTATATTGACGTTGCATCTCCCGCAGGTTGGGCATGATACTATGTCTGGCCCCTTACGTCTCACACCGGCGGCCTTCAATATTTCGTATGCGACATCAACTTCTTCCTCCGGCGGGGCTGTTAACGAAACGCGTATCGTATCACCTATTCCTTCATAAAGAAGAATACCCAGACCCACCGCACTCTTTACAACTCCCCGGACAGAAGGGCCCGCCTCTGATACTCCTATATGAAGAGGATAATCGTATCGCTTACTGAACAATCTGTAAGCTTCAACTGTAAGAGGAATGTTGGACCCCTTCAGAGAGACCTTTATATCATTGAAGCCTGAGCTCTCGAGTATCCCTATATGCTCCTCAGCGCTTTCTACTATTGCCTCAGGTGTGGGGTGACCGTATTTCTTGAGTATCTTCTTGTTCAGTGATCCGGCGTTGACTCCTATCCTTATAGGAATGCTTCTGTCCTTGCATGCGGAGACGACTTCCTTTACCTGCCATTCATTTCCGATATTTCCGGGGTTGATCCTTAGCCCGCTCACCCCGCTCTCTATCGATGACAGAGCGAGCTTATAGTTGAAATGAATATCTGCTATCACAGGCAATGCCGAAATCAAAACAATATCCTTTAATGCCCTGGCCGCTTCTTCGTCTGGAACAGCGATCCTGATTATCTCACATCCCCTCTCGGCAAGCGACTGTATTTGTGCTGTAGTGGAGAGGACGTCCCTGGTGTCGGTCTTGGTCATCGACTGGACAGCTACCTCAGCTCCGCCTCCGACAGGAACGCTGCCCACCATGATCCTTCTTGTTTGTTTCCGTTCAGCCATTATTGTCCTTCCTGCTTCTTTCCTTAAGAGATCTGTATCTGTTAACAGCATTGAAGTGATCCCTTATATTGGACGAAAAGAAATGCTCACCGTTGTTCTTTGATACAAAGAACAGGTACGGCACATCAGCAGGATAGAGGGCCGCTATTATCGACTTTATGCTCGGTGCGGCTATCGGCCCGGGAGGCAGTCCCCTTCTTCTGTATGTGTTGTACGGAGTATTCCTTCTGATATCATACCTTGTCACGCCTTCACTGTAATCCTTTATTCCGTATATTGAGGTCGGGTCTGCCTCAAGCCTCATTCTTTTCTTAAGGCGGTTATGGTAAACAGCTGAGACCAGAGGCCTCTCAAGGTCCACCACCGCTTCCTTTTCTATGATCGACGCAAGGGTCAGCACCTCTCTTTCATTTAGTTCTATCTCTTTCATGCGTGCAACCATATCCTCCGTGAACTTTTGACGCATCATCCACACCATATGCCTGATAACATCTCCTGGCTTTGCCCCTTTCGGGAATCTATAAGTCTCGGGGTAGAGATATCCCTCAAGTGATGGTGCATTGATGTTCATTGATCTGAGAAACTCATAGTTATTGTTATAACTGAAGAACTCATCAGTACCCATTATCCCGGCATCCCTGAGCCTGTCGGCCGCCCTCCATATTGTTTCGCCTTCCAGGATCGTAACATCGTTCATAATGACCTTGCCCTTTAGTAACTTGGCAATGATCCCTGATTGAGATCCAGAGTCAGTAAAAGAATAATATCCGGCTTTTATTTTTTTGTCAGCGCCGGTAATTTTGAGAAGGATGAGCATGAGCTTACGGTCCCTGACGAGCCCCTTATCGTCAAGCTCTTTCAGCACTGCAGCTGTGCTCATTCCTTTTTTTACCTCTATCTCGACATCGAGCTTCTCCGACGGAAGCGGAAGGTAAAGCTGCAACAACAGATATAGAAAAAAGCTTGATACAACGGATATAATTGCAAAGCGAAAAACCCTTGAGGTCATTACAAAATCCTTTATAACATCAAGATTCATAAATGTAGTTTATCACAGCATATGATCTAATTTGCAGCTAACGATTAACTCATATTGTCTGCATGATAATTGTACCTGCCATAAAAAAAAGGGCCGTCACCATACAGGTGACAGCCCTTTATATTCAAGTTTAGAACGGCCTAGTACATTCCGCCCATTCCGCCCATTCCGCCCATTCCGCCGC
>CP070669.1:505967-521816 GCA_020351835.1 Nitrospirota bacterium
GAATGTATCTTATCAACTGTAAGAGGTGCAGTAATGTGGAGTTCTATTTCATGAGTATGATCCTTACCATTATCATTATGTATTGCAACTCTCCATAGGCCTTTGTATTTATGTTTCAGGTTAAACAGCAGACCAATAATGTCATGTTGACACTCCGCCCTGAAGGATATTATCTGGAATATATTGGACATGGAACAGGTTTAATTATATTACATTCAGTGTGAAATATTTAACCCATTGAACACATCATCTCCTAACCTGTGTCTAATATAAAGACCCTAAACAATGAATAATATTCGTACAACATAAAGTATATAAAAGATACCTCCAGTGAGCAGAACAAAGGAAGATAACCTTTTCTTTAGCATGATATTAAAGAACACTATCAGGGCTATTATCAGGGAGAAGACGATGTTCAACAGTTCAGTGGTCCCAAGGCTCCATGCCGTGAACAAAAGGCCAAGCGAAACGGGGATGGTCGATTGAAAAACGAGAGCACCAGTGACGTTAGAAAGCGCAAGTGTATCCCTTTTTTTAATGGTCCATGAGACGGAGTTAAATATCTCGGGAAGCTCTGTGGCGACCGGTGCGATGAGCAGGGCTAGGATAAGCGATGGTATGCCCGACTTTATGGAAAGCAGGGTAAGAAAATTAACGAATATATGCGCGCCTACTATTATCAACAGGAGCCCTGTAAGTACCTGCGATAATATCCAGAAATAGTTCCTTGGACATGCAAGTATAAGGCCGAAATGAAAATGCTCCGAGTATTCCTCGTCAGAAACAGAGGTAAGAAGCAACTGTGTCCTAATAAACATCACGTAAACCCCAAGGATAATAAAAGCGAAAATGATATTAAGTATCTTTACTTTTACAAGAGATATCGCAAGCAAACCGGACATGATCGCGATAAAGAAAGATAGCTGCGAACTCATTGCAACAAGGTTAACATTATGCACTGCTTTATCTTTCTTCTTCATAATTCGTTGTGCCAGGGATGTAATGCCGGTCAGAAAGAAAGCTACTGTCGATATCATAAAAGGAGAGCCCAGTATCGCGCCAACGGCTATAGACTCTCTGTGTACTCCCGATCCGAATATCAGTGCTAATATGGGCAGCGCTGTCTCGGGAAGTGCTGTTCCTACAGCGGCCAATATGCTGCCGGCAGCAGCATGTGAGAGGCCCAGACGGTCACCCAGACATTCCACTCCGTTTGCAAAAAGCTCGCATCCTGCTAGAATCACTGCGATCCCGAGCAAAAGAAATCCGAGGACCGGCATATACCCGGGAGAATGTTCGGAAGAGATGTGACCGGAGTAATAAAGGATCACATAGACAATAACAAATAATATCGAAAATACAGTGAGCTTTCTCAATATGAGCGTATTATATCAGCTTGGTTTGTATATGGCTAATGTTTGATTACAAGGAAGCTGATGTAGCCTATATAGCTTGATAGAAGGATTGCGCCTTCAAAACGTGAGATAGTGCGCGTCTTTCTCATGAATACCCAGGGGAGAGCGCTTATAAAGATCATAACTAAGTAATCTATATATAGGCCGCTGTCCACAAAACCTCCGGTGATTTTTATGGGCCTTATGAGCGAAGCGGTACCGAGAACGCTCAGTATATTAAATACATTGCTTCCTACGAGATTGCCTACACTGATATCAAGTTCCTTTCGAATTGCTGCTACTACAGATGTAGCCAGTTCGGGTAAAGAAGTGCCGAATGCTACGATTGTAAGGCCTATGAACTTCTCGCTCGCACCCAGCATTGTCATTATTACGACGGCAGAATCAACTACAATCTCGGCGCCTACTACCACACCTATAAGGCCAACTATGATAAAGGTATACTGTTTGCCTCTTGTGCGGACATGGCCTTCTACTTTTTCTATGTGTGCCTCTGACGTGAATTGCCTATAGAGAGATTCCCTTCTGGCATTATTATAGTTATAAAGTGTATACAGAAAAATACCTATCAACATGACCATTCCCTCCATTCTGCCGAGCATGGAATCCATCGAAATCGCCAGGAGAAATGCCGAGATCACAAGCATGATGGGTATGTCACGGCTGATGACAGTGTAATGGGTGGTAAGCGGTCTGAATGAGGCAGCCAGTCCGAGAATAAGGGCAATATTGCAGATATTGCTTCCTACAATGTTGCCGACAGCTATCATGCTGTTTCCCTTGATAGACGAGATGATGCTTACTACCAGCTCAGGAGCTGAAGTGCCAAATGCAACGACCGTAAGTCCTATAATTATTGGTCTTATCCCCAGGCTTCTGGCAAGACTGGAGGAACCCCGTACTAGCCACTCTGCACCCAGGAACAGGAGAACGAATCCTATTAATGAAAGTGCGAGATAAAGAAGGATGGTCATCAGTCCTTAAAGCCCCGCTTCAGGATACCGAAAATGAAAGACACCTCTCGTCGAATGTCCTCAATTGGCATATCCGTATCGATGAGGAAATCAGCCTGCTTTTTCTTCTCGTCAAGTGGCATCTGATTGGCCAGGCGCGATCTTATGTCATCCTCGCTGAAGCCGTCAGCTGACAGTCGCTCATAAATAGTTGATTCATTGCAGAAAACTGTTATTACGGCATCGACACTATTCTTATTATCGGTCTCAAGAAGAAGAGGTATCTCTGCTATTACTATCTTATCAGTATTTTCTTTACTTAGAGCCTCTATTTCAGAAAAGACATATTTATGAAGTAAAGCTTCAAGTTTAAGCTTTAACTCATTATTATTAAATATTATATTAGATATTCTTGCTTTATCAATGTTCTCACCAACAAGAATATCGCTGCCAAAGATTTCTATAATTCTTTCCTGTATCTCTTTAAGGTTATAGAGAGACCTTACTATCTCATCGCTATCTATAGTAACGGCTCCAAGGGATGCGAACATCTCCAGCACCGTGCTTTTCCCTGTTCCGAAATTTCCTGTTAAACCTATAAGCATTATTGGCTGTCCGCTATCTTTCTAAGTTTTAGTAGAATATCCCTTGCTTCTTTGGGAGATATCTTATCGAGATCTATCTTTTGTAATTCGGATATAACTGGATGGCCCTGTATACCGAAGAGGTCCATCTGTACTGACCTCTTTTTGCCCTTTCTTCCCGCGAACTTTGCTTCACCTGAGTCGCTCAGCTCATCCTTCTCAAGATTGTTAAGAACATCCTTCGCCCTGTCAAGCACAGAGTCCGGCAACCCTGCCAGCCGTGCTACCTGTATGCCGTAGCTTTTATCTGCTGGTCCCTTTTCTATCTTACGAAGGAAGATGATCTCATCCCCCCATTCCTTAACAGCTATATTGAGGTTTCTTACTCCGTCAAGGGATAATGGAAGCTCCGTAAGTTCATTATAATGTGTCGCAAACAGGGTCCGGGCTTTTATATCCTTAGCGATATGTTCGGCAATAGCCCATGCCAGACTTATGCCGTCAAATGTACTTGTGCCTCTTCCCACTTCATCAAGAAGGATCAGGCTCTTGTCGGTTGCATTATTAATTATATTTGCGGTTTCTACCATTTCTACCATGAAAGTGCTCTGCCCTTTCGTAAGAAAATCTGAGGCGCCGATCCTTGTGAAGATCCTGTCGACTATGCCTATAGAGGCTGACGCGGCTGGAACGAATGAACCCATCTGTGCCATTAGTATTATCAGTGCAGTTTGCCTCATATACGTCGATTTTCCTGCCATGTTAGGCCCGGTTATGATGAGAAGGAAATATGACTCAGTGTCAATAGAAGAATCATTAGGTATGAAGCGTTCCTCTACAGTTATTCTCTCAAGCACCGGATGCCTTCCCTCAAATATATCTATCTTTCCCGAATCGGTCACTTCCGGTCTTACATAATCGTGCCTCCTCGCAGCAGTAGCTAGCGAATTAAGGAAGTCGAGCAAAGCGATCGCATAAGATGCATCTTTTAGGCTGTCAGCGTAATGGGATATATCCCTTACAAGGGTCTCGAAAATGTGGAGCTCGAGCTTCTTTAGCTTCTCTTCAGCACCAAGTATCTTTGTCTCATATTCCTTAAGTTCAGGAGTGATGTAACGCTCTGAATTTACCAGTGTCTGCTTTCTTATATAGTGATCCGGAACAAGAGCGGCATTTGCCTTTGTTACTTCAATATAGTATCCATATACCTTGTTGTACCCGACCTTTAGCGAGCTTATCCCTGTAGATCTCTTCTCTTCTGTTTCAAGGTCTGAAAGGTACTGCCTGCTGTTAGATGAGAGGTCCTTAAGATCATCTACCTCGCTGCTGTAACCCCTCTTTATTATCCCGCCGTCACGTATACCGGGCGGTGGGCTGTCGACGATAGCACGGTCCAGAATGTCAGACAGGTCACTGAAATCATCCAAAGATCCCCTTATAGAGACGATAAGCTCACTTTCAAGGTGCTCAATCGATTTCCTTATCCTAGGCAATATATATATAGAGTTCTTTATGCCTGTCAGGTCCCTGGCGTTAACGCGCCCGGTCGATAACTTAACGGCCAGTCTCTCCAGGTCGTTCATGCTCCTCAAATAGTGTCTTATGGACTCGATCGTCTCAAAATCATTAAATAGCATGTCTACTGTCTCGATCCTTTTCTTTATCTCTTGCAGGTCAAGCAGGGGTTTAACTATTGACCCTCTCAGGAACCTTCCTCCCATGGGCGTCAGTGTTTCATCCAGGACCCACAAAAGTGACTCTTCGTGAGTTCCATCCTTTAGATTTGCCAGAAGCTCAAGGTTCTTTTTCGTCGATGAATCAAGAAGCATGAAAGAAGACCTGTTCATTGCTTTTATGCCCCTGAAGCCGAGGTTGGCTTTCTGTGTCGAAAGAAGATAGCCCAATAGAGCGCCGGCTGCCGCAACAGCGGCATCCATCCCTTCGCAGCCGTAGCCGTCAAGGGTAGAAACCTTGAAATGATCAAGCAGAGATCTGTAAGCCTCAGTCTTATCGAAGAACCAGTCATCGATGTATGTTACGTAATAGCCCTTTAAAGACTCGGAAAGGTATATATTATCGCCGAAGCTCTGAGGGGCCACAACTTCCCTTGGCTCCAGGAGAGCAAGCTCATCCTCGATGTCTCCAGATGACTCAAATACCAAGAACTCCGCCGTTGATAGCTCTGCAACCGCTATTCCAAACCTGTCACCGGCCGGATATAACGAAATTATGTAAGAGCTTTCCTTAGGATTCTCCGGTTCATGAGTTCCAGGCGTTATTACTCTTACTACTTCTCTTTTAACTATACCCTTTGAGCTCTCTGCGTCCTCGACCTGTTCGCAGACTGCGACTTTGTAGCCGGCATTGATGAGCTTAGATATATAACCTTCAGCAGAGAAGTGCGGCACACCGCACATGGGAAGGGGATTCTCGCTGCTCTTATCCCTGCTGGTAAGCGTTATCTGAAGCACTTTGGAGGATATCACGGCATCATCTCCGAACATCTCGTAGAAATCCCCGAGCCTGAAGAACAGGATGGAGTCCGGGTAATCCTCTTTAATAGCCGAATATTGCTTCATTAAAGGGGTATCCGGAAGTGATCTGTCTGGTATATCCGATGTGGCTTCCCTGTCGCTCATTAAGTGATATTAAAGCCTATTAATAAGGGAAAGTTCAACTGAACATTGACTAACGCAAGATATAAAATGTTAAATTAATCTTGCGATTAATAAGGATAATTATGGAAAGAGTACCAATGACAAAAGATGGCTACAACAAGCTCAAGGGAGAGCTTGAGAGGCTTCTCAAAGTTGAAAGGCCGGCAAATGTAAAGGCCATTGAGGAGGCTCGCGCACATGGTGACCTTTCGGAGAACGCGGAATACCATGCCGCTAAGGAAAAGCAGTCCTTTATCGAAGGACGCATCAATGAGCTTCAGGACAAAATAGCCAAGGCTCAGGTCATAGATCCGGCCAGTATAAATCAGTCAAAGATAGCCTTCGGTGCAAGTATAAAGGTCTACGATCTTGAGACAGATGAAGAGCTCGAATATATGCTCGTCGGTCCGGACGAGGCGGACGTTAAGAAGGGTAGAATATCTATAACCTCTCCAGTTGGTAAAGCGCTTATAGGTAAAGAGGTTGGTGACTCGGTCACTGTCAGAGCTCCGGCAAGGACAATGGAATTCGAGATTCTAGAGATCGCCTTTGAGTAAGCTATTTACCGCAGAGATAATAGAGAACAGGCCTGCAGCAAAAGATATCCATTTAATCAAACTTCATCTACCCCGACATGCAATGAATCCCGAACCGGGGCAGTTCTATATGCTCCAGGTAGGGCTGCACAATGATCCTCTCCTTAAGAGGCCATTTTGTATGTTCGACTCTGGTGCTCATGAGCTGGCAATTCTGGTAAAACGTGTCGGTAGAGGGACGGCGATACTGACTGGGAAACTTCCCGGATCCTTTGTGGATGTATTGGGGCCGCTCGGTACGCCTTACCCCAGGGTAGAAAAGGAGCCTCTTATAATCTCAGGGGGAATGGGGATGGCCTCGGTATATTCGCTTATAAAAAAGTATGGCAAGGGGTGTCGCGTTATCTACGGAGCCGGCAGCAGGGAGGGGCTCATATCTCTTGATAATATAAGGGAGATGGCAGGAGAGGTTGCTGTCACTACGGATGACGGATCAGAGGGAACCAGGGGGAATGTGATGGATAAGATCGGTGAGTATGCTAACAAAGGTTCGGTAGTATACGCTTGCGGGCCTGAGATCATGCTTATGAAAGTGTCTAGATACTGCGTTGAACACGAAATAGAGTGTTATGTGTCGCTTGAACAGAATATGGCGTGCGGCATAGGTTCATGCGTTGGGTGCGTAGTCAAGACATTAGAGGGTTATAAACGAGTATGCAAGGAAGGCCCTGTGTTCAGAGCTGACGAGATCGTCTGGGATTGATATGAGAACGGAAGTAGTGATAGGAAAGATGAAGATGAAGAATCCGGTTATGACGGCATCGGGCACTTTCGGCTATGGGAATGAGTATGCGGAGTTCTTCGACCTCAGCAAGCTCGGTGCGATCAATGTTAAGGGTATATCTCTGGAACCGATGGAAGGCAATCCCTCGCCGCGAATATGCGAGACCCCCTGTGGTATGATCAATTCCATAGGTCTTCAGAACGTAGGGCTTGAAGCTTTTATAAGGGAAAAGCTTTCCTACCTGAGGAAGTTCAGAACTAACATTGTTGTGAACGTGCTGGGAAACACGGTTGAGGAATATATAAGGATATGCGAACGACTTGATGAGGAGGAGATCGATGCCATAGAGTTGAATGTATCGTGCCCCAATGTGAAGAAAGGAGGAATAAGCTTCGGAGTAGATGAGTACCAGCTTGCAGGGCTGCTCAAAGATGTAAGGAGATCAGTAAAGAACAAAACATTGATAGTTAAGCTCTCTCCTAATGTCACTGATATAAGGGTCTTCGCAAAGGTAGCGGAGGAAGAGGGTTCTGATGCAATTTCACTTATCAACACGATCACTGCGATGTCCATAGATATAAATACAAGAAGACCAAAGATAGCTAACTTGATAGGAGGATTATCCGGACCTGCTATAAAGCCTATTGCTGTAAGGATGGTATGGGAGGCCTTCAATGCGGTCAAGATACCTATAATCGGAATGGGCGGAATAATGAACCATGAGGACGCGCTTGAATTCATACTTGCCGGTGCGAGTGCTGTAGCAATAGGAACGGCCAATTTCGTGGACCCCGAGAGCACTATGAAGGTGGTCGAAGGGATAGGGTCATATATGGCTGATAATGATATAATGGATGTCAATACGATCATCGGAGGGCTTGAGAAATGAACAGGGCCATAACGCTGCTGACCGATTTCGGTAACAAGGACCCATTCGTCAGCCAGATGAAAGGTGTTATCCTTGGTATAAATGATGAAGTACAGATAGTCGATATTACGCATGAAATATCCAGACATCATATTCGAGAAGCAGCTGTAACGATAGGCATGTCGTACGAGTATTTTCCGCCTTTGACCGTTCATACCTGTGTTGTAGACCCCGGGGTAGGTTCCGGCAGGAGACCTATTATAGTTGCTATAGACGATCATTATTTCGTAGGTCCCGATAACGGAATATTCTCTTACATATTTGCTACGCACGATATATACCAGGTAATTCATGTTAGGGCCGACCACTATTTTGTCAGGAAAGACAGCTCTACATGTCACGGCCGTGACATATTTTCACCTGTCGCCGCGTGGCTTGCAAAGGGGGTCCCACTTGAGAACTTCGGTGACGAGATCGATGATTATATTAATCTTAATCTGCCGATGCCCCAGAGGACATCAGAGTCAAATATCGAGGGTGAAGTGATCTATATAGACAATTTCGGCAATGCAATAACCAACATAGCTCTAAAGGACCTTGGAACTATATCAAAACATGAAATATTACAGAGGTCGAAGGTATTGTGTAAGGGAAGCCAGATAGAGCTGAAATCTTACTATTCTGATGTCAATGACAAGGCGTTATATGCTCTTTTCAACAGTAACGACATGCTTGAGCTGTTCGTATACAGGGGCAGTGCTGTAGAAGCGAATGGCATAAAGATAGGAGATGCAGTTGGAATAGTCGTCTGATACGTCCTCTTGCGATACTCTCAAAAGCTTCAAACAGAGCAGTTTCTAAAGAATAAAATACCTTTAAAATCAATGAAAATAATACTTGACAATTATAGTAAAGTATTATAACAATAGAGTATGTTAAGACTATCTACAAAGGGGCAATATGGTGTGAGAGCGATGTATGAGATAGCCCTCGGTCACCCTGATACGGTCGTGAACATCAGGACGATATCAGATCGGCAGGATGTTTCTGTTTCTTATCTTGAGCAAATACTGCACAAACTAAAGAACGCGGGGCTAATTACGAGCGTTAAGGGACCCGGCGGAGGTTATAAGCTTGCAAAACGACCTGAGGAGATCACTATAGGCGCTATAGTCAGTGAACTGGAGGGCCCTGTAGCTATTACTTCCTGCCTGGATCCCAGTGAAGGATGTGTGAGGGTAGAGAAGTGTGTAACTCATCTGTTATGGAAATCACTGGGGCAGCAGATAGAGAGGTTCCTTGATACGATAACTCTTGCTGATCTTGTCAGCGGAGAGATGAACAAGGAGCTTGTATTCGTCGAAAAGGCAAATGAGGAGACGGCCAGAACGGCATGACACTGAAATTCGTAGAGAATGTTAAACCGGATGTAACGACGGACATAGTCTTCATGATGTGTCCCATGCACCTGTTGAAGCTGGAGGAGAAGATGAAGGACCTTGAACAGGGACAGATACTCGAGATACTCACAGACTATGACGGGGCTCTTGAGGATATTCCCGAATGGTGCAATAAGACCGGCAACGAGTTCCTTGGGATAGATGAAACACCTGAATTCTATAAATTCTATATAAAGAAAACAGCGGGGTAAGTGATGAATATAAAATATTTCGATCATGTTGCGGCAAACCCAATGATACCAGAGGTGCTTGATTCAATGATGCCGTATTTCAAAGAGGAGTTCGGAAATCCGTTAAGCGTGTACGATCTGGGCATGAACGCAAGGATCGCTATTGAGACAGCGAGAGAAAAGGTGGCTGCGCTTATAAACGCTGATCCGTCGGAGATCATTTTCACGTCCAGCGGGGCAGAGTCTAATAACTTCGCACTAAGGGGTGTCGCGCTTGCGCATCAGAACGAGGGCAAGCATGCTATAGTTAGCAAGATGGAACACCATTCCATCCTGAACTCGGCAAGAGTGCTTGAGAAGATGGGATTCGTTGTCACATATCTGCCTGTAGATAAGTACGGCATGGTGGACCCTGGGACGGTAAGGAAGTCTATCAATGACGAAACGAAGATAATATCTGTTATACATGCAAGTAGCGAGACGGGGACGATAGAGCCTGTTAAAGAGATAGCAGCGGTAGCTCATGAGAAAGGAATTGTGTTCCATACGGACGGTGTCGCAACGGTTGGTAACATTCCCGTGGATGTAAAGGAACTTGATGTTGACCTGATGTCGATGGCAGCTCACCAGTTCTATGGCCCGAAGGGAGCCGGTGCTCTGTACCTTAAAAGAGGAAAGAGGATAAATCCGTTGATCTACGGCGGCATACAGGAGGGCGGAAGAAGGGCAGGGACTGAGAACGTTCCAGCAATAGTAGGTATGGGGAAGGCGGCAGAAATAGCAGCCGAAAGACTTACTGCTCGCATGGAACATGTTAAGAAGCTCAGAGACAAGCTTATAGTAGGGCTAAAGAATATCCCTAATCTCCACTTGACCGGACATCCGGATAAAAGACTCCCGGGCCACGCAAGCATGGTCGTTGAGTTCATTGAAGGTGAGGGCATGCTCCTTCTTCTGTCGTCAAAGGGCATATACGCGGCAAGCGGTTCTGCTTGTACATCCAAAGCACTGAAGGCATCTCCTGTTCTTCTGTCAATGGGTGTTCCGTCTTCGGTGGCACATGGATCCATAGTATTCAGTTTCGGTGAGGATAATTCCGAGGAAGATGTGGATCTTCTTATTGAGGAGTTCCCTAAGATAATAGAAAAACTCAGAGCTATGTCCCCGTTCTCAGGTAAGGGATGGGAAGGCATAGGGGAAGGTGGAAAATGTACAGCAAAAAATTAATGGACCATTTTGAGAATCCGAGGAATGTCGGAGAGATGAAAGATGCAGACGGAGTAGGTGAGGAGGGCAATCCAACCTGTGGTGATGCCATGAAACTCTATATAAAGGTCGAGGATGACAAAATAACTGATGCCAAGTTCCAGACCTTCGGTTGCGGGGCTGCGATAGCGGTCAGCAGTATGGTAACGGAGATGGCAAAGGACAAGACACTTGATGAGGCCATGGCGATCACTAAGGAGTCTGTTGCTGAGGCGCTGGACGGGTTACCGCCTCAGAAGATGCACTGTTCCAATCTGGGTGCTGACGCATTGCATAAGGCGATCGAGGATTACAGGAGCAGGAAGGAAAAGTAATACCCTTTCCTTTACAATTCTCAAATTCAGATGGTAGAATGACTTTTCGCGGGAGAGGTGGCCGAGAGGCTGAAGGCAGCCGCCTGCTAAGCGGTTGAAGGGGTAATACTCTTCCGAGGGTTCGAATCCCTCCCTCTCCGCCAGAAGAGGAATGAGCGTTTTAAAATTAATAATATAAAGTTATAAGGAGGATCAAATGAAGAAGATAATGATAGTGTTAATGGTCTGCATTGCTTTGGTATTTACTGTAGGTTGCAAGCAGAAGGCTGAAGAGCCCGCACCGGCAGCTCCCGCAACAGGCCCTCACGGCCCTGTTTCGCCTTCGGTAATGATGCCAAAGGGTGAGACCAAGATCGTAGTGCCGGATAGCGTTAAGGCAAAGTGGAGTTCAGTGGTTATAGCAGTTGAGGACAAGACCGCTAAGACAACAAAGGATGTGACTGTAAAACTAGGTCAAAGCTATACAGACCCGGCTAGTGGGCTCAAGATAACGGTTGATAACTTTCTTCCTGACTTCAGGATGGACGGACTTACGATAACTTCGGTGTCTGACGAGCTTAATAACCCTGCAGTGCACATAAAAGTGTTTGAGGGCAGTAACGAGATATTCAAGGGATGGCTGTACTCAAAATTTCCGACCATCCATCCATTCACGCATGATAAACTGGCACTGACACTAAAAGAACCGGTTAAGTAGTTATAAAGCTATAATGCGCCTGTAGCTCAGCTGGATAGAGCGACGGACTACGAATCCGCAGGTCGGGGGTTCGAATCCTCCCAGGCGCACCATAAAAATATTACTTAGATATACAGTTTAAAAGAGAGGTTGGTATCAAGTATTGATATCAACCTCTTTATTTATAGCATCACATCGGAAACCCTGAGGCATTAGCCGTTAAGTTAAAACAAAATCTGGACATTTAATGAATGCTACCAAGTGAGACCAAAGATGTTGTAAAAAAGGATAAAAGTGTCGGATCTATAATTAGTATTTTACAAGTCTCTTCATATAAAGTTCATAATTAAGTTATACTATTTCAGTGTGTGGGTTCCCTCATCTCGTCTCTCATCCCCTCCTGAGGGACGGGATAGCCCACACCGTCTGTTCTTTTATTCCTCATTTAATGCTTGACCGTTGATCTCTGACACTCTATAATCTAATCACAATTAACCTATTGGAGGGTATATGTCGGACCTATACCAGAGCGGTCAGATCGCCACATTGCATAATCTTGGCAAGTACAACCTTGAAAAGATAGAGGCAGAGCTTATCTGGTACACGCAGGACAGGCCAATTGCACTGGTCCTGCCTTCGCTTTATTCCGAGCTGGAGGGTGATGCACTAAAAGGCATAATAGAAAATCTGAAGCAGGTTAAATACCTGAAAGAGATAATTATTACTCTCGGGCCATGTAGTATAGAGGAGTTCAAAAAGGCAAAGAAGTTCTTTTCTTCACTGCCACAGAAGAAGACCCTGATATGGAACTCAGGAGAAAGGGTACAAGGAATATACGGACTGATAAAGGATGCAGGTCTGGTTCTGGGTGAGGAGGGTAAGGGTAAGTCAGCCTGGATGGCTTACGGATATGTTCTTTCAAGAAAAGACTTCAGGGTCATAACTCTGCATGACTGCGATATAGTGACCTATAACAGGGAACTATTGGCAAGACTTTGTTATCCTGTTACTAATCCTAACCTTGATTATGACTTCTGCAAAGGCTACTATAGTCGTGTTACAGATAGGATGCACGGCAGGGCCACAAGACTTCTTGTTATCCCGCTGGTAAGAGCTCTTATTAAGATTGTAGGCTACCTGCCGATGCTTGTATATTTTGACAGCTTCCGGTATCCGCTTGCCGGGGAGTTTTCGATGAGCACTGAGCTGGCCAGGGTCATGAGGATACCGGCAGACTGGGGCCTTGAGGTAGGTGTCCTTGCAGAGGTATACAGGAACTCTGCCCTCAGGAGAATATGCCAGGTAGACATAGCCGAGAACTACGAGCATAAGCACCAGGACCTGTCTCCGGACGATGCTTCAAAGGGTCTTATGAAGATGGGTATAGATATCTGCAAGTCAATTTTCAGGACATTAGCTTCCGAGGGAGTGGTATTCTCTTCAGGGTTCTTCAAAACACTGATAGCGGCGTATGTAAGGACCGCACAAGACCATCTAAAGAGGTATGAGGATGACGCAGCTATCAATAGCCTGGAATTCGACAGACATGCCGAAAGTCTAGCGGTCGAATCATTTACTGAAGGTATCAGAATTGCCGCCGATACTATCATGAAGGACCCGCTTGGTGTACCTCTGATCCCGGGGTGGGACAGGATAGCATCTGCAATACCTGACATATTCGGGCATCTCAAGGATGCTATTGATGAAGACAATAATGAGTAGTTCATTTTTATACGGCATTATCATCACCGGTAAGAGGGGCTTTTTCATATGAAAAAAACAGAGACTGAAAAGAACTCTGTAATACTTAGGGAAGAGGTTAAGAACCAGATAAAAGAGATAGATACGGCCGACATATTGATCGGCATACCAAGCTACAATAATGCCAGGACCATTGGACATGTTGTAAGTGCGGTACAGGCCGGTCTGGCTAAGTACTTTCCTGACAAAAAAGCGGTTATTGTAAATTCGGACGGAGGATCTACTGATGATACCAAGGGCATCGTAGAGGAGACAACGCTTGATAATCTCAGCTCCATCCTTCTTTCTCACAGGGTTCTGTCTTACCATAAGATAGTAACCCCTTATCAGGGGATACCGGGGAAGGGGAGTGCATTCAGGACGATATTTGAGATCGCTGAGGCGGTCGGGGCAAAGGCCTGTGCTGTGGTCGATTCGGACCTTAGGAGCATTACACCCGAATGGGTAGACCTGCTTATTAGCCCGGTATTGAACAATGAGTATGATTATGTGGCCCCTTTCTATAGAAGACATAAGTACGATGGCACCATTACGAATATGATCGTTTACCCTCTTACTTCTACTCTTTACGGGAAGAAGATAAGGCAGCCTATCGGAGGTGATTTTGGTTTTTCAGGGCGGCTCGCTTCGTTCTATTTAACAAAGGATGTCTGGGACACTGATGTCGCGAGGTACGGTATAGATATCTGGATGACCACAACAGCAATTGTATATGATTTCAAGATATGTCAGTCGTTTCTAGGGGCCAAGATACATGATGCAAAGGACCCCGGCTCTGACCTTAGTGACATGCTGAACCAGGTCGGAAGCTCTATATTTACGCTCATGAGCGAGCATCAGAAGAAATGGAAGGACGTGAGGTCTTTCGAGGAAGTTCCCACGTTCGGTTTTAAGTATGCGGTAGGTCTAGAACCGATCAGAGTGAATACAGATGCCATGATAGAGAAATTTTCATTGGGGGTAGGTCAGTTAACAGAGATATGGGAATCCTTTTTGCCAAAGGGGGTTATGTGGTTCCTTACATCGGCTGCTGAAAAGGGCAGTAAGGGATTTACTTTCCCTGACGAGATATGGGTCGAGATAATCTACAATTTCGGCCTCGCCTTCCATGAGAAGATCATGCATCATGATCATATAATAAAATCCCTTACCCCACTTTACCTTGGTAAAGTAGCATCATTCGTACTGGAGACGTGGGAAATGGAATCGGATGAAGTAGAAGACCGCCTTGACTCTTTATGCAGGGCGTTCATGGACTTCAAAGAATACATTATTGAAAGATGGGAATAGGAGGCCTAAATGAACTCTTTCTTCGATAAATATCTTCTTGAACCTGTAACGATGTTCTTTAAAAAGCTTGTACAGTTCATGCCTAACCTTCTCGTAGCTCTCATTGTAATAATAGTCGGTATTATTATCGCAAATATCTTACGTTTCCTTATCATAAGGCTAATGAAGGTAGTGCATTTTGACAAAGGCTGTGAAAGGATAGGTGTGAACCAGATACTCGAAAAGGGAGGAATAAAGGACATCCCATCCCATATGATGGGCCGATTGTTCTACTGGCTTGCGGTTGCAACCTTTTTTATAATCGCACTTAACAGTCTTAACATACCGTCGATAGAACAACTAATGACCAGGTTCCTCCTGTATCTGCCGAATGTATTCATAGCTATTATCATTATTGTTCTTGGTTATGTGATGGGTAATTTCCTAGGTCGTGCTACTTTAATAGCTTCCGTGAATGCAGGATTCCCTATGTCGGGCCCTCTAAGCCATCTGGTTAAACTGGGCATAATGCTGCTTTCTGTCACAATGGCTCTTGAACAGCTTGGAATAGGCGAGGCAACGATCACAATAGCCTTTGGAGTAATGTTCGGAGGTGTTGTGCTCTCGCTGGCCATAGCGTTCGGACTTGGGGGTAAGGATCTCGCTAAACAATATTTAGAGAAGTACTTCGAGAGCAAACCGGAGGAACCGGAGTCGGAAGAACACGACGATATATCGCACATATAAAATTGGTGAATTGTGATTAGTAATTGGTGATTGGCAACTAGTGATTAGTCGTCAGATATCAGTTATCTTTTGCAACTTACCAATCACCAGTAACCAGTTACTGTCTTACCTGTCTTACCCCATACCTTTCTTCAAACAGTACTTTATAAAGCTCAGGGTTAGTGCCTTTGCTTAGCTCCTCATTAAAACATATTCCCATATTATAGGACCTGTCCTTACCCGCTACCCATACTATCGTCCCCGTTATCACATCTTCGGAAACTAATGCTGACATATTCATCCGCCTTATAGTCACTCTATCACCGGCCTGAAGGGGTACTGTAGAGAAAGCCCCCATACCACCTTTACTTATATTGTTTATAAGGCATATGACCATGTCGGAGACATTA
>CP070669.1:521916-536795 GCA_020351835.1 Nitrospirota bacterium
CCGGTCTGCAGCAGATTAATATCAGACATATCGGGGTCATCGTCATGTGCCATGAGTTCTCGAAGTCTGTAGGAATATATAGGGTCCGTAAGAAGGCAACCGCCGGCAGGAGCCGGATAGTCCGTCAGGCCCAGTTCCGCTGCAAGAGCGATCTGAGGCTTGCGTGTTCTCCCATTGAACCCGTAAAGCCGGTTTCTATCGACCATTCCCAGCAATTCAGGTGTTGTAGGCTTCAGGCATTTTGCGCTTAGTGGCCTGAGCACAAGACCCTCTACACCCGCCTCTCTGTCTATAAGCGGAAACGTATCCTTTCTCTGGCTCATCGGCCTCTGTCCCAGGACCTCACCTGTAACAAGAAAATCAGCGTCTGTCATATCCATAAGCAGCTTTGCTTCTTTTAACATGAGGATCCTGCAGTCTATGCACGGATTCATGTTCTTGCCATGTCCGTGCGACGGGTTTTTTACTATGTCCATGAACCTGTCGGCAAGATGGCACAACTTTACCTGGAAACCGAACTTTTCAGCCGCCGGAAAAGGGTCCTTTGAACATGAAGAAGAGTCAGATATATTGCACCCAAAGTGTGTAAGGAATGTAATTGCTGTAATGTCTATTCCCTGCTTTAAGAGAACAAGTATTGCCAGCGTGCTGTCAAGACCGCCTGAAAGTAATGCTATGCCTTTTGCCATTCGATGTGTCCCATGAAACTGTTTGTGATTTCAAAATATATTATAACTGTTCTTTGCGTAAATCGGCAGAGGTCATTTAGAGGATCTTAGAGAGGCCTTGATCTCCTCCATGGTGGTTGTTGCAGTTCCGGCTTCTGCTACAACTATACCCGCAGCGTGATTCGCCAGTTTAGCGGCCTGAAATAATGTGGCTCCTGCTACATGTGCCAGGGTAAAGACCGATATAACAGTATCACCGGCACCTGTCACATCATATACATCCCGGGCAACAGTCCTTATCTTCTGCTCTTTTTTCCCCCTTTCGAACAGAGACATTCCCTCCTCGCCACGGGTGATGAGGACACCCTTGCAATTAAGGGAAGACAGAAGTCTTTTTCCCGCTCTTGACAGACTAAGGTCATCGTTTATGTCGATGTTAGACATTACCGACGCCTCTTTCTTGTTTGGAGTAATAAAGGAGACGTTCTTATAATATTCGAAATGACCAACCTTAGGATCGACGGCCACTGTCTTGCGGTGCTTCTTTGCCAGGCGATTTGTGTATGATATCAGCTCCCTGGTGATAACGCCTTTGCTGTAATCAGATATGATCACACCATCGAACATATGAAAGTTCTTTCTTAAGTAGTTACGGATAGACTCTGTTTCTCGTAAGCTGAGAGGAGTATTATCCTCCCTGTCCACCCTTACAACCTGCTGGTGATTATGCGCTATGACCCTTGTCTTTACTGTAGTTCTCCGCGATGTAGGCAATATCCCGTCCGTAATAATACCCTTTGATCCGAGGATGTTGTTCAATATGCTTCCCCTGTCGTCATTGCCTGTTGTTCCGCATATATATGCCCGTGCACCGAGCGATACTATATTGTTCGCAACATTTCCAGCGCCTCCAAGGTTGTATCTATCATCCCTGTACACCGTTACTACCGGGACAGGCGCTTCGGGCGAAATCCTGTCGACCCTGCCCTCTACATAATGGTCAAGGATGATGTCTCCAACGACAAGGATGCTTTTGTTCCTGAAATTGTTGAGTATTTGAACGTAATTCATTGAATTACAATAATATACTCATCAGGTTTAAATCAATTAGCGTGCTCTTAGCTCAGTAAAAATGAAGGATATATGTTATATTTCTTGTTAAAGAGCCGGATGGTTACAAGCTCTCAGGGAAAGGGAGGAACATATGGAACATAAGCGAGGGCAGTGGAGCAGTGAGCTCGGATTTCTCCTTGCGGCAGTCGGATCAGCTATCGGGCTGGGCAATATATGGCGTTTCAGTTATATGGCATATGAGAATGGAGGCGGTGCCTTCCTTGTGCCGTATCTGGTGGCTCTACTTACAGCCGGCATTCCTCTTCTCCTTCTTGAGTTTGCTGTAGGTCATGAGCGGATAGGTAGCGCACCACTTGCTTACGCCAAGATCAAAAAGAACTGGGAATGGCTTGGATGGTGGGCAGTTACCTTTGTTATGTTCGGCATAGAGCTTTATTACACGGTTGTTATAGCCTGGTGCTTTAAGTTCTTCCTCTTTTCGTTCGATCTAAGCTGGGGTGCGGACCCGAATAATTTTTTCTTTAAAGAGTTTCTGATACTGTCGGATGGTCCGTCAACTATTGGGTCCATTAGAATTCCTATCTTTTCGGCGCTTGCACTTATATGGGCAGTTAACTGGTTCATCGTATACAGAGGTATCGACAAGGGGATAGAACTTGCAAATAAGATATTCATGCCTCTTCTATTGATACTGACCGCAGTCCTGGTCTTCTGGGCGTTGAGCCTGGATGGGGCCATGGCAGGACTGAGAGCATACCTTACGCCTGATTTTTCGAAGATAGCGAAACCGAAGGTCTGGATAGATGCATATAGCCAGATATTTTTCACACTGAGTCTGGGCTTCGGGATCATGATAGCATATGCCAGTTATCTGCCTGAAAAATCCAATATATCAAAAAGCACTTTCTTAACTGCATTGATAAACAGCGGTTACTCTATCTTTGCCGGGTTCGCTACCTTTTCCATACTTGGCTACATGGCAAAAAGTCAGGGAGTGGAAATATCAGAGGTTGTATCGCAAAGTATAGGCCTCGCGTTTGTTGCTTATCCAAAGGCTTTGACGCTACTCCCTGGGGGGAATATATTCGGAGCGATATTCTTTCTGTGCCTGGTAGTTGCCGGATTGTCATCATCCATTTCTATAATCGAGGCGTTCGTTTCTGCAATTGTGGACAAGTTCGGTTTCAGCAGGAAGAAGGTCATAACCATTGTTTCTTTGCTTGGATTTCTCGGGTCAATAATCTTTACATCCCAGGGCGGACTCTTCTGGCTCGATATTGTCGATCATTTCCTTACACATTACGGCCTTGTAGTGGTAGGCATCGCGGAATGCATCCTTGTTGGCTGGTTCTTTGATCTTGAAATGATACGAGAGCATATAAACAAGATTTCCAGTATAAAGATAGGTTCATGGTGGGGGTTCCTTATACGGATCTTCATACCTGTTGTTCTTCTTATCATTCTTGCCGGTGATCTGTACACTGAGCTCAGAAAACCTTATGAGGGTTATTCCTGGTCGTCAATTATTTTTATAGGAGTTGACTGGGTTCTGGCTACATTGATAGCTGCTTTTCTCATTGCTTCAAGACCCTGGAACACTGCCAGGAGACATGAGGGTGGAAGGGCCGATAACAAGGGTTGATATCTTTTATACAAAAATTGTGATATAATCGACACATAGTGGGTGAATATTCAAGAGCTCATTTAATTATTGAGGGCACAGTGCAGGGAGTGTTCTATAGGGCTTTTACTCGTGATGTTGCCGTTACCCTTGGACTTAAAGGATGGGTAAGGAACCTGCCGGACGGAAATGTAGAGGCAGTGTTAGAAGGGGAAAAAGGGGATATTGAGGATGCCATCACGATGTGCTATCAGGGTCCTTCGGCAAGCAGGGTATCTACCATAAATGTTCTGTGGAAGGACTATAAAGGCGAGTTCGGAACCTTCGACATTAGATATTAGGAGGGATTTATGGCTGCGAAGAAAAGGCTTGGTGAAATGCTTGTCGAGGCTGGGCTCATCGACCATGTTCAGCTTCAATCTGCTCTAGCACACCAGCAGAAATGGGGGATGAGGCTGGGAGTTTCTCTTGTTGAGCTGCAGTTCATCAGCGAACGTGACCTCGCCTCATTTCTTGAACAGCAGTTAAATACACAATGCATATCGATAATGACCAAAGAGCTTGCCCCTGAGGTTATAAACGCCCTTGATGTATCTATAGCAAAGGAGTTCAATGTCTTCCCTATCGAATTAAAGGGAAGTGATATCGTTGTAGCCGCCTCAAATCCTTTGGACCTCGATCTGCTGGACAAATTAAGTTTCAAGACGGGTAAGAGGATAGTCCCGAAGCTTGCACTTGAGTCGGAGATAAGGAAGGCAATAGCTTTTTATTACGATAATATACGTGAGGTAGAGCCTGTATATGAGGTTCCTCAGTCTCCGGTGGTCGAGCAGATCTCTGTGTCTGAGAGAAGTATAGATCCGACCGAGTTGTCTTCCGAACCTCAGAAAGCAATAACCACGAAAAGTGTTCTTGATGCTCTTATATCTGTTCTTGAGCAGAAGGGAGTATTGACCAGAGCCGACATCTTCGAGATGATAAAGAAGAGAAGCGGCAAGTAGTTCAGTTGACATTTGCACTTTCGTCTCAGGATAATATTTCATGTCTGTAAAGCGCGCTGATGACCTTTCAGCGGTCAAAGAACTCCAGTTTGATGAAGTGCTTGACCTCATGAACGTTTCTTCTCCGATCGGCCTTTTTATGGCCGCACTGGATCGGATGATGGAGCACTCAGGCGGCACTATCGATCTGTGTTCCATAATAAATGCCAAAAGCGGTGCGTGTCCTGAAGACTGTTCTTATTGCGCTCAGTCATCAAGGAGCCGTTCGGATGTAGAAGTTTATCCGCTTGTTGAAGATGATGTCATATTGAGCAATGCAGAGGAAGCTCATAAGAACAAGGTCAAGAGGTTTTGTATAGTAACTAGCGGCAGAAGCACTTCAGGAGATGAGCTTAAGAGAATTGCTTACGTTATTACGAAGCTACGTGATATAGGACTACTTCCCTGCGCAACTCTCGGATTGCTTGGTGAAGACGAACTGAAAATACTTAAGGATGCGGGGCTCGAGAGGTATCATCATAATCTTGAGACATCCGAGCGTTTCTTCCCAGAGATATGTTCTACGCATTCTTATACAGATAAGTTGAGAACTATTGAAGCAGCAAAAAAGGTCGGACTTTCCGTATGCAGCGGAGGTATATTCGGGATGGGCGAGTCCTGGAGGGACAGGCTTGATATGGCGTATGCTTTGAGGGATATAGGTGTTGATTCAATTCCTGTGAACTATCTAATGCCTATAGAAGGGACACCTTTGTCCGGAATGACGATCATAGAACCGATAGAGGCACTGGCAGTGATAAGTATCTTTAGATTGATAATGCCTCAGAGGCAGATAAGAGTATGTGGAGGCAGGATACAGGCGCTAGGGGAACTTCATCCGCTCATATTCACTGCTGGTGCTGACGGTCTTCTGACCGGAAACTACCTGACGACGACCGGCCGTGAATACAGAGATGATCTTAGAGTTATTGAACAAATGGGATTTAATTGCGCTTGACCGGGTCGGATCCGGGTTTGGATGAGTGACATATTGAAAGACAGGAACAACCTGTACAGTGTAAAGATGAGAGCGTCCCTTAATAACAGGCATATCTCAGGCGCTGAGGGTATATTTATCCGAGAAAGGGTCGACCCTGTCGTCAGGAGATATATCAGCAGGGCTATCTCTCATTCAAAAGGATGTCCGGATAGTATTGATCTTAGTATCAGAGAGCTAAACGAAGACCCTCAGTATATCAGTTCACTTCCGGTTGTCACCGTAAATAATAAAGGGCCTGTTACTTCGCGAAATTTCATAGGGGAGGTGTTGTGTGATCTTGGCGTTGCTCAAACCTCGATAAAGGAAGCACTGCGGATTATTTACAATGATGAAAGCATTAGAGGTGCGGCTTTATTGGGCATGGAAGGAGCAGAGCGCCTGGAGCCGGATAGAGAGCGCGGTGTCAGAGTGTCATCAATAGGGATCACTGAAAATGCCGAATCCGTGTTGAGGCTACAACTTACAGAGATCAGCGGGGCGGTGGATACCGTGCTGGAGGCCCTTGTGCTTGCGTCGAAAGTGGCGAATAACAGTAGTATAATAGCGGAGCTATGTATTTCTGATGATCCGGATTATACAACTGGTTATATCTCTTCAACAGAGTATGGTTATGTAAGGATACCAAATATTAAGTGTGCTGGCACGGATGAAGGGGGAAGGGTCTTTTTTCTTGAAGATAATGTCGATATTGTGAGTATCATCGACTATCTTGAGAAAGTGCCGGTAATGATAAGTGATGTATCAAATATATGTGAGGTTATATCTCAGAATGAGTTCATCAGCAGTATTACTGGTTAACCCTATCTCAGGGACTTTCAATGAGAAGAATATCCGTATCGCTGAGGATATTCTGCGTAAGAAGGATTACGATGTAGAAGTATTTCTTTCAAGCAAGAAGGGCGAAATAGAATCTCTTGCAAAGGGGTCTGTTGAAATGTCCCCGGATATTGTATTTGTTATGGGGGGTGACGGCACTTTCAATGAGGCAGTAAACGGACTTGTTCATTCCGAAGTTCCGGTAGCCTTTATCCCATCCGGGACGACAAACGTACTGGCCAGAGAACTGGATATTCCATTAAAGGTCGGCAGGGCGGTCGAGATGGCGGTCAACGGGAAGGTACACAGGATATCTCTGGGCAAGGTGATAACTGACGATGAAAGGATACGGTACTTCATATTAATGGCAGGTGCC
This sequence comes from Nitrospirota bacterium, assembly GCA_020351835.1. GTDB lineage: Bacteria > Nitrospirota > Thermodesulfovibrionia > Thermodesulfovibrionales > BMS3Bbin05 > BMS3Bbin05. The sequence goes on from CP070669.1 coordinate 528,512, forward strand.
GGGTATGACGCAGAGACCGTATATAGCGTAAGCACTTCATTGAAAAGTGTTTCAGGAAAGGCGGCATACATACTTAACGGGCTGAGAGTATTAAGCCGGTACTCACCGGAGCCTATTACTATCAGGACTGACGGGGACGAGATAACAGGATATACTGTGATCGCCGGCAATAGCAGCTGCTATGGCGGAAGGTTGAAGATGACGCCCGATGCTTCCCTTTTCTCTCCTTATCTATATCTATATGCCTTAAGGACCCCATCAAGGGCTTCGATAATCGGGACATTGATAGGGATGTTCACCGGTAGCCATGTGAGGGGTAAGAACGTCTCTTATTTCAGGTGCCGTTCTATCAGACTTGAGGGTTCATCCCATGTTCAGGTCGATGGAGACCATCTGTGCAGATTACCGATAGAAATATTTGTAGAGAAGGAATGTCTTAACATAGTAAATTGAACAGGAATCTATATAGAGAGCCTGTTTGATAGATCAGTAATTCTTCTTTAATTCTACAAGGACCTGTTTGCCTACGTCTTTGAGCGTCTCAAACACCCCGGTTCCCTGGGTAGCTATTGCCTCGAACCATGGGACTCCATTCGGGTTCAGCAGTTTGTTCATTTCATCTATAGGAGCCACATTTGGCAGGTCTCGCTTGTTATGTTGAATTGTAAAAGGCAGCTTATCAAGGTCATAACCCTGTTCGGCAAGGTTTATCCTGAGGTCTTCAAGGCTCTCTATGTTCGCCTCCATCCTTTCTATCTGGGAGTCAGATACGAACACTACACCGTCCACACCTTTTAAGATCAGCTTTCTGCTTGCTGCATAGAAGACCTGCCCCGGTACCGTATAAAGATGAAACCTTACCTTGAAACCCTTGATCTCTCCCAGAGCAAGAGGCAGAAAGTCGAAGAACAATGTTCTCTCTGTCTCGGTGGCAAGAGATATCAATTTTCCCTTCTGATCGGGATTTGTCTTCTTGTAAACGAACTGAAGGTTGGTCGTCTTCCCACAGAGCCCCGGCCCGTAGTAAACAAGCTTGCAATTTATTTCGCGGGAAGAATAGTTAATAAAAGACACTTATTCGCTCCTACTTGAATAGATTATCGATATCTTCGTCACTGATCTCCGCAAATGGTGAATCATCGAGGCCAGCATCCTTCTCAGCTTCAGCTTTTGCAACCATATCCTCGAATATCTTGGTTAGTACCTCTGAGGATTTCTTGACCCTCAGCCTTACGAGGCCAAGAGATGATCTCTGGTCGAAGATAACGACCAGTATCACTCGCTGAGCTATCAGGGATATATGTATATTGTCCCTTTCACCTTCGTGAAAGAGGATGCTGAACTCCTTTTCACCGAGCAATCTTGCTATCCCTCCTGTAGCGGCAATGTTCCCGGCCGTTAAAGAGGCGAGGGCGGTAGTATCAAGATCATGAGTATCGCCAGCAGAAGCTATCAGCTGGCCGTTCTTATCAACAAGAAAAGTTATCTTTGCATTGGCCTGCTGGTTGAGTCGCTGAAGTTCTTCGTCGATCTTCTTAAACTCGTCCTCATACATCACAAGATCGGTGTTCATGCTATATATATCTCCTTAGAAAGAGCTTTTACATGATACATTATCAAAAAAACAAACAATAATCAACTCTTATCGCTTTCGTGAAAAGACTCTTCCTTAAGTAATGAATCCCATTCCCTGTCAACATCTGCCTGTATCTGCTTGAGTATCCCTTCGTTCTCAGGACTGAAGAGGTGCTTAAAACGGCCCTGTCCCTTCAAGAACTCAACAACCGGGATCTTCTCTTTTGGCTTGTAGTTCACAGTCAGCTTTCCGTTCTCGTACTCATAGATGGGCCAGTAACAACTGTCAATTGCCAGCTTGCATAGTTCGATAGCATTATTGGTCGGTGTCCTCCAGCCCCTGTTGCAGGGAGCTATGACATTCAGAAAGGCCGGCCCGTCAACATTGATGGCCTTTCTTGCCTTGGACATCAGGTCTCGCCAGTTCGATGGAGAGGCCTGGGCGACGTACGGTATGTTGTGAGCTACCATTATCTTGGTGAGGTTCTTCCTTGCCTGTGTTTTCCCCGGTATCACACTACCGGCAGGGCTTGTGGTCGTATTTGCGCCAAGAGGCGTGGCACTTGACCTCTGGATCCCGGTGTTCATATAGGCGCCGTTGTCATAGCAAACGTACACTATGTCATGCCCTCTTTCCATGGCACCGGATAAGCTCTGAAATCCGATATCATAAGTACCGCCGTCCCCGCCGAAGGCGATGAACTTCATTTCTCTGTCCAGCTTTCCCTGCCTCTTCAAGGACTTGTACATGGCTTCTATACCGGAGATGGTTGCAGCTGCGTTCTCGAAAGCGCTGTGCATCCAGGGTATCTTCCATGCTGTATATGGGAATATCGATGTTGAGACCTCAAGACATCCCGTGGCATTAGCGGCTACAAGGGGCTTTTCCGAGGCCGCAAGTATCTGTCTTACTATAGTAGGTGCTCCGCATCCGGCGCACATCCTGTGACCGCCGGTCAGCAGCTCTTCCTTTTTAGAAAGTTCTTTTAGTTTAAGGCTCATGATATTCTCCTTTATCCTCTGTAACCTATGTATTCTTTATGGTTCTTGACCTTTCCTGTTTCAGCGATCTCTTTTAGTTCATCAAGAGTGGCAGCCGCGTTCTCAGGGAAGAAATCCCTTCCACCCAGGCCGTAAATCTTATTTATGAGAGTCGGCTTTGAACCGTTCGTCATCATCGCTGCGGCTATCTCCATATAGAGTGGTCCGAACCCTCCATAGGAGTCGGCTCTGTCAAGGACGGCTATCGCTTTGGCATCTTTAAGAGTCTCAGCAACTTCAGCCGAAGGGAAGGGCCTGAACAGTCTCGGCTTCAACAGTCCTGCCTTGATACCTTTGCTGCGATACTCATCGATAACATCCTTAGCGGTACCCGCAGCTGAGTTGAGCACTACAAGTACTATCTCGGCACCATCCAGCTTATAGTCCTCAAATAGTCCGTAACTCCTTCCACTTATCTTTTCGAACTCTTTCGCGACATCGAGGGTAACTTTTTTCGCGTTCATTATGGCCCTGTCCTGAGCAACTTTGAACTCCATATAATAATCTGGAAGCACAAGCGGGCCGTACGTGACAGGATTATCAATATCAAGTAATGGATGGGTAGGCTTGAACTGTCCTACAAAATCCTTTACAACTTTATCGTCAAGGTATTCCATGCTTTCGATCGAATGGCTGATTATGAACCCGTCCTGACATACCATTGCAGGAAGCCTTACATCCTCATGCTCTGCGATACGGACAGCCTGAATGGTATTATCATACGCTTCCTGACCGTTCTCAGAGTATAGCTGGATCCATCCACAATCCCTCGCGCCCATTCCGTCAGAATGATCACCATGAATGTTAAGCGGTGCTGACAGTGCCCTGTTGACAAGGGCAAGAACTATCGGAAGCCTGTCACCGGCAGCTATATGAAGCATCTCCCACATAAGTGCCAGGCCCTGTGACGAGGTTGCGTTCATTACTCGTCCTCCTGCGGCAACTGCCCCGATACATGCGCTCATCGCGCTGTGCTCACTTTCAACAGTGACAAGTTCTGTATCAACTTTACCGTCTGCAACGAACTGGGAAAAACGCTGCATTATATCGGTCGAGGGAGTGATGGGGTAGGCTGCACAGACATCAGGATTGATCTGCCTCATGGCCTCGGCGACGGCCTGGTTTCCTGTAACTGCTTGTAATTTACCCATTTATTTGCCCTCCTCTACCATCTTTATAGCTTTGTTGCCTTTCTTTCCGGGGCACTGATGCTCGCATATTCCGCATCCTTTACAGTGCTCATAGTCAAAACCTGACATCTTCTCATCCTTAACAATGACCGAAGAATCAGGGCAATAGACCCAGCAGAAGAGGCAGTTAATGCAATTCTCTTCAACCCTTTCAGGTCTGAATGTTCTCCATGACCCCGTGTTATATGTATCGGCATTTCCTGCTTCAGGGATGACCGATCCGAGGGCAAGTTCTTTCCAATTCTTCAATTTCATCCTTCCTTTACCTCCTCAAAGCCTCTTTTTGCAGCATCCAGGTTTCCTGTTATGATCTTATCTGAGAATTTCGAACCAAAGCTTCCCTTTATATCCTCAAGCAGGGTGTCCATCGGCACGATCTCCGTAACCTTTGTCAGGGCTCCCAGCATACATGCATTAGGGAGATTTCTTCCAATGGTCTCAAGTGAAATATTCGTGGCATCTATAGCCAGAACCTTTTGGGAATCCTTTGCCTTTGTCTTCTTGCGGATCTCTTTTGCTTCTTTTCCCGTATTGACTATCAGGACGGCATTATCCGGAGCGCCTTCAAGGACGTTAATACTGTCCAGAAGTGTCGGATCGGCTACCATGATGATGTCGGGCCGAAGGACAGGGCAGTGAACTCTCAGTTCTTTTTCACTGATCCTGTTATAAGCCCTTAGCGGAGCTCCGGCCCTTTCCGGCCCGTATTCCGGAAAGGCCTGCACGTTCTTCCCTGTGCTAAGGCATGCATCGGCAAGGACCTTTGCCGCAGTTACTGTACCCTGACCGCCCCTGCCATGCCATCTGATCTCGATCGTTTTTGACATGATTTCCTCCATTTATTTGTTCTATCATCGAAAGTTAAATGTATGTCGAAGAAACAGCTATTAATTTTAGATGATAAAGGCTTTGTTTTTCAAGCTAATATGTTATTTACTGAGGAATTCATGGTCTGAAGGTCTGAATATGCGATATTAATGAATATATCCTACTTAGAAAGGCCGAACTGCATGTCGTACAGGTCCTTATAAAGACCACCGCTGTTAAAAAGCACATCATGCTGTCCCTGCTGTATTATCTTTCCTTTATCGAGAACGACGATCCTGTCCGCCTTCTTTATTGTGGACAGCCGGTGAGCGATTATTATAGTTGTCCTTCCCGGCAAAAAACCCTCAAGTGCCTTTTGTATCTTGGTCTCGGAATCTGTATCAAGAGATGAGGTGGCCTCATCGAGGATAAGTATTTCCGGGTTCTTTATTATCGCCCGGGCAAGTGAAATTCTTTGTTTTTGGCCGCCGGAGAGTTTTATCCCTCTTTCTCCAATGAAAGTATCATATCCATCAGGTGAATCCATTATGAACTCGTGAGCGTATGCAGCCTTTGCGGCTGCGATGATCTCTTCGTCCGACGAGCCCTCTTTCCCGAAAAGGATATTGTTCCTTATGGAGTCATCGAAGAGGAAGATGTCCTGGGATACCATCCCAATGTGTGATCTAAGGCTTCTTAGATCGTAATGTCTAATATCGGTCCCATCAATAGATATAGTACCTTCATACCCATCCCAAAAACCGAGCAACAGGTCTACAAAAGTGCTCTTGCCTGCACCGCTATATCCTACTATTGCTAGAGTCTCTCCGGCCTTTATCCCGATACTGATATCGGACAGCACAGGTTTAGGTGAAGCAGGGTACCTGAATGATACATCTTTATACTCGATGTCGCCTTTGACGGACGTAAGTTTCTGATCACCGCTCTTTTCGTGTTCTAACTGGAAGACCTCTTTGATCCTGTGTAGTGCTGATCTTATCATCTGAAGGCTGTTATTGGTTCGGCTCAAACGCTTCAGTGGCTCGAACATCAAGGTTACGGCAATAAAAAAAGACACCAACTGCCCGTGTGTCATTTTTTCGAGAAATAGAAGGTAAAATCCATACCAGAAGATCACGGCCACCCCTGCTCCTGCGATTATTTCCATTACTGTTGAAGTAAACTCATTGATCCTGATCTCCCTCATAAAGTTCCTGTAGTGTGCCGAGACAGCTTCATCATTTCTCTTTGTCATATCCTTTTCCATTGTAAAGGACTTGATTATGCGTATCCCTCCCAGCGTCTCATTAGCTATTTTAGTAACATTAGCTATCAGTGTGCGCGTTCTTGCAGCGGTCACTTTCATGCGTTTTGCGAACTTGTCTGATGCATATATGACAAATGGTATGACTGCGAATGCAAGGAGTGCCAGGTCCCACTTTCTGTACAAGGCTACTAGTGCCAGTGCTATTGCTGTTGTGGATTGGACAAAGAAGTTCTTAGCCGTATCCGGTATCTGCCTTTCCAGAAGGGCTACGTCGTTCATCATTCTTGATATCGCGGAACCGCTCGATTCATTGGAATGAAACGATAACGGTAAGTTCATTATGTGTTCATGAAACGCAGATCTAAGTGAACGCACTATCTTGGCGCCTATGGAGTTCATGAGGAAATTGTTGGCAAAAGAAAACAGTCCCCTGAACACAAAAAGGCCAAAGGCAACAAGGGGAAGGAATTTCAGGAAGAGCTTGTCCTGTTTTGCGATATTGTCAAGTGCATCACCTGCTATCCATGCAATTCCACCATTCACGGAAGAAAGCATCAGGCTGAACATTATTGCCAGGACCAGCCTTCCAAGGTGGGCATTTACCAGCCGCCACAATATGACGACGTCATTTTTCCATTCTATATCCGACCTGTCCCTGAATATATCCTTCATTCGCATAGTATACTACATTGATAGTTGCGTATGGGAGATGTGCTACTTATTGGAGCTAAACCTTGATGTTAGTTTTTTTATAATATCTTTGAAAGATGCTATATGGTTGTTCCTGTGGTACCTGTAACCGAAAAGTCTTATGTCATCTGCATATATATCAGCTACAAGCTCTATTTCATTATCGTCATAGTAAGTTGAATAATGTTTATGCTTTGATCTATTGGCGTGAGGAAGGGTGGTGGGTTCTATATCCAATTTTGAGCATACCAGATCAAAATCCCGTTGCAGATTCTCGAACCTGCATATTATATCAGCAAACCGAGCGCCTGAATAATGCGTATAAAGGTTTACGGGTAATGAGTGAACCCTGATATCGGGGTCTTTCCAGTATTCTCTAATGTTTCGAACAAACTGGTGGAAGGGGATCTTGAAATATGATGCTATTGATACTAATCTATCCCACGGATTTCTGACAACACTAAAGATGAAATACTTTTTTAATGAATTGTCGTCGATGCGGTTCAGCCAACTTTCAAATTCCTGCGGATGGTCTTTGTAGTGAATTATCCCGCTTACGCGTATTTCGAGAAACTCGCGCAATATACTGGTACCGGCGGTTTTTGCCGGCTTCATATAAATGAACTTCTTGTTTTCACATACAATAATCCCTCCAGGATGTTCATGTGACCTGAGATAATTGCTTAATCCTGTTCTAGCGTATAAGCTTCCTATTTTGAGACCCCCTTTCGATCAAAAATCCTGGTCATTTTACCATTATTGGACTATGCTAGTTAAGGTATGATGGAAAAGAAGCAAAGTTACGTGATCCCGTTATTTTGGTGAATTATTCAACTATTTGCTACTATAATACGGAGTTCTATACGTGTCGAGACCATAAAGTGCCAAGGTATGGATATTAGCGATATAAGGATAAGTGAGAAAGGTCGAAGGCTCCAATGCAATATGCTAAGAGCACTTAAAGTATCTCTGTTCATATTTGTTCTTTATGTAATGACCCACTTGAAAAAAGGAGGTGATCTAAAATATTTTATTCCGTATCTGACCGCTCTCATTGCTTTATGCCATTCTTTCTTGTCAAAAGATCATTCATTGTTCAGGCATCCAGTGTTTATTGCTTTATGTGCTTATGTGTTAATAAGTTTTGCTGTAGTTCCTTTCTCTATTGATCCTTCACTATCTTTTATGAGGACTCGCCGCGAGATACTGTCCGGACTCTTTCTGTTTATCGCAGTTTATGTATTAATAAGCTCTTCAGAAGATATCGATATCGTATTCAGATATATTCTTGTGATGTTGATCATTCTTCTCTCAGGTGCTACGTGGAGCTTTATAATAGGTGGAGGAAAAAATCCGGGTCATTTCTATCCTCACGTTGACCATCCCCTTGTAAGGTTCGAGCTTTACTATAATGGTTTTGCAATAGAGCTTAATATGTTGATCTCTATTATGTTTGCTTACTATCTGAAATTACGACGACAAGCCTCAAAGGAATCCATGCTCTTTCTTGTGTTTACCGGGCTATCCATCATAGCAGTCATATTATCCGTCTCGAGGGCGGGATGGATAAGCCTTCTGTTAATAGCCATATCCTGGGCGTTTTATCTGGTCAGGTCGATAAAAGTCTCGAAGGCAGCTGTAATATCTGCAATGCTTGTGGTACTCCTTATATTAACAGCATTGATTTTCAGTGTTCCAACAGCTAGGAATAGAA
>CP070669.1:536895-558735 GCA_020351835.1 Nitrospirota bacterium
ATATGAAACGTGAAGAAGAGTATAAGGGCTTTGAGGACGGACCGATCCGGCCCCCAAGCGAGGCTGACAGTCTGCTCTTGAGGGTTACAAGGAACTGCCCGTGGAACAAATGCAAATTTTGCAGTCTTTATAAAGGAGAAAAATTCAGTGTTCGCCCTGTTGACCACGTCATAAGGGATATAGATCTGGTCAAAAGGTTATGTGATGAGATCCATTCCGCTCTCCACTTGCCCGATGAGCAAAAAAGAAAGAAGCTTAATGATCTGCAGGCGCCTCTTGATGAGAACGAATGGATGGCTTTTCAATCTGCTAAAAATTGGGTTCGGGATGGGATGCGGTCAATATTTCTTCAGGATGCGAACAGTCTCATCATAAAGCCCGATTACTTGGTTAACATACTCGAGTATTTGATAGAAACCTTCCCCCAAGTTGAACGAATAACATCATACGCTCGTTCAAGTTCCATCGCCAGGACCAGCGATGATGATATGGCCCGTATTGCCAATGCCGGCCTTAACAGAATACACATCGGGATGGAATCCGCATCTGATGAAGTACTGGACTTTGTAAGAAAAGGGGTAGGCAAAGACACTCACATTATCGCGGGTCAGAAAATAAAGCGCGCGGGTATTGAACTTTCAGAATACTATATGCCCGGTTTGGGAGGGGAAAGGCTATCCAAGGCAAACGCACTTGAGACCGCTGATGCCTTGAACAGGATCGATCCGGATTTCATCCGGATCAGAACGCTGGTGATCCCCCATGGGACGGAACTATTTACAGATATGCAGACGGGCAGGTTCAAAAAGACGGGGGATATTGAGACTGCCCGTGAACTTCTTCTGTTTCTGGATGCCCTCGAGGGAATAACCAGCACGGTCAAGAGCGATCATATAATCAATCTGTTTGAAGAGGTCGAGGGCAGGCTTCCCGAAGACAAAGATTATATGAAGGCCCCCATCAAAGAATTTCTGGACATGGACCCCCTGTTACAGGTGCTCTATATAACAGGCAGAAGAACCGGCTCGTTCAGACGGCTTGATGATATGAAAGATCCTATAAGGTACAAACGCGCTGAAAATACCCGTGTCTCTCGTAATTTAACAGTGCATAATGTGGATGATTTCACAGCCGGAATAGTTACAAGGTATATATAGACACAGCAGATCTTTAAGAACGGATCGTCTATATTGCTGCCTGTCGTCTTAACGTTTAATATCTGATATAATCTACATTATTAAACCTGTATTGATAACGGGAGGGGCCCATGAGAACATATCTGATATTTGCTTTAATCCTTATTTTATCTGTTTCAGTAATTTCTGCCTGCTCCGGTACCGGTCATCAGAGCCTGTGGGAAAGGAAGTGTGCGAGCTGTCATGACGGGGTAACAAAGCTCAATGACAAGGTAGTGCCAGATAAAGAGCAATTGAAAGCAAAGTATGCATCACTCGATGATTTTACAACTGCCTGCGACGGTTCTCCGTCATGCATGAACATACTGAAACACAATAGAGATCTTCTCAGATCTGTAGGCAAAGAGATAGGGATAAACCCATCCACTAATTGATAGCTCTTACTTTTTGAGCAGAGCTGTATGACTGAATGAGATCCCGGGCCTGTCCGTCAATTTAAAACCAAGCCCCTCCGCTATCTCTATCTCATTATTGATATCATCAAGTGATACGTGAAACTTTGGCTCTGTTATTAACAGCATACCCCCGCTCTTGAGCCCACTATATATCTCAGAGAGAAACCTCTCGATATTCTCAGTCTCATGCACCATCCAGAATGCAAGTGTAAAATCGAGCGGTTCTTTCAGCTCAAGACTATCAGGGGAGATCAACTGCGGGATAATAATACTTTCGAGTCCTGCCCTGGCAGCCCTCTTCTTCACTCTTGTGAGCATCTGCTTTTGGATATCGATCGAGTAGACCTTACCTGTGCTACCTACAATCCTGGCAAGGCCGAGGGAAAAATATCCCATACCGCACCCGACATCCGCAACGACCTGACCTTCCTTGACATAATCGACGAACATCTCCTCTGGCTTATGGAACAACCTTCTTAAAGGATTATCGAAAGTATATGCGAACCACCAAGGGCATACATGGGCCATTATCTGATCACCTCCGTTACTTATTATGCCTCATGCTGATGCTTCTTTGCAGACCTTCTTTTTCTTCTTGCTTTTTGCTTCTTTCCCTTATCTCTTTTAATATCTTCTTTTGTCATCTTACCGGAGAGCCGCTCTATCTTTTGTACCAGCTCTCTTCTTGCAAGGAACCTGTTAACAGACTGGCTCCTCTCCTTCATGCATTTGATCTCGATGCCTGTGGGAAGATGGTTGAGGTAGACACACGATGATGTCTTATTGACCTTCTGCCCGCCTCTCCCTGATGACCGGATGAACTTCTCCTCGATATCCTCCTCTCGTATCCCAAGCTCATCCATCTTATCCCTTAGCCATTTGTTCTTTTCCTCTGTTACCGCAAACTTGGTCATATATAATCATAATTACTATTTAATCTGAAAAGCAATCCATTAGGTTACCTTATATAACCATCTAATAAATATAGAAATAAATTCTTTACATTTTTGTTTCTTTTTTGTAGAATATTTCTAATGCAAGGTATACGTGAATTAGATCTAATAAATGCCTGCAGGATACTTTTCGGCTCTGACATCAAGGTCGACTACGAATTTCTTCAGTATATCCAGCTCTCCGGTGTAAAAAGTGCTTATCGTAAGAAAGCCCTTGTAACTCATCCGGACAGGTTCATTGATCAGGGTGAGGAATTTCAGAAGAAAAGCGCTGAGAGTTTCCGCGAGGCAACAAGTGCATATAAGAAACTTTGCTCGTTCCTTAAGTTAAGGCCTAAAGATCCGGTCAAGAAAAAAGCCAGGAATCAAAGCAGGAGGAAAGCCTCAGAAAAGACAGGGGCTGGCTTTAACAAGAACACAAATAGTCAGTTCTCGTACGACAGAGTGCCAAAGAGAGAGCTTCGTATCGGAGAGTTCCTCTACTATTCAGGAATAATATCATGGGAAGCCCTCATTCTGGCCATAGTATCCCAGAAACGGGAGCGAAAGAAGATAGGGCAGATAGCGAAGCACTGGGGCTGGCTCACAGAGGAACAAATACGCTTTCTGTTGATAGACAAGGGGACCGGAGAACTATTTGGAGACGTATTGCTCCGTAACGGTCTTATCACAGAGTTTCAGCTTAACACACTGCTTCATCAGCAGCAGGTATCTCAAAAGAATATCGGGGAGTATCTTATCTCCAACGGAGATGTTAGCATCAATGATCTTGAGAAGTTTATGAAATATCTCAAGATCCATAACCTCAGGCACGGAACAAAAAAGAAGTACAGCACAAAAAAGAGATAAGTCCTATAGGCGTTCTAATCTATCCCTTGCAAGGTCAGCGACCTCCTGGTAATGATCACCGCCTTTATTCCTTAGGTCCTTCAGGTCCTCTCTGGTTATAGGATCTCCGATAACCAGGCTCAGCTTCCCTCTTTTAGGAAAGGACCTTCCTCTGGGCATTGACTCGTATGTGCCACTTATCCTCGCCGGTACTATCGGCACATCGCATTCAGATGCGAGGATGCCTATACCCTTTCTGAAGGTCATTATGCCTCCGTCAAATGACCGCCCACCCTCCGGGAATATCATCAAAGACCTGTTCTCTGCAAGCACATAAGCAGAGAGAGAGAAGGCCGCTGCAAGATAACCGTCCGGGTCTATTGGTATGACATGGGCAAGACGTGCAAAACCCTTCATAAGAGGTGTCTGAAAATATTTCTGAGCCCCCTGAAAGAATATCTTCATAAACACCTTATATGGCACCGCACTTCCTATCAAGAACCCGTCGAGATAGCTTGCATGGTTCGCGACAAGTATATACGGTTCCTGAGGTATTTTATCAAGCCCCTTTACCTCTGTCCTGTAATAAAGCTTAAAGAACAATCTCAGACCCTTCAAAACCGTCCAGATGATCAGCCTGGCAAATATTCCCTGCTTGATCCCGAGAGAGGAAACCTGATGATCACTAGGTCTCCTGAGCAGCATGTCCTTAAATGTCAATTTCTCATGAGATCCTTCTTCTGCACTCTCAAGTTCCGTCTCCTTGAGCTTCTCAGAGATATCCGAAACCGTCTGTATATCCGTCATGAAGGTCTCAGGCAGCTTTACAGAGAAAGCCTTCTCCAGCTCGACCGAAAGGGCGATCCTCTTAAGCGAATCAATACCCAGGTCTAATTCCAGGTTATCAGATAATCTTACAGCGCCACCGTCATGAGCAAAGAAGGCAACTGTCCCTACAACCTTTTTCTCGACCCCGTCAAGCTCTTCTTCAGCAAGCTCCTCCTTTTTTGTCCTGTCCTTCTCGAGAACCTCAAGGATGTCCCTTATAACGAACCGCTGCAGTTTTCCCAGGCGTGTACGGGGGAAAGGTTCTGAGTACAATGTAAACCCCTTTATCCTCATGAACGCCGGCAATTTTGCAGATATCCCATGTATCTCCCATTTAAGAGCCTCATAAAGGTTTGATATGCCGGCCGCGCGAGCGAAGTCGAAATCAGGGAGAATAAATCCGTGCAGGACCACATTCTCTCCCTCCTTCTTATCCAGCACACATACCTCTTTAATAAGAGGTATCTTTACATACTCCTTCTCTATCTCCTCGGGATAGATGTTCTTACCCGAAGAAAGTACTATTATTTCCTTTTTTCGGCCGGTAAGGAACAGGTATCCGTCCTCATCGATGTAACCTATATCACCGGAATGGAACCATCCATCCTTTATAACCCTGTCTGTCTCATCTGGCATATTGTAGTACCCCTTCATTACCATATCGCCGCGTATAATGATCTCTCCTTCGGTCTCGCCCTCCTCTTTCTCTCTCCTGATCTCAGCACCCTGGACTGGTACACCTACAGAACCCGGCTTCCTTTTCTTTACCGGATTGAAAGTAACACCCGGAGACGTCTCTGTCAGGCCATAACCTTCCAATACTGAAAACCCGAACGACTCAAGTCCGATCATGGTAGTCGGCGAAAGGCTTGCTCCACCAGATGCCATTAATCTGAACTGCTTACCGAACTTTTCATAAACCGATCCGAACAGTATCCTGCCGACATTAAGGCCGATCCTCTGCCTTATGAAACTGCTCATCCTGACCAGCCCTTTAGCTATCGACCTCTTAATAAAAGGAAGTGACTCTATGTTCCTTATGATTGCGGAGTAGAACAGGTCAAGCAGCTGAGGTACGCCGGCAAGTATCGTTACTCCTGACTCTTTCATAGCATAGGCAAGGTCCGGTCCCTTAAGAGATGACGGGTAGGTTATCGCCGCACCGACGAAAAGCGGGACTATGAACGTGCACATGAAGGCAAAGGTGTGATGCAGCGGAAGTACAGCAAGCATATTATCGTTCTTGGATACGATACCGGTATCTATCATTGCCAGTGCATCCGAAACGAAGTTCTTGTGAGTAAGCATTACGCCTTTGGGGACACCTGTGGTCCCCGATGTGAATATTATCGAGGCAATATCATCAGGAGAGATTGATGACAGATAACCTGCAAGGTCCGGCTCATCGGTCGAGGCCACAAAATCCGTTGAATCCAGGTCGTATATGTTGCTTGAATTTATACCGCATTCCATAACCTTTTCTCTGGTCTGGGAACTGCAGAAAGCGATCATGCTTTCAGATGCCTCGGCTATGTTCTTTATCTCATTGGGTCCAAGCTCAGTATCAACGGGTACAGCTATACATCCTGTTGCTACGATAGCAAGGTACACGTAGCACCAGTCCGGTCTGTTCTCAGAACAAAGCAGAACTTTCCGCCCCCTTTCTGCTTTATCGTCAAGAAATGCTATGTAGTTAATAACGGAAGATACCGCATTCTGGTAAGTGATATCTGTTCTTTTATCATCACCAAAAACGGTGAACGCCCTTCTATCAAGGAACTGTCTGGATTTTCTGAAAAAGAACTCTGGAATGTTCATAACGAATAATATAATATATTATCTGGCGATACTATTGCGCACATCATTTATGTTCGGTAAGCCACTCAAGTGCCATTGAGAGCTCCCTGAATACCCTAATGCGCCCTGTTGTTGTTTCATGAGACATCATCTCATACATTCTTGAAAGCCCGTACTCATGGTCCCCTGATACAATAAGCGCAGCACGGCCTTTCCCCCGGCTGCCCCACTGAGATGCTACCAGGGATGCCAGCTGCTCAATTTCCTTTGTAGTAAATGATGACACATCAGCCGCTCTAAGGTCCCATAATACGTTCAGTTCCGGGTCATATTCAGGACTACAATAGATCTGGTTCAATGAATCGGAAAGCTCTTCAAATGTCAGTATTCCCTTAACATAATGCGTCCTTATCCCGGCATCCTTATCTATCGTTGTCGTGATAGGCATTTCTACCTCCTAACCTCTCTTTATCTCTTCATAACGAAAACAGTCTACCGTGTGATCATTGACCATACCTACCGCCTGCATGAATGCATAGCATATCGTGGTCCCCACGAACTTGAAACCTCTCTTCTTCAGGTCTCTGCTCAATGCGTCTGATACTTCAGTGTTTGCCGGAATGTCCAGTAGCGTTTTCCATTCGTTATGTACCTGCTCCCCTTCTACGAACTGCCATATATATGAATCAAAACTTCCGAACTCTTTTTTTATATCAAGAAAGGCTTTTGCGTTGATGACTGTTGACTCCACCTTCAGCCTGTTCCTGACTATCCCTTTGTCTTTCAAAAGGTCTTCTACTTTTTTCATACTAAACGCGGCAACTCTCTCCGGATCGAACCCTTCAAATGCCTTTATATAGTTCTTCCGCTTCTTTAGTATAGTTGCCCAACTAAGCCCTGCCTGTGCCCCCTCCAATGTTAGCATCTCAAAGAGCTTTCTATCATTATGAACTGGCACTCCCCATTCTTCATCGTGATACCTTATATAAAGCTGATCATCCCCGACCCACTGGCATCTCTTTGTCATAACCAGATTCTATCAAAGTATAGACATCTAATGAAATCAATATTATCGTTGACAATTCATGTACATTTTGTTATCATTTTAGCAACATTATGATGCAGGCAATCTCACTCCAGTCCGGCAGTAATGGCAACTGCTATTTCGTAAGGTCCAACGGCTCCAGTCTTCTTATCGATGCAGGTATAAGCGGTATTCAGGCGGAAAGAAGGCTTGCAGACCACAATATAAATATAAGGGATATCGACGCTCTTGTCGTTTCGCATGATCACGCTGACCATATAAGCTGCGCAGGTGTCTACCACAGAAAGTACGGATTGCCTGTTTATATATCTCAGAGGACCTATGAGTATGCCTCAAGGTATCGCGCGCTTGGAAGAATAGACGATCTTTATTTTTTCAGACCGGGTGATACTCTCCGCTTTGGCAACATCACAGTGGAAACTATTCCGACACCTCATGACGCATCTGACGGATCAGCGATCGTTGTCGTTTCAGGCGACAACAGGCTCGGGATACTGACCGATCTGGGCCATGTCTTTGACGGTCTTCACAGCGTAATATCATCACTTAATGCCGTATTCCTTGAAAGTAATTACGATCCTCGCATGCTGGAGACAGGGCCTTATCCGTCCTTTCTCAAGAAACGCATAAAGGGGCCGGGCGGACATATCTCTAATATTGAATCCGCTGAGCTTCTTTGTTCAGCAGACTCCGGACGTATGCAGTGGGCTTGCCTTGCACATCTGTCGGAGAACAACAATGAGCCCGAGATAGCGCTCAGAACAAACAAAGAGATCGCCGGCTCTTCATTCCCGGTATTCGCTTTGAGCCGATATAGCGTTTCTGAAGTTCATGTGGTAACATCAAGCTCAGATCAGCTGGCCTTGCTTTAAAAGTACTTACGCTGCTTTCCTTATCTCTTTTTCAAAGCCGAGAGCATTAGCCGGGCATGCCGCTATACAAGAGGTGCATTTCAGGCAGTCACCGTGTGTCATTATTCCATCCTTATGCTCGTACGGCTTCAACTGCATCGGGCATGCCTTAGTGCACAGCTTGCAGCTTTTGCAGTGGTCAGCTACATGAAGTGGGTTCTTACCCTCTGACATCCAGTTACTTATCGTTCCCATAGGACATATATGGCACCAGGCCCTCTCCTGGAACACAGCACCCAGGACTATCCCGGCGGTCGTTGTAATGGTCAAGACCCTCAGGAATGCCATACCCAATTCTTCCGTGTTACCCCAGGCAATATAGACCTGGATACCGAGAGCTGTAATGAGCAGGCTGAAGATCATCGCTCTGAACCATTTTTTCTTAAAATATCCGGGAATACTAATGTTCCTGCTGAACCTCTTAAGGAACACGTCATAAAAGCTTCCTCTCGGGCACATCCAGTCGCACCATGTCCTTCCCTTGAACATCGCGAGCCCTATTGCGCCTACCATACAGAGCAATATAAAGAAACCGAGGGGGGGATAGAACCACCCCCCTATCAGCACGATCGGAAATATAACAGATGTTAATGTCTGCAGTCTGGTCCGTTTTCTCCTGAACTCTTTAAGCATTCTTTTTTCTCCTCTTCTTCCTGTTCATGTATTCCTTGAAGCTCTTCATATCACAAGTCCCCTTCTTTTTCTGGTACTGCATACACTCATTTAACTCCAAAAAATCATTTTTTATATCGATATCGTTCACTACACTCTTTTTTAGAAGCCCTATAAGCTCTATTAGCCCGGGATCAAGCTCCTTCCTGATCGAATAGAACACGAGCTTTCCGTCCCGCCGCTCGTCAAGAAACCCCCCGGCGCTCAGAAGCGACAGGTTCTTGGACACCAGCGGCTGTGAAACATCCAGCACGGCCATTATCTGGCAGACACACAGTTCACCTTTGTCCAGCAGCATAAGTATCCGGATCCTTGTTCTGTCAGAAAGCAGCTTGAAAGTCCTCTCGCTCAACATATGAACATATTACTATATGTTTATATGTTATGTCAATAGTGGGGTCAGGCGAACTTCTTGATGTCGAACACCTTTCTGTTCTGCCCTATCTTTATATGGTAGTACTTGTCCTGGGGTATATATATGTAAGGAACATCCTCTTTTCTCTTATATACAAAGTAAGACAGTATCATCCTGTTCACGGCCCGATGGCCTACGATCATTATATTGTCAGAATATTTGCTCATGTACAGCACCTTCTTTATCCCGCGCTCGATCCGCTCTTCCATCGATACATATCCCTCTCCTTCGGGATACCTGTAATAGTACTTGTTGCGCTTGCGTGCCGCGGCAACGTCTGGCATCTTTTCCCTGATCTCCCTGTATGACATTCCTTCGCATATACCGCTGTTTATCTCGTTGAACTCAGGAAGTGCAATGACCTTGCAGTCGTGCTGGGCCCTTTTTATGGCTTCAGAGGTCTGTTTGGTCCTGGTCAGGTCAGATGTAACTATCAACGGTATCCTTTTCGTGCTGAAATGCCTTGCCAGTTTGTCGGCCTGCGTCCTTCCGTGTGGAGTTAACCTGGAATTACCTCCGATCCTGTCATTTCTGTTGAAATATGTCTCGGTGTGACGAATAACATAGAGGTTCTTAATGAACGGGGTCACCAGGAAATCCCTTATCCTGTCTACGAAGGGTATACTTCCATTGACCTTTTCCTTGAGCACCCGGTAGTTGAACGTATCCACCTTCAGATAGTTCTTCTCGTTCTTTAAAGGCCTGTATATCCCCTCGTAGTAGCTGATCCTTTTCTTAAAACTTGCTATGGCCGCTTTCTTCGAAAGATATGAGAACTCGGGGGTATCTACCTTATAACGTATATTGGCTTCCAGTATCTCCTCATCATTGTTTATGCATTCAATGAACAGCACAGATTCCTCGGGAAGATGAGAGAGAAGCAGCCTCCTTCTTTGCACGCTCACATTGGTAGCATCTATGATCGCCACCCTCCTTCTGCTCCTGCTCCTCCTAATAAAAGTAATTGCGTGGTTAAGGTTCATAACGGCGTACTTCTCACGCAGCGCTACACCGACATCGTTCTTCGGATCATAGAACTCAGGGTAACTGGTATTCTCCTTGCTCAGTCTCCTCCTCAGGTCCCCATTATTGAATATACGCGTGCTGATACCGTCACGCTTCAGGCTTTCGCTGAGCTTACCCGCAAGAGTGCTTTTACCCCTGGCCGGAAGTCCTACCATGATTATATAGAGGGACTCTGTCATCTAACTTTGAGGGAACAACTCCCTGAACTCGTGTATCTCGATGTAGGAGTTAGAGTTGCCAGGCGGTTCTTTTGAGCTCGCAAGGGCTTTGAACACTATATACTTAATACCAAAGTCACTGGCGGCATGAAGAACATCCTCTGTGTCATCTATGAACATCGTCCTTTCACGATCGAAACCCAGTATATTCTGGGTCCTCTCCCAAAAGGGGAGATGCTCTTTAGGGCATCCTATCTCATTTGAGGTTATGATCTTATCGAAATAATGTCCGATCTTTGTCTCCTTCATCTTAAGTGATACGGTCTTGTAGTGGGCGTTGGTTGCCATGATCACCTGCTTTTTATTCTTCCTTAATAGAGAAAGGAATTCCTCAACGTAAGGATGGACATCGATAAGATGACGGATCTGCTCCTTAAGCGCGGGGATATCAAGTTCAAGCTCCCTTGACCAGAAATCGATGTCTGTCCAGTTAAGTGTCCGTTCGTGGCTCCTGTATTTATCGAACAGATAATCCCTTGCCTTGCCGAACGATATGTTGTTCTTCTCTGAGTATCTTTCGGGCACCAGATGGCTCCAGAAATAATCATCGAAATACTTGTCAAGAAGAGTACCGTCCATATCTATAAGGACATGTGTAACATCGGTCCATAGTGCCTCTCTCGCCTCTTCTAATTTCATTCATGATCCTTTTGTTGAGTATTTCTAATTTAATTCATATAATGTGACTGTCTTTATGGAAATCCTCGGGCCTAAGTCTCTTGGAAAGAGTGATCTCGTCCCTTGTGTAGTCGACTATCATTTCAGCAATGGTCTTTCTGTGCTTTTCGGTAAACACCATCTCCTCACGAAGGTCCCTTTCTATGAACGCTATATCGGTGTAGAATGACGTCCTGTCTATCCGGTGGGATATGCTATTACCGTGTTGCTCCATAAATACCGGGCAGCCATCGAACTCTTTGGTCCCTTTAGGAGAATGAAGAATACCTGGCATCCCGTGTATCCGGCAGATAAGAGGTCTGTATTCATAGGCCTCGCACTTTCCTTCAACGTTCAAAGGACACATGATGGAAAGCTCGGTCATATCAAAAGGATGGTCAGATAGCTCCTCAACATATTTTTTTGCCCGGATCACTGCTTCTTCCTTCTTTTTGACGTCAAGACCCTCGAAACCCTCGATCAGGTAAAGGTTCTCGATAAGAGTATGGTGATGAAAGACCGTCGTACAACAGTTATCTGTACAGCCTTCACAACTAAAACCGCCATACTTACCGGCAGCTTTATCATATTCCTGACCTATCTCGCCATAGATCTTTGCAAGCCTTCCCAGGTATTGAGCTACATCTACATCCACCCGTCACCTCCGAAAAAAATAAAAGGTGGCCCGTACTCCGGACCACCCTGCATCATCCATGTCAGGTCTAAAGTTTGCCCTTAGTGGAGGGCACGCCTTTTCGTCTGCTGTCCTTTGCCACGGCTCCGGACAGTGCCCTTCCCAAAGCCTTGAATATGGCCTCGTATATATGGTGGAGGTCTCTTCCATGTCTTACCATTATATGGAGGTTCATCATTGCGTTGTTACTGAACGCCCTGAAGAAATCCTCAAATATCGAAACATCAAGGTCCCGCACGGTTCCCTTCTGCTTCTTGACCTTATATTCAAGATATGGCCTTCCGCTAAGGTCTATTACGACCTCAGCAAGGCTCTCATCCATAGGGATAAGCGCACTGCCGTACCTCTGTATCCCCTTCTTATCTCCAAGGGCCTTGCTCAGGGCCTCACCCATGGTTATGCCAATATCTTCTACCAGGTGATGATAGTCGATCTCTATATCGCCTTTTGAAGATAAAGTAAGATCGAACTTGCCATGCATTGCAAAAAGAGAAAGCATATGGTCAAGGAAAGGTATAGATGTATCGACCTTATACTTTCCGCTCCCATCAAGGTTCAGCTCAAGAGTGACATCTGTCTCGGATGTCTTCCTCTTCACCTTTGCCTTCCTCATCTGTGCCTCCATATCAAGAATTTCTATTAATAACGGATTTGTTTAGTATAACACATTGTCATTAAAGGAAAGAGTTGAAGAGTTTACCCGGCCTACCTGCTGTCCCGAAGAACCCTTATAAGCTCTCTTATAAATATTCTGTTCTCCTTCGGGGTCCCGACAGTTACTCTCAGGCATCCTTCAATAGCCCCGGACAGGTTCCTTACCAACACTCCTCTTTTCAGAAGACCTTTATAAACCGCTTCTGCATCGCTGACCCTGAACAGAATAAAATTAGCATCAGACCTGTATGTCCTGACCCCTTCCAGTTCACTCATGCTTTTATAGAGGCCCTTCCGTTCCCTTATTATCGTCCCTATCATCTTATCCATTGTTTTCCTGTTCTCAAGCGCCTTAACTGCAACGGCCTGGGACAGGGAGTTCACATTAAAAGGCAGTCTGGCCCTGTTAACAATATCAACGGCATCCCTGCTTCCAACTATAAAACCGCTTCTAAGAGCCGCAAGCCCGATCTTGCTCAGGGTCCTCATTACTATAAGGTTAGGATATTTCTTTATCATAGGCATAAAGCTCTTCTGAGATGAGAACGGCTGATAGGCCTCATCGATCACCACAATACCTCTGCTTGCTTTGATCATTCTTTCCATTATGTCAGGATCGAAACTGTTCCCGGTTGGATTATTTGGAGAGCTCAGGAATATCATGCGGGGGGCCTTCTTTTTGATCGTTCTCAGCATGACCTGCGTATCTAGCTCGAACTCATCGTTAAGTCGAATGCCGATCGTCCTCTGCCCCAGCACTTTGGCTATGATCTCATACATGCTGAATGTCGGTACGGGGAACATCACCGGTCCGCCAAATGCGTTTATCAGATAGTATATGAGCTCATCCGATCCGTTGCCGTGGAGAATGTTCTCGGCCCTGACCTTCCATGAACGGGCCAGCAATGTCCGAAGTTCTTTGGCCTCAGGGTCGGGATACCTGTTAGTGTCGATATTGAGTACTGTTCTCAGGGACGAGCTTATACCATATGGGCTCTCGTTAGCATCCAACTTTACGGAACACTCTATTTCTTTTGCCTCATAAGGCCTTAGTTTCAAGATATTCTTTTTTGCCAGCTTTTCGATATCCATATTTCATTCACTCCACCAGTTCATCATCCGTAAGTTTACCACATTGAACATTGTTCAAACTCTCTGATAATATGATTATGAGTACGTGAAGCATCAGAACCGGAGGAAGAATGGATAAAGACAATGTATATGATGTGATCATTATAGGAGGCGGGCCTGCAGGCCTTTCTGCTGCCCAGTATGCGGCAAGGGCCAAGCTAAATACGGTCGTATTGGACAAATCCGTTACTGCGGGTGCACTGGCATATACCAGCAAGATAGAGAACTACCCCGGGCTGGTCGAACCCCTGCCCGGCCCTGAACTTCTTGATATATTCAGAGAACAGGCGGTTGGTTTCGGGGCCGAGTTCGTAGAGACCCAGGTCGTTGGCGCAAAGCTGGACGATGAGGTAAAAGAGGTCTACACCATGGACAAGACATATCATGGTAAGGCCGTGATCATAGCTACCGGCTCGATGGGAAGGAAACCCGGTATCGAGGGTGAAAAAGAGTTTCTTGGCCGCGGTGTAAGCTATTGCGCTATCTGTGATGCGGCATTCTATAAGGGCAGGACCGTATGTGTAATTGGTGATTCTGAGGAGGCAGTTAAAGAAGCAGGGGTGCTTACGCGTTTCGCCGAAACCGTATATCTGATTTCTCCAGCTAAGAAGCTCAAGGTCCCTGAGGACTATCCGGTCCTCGATGAATCTAATCTCAAAGTTATCCTGGGTCATACGGTAAAGGAGATAAGCGGCACAGACGTAGTAGAGAAGATAACGGTACATGACGCTCAGTCGAACGAGAATAGTGAGATGAACATGGACGGGGTGTTTGTCTATCTACACGGAAGCAAGCCCATAGTCGACTTTCTTAACTTCGCGGTCGATATCAGTGACGATGAATGCGTTATCACAAACAGAATGATGGAGACCAATGTACCGGGTGTCTTTGCAGCAGGTGATGTTTCATGTGTCGAGGTCAGGCAGGTGGTGATAGCTGCAGCGAACGGTTGTGTCGCGGCGCTGTCAGCTGAAAAATATATTCATCACAGGAAAAGAAGAAGGTACGACTGGTCCAAGTCCTAAACTGTCTGAAACTTACAGCTTGCGAATATATCGAACCTGAAGGTATCCCATTCCTTACATGCAGGGCAGCGTCCTGACCAGTCGATCGAGAAGAATCCGCAATTATTGCAGCAGTATGGTATCCTGAAAGCCTTTTTCATATCTATCACCTTCTTGAACTCCAGTGCCGCTTTCTCGGGCTGATTCCTCTTAAGGTAGATATTTCCCAGCAATTTGGATATCTCAGGATAAGACGAAGCGGAATCAATATCTCCAAGTATCTCAATAGCATCATCAAGCATCTCAAGCCTGTGGTAGAGCTTCCCCATAAAGAGCTTAAGCGTATTATTGTCAGGATCCTTCGAAAGGCTGTTAGTGTAGATACGGATCAGCCTTGACGGCTCGGCCGTATTGATAAGCAGGTCCTCGAGACGTGCAAGGACTATAAGGGAACCTGTCTGTCCATAGATATTCTCGAGATATCCTATTGCATCCTCCGTGTTCTCTTCCCGGAACATCACTTCAGCAAGGCCCAGGTGGGCCGGAATAAAATCGTTATTATCCTTGAGTACCTCCCTGAAGGCCTTCTGAGCCTTCTCAAGCTCTCCGTTCTCCAAACTATATCGTCCATACTCATATCTGTACCCGATGAGCTTCGTCTGTTCTTCACGTCTCTCGCTATCCGAATGTTTTTTCTTTATAATGTTCTTCTGAAGGTAAATGAGCTCGTCCCACTTCTCAAGCGATTCAAGAAGCTCTCTCTTCGTATAAAGGGCCCTGATGTTGTCCTCATCGTTCTCCAGGATCTCATCAACATATACCAGTGCATCTACCGGTGCGCTCAGAGCCTCTTTGACCTTGACAAGAGCAAACAGGGTCTCGGGCTTATCAGTATCGACAGTATTTGCCCTGGTATAGTATTCCAGGGCTGTCTTATAACCGCTGTCATTAAAGGCCAGGTCCCCAAGCTTAAGCAAGGTGTTAATATGGTCCGGGTCTATATTAAGGATCTGCTCAAAGATAGCCTGCGCATCATCCCAGCGCTCGGCAAAGTAAGCATCCAGGGCCTTTTCGTACAGGGTCTTTATCTTATCGACCTTTTTGGTCCTTTTCTGGTCCTGGAGGTTAACGACAAAGCGGCGTGTATCCCTTACTATAAATACCAGCAACATCAGGAACGCGCCAATTGCAGACGAGATCAGAACGAGGGCAACTTTGGGTATCTCATATATATGCCCTTCAGCAATCGCTATCACTACCTGGTCCCTGTTCAGAACAGAGAAATAGCCAAGCGCTACAACGAGCATTAATATCAGAACAGTAAGAAATTTACCCATTAATGATGATAACCCCGCTTGTTGATTATTGTCAAAGCCCTGTAAACCTGTTCCAGAAAGATTATCCTTGCCATCTCGTGAGTAAATGTCATTTTAGATAAAGAGATCATATCTTCCGCTTTTTCCATGATCCTTTCGCTCACTCCGTAAGGCCCTCCTATCACAAAGCAGCCTCCGTTCATCCTTGTAAGATATTCAGCAAATTCGACAGAAGAATATTGTCTGCCCTTATCGCTCAACAGCGTGAACCTGTTTGAAGCTTTCAATATCTTTTCAGCCTCTATTCCCAGTGCCTTGGCGGTCCCTCTTTCCTTCGAGTCCTTTATCTCCTCGTACTCTATTCTGCAAAAAGGAGAGATCAAGCGGTCATACTTACTTATCCCTTCTTTTACAAAGTTCTCCTTCGACCTGCCGACCCATATGATCCTTAGCTTCACTTAATAGATATCCTGGGGGCATCCAGCCATAACTTCTCAAGCTCATAGAACGAGCGGGTCTCCGCATCGAACACATGAGCGATCACATCACCGTAATCAAGCAATACCCAGTTATTGAAATCTGCTCCCTCCACAGTGCGAGGCTTTATGCCGGACTTCCTTAACTCCTCATTGATATGATCGGAAATGGCACCAACCTGGGTCTTGCTTTCACCGGAGCAAACTACAAAATAGTCAGCGATCACCGTAAGGTCTTTTATCTCAATTATCACAGGGTCAACCGATTTCTTGTCCTGTGATGCTTTAGCTATCAGACGAGCCTTTTCTAAGCTTTTTAAGATCGCTTCTCCTTTCTAGTGAAGCATCCGGCCACTGGCCTGTACACACAATGGATCACATGTATAATTTATTAGAGATTATATAAGATTCTATTCTTTCAGGCAACAGGTATTTCGCGCTTTTGCCCCTCCTAATAATACTCCTTATACGGGTAGCAGAGATATCCAGTGGGGTGGTCCTGAGTAATATTATCCTTCTGCCTGAACTATAGGTCCTTAGTGAGATCTTGCTCCTTCCATCCCCCGGGATAAGTTTCTTTTTATCATCCTTATGGATCAAAGGGCTTTTATGCAGTGCCTTGATATCCAGCGGTGGCCTCATGAGCACTACGATATCTGCGAGTTCCAGCACCCTCTCGGGTCTATACCATTTCGGAAGCTCCAGAAATGCGTCGGCTCCCATTATGAAGAAGAACCTGTCCTTCGAGCGGCTCATCTTAAGTCTTTCAAGTGTCAGTGCGGTAAAGGACCTTCCGGTTATGCGGCTTTCTACATCAGATACAGTAAATGCACTGTTTCCCGAAATTGCAAGTCGCACCATTTTCATCCTGTGCTCGAACGGGACCAGTGAGGTCTTATTGAACGGCGGGGAGAAGGCAGGAACGAACATTACCCTGTGAAGTTTAAGAAGTTCCATCACCTCCTCTGCCGCCCTTAGGTGGCCGAGGTGGACAGGATTGAAAGTGCCGCCGAACACTCCTATCTTTCTTGTACTGTTGCCCGTGACATCCTCCGTTCAGGATAGTAGTTATATCAAGTATATCAAAATAATGCCCCGCGAACATTCTTTGGGTTAAAGGGCACCTTTTTTGTATAATACTTAGGTTCGATATTAAGGTTCAATTAAGGAGCTAATCATGAGCAAGAATGTTCTAAAACTTGGACTTCCAAAGGGGAGCTTGCAGGAGTCCACACTAAAACTTATGAAGAAGGCAGGATATAATGTAAGCGTCTCTTCCCGATCTTACTATCCTTCCATCAATGATATTGAGATACAACCCATGCTTATCAGAGCGCAGGAAATGGCCAGGTACGTAGAAGATGGGGTCCTCGACTGTGGACTTACAGGATATGACTGGATACTTGAGCAGAACGCCAGTGTCAGGACCGTTGCAGAACTTAACTATGCTAAAGAAGGACTGCGGCCTGTCAGATGGGTGGTCGCCGTACCGAATGACTCAAAAATAAAGAAGCTAAAGGACCTGAACGGAAAGAGGATAGCCACTGAACTTGTTGGGTTCACCAAGAGATATCTAAAGTCAAAAGGAGTTAAGGCGGATATAGATTTTTCATGGGGTGCCACAGAGGTAAAGCCTCCCTTTCTTGCCGATGCCATTGTTGAGCTCACGGAGACCGGTTCGTCTCTCAAGGCTAACAATTTAAGAATAGTTGAAACAATACTCGAATCCACTACCAGGTTCATTTCCAACAAGGATTCTTATAAGAACAATTGGAAAAAGCAAAAGATAGATAACCTCGTTATGCTCCTTAAGGGAGCCCTTGAAGCGGAAGAACGTGTAGGTCTCAAGATGAACGTATCGAAAAGCTCCCTTAAAAGGGTTGTCAGCCTGCTCCCGGCAATGCACTCTCCGACCATATCGGAACTGACCGACGAGGGATGGCTTGATGTGGATGTAATAATTGAGGAGAAACTGGTAAGGGACCTTATCCCGAGGCTTAAGAAGGCAGGAGCTACCGGCATAGTTGAATACCCTCTGAACAAGGTCATACCATAGATACAGAATGCATCAGCGAATGATCTCCATCTCGCTTGCCCTTATAAGTCTCATAGGGCTAGCTGTCTCGTCATTTTCCTACGTACAGCGTTCCGCCTTAGCGTTTGTTATCGCGTCATGGGTCAAACCATTTGCAACAATAGGCTTCGTTGCCGGGCTTGGAATTCTTTACTGGGATATCATTAAAAGGTCGAAGCTCAGGGCGATCGCGCTCGCACTTGTGATTACTGCGTTCTTTTTCATACTATCGTTTTTCCTGAACTCGGTCCTTTTCAGGGATTCGGTCTACCTTTTCCCCGGGATACATTCTTATGTATTCATACCTTCGGTCATTGCAGCGCTACTAATGCTGATCGTCTCAATATATGCAAAGCCGCAATTTCAGCCCTTCACTTCCAGGATCGAATCTGTAGGTCTCGCCCTTTTACCGATGTTTCTGGTAATAGCTTTTTCAGTGGCCGTTTCAGTGATCAGCGCCGGCAGGTCTGAGATCCAGTGGCTATCAAGGGACTACCTTATTAAGCCGGCCATCATTCATTCTCCCTCCGAAAATGCTACGGGCTCCGTAGATGACGTGATCTATACCGGGCCGATGAAGGTCGATTACTCTGTCCCGTTCATGAAGTTATATAAAGAGCTATTGAGGACAGGTGTAGAGGTATCGGACTTCGGCAACTTCTCCGACAATTACCTTTTCATTGTTAGCGAAAATGAGACCCGCTCCCTCGTGGCATACAGTAAGGATGGCACAGGGGTAGAGAAGATACGCAATGCGGATCACATGTATCACTCAGATACAGAGTTGGCGGTGGTAGACAGTTCGAACAATTCCATTTCTGTTTTCAACACATCACTTCAAAAACTATACGACATACCTTATCCTCAGACAGTCAAGGTAGAAAAGATAATATTCTCAAAGGAGCTCTTTGCCGTCCATTACCTGCGGCCAAACGGTACCGGACACCCCTATAAGTTCAGCATTATTTACAGGTCGGATACGGGAAGCAGGGCCGGCAGGATCGATTCCGAGGACATTGCTCCAAGACTGAGGACTACCGGCTTTCTTGTGGTCAGCAATGAGAAAGACGGCCTTTATCTGACAGTTATGGACAGGAACTCTAACAAGCGTCGCTACCTGTTCAAGGGCGGGTCATCAAGCAATGCAAGGGTAGTTCAATGCGGCGCCGACAGGTTCTATGTGAGTGCGGAGTTCAGGTCTGCCGGTGGTATCTTAAAGAGGTATGTCCTCGTTTACGATATCTCCAGGTTCCGCAAGCTTCATGAGTCCTTAAAGGACGATGGAACAACAGATCTTGGCAAAGACTCCATAATAGCCATTACCGAAGGCTACTACCTGACGGACACCATGAGATTGCTAGATAACAACCTTGATGAGGTGGCCAGGTTAAGGGCACCATCCGACCTTCCATACAGGATCCATGTGTCACCCGAAAAGAGGATAGATTTCACTGCTGAAGGTGCCATAAGGTCATTAGATCTTTCACCGTCATTGAAAGCTGTTGCATCGTCGCCCGATATAAAGGTGATCCTGGCCGATATGAAAGGGACCCTTATCATTAAAGAGGTAATTAAATTCAGGGATTATATTTTCGTAATGACGAATAACAGGATATTCATATATGACGAGAACATGCATCAGCTGAAGCGCATAGACCTTGCGCACGGGGGTTACATAAACAGGGTACGGATCGGTAATGATAATATTCTGCTTACCTACGATTCAGAAGATCAAATATCTATATACTCAATAGATCCCGACCTCAATGAAAAGCAGTTAGCTGTTATCAATACCAGAAGAGGGAAAATATGGGATATTTCAGATCAATTCCTGGTATACGGTTACGGGTCCAGGCCTTCGACAGAACCTGACAGCATAATGGATTCAGCTGTGTTGATCGCAAAGGGCATCGTGACCGATAAAGTATACCAGAGAATAGTGGTACCTTCCCTGAGGACCCATCCTTCCGTTGAAGGTGAACGGCTCCTGCTTCCTTTCAGGTACTTTACCGAGACGGTCAATATCAGGACAGGGAAGAGAACGGTATTAGAGGGAACTTTACAGAAAGCAGATGACATGCGGTATGGAGTTACAGGTACAGGGCTTCTCATCGACCTTTCCGACCTTAAAACACTTCCGTTCTCCCTCGATCCGCGGATCATAGGCAACAGTCCTGTATCACGGGGTAGATGGCTGGACCTCAACGGATACCTCATTGCACCTGAAGAAGGCACTACTTATGAGGTCGTGAGATCAGGGCGCACTACACTAGGTGAGGACTCCATATGCTCTAGTATCCCGGCAGCCGGAAAGATCCTTATTAACTGCGTGAATCTGAACACCACAGAGATATCCGCTTCAATATCTGTCAGCAGTGACTACGATATAGTTTACTCCGACCCTGACATCATCTTTCTAAAGGACAATCACTCCCTTATAGCTATAGAGACGGAGCATAACCACCAAGACCGTTAATATTAATGTTCAGAGCCTAACCCATCACTTAAGTTTTGCAGTAAGTGTGGTGATAAGCCTGAACTTCGGGAACTCCTCGTCGTGTACCGCACCATAAAAATCGCACTGTTCACAGCTCTTATACTTTTCGGCAAATGTTCCCTGTTTCTTTCCCCCGCAGAAGGTCCCTGCCACTACCCAGCAGGCCCTGCCGGCATTGACCCCGTCATGCTCACCGTCCAGGCGCTCCTCCACCGCAGCAGGACATATCCCCAGGTCATGCACATGCTCTCCCTGCGGCTGCCTCCCGCATTTTTTGAACTCCCAGCAGTTAAGCTTGGATTTCCTCTGACTCGGTGTATGCAGTCTGGCCTTTAATGATGCTGATAGTTTAAATGCAGGATATTCTTCGGTCTGCACCATCTTATAGAAATCACACTTCTCACAGTTCTTGTACTTGTCTGCAAATGTACCCTGAACGACACCGTCACAAAGCGTGCCTGCAATGACCCAGCAGGCTCTGCCTGCATTGACCCCGCCATGCTCACCGTCGAGACGTTCCTCAAGGGATGCGGGACACTCTCCCATTTCTTCAACTCTATCGCCCTGCGGCTGCCTCCCGCATTTCTTAAATTCCCAACAGTTGACCTTTGTCTTTCTTGCCCCCATTTTCTCCTCTGCTACCTCTAGAAATGTCTTTTCCAATTTTTCCTCCCTGTTATAAGTTATATACTCTTAAGGAGCATTTAGAGCAACATCTGTGCCAAAAGCTAAATTCATATTAATCAATGGGTTATGCTCTCCATGTATATGACTTATCAGGATTTATGCCTAATCGATAGGGCATAATGCCCGATGATTCTGCAAATTTAAAGAATATATTTCGATAACCCTCCCCTATGTTAGAATTAATCATGGTAGGCGATCATGACGCTGCAAATGGCGAGATACTGATCCTCGGAGCTACAGGATTTATAGGCAGTCGGTTGATACCTTTGCTTCTTACTAAAGGATATCACCTTCGGCTTCTTGTAAGGGACCCTGAAAAGTTAGATCGGTTATACAAAGAGAATAAAAAAGTACGGGTCTTTACAG
>CP070669.1:558835-561909 GCA_020351835.1 Nitrospirota bacterium
ATAAGGAAGATAAAGAAGGTCATCACTTCTCTCGGTTTCAGACCGGTAGCGGTGCCCGGGGCAGAGAGAACGGCCATAGGTATCATAGGGAACCAGGGCTGGATAGATGAGTCGCCCTTTGCAGCCCTGCGGGGGATAAGGGAGATCATACATGTCACAAAACCTTATAAGCTCGTGGGCAGGGATTTTCATCCGTCCGACACTGTGATCAAGATAGATGATAAAACAAAAATAGGAGGGAAGAACCCGCTTGTCATCATAGCGGGGCCATGTGCCATAGAGAGCCGGGAGCAGATCTTTAAGACCGCCAGATACCTGAAAAGACTCGGCGTTCCCATATTGAGAGGTGGTGCGTTCAAACCACGTACAAGTCCTCACAGTTTCCAGGGAATGAGGGAAGAAGGTATAGAGATGCTCGATGAGATCCGGTCAAAGATCGGGATAAAGGTAGTAACCGAGGTCATGAGCCCGGAATACGTGAGCTCCGTGGCATCGCGGGTCGATATGCTCCAGGTAGGGGCGCGCAACATGCAGAACTACGACCTTCTGCGGGAGGTCGGCAGGACAAAGAATCCCGTAATACTTAAAAGGGGCCTATCATCCACTGTAGAAGAGTGGCTTGCTTCCGCAGAGTACATACTTCTTGAAGGCAACAGGAAGGTCATTCTGTGTGAAAGAGGAATAAGGACCTTTGAGACCTCCACCAGGAACACTGCGGACCTGTCAGTAATTCCCCTGGTGAAGAAGTTGACCCACCTGCCTGTCATATTCGATCCGAGCCATGCTACCGGGAAAAGGGACCTGGTGTATCCTATGGCCCAGGCAGCTTCAGCAGTGGGTGCTCACGGAGTAATGATAGAGGTCCATCCCGATCCTGAGCATGCATTATCTGACGGGTCCCAATCTCTGGACCTGAAGGAATTCAGAAAAGCATACGCAAGGATACTTCAGCTTGCCGGATTTATAAAAAAGAACAGGCTTTAACCCTAAAATCGCTTAAATATACTTATCCAGGAATACTTCTGCGTTCTTAAACAGTATTCCCTCCTTCAACGGACCGCTTAAAGAAAGCGCCATGACCCTGTTAACCATATCGGCCTGGTCTGTCCACGGGCTGTCTGTTCCAAAGAATATCTTTCTTTCATCGAAAAGGGAAATCAACTTTATGAAATCATCATCATTGACCTCTGACTGTGTCATCGATATCTCAGAATATATGTTATCTGCCCCTGTTATGAGCCCCACCCTTTCCCATTGCCTCCAGCCGCCGGTATGTGTCACTACTATCGTCATATCACTGAACATGTCAGCTATTTTCTGTACCCTCTCTAGGTCAGCATTGTTGTTCCCCGGGAATGCAATGTCATATCCGGTATGGAAGATGGTAAAAAACCCCCTGTCCCTTATCAGTCCGTATAGCTCATACATCTTTTCATCGTCTATCTCGAAGTCCTGATACATGGGATGGAACTTAACCCCGCGAATGCCCATACCTTCGGCCCTGTTCAAAAGATCTTTAGCCTCCTCGTAACTGTTTTCGGGATGAATGGATATCAAGGGGTATATCCTCTCCCCCTTTATCTCATCACAGAAATCCAGTATGGGATAGCTTTGCGAAGGTTTGGTAGCTATATTTGATATAACGCTCATCCTTATTCCGGCAGCGTCCATGGAGCCCAGTAATCCCCTTAGCGTTCCGTCAGTGCATGGCTTGTACTCACCGGAGTGCTCGGTCAACTGGTCAAGTGCAGGGCCTGCGACCCTGTCCGGGAAAATGTGAGCGTGAAAATCTATTATTTGCATATCAAGGTCTTTATTAACGAAAAAGAAAGAGCGGTCGGGTCCTACATGCAGCCGGCGACTCTTTTGACAAGCTCCTCGGACTCTTCCCAGCCGAGGCACGGATCTGTTATTGACCTGCCGTAAACGTTCTCTGATACGCTCTGGGCTCCCCCGA
The DNA here is from genome assembly GCA_020351835.1 of Nitrospirota bacterium. GTDB lineage: Bacteria > Nitrospirota > Thermodesulfovibrionia > Thermodesulfovibrionales > BMS3Bbin05 > BMS3Bbin05. Next base: position 560,793 of record CP070669.1, read on the forward strand.
CTATATAGCTTTCCACCATCAACCCTTTTATCATCTTCTTTAACGTCTCTGACTGCTGCCTGCTCTGCATGATCTCTACCGCTATGCGAGGCTGCTGTTCATATTTTTTGTTGGAGTTGGCATGGTTGGTATCTACAACGATGGTCGGGTTCGCGAACGATCTTCCCATGTATGTATCTGCGAGTGCCATCAGGTCCTCATAATGGTAGTTAGGCAGGTTCTGGCCGTATTTATTAACCGCTCCTCTGAGGATACAGTGGGTAAGCGGGTTTCCCGACGTCCTTACTTCCCAGCCGTTATAGCTGAAAGTATGCGGGGCCTGTGCGGCCTGTACAGAGTTGAGCATTACCTCCATATCACCGCTTGTCGGGTTCTTCATCCCCACAGGTATATCAAGGCCGCTTACAGTAAGACGATGCTGCTGGTTCTCAACCGACCTCGCACCTATAGCTACATAACTGAGAATATCCTCGAGGTAAGGATAGTTCCCGGGGTACAGCATCTCGTCTGCAGCTGTAAGGCCCGACTCTTTCATTGCTCTGATATGCATCTTTCGTATGGCCCTGATACCCTCGACTATGTTAGGTTCATTCTCAGGGTCGGGTTGATGCATCATTCCTTTATAACCGATGCCGGTGGTCCTGGGTTTGTTGGTATAGATACGCGGTATCAGCAGAAGCTTATCATTTACAGCTTCCTGCAGTTTGCCGAGCCTGGACACATAGTCGCATACGGCATTCTCATCATGAGCAGAACACGGGCCTATGATCAAAAGCATCTTACCGGACCTGCCCTCTATGACATCCCTTATCTCAGTGTCCCTTTTGTCCTTTAACTGCCTCAGTTCTTCCGATACGGGCAGGCTCTCAAGGATCTCTCTGGGTTCCGGTATCTTTTGTATATATTCAAAGCTCACGGTAGTCTATACTATATCATTTTTTCTCATAAAATCAATTTGTTGCGGCTTCTCCCAGTTAGGGTTGCAATTACTTCATCTTTACTAAGGGGCGGTAATAACAGGCCCCTGATCCTTTTGACTCATCTCGGAGCTAAATGTTAGAATTTTACTCTTATCGAATTACTTATATCCTTGTTTTTTAATGATACTCAGGAGCCC
>CP070669.1:562009-570104 GCA_020351835.1 Nitrospirota bacterium
CAATGTGGGCGGCCTGCCTGAAGTGATGAAGTTAAAGCTTATAGAACCTCTAAGAGAGCTCTTCAAGGACGAGGTCAGGGAGGTCGGCAAGGAGATGGGACTTCCCGAAGAGATATGCCTAAGACAGCCGTTCCCGGGACCTGGCCTGGCGATAAGATGCCTGGGGGAGATCACAGAAAGGCGCCTTAACATACTAAGAGAGACGAAGGCTATTGTCCTTGAAGAGATAAAGGCTGCAGGTCTTTACAACGAAATATGGCAGTCGTTCGCGGTGCTGATCCCCGTTAAGACAGTGGGAGTTATGGGTGACGAAAGGACCTATGATTATACGGTTGGGATAAGGGCCGTTAACAGTGTCGACGGTATGACGGCCGACTGGGTCAAGCTTCCCCATGACCTGCTCGGGAAGATGTCCAACAGGATAATAAATGAGGTAGACGGTGTCAACAGGGTCGTCTACGATATTAGTTCCAAGCCACCCAGCACTATCGAGTGGGAATGAGCTCATTTAAAGATTACCTAAACAATAACAGGGATCTGGTCAATTCATTTCTGGAAGACTATCTTAGCGAACCGTTCCTGCCCCCAAAACTGCATGAGTCAGTAAGATATTCCCTTATGGCGGGGGGCAAAAGGGTACGCCCTATCCTGTGCATGGCCGCTTATGAGGCCTGTGGCGGTGACCCGAAGGATATACTGCCTCAGGCGGCTGCGCTTGAACTTATACACACCTATTCACTTGTTCATGATGATCTTCCTGCTATGGATGACGATGATCTAAGGAGGGGCAGGCCCACTAACCATATAGTATTCGGTGAAGCAATGGCCATTCTTGCAGGTGATGCACTTCTTACGGATGCGTTCAGAATCTTTTCTGAAAGCAAGACTATCTCTGCAGAGAAGTTGATAGCAGGGACCTGTGAGCTTGCTGCATCGGCAGGTATATTCGGTATGGTAGCGGGGCAGGCACAGGATATAATATCTGAGAAGGCAGAGCCGGACAGGGAAACATTGGAGTTCATCCACCTTAACAAGACCGCTGCACTGATAAAGTGTGCCGTGAGAATAGGTGCTCTCCTTTCACAGGCAGGGCCTGATACTGTAGACCATCTTACAGAATACGGCAAAAAGATAGGACTGGCCTTTCAGGTCGTTGATGACATCCTCGATATCGTTTCGAGCACAGAAGAACTGGGCAAACCCAGCGGGTCGGACCAGGAAAAGAGCAAGATGACATACCCCTCTTTGTATGGCATTGAACGGTCCCGCGAGATCGCTGCCGAACTGGTTGATAATGCAAAGACAGCCGCGGGTAAGATAGAAGGTGACCCTTCCATACTGATAGACCTGGCCGATTATCTCCTTGAAAGGACAAACTAGCACCCTGATGCAGGATTTGCATCGCTATCGACTGAAAGCAGCTCGTTGTTGTATCATATAGAACAATCCCATGATAGACCTTGGCAGCATAAACAGTCCAGACGACGTAAAGAAGCTTAACAGCGAGGAGCTGTGCGAGCTTTCGCAGAAGCTCAGAGAGACAATACTCGAAAGAGTTTCAAAGAACGGCGGACATCTGGCTTCCAACCTCGGCGTCGTTGAGCTTACGATCGCACTTAATTTCGTGTTCGACTTCCTCGAGGACAGGATAGTATGGGATGTTGGTCATCAGTGCTATGCTCACAAGCTGCTTACCGGAAGACAGAAGGATTTCCATACGATAAGGCAGTTCGGAGGCATATCAGGATTTCCAAGAATGAGCGAGAGCGAGTATGATGCTTTCGGCGCAGGGCACAGTTCTACTTCTATCTCGGCAGCACTCGGCATTCTTGAAGGCCGGGATAAAACGGGTAAGGATTTCAAGTCGATCGCTGTCATAGGTGACGGTGCGATGACAGCCGGGCTGGCATTCGAGGGCCTCAACCATGCCGGACACCTGAAGAAGGACCTAATAGTCATACTGAACGATAACGAAATGTCTATCTCAAGGAATGTCGGTGCAATGTCCTCATACCTGAACCGGATAATGACAGGTGACTTTTACAAGAGGTTCAAAAAGGACACAATGCACCTTATAGAGAGCATTCCCAAGCTAGGTGAGACCGTATCCAAGATAGCCAAGAGGATAGAGGATTCTTTCAAGACGATGTTCCTTCACGGGATAATATTCGAAGAGCTCGGGTTTAACTATGTTGGCCCGATAGACGGCCATAACATAGATAATCTGATAGAAACGCTCCAGAGGATAAAGGGCAATACTGACCCCACCCTTCTTCATGTAATAACGAAAAAGGGCAAGGGTTACGAGTTCTCTGAAGAGAACCCCGCCGGGTTCCATGGCGTAGGCCCGTTTGAGCCGGATACAGGAGAGAAAATAGGATCGTCCGGGACACCGTCATTCAGTTCAGTGTTCGGAGAGACGGTTACGGAGCTCGCCAGAAGGGACCCCAGGGTAGTTGCTATAACAGCTGCAATGGAGGAGGGAACGGGCCTTAAGGATTTCGCAAAGACGTTCCCGGAGAGGTTCTATGATGTCGGCATAGCGGAGCCTCACGCAGTGACCTTTGCCGCTGGTCTTGCTACCCAGGGAATAAGGCCGGTAGTTGCCATTTACTCGACCTTTCTTCAGAGGGCTTATGATGAGATCATCCATGACGTTTGCCTCCAGAGGCTCCCTGTTATCTTTGCGATAGACAGGGCCGGGCTCGTAGGTGATGACGGCCCTACGCATCATGGGGTCTTTGACATATCATACCTGAGACATATACCAGACCTTTGTGTAATGTCCCCTAAAAGCAGGATCGAGATGAAGCAGATGTTCGACCTGGCAGTAAAACTCGATTCACCGTCCGCCATAAGGTACCCGAGAGGCAATATTATTGAGGAACTGGAGCTTCTTACTATGGAGGATGTCAGCATGGGCAAATGCGAGACATTGACCGAAGGAGATGATGTAGGGATAATAACCCTCGGCCAGACGGTCCATCCCGCGTATAAGGCAGCGAAAAGATTGGAACAGGCCGGGATAAATGCGACATTGATAAATATCAGGTTCATTAAGCCTCTTGATATGGACAGAATAGCTGACGTCGCAAAAAAGACGGGACATCTCATAGTCGTCGAGGAGAACGCCGCAGCCGGTGGACTGGGCAGTGCCATTCTTGAAGGTCTCAATAGCGCCGGACTGAACAGGACGGCGGTAAGGATAATGGGCCTTCCTGATAATTTCATCGAGCACGGAGATCAGAGCATATTAAGACGCCTATACGGTCTTGATGAAGAGGCAATATATAACAGTGCTATTGAACTCCTAAAGAAGGACAGTTCTTCCTAGAGCTTTCTTCTCCCTTCGAGAGCCTTACCCAGAGTAACCTCATCCGCAAATTCGATATCACTACCCATTGGAAGTCCGTATGCTATCCTGGTCAGGACGACATCGGTCCCCTCCAGCATCTTTGCTATGTACTGCGCGGTCATCTCACCCTTCGTGTTCGGGTTCGTTGCGAGTATGACCTCTTTTATGCCTTCCTTATTTATCCTCGCGACCAGCTCCCCTATCTTCAGCCTTTCTGGAGTTACACCATCTATCGGGGATAGCGCACCAAGAAGAACATGATACAGGCCTTTGAAGATGGCGGCACGCTCTATCACGGTTATGTTGCTCGGCTCTTCAACGACACATATCCTGCTCCTGTCGCGGTCGGGATCGGAACATATGGTGCAGAGCTCAGAATCTGTGATATTGAAACACTTTTTGCAGAACCTTGCCTTATCCTTTACTTCGTTTATAGCAGCAGCTATGGCTTTAGCCTCTTCATGCGGCATGCTTAATATAAAGAAAGCCAGTCTCTGAGCTGTCTTTCTCCCTATGCCGGGAAGACGAGTAAGTTCGGCGATAAGACCATCAATAATGCTTAATGCCATAGATTACTTGCCCAGCAGCCCGCCAAGATCACCGAGCCCGGGGATCTGCAGGCCTCCCGTCAGTTTTGACATCTCGTCGTTAACCATCTCGGAAGCCCGCCTCAGTGCCTCATTACTTGCCGCTATCACGAGGTCCTGCAGCATCTCAACATCATTAGGGTCTACGACCTCTTTGTCTATGCTTATGGATACTATCTGCCCTGCGCCGTTAGCCACAACCGTTACCATTCCACCGCCCGCATTTGCCTCCACGGTCTTCTCTTTGGCGGCTTCCTGCATCCTTGCCATCTCGGCTTGCATCTTCTGGGCCTCTTTCATAAGGTTGCCTAACATCTTTTTTGACATGTGACCTCCTTTGTTCCTTTATTATTATGATCTGATCTCATTTCTCTAATTACCGTTTTGTCTCTTATACCTGACATCAACTACCCTTCCATCGAACAGTTCTATAGTCTCCTTTACAAGGGGATCGTTCAGTATCATCTCCCTCAGGTCCTCTGCTCCTTTAGTCTCTTTTTTTTTTGTCTCTATTACAACCTTTATCTTTCTAGCCGTGATCTCTGTAGCTGCATCAGATATGGGAGCTGTGTTCTCTTTGACAGAGCCTGCATGGAAAGAATCCGCACCGTTGAAGACCAGAGTAAGCGTATCACCCTGAAGCGTAGCATCGGCACTCATTAGCTTGCTGGCAAGTGGATGGTTCTTCTCATCGATCTTCTTTACTATCATTCCCCATAGATCGCTCACGTCATTTACCTGCTCATCTTCCACCGCTGTCTTACTGGCCTTTCTTTCGGTCGGGGTTTTTACTATTGTTTTTGCCTTTGGTGGGGTCCCCTTCATGTTCTTGCCGGTCCTCGTCGACGGAAGTCCGCTTTCTGCAGATGATCCCCTTGATATCTTTCCAAGCAGCTCGCTAATGCCCCTGAAGCGAGAGAGAAAACTTGCCTTGATGAGACACATCTCCATTGCTATCCTGGGATACGCTGAGAAACGTATTTCCCCTTCCGCCCTCAACAGGCTTTCAAGCAGCAACGTAATATGTTCCTCTGATGTCCCTGACAGTATGGCCTCTACCCTTCCTCTTTCATCGCCACTGAGCTCCTTCAATGCTGAAACACTGCCTGTGATCTTACACGAAAGCATTTTTCTTGCAAGATCGGTCAAAGCACCCGCCAGGTCCTTTATCTCGACCCCTCCTTCAAATATTTCCTCAGAAAGGCCTAATATGGCTTCCCTGTCACCGGAGAGAACCGCTTCAACTACTTTTATAAGAAGGTCTGAATCTGACATCCCAAGGAGGTCCCTAAGGTCATCTTCGGTAACGCTTAATGAGAAAGCAGACACCTGGTCCAGTAAAGTCAAAGCATCTCTCATGCTGCCGTCTGCCGCTCTGGCCAGCATCTCGATAGCGCCATCCGTGATCTCGATGCCATTCTCGTTAGATACTATGTACTGAAGTCTATCTCTGATCGTCTCTGTAGGTATACGTCTGAACGGCAGATGCTGGCACCTGGACAGTACAGTTACCGGGACCTTATTAGGGGCCGTAGTAGCCAGAACGAACACAACATGTGAAGGCGGTTCCTCAAGCGTCTTAAGGAGAGCATTAAAAGCGGCCTGGCTCAACATATGAGTTTCATCGATTATATAGACCTTGTATTTGGCTCCAGATGGAGCATACTTCACTTTCTCTCTAAGGTCACGAATATCTTCCACACTGTTGTTTGACGCTCCGTCTATCTCTATGACATCTACAGAAGATCCATCAGCTATTGCCATACAGAAATCGCACTTGCCGCAAGGGGAAGGTGTCGGTCCTTCAATACAGTTCAGGGCTTTTGAAAGTATCCTGGCGGTAGATGTCTTTCCGACACCTCGAGGACCGGAGAACAGATATGCATGAGCAAGTCTGGACTGCTCGATCGCGTTCTGCAGTATCCTGACTATAGAACCCTGCCCTACAAGGTCCTCAAAGGACTGGGGCCTCCATTTTCTGGCAAGTACGAGATAGCTCATATCAGGTGATCTTCTTAATTGCTCAAGACCTCATTGCAGCCGGACAACAACTGACTGCGGCACCCAGAGAAAATGCTTACCGTTGCTTCCTTCCGGACCTGGCGGGGTTCACACCTCACTGCTGCGCAGGGCCGTTGTCCAACTGCAAAAAAGTCTTGATGGCGGAGAGGGAGGGATTCGAACCCTCGGCAGAGCTATTAACCCTGCACACGATTTCCAGTCGTGCTCCTTCGGCCAACTCGGACACCTCTCCCAAAAAATTGACCTTATTTTTCAGCAATTTAGCTGTCATTATTAAAGGCCGGAAATTTATAATAACATACTGATTTACATAAAAACTAAGCCATAATTCTACATTTTCCCTTACATATTTGTCACTTATACAGCTCTCTTGACAAGGAGCCGCATTAGGAGTATAAAGAAATTAATAGACAACAATACCATGTGTCAAATATGAAAAGACCCTTGATAATACTTCTCGTTCTTGCAATGTCATCCTGTGCTCCCGTGATCAAGAAGGACCTCATGGAGGCGGGCAGCAGGGAACCTGTGCTGAATGACATCGCCAAGGCCCCGGACAGGCACATCGGAAAGCTTTATATTCTGGGAGGGGTAATAGTTGAGACAAAGATCTCAGATGATATGTCATCGATAGAGGCCATATACATACCCGTGGACAGGTACGGAGGTCTTCTCGAGCCAGCTCCTTCTACCAGCCGGTTCAGGGCTATCATCTCTAACAGCAAAGGCATCCTTGATCCCATGATATACAGATCAGGCAGGAAGGTCACTATAGCCGGTGAGGTCAAAGGCACGGAGAAGGGGATGATAGGCGAGATGAACTATACCTTCCCATTGTTCGAGATAAGGGATATCTACCTTTGGGAGGAGCGTGTCGTATATGAAGTAGAATACCCTTTCTTCTATGACATGTATTATCCCTTTTACTACGATCTTCATTATTATGATCTTATTGGACCTTATCCCAAGAGGATAAAGTAACTCTTCACAACTGAGCAGCAAGCTCAGACCTTAATGTATCATATAGACCATGAAAGCATTGATCCAGAGGGTAGAGCATGCAGAGGTATCCGTTCATGGTAAGGTGGTCGGAAGTATATCGAATGGCCTTCTTATACTTCTTTGCGCAATGAAGGGAGACAATGATAAAGATCTCCATTACATGCTGAGAAAAATATCGAACCTCAGGATATTCGGTGATAGTGATAAAAAGATGAACCTCTCGCTTCTGGATATCAAGGGAGATGCGCTTGTTATCTCGCAGTTCACCCTGGCAGCCAGGTCCAGAAAGGGCAATAGGCCTTCTTTCGACAGTGCCGAAGAACCCGAGAAGGCGAAAAAGACCTATGAAAGTTTTATTGATAAGTTTAGGGAAACGGGCATAAGGGTAGAAAGCGGAGAGTTCGGTGCGGATATGAAGGTTGAAATAGTAAACGACGGGCCTGTCACCCTCCTTATTGATTCAAGAGAGGAAAAGGACTAGCCTGTTCCTTCCCGCCATGTCCAGGTACTGCTTTATGGTCTAGCGCTTCAGTATTTTTCCCAACCATGATGAAGGGTGTCCCCGGTCAATGTACTTCTCCGGATAAAGACCCCTGAGCGACTGTCTATAAGTTTCTGTCTGTGCCCTGTTCAGTATAGAAAATACGTCGATCTTCCCTGAATGGAAATATATCTTTATTTTGTTCTTTGAATAACCTGATACAACTTCAATTCTTCTTACCATCGATGGATCAATGCTCTTAGCATCCCTGGACCTTATGAAGCGTTCAACGTTCACTCCATCCATTGCTTCTCCGCGCACAGCTATACCCGGGTCAGCGTCATATCTTTTCAAGTAATTATTGACAAGAAGCCAGAATACCTCTCGCTGTCTGTATGGATATACCACTATCCTGTCGACCCCAAAAAGTAAGCTCCAGTACCTGAACCCGTATGATGTCGTAAGCGGGCCGATAGCGACCTTGAAGCGATATTCTTCTTCAGCCATAGCTCCTCCTATCCTATGATTATATACTTGATCTTCTCTGCTGGCAAGAAAAAGAGAATGAATGCAAAGTCTTTCATAAGATATTTAATGCTTTTATTTGCTGCATTATGTATAATTATGATTGAAATGTCTTTCCAAAGG
>CP070669.1:570204-575076 GCA_020351835.1 Nitrospirota bacterium
AAGGGCATCAACTCTTATAACCTTCACACGGCACAGGGCAGTGTACATATAGCTACTCCATCTTTCGAAAAAACGATAGCAACCGTATATCGTGGGGGCGGCCCGAAGGGCATCATAGGCTCCGATAAGGAGAGCTTCGACAGGTTCCTTCTCGGGAGGGCCATTGAGGAGGGAGCGCACCATGAACCTGTCAAGATAGACAGAATAGAGTATGTCAATTCCCGGCCCATACTCTATTCAGATGGCAAAGAGATAGGGAAGGCAGACCTTGTTGTTGGTGCTTTTGGCACTAACAGCTCCGGATTCGAGATGTTCGAGAAGATGGGATTCGGTTACAGAAGACCTGACCTTATCAAGGCGGCCATTACAGAGATCAATGTTGATGCGGGCTTTATGGAAGAGCATTTCGGCAACAGCATTCATCTATTCCTTCTTCCAATGAAGAACATCAAGTTCGCTGCACTCATACCCAAAGGAACATACCTTACCCTCTGTATCCTGGGTAAAGATATGAGCCCCAATACAGTAAGTGACTTCCTTGACCACGAGGTGGTCCGGAAGGTCCTGCCAAAGGATACCGGTTATGAGCTTAAGTGTAGATGCTTTCCCAAGATGAACGTTAAGGCCCCTAAACGGCCCTACACGGACAGGCTGGTCCTATGCGGTGATGCCGGTTCGACCCGTCTCTTTAAGGACGGGCTGGGCGCTGCGTACGTAATGGGCAAGGCAGCGGCAACGACAGCGGTGTTTCATGGGGTAGGGCACAAGGATTTCAAGGAGAACTACTATCCGGTATATAAAAGCATAATAGTGGATAACCGGTTCGGTAAATACCTGTATTCCATAACGGATCTGTACAGGAACTACAGTATTCTGACCAAAGGGATGCTGGCGATCGTAAGGGCCGAGCAGAAGAACGCAAAGGATGCCAAAAGGCTGAGTTCGATATTATGGGATATGTTCACCGGAAATGAGAGGTACAAGAAGATATTCGGGACGGCTGTGAGCCTCCCCATGCATCTGGACCTATGGAAGGAGTTCGGAAAGATCATAGTTAGGAGGCAGTTATGAACGACGGAGAGCTTGGCAAGGTCTATAAGGACGGAGAGCCCATATGTAATGAAGGTGATATAGGTGAAGTAATGTATGTTGTTCAGGCAGGCGAGGTAAAGATCACAAAGGCTTCCCTGGCCGGTGAAGTAACGATAGCAAAACTGAAGGGTGGTGATATATTTGGTGAGATGGCCCTTTTTGATAAACAGCCCCGTTCAGCATCTGCCGTTGCAATAGGTGATGCGCGCGTGCTAAGCGTAGATAAGAAGAAGCTCTTTAAGACCATCACGCGTGACCCTACTCTTGTGTTCAAGATACTTGAGACGATGAGCCAGAGGATACGAAAGCTCAATGAAGAGCTGCCCAGGCTCAAAGAGGAGAGGCTCGATATGCTTCGTGCAGGGATGAGCGTTGACGATACATGTGCACTTGTGTTGCAGGAAGCGCAGTCACTTGTAACGTCTGACAATGCCTCGATAATGCTGTTGGATAGCTCGGGGGAGACGCTTACGATAAAGGCGGCTAAAGGCGATGAGGCCGATCCCAAGACCAGGCTTAAAGTAGGGAAAGGGGTAGCCGGTGATGTCCTTAAGACAGGGAAGGCCGAACTGGTCAATAATGTCTCTATGGACCAGCGCTTCGTAGAGGGCCATATCAAGATCACATCAATGCTTTGTGTCCCCATAAAATGTAACGATAGATTGCTTGGCGTGATCAACATGAGCAATATAACGGACAGGCTCTTTACACTTGATGACCTTAAGCTCATTCATTCGCTTGCCCTCAATGCGGCAATAGCGATCGAAAGCGCAATAAACTTTTCGCACTTAAAAGATACAACAGACAGCATACTAAGGCATGTAACTCTCCTTGATATGTAGACCGCTTAAGGCATTGTTTTTTTTAGAAAATCGCTTGATTCATAATGCAAAGGTCTGGTATAAAACAGGAACACGGTCTTCACTGCGCGGGACCAGCTGATCAGTTTATAGAGGGACAACTGGCCTTATGCAGCAATCGGGGCGGCTGTCAACCGTGGCTGGTATCTTATAAAAATATGGAAACTCAACTGATCAGAGACTGTATTTCGGGTGATAGAGGGGCTTGGGATGAGTTCGTTGAACACTATTCTGCACTTGTATATTCAACTATTCACCGTACCCTCGCCAAATACTCGGCATCATACGATAGCGAAGATATAGATGACCTCCACAATAACCTGTTCCTTTCACTTATGGATAAGGACTTCAATAAACTGAGACAGTTCAAGGAACGCTCGTCATTTGCTACTTTCTTGAGGGTAATAGTCGTTCGCCAGGTTATCGACTTCCTCCGTAGACAAAAACCACAGGTTACGATCTCAGATGATCAGACGGAAGGGGTAGTTCTTCATGATGAGAGCGATCCTCCTGATATGATGATCGAGTCCGAGCAGGAGATAAAGGAGCTGGACCGTATCCTCGGAAAGCTTGATACGACAGAGCAGTTGTTCATTAAACTGGCCTACTACCTTGCTCTGCCGCCTGAGGAGGTCGCCGGGTTCTTCGAGATCTCGGTGAACGCATACTATAGTAAAAAAAGCCGTATTATCAAGAAGATACGTGAGCTATGCAAGAGATCTGACCTTTATTCGTCTATTAAGGTGAAAGGGGAAGACTGATAATGACTGAATTAGATATGAATACGCTGGTCAGGAAACTGGTATCAAGGGCCCGTGATAGGAATGCGGGAGAGGATTGCCCTGATATTGAGGCCATTGCGGCGTATGCGGATGGCAGGCTTAAGGGATCCGAACTGAGTTCCATCGAGAGCCACCTCATATCATGCGATGCCTGCCTCGAAGACGCAATTATAACTAAGGGCCTGATAGCTGAGCAATACGCGACAGAAAAAGAAAAGAGTTCCTTTGATGTGGTCATAGATTTCATTAAGGACGTTGCTGAGGTTATTAAGGGTGCGGCCGATGTTGAGTTTCTCCCTGCACCGGAGCCGGTAGCTGTCAGAGCTAACAGTGTGATGGTTCCTAACTCTGTAAGCTTCAGAAAATTCCTTAAGGAGTATATTATAGAGGTAGTTGTCGAGAAGATAATGGAGGGGATGGGGCAGATCAGCATTTGCATATTAAGAAATAACAATTATATAGATAATATCAGGGTAAGCCTGTTCAGCGGAGACAAAGAGATCGCATCTTTTCTTACTGACCGTGGCTGCGTTCTGTTCGAGGATGTCAGGTTCGACCGCTACAGGATACATGTAGGGAGCAGAAGTATGGCGATCGGCGACATTACCCTGAGAGTCAAGGAGGCATGAAAATGGAGAGAAAGGAAGACCTGGAGAAACTGCTTAGAGACAGGGATAAGCTTGACGAGGCCCTGCATCAGATGAGAGAAAAGGTGTCGGTAATGTTCACAGATATCAAGGGTTCTACCGATTATTTCGAGAAGTGGGGGGATATTGAGGGCCGGCTCATGGTCCAGCGATGCAATGATATTATCCTTCCTCTTATTGAGAAGTACGGTGGTATTGTAAAGAGCATCGGTGACGGACTTATGGCGTTCTATAGGGACTCAGAGTCGGCGGTACGTACCGCCATCGAGATCCAGCAGGGTCTTCATGATTTCAACCGGGGTAAAGACGATAAGAACCAGCTCCATTTAAGGATAGGTATAAACAGCGGTGTAGCGTTCGTTGAGAACAATGACGTATCGGGAGATGTAGTGAACGTTGCAAGCCGGGTCGAGTCACAGGCCGATGTCAATTCTATATTCATAACCCGGACCGCGTATGAGGATGTAAAGGATTCCGATGACATCATATGCAGATTCGTCGGTGCCCGCCAGCTGAAAGGCAAACAGGACCAGGTCAAACTGTATAAGGTTGTTTGGAGCGATGAGGTGGTAACAGCTGACGTGGTGAGAGGAGAAACGGCATTAAAACCTCTTCCGGCGGTCGATGAGAAGGTCTTTAACCTTGAGTTCCAGAGTGAGGGCGAAAAGATAAGAGTAAAAAGCCGGGAGGGCATAAAGGGAGAGGCCAGCACTATCCAGTCATACGAAGAAGCGACCATTTCAATGGGCAAGGCCAATGAGTACTCCAATAAGATAGTGGACCTCCTCAAAAGGGCTAACAGGAGCGGCAAGGTAAGCAAAGATATCCTTAACAGCCTCAAGGAATCGGGTCAGCTCTTGTATGACGAGCTTTTCCCTGCAAAGACTAAGGAGCAACTGAACTCAACTGAACTTGATACCTTGATACTTAATATCGATGACAGGCTCATCCATATCCCGTGGGAACTCGTATATGACGGTAAGGAGTTCATGTGTCAGAAATTTAATATGGGCAGGGTAGTAAGCACTCGCCAGGAGCTCAAGGGAAAAAGGAGAGATGTTCATATTCCGCTTAAGATGCTAATAGTGGCGGATCCACAGAACAATCTTGCCGCCTCATATAACGAAGGGGTAAGACTTCGTGACAAGCTTGATGAGCGCGAGGACCTGATGAACGTCAGTTTCAAAAGCGCAAGCGTAAAGAACGATTTTATGAAGAGCAAGCTCAGGTACTTCGATCTTCTTCATTACGCGGGTCATGCAGACTACAACAAGGATAATCCTTCAGAGTCGGGATTCCTGCTCGAGGACGGAAAGCTTAAGGCGAAGGACGTTCTCGGTATGGCCGGTCAGACACCTCTTCCTTCATTTGTGTTCTCGAACGCGTGTCATTCGGGTCAGACCGAAGAGTGGAAGATGGAAGAAGAGTATGAGAAGGTATACGGGCTTGCCAATGCCTTTTTGATAGCGGGAGTCAGACACTACCTTGGCA
>CP070669.1:575176-590078 GCA_020351835.1 Nitrospirota bacterium
GATAAGGTCCGGAGCTATGCACCTCCCGTGCTTTGAGACCTCAGGGATTATGTTCCTCCAAAGATACGATGAGGTGGGATTACCGTGAAGGAACAGGAACACTTGTCCCTCACCTTGTTCAACATAATGGATGCGTGATCCATTAACTTCTATGAACCTGCTCTCGTATGGAAAATCGGCAGATATATCCATTTTGAACCTATAGGACCGGGTATCCGGCTTTCTTCCAGCCCTCTACACCTCCCTGGAGAGCCTTAGCGTTTGTAAATCCCTTTGATATGTATTCCCCTGCCACACGGGCGGCGGATGCCTCAGCATTTCAGGCTCAGTAGAATATTATCTCCCGGTCCCTGGACAGGGTATCTTCAATCTGCCTGAACTCACTTAAAGATATTGCACCATCGAGACGCATCTTTCGGAACTTCTCATCATTATCATACGCGCATACGAGCAGGGCGATTCCGGCCAGCGCCTTTTCCCTGGTCTCCTGCGGAGATATCCTTGCTACCTCGCTCATATTTGGCCTCCCCTTACCACCTTACTTCTTGTCTATCTCTTTTATTATATCCGATATCTTATCGACAATGGTCTTTATAGCCTTCTCACCCTTTTTGAAAGATGCCTTTTGGGGATCGCCCCATACGCCGCCTTTCCAGTATTTTGTATAATCTTTTTGAACAAAGGGTTTTGGTATCTTCGGATATTCCTCTTTTGCCCGCCCTTTGACAAGGTCCTTTGCAAGATATAGGATCATTGAAGTCTCGATCTCTCCTGCGTGAGAATCGTTCTCTGTATCGGCCAGCTCCGACAGTTCCTTCCATAGAAGATCGTATGGCGAGAATGCAGCTATCCTAATACCCTTTAGCTCCTCTATTAGCTCCTCTGATATCTCCTTAAGCGCAGCCATATGCTGACTTCCGCCGTGTCCGGATATCAGTAAAAAGTTCCTCAACCCTTTTTTATAGGAGTCAACTACCATATCCCGTGAAAGGCTTCGGAGGGTGCCAGGTGTTATGTTGATAGTCCCAGGGTGATGCTTTGTCGTTGTACATACACCATAGTGGACCGGAGGAGCAAGGAATACCTTCTTTTTTACCATTTTTAGCGCCTCGTAAATTATTAGAGTATCAGTGTTAAGCGGTAAATGGCTTCCGTGCTCCTCTACTGTACCGAAAGGAAATACTATGGTCTTCGTTCTGTGAAGGTGCTTTTTGAACTCTGACATCGTAATGTTCTCGATAATTATCATAAAGTTCCTCCCTTGTGAACTACATTTTACCAGATATAAGAGCGCCAGACCATACTAAAGCTTTATTCTTTAAAGTGTTATTATAAATGTATGTCTCGTGTCCTGATCATATCTATCCTGGCCGGAATAGCAGGGATGATACTTGCCGGCAAAAAGGGAAGGAGCACAATACTGTGGTTCATACTGTCTTTCCTTTTCCCTTTATCGATCCTCGTTCTGTTGGTTTTACCACCCGCATTACCATATGCCGGGATAAGGCAGTGCAACAATTGCGGAAGGCCCTTGACCAGTAACGAGACGGTCTGTCCGTCATGCAATAACGCATCACCTATCAATATGGTCACTTGCCCGAGTTGCGGGGTCATAGTCCGCGAGCAAGGGAACTGTGACAATTGCGGAAAACCTCTGCGGTAAATGAGGAGGTGTTTATGAGAGGTCTTAGCTTGATAATTATACTGATGCTGGTCGCCGGGTGTGCCCATGTGATATCTGATGAGATGAGGGCACGTGCAGATGAGAATACCGATCTAAGGGTGATCTTAAAGAGCCCAGAGGCTTACATAGGAAGGACGGTGATACTGGGAGGTTTGATAGCCAGCTCAAAGAACACTGATGATGGAACTTTTATCGAGGTCCTTCAGAAGCCGCTTGACAGTCAAGGAAAGCCGACAAGCGATGACGTATCCTACGGGCGGTTCATTATCTTCAATAAAGGGTATCTTGAAACAAACATTTACGCTGCCGGACGCCTGGTGACGGTGGCAGGGGAGATTACGGGAACGACTGAGGGGAAGGTCGGACAGATGACATATGTCTATCCGATCATCAAAGCCGAGGAACTTCGTCTCCATAAAGAGGGTGATGGAGGTTCGCGGGTCAGGTTCTCTATCGGTATCTGGCACGCATTCTGATACGACATTGCTCTATTAGTGCCTAAATAACAGAGGCTTACAGGCGATAGTATCAGAGCTGTAACATGTTCTGTTTGAATATTACCGTGTCCTCATGCTAATATAACACGCTGTTTTTTATTCCAGTGAACGGGGTATGCGTTTTTGACCGATTTCTTACCATTCAAAGGCATAGTTTACGATAATGAAAAGGTGGAGGGAGGCGATGTTTTTGCCCCTCCGTACGATATCATCAGCCCTCGCAGGCAGGACGAGCTCTATAAAAAGAGCGAGTACAACATCGTCAGGATAGACTTCGGAAAGGATGCAACATCCACTAACGGATCCATAGATAAATATGCCGAAGCCTCAGGAAATCTCAAGAAATGGCTTGATGAGGGCATCTTAAAGAAGCTCGATAAAGATGCGTTCTATATATATGAAGCGGAGTACAGATATCTTGGTGAGACCTTAAAGCTCAGAGGCATAATAGGAAGGGTCAAGATAGTAGATCTCGGCAACGGGGTATATCCGCACGAAGAAACTCATTCAAAGCCCAAAAAGGACAGAATGAACCTCATGAGGGCATGTAACGGTAACATTAGCCCGATATTCTCCCTTTATAACAGCCCCGAGAGGATAGCATCAGGGATAATGGAGAGGGCCATAGGAGAATCAGAGCCCTATATGGAGGCCCTGGACGACTGGGGTGTGATCCATCGTATATGGATAGCGGATGATCCTGAAGATGTAAAGGCAATATCCGGGGACGTCAGCGGTAATCCCGTGTTCATTGCCGACGGTCATCACAGGTATGAGACTGCCCTGGACTTCAGGAACGAAATGAGGGAGAAGGAGGGGTCTGACGCGGAAGCCCCGTATGATTATGTAATGATGTTTCTAGCCAATATATCCGATCCCGGTCTGACTATACTGCCCACACACAGGCTTGTTGACAATGTGCCTGAAAATATCATCGAACTTATATCCCCTTATTGCGATGTATCCGTGATCGAGGATAATAAGGATATAATCCAGTTGCTTACGGAGAATCCTGGCCATATCGGTATGTCCCATCATGATCTTCCGGGTTTCTATCTCCTGCAGGTAAAGAATCCCGATCTCGAGGAGGTTCCTGATGTCCTGCGTGCTCTTGATGTCGTTGTTCTCCACAAATTGATATTCAAAAAGTTGCTTGGGACTGATATAATTACCTACGAGATGGATGCCTGGCGATGTATGGACATGGTCAAGAAGGGCAAACACTCGGCGGCCTTTTTCCTGGGTCCTACAAGGGTCGAGGAAATTGAAAAAGTGGCGTTACAGACGCTCAGAATGCCGCCTAAATCAACATATTTCTTTCCGAAGTTGATGACGGGCACGGTCTTAAATCCTTTTGATCGATAAATAGGGATATTCCAAAAAAATTAAGAATACCTCAAAGGGGGACATAACATGGCTCTAAAGGTTGCAATTAACGGATTTGGCAGGATCGGCCGTAATTTCTTCAGAACTTCTTCAAAGCAGAGTGATTTTGAGATCGTAGCGATTAACGATCTGACGGATGCTCCGACGCTTGCACATCTGCTGAAATATGATTCCATCCATGGCATTTTCGATGCCGATGTCTCAGGTACCGATAAAGGGATCAGTGTTAACGGAAAAAACATAAAGATAACTGCCGAAACTAACCCGGAGAAGCTCCCGTGGGGTGATCTGGGGATTGATGTCGTTATCGAGTCTACCGGTGTCTTCAGGGACCGTGATGGTGCAACAAAGCATATTACTGCGGGTGCAAAGCGTGTGATCATATCGGCTCCTGCCAAAGGCGAGGATGCAACTGTCTGTATGGGTGTTAATGAAGAGACCCTTGACCCGGCCAATCACAAGATAATATCCAATGCATCATGCACCACTAACTGTCTGGCACCAGTCGCCAAGGTCCTTAACAATGAGTTTGGACTTGTAAGAGGACTTATGACGACCATTCACTCATATACGAACGATCAGAGGATCCTTGACCTTCCGCATAAGGACCTGAGAAGGGCACGTGCGGCAGCAATGAATATGATACCTACGACGACCGGTGCCGCAAAGGCGGTAGGGCTGGTCCTGCCTGAGGTCCAGGGTAAGCTCGATGGAATGGCCATAAGAGTCCCGACACCGAATGTATCGGTAGTTGACCTTGTTGCTGAGCTGGGCAAGGATGCGACGGCTGAAGATGTAAATGCAGCTCTTAGGAAAGCTGCTGAAGGGCCTATGAAGGGCATACTGGAATATTCGGAGCTCCCGCTTGTATCCATGGACCTCAACGGGAACGAGCACTCATCGATCGTGGATTCTTCCGTTACCAGGGTTCTTGAGGGACGGATGGTAAAGGTGATTTCATGGTATGACAATGAATGGGGATACAGCTCAAGGTTAAGGGACCTTATCCAGTATCTAATAAAGAAGATGTAGGAAAATTTGGGGGAACAATGGCTGATTCTGATTCCAGACCTATAAGAGATGCTTTCGGTAAGCTGACCGTTCAGGATATAGATATCAAGGGGAAAAGGGTTTTCGTAAGGGTGGATTTCAATGTCCCGCTTGATGAGAACCTGAACATCTCTGATGACAGACGTATCAGGTCTGCTCTTCCAACTATAAATTACTGCATAGACGAAGGGGCCAAGGTAATACTGGGTTCTCACCTTGGTCGGCCAAAAGGAAAGGTCGATCCAAAGTACAGTCTTGCTCCTGTAGCAAAGCGTTTAAAAAGACTCCTTAACAAAGAGGTAATATTCGCCCCTGAAAGTATTGGTGGTCACGTTGAGAACCTGATAAGTAAGATGGGAGAAGGCGATGTGATCCTCCTGGAGAACCTGAGGTTCAACCCGGGAGAGGAGAAGAACGACGATACTTTCGCCAAGGCCCTGGCGAAGCTGGCCGATTACTTCATTAATGATGCTTTCGGGACCGCCCACCGCTCACATGCTTCCGTAACCGGAATAACTAAGCACCTGACATCTGTATCTGGTTTTCTGCTTAAGAAGGAGATCGAATACCTTAAGGGTGTAGTTCATAATCCTGTAAGGCCATTTGCTGCAATTCTTGGGGGAGCTAAGGTCTCCGGCAAGATAGGAGTGCTCGGCAATCTTGAATCAAGTGTGGACAAGGTCATTGTTGGCGGGGGAATGGCCTTTACCTTTATAAAGGCTATGGGCTATGAGGTTGGATCATCACTGGTCGAGGAGGATATGCTCGAGACTGCTCAGAAGATAAGGCGTAACCTGAGAGAGAAGGGCATCAAGTTCTACTTGCCCGTCGATTGCATCATAGCCCAGACGATAGAGCCGGGAGCCGAGACGATGATCGTGCCTACACTTGAGATACCGAGAGGATGGAAGGCAGTCGATATCGGACCGGCTACCAGCAGGCTTTTTTCTGAGGCAATAGCCAATGCAAAGACGATACTATGGAACGGACCTATGGGTGTGTTCGAGGTCGATGCGTTCTCAAGGGGTACGTATGCTCTTGCCAGGGCGGTAGCTGATGCTTATGCTCTTACGATAGTCGGTGGTGGCGATACGGACCTGGCTGTCCATAAGGCAGGGGTATCGGATAACATTTCCTTCATATCGACCGGTGGAGGAGCTTCTCTCCAGCTGCTTGAGGGTAAGGAACTTCAGGGCATTGCTGCGCTGACGGACAAGAACGATTAGTACGGCCGGAGAAACAGATCTCTTTAATAAAAAGAGATCGGATCATCGTCGGTATTGATCCTTGACTCTTCTTTGAAGCCTTTCTGCAAGAAAGTCGGAAGTGAAAAAAGCGAATAATGTATGTCTGAGTTATAGTAGGAAAGCCCTTCTACCTTTCTGATCTTATTTTCCAGCTCTTTCTTTTGGACCTTTACCGGGTCTGTGGCGTTAGAGGCGAATATGAATCCCCACGGTGAATAGAACGAGGGTATATTTACGGTATAAGGTCTTATTACAGGAAAGACCTCGCCTGCTGTCCTTCCTATGATCTTAAAGGCCGAACAATTGTGAACGGCAGAAGAGGTTGCCTGCGTTACCAGACATCCTGACGTTGTCAGCTTTCCGGATATTATGCTGTAAAACTCCTTTGTATAAAGTAACTGTACCGGGCCACTATCAAAAGGCTCGGGCAGGTCAAGGACTATAAGGTCAAAGACCTCGTCTGAGCTCTCAATGTACTTGCGGGCATCATCGTACACGACCTTCACTCTTGGATCATCAAACACACCGTTGTGCCACTCGGGCATATATCGCTTACAGGATTCCACGACCTCTCTGTCAAGATCGACAAGGGTGACTTCCTTTATTGAGCCGTGACGCAGAACTTCCCTTATGGTAGCTCCCTCTCCTCCGCCAGCTATTAATACTTTTTCGGGTCTCTCCATGGACATGATAGCAGGCTGAACAAGGGTTTCGTGGTAGATGAACTCGTCTGCCTCGGTCGATTGGATCTTTCCGTCAAGGATCAGGCACTTACCGAAGCTTCCGAGCTTGAGTATCTCTAATCTCTGAAACTCCGTATTTGAGCTGTGGATGACCTCTATGAGGCTTTGAATACTTCCTTCGTCCTTGGTAGTGAACTCAAGGAACCATCTGGAATTCAGCATCAGAGATCTTGTGAGGCAGTTTTTCGTTCGTATGTGAGATGATACCTCTCTTCATCTCAACTATCGACGGATTCCTCGACTCGAACTTCTCAATAAGATACTGAGCTGCAACTTCCGGCTTGATTACATCACCGCATGTGAAGATATCTACAGCCGCATAACCATATTCGGGCCATGTGTGGATCGAGAGATGTGATTCTGCAATAACTACCATACCGCTGATTCCGAATGGATTGAACTCATGGAAGGAAACATCTACAATAGTTGCCTTTGCTCTCTGGGCTGCGGATACCATGGCATCCGTCACTTTTTGAAGGTCTTTTAATATTTCTCTATTACAGTCCCTAAGCTCTACTAATAAATGGCTACCTAAAGCATGCAATTCTCGACCCCCCTTCATCCATCAGAATTTAGAGGAATAGAATATTCCCGTTTTGCGAATAAAAAGATTACAGCAAATCTATCCGATTTGTCAATTATTCTTAATAACGGCTATGGGAATGAACCGGCCGCGTCAATGTTCAAGCTTATCATGTTACGAGAAAAAAATGAAGGATAATGACCGTCCTATTACTGAGCTGATCCTTTCACGGCGAATCAAATGAGATGTTTTTTTTGTATAATACAAAAATGGGTATTTTCAAAGACATAAAGAGGGACTATAGAGCTGTTTTTGCCATGGACCCGGCCGTTCGCGGCGCTCTGGAAGTTATAACATCCTATCCGGGATTTCATGCGGTGTTGAGCTATAGGTTCTTGCATCTTCTGTGGAGACTGAGGGTTCCGCTGTTTCCTAGAATGCTGTCACATCTGGTCAGGTTTTTAACAGGCATCGAGATCCACCCGGCTGCTAAGATACAGGGTGGGCTTTTCATAGACCATGGGATGGGTGTTGTGATCGGTGAGACGGCTGAGGTGGGCGAGAACTGCCTTATATATCAGGGGGCCACACTCGGCGGGACTGGCAAAGATAAGGGAAAGAGACATCCGACAGTTGGTAATAATGTTGTCATAGGAACAGGAGCCAAGGTCCTCGGGGCTATAAGGATAGGGGATTATGTTAAGATAGGCGCCAATGCCGTTGTGCTTAATCCCGTTCCTGACCACTCGATAGTCGTAGGGGTACCGGGAAGAGTAATAAAGCGTAAGGTGTTGAGACTTCACGAAGAGGGTGTGGTGGAGGCCCTTGACCATATCCATATGCCGGACCCTGTCGAGGAAAAGTTCCACCAGCTGGAAGCTCATATAGCGAGGCTTGAGCAGAAGATAGGGAAGCTTGAAGGAAGAGAGGATCGAATGAGGATCTATAATACACTTACCGGAAAGAAGGAAGATTTTATCCCGGTCAATGAGGGATCGGTAGGGATGTATGCGTGCGGGGTAACGGTATATGACAATTGCCATGTAGGTCACGCCAGAAGCGCTATAGTGTTCGATGTCATCAAAAGTTATCTCAACTACAGGGGGTTCAAGGTCAGCTATGTAAGGAACTTCACCGATATAGATGACAAGATAATCAATAGAGCTAAAGAAGAAGGGATATCATGGGACGAAGTGGCGCAAAAATATACAGAAGAGTACTATGCTGATATGGATGCGCTTGGAGTGTCCCGGGCCGACCTCGAGCCAAAGGCCACAGACCACATACCGGAGATGATCGAGATCATAGTTGATCTGATAGAAAAAGGATATGCATATGATGTGGATGGTGATGTGTTCTTTGAAGTATCTAAGTTCGACGGTTACGGAAAGCTGTCAAAAAGGGACATGAAGGATATGATGGCCGGGGCAAGGGTAGATGTTGATGAAAGGAAGAAGAGCCCGATGGACTTTGCTCTGTGGAAGAGTTCGAAGGAGGGTGAACCTTCATGGGAAAGCCCCTGGGGCCCGGGAAGGCCGGGTTGGCATATAGAGTGTTCAGCTATGTCGAAGAAGCACCTTGGAGAGAGCTTTGACATTCATGGTGGCGGTGCCGACCTTATATTCCCCCATCATGAGAACGAGATAGCTCAGTCTGAGGCTTATACGGGAAAGGACTTTGCAAAGTACTGGGTTCATAACGGATTCATCACTATAGATAAGGAGAAGATGTCAAAATCCCTTGGGAACTTTTTTACGATAAAGGAGATACTCGACAAGTTCGATCCTGAAGTACTCCGGGTCTTTCTGCTTTCAACTCACTACCGGAGCCCTATAGAGTTCTCTGATATGATACTCCGCGAGACAGAAGCGCTGCTTGACAGATTTTATTCTACATTGATGAGGATAGACGACTTCATTTCGAAGAACTCGTCCGGGAGCGGTCAGACGGGCGAAACAGAGACATTTAAAAAGGTGCTGGAAAGGTTCGAGGACCGTTTCAGGGAAGCAATGGATGATGATTTCAACACGGCGCTTGCGATCGGGCATATATACGAGGTTATAAGGGAGGTCAACCGATATATAGACAGCAAGCCGTCAGGTGATGATGCTACAGAACTTCTAAATGACGCTGTCGGTGCTTTGAGGGTAGCAACGGAAGTCCTAAATGTATTTAACAGGACACCGAAGGAATGGTACGTTGCCCTTATGAGATCCCATGGGATCCCACTGACAGAAGATGATATTGACAATAAAATAGAGATGAGGAGAGATGCAAGGAGCAGGAAGGACTGGGATCAGGCAGATATTATAAGAGATGAACTGTTAAGGTCCGGAGTGATCCTTGAGGACAGGCCTGACAAGACGGTCTGGAAGATAAAGATCGGGAACTGAACATACCAATTTCCTGCTTGCTTTTTGTTGTCTGCCTAACGGCAAGCTCGCTCAGCCATTTCTCTTGAGATATCATTAACGAGGTCTTCATTATTACTATATGAATAAGCCTCGCTGTTCTTGGATGCTTCGGCAGAAAATACGACCTTCCTCGAATAGACCCCTGTTATAGTAACCTGAAGACCGGCTACGGTTTGTTCGCCGGATGGCCACTTAGTTACTCTCCCAAGAACGATGTGATTAGCACCCTTTCTCTTTGCTATTTCTATCGCGTCTTCCAGGTCTATACTCTCCTCTGCTGTTAGCTGGGAACCGTAAATGGGTTCTATATTTACCCCCTTCTTCAGGCAGTAACGCGCAAACCTTTCCCTGAAGTGCTCACCTTTGCCGCTCGTATTTGTGAAGCGATCGCCGGGCGGGTCGGCAAAAGGGAAGACCACATAACGACCCTCCCTGTCTATACTGAAGTTCTCCGTTACTGACCTCACCTGTATCCCTGAACAACCGGTAAGCAGAATGGAACAAAGCAAGATATATAAAAATGTGCGCAGCTTCATGCGGAGTATTCTATATCATACTGACAGATATTTTCCCGGGATAGAAATTTGCAGCGGATCAATTAACAGCTGCCATGAATCGTTTGCTTCTTTTTGCCAAGAGGTCAGGGGCCGTCTTTCCTTTAGGTATGTTAGCTTTTATGTTCTCTTCCCTCTTTTGAGTACCGGGATGCGTTTTGAACATGCCCCCTTTGGATGTTCTTCCTTTCTCTATTAGCCTCGCAACAAAGACCTGCAGTGATTCGGGATCGTACCCTGCCTTTGTAAGCATTGTCATGGCTTTTCTGTCAGCATTGAACTCCTGTTCTCTGCCATACCCATTAACGACCAGGGTCTTAACGACATCATCTATAGATCCCTCAAACAGACCGGCCAGCCTGGCAACGTCCTTATCACCGTATTCCTTTGCAGCAGTGGTGCCTATGACTACCAGGGCTTCCGTCCACCTGGCCTGCTTTATCGAGCCAATTCCGTCACGGTGATTAATATGGGATATCTCGTGTGCAAGGACCGCCGCCAGCTCATCCTCGTTCTTTACCATATCTACCATTCCTTTTGTGATAAATATGATGCCGCCCGGACATGCAAATGCGTTTATCTCTCTGGAATCAAGTACAGCAAAATGGTAACCTCCAAAAGTATACGGTTTATCCGAATGGATCACGATCGTCTGGCCTACAGCGTTCACATATCTTGTTAATTTCCTGTTCTTGTATATTGAATATGAATCCAGGATCCGAGCAGCGACAGACCTTCCTACATAATATTCCTCTTCATCGGATATCGGTCTTGATGCCTTTGATGTTGCCTTGACCGTGGTGGAGATCATATCCATATGCTCCGTTACTCCCTTTATCTCGGGCATCGTACACCCGGCCATAACGAGCAACGGGACAAGGATCAATAATGTTGAAGTGAACTTCCTCATTAATCTTTTATCTGCCCTCCGTCTACGGAAGGTTCAGTCCCCCCTTTTCTATGAACTCCATTAACTGCTCCTGCGGAACGTTCAGTCCTTCAATTCTGTCCACAAGTGCGAAATTGAGTTTAGGGTTCTTCTTCCTGTAAGCGGATTCTACCTGGGGATTGAATCCTTTTCCTGCCAGTGCTACCTCATCACTTGAGGCCTCAGCCTTTTTGCCGAAAAGCCCCGAAAGCTTGAACTTTTTTACCTCTACCGCGCTCTTGTGTATGCACCCTCCGGTATCGCCGAACTTTACCTTGTACCAGTCACCTTCTTTGGAAACAAGGTCCATGATGTCATCGTATCTGACCTCGGCCTTTACTGGGGAGAAGAACTTGCACTCTTTCCTGATAGCGTTCTCTTTTGTGACAACCTTAAGCTGATCGGCGAAGGCAAGAGTGGGAGTAAGAATGAACAACAAGGCGAAGATTATTATTGGTCTATATTTCATAGGCAGAACGTAGTCCCCCTCAGAGCTACTTAACTGTCATTTTAATGATATTCCAGTCGTCTGTCAACTCGCTTAATGCAGACAATTCAGTGCACCATGCTCTGTAGTATGATGATGGCCCGTCACCGGGTGAAATCATCTCTACCTCATCAAAGATGGATATCGCTTCCTGCCACTGCTTTTCCATAAACTTTGATACCCCTTTTTCGTAGAGTGTTACCATTTTCTCCACGTCAGTATCAGCTTCCCCCTTCTCCGAGATAAGTTCGAATATACGTACCGGAAGAGCCTTTCCCTTTACCTCTATCAGCCCAAGTCCCCTCGTAAGGAACTGGTCATCTATGCCCTTTAAGGTATCCTCAGAGGCGATTATGCGTGTTTTAAATACCTTGTTCACACCTTCAAGCCTTGATGCAAGATTTACATTGTCGCCTATCGCCGTATAATCGAAGAGCCTGTCGCTGCCAAGGTTGCCTACCAGTGCCTCTCCGGAGTGCAGGCCAATACGGACGTTTATCTCACTAAGCCCTTCATTCCTGAATTCCTCGTTGATCTCATCAAGGGCCTTGCTGCATTGGATAGCGGCCAGGCATGAGTTCCTGTTGTCATCTGCAGTTGCAAGCGGTGAGCCCCAGAATGCCATAATAGCATCCCCCATATATTTATCAATAACTCCTCCGTGCCCGATTATGACCTCGGTGAACGCGTTCAGGGCTGTATGAAGTATCTTTGCCGTCTCCTGAGGCGGTAATCTTTCTGCCATTGTAGTGAAACCCGCTATGTCAGCAAAGAACAACGATATCTCTTTCTTCTGACCGCCCGGGTGTATCAGTTCAGGATGCTCCAGAATGTGCTCAACCACCTTATTATCCATATATTGTGAAAAAGTGTTCTTGATGAAGCGCCTCTCTTTACCTTCGGTGGCATAGCTAAAGACCGATGCTGTAATGGCACTAAGTATGACCGAAACAAATGGTGTGGTTATGTTCTTATAATAGCCGTTCGAGAACAGAAGGACAGATGCACCGACAGTTACTACTATGACCGCTAAAAGAAATAGAGAGTTAGCAATTATGGACATATGGCGAATAATGAAGTGGCAGATAATAAAACAAAGTAAAGGTATTATCAATACCACGATCCATTCTGGTACGCTAGTCATGAAATCAGCTCTGCTCAGGTTATCAAGAGCTGTAGCGTGTACCATTACTCCCGTAGATAACGCCGAAACGGATGTAGGCTTAAGATCATAAAGACCTGCGGCAGTAGGACCGATAAGAACCTTCTTTCCCTTGAAGAACTCACTGTCGATATTTGGTGCTCTGCCTTCCTGAATTGCCTGGTACGACTCAAGAACCTCCCACGCAGATATCTTTGGAAAGGCCTCCTCTCCCCGGTAGAATCTTAATAGCAGTTGATCGCTGGACATAGGAACCTCTTTGTCGCCAGCTAACAGCACTCCGTTCTTTATAACGACTGTTTCGTTCCTTAACAAGTGGTCAAGCACAAAATTGGCGATCGTTAGCCCATTTACGCTAAAAAATAGAGGAACCCTTCGGTAGACTCCGTCTGGATCGGGCTTTATCATTACGTTTCCGGTACCGATAGCAACTGACATAAGCTCATCAATTGGAGTGACAGCAGACTTAAAACTTGCATATGCTGATATCTTATCTTTAACAGAATGATCCTTAAGGAACCTGAGGCCTGCTTCGTCCAGATCCCTATCCTCGTTAGTTAGGAACACCGGAAGAAAGACATTTGAAGCTTTTCTTATTGAATCGGCGAACATCTTATCGTCGTCCACGCCGTAAGATGACGGTTCCGAATATATCATATCTATGATGACGGCATCAGCCAGCGCCATGTGCTCTACTAACGGAGCATATATCTGCCGTGGCCAGGGCCATCCTATCCCAAGTTCGCTAAGGGCATCTATACTTGCCTGATCGATCTCGATTATGATGATGTCCCCCTCCGAGCTTTCAGGATTCAATAACCTTGAGAATATATCGTAGGCCTTCAGTTCGAACGAACCGATCGCACCAGAAAAGTGCAATATAAGTGTGATTGATGTTATTGCTATGGCAAGGGCTAATGCATTCTTTGTCTTTTTGCTCATTATATAGGGCATGGCCGGCTATATTTAGTGCTGATATTCAGTATAATAACAGAAAAAAAGCGGATCAGGAGAAATAAAGGTGATCATTTACGGAATTAATCCGGTATCTGAAGTGATAGGTTCTGAGGTAAAAGTGAACAAGGTGTTCGTTGCCGACAGGATGGATGACAGGATAAGGAAAGTTGTCGACCTTGCTAAAAAGAGCGGGATAACTGTCAGCAGGAAGGGAAAGGAATTTTTCAGGGAGCAACGCGGCAAGAATCCCCAGTATATTGCCGCCGATGTTGAGATAAAGTTCACTCCGTTTGAAGAACTGCTGGGAGATAGCGCTCAAGGGGAAACTGTCCTAGCAATGGACCTTATTGAGGACCCAAGAAACCTCGGTGCGGTGATCAGAAGTGCCGCAGCCTGCGGGGTGGATGGGGTAGTGATACAATCACGAAGGTCATGCGGAATAACATCGGTTGTTGTCTCGGCATCCGCGGGAACGATAGCCAGAGTGAGGATCTCAGAGGTTCCTAACGTCAAGAACGCGATAAAAGAGCTTAAAAATGAAGGGTTTAGAGTAATTGGCACTGATTCGTCAGGTACGGATATATACTGGGATGCAGATCTAACCGGCAGAACTGTTATAGTAATGGGTTCGGAGGGGAAGGGTCTTCGAAAAACGGTAAAAGAGCTGTGTGATCTGGTAGTGAGGATACCGATGGAGAAGGGCATTTCATCCCTTAATGTCTCGGTGGCAGCGGGAGTCCTCCTCTATGAGGTGATGAGGCAAAAAAACACATAAATTCTTAATGTTATGCTGCCTGCCCGGACCTGCCGCAGTGTTGCATTTTTCTTCTTGACCTTTTTATAATATCTGTCTTATAGTAGTCAGTTGACATTGGCACAGGATAAGTGTTGCCTTTTGCCACCGTAGCTCAGTTGGTAGAGCAGCTGATTTGTAATCAGCGGGTCGGGGGTTCGAATCCCTTCGGTGGCTCCATAAGAGAGGTAGTAAGTGACGGTGATCATGAATTTTGGCGGAATATTAAAATATAGCGGTTTTAGACTCGCATTACCGTTCACCGGTCACTGTTAATGTTCGCTGTTTATGGAGAGGTTCCCGAGTGGCCAAAGGGGACGGGCTGTAAACCCGTTGGCTCCGCCTTCGGAGGTTCGAATCCTCCCCTCTCCACCATTTGGGGAATCTTGTAGAAGGAAAGAAGGATATTGATTTGAGATTCTAAGGTGTATTCGTGCGCGTCTTTTCGATTTTTGTAGACATTCCAATATATTTCTA
>CP070669.1:590178-595291 GCA_020351835.1 Nitrospirota bacterium
CATCGTTTGATCTACTTATTATCAATGTTCTAAACAAGATGCTCGCTATAAACCATTCTTCAAATCCTCTATTTCTACACGAAACCCTCACTATTAAAACTTATATCAAATCCTCTGTTTCTACAAGAAACTAACGAAATTATATCACAACAAAAACTGCATTATTATTGATTATTGTTAAATTTACATTACCGTCCACTGCTGGGGCAGGAATAGCTTCTCATAGGTCATGATAGCGAAATGGTCGGTCATCCCAGCGATGAAATCGCAAACCATCATTTGCTTGCGGTCTTTTTCTTTCTTTATGTCAGAATAGATGTCCTTGTTCACAAATGTTTTGAAGTGTTGCTCGAGCACATCGAAATTGTTCATGTAATGGCTGTAGAGGTTCTTAAGGATCTCTTTGGCCTTATTGAACTCTTCCATGATACTATCGCTTTCATATACTTTTTCTGAAAGGAAGCTTCTTAGCTTATCAATTGAGCTCATAACATTGCCGGTCATATCGATCTTTGTAAGATCACTTTTTATTGAACCGTCAATAAGGTCCTTGACCATTGTATCTATTCTCTTGGAATGACTGTCGCCTACCACTTTGATTATGGATGACGGTATGTCGCTCTTCTTTATCACCCCCGCTCTTAGAGCGTCATCCAGATCATGATTTACATAGGCTATTATGTCGCATATTCTTACGATCTGACCTTCAAGTGTCTCTGCTTTATCATCAGCATCGTCCGGCAGTATTACGCCTTTGCCTTTAGAATGCTTCAGAATGCCATCCCTAACCTCATGGGTAAGGTTAAGGCCCTTACCGTTCCTCTCTAGAAAATCAACAACACGAAGACTTTGCTTATAATGGTCAAAGCCGCCGGGATGTATCTCGTTAAGAACTGATTCACCCGCATGACCAAAGGGCGTATGGCCAAGATCATGTCCAAGTGCTATCGCTTCAGAAAGGTCCTCGTTCAATCTAAGTGCCCGTGCTACGGTCCTGGCTATCTGTGATACCTCAAGTACGTGAGTCAGCCTTGTCCTGTAATGATCTCCTTTAGGGGCAAGGAATACCTGAGTCTTGTGTTTTAATCTCCTGAAGGCCTTTGAATGGATGATCCTGTCACGGTCTTTCTGAAAACAGGTTCTTATGTCTCCTTCGCGGGCCGGCCTAAGCCTTCCCTTTGAGTTCATACTAAGGCATGCCTTGGCATGGAGATAAGACTGCTCGAGCTCTTCAGTTTGTCTTCTAATGCTCATTGAGGTCTATTTTACAACTTTTATTTTTTGACAACAACACCTGATAGCATTTTATAATGAATATGACAAAGAAATATGATACCGTTCAAAGATGATAATCCGACCGAAAGGTTCCCATATATAACTATAGCTCTTATCGTTGCTAATGCTATAGCGTTTCTTATTGAGATGTTCCACCCCTTAGGGCAGCGATATATAGTTTTCGAATACGGCGCTGTTCCGTCCCAGATGATGTCTTTTCAGGCCGGCGCTCTGGCAGATACTTTTTCTTCAATGTTCCTTCATGGCGGCTTATTTCACATAGGCGGGAATATGCTCTATCTCTGGATATTTGGCAATAACATAGAGGACAAACTTGGTCATATGGGTTTTTTGCTGTTCTATCTTATTTGCGGGGTAGTAGCGGCTTACAGTCATGCCTTAGCTGCTCCTGGCTCGATAATACCTATGATCGGCGCAAGCGGCGCAGTGTCGGGAGTGCTCGGTGCTTATCTATTGCTTTATCCTTTTGCAAAAGTGCATACTTTAATATTCTTTGGCTTTTTTGTGCAGGTTGTACGCTTACCTGCTATCATTGTAATAGGCTTCTGGGCGATCATTCAGCTTTTAAATGGTATAATAAGCAAGGACTTAGTAGGTCAGGGCGGAGTTGCATGGTTTGCTCACATAGGAGGATTCCTGTTTGGGCTGCTTGTAATTTGGATCTTGACGTTGAATAGGAGAAGAAATTGGTCGTAGTTTGCCCCAAGTGTAAAGTCAAACTAAACATCTCAGATGATAAGATAGCCCCTGAAGGTAGCAGGTTTAAATGCCCCAAATGCGCGACCATCCTTTTGGTCAAGAAGCCCGCAGCGGCACCCGCAGCAGCTCCTCCGCAACCGGCGGCGCCGTCTCCGGCCCCCCCTGCCGCGCCGCAGCGAGCCAAGCTTGATAAGAACAAGGTCCTGGTTGCCCTGAATAATGATGAAGCTGCCCAAATGATGATGACAGCATTAACAGGAGACGGTTTCACGGTCATATCTTCATCGGACGGTGTTGATGCCATGGTAAAGGCATCAAGTGAACTGCCATTTACAGCCATTGTAGATGTTGCTTTGCCAAAGGTTTATGGTTTTGAAGTATGCAAGAGGTTAAAGACAGCCCCTGAAACGAACGGTATAAAGGTTATTCTGTACACGGCGGTCCATGATAAGAACAAGTACAGGCGCCCTCCTTCGTCCTTGTATGGTGCAGATGATTACATAGAGGACCATGAGATAGAAGTATCACTTCTGCCAAAGGTACATAAACTGGTGACCACGACACCTCCGGCTCAGGCTCCTTCGCCCCCTCAGCCATCAGCTCCTTCACCGCCACAACCGGATATTCCTGCATCTCCTCGGGTAGAAGCACCGGCACCTTCTGCCCCTTCTGCCCCTGCGGCTCCTTCGGTCGGTGATGATGAATGGATTACCAAGGGTAAGCGCCTCGCTAGAACCGTGCTCGCTGACGTCTTCCTTTATAATCCCGAGAAGGCTCAGAATGCACTAAGGGATGGTAATTTTACGAGTGTTTTTGAGACAGAGATCAATGAGGGCAGAAAAATGTATAAGAGCAGGATACCCCAGGAGGTACGGGATAAAGGAGATTTTTTTGAGCTGGAAGTCGAGTCTTATCTTGCGGAAAAGAAAAAGAGCCTTTAGTATATAGAAAATATAGAATATTTAGTAATTCTTAGATAATCGGCATTATTTGCTGATAATCACAAAAAATCCGCTTTTTTTGCTAAATCCCGGTCTTGCAACTAATATCACAATATTATATATTAGCACTCGCCCTATGTGAGTGCTGATAAGAGATCCGGCGCTCATGATTTGTATTTTAATGTAAATATAAAGCTAATCACACCGTGCGTTGTACGGTACTGAAAAGTTAATCAAACCAGCGAAAGGAGAAGTGCCATGAAGTTTAAGCCATTAAAAGACAGGGTTTTCATCAGCTACTCCGATGAGGTTGAGAAGACAGCCGGCGGGATATATGTTCCGGACACGGCCAAGGAAAAGCCTCAGAAAGGAAAAGTTGAAGCTGTAGGTCCTGAGGTCAAGGAGCTCAAAATTGGTGATACAGTATTCTTTGACAGGTATTCTGGATCAAAAGTTAACATTGATAATACCGAGTATCTTATCATTAAAGAAGAAGATATACTCGGCATCGTAGGATAAAGAAAGGAGATCAGACAAATGGCAGCTAAACAACTTAAGTTCAGTGAAGAAGCAAGAACAGCGATCTACAAGGGTGTTACCGCCTTGACCGATGCTGTTAAAGCAACGCTTGGCCCGAAAGGGAGGAACGTTATTATCGATAAGAAGTGGGGATCGCCTACGATCACTAAGGATGGAGTAACGGTAGCAAAGGAGATAGAGCTTGAGGAGCCGTATGAGAATATGGGAGCACAGCTCGTAAGGGAGGTAGCATCAAAAACGTCGGATACAGCAGGTGATGGTACTACGACCGCAACAGTGCTGGCTCACGCTATCTACCGTGACGGCATCAAGAACGTAACAGCCGGAGCAAACCCGATGGACCTTAAGAGGGGTGTCGAAAAGGCTGTTGAGGCGGTTGTCGACGCACTACAGAAGATGAGCAAGCCGGTCAAGGACAAAAAGGAGATCGGTCAGGTAGGCGCTATCTCTGCCAACAATGACTCTTCAATAGGTGAGCTTATTGCCGATGCTATGGACAAGGTCGGTAAAGATGGTGTTATCACCGTTGAGGAAGCAAAGAGCATGGCCACAACGCTGGATGTAGTAGAAGGAATGCAGTTCGACAGAGGATATATCTCACCCTATTTCGTGACGGATGCGGATAGAATGGAGTGTAATCTGGAGAACCCGTTCATCCTCATTCATGATAAGAAGATCTCTACCATGAAGGATCTTATCCCTCTTCTTGAGCAGGTTGCCAAGATGGGTAAGCCTCTGATGATCGTTGCAGAAGATGTGGAAGGGGAAGCGCTGGCAACTCTCGTTGTCAACAAACTGCGCGGTACTCTTCATGTTGTAGCGGTCAAGGCCCCGGGATTCGGTGACAGGAGAAAGGCAATGCTCGAGGATATTGCCATCCTTACCGGCGGTACCGTTATCTCTGAAGATGTCGGCCTTAAGCTAGAGAACGTTAATGTGAACGATCTAGGTACGGCGAAGAAGGTGAACATTGATAAGGAGAACACAACAATTGTTGAGGGTGCGGGAGATACCAAGAACATTCAGGGCAGAGTAAAGCAGATCAAGGCCCAGATCGAAGAAACGACCTCTGACTATGACAGGGAAAAGCTACAGGAGAGGCTCGCTAAGATAGTAGGCGGTGTTGCTGTTATCAACGTGGGTGCGGCTACCGAGACGGAGATGAAGGAAAAGAAGGCAAGGGTCGAGGATGCGCTGCATGCTACAAGGGCCGCGGTCGAAGAGGGAATAGTCCCGGGCGGCGGTGTAGCACTGCTCAGATGTATCTCTGCTCTTGATAAGGTAAAGCCCGAAAATGATGAGCAGAGGATCGGCATCGATATAGTCAAGAGGGCCCTTGAGGAGCCTATCAGACAGATCATAAACAACACAGGGCTTGAAAGCTCTATAATTGTTGAGAAAGTAAAGGCAGCCAAGGATGCCAACCAGGGATTCGATGCGCAGACCGAAGAGTATGTCGATATGATGAGCGCCGGTATCATTGACCCGACAAAGGTTACAAGATCGGCCCTCCAGAACGCATCATCGGTTGCGTCGCTTATGCTTACGACCGAGGTAATGATCGCTGAGATGCCTGAGAAGGACGAGCCAGCAATGCCGGGCGGCGGCGGAATGGGCGGAATGGGCGGAATGGGCGG
>CP070669.1:595391-633693 GCA_020351835.1 Nitrospirota bacterium
CCGGTCTCTATAAGTATTCCCGATACGCTAATGTCCTGGGATGTAGCATAGAACGTCTCTGTTGTCTTTCCGACGATAGAGATCTTGACAAGCACACGCGGCTGTTCCCGCTTCCTGATCTCCAGCAACTTCGTAACGGTCTTTAAAAGTTCATTATGGTCAACTGGTTTGCTGATTATAGCGTCAACACCGCACATCATACATCTATCCAGTTCCTCTCTTTTATTCGAGGCAGCAACGACGATCGATACGTTCTTCAGTCGGGAGTTCGTCCTTATGTGAGCGCAGAAATTGTCGATGTTCATCTCAGACAGGTTGTAGTCCACAAGTATAAGATCTGCAGTATCGTCTGAGTGCATCTTAAGTGCCTGCTCCTTTGTGGAGCAAGCAAGTATCGAGAATTCCGCACGGGTCAGGAAGACCTTCTCCTGCGCAAGGTGTTTTATGTAGGTCTCATCAATAATGATCTTCTGCATAATAGTATGATTCTCAGCGGGCTTCGGCTCGATGTTCGGCTGTTGTCAATGTGTCATGACCGAGGGAATTTGTATAGGTCAGTTCCCCGTCGAGCGTGAGACCGACAGTCCATCTCTCATCTTTTTACTGATAATTTCGTCGCTGATCTTAAACCCTTCCTCCTCCAGGACCATACCGTGGAAGTCACAGTGCATGCAGGACCACAATCTTTTTGCCTCTATGCAATTGGCAAATTCGGCCTTTCGCTTCCCATAGGTGCCTGATACGAGCCAGCATATCCTGCCGCCGTTATGCCCGCCGTTTATGCCGTTCATAGAAACCGCTTCTGCGGTCGGGCAAACCCCCGCCCCGGGGTTATCCCCTCCGGGCTCTCTCCCGCACTTCTTGAATTCCCAGCAGTTGATTCGGCCTTTTCTTTTTGGCATAAGTATCAACCCCCTAGATTACGAATTCTATCAGAATCTTCCGGTTGTTTGAAATACATTAACTGGTCTCATTCATCGTTATGAAAAGTTCTATGAAGGACCTTGCCTCGTCATCAAGTGTAAGGAACTTGATCCCGTACCTCTTCAGACCTTTGCCTGGGTCTGTTATCCTGGCAACCTCACCATTTACATCTATTCTTTTGGTTCTAAGATAAAAAGTAAAAGATAGCCTGTCTCCCTTTTTCATCTCTTTCTCCGTCTCAATAGAGATGCCTGTCATGCTTATGTCATGGGATGTAGCATAAAAGGTATCCTCCCCCTTTCCTACGACTGTCATCTTCATGAGCACGCGGATAAGCTCTCTTTTCTTTATCTTCAGCATTCTTGTTACCGTCTCGATAAACTCGGCCTGGTCGATAGGTTTACTGATAACGGCGTTAACCCCGCATATCATGCATCTGTCCATATTTGATATTTCACTATCCGATACCACTACTATCACAACATGCTTAAGTTTCTCATTATTGAGGATGTCGGCACAGAAGTCCTCTATATCAAGGGCTGGCATATCGAAGTCTATGAGAATAAGGTCAGCCCGTTCTTTCTCGTGCTCTATCAGTATCTGGCCCTTTGTTGCGCAAGGTATTACAACGAAGTTAGTACGCGAGAACATTGCTTTCTCTTTTGCGAGATATTTGACTAGGCTTTCATCGACCAGTAGCCTTGGCATCGTAGCTAAGATTATAACAAAAAAATTATAACAGTCCATCAATTTCATATTTCCTTCATCATTATCAATATAATATATGATCATCGGCAGTCTGCAGAATGATGCGCGATGTTCACTTGAAATAGCATGTTACTTTTACTTTTCAAAGAGATAAGGCACAGGTGGGTGATCCACCTTCTTACGGTCCTCCTGATTGCCTTCATAATTTCAATTCTGGTTGTCCAGAGTTCGGTGAACTCCTCGGCAGAGGAAAAGATAGGTGACCTGTCCCACAAGCTTGGGAGAGGGATGATAGTGCTTCCGGAAGGTACCGATCTCGAGAGGTTCTATATGCAGGACTACGGTGATGAGGTAATGCCTGCCGGATATCCAGACATGATAAGGTCATCACCGCTTGGTAAACATGTCAGCCTGCTTGAGCCAAGGCTTTACGGTAATATTACCGTTAACGGCCATGAGATGGTCCTTTTAGGAAGGAACATGGAGTTCCCTGTGGTACAGGGGATGAGTGAAGAAATGGCTTCGGTGGGGCCCGGGGTAGCAAAAGTGATGGGTGTCGGGCCTGGCGGGGTTCTTGAGGTCAGCGGGAATAAGCTGAGAATATACTCGGTTATCGAACCGCCACCAAAGGGATTCGACATGGGGGTGTTCGTATCGCTCGAGACGGCCCGGAAATTGCTCGGTAAGGAAGGGATAAATGCACTTCATATGGGTGGCTGCTGGTGCGAGCTTGATGTTGCGGCCTTTTCGGCAAAGGTGGAGGGCGCTCTTCCCGGCACAATGGCCATAACGGTAGATGGAATGGCTAAGGCTCAGATAGAGATAGGAAGTGTCATGGAGAGGTATTCACTTCTTTTCAGAGTGTTAGGCGCCGTTCTTGCGGCAGGCAGTATAATCTTTTTGATATTTTATACCCTTCATAAGGGGGGCAGGGAGGTAGGCCTTCTTTTGAGCATAGGGCTTTCTCCGTCACGGATCGTTATAAGGAACCTGATAATAGCGGTGCTTATCTCCATGCTTGGAGCGTTGGCCGGATTTGTCCTGAGCGTTCCTCTCATGAAATATCTGGGAGTGGTCGTGATGAGGATCAGCCTTAGCCCTGCATGGGGCAGTCTCCCCTGGTTTGCTGTTGCGGCCTTTGCACTGTCTTTCGTGTCTGCCATTGTGCCGTCGATATACGTCAGCAGACTTGATCCTACAAAACTTCTTAGAGAGGAATAATGATGCTTGAACTGAGATCGGTATCAAAGGAGTTCATTAACAACCGAAATGAGCATGTGAAGGCAATCGATGATATCAGCCTGAAGGTCGAAAAAGGTGAATTTGTGTCCTTTGTGGGGCCGAGTGGCAGTGGCAAAAGTACTCTTCTGTTCGTTACGGGGGCATTGCTCAGGCCATCACAAGGAGAGGTCCTGCTGCATGGTGAGAACATCTATGATACTGCTGCAGTATACAGGTCAGAGTTGAGGCTTCGCAATATAGGTTTTGTTTTCCAGACCTTTAACCTTATCCCATATCTGAGCGCTCTTGATAACGTAGCTGTTCCTGCAATGTTGATGACCAGGTCAAAGAGAGATGCGGCAGATAAGGCTGCCGACCTGCTTAAACGTTTTGGGCTGGCTAAAAGGCTTGACCACAAGTTCTCCGAACTGAGCGTGGGAGAGAGGCAGCGAGTTGCTCTCTGCAGAAGCGTGATAAACGATCCGGAGATGATCCTTGCGGATGAACCGACAGGTAACCTTGATCCCGGAATGACAAACGAGGTCATGGCTCTGTTAAGAGAGCTTAACAGTCGGGGCCAGACTATCATAGTGGTTACCCACGAAGAAGAGGTGGCCTCGTTTGCCGGTAGAACGCTTCATTTGAAAGATGGAAGACTCCAGAACGGTTCCCCACACTAAGGCGGGTCCTTCAGGGCCGCTTTTTTTCAGCTTATGGCTATCATGGCGAGAGCTTAGCAGCAGGAGGCTGGCCTTTGCCATTAACGTTGTGTTAGTTGCAATGCTTATAGCCCTTGCGGTCTCGGTAGACGCTGTCGGCAGGGCGAGGAAGGGATCTGTCGATAAGAAGATAGACTATATGGGCCCATCTATGTCCCTGGTGCCGGCCGGTGTGACGTCTGCGGACCTTGTAAGGGCAAGGTTGGGTAACAGGACCATTTCCATGGAAACTTACTTTGTGCTTAAGAAGGACCTGGGAGATAACCTGAGGGCATCTGAAGTAAGGCTTACTGCAAGCATTGAACTGCTAGGCAGGAAGGTCCCGGTAGTCGGTATCGATCCGGGAGGTATCTACTCGTACCCGTTCTCATTATATGAAATGAAAGGGCAGGATGCACTGTTGGGTGAGGTGCTGGCTTCGAAACTGTCATTGAGTGCAGGCGATAAAGTTAGCGTCGGGGACAGGGAGTTCAGTGTTAAAGCTATTATACCTACCACCGGCGGGGTCGACGACCTGTCAATATTTGTGCCACTTATCGCTCTTCAGGATATCACCGGCAAGATGAGCTCGGTGAACGAGATAAGAGTGTTCCCCTCTGATCATGGTTCGAATGTAACCATAAAGGACAAGATCTCTAAATATTATGAGCAGTTGAGCGTGATAGACTCTTACAGGGGTGAGGTTGCAGAGCGTGATGTTGATGTCGAACTTTCAATGCATCAGATGATCGTTTACGCGGTTGCATTCGTACTTGTTGCATTTTGTGTCCTTATAGGTACTTATATTAATATCGATGGACGGAAAGGCGAGATCTCCACGGTGTTCACACTTGGTGCTACGAGGGGAGTGGTCTTTCAGGTGCTTACCTACAGGATCATCTGGATCGCGATAACCGGGTCTTTTATTGGACATTTTATCGCAATATTAATGACGCTTGCTTATGACGGAAGTGTTCGCATTGGTGATCTGTGGGCATTAAGCTCGTTCTTTTACGTTACGGCGGCGACCGTAATTCTCGGGCTGTTTGTTGCTGTGCCCTTTACCTACTACTCGGTCTATAAAAGGGACCTTATAGAGCACTTGTAGATGTCGGCTACTGAAGGAACGCACGGTTGATCCATTCGCCTGCTATGTGGGTCAAAAATATCACCGCTGCCGCTACTGCAAGATGTTCTGTTACAGCCCTGTATGGGTTCAATTTTCCGCTTTTGGCTACCAGATAACTGAATGTGCTTAACAGTGTAAGGCCCCATACGATACTGACGATTATTGAAGAAGGAATAGGTAGAAGTGCTATCGGCAACACAAAGGACATTGCAAAGAGGAACTTGAAAAAAAGTGTGGAGAGCGTGGCTTCCCATATTTCCCTGGTCGAATGCTTGCCCTCCGATTCTTCTGATATGTGTATACCGAGCGCGTCGGAAAATGAGTCAGCTATTGCAATGGTCAGTATGCCTCCTATGATCACCGTCCTTGAGTTTGTGCCTGAATGAAGTCCCACAATAAGACCCAGGGTGGTTATTATCCCTGACGTCAGGCCGAAACTGAAACCAGTTTTAAAAGAATGTCTCATATTATTAAGTGATATCGGGAATCTATTAAGATGCTATCATAAAAAGATCGGGATAACTACATATATGGACGCCGGATTTAGATCAAGACCGACGTAATGTATACTTTGAACTACGGCATTATTGCAGTAGAGGGAGGTTCCATGAAAATATTTAGGGTCTTTTCTGTTATGGTCGTGGTGTTGTTCATATCGTCTTGTGTTTATGTCCACTCACCCCCGCCGGGACACAGTGAAGGGGTAAAGAAATCACCTCCGCCATGGGCTCCCGCACATGGTAAAAGGGCCAAGTACAGATACAGGTACTACCCGTCAAGTTTTGTGTATTTCGATGTGGACAGAGAGATGTGGTTCTATATGGAAGGTAACAGATGGAGGGCATCGGTCAGGCTGCCGCGAACGGTGGTCATAGTGTCTGACGATGCCATCGAGATCATGCTGGATACAGACGAGCCTCACAGGCACTTTCATGATCATAAGAGTAAGTATCCGCCTAATGAGCACAAAAAAGAACGCAGGCAAGAACATAAATATAAGAAGAAGCACAAGTATGATGATGACGACGATGACGATGACGACGACAAGCGCGGGAAGAACAAGTGGAGGGATGATTAAATGCCTGATAGTGACCTAGTAAGGTTCGAACTGAGGGAAGGGATAAGCATAATAACTCTAAACAGACCCGATGCACTTAACGCACTGAGCAGAGACCTTCTGGAGGAGCTCGGCGCTATCCTCGATAATGTACGCATAGAGGACGCGATAAAGGCCGTGATAATAACCGGTGCAGGAGAAAGGGCATTTTCTGCAGGGGCCGATATCCAGTACCTGAGCAGAGCAACACCTATGGAAATAAGGGACCTTGCTCAGATAGCAGTTGAGGTAACGAGGAAGATAGAGAACCTCGGTAAAGTAGTTGTTGCTGCGATCAACGGCTATGCCTTGGGCGGAGG
Source organism: Nitrospirota bacterium (assembly GCA_020351835.1). Taxonomy (GTDB): domain Bacteria; phylum Nitrospirota; class Thermodesulfovibrionia; order Thermodesulfovibrionales; family BMS3Bbin05; genus BMS3Bbin05. The sequence continues at coordinate 601,488 of CP070669.1, forward strand.
GCTCGAGATCGCCGAGGCCTGTATGCTTCGGGTCGCGGTCCCCTCTGCGAGGTTCGGACACCCCGAGGTCAAAGTTGGTGCGGTCTCGGGCTGGGGGGGGACGACAAGACTGCCGAGACTAATAGGCAAGGGAAGGGCGGCAGAGCTGCTACTGACCGGCAAACATATCGGGGCGGATGAGGCCCTTCAGATAGGGCTGGTAAATAAGGTGGTAGAAACAGAGTTCCTGATGGAGGAGTGTAAAGCTCTGGTCGGCCAGATACTGGAGAACTCCCCTCTTGCTGTAAGGCTTACGTGGGAATCTCTTCATAAGGGTCTTAATATGACTCTTGAGGAGTCTACATTGCTCGGGGCCGACTACTTCGGACTTATAGCGACAACGGAGGATTTCAAGGAAGGAACCGGAGCATTTATAGAAAAACGCAAACCTGGGTTCAAGGGTAAATAGAGAAAGGGGGAACTATGGAGATGCAGGAACAGGCGATGTCGCAGCTGAGAAAGATCAGCGATCCGCTGTATAAGGTGAAGGGATGGATAAAGTTTGCGGGTATCATGACGATCATATCGGGAGCCTTGCAGATACTTTCGATATGGGGGATATTGATAGCCTGGCTTCCTATCTGGATGGGGGTCCTTCTTGTGTCCTCATCGAACCTTCTTACAAAGGCCTATGAGTCGGAATCTGATGAGGATATGGTAATGTCATTTGGCAAGTTGGGCACGTACTTTAAGATATTCGGCATATTCATGGTAGTTCTTATAGCGGTAATGATATTAGGCATACTCGCGGCTATCTTGATACCGACAATTATAGGTATGCAGCAGTCCGGGGTGGGAGTGCAATAGGTAACAAATATGAAGTTCGTAGTAAGAGCAGAAAAGAAAGAGGACAGAGAGGGTATAGGTAAGATCTGCGGCGATGCGTTTGGTCAGCCTAACGAGGGGGTCCTTGTCGAGAAACTGAGGGAGAGAAGAGAGTTCGTAGCGGAGCTGTCCCTTGTCGCTGAGCATGAAGGCAGGATAATCGGACATGCCCTCTTCTTTCCCGTGATGATAAGAATGAAGAAAGGTGAGATCGAGACCCTCGCTCTTGCCCCTTTGTCAGTCCATCCCGATTTCCAGAGGAAGGGAGTTGGTGCAAGGCTGGTCCAGGAGGGGGTCGATGCTGCAAAGAAGCTGGGGTATCGCTCAGTGATCGTGGTCGGTCATCCCGAGTATTATCCGATGTTCGGTTTTCGTCCTGCCAGTGAGTGGGGCATACGTGCGCCTTTCGATGTTCCTGACAAGGCTGTCATGGCATTGGAACTTGTGGAGGGAGCACTTAAGAACTCGAGCGGTACTATTGACTATCCGGAGGAGTTCAGTGAGGTTTAGTCCGGTAATTGCCTTCTTTGTTGCGCTTGCAGTTTTATCTTTTTCGGCCGGGATATCCAATGCATCAGATGCAAGTATCTGCCGGTCACCCGACTGGGAGAGGCAAATAGTTGAGGTGTCAGCAGGAAGTGTGGATATAATAGCGGTTTGCCCGAAGAAAGCATCCCTGTTCATTGAGCTCTCCGGCTCTGACAAGGGGATCGCACTCTTCAAACAGCTTTTGACCACAAGCGATCTTAATGTTACCGGCATCGCTGAATGGGGGGAGACAGCCGCAGGGACCCTTCTGTTACGGGTAACGCACGGGCAATGAACGAATGAACTGTCCTAACTGCAAAGAGCAGGCGCTCAGGCCTGTCCTGACCAGGCAGGGGACAGAAATAGATTATTGCGACAAGTGCAAAGGGGTGTGGCTGGATAAAGGTGAGATCTTCCAGTTCGCCAGGAAGCCGAAACTGGTATCCCGGAAACTTAACGAGGGCTTTAAGAAGAAAAGACAGGGGAACAAGCTGTCACCCCGGAGCGGAAAGCCTATGATAGAGTTTCGCTATCCGGGAGGCCCTCTCATTGATTATGACACTGAGTCCGGGGGGCTTTGGTTCGATGCCGGAGAACTGAGAGCTCTTCTCAATTCTGAAGCGAACATGAAGATGAACCTCGACAGGGCAACGGTCGGATCTTCAGGTAAGGCCGGGATGAGCGATAACCTGAAGAGACGCGAGCGGCTGCAGGCGGGTAAGTTGTTGCCTCTTCCCAATATGTTCATGAGGTCAATGTATACCCTTTTCGGTCTATACGCATTATTGGGAGCGATATTAATTGCCGCGGTTGAGTTCCTTGATATGCCCGTGGAGTTCGCTGTAGGTTTTGGCCTCATAGTGATGATGATCCAGTTCATAATAGGGCCGTTCCTGATGGACCTGTCGCTGAGATGTTTCTATAAGATGGAGTGGATGGACAGGTCAGAGCTTCCCGAGGACCTTCAGAGGTTCGTAAAGCAACTGTGCGCCGAAAATAAGATGAAGTTCCCGAGGTTCGGCGTGATCGATGATGGTGCCCCGCAAGCATTTACATACGGACATACCCCGGGCAATGCCCGAATAGTGGTCTCAAGAGGGCTGTTCGAACTGTTGGATCCCGAGGAATCACAGGCTGTTATCGCCCATGAGATAGGACATGCCGTCCACTGGGACATGCTTCTGATGACAATAGCCCAGATGGTCCCGTTACTGCTCTATTATGTTTACAGAACCCTTGTCAGGATGGATACCTCGGACAGTGAAAATAAGGGCAATCAGGCCAAGGTGGTGGTGGCGATCGGTGCGTATGTCCTATATATAGTAAGCGAGTACATAGTTCTCTGGTTCTCCAGGACAAGGGAGTATCATGCGGACAGGTTCGCCGGTGAAGCTACAGGGGATCCTTCCAAGCTTGCAAGTGCTCTTGTTAAGATCGCATATGGGCTTGCCGGTCAGGAAAAGAAGAAGGATAAGACAGAAGAGAGCTCCGGATCAAGAAGTGCGAACCTCGAGGCTATAGGTGCTATGGGGATATTTGATGGCAAAGCGGCAAGGGCCTTTGCAGTGGCAGGCTTCAATGAAGGGGTCATGGCATCGGGAGAGGTGGACAAAGAGAACGTCAAGAGCGCCATGAGATGGGACCTCTGGAACCCGTGGGCTAAATGGTATGAACTTAATTCGACCCATCCGCTTGTCGCGAACAGGTTGATGTACATGTCGAACCTGGCTACCCACATGGGAAAGGAGCCCTATATAGTCTTTGATCACAGAAGGCCGGAATCATACTGGGACGAGTTCTTTGTTGACATAATCATCCATCTGCTGCCCCTCCTATCTATAGCTGGAGTAGTAGGGGTGTTCTTTCTTATGCGGGGCGCGGAGGCATTCCCGTCACAGTTAACGCAAATGGTCCCCTATTTGATAGCCTTTCTCGGAGCGGCTATGATGATAAGGTTCAGGTTCTCTTACAAGGGGGGCTACTTTCCAAAGATGAGCGTTGCATCTCTTCTGAAGAAGGTCAAGGTTTCTTCTGTAAGACCCGTACCATGCACTTTGAAGGGGAAGATAATAGGCAGAGGGGTGCCGGGATATATCTTTTCCGAAGATTTCGTTATGAAGGACGACACAGGTATCATCTTCCTTGACTACAGGCAGCCTTTCGCGCTCTGGGAACTTCTGTTCGGCCTTCTCAAAGCGGGAGAGTATCAGGGCAGAGAGGTTGCTGTTGAAGGGTGGTACAGGAGGTCCCCGGTCCCATATGTAGAAGTGAAGGCCATATACAGTGCAGGTGAGCTCAACCGTAGCTGGGTCCCTGCGCTTTACAAGTTCACTGCAGTTGTTCTTTTTTTAATAGGAGCTGGCTGGGCTCTTCTCTCTTTTTTCGGTCCGAAACTGGGTTTGTTATGAATGGTCTTCCGTTGAAAGAGATCTAATAGATCCAGAGAAGCTTTCTAAATATCCAGCCCTTTCCTCCGAACTCATCCTCGACCTTTACCCATGACCCCTTTCTTTCAATGACCTTGAACGTCTCATGCTTTATCGTCGGGCTGAGCTCGATCTCCTCGTGGTTCGTTCCGGGACCTGTCCTTATATTTGCCTCTTCGACCTTTACCACTGCGCAGTCGAAATTCTTTGTTACAAGGTTTTGATGCACCCAGTATGTCTTCTTCTCGAAGTCCTGAACGTGTACCCATTCCCCTTTCTTTCCGACCTGCTTCAGCGGAGTGTACTTGAAAGCTTCATCTATCATCTTGTGGTTCTTGCCGGGTCCTTTTCTGAGGTTAACCCCTGATTTCTTTATGCAAAGGGCAAAGGAGGGAAAGGTAAGGCAAAGGACAATGAACGGTATGAGAAACGAATGGCGCACCATTGGGATTATTATATATATTTGAAGGATCAAAAAAAAAGAGAGCGGTGCGAGCGCTCTCCATGATCTCCGGTATCTAAACACGGATCAACAGCCCTGAACTACCCTCTTGCTGGGTTTTAATCCCTTTACTATCATCTTGCCGTCTTTCTCTTCTACGAATGCCTTTACCTTCATGTCTGTCTTGAACTTCTTGAGGTTAACCGTGCCGGCAACTTCCATGGTCATCTCATCCTTGGTGCCGGCAGGACAGAACACGATCGTTCCCTTTTCCATATCGATACCTTTGATGGTTCCTTCCTTCATCTCGGCTCCAATTGCTGCTGCGGCAAATGATATAGAGATCAGAGCTGTCAGGACCACAATAAAAAAATGTTTCATACCTTTTTACCTCCTTTTGGTGATTATTTATTGTAGTCGATATAAAAGAAAAATGCATGTAATGACGGTTACAGTACCGCTTTATCAGACAAGTGGTCATAAATCATGGGTCGTTCTTGACGTTGAGGCATTTATGGACTACCATTAGTTAAGGTCTGATGACCCGCTTATATGATGATGAGCATCAAGATCAGAAAGGATGGGGATGGGTCCCGCAGGTTGAACTGCTGGGAGTTCCACGAGTGCTGCAAGGAGATAGGTTGCATAGATAATGAATCAAAGCAGATATGCCCTGCCACCACCGAAGAAAGGCTCAACGGGGTACACGGGGGGGTGAACGCAGGGCGTGCATGCTGGGTCGTTGTCGGCACATTGTGTTTCAGTGAGAGACAGGACAATTATAAACATAAATCCAAGATATGCAGTACCTGCGCTTTTTATGAGATGGTAAAGAACGAGGAGGGCAACTCCAGGTTCATACCTGCAATATTTCTTCAGGAGCTTTTAGAACAAAATGCCTGAGCCGGGCTAGTGATGTGAGTGATCATGACCCTTCCTGTGAGAACTTCCCGGTCCGTAGCCTCTGAGGTCGTCATATCTCTTTATCTGGTCCTCCGAAAGTATGCTCTTCATTTTGATATGTGCTTTTAGATGTGCTGCTCTCAGCCTGCCCATTAGCCGGCCAAGCTCGAGCGTTATCTCTTCCAGGACCTTTTCATCGATATGTTCATGAGCAAAACGACGGTCAAGTATTGTTTCCTTTTCTATGATCTCTTTCCCAAGCGATAAGGCCTCTTCATGCATTATGTCATACGCTGCTATTGTTTGGTCTTTCTGCTTTTCGGTGAGTTCCAGCTCTGAGGCCAGCTCGAGAACGTGCTTAGGCCCGGGGTAATGGTTCAGCTCGGCCGCCTTTGCCATTCCCATCCCGCTTCCGTCCCTCAGCCCCTTTATCTCTTCATCTGAGAGGGCCTTTATATCCCGCCTTTCCTGGCCCGAATAGGGCGAATGGCCTTCCTGCTCCGCCGAAACCGACAACGAAACCGGCAAAAAGATAAGCGAAATGATCAGAACTATGAATATTCTATGCTCCATATAACACGATAATAATAGCACCTCGGGAGGATAATGTGAAAGCTCTATTGGCCGCTTTCACTGTGCTCCTTACCGATATCTGTAATGACCCTTTCATACTCCTCCGGGTGCATCTTGGAATGCCAGTTTTCCGTCAACACTCCTATGCCGATTATCAGATAGAAAGAGACTATAAGAGCGATCGGGAACAGTACGGGTTTGAACGGTTTACGGTCCTTCCCTGCCCGAACGGTCATCTCAAGCGCGCCTTCCTCAGGGCAATGGCTGAGACATGTGGTGCAACCCAGGCACTCAGGCGAATGGACAATATCCTGTTCACTCACCTCTATGGCCGATGGACATGCCTTTGTGCAGGCCTTGCAATCTATGCATTTATCATTATCCCTTTTTATCTTTGCGGGACTTGCCGAGCTGACCAGCCCTAGCAGTGCCCCGTATGGGCAGAGGTACCTGCACCAGAAGTTCTTGTAGAAGAGCGAGAACGCACCGATGACAAGCAGTACGATCAAAGTAAGGGTAGACATCTGTGTAAAGACCTGCATGGTCCTGACGTCTATCGTCTTATAATAGTCTGTGATGAAGAAAAGGACCATCATATTAGGGGTCATGGCAACTCCTATAAGCAGAATGAACATGCCCATCAGCAGGTATTTTAGTGATCTGACCGGGATATCGTATTGCTTGCTCATAATGAAGTTCTTTCCGAACAGCTTTTCTCCGGCCATCCAGAAGTACTGGGATATGGTGCCGATGGGACATATCCATCCGCAGAATCCTTTTTTAGCGACCAGAGAGACGGTCACTATGGCAAGGAACATGATGAACGCCGCAGGATGGATCGGCTCGATTATCCCGGTAAATATGAAGTACTTAAGTGACATAAAACCGGCGATGGGCATGAATGCATCTACCGAAGGGGGTCTCGTGACGAACTCGGCCGTATCACTGCCGAACTGGCTCATGAACAGATAGAACCTGTAACCTGTCAGCACGGTCAAAAACAGAAAAAAGGCCTGAGTGGCGTGTCTCACCTTTCTCATGTAAGAATATCTTGTTGCCATTGTTATGTATGTTAAGGTTTATTGCCGGTCCATGTATATGATGTGAATCATGTTTATTAAGGCGTTCTGATACTCATCTTGTATCTCAAATAGACTTGCTGTATAATCATCAATGATGCACATCGTGCGTTCTGCAGCGGATGCATGCAGAGTGAAATAGAACTGTCAGGAGGGTCTATGTCTGTTCCTTTGATGTTTGGTAGATTTCTTATTATGAGGGATAAGGTCACCGAGAACGAGCTCACAGAAGCCCTAAAGGTGCAGTCTGAGCTCAACAGGTCCTTTGCTGAGGAGCTTCTAGAGGGGGGGCATATCGATCTTGAACAGTTCAGACAGGCATGGACCTATCAAAGAGAGAAGTTCGTTACCTTTAAAGATGCCGTAAGGGCCCTTGAGCTTGTCGGTCCGGACGTCATCGAGCAGATAGATAGTGAGTGTTCCGGCAGGTATATTAAGTTAGGTGAGCTCCTTGTTCAGAAGGGTTCGCTCAGCGCTGAAGAGCTGGAAGAGGCGCTTAAGGAGTTTCAGGAAGGCAATTATATGTCGGACCTTTAGAGGTCTGTCCTCTTAGGCATTATCCTTGATGAACTTAAGGATGCGGGATATATCGAACGCACCATATTCCCTGTTCAGCTCTTTTCCTTGTCTGAAAAGCACCACGGTCGGGACCTGCAGAATGCCGTATTTCTTTGCTATATCCGGTTCGGTATCCTTGTTGACCTTTGCTATGCGCAGTCTGGGTTCTAGCCTTGTAGCCGCGAGCGCGACCGCGGGTGCCATCATCTTAGATTCATCGCTCCATGATGCCCAGAAATCGACAAGTATAGGAATGTCGTTCTTTTTTATATGTTTCTCGAAACTTGAAGTGTCCAGTGATATCGGTTTGCCGGTAAAAAGCAGCTGGTGGCAACTACCGCACTTCGGGTTCTTCTTTAATTTTGCGGGAGTTAATTTGTTAACCGCATTGCAGTGGGGGCATACTATATGAACATTGTCAGCCATTTCACTAGATAGTATAGCAGTTCGGTGTTTATCACAGAAAAGAAATTTTTATAGTGTTCTTGCTTTTACTGTTAACCTGTTGTAGCATAGCACTGCCATGACAAAGAGAAAAGAAGAGAAGAAAAAGCTCAGGGTGCTGATGATAGAGCCGTACTATGGCGGTTCCCATAAGAGCTTTTTAGACGGGCTTATAGGCCGCCTGCCCCATGAGGTTGACCTGATGGAGCTTCCGGCAAGGAAATGGATGTGGAGGATGAGGTTATCGGCCCCATATTTTGCGGATCTGCTTCACAGTCTTGGCAGGGAATATGATGTCATATTATGCTCAACCTTCATTGATGTCGCATCTTTCAGGGGCCTGTCGCCGGAGTGGGTAAGGCGGGTTCCGGTACTGACATATTTTCATGAGAACCAGTTCGAGTATCCGGTCCAGGTCGGGGACGAGAGGGACCTGCATTTCGCACTGACCAATTTGACAACCGCTCTGGCATCGGACAGGATAGCGTTCAATTCGAAGTACAATCTTGAGACCTTTTTGAAGGGAGTGGAGGATATCTTGAAGGTCTCCTATGACCTTAAGCTCAATGATCCGTGCGGTGCGATAAGGAGCAGGGCGAGCGTTATACACCCCGCCATCGATTTCTCGAGCATAGATGAGGTGAAGCCTCAGCATGAAGGGGGTTCCCCGGTCGTGCTTTGGAACCACAGGTGGGAGCATGATAAGGACCCTGATACGTTCTTCAAGGCATTGTTCAAGCTTGATGCCGAGGGACTGGATTTCGGTGTAGTAGTTCTGGGGGAGTCCTTCACGGAGATCCCCCCGATCTTTAATGAGGCAAAGGCAAGGCTTTCCGGAAGGATACTACATATGGGATACGTAAAGGACAGAAGGGATTATGCATCATGGTTAAGGAGGAGCACAATTGCGGTTTCGACCGCACAGCATGAGTTTTTTGGTATAGCTGCTGTCGAGGCGGCAAGGGCAGGGTGCGTACCTCTGGTCCCTCGCAGGCTTTCATATCCGGAGCTGTTCGATGAGAAGTTCCTTTATGATGACCGTGAGCTCCTGACGAGGTTGAGAAACCTTATTATCCTGGGGAAGAGGCTTTCTGACGATGAAGCGAGGGAAATGACCGAGCCATACTCATGGTCCGTTCTGGCGAAAAAGTTCGAGAGATGGTTATGCGGGTGAGATCTTATGCATTTTTTCATTGTTTTGAATATACTAAAGCAAGTGGTGTAACTCCCATATTCTCAATAGGGGGCCATTGATGATCTGCTACTCTTGCGGTGATCTTGTTAAGGATACAGATATTGATGCTCTGGTATGTCTTACGTGCTCGGTGAACTATTGCAGTAAGTGTTTTGAACCCGAGGACCGGTGCCAGATATGCGGTAACCCATTAGAGGAACTGGCAAGTGTTCAGCTTGATTACTTTAATCCTTCAGAACTTCTTGCGGAGGTTATCTCTTCAGAGAAGAGGGAGCAGCCAAGGTCTAAGATAGAACTTAGATGCGCATATACCATGAGGGTCAGGAGGGGAGCGGAGGTCCGTAATGAAGAGTATAAGGCACTCACGCATGACATCAGCGCGACAGGTATTTGTTTTTATTCAAGGACCGCCCTGCATGTCGGGCAGACCGTAAGCATAGATAAATGCTCTGCCTTTACGGGAAGCAGGACGGCCGTAGTACGGTGGGTAAAGAAGGGGAAGAACCATATTTACCTGTCCGGCCTGATGTTCAGTTAAAAAAGGTCGGTCCGGATCAGAAGCGGTCCAGGTATTCCCCGTAGCCTTCCTTTTCAAGTTCGCTCTTTTCCACAAACCTCAAAGAGGCCGAATTTATGCAGTAGCGAAGACCTGTGGGTTCAGGGCCATCGTTGAACACGTGTCCAAGATGTGAGTCGCCATGCTTGCTCCTTACTTCAGTTCTCGTCATGAAGAGGCTTCTGTCGGTCTTCTCGATAATATTGTCAGGCTCAAGCGGACGGGTAAAGCTCGGCCAGCCTGTTCCCGAGTCGTACTTATCTGTCGATATGAAAAGAGGCTCTCCCGATACTATGTCAACATATATTCCCTCTTTCTTGTTATCCCAGTACTCGTTTCGGAAAGGCGGCTCGGTGCCTTCCTCCTGTGTTACTTTATATTGGATATCCGAAAGTTTCATCTTTAGCTGCTCCTTTGAAGGCTTTACATAGGTGTTCTCTTTAGGTGAAACGTCCTTGCTCTCACTGCTTTCCCAGGTATTCTTGAGGAACTGGTCCCTGCCCGAATTGAACCTGTAGAACTTGTAACGAAGCGGATTCTTCTTGTAGTAGTCCTGGTGGTAGTCCTCTGCACGGTAGAACTCCATGGCAGGCCTGATACTTGTTACTATGGGCTTGTCGAACTTCCCTGAGCTTTCAAGCTCCTTCTTTGATGCCTCTGCTGTCTTCCTCTGCTCTTCGCTGTGATAGAAGATCGCCGAAAGGTAAGAAGAACCCCTGTCTACGAACTGGCCACCAGGATCAGTAGGGTCTATCTGGCGCCAGAAGATGTCAAGGATCTCGTTGTAGGATATAACTGAGGGGTCAAAGGTTATCTGTACAGCCTCAACATGGCCGGTCTTGTCGGACGACACTTCCTTGTATGTAGGGTTCTTCTTATGCCCGCCGGTATACCCCGATATTACATCCTTTACTCCATCAAGTTTCTCATAAGGCGGCTCCATACACCAAAAACACCCGCCCGCAAGGGTAGCTTTCTCAACCGGCCCTTCTTTAGCTCTCGCATTGTCCATATGCACAACCATCGCGGTTGTCATAAATATCAGTCCTATGATAATGTATCCTTTCATGTTTCTTACCTCCGTTCACTATTGTCATTATCTGTTATTATTTTGCCCTCCCCATGTGAAGAAGTAATGAAGATAACATGCAGATATTATGATGAAATAGACTGACACAATGCTGTCAGTGTGATATTATAGACTTCAGGTAAAGGGAGGAGATAATGTCATATAAGTTCGATTCTCTCATGATCATACTTAACAAGCTGGATGGCAAGGAAGCGACCACGGTCAAGTCATTGGCCGATGAGCTCGAAGTAAGTGAAAGGACCGTTCACAGATATTTAAATACCCTGCAGATAGCCGGTTTCCCTATACATTTCGATCGCAAAAGAGAAAGCTATGTGTTCGTGGAAGGGTACAGCCTCAGGAAGCCTAATCTTTCTGTCGAAGAGACACTGTCATTTGCCCTCGCAAAGAGCATGATGCGTAGCGTTGGCGCGGGAATGGAAAAGGGCCTGGGCAGGATCGAAGAGAAGCTGGCATCGAAATCATCTGAACTTCCCAGCCATATAATCCTAAAGTCCCGTGGTATATCGCAGGCGGTGCATGATCACCTCGGATCTGTCCACTCCGCGATAAATAATTATCAGCGGGTCCTGATAGAGTATTCGAAATTATCTTCGGGAGAGGTTTCCAGCAGGAAGGTCGATCCGTACTATCTGTTCTTCAATGATGAGTTCTGGTATATGAGAGGCTACTGCCATGTGAGCTCTGATATGCGGACCTTTGCCCTGGACAGGATAAAGAGCCTGACGATACTTGAAGAGCAATTTGTGCCAAAGAGAATAGTACCCGAGGATGAGCTTGCCGATACCTTTGGAGCGTGGATCGGCGGAAGGTCGGAGGAGGTAGTGCTCGTATTTGACAGGGACTTTAAGCACAACATCCTAAGAAAAGAGAAATGGTTCCAGCAGCAGAAGACAAGGGAACTTGCTGACGGGAACCTTGAGATGAAGTTCAAGGTCAAGGGGCTTACGGGTGTAAAGAAGTGGGTATACCAGTGGATGCCTTTCGTTGAGGTGATCAGGCCGAAGGAACTAAGGGATGCAGTAAAGGATGAACTGGCACTGGCTCTGAAAAAGCATAAAAAAGATCAAGTCCGGTCATGAAAGGCGTTTATAGCTATTTGTTCGATCGACAAACCGAACTTTTCGTTGAACATGTCAATTGTCAGCCGAGCTGTATGCTCTGCTTCATCCAGTCTGTTCATAAAGTCATGATTGCTCTTATACCTGGCCCTTAAGCTTTTGAACCTTTTGTCTAATGTGGTTGGGCTTGTGTGGTCCATCAATGAATCCGAGATAGCTATAAGTTTCTCCTCCAGCGTTCCCGGAATGAAATCCATATCCGGGAGGCCGTACTTTACGGCATCCGTTCTTTTAAGGCCATGAAGTGTATGAGAAGCGCATATAAAGGCCTCTCTTGCATAACCCAGACCGGACAGTAACCGGAATCCCTCCACACCGTGGATTATGGGATGGTGGTCCCTGTAACGTCCGATGTCATGAACGAGGGATGCCGAACGCAAAAAATCCACGTCTATGTTTGCAGTGTCCGGAAGGTGCTCTCCTAAATGCACAGCCAGCTTTGAAACGGCCACGCAGTGGTCTGTCCAGGGAAGGCCATTCCCGTATTTTGCGATCAGCTCAAGTGCAGTCTCATACGTCATTCTTCTATCCTGTCCCGAGTTCATTTTATGTATATGATTGTAACTCAAAACGCCAATATTTTATTGACATTGAATGCCTTGTTTGATTAGACTTTATAGTTTCGTGAAGTAGCTGCAGTTAAGCTGTCGACATACCTCTGTATTGCATGCCAAGCCGGAGAGTATAGAACACACGATAACTGAGTACTTTGCAGATCAAGCGGGATCGTCAGTGATGATGTCCGCATAAAAGATAAGAACGCTTTAAAGGAGGAAGAAAAATGGCTGAGAAGAAGAAGTCCAAGACGGACGTTGCGGCCAGGGCCGGCATGAAGGGCAAAGACAAGGTCTGCAGCATCTGCGGCGGCAAAGTAGATGTTGTAATGTCTGTATCCGCAACCGGCAAGAAGAAGCTCAGAAGGCTCTGCTGCGAAGGTTAATAAGAAGGTTGATCAAAGATCCCCTGTAGTATGGTTCGAAGATATTGCAGGGTTCTTTTTTTCTACCCGCTTATGTTCAGATCGCATTCATCGTTTGCTTCGGGAGAGGTTGCTGTAAGCTCTTGACCCTGCACGAAGTTTGACCTGAGTTCATCAGGCACCGGATCTCCCATTACGATCCCTGCCGCTATGAGTACCAGACCTGCCAGAAATGTTCTCAAATGTAGCATTTATGCCTCCTTGTGTTTCATTACTTGATAAAGTTTACCTCAAGCGGCTGACAGCACTATGGCAGTTATTAGAGTATGCAGGACTTATATTTTTGCAAACAAACGCGCTATCAAAGGGCAAGCGATATCATTGCCCGTGCGGAACAAAACCGTAAGAGCTGTAGATGTTGCGGGCCTTTTCTGACGTTATGAAATCCAGGAACCTGTCAGCGTTTTCGGGATTGCCAGATCCCTTGAGCTTTGTTATGAAATAATTGACCTTATCTCTCTGATCAAGTCCTTCGCCCGGATCGAGCATTTCTACTTTGACGCCCTCGTTCCTCGCATTGATCACTTCCGTGGCCCACACCGGACCGGTGTCAGCGGTGCCCTTCACCAGCCTAAGGGGTGTCTCTCTGTGGTGTACGACCGTCAGTATTGTTGTACCTTCTGCCCTCTTCTCATCCATGATCCTTCTTAAAAGGGCCTCTCCTCCCGCCTCTTTGTACATCTCGTGTATGTATATCGATATGTCCTCTAGCTCTCCGGGCTGTGATATTGTTATGTCGTCCCGGCCAAGATCGTTGACCGCACTTATTCCCATGGGGTTTCCTTCCGGTATCATGAGCACTATTCTGTTATGCAGATAGACGAACGATCGGTCTTCGAGGTCCCTCTCCCTGAGCTTGTTAACGGCATCCTCCGTTACTGATGTGTATATATCAGGCATAACATCGATAAGCTTTTCACCGAACAACGCGCCTCCGGCGAGTATCTGCTTAAGTTCAAGGCCAGGTGGCAGGGTCTCGTAGAAGATCCTTTTTATATCCGGGTTGTCTTGCCTGAACTCACCCATGAGCTCCTCCATGACCATGAACTGGTTGCCCGCCATGAAAAGCACGAGGTCAGCATCATGCATGTGATCAATATTGTGAATGTCATCTCCACGTGTGGCAGGTATAATGGGTAGAGAGCCGACATTATTAGCCATAGTGGAGATTATACCATATGTATTTTTCTCCTTGATCGACTTTAACGTTCTATAATATCCGATGGAGATAATGATATGAGCTTTAAAGAAGGGACCTTGTGGAGATCTGTTCTTGACGCCTCCGAAAGTGCTATCAGGTCAGGGGCACTGCTCCCGATAGAGACCGAGCATGAGTTCACTGAGGGATCCGGGATAAGGTTCTATATCAGGGTGATCAGGTCACTTTCAAGGAAGGACCGGGAAACAGGAATAGAAAATGGTCGAGCTGATGGCAAAACCGTCAGTGACCCTTTCCTTCCTTATGAAGAGGACCTGTTCGTCGCTCGGGTATCTGCTGACCACATTGCCCTTCTTAATAAGTATAACGTTGTGGATAACCACCTTCTTATAGTTACGGAGGATTTCGAGGACCAGGATGAACTGCTTACCGTTAAGGATTTCGGAGCTCTTCTTAAATGCATGGCAGAGTATGATAGCCTGGGTTTCTATAACGGCGGCACCGAGGCGGGAGCAAGCCAGAGGCATAAGCATCTGCAGCTTGTTCCGCTTCCGCTGGCACATGAAGGGCCTTCCGTACCGATAGAGCCACTTTTAGATGCGGTCGACAGCAGGGAAGGTATCTGCAGCGTGGAAGGGCTACCCTTCAGGAATGTGTTCGTGCGACTGGATACGAAGGGTGATGACCCTTTGGGCAGTTTATCGGAGGAGTTACACGGGTTGTATATGGATATGATGAATGCATCGGGCCTGGAGCCGGTAGAGAGAGATGGAAGAAAATGGCAGCCCGGTCCGTATTGTCTTTTGATCACCCGCGAGTGGATGTTACTGGTCCCAAGGTCAAGAGAGTTCTGGGGGCCTGTTTCCATAAACTCTCTTGGTTTCGCCGGGGCATTTCTTGTCAGGGACAGGTCCCAGCTCTATCTGGTCAAAAAAGAAGGCCCGATGCAGGTGCTAAAACACGTAGCTTTCCCTTTATGACATCATTCCGGACAGTATCATATAAGTGCCTATCACCGGGATCCGGTGTGAAAGCTGGCGGGTGATAAAAACTACTTATATTGCAAGGAGTTAGGAGGCTAAAAATCCTCGATTTTGTACTTGACGACCGGGTCATTACAAGTTACAATAAAGTAAGGCAAGATAAGCGTTACCCCGGTGCGGGTCAAACTTAGGACCAAGTTACTCGATCTGGGAGCGGGATGGTTAGATATGGTGAGCATGCCTCCGGAGCATAGGAGGAAGCCTAAAGTATCTATCCGATGCACCCATTTAGAAAAAAGCTTAAGGTACCCCGTATCTGGGGTATCGCATAAAACTTCGGAGCCATAGAGAGACAAAAGACCGTCCGGTCAAACGTTGCGTTCGCATTGTACGTAACGACTGCAGGGTTGTTCAACCAAGCAGGTCTCTAAGTGGCTCCGTTACTTTTTATTCGGCCGGTGCTTCCCCGGCTTGTTTGAGTTCTATCGGTACCAGAAGTACCTCTATCCTTCTGTTCGAGGCCCTGCCTTCTGGGGTGTCATTTGAATCAACTGGTCTGTATTCGGCGACTCCCGATGCAAGCAGAAGCTCGGGCGATATGTCCGAGGACTCCTGAAGGTACCTTACGACGGTAGTGGCCCTGGCCGTCGACAGCTCCCAGTTTGTTGGGAACCGGTCAGTCAGTCGGGAGCTTATAGGGACATTATCGGTGTGTCCCACTATGTTTATCTGTTTGTCTTCGACCTTCTTTAATATCTCGCCCACCCGGTCAAGCACTTCCTTGCCCTTGCTTTTGATCTCAGCGCTTCCCGAGTCAAAAAGGATCTTGTCGACCATCGTAAGTGAGAGCTTGTCCTTCAGCTGTGTCACCTTTATCTGTCCCTCCTGTATCTCCTGGTTAAGCTCGTTTACGAGGTTCTGGTATGTGCTCTTAAGCCCGGCTATGGCCTTCTCTTTCTCTTCAATTGCAATGGCCTTTTCCTCGGACTCTTCCTTCAATGCTGCTTTGAGATCAGCTATGCTCGATGTAAGTGATGCCTTTTCTTCTTCAAGTCCGCTTATCTCTTCTTCAAGGTCCAGGATGTCCTGTCCGAGATTTTCTGCGTTCAACAGGCATGCGTTGTGTTCATCGGTCGATACGCATCCCGTAATGATGAATACAGTTAATAAAAGGAATAGTAAATATCTTCTTTTCATGGTAGCCCTCCGTATGTTGAGTTCGTTCCTGCTATTTTTTTGAAATATCTAGATTTTAATAATACGTTCTTCGGATGTCAATAAAAAAATAGTGTGGCTTTATTCTTCAAGTAATGATATGACACCCTTCATATCCTCGGGCAGCGGAGACGTGAAGAAGATATCCTGTCCGGTGTAGGGATGTACGAATCCCAGGGTCTCTGCATGTAGCATTTGCCTTGGGACAGATATCGTTCTGCTGCCTGCCTTAAGGTGTGTGATCTTGCCGTATGTCCTGTCCCCAAGTACAGGATGGCCGGAGGAAGAAAGGTGCACCCTTATCTGATGTGTCCTTCCTGTGGCAAGAACAAGCTCTAGAAGCGATGCGTCTCCGAACTCCTTTATGACCTTATAATGGGTAAGTGCCGCCTTTGCCCGTCTTGTTCTTGTTGACATCTTCTTGCGGTCGGAGATCGCCCTTCCGATAGGAGCATTAATGGAGCCCGACCTGTTCCGCATAGTTCGATAGACGAGCGCGAGGTATTTCCTCGTGATGGTTCTTTCTTTGAACTGCTTCTGGAGCGAGTAATAGGAGTCATCTCTAAGTGCTATGACAACCAGCCCCGAAGTATCCTTATCAAGCCTGTGAACGACCCCTGGACGGAGCGGTGCGCCGACCGATGCCATTTCCTTCGCATGGAAGGCAACGGCATTCATAAGGGTGTCGTGGCTGTGACCGGCGGCAGGATACATCACCAGGCCCGGTGGTTTATTTATCACGATAAGATGCTCATCTTGATGAACTATATCTATATATATGTCCTGTGGTTCAAGACCTTCTGCCTCTGGCTTTGTTATCCTTATGCGCAATGACTCGCCCGATTTTACCTTTTGGTTCTTTTTTGCCATTGCCTCATCAATCGACACATGACCGGAGTCAATGAGCTTCTGGGCCTGGGAGCGCGTTATCTTAAGGCCGTCAGAAATGAACCTGTCAAGCCTCATGCCCTCATGCTCGGGCTTTACACCGAGAATTATAATATTTTCTTTTTTATCAAGCATTTAGCTGTTTTAACCAATGGTGGATATGTGCATTATTGTAATACATCGGGCGAATTCTTTGTTGGCGTTGAGTGAGGTTCATAGGGATTGCCGATACAGAAAGTAGTTCTAAAGTTTAGATTATTAGAATACTTGAAATTGTGGCTTTAAGGCTGTATTATATGATCAGGTTCTTTTCATGAAGGTCCGGAGGGTAAATAAATCGGAAAAGGAGGACTTATGAAAGGAAAATTGTCAACAGGCATCCTGTATCTTGCTGTGTGCGCTTTTCTCCTGATCAGTGGAACGGACGTGTTAGCCGCAGCAGAGAAGCCCACGATCACTAAGCCATGTGTGCAGTGTCATAAGGGTCAAAAGGACATACTGCGCGGAAAGCTCGATTCGGTGTCGATGAAGGCCGGAACAATGAAGGTTTCAATAGGTAATGCTGTCTGGCTCGTCTCTTTTGATGACGGTCTGGAAGTCGTCGGGGCCCCGGCAGTGAACAAGATCAAGACGGGAAAAGAAGTAGCTATCTCGGTTGTCAGGGAGGGGGCCGATGTTCGTGCCAAAAAGATAACTGTAAAGCAGCCGGCAAAAGTTCCACCTGAAAAGTTGATGAAAGTGGAGGACCTTAAAAAACTTGTTGCCAAGGGGCCGGAGATGGGCAAGTACACCCTTGTCGATGCACGTCCTGCTAAGAGATATAACGAGGGGCACATACCGGGCGCCATATCGATATTTGACGGCCAGTTCGATAATAGCATTACCAAGCTGCCTAAGGACAAGGACAATATGCTCATTTTCTATTGCGGCGGGCCTACATGAATGATGAGTCCATCCTCTGCCAGGAAGGCGGAGAAACTGGGATATACTAATGTAAAAGTGTTCCACGGCGGCATGCCGACATGGAAGAAGGCCAGGGGTGAGGTCATATCGACAGTGATCTACCCGAAGTCAATGATAGACCAGGGCGTTCCGTTCGTAGCCGTTGACCTCAGGGAAGAGAAGGATGCCGAGAAGGCCCATATCATGGGTGCCGTCGGGATACCTGCAAATAAGATCAAGAGCGCCATGGCGATGTTCCCCGCACAGAAAGGAGCCCCGATAGTCCTTTACTCTGACAATACAGAGAATGCAATGGATTCGTTTGCTGTAGTAAGGGGATGGGGATATAAGAACGTATCCGTGCTGCAGGGGGGCATGGATGCATGGCTTAAGACGGGCAACATTGGCATAAGCGGCAAGCTTGAAAGCAAGATCAACTATGTTCCTAAGCCGTTACCGGGGGTCATATCAACAGGTGAGTTCAAGAAGATAGCTGATACGAAACCATCGGACAAGTTCATCCTGGACGTAAGGGATGAAGAAGAGGCTATGATGGGAATGCTCAAGGGGGCAAAGAATATTGCTACCCAGGAGCTGCAGTACAGGATGGACGAACTGCCAAAGAACAAGGAGATCATTATTCATTGTATAACCGGGGTAAGAGCGGAAATGGCATATCATGCTCTCAAGGAAAAAGGATTCAACTGCAGGTATCTTAATGCAAGCATCGAAATTGATCCGGACGGTAATTACAATATAACCGATAATTAGAATATAGCGGCGGCAGCTTGTCTGCCGCCGCACATTTGAGCTTTATTTAGTGTTTTTTAAGTAAAACCCTTATTTTTTAACTGATTTCACTTTCATCACCTTGACTTATAATGCGCCCTCATATTATACTTTTTACTCGATAATTCAGCTTTTTGAGAGGAAACAATGGGTACATATACGACATTCCGTCCACATAACAGAAGAAGAAAAAGAAGGCTGGGGTTCCGTGCGAAGATGCGTACGAGAAGCGGCAGAAAGATTATAAACAGAAGAAGGGCTAAGGGACGGAAAAGATTAGCCGTCTAAAGAAACCTTACGAGTTCAAAGAGACCTTTTCTAAAGGCAAGCGGTTTCCGGGTAAGTACTTCATACTGTATATAAAGGAAAGCCAATCTCAATCCAGCAGAATAGGCCTTGCCGTCAGTAAAAAAACAGGTACAGCGGTAGCAAGGAACAGGATCAAGAGGGTGTACAGAGAGGCCTTCAGGAAACTTATACAGGGTATGAACGGCAGCAACAAGGATGAGAGGCATTTTGACCTTGTACTTGTTGGGAAAAGAGAGAGCGCCGCGGCCAAAATGGACGACGTACTGAATGAGCTCAGGGCTATGGTAGATAAGTTCAGGGAGAAAAGATGATAAGACAAGCGATGATCTTTTTGATAAGGGCTTACCAGTACATGATCTCACCTTTTTTGCCATCTTCTTGCCGTTTTTCCCCGACGTGTTCGGAATACTCAAAAGAGGCCATAGAGAAGTACGGCCCGTTGAAGGGTTCGATATTGACGATAAAAAGAATATTAAAATGCCATCCGTTCCACCCGGGCGGATATGATCCGGTGAGGTAGAGGGCCAGATATGGAAAAACAACAAGGCGATTTTGGAAAAGCCCTGATAGCGATAGTGCTGTCGTTCATTGTTCTTATCGGGTATCAATATTTCTTCGGAAAGTCTGAGCCGACACAGACCGAAAAGCCCAAAGAAGAGGCTGTTATCGAAAGGGAAGTAAAGGCTGATACAGCAGAGAAGGCGGTAGAGGCAGAGGTAGACCTGCCTGAGACATCCTCGCTTAGCTCTGTTAAGGTAGAGACACCATTGTTCAGTGCTGAGATCTCATCGAGGGGGGCGGTGATAAAGAAATGGACACTGAAGACATATGTCGACAAGGAAGGGCTCCCGGTCACGCTTACTAAGAGCACCGCGGACATTTTCCCTCTTTCGATAGGTAAAGAAGATTTGTTCGACCTTTCCAGGCTGGAATTCGGTGTGGTAGGAAATGACCTTGTGCTTGATGACAGAAAACCGGAGGGCACGCTAAGTTTTATTCATAGCTCGGCTGAAGGAACGATAAAGAGGACACTAACTTTCCATGCTGACACTTACAGGGTTGATGTTGTAGATCAGGTGAGCGGTTTCGGGAATTATTGGTTAACTCTCGGGGAGGACTTCGGTATCTCAGGCGAGGAGGGCTTTTATACACATATCGGCCCGGTCACACTGATAGGGACCGACAGGGATGAGATAAAGCCTGGCAAGATAAAAGCTGCAAAGTATGTATCTCCGGAAGGGCTGCAGTGGATAGCCCTTGAGGATAAGTATTTCTTCTCAGGCGTTGTGCCTGGCTCGGAAGTGGCAAATATCAAGATATGGAAGAAAGAGAATACCGGTCTTATAGCTGTTAAGCTGCTCGAGGGAGAGAACAGGTATGTCCTGTATGCAGGGCCGAAGGTGATAGAAGAACTGAAGGCCAGCGTGCCGGGACTTGAACATATAGTCGATTTCGGTTTCTGGTCCTTTATTGCAAGGCCTATATTCTGGCTTCTGCTATGGATAAACGGTTTTATAAACAATTACGGGTGGTCTATCATTGTGCTTACGATAGTGATCAGGATACCTTTTATCCCTCTTCTCAATAAGGGGCAGAAATCCATGAAAAAGATGCAGGCGATCCAGCCGCTTATGCAGGAGCTCAAGGTCAAGTACAAAAATGACTCTCAGAAGATGCAGAAGGAGATGATGGCCCTGTATAAAAAACATAAGGTCAACCCTATGGGTGGCTGTCTCCCCATGCTTATACAGATACCTGTGTTCTTTGCGCTGTACAAGGTGCTGCTTGTTGCAATAGAGATGAGAGGCGCTCCATGGGCGTTATGGATAACGGACCTTTCGGTGAAGGACCCGTATTACGTGCTGCCTATCGTGATGGGTGCTTCTATGTTCCTCCAACAGAAGATGACTCCGACCTCTGCAGACCCAAAGCAGGCAAAGATCATGATGTTGATGCCTGTGATCTTCACCTTCATGTTCCTTAACTTCTCATCCGGCCTCGTCCTTTACTGGTTGATGAGCAATGTCCTTAGCATAGTTCAGCAGATTTTCGTCAACCGGAAAGTTGCTGCTGAGCAAGCTGCATCCCAATAGGCCTCTTTTCTAGTTCTTTATAATCGCCTATGTTTGACAACCTTCTCTAAATGTGATACTTAAGTACTATGGTTCTTACCGGAGGGGTCTTCAGATACAAGCCCACAGTCCTTGTCGCCAATCATGATGAGTCGTTCGCTATGGATATCGCGATAGCACTTAACAGGATGGGCTTTGATGTTATTCCCGTCGAAAGCGGGGATGATGCCGTAGAAGTGGCAGTAAGCTTCAGCCCGGACATCGTAATGCTTGATGTCGACCTCCCCGGGACCGATGGTATAACGGCACTTAAGAAGATAAGGGCAGACAATGATATGTCTGAAATGCAGGTGGTTCTGATGGCCTATGAGAAGTCAGATGATATCCTTCTTGCATGTGAAAGGTTCCGCTGCTGCGGAATAGTTACAAAGCCCCTTAATGTGGTCCGGTTCCATGAAGCGCTGCAGGATTGCATTAAATACCCCGGAGGAAAAAAGAGGAGACACCTTAGAAGCCTGTACGGCAGAACGGTGCACCTGCAGTATAACGGAGCAAAGACGGACTATGAAGGTATAAGCCTTTCTGAGGGCGGTATGTATCTAAGGGGTCTAAAGAGGTATGATGCCGGGCTTGAGGTCGAGGTAAGGTTCCCTGTTCACGACCGGACCTCTATGCATCTTAAAGGCAATGTAATTTATACAAAGAGGGCCTTCGGTGCAATATTCGATATGGGGCCCGGTATCGCTGTCGAGTTCGGCAAAATGTCAGATATAGATTCTGCCTTGCTTCGTGATCATATTTGCAGGTCCATAACAAAAGGATTGTCGGGAGTTCACGCCTAGAGTTAAGTTATTTTGACACTTAATATTTATCTACAAACTGAGACTTGGCAGAATGCCCGAAAAGTGCAAGTTTCTAGTGATAATCTTCAAACATATATTTCTTGATTAAGGCCCGTGCTTTGTCGGCCTCATGCTCAGGAACAAGAGCTGATATTTCGATATATGGACCAAACAAATAGAGTAGTGCTCTATGATAATATCCCCTCAGGTAACAAGGGATCCCTTCTTTCGTTAGTATACTCTTTAGTAGTCCGGCCTTTGGCACGTCATGAAACTCCGCAACTTTCACTAATTCCTCTGATGCTCCCCTTATTCTAATATCTCCAATAATATCAAGCAGAATAGCCGTAGCCTTGATAAGCATTACTCCACCTATAAACATAGGGGCACCAAGTTGAATCATAATATATGGGAGCTTAACGAGTAAGTACAAATAAATGACACCAATAAAGGCCATTCTCTCAAGTACCTTATCCATATAGAGCTCAGCCGTTTGTTCGTTTGATACCTTAATAATTGCATTTCTATCCTTTAGAAAAAGATTTATTTTCTCAGAGTTATAGAATACAGATGTGAAGAAATAATAAAAAATAAAAAGAAATATTGCATAAAGCACCATATATCCAAATGATCCTGGCGACAGTTGGTTAGCTAGTGATTGGACCCACGGGACTGCAATCATTGCGGCAACTGAGGCGGGAAACAGAATCACACTAGATACAAACATCAAAGGCGTAGTACCTGCAGTTGTCAGCTTTAATGGCATAGAATATTCTTTGCCATCATTATATTTAATATCTATATTTCGATGAGCTCTTTCGGTGATATATACCACAATAAATAAGAGCACTGCTATTAACAGAAGTGGCACCACACAAACAAGTGAATTTTCAAAGTATATTGATTTGATCTGTGGCCAATAATGCGGAATCCCTCGAGAAAAGACACCAGTAATAATTAATATACTTATCCCATGCCCAATCCCTCGACTTGTTATCATTTCAGCAAGTAATATTGTGATAAAGGTTCCTCCTATTAAGGTAAGAGCTGTTATGACTCTGAACGACACGCCAGGATTAAGGACAAGAGTGAAGTTAGCCATTGATTCTAGTCCTTTAGCCATAGAATAACTTTGTATAAATCCAACAACTATCGTAAATAATAACGCAGTTATTTTTAATCGCAATCTTCCTTGAATACCGCTATTTCTCCATTTTTTTAAAGGCGGAGTAAAAAGTGCGAATATTTCGACTAACATGTATGCGGTAATATACGGCATAATTCCAAAACTGACTATAGAGATCATGCTAAATCCAGTGAATGCTTCAAGAAGTACATATGGGCGATTTTGCAGGAAGTTATTTAATCCTGCATGATCAAATCCTGGAATAGGTATATTTGCTAGTAATCTATAAAGGAGGATAACTACTAAAGTAAATACGATCCTTTTGTAGAATTCAGTATATTTAAACTCCTCCTTCTTTTCAACATGGGGAAGTTCAGAAGATAATTTAGAACCACAGTCTGAACATAACTCAGTTCCCTCAACAAATTCAGCAGGTTTACCTGTGCCAATCTTATGTTCGCAATCTGGATTTGGACAATATAACATTTAAAGGTTATTATGCCAGATTTGAGATATATTTAAACCTAAATTAGTGAGTTGTCTTAAATAGGAAATTCCTCAGATTCAGGAAGAATAGTTCAGAAATTGGCTACCTTATAAATTCAAGGATTTCTTTGCATTGTCCACAACACGGCGGACATCGCCGGAACATCACTTCCCCGAGGGATTATGCTCGTAGCATTTACAATTACCCTTTTTCTTCTCCGTAAGTATCTTTTCAAGTATTAATGATCTGCCCTTATTTTCAACGACATCCTTTTTAATGTCAGCTTCGGTATGCTTAAAGCAGTAACAAACCAATTTGTCCAAAGATAATACTCCCTATCTCACTTTTCCGCCATCGGATACTTATTAGCTTCCCATTCAAGCCATCCACCATATAGGGCACTTATATTTTCGAATCCCTCTTCTATTAGTTCCCGAACCACGCGGGAACTGGTTTGCTCGGCAGGTCAGGCACAATATAATACGATCCTTTGTCGTTTATCATATTTTTTGCTCCATGATCTTACATCATAAGGGTTTTCCCTGATGGCACCAGGTATCTTCAAACTGCTTGATTCCCAGTCCTTTGTGTCACGCACATCTATTATTGTTAAGTCAGGGTCATGCAATTGAACCTTTAATTCGTCTTTAGTGATTTTTTTTACACCCGTTATCGCGTGGAATGATCTCCAGGCGGTAGTGCATGATGAGATCAACAAGATTGCAAGTGCCATATACATTATTTTCTTGCTCAATGTTTAACTCCTCTATTCAAGATTCCGAACAAGAATTAAATTTTATGTACATACAGGATATTAACAAAATTATATCACATCATGATCCGAAGTATTCACGTTGAAAAGTGTAAATGTTGAGGTTGTCGTGTTGGTCAGCGTGAATCTTGACAGGCGTTATTCCTTTTTGTATATTACGCTATGCCGCAAAAGGGTAAAAAGGTCCGGAAGAAACAGCTCCCCGAGAAGCGCAGAAAAGGTGCTGCACGTTCAGGCTACGAACTTAAAGGTAGGATCTGGATGGACGGTCCTCAAGGAACCTTCATAGGTTATGGAAGAGCTATTCTCCTTGAAAGAATAAGGGAACATGGTTCTATCACCAAAGCAGCCAAATCTATGGATATGTCATACAGGCAGGCATGGAGATTGATCAATACAATGAACGAGCAAGCCCCTAGTCCCTTCGTGATAACTTCTGCCGGTGGAAGAGGAGGCGGTGGTACGGTCGTAACGGAACACGGGGAGAACGCGATAAATGTGTTCTGGGAAAAATACAGGGCGTTTCAGGAATTTCTGAGGCACGAAATGAGATATCTGGATTTTACAAAGGACAAATCATGAAAAGGGTCTTGTTTACAATTTTGATCATGCTGTTCTTTGCCGGGACATCATACGCTGACAGGATTCGATGCGCATCAACGACAAGTACGCAGAACTCGGGACTGTTTGAGTACCTTCTTCCGTTCTTTGAGAAAGAGGCGGGAGTTAAAGTGGATGTAGTGGCGGTGGGCACTGGAGCGGCTTTCAAGATAGGAATGAGAGGCGATGCTGACGTTCTACTTGTGCACGCCAAGACCGAGGAGCTTCGCCTCGTCAATGAAGGGTATTTCGTTGACCGGCACGATGTGATGTACAATGATTTTGTAATATTAGGGCCTGTCGATGATCCTGCAGGATTAAGGGGTATACGGTCGGCCCCGATAGCATTCTCCCTCATTAACAAACGCGGTACAGTGTTCGTTTCAAGGGGGGACAACTCCGGTACGCACAAGAAAGAGATGTCGATCTGGAAGACACTTGATATGGACCCCAGGTGGAATAAGTGGTATCTTGAGGTAGGGCAGGGTATGGCAAAGGCCATTCGCATCGCATCGGAAAAAAGGGCTTATATACTGGCTGACAGAGGCACTTGGCTTGCCATCAATGATAGTGATGATCTCGGTATGGAGGTCCTTGTGGAGGGAGACAGGATCCTTTTTAACCAGTACGGAGTAATGATAGTTAATCCCGAAAGGCATGGACATGTGAAGTATGATGATGCAAGGAAGTTCGTGGATTTTCTTATAAGTGAAAAGGGGCAGGGGCTTGTTGCATCCTTCAGGAACAAACAGGGAAAGCAGCTTTTCTACCCCAATGCCGGGAAATAAATGAACTGAGCATGGAACGATTATTCTACTCGATAAAAGAGGCATTCAGGCTCATCATTACGCTTGACAGTGAGATGTTAGGCATAGTCTCTCTGTCCCTCGGTGTCTCTATCGCAGCGATCTGTTTCGCTTCGCTTGCAGGGATCGTCTTGGCCTATGCCCTTGCCTTCAGGAAGGTGCCTTTAAAGGCATTCGTCGTCAGCACGATGAACACGTTTATGGGTTTGCCCCCGGTCGTTGTCGGCCTGGTGTTGTATCTACTGTTATCAAGGAGCGGTCCGATGGGATTCATGAAGCTGTTATATACACCTTATGCGATGGTGATAGCACAGGTACTGCTCGCCTTGCCTATCATTACTGCTATGAGCCATGCATCGCTGGTAGCAGTAAGACCGGCAATTAAGTACGCCGCTAAAGGACTAGGGGCAAGTGATGCACAGGCATCGATAGCGGTTGTGCGGTATGCAAGATACGGGATCATATCTTCGGTCATGGCCGGCCTTGGAAGGGTGATGGCGGAGGTCGGGGCCGTGCTGATAGTCGGTGGCAACATAGCCGGGTATACCAGGGTCATGACCACGACAATTGCTCTCGAATATGACAAAGGAAACTTCGAGCTGGCAATAGCTCTCGGGATAATACTGCTTTTAATAGCGCTTATATTGAACTCAGCTCTATACATGTACCAGAGAAAGGTATACAGATGAACATAGTTCTCAGCAATATCTCAAAAAGCTATAACGGAACAAGGGCGCTAAGGGAATGCAGTGTTGCGATAGAGAAAGGGATATCAACTGCTGTGATCGGGCCAAACGGCAGCGGCAAGTCTACACTGCTCAGGATCGCGGCACTGATAGAAGGTCCTGGCTCAGGGAAGGTCAGTTACGGGGAGTTTCGGTCAGCGGATGATGTTAAGAAGTTGAGGCAATTAATAGGGGTGGTGCTCTCCGGAGACACGTTGTTCAATGATTCCGTATATGATAATGTCGCATACGGCCTTAAGATAAGGAAGATGAATAAAAACGAGCTAAGAGGCAAGGTGAGCGATATGCTGGCTTCGCTTAGTTTGTCCGACAAGGCTGGCAAACATGCAATGGAGCTGTCATCCGGTGAGGCCCAAAGGGTCGCTGTTGCCCGTGCACTTGTAACGGAGCCTGAGTATCTGTTCCTTGACGAACCGACCGCCTCTCTTGACCCGCTTAACACAGAGATAATAGAGAACGCACTTCAGGAGATCAGGGCCCTGAGAAGAATGACCATTGTGACGGTAACACATAATATGTTCCAGACAAAGCGAATTGCTGACAGGGTTATGATGATGTATGAGGGGAAGGTCATTGAAGAGAACATCACAGGAGCAATATTTGACAGTCCTGAGAACGAGATAACCCGCAGGTTCATCAACGGCATAATGGTCTACTAAAGGAAAGGCTTATCAGTTGTTCCTGCCGAGTGCTTCGATGATAGTTTTGCCCAGGTCCAGTTTTGTGCCCTTTAGCTGGTCACTGTTCTTTTTCAGAAGGTCCAGCATTGCCAGAAACAGCTCGTCCGGTGAATCCTTTAGCTCGGTAAGGCCCAGCCTTTTGAGCAGTTCCTCCCTGAGCTTCTCCATATCGTTCTTCAGATGGAGGAGGCCCTCTCTCTTTAATATCTCTTCGAACTCTGCATTGTCCATTTAATGGTCCCGGCACATGCCTAATACATGTATTATATTTGTTCGGGCGCTTTAATTGCTAATAGATAATGTTCTTTTTTAAACTACTCTATGGGTGAGTTCGACCATCTGCTTGATATAGGCCTGTTCAAAATGGCCCACAAGGAACAGAAGGGTGTCCTAAAGGACTTCTGGTCCAGGGGTAAGAATATACTTGAAGGGTCAGGGGTAAATATACAGCCCATCCCTAGATCCTGGCTTTCCTTTAAACGTAACTACTTTTCGGTGCTTTTCATTGCGATGTTCCATGTCCTTGGTATCCCGAAAGAGAGGCTAAGGTTCTACTCGAGGATCAATCATTGCCTCCGTACATGGGTAACAGCATGCGATAATCTTCTGGACGAAGAGCTTAAAGAGCTTATTCTGACCGACCTTCCTTCCGAAGCCAGGGTCTTCAAGTCAGTCCATACCATTCTTGTAGCTGACAGGATATTCTTTTCGTATCTTATTGATGCCGTAAAGGACGGTACGATCACCGAGGATGAAATGAGGGACCTTGTAAACGTTTCCCTTTCCGCTATGACTGTAAGCGGGAGAGAAGAGGCGGAGGAGGAGGGAGGTGTCGACTATTCTACCTCTCCTAATGAGGTGCTTGGGAGGGTCCACATGGCAAAGACCGGGGTGCTTTTCACTTCACCGCTTAAGGCTCCACTTGCTCTCGGAGATATCAAGAAGAACGATCCCGTTGTAAAGGATGTCACGCAGGGATTATGCTATTTCGGACTGGGCTGCCAGATACTTGATGACCTGAGCGACCTGGGGCTCGACCTGTACTATAGAAAGCATAACTACATTGCATCATTGATAATGAGCCGTAACGGAAAGGAAAAGGCGGATATATCAGGGTTGCTCGCAGGTGAAATAGGTGAGGAAATAAAGAACGATACATTCCTTTATAAAAAATTCCCGTCAGCGTCAAGGGAGGCTATGAAAGTAGCAAGAGAACAGTTCGCATTGGCTCTTGATCATCTGTGCAATGCCGGCCTTCCTTTGAATAAAAAGAGGCGGGCTCTCTTCCTGAACACATTAATATCCATCATGGGTCATCCCGGTCTTCTCCTGAGGCTGAGAGGCTGATGATACTTAAGAACTTCCTTTCTGTATGGCTGCCGCTTGCCCTGAGGTTTGTCGTAAGGCACAGGAGAAAGACTATAGCCACAGGAAGCTTCATTGTAGTGGGCACTATGGTCCTTGTGCTCATCAATGCCATGACCGTTGGTGTCAATGATACGATGGTGCTCAACACTACCCATCTTCACTTCGGACATTCTTTTCTTGATGTGCCTTCGGAGACCTTCGAGGTCGATACGGCCCGCAAGCACGTGCTTTCAATGCATGATGTGGACGATGTTCTGCTGCGTTACAGGTTCTCATCTATTGTTATCGGAAGTGCCGGTTCCGTGCCGATGGTGATATACGCCGTAGAGCCTGAAAAGGAATCAGCAAGGACCGCTATCTCAAAACGGATAATTAACGGGAGATATCCTGCAGAGGGTAAGGATGAGATATTGCTGGGATCGACCGGCAGCAGGAGGAGCGGTAGTAAGGTCGGTGATAAGGTCGATCTGTATATAGATATTAGTGATCGTACGGGTACTTATACTGTAAGCGGGATATATGAGACCGGCATTGACAGATATGATGAAGGGATAGCGTTCATTCCGTCATCGCAGCTCAGTGAGAAGGATAAGGCCGGTATGGATGCGGAGCTGTCGGTGTTCTTTCCGGTGACAGCGGACATAATGGCTGAAACGCAGATGATCAACCGCCATCTCCCGCCCGAGCAGGGCTTCGCAAGATGGGATGAGATGCTGCCTGACCTTGTTCAGCTTGTCGACATGAACGAGGTCTCTATGCGCATCATTATGATACTGGTGTTCGGGCTCGTCGGATTTGGCATAAGCAACAATTTCATCCTTACCACGGTTGAAAGGTTCAGGGAGTTCGGTATACTCAAGGCAATGGGAGTAACCCCGCGTGAGCTTGTGTTTCTGGTATTCCTTGAAAGTTTCATGATATGTATTGCAGCGGCGGCAGCTGGCCTGGTCGTTGGTTGGGCTCTTACCGGAATAATAGCTCAGTTCGGCATTGACCTTAGCCACTTCACTTCGCATAACCGTTACTTTGTCGTCAGCGGGATAATATATCCGAGGATAACGGCGGCGGGACTGTACTGGCCGGCAATGATCGCGGTATTTACGTCTCTCGTTGCTTCGTACCTCCCTGCGAGGATAGTGTCCAGGAAAATAACTGCCGAAACATTGAGGTTCTCATGACGGGCAAAGGTATCTCTCTTTCGGGGGTCTCAAAGGTATATGAAGGTGACATTCCCGTAACGGGCGTGGTTGATATCGATCTATCCATACCTGAGCGGGCTGTGTGGGTGCTGGCGGGGCCATCCGGTTCGGGTAAGACCACCCTGCTGAACCTTATTGGGGGCATGGACAGGCCGACAGCAGGTGAGATAGTAGTCGGTGGGAAGGAATTGCACAGGCTGAGTGAGGAAGGGCTTTCGATGTACAGGCGCTCAAATGTAGGATTTGTGTTCCAGGGGAATAATCTTATACCGACACTTAATGTATCTGAGAATGTAAGGATGCCGCTTCTTCTCAATAATGATATTGAGGCCGATAACAAGGTTAAAGAGATACTATCGAGGATCGGCCTTGGCTCAAGGAGCAATGCCATGCCTGATCAGCTTTCAGGCGGCGAGCAGCAACGCGTGGCTATAGCCCGGGCACTTGTTCATTCCCCCGATATAGTGCTGGCGGACGAACCTACCGGTAATCTGGACTCGGGTACCGCGCAGGAAATATATGAATTGATAAATGAAATGAATGCCGTGATGAACACTATCATCCTGTTTGCCACTCACGACCGTATGATCATAGACAGATCTCAGAACGTACTTAACATCAAGGATGGAAGGCTGGTTTAGCTTTACACGCGCACCAAAGGTTGTTCATAATATCAGCGTTTTTATCTTATTGAAAAAGCGGAGGACCGGACTTGAAAAGAGCGTTTCTATTCATTGCAATAATTGTCAGCCTTAATATACATGTCACAGGGCATGTGAGTGCCGAAGAGGTTGCTTCGACCCCATCAGAAGAGATAATGACACCGGGTCTGGAGTACTTCAAAGGGTACTGGCATGACGGCAAGCATATCGTTACTTCTCCGGCAAGATGGGATGCCGATGACTGGCTTAAAGCTGGAGCAGTTGTCGGTGTTACACTGGGCCTATATGCCGTAGATGAAGATATACAGGAGTGGTTCAGGGACAACAGGTCTGAGGGCTCGGATAACTTTACTGATTATATTGAACCGTTCGGCAACGGTCTTTTTCTCGTGCCCTCGCTTGGTGTTGTTTATGCCTACGGATATTTTTCTGATAACACGAGGCTGGCAAGGGCCTCATTGATTGGCCTTGAGAGTTACGTTGTTTCCGGTCTTATAGTTAACGCGATCAAGTTCACAGGACACAGGCACAGGCCTGATGAGGGTGGAGGAGCCTACTCATGGGAAGGACCTTCGTTCGATTCCGATTTCCTTTCGTTCCCATCCGGTCATTCCGCAAGCGCATGGTCGGTCGCCGCGGTAGTTGCATCAGAATATGAAGAGAACAGATATGTCGCTCCTATAGCGTACGGTATAGCAACGCTTACAGCTCTTTCAAGGGTCCATGATGACAGACACTGGACCTCGGACGTGTTCATGGGTGCAGCTATAGGATATTTTACGGGTAAGACCATCCACAAACTTCACAGTGACAGTTCAGATAATATGGTATTGATCCCTGTGATAAATGATGACAGTGCAATACTTGTTGCGACCTTCAGGTTCTAATATATATACCCTATCCCGAAGAGCCCGTGCAGTGCTGCGTTAGGTACGGTCGCTTCACCGTTTGCGACCGGTATGACGGCATATGAAGCGGTCAGCTTTCCTTCAAGATAAAAGAAGAATGCTTCGTTTATGCGGAAACGTTTCTCGGCCCCTGCCTGAACTGTAACACCACTGATATGAAAACCATTTAATCCTCCCTCGTCCTCGTACCTCTGGTTCCTTATTATGGTCTCGGGATGCGTCATCACGAATCCTCCGCCTACGCGGTATATCATGTCCCATGCGGTTCCCTGCCACGCATAGTTGACCGTGTTCAGGTTATACCCATGTGATATGACGAACTTCTGCACCTCGCTCGGCCCGTTACTTAGATGGAGTTTATGATGATGAGATTCGAACTCCCATGCGCGGCCGTTCTTCCACTTGCCGACTCTCAGGTCATAGTACGGCGCCATAGTAGCCCATGCCTTTGTCTTATACTCGGCATCGACCTTTATGTCAGGCTGGCCATCCTGCTTGATAGTAAGCGGTGTAGTAAAGCTATAACCCGAACCTGTAGCTACCTGAAATACCCATCCATCCTCGGCCGCACTTGCAGAAATGGCCGAGCCCGCAATGAGCAACATTAATATCAGTATTACCGGTATGATCCTTTTCATTACATATACCTCGCTCTTAATGTTCATAAATACGCAACATTATAATCGTTCGAACAGGTTAATTGCAAGGCTGTAATTATTGTGATACGATTTGATTGAGCGGGGTGATGAACATATCTATTTAATTTAATGCCAAAGGAGGAAGTATGGGCAGGCGTTTGAAATTTATAGTACTGGCTTTATTGTTAGTTGTACCATTTATCTTTATAGGCTGTGGTGGTGGAGGCGACGGTGGAGGGACCGGAACCATTCAGGGA
>CP070669.1:633793-639869 GCA_020351835.1 Nitrospirota bacterium
CTGGTTCCTTATCGCCACTTCAGTTGGATTTATAGACTATATAACCGGACTGAAGGTACAGTTCCCTATCTGGTTCATTATTCCTGTGGGTCTTGCATCATGGTACAATGGGCGTGGCCATGGCTATTTTTACGCTATCTCTCTTTCTTTGGCGAGATTCTCGTTTCATTTCTTCTGGAGTGAACAATTGACCACAACGGATGCAGCTATCAATGCCGTTCTGCGGCTATTCACGCTGCTACTGATAGCTTACCTTATAGACAGGTTGGCAGAACAGACCAGAGCTATGAAGAAAGAGCTGAGGGTCCTTAGGGGTATAGTTCCTATTTGCAGCGGATGCAAAAAGATAAGGAATGATGCGGGAGAATACGAACCATTGGAGAAATACATTTCGGAGCGCTCTGAGGCAGAATTCAGCCACGGTTTATGTAATGATTGCATGCACAAGCTCTATCCTGAGTACGCTTCCAGGGTCACCAAAGAGGATAAAAGTCGTTCCTAATGACCTAGAGTGTCTCGAGCGTGATGCTTTTGCATTTTGGACACGCCCTTCTGTGGTCAATTGCCTGTTCGGTCTCATCGTCCAGCGGCACAATGAAAAGCTGGGATTCATCTCCCCCCCATCCGCAATTAACGCACTTGATCGAAGGTAGTGAAGGTGACCTTATCGGTCCATACCAGTAGCCGTTAAAACTAGCTACTTCATACCTGTGAAGAGACTTTACTGTGTATGCAAAATGTTTATTTATTTCTATTACGACAGCCTTACACCGTTCAAAATCTGTCTCGCCACCTTCATCACCGCTTGGTAAGTACCAGTAATGGCCGTCCTCTTCAGGTATTTCCCTGCTCCATTTCATAGACCCTCCCTGCTATTTAATGATATCACACTATTCTTTCTTTTCTTTTCCCCATGGGCAGACCTTTATGCATACTCCGCAAAAGGTATAGTCTATCCCCGGTATCTCTTTGAACTCCAAAAGTTTCTCATAGCACTTCTTTAAATAAATGGCTTCATTTCGGCTTGCAAAATGTGTCTCCGTGGATGAGTTCTTTATAGCAGAAGCAGGACAGGCATCGGTGCAGTTCGTACATTTCCCACATAGGTTCTTTACAGGGCCGTCAGGTGAAAGTGGCATGTTGGTCAAAACGGTTGTAAGCCTGATTCGGGGGCCGCAGTGCTTGTTGACAAGTAGCAGGCTTTTCCCCTGCCATCCTATCCCTGCCATGCGAGCAACTGCTTTATGCGATATATTCCCGTAAAGGTTTTCTGTATCCACCCAAAGAGATGCCGGTATGGCCCTTGCCTCATAACCCCTTTCTTCTATCCAGTTAACAATATCTTTTGATATCTCATCGAGCTGAGAGTTCACCTCGCGGCAGTGAAGCGAGTATTCGGGTGTGGGACCGTCTGAGATACCTTCAATTATGTCGTTCTGCAGCCTGATCGCTATTGATATTGCCGAGATATAAGGATCTATGAGGTCGCCGGGCAGTAATTTGAGACCTTTCCGGAACGGTCCAAGGTCAGCAATACCTGAAAAGTCAGCTCCTCGGTCCATGCAATAGGATCTAAGCTCAGCTTCGTACGCCATAAAACTATTTTATTATAATTCACTTAAGAATTGAGAGGATGAAGAAGAAATGCAGGGCTTATTTGTTATTTATTTTCGTTGGGCTGTTCTTCATGAGCACAGTTCTCGCATACAGGACCGGACGGCCCATCATTGTTTAGCTCCTGAAATTTTACAGTTCTATCAGAATGTGTATCCAGTATATCTTTATTAATTACTGTCTGTTCTTGTGATGGCGGGTACGGTGCCGGTTTAATAACTTCGGCTCCAAATGTTGATGTTACGCAAAGTAAGACCAGAAAAGATGTTAATAAAGTCCTCATTACATATTATGTAAATAAATCATGAATTAATTATGAAAAGGTAGGGAAATTTGTAACTACTGCTCAGTAGTTTTTTCTTTTTCTTCTCGCCTTTCAGTGAAGTGTGTGACCTTCCCACCTGTACCCATATCTATTTCTCCGTCAACAGTTCCGCCTTCGGCAATGGCTATGGTCGGCGCACTGAGATTTCCGGCAACACTTCCTTTACGACCAATCTCTATCTTGCTGCGGCCCCTTATATTCCCCTTGACCATTCCGCGGATTATCACCACTTCTGCCTCTATATCACCTTCCCAGTTCCCCGTTGTCTCTATTCGCAATACTCCGGAGAGTCTGCATCTACCCGTGAACTTCCCTGCTATTGAGCAGTGTTCATCGCCCGCAAGTTCACCATCGAGCCTGCTTTCCTCTCCCGAGAAGGTATCGAACTTCTTTGCTTTATCAATTGCTCTGCGCTCTTTCATAAGCTAGTCCTTCATGACCTCTATAGGTTGCATTTCATCATCTATGGCCACCAGGGTAAATGTCCCTTCTATCGCCTTCTTCCTCTCATCTCGGTACATCTGCTCCAGGTAGACCGTGACAAGAACCTGGAGGCTGGTATTGCCTACATTCACTATCTTGCCTATCAGCTCTACTATAGTTCCCGCAGGGATGGGGACCTTAAAGTCTATCCTGTCCGTAGAGACTGTGACGAACTTCTGACGACTGAACCTTGTTGCAGTCATGAAGGCTGCTTCGTCCATCCAGGCAAGGGCAGTTCCGCCGAACATAGTGTGGTAATGATTGGTGGTATTAGGAAATACCGTCTTTGTTATCCTTGTGATTGATGCTTCTATTTTCTCTTCTATGCCCATACCGATCTCCTTTCGATTAGAATAAGCTAAGATAGCTTAAATTGCAAACTTAATTGATATGAAGAACTTTTATATACATGTCCCTTTCTGCCAAAGCAAGTGCCAATACTGCGACTTCTACTCGATCGTCACTACTGGATCGATAGTGGACGATTATATCGATGCTGTGGGCAAAGAGTTGATATCATATAATGATCTTATCGATACAGCAGATACGGTCTATATCGGTGGCGGCACACCCACAGTTCTTAATGAAGATGATATTGGAAACTTCTTAAAGACCATAACTGACCATATTCAGATCGATATCCATACCGAGTTCACGATAGAGGCAAATCCCGGAACGCTCAACAGCGAAAAGATCGGGATCATGAAAGATCATGGGATAAACAGGATAAGCCTGGGGGTACAATCACTTAATGATAAAATGCTTTCCTTCCTTGGAAGGAGCCACAACGCTCAACAGGCAGAAGATGCACTGAGACTTATAGCAGCAAACTTTACGAATTATTCGGTAGATATTATTTACGGAATTCCCGCTCAGGACAGAAGCGTCATGACGGACACACTTGAAAGTGTTTTTGAATATGAACCCCCGCATATATCAGCTTATGAACTGACACCTGAGGGGGGAACACCTCTTTTTGAGGATATAGAGGCAGCAATGATAACTATGCCTGATGAGGAAAGCGTACTTGAGCTCTACAACTTATGCGAAAGCATTTTAACGGAGAGGGGTTACATACATTATGAGATCTCAAATTACGGGAAAAAGGGTTACGAGGCACGTCATAATATGAACTACTGGAAGCGGGGAGAGTACAGGGGCATCGGACCGTCGGCTCACTCGTTCGCAGGCAAGAAGCGGCAAAGGAACGTCCAGGATGTTCATGAATACTGTTCAATTCTTTCTGAAAACACCTCTCCTGTAGATGAGGTCATCGAGCTTACTTCTGAAGATGAGTTGAGAGAGGTCGTATTTCTGGGACTGAGAACATCTGCCGGGATAGTCCTTGAGCAGTTCATAGAACGATTATCGCCAGATGAAGTAGTTAATGCACTCCATTCGTCAATAAACGAAGGGCTCATTAAGGTTGATGGCAGCAGGCTTTCACTGACGAGCAAGGGGATGCCGCTGTCAAATACTCTGACACTGGAGGTAATGAGATCCCTCAGGTTGTAATATCCTCGCTTTCAGAATCCTGAACTGTTGCCCTGAACCGCCATTAAAGATATCATAATGATTTTCCTAATGCGCTCGGGAATAATGCCCGACACTTGATGCCGCTTGTCGTCATATAGTAATTCAATTTTTAGATAGTTTACTTTAGTAATTTATACCCCCAACGGTCATTTTTTCAAATATTTATTAATACCAGTGCCTTATGGTTTATTGACTTGTATGAATACAAAAATAATAAAAAGGCATAAATATTGCTTATATATAATGAATAAATAGACAATAAGTACACATAAGTAACTAATAAAACTAAAAACCATGATGAAAATAGAGACAGGAAGCGTAGCGTTCTTAAACAAGATCAAAGGGCATTTGTCCCTCCTCACTTTGACCTTTCTTGCGATACTTTGCCTTTTATATCCGCATAAAGCTTATGCCGGGTGGAACCAGGTATCATCCCCCACATCTCAGAACCTTAACGGCGTCTGGTTTGCTGATTCCACAACGGGAGTCTGTGTCGGTGACAACGGTGCGGTTGCAAGAACTAACGACGGAATTACGTTCCTTGACCACTCGATCTCGGGTGGCACAAACCTGAACGGTGTTCATTTCGCCCCCGATGTTGCATTGGTGCCGGCTTACGAAAACCTTCTAACATATACTGAAGTCGATCCCATCAGTCAGCTTACTGTTAACCGTTATGACTATTCTGCCTCAACTTTAAATCAAACATTGGGAGATGATACATTTCTCTATCAGGATTTTGGCTCCGGTTACTTTAACGATGACGTCGGATTTGAGCATCAGTTCGAGTTCATTGTCAGTCCGGGTGGGATCCGTGATGTTAACTGGGTCTGCCCATGGGTGGTGTCTGATGTAGTAGCCAATTATCTGGGGCTTAACAGTGGATATTCTTTTTGCCCTTTTGAAACACCAAGTGGCAGAGTGGACCTCGAGCTTTATAATAATACCACCGGTAATTTCCATTCGTTTTGGGGGAACATGGTTCCCGGTGTGACGTATTACGCCAGGGCGATTGTTGATACAGCAACAGCACAGGTCCTTATTTACGATGATCCGGGACACAACAACCTTATTGACTCGCTGTCTGTACCCTCTAACGGGGCAGGTTCAACAACACCTTCTCTAGACCCGGCAGATAGATCATACCGCTACATGATGGCCTTTACGGTTGACACGCAATATGATGGCAACTGGAATAGCCTCTATGCGGGAGATTTCGACCTGATGGAGCCAAACGCGTTCACGGCTGCAACCGGTGATGTCGTTTACAGGTCTACAAGCAGCGGGTCGGTCTGGAACCCTGAAACGACAGGCTCCGGTGTCCAGATGAACGATGTTCACTTTGCGAATGACCAGAACGGCTGGGCAGTTGGAGAGAACGGATCCATTTATGTCACTTCAAATGCCGGCGAATCCTGGACGCCTCAGTCGACCGGATCTGCAAGCCTTCAGTCCATATTCTTTATTGATGCTAATAACGGATGGATAGCCGGCACAGGGGGTGCCGTTTATTACACAACGAACGGCGGTTCTCCATGGCTGACACCTTCATCAGGAGTACCGGCAGTTGACCTCTATGATATTCATTTTGTGAACACTACTACGGGTTGGGCGGTAGGTGCAAACGGGACGATAATCAAGACGACAGACGGCGGTGTTAACTGGGCAGCGCAGACCTCAGGGACGACCAACCAGCTGAACGGTGTTTACTTCGTTAACGCCAATACCGGTTATGCCGCGGGGGCTAACGATACTATCCTCAAGACCACAGACGGAGGGACGACATGGATACCTCAGACATCCCCTTCACTGGGCAATAATTTTAATGACATCTACTTTACAGACTCAAACACGGGTTATATCTGCGGTGACGGCGGTGCGATACTCAGTACAATAGACGGTGGGGCAGGTGCTGCCGGTAATCAGGTAGTTATGCATCCGACTGCATCTACTGCTACAGACCAGTTCACATTGATCGGCTGTGCAAGCAGTTTTGATTGCGTGAACGACCAGCCCGGCAACGCTGCCACAGGTTACGCTCTTGCTGTTGACAATGACGGCGCGTTCTATCTTGATGGCGGACCGGGCAACACGGTCCTTTTCGACCTTGACGACAGC
>CP070669.1:639969-653883 GCA_020351835.1 Nitrospirota bacterium
GGCCAGATAGCGATTCATCCCTGGCACCGAACACTACGAACGTGTCGAACTTATCTGAGATCTCAAGGGCCTCACTTCTATCGTTAATAGCATCGGCCGGGCCTCCAACCCTGGTAATATCTCCTGCAAGGTCTGAACTTGAGATATCCTTTGATGATGTTCCGCCGGCATAGTATATCGGTAATATCAGAAGTAGATCATCCTGCCTTAAATGTTCACTGAAGGTCCTGACATATCCATCCCTCATTAGCCTCGTAGGGCCGTATCCATGAGGTTGAAAGATATAGCATATACTATTGCTAAGAGGCATGACGGTCCGCATCAGGTTCGATATCTTATGAGGATTATGAGCATAGTCGTCTATGACCAGGCATCCGCCTTTATTGAGATGGATATCGAAACGGCGGTCAATTCCGGAAAAATCCGGTAGGATCCCGGCAATATCGTTCATTGATATATCCATTGCAGAAAGTGTTGTAATGCAGGCAAGTGCGTTGTATAGGTTATGCTTGCCGGGCATGGATAGTGCGAACTCGGTCCCTTCCTCTACGAACTTTGTACCGAAAGGCCCATACCTGACAGATGATACATTATCGAGGGAGAACCTTATTGCCTTGCCGTTTATTTTTTTCAGGCCGGGGTCATCACCATTAATTACCACCTTGCCGGAAGTGTTCTCTGAGAGCTTAAGAAACATCTCTCTTGTCTCATCGACCGGGTTGTGGTCGAGAGCAAGGTTAAGGATGAGCGACACCTCAGGATAATAGTTGATTATAGAGCCGTCAGATTCACAAGCCTCGATTATAAGGATATCCGAACTTCCGCTAAGATAATTGCCCGGATTTGCATCTGACCTGAAATGCTTGATCCTTCCGCCGCCGATGTAATTAGGCTCCAGACCGAGCCTGTGCATCAGATAAGCGAGCATGCCTGCGGTCGTGGATTTGCCGCTTGTTCCACTGACAGCAATTGTCCTGAAAGATTTCGTAATGTCAGCCAGGTATTCCGGACGGGTTGATACCGGTATGTTGAGCTCTCTTGCTTTTACATATTCCGGTCTGTCATGCTCCACGGCGGTGCTGAATACGATCCTGTCGATCTCTGGGGCTATACCGGAACCGTCCTGTGGGTATATGATGATACCCAGTTTCTTAAGGAGAGGTATCCTGAAATCACCCGGATCATTGTCAAAGGCCCTGTCCGATCCTGAGACCTCGTGACCTCTTTCCGATAAAAAAGATGCTATGGCGGAAAGCCCGCTACCGCCTATTCCGGAGAAGAATATTTTTTCAGCCGGTCTGTTCACAGAGATTATTTTAACTTACCGGATGTTTATATTGTAATTACCGGCAGTCTCGTAAAGTTGACATGGTATAGCATTAAAGTTATTCTAAATGAAAACAAAAAAAGAGGTGCTTAATGATCTTGCACAGAGAGTTCATAAGGGTCGCTAAGAGAATGGGCAGTAAGCTTGCTTTTGTCGACCGGACAACGGACAGAAGGATCACCTATGACAAAGCATTGATAGCTTCCCTTATACTTGCAAAAAGGTTCAGGAGATACAAAAAGGGATTCCTCGGGATCATGCTTCCTACCTCTGCCGGGGCGGCGCTTTCTGTGCTGGGTGCACTGATGTCCGGCAGGACCCCTGTGATGATAAACTATTCTACCGGTGCAGAGAACAATGCTCTATATGCCCGCAAGAAATGTAATTTCAAGACGATAATAACCTCAAAGAGACTTCTTGAGAAGATTGGATGTCCGAAACTTGATGGAATGGTCTTCCTTGAGGACATCATGGATGATCTGTCAGGGATCGAAAAGCTGAAGGCAGCTATTGTCTCAAAGATGCCGGTGTCTCTTATAATGAAGAGAGTAAAAAAAGGCGATGAAAATGATGATATCGTTATCCTTTTCACAAGCGGAAGTGAGAAGGACCCCAAAGCGGTCGAGTTGACCCACAAGAACATTGCTTCTAACGTGGAGAGCTTTAGCAAGGCAATAGGCATAACAGATAGCGATGTTATGTATTCTATCCTGCCATTTTTCCACGTGTTCGGCTTTACTGTGAACCTTTGGGCACCTCTTTATCTTGGTATGACATCGGTCATGTATGCCAATCCTCTTGAATATGCAAATATATGTAAGATAGCTAGGGATGAAAGACCGACTGTATGCGCCGCAACCCCCAGCTTCCTGTGGGGCTACCTGAGAAAGTCGGAAAAAGGTGATTTTGACAGCATAAGGCTTCTTGTGGCAGGTGCAGATAAATGTCCGGATGCTTTGAGAAAGGAATACAAAGATAAACATGGCATTACACTGCTGGAGGGATATGGCACAACGGAGACCTCTCCTGCAATATCCACAAATACGCATGAACATAACAGGCCCGGCAGCATAGGAAAGCTTATCCCGGGAGTTGAGGTTATGATAGAGAACTACAAGACGGGAGATGAGTGTATTACCGGTGAAGTTGGAAGGATAATGGTAAGAGGCGATAACGTGATGAAGGGGTATTTCGATGACGTTGAAGAGACAGCGATGAGGATAAGGCACGGATGGTACGATACCGGTGATATGGGGTTTTTTGACGAGGACGGTTATCTCTGGCATTCCGGCAGGCTTAAACGTTTCGTCAAGATAGGGGGCGAGATGGTGTCACTGGTAAAGGTAGAGGATGTCCTTGAAAAGCACCTGCCTCCGGACATATCATGCTGCATAGTAGAGATACCCGACCAGACCAAGGGTGCGCGCATAGTAGCAGCAGTAACGAACGAGGTAGATGATAAGAAGATCCTTAAGAAAATGGGAGAAGAGCTTCCTAATATTGCTCTGCCCAGGACCTTCCTGGTCATCGAGGAACTGCCTAAGATGGGAAGCGGTAAGATAGATTTCCGTGGTGTTACCGATATCGTACAGGGTCAGTTGTCCGGGTAGAGCTCACCCGCTCAGTGGGCCGTTGGCCCCCGGGTCAGTATTATAGTTCTTGAGTGCTGAGTCCTGTATCTCAGATAGCATTGTTTCCTTCGCCTCCTCAAGCTGTTCTATCGGTAAATGGAGTGTCCGGGACAGCTCTTCCAGTGGTATCTTCTGGGCAAAATGGGACTCTGCTATCAGGACCTTCAGCATATCGGCAATTATTACCTCGCGGAGGAGCTCATCCTCTACATCGATACGTTCACAGGCCTCATCGAAACTGAGACCCTCAGCAAGACCTTCGCGTATCGTTTTGAATGACGATCTATACTCTTTGTCGGTATCGCTATCGAAATAGTCGTCAGGAAGGTCTTTATACCATTCTTTGCTCAACTATGTCTCCTTGTTCCTGTTTTACCTATCGTATCATAAAATCCTTATCTATCCAAATATTATGATATAATTTTAATTAATTGATAAAAGGTACGGA
This sequence comes from Nitrospirota bacterium, assembly GCA_020351835.1. Classification (GTDB taxonomy): domain Bacteria; phylum Nitrospirota; class Thermodesulfovibrionia; order Thermodesulfovibrionales; family BMS3Bbin05; genus BMS3Bbin05. The sequence continues at coordinate 643,376 of CP070669.1, forward strand.
GGCTAAATGAAAAAGGCGATCGTTTTAATTGTAATGGTCGTATTAATGATGATATCGTGTTCGAGTGGCCAGCCTGACATTAAGATAAAAAGCCCTAAGTTCGTGGGAAAGAGGGATGGCGCGATATTTCTTTTAATAGTTAATGACGGAACCGGGAGTGATCATCTGACCGGGGCTTCTATACGTGAGTGGGGAGGCGCTAAAGTTGAGGTGCATAATATTGTGGGCGGTGTAATGAAAGAGGTAGAAGAGGTGGAGATCCCGAAAGACTCGGTGATCGCACTAAAAAAAGGCAGCTACCATGTGATGGTGTTTGGAGCTCCGTCTCAGGGCCCCAAAGAGGCAACGCTTACACTTCATTTTAAGAAGAGCGGGAGCATTGATGTTCCCTTTAGTGCAGAATGATACGGATTAGGCCGTGATAACTAGTCCGCTGCTTTAATAGAGTCCAGAAGATCCCTGTAATCACGATCGAAGTTCTCGGTCTTTATAGGGACGGCTCCCGCACCTTTATGGCCGCCTCCGCCGTATTTACTGCATATCTCGCCACAATTAGCATTGCTGGTCCTGTTGAAAATGCTATGGCCTAATGTTGTCGCAATGAACTCCTTATTGGGACCCCATTGCAGCCTTACCGAGATATTGGCATCCGGGAATAGAGTGTAAATCAGGAACCTGTTGCCAACAGGAACCTTATCGACATTCCTGAAATCAGTTATTACAATATTACCGTCAACACTTGAGTGTTCCTTCAGCTTCTCAAGGAACAGATCGTTATTCTCCTGCATTATCTTTATACGATCTGCGACCTCAGGCTGAGCAAGGACCTCATCGATCGACATAGTGCTGACCCAGCCGACCAGGTTCTTGAAATAGTCCTTGAACTTTCCAATACCCGTCCTTGAATCGATAGTGAACCCCAGAAGTATCACTCCCTTTGGATCCGTTACATCATCCATCGAAAGCCGGGCCGCATCGAACCGGTCCGTCTCGCTTATCAGGGAATCGAACCGCTTTAATTTATCAGAGTTATAGTAGTCATATATGACCCTTGCAACGCTTGTCTCAAGAGCATGTTTACCCTTGAAATCCGCAGGGGGCTTTTCGTTGCTGTCGGTCAACTGGTGGTGGTCAAACCACATGTGACATGAGGGATGATAAGGAAGGTTTGCCATTATGTCATTATCAGTGATCTCGAACTTCTTGCTAGTGATATCCTGAGGATGGACCAGTTCTATTGACTCAATGTCCTCCATCTCAGAAATAAGTACAGCAGCGGTCATTCCGTCGAGGTCCCCTCTTGTGACTAATCTCATAGTGATCTCCTTATAATATTATTGCTGGTGTCTTAATAAATTGAAAGAATATCAGGAATTCCCTCGGTAGATTGTACCATTTCCAGAACGGAAATACATCATAATTCATTTGTAATATTACATAAATGTATCTCATATATTAATAAACACCATAGAGCACTAGGGGTCGGTCATGTTGACATGGTCCAGGTACCGCATGAACTCGTCCCTGAAATTGTTACTGAAGATATTATCATCTATAACATCTATGATCTCCTGAATTCCCCAGAACCTGACCTCGGATACTTCTCTGTTGCTAACGGTCAGTTCACCATCAAAATATCCCTTGAACGAGTAAACCAGCTCTGATTCGCGGCTGTTCTTATGGATGTATCTGTAAAGCCGTTCAGGATTATCGATCGAGATAGACAGTTCCTCCCGGGCCTCTCTTTCCAGTGCTTCTTCTATGCTTTCACCTGGTGCTACATGGCCGCCAACAGATGTGTCCCATTTTCCGGGAGCAATGTCCTTTTCTGGTGACCTTCTTTGAAGCAGTATTTCACCCCTGGAATTAAAAATGAGCATGTGTACGACTCTATGCAATAATGAATTATTGCTGTGTATCTTGCTCCTTGGCGCTCTTCCTATTACCTTTCCCTGATAATCTACAAGCTCAAGTTCTTCATTATCCATTATGAATTATATAAAATGAGATGATACTGTATCCACATGATAATTATAAGGAGGAACCCATGATAATCAGCAATGAGGATGTAAAGGAGCTTATTACAGAGATACCCGAAGGACATAAGCATATCAGGACTACCATCGTATTGAAGGACGGTATGAAGATGACCTTTCAGGAGGCAACTATTGCAAATCTTGTTCGCTCCTATATTGGTGTTAAGACACACCCGGTTAATGTAAGGACCGTTATGAGATGCAGGATGGTTAAAGATAAAAAAGAGGATTATGCCGAATGGCAGTTGATTGAGGAATAATTATTAGACATGAAATTCAACAATATCTTTGTCCTTTAAGATATGGTCCTTATGCACCTTTTGTCCGGGAAACTTGGACGAGCCCCATACACATGCATACTTAAGGTTATCGACAAAGTCCTTGTGTATCAGCTGTCCAAGGTCTATAACCGTCGATCCGTAACTGATCGTGAAAGGCGAGTTAAGGTCGGGGTCCTTTCCCGGTTCTTTAGAATAAGCTCTTATTATCCCGGAAACCGAAAATATCTCGTTTCTCAGGACCTCTACTCCTTCTCTTTTGAGGGATGATACAGGTACCAGGTGGAAACTTTCTCCGTAATTGTCCTCTAGGTCTGCCAGTTCTTCCTTTGCACCGTCCTTATCGGTCTTATTGGCTACTATAATTATCTGCTTGCTCTTCACGAACTCGCTTTCCTCGAATGTACCATCTTTCTTTATAAGCGGGATCCTCCAATTCGAGATAAGGTCAAAGATAAGCTCTGCCTGGGTGTCAGGGTCATCTGAGAGATCAATAACTATCAGCAGCATGTCGGCATTTCTGAGTATGCCGGATACCCACCCATCGGTAGTTTCGTTGCCTACAGGTGGCAGATCTACCAGCTGGAACTGTATGTCCTCGTAACGCATCATTCCTGAAAGCGGCATAACGGTGGACATCGGGTAATCTGCGACCACCGGCTGAGCATTTGTAAGGCATTCAAGGATGGATGATTTCCCGGAGTTGGCAAAGCCCACTAGTGCTATCTGAGCAGCACCCTCGCGCTCAACAGTGTAAAGGTCCCCTTTCCCGGATCTTTTCTGTCTGGATGCTTCATCACGGAGCTTTGACAGCTTCTTTCTGAAGTCTGCCCTGAGCTTGTCGGTGCCCTTATGTTTCGGTATGGTTGCTATCAGCTCTTCAAGCGCTATTATCTTATCACCCTGTGATGAGGCCTCTTTATATTTCTTTTCAGCCGTAAAGTACTCAGGTGGCAGGTTCGCTGGCATATGGAAAATATACCAAAATCAACGTCCTAAATGAATACTTTGCACGTCGATCAGAGAGGTGGCAATGGACCGATCCTTTTGTTGTACAATGTTAATGAAATATGGACGATATGAGCTCATTTGAAGAGAGATGCCGGAATGCAGCCCGTCTCATAGATGGGCATTCCAGTATTATGGCGTTTACCGGAGCCGGGATATCTACTGAATCCGGCGTATCGGATTTCAGAAGTCCGGGCGGAGTATGGGAACGCTACAGGATGGTAACATACCAGGAGTTCATTGCCGACAGAGACGCTCGAAAGGGATACTGGCGCATGAAGAGCGAACTGTTCCGGGAGCTGAGCAATGCAAAACCCAATGCCGCACACATTGCGTTGGCGGCCCTTGAGCGGATCGGTAAGCTCAAATGCCTTGTTACTCAGAACATTGACGGACTCCATCAGGACGCAGGCAGCTCGCCCGGACTGGTCATAGAGCTTCACGGGACCAACAGGGAGGCCGTGTGCCTGAGCTGTTCGAAAAGATGGCCTATAGGTGTCGTGAACAGCATACTGGAGGAGGTAGATTTCGAACCTTTGTGTGATGAATGTAATGGATTCATCAAGCCTGCAACCGTTTCGTTCGGTCAGGCAATGCCCGAAGAGGAAATGGTGAAGGCTTTCAGGTGTGCCCAGGAGAGCGAAGTTCTGATCATGATAGGGTCCTCACTGCAGGTGGAGCCTGCAGCATCTATACCAAGATTTGCTGCGGAGAACGGCTCAAAGATGATATATGTCAATAGAACTGAGACGGCCAGTGACCATCTCGCTGACATATTATTTCGTGAGAGTGCTGGCAAAGTGATGAGCCGTGTATTAGAATTGCTAAATGATTAGCAGTATGGTCAAAGGTGAACGACCAGCAGGACAGTGGATAGCTCCGAGGTTTAATTAAAAGCCATAAATGTATTACAATTATATAAAGGGATTAATGTATTAAGTTACATATGACTGTAGAAAAAAGAGTTAGAAATATTATAATGGAGCGTTGATCGACCAGATCACTGTCAATTGGGAGAGCTGTCTGAATGCCTAAAGTAATGGTAATAGATGATGAACCTTTTATCCTGATGATGATCGAGGATAAGCTAAAAAAGGGCGGATTTGATGTTCTGACATCGAGGCAGAGCAAAGGAGCGGTCGATATCATCAGGAAGGAGATGCCCGATCTTATCATTCTTGACTGGATGATGCCGGAAGTTAGCGGCATTGAGATATGTAAGGAGCTCAAATCAGACAAGGACCTCTCAACCATACCTATCTTCATGCTTACCGCTAAGGGCCAGGAGGACGATGAGAAGCTAGGACTCATGAGCGGTGTAGACAGGTACATAACCAAACCTTTCAGTCCCAAGCTCCTGCTGGAGATGGTAAAAGCTGTCTTCAGTGGAAGTTAAACAAAAAATGCCGGAAGAAACCCGACTTCAGGAAGATCTCGCCAAAACCGTCAAAGAACTTGCAGATACCTACGAGGAGCTTACACTGCTGTACAGGTTCTCCGAGGTTATATCAGGTCTAGATGTCCAGGACATATGCAAAAGCGTGGTTGAAGAAGCTGTCTCATCTGCGGAAGCTGATACTGCGGCTGTTCTTCTGCTCGAGGATAAGCAAAGCAGACTGATAACCCGCTGTTCTGAGGGCAAGTGGGACCGGATTAAGGCTATTGAATGGGGAGAGACCCCTGTGTGGAGAGCGATAGCCAGAAGGAAACCCGTATGTATAAATGACCTGCGTAACGAAGGACTTGCCGATCTTCTGCCGGGACACCGCTCAGTGATCTTATGTCCATTGATAGGTAAGAAGGGTGCGATCGGCATTTTGATCGTGGCAAACCTTGAAGGTGGTGAGGAGTTCTACTCAAATGACATTAAGCTTATGGCCGCTATCGCGCAGCAGTCGGCTTTATTTATTGAGAACACTGTTCTTATCAGGGAGATGGAGCATTTTCTTATAGCTACCATCCAGTCCTTCGTAAAGGTCCTTGAGGCAAGTTCTCAATGGACCGCAGGTCATACAGAAAGGGTTACCGAATATGCCCTTGCTATTGCCAGTGAGCTTGGAATGGCACCTGACCAGAAGGAGAGGCTAAAGATATGTTGTCTTCTTCATGATATAGGTAAGATAGCGACTCCGAAGGACATATTGAACAAGCCGAGCTACCTTACGGACGAAGAGTGGAAAGAGATCAAACTGCATCCTTCGACGGGAGCGGGCATACTTGAAGGACTTGAGAAGTTCTCCGATATCACCAACTGCATCAGGTATCATCATGAGCATTATGACGGTGTAAAAAGCGTACATGGACTTAAAGGTGATGATATACCTGTAAATGCGAGGATACTTGCCGTTGCAGATGCGTTCGATGCCATGACATCTGACAGGCCTTATCGCAAGAAGAAATCTACGCAGGACGCGGTCATCGAGATACAGGACCACAGCGGAAGCCAGTTCGATCCTGGCGTGGTCTTTGCGTTCACAAAATGGATAGACAAGATGAAAGAGCAGAAGGTGTGAGCCTTAACCTACAACATCCATTTTTCTTATCCTGAAACCCACCCCCGCGCTATCTGCTATCTCTTTGCACTTATCCAGGTCAACTCCTTCCGCTTCGACGACGGTCAGCTGTACGCTCGGAATGTGCTTCCTTGCTTCTATAATGAAATCCATCACCCCTTTGAAGGCATCATCGTAGACCGGCAAACAGAGCTTTTCGTATGTCTCAGCATCCTGCGCATCGAGACTGATCGACATGCTGTCTACATGGTGTTTAAGCTCGGGGAGTATATTCCTTTTATGTATCAAGTTTGCATGGCCATTGGTGTTTATTCTTACTTTGCCACTGTTATCCTTGATCCATCTGGCTACTTCTTTTACTGTTTCCAGCCTTATAAGAGGTTCACCGTATCCGCAAAAGACAACTTCCTTGAATGCCGAGGGATCACCGATCGCTTTTATCAGTTCGTCGGAAGATGGCTCTCTTGTAAGTCTCAGGTTATGTCCTTTTACGAAATCGCTCTGAGTTCTTACGCAGAAAGAACACCTGTTAGTGCATCTGTTGGTTATATTAAGATACAGAGAGTTTCTTATCTTATAAGCTATCTCGCCTGCCTCGGTTATCAGTCCGATGCCGAACAACCTCTTGGCATTTAGAGTTGTCAGCCTTCCAATATCCTCTGTCGTCACTCCCCTAAGCTCTGCTATAGCCTTAGCGGTATGTACGATATAAGACGGCTCGTTCCTTTTTCCTCTGTGCGGGACCGGAGTAAGATACGGTGCATCAGTTTCAATAAGAAGATGATCATCAGGTATCATTTTAACGATGTCCCTGAGTTCGAGGGCCTTTTTGAATGTTACAGGCCCGGCAATAGAGATATGCAGGCCTATCATCATAGCTTTTTCAGCCATCTCCCGGTCTCCCGAAAAGCAATGCAGCACACCCTTCGAGATACCAGAGCTGCTGAGTATGCTCAGAGTATCCTCTTTTGCATCCCTTGAATGAACGACCACAGGAAGACCTGTCTCCTTTGCCAGGTCAAGATGCTTGATGAACGCATCTCTCTGTATATCGCGAGGGGAGTTATCATAATAGTAGTCAAGGCCGGTCTCACCGACAGCAACGACCTTCTCATCGTTCGTCCAGTGCCTTAACTGCTCTAAGATGTCGTCGGAAAGGTCCTTTGCATCATGAGGGTGTATACCGACGGAGGTATACACAAAGTCATGCTCCCTTGTAAGCTTGAGGGCATCAATGTTGCTCTGATGGTCTGACCCTATCGTGACAAGTGCCTCGAGGCCCGCATCCTTTGCCCTCGATATCATCTCATCACGGTCCCTATCGAACTGTTTCATCTCAAGGTGGCAATGTGTATCAATAAAACTCATAACTTATTATTATAGAAAAATACCGCATATGGGGTCAGGTCATATAATGGCAATTCAAAAGGCAAGCCTGGTCCAATATTAAAGGAGGTGATATTATGCCGTATGTCAATGTAAGGATAACGAAGGATGGTGTTACAGCCGGGAAGAAAGCCGAGGTAATAGAAAAGATAACAAAGGTGCTTCAGGATGTGCTCGGGAAGAACCCCCAAACAACGTTCGTAGTGATAGATGAGGTCGACACGGACAACTGGGGAATAGGCGGTGAGACGGTCAGTGAAAGAAGAAAAAAAGCCTGAACGCAAATAGCTGCTAAGCCCCGAACTTCTTAAGTCTGCCGGCGTTCGCAAGTGCAAGGGGGAGAAGGCTTACAGCGGGAAATATCCCGAGCTCTCCCTTTGTGCATTCCCTTTCCGTAAATCTCTCAGATAACCGGCCAAGCACATAAGGTGATCTAAGGAGTACCGGCACGGGATGCCAGCTGTGCTCTTTTATCAGAGACGGAGTGGAATGATCTCCCGTAATTATAAGAACATCAGGACCCAGTTCAGTGATCTCGGGAAGGAAGCCGTCAAATTCTGATATTTTAGCGGTCTTTCCCTCGAAGTTCCCGTCCTCACCATTTGAGTCGGTCTTCTTTATATGTACAAAGAAGAAGTCATAATCATGAAAGTTGCTCTTAAGGAACTCTATCTCTTCCTTAATATCCCCGTTTACCACAGGTGTGTCCATTCCTATCAGGCGTGCGAGTCCTCTGTACATAGGATAAGTAGCTATTGCTAGCGCCTTCAGGCCAAAGGCTTCTTCGAAAGTCGGGATATCGGGAACCTGTGCAAATCCCCTCAGTAAAATATAGTTGGCCCTTTCCTGGTCAGTAAGAAGATCGGCGGCCTGCTTTATAAGTTTCTCTGCTATCCGCGCAGTGCGTTCAGACTGGTTATTGCCGGGGACCGGCTGCAGAGGCGCCTTACCCGTCTTCTGCGGATCTGTATCGTTGATGAGCGCGGAACCCTTTTCGATAGGTTCCGGGAAACGTATAACTACAGCAAACCTGTGTTCAAGACCTGGTTCGAAAATTATCTCTGCTTCATCTATCTGTTTGATATTATCCTGCAGCCGTTTAGTCAGCTCCCTGTTAAGGTCTGTAGGGATCCTGCCAGCACGTCTGTCCTTTATCAGACCTTCAGTGAAAGTAGAATAGTTGCATCTCAATGCTACATCCGTATTTCTAAGCTCCATGCCAACGCCAAGCGCTTCAAGGACACCTCTGCCAATCTGCCACTCCAAAGGATCATAACCGAATATTCCAAGATGTCCGGGTCCGCTACCAGGCGTGATCCCGTAACCTACCGGCATGTGGAGACCGCAGGCTGAGATATGTGCCAAGGCGTCCATATTAGGTGTCTTTGCCGACTCCAGTTCCGTAGAACCCTGGACCGGAAGCCCTCCGACCCCGTCAAGTACTATCATTACGATCTTGGTATCGTTCTTCTGGACAAGTTTTCTTATAACGTCTTGCATGATGATTGATAATAAATCAAAAAAACATTTATTTCAACTATATTAAAGAGGACTTATTTTTATTCGATATTATTGTCGTCATCTTCGAGCATCCTGTACTTCGGTCCTTCCGGATCATCATATTGCCCGCTCTTGACCGACCAGACGAATATGAGCCAGGCGCCGAGACTGACCAGAAATGTGAGCCCGATCAGTAAGAATATCGTCCACATAGTTATATCTTATCAGAAAATTATCGCTCAAACTATTCAACTGAATCTCTTTATGATAAGATTATTGAGAATGAAAAAGATCATCATAGTAGGTAGTGTAAAGACCATAGTCGACAGGGAGAGCACCGCTCTCTCAAGATCAGAGTTTAAGATATTTGCCACAACCTCTCCCGATGAAGCATTGAATAACCATGCAGAAGAAAAAGCGGACCTGATAATAAGTGAGCTTGAGCTTTTCGGGATGGGCGGAGACGAGCTCTGCAAGGTCATAAGGAGTGGCAAGGATAACAGTGAGGTCCCCGTTATTCTTATCTCCTATATTAAGGAGGATTCGATGCGAAGATGCAGAGAATGCGGTGCTAACGACCATATGACAAAACCGGTCGACCTCCAGGAACTGTCTGACAAGGTTGCGGCGTTCCTTAACGCTCCCGCAAGGAAGGGTATGAGGGTCCTTACGACCGTGAAGCTTGAGGGAAGGTCAGGCAGCGGCCATTTTTTTGGAAAGACTGAGGATATAAGCTCGTCAGGACTGCTGCTAAGGACCGACAGGAAGATGGAGAAGGGGGAGAGGTTAGAATGCTCTTTCTTCCTTGGTTCGGTGCAGATAGAGGTAAAGGGTGAGATAGTAAGGTGTGTGAGCGAAGATGATCACATGTACAAGTATGGTATTAAGTTCTTTGACCTGACAGATAATATGAGGACTAGTATAGAAGAATTTATATCAGGACATATTTCTGCCCATGCTTAAGAAGATAATTATAGCCGGTAGCATAAGTGCAGCCATTGAAAGAGAGAAAAATATTCTTTCACGGTCTCAGTTCAACATATTCACGACAACGTCCGCGGCAGAAGCTTTGGATATTCACAGAAAGAACAAAGCAGATCTGATCATTGCCGATGAGGACATTAAGGATATGCGCGGGGATGAGCTTTGTGAGACTGTAAGGAAGGATCCCGACCTTAGGTATATATCTTTTATCCTTATATGTGGTTCCACCGAATCCGATCTCAGAAGATGCAAGGGTTGCGGTGCCAACACACTATTGATAAGGCCGTTTGAAGACGATGAACTGTACAGCGAAGTGGTAAGGCTTGTAGATGTACCTTTTCGAAAGGATATAAGGGTACTTACCACACTTAGCCTGGAGGGTGAGAAGGACGGAATTCCTTTCTTCAGCCAGGCTGAGAACATAAGTGTGTCGGGCATGCTTATCAAAACGGACCATGCTCTGGCACTTGGAGATATATTCAGTTGTTCGTTCCATCTAGACCATCAGCAGATCAGTGTGAAAGGTGAGGTCGTCAGGGTAGGTGAGTCTGTATCGGATATCTACCACTACGGTATAAGTTTTAAAGAGATAAGTCCTATAAACAGGAGAATAGTTCAGAAATTCATTGATATGAACCGTTAGTGCCGGATAGGTCCCCTCCTGAACCGTAGAGAGTTCCCGACGACCATAAGAGAACTGGCAGCCATAAGAGCAGCTGATACTATGGGATGTATCTTTCCCATAACAGCCAGCGGTAAAGTGACAAGGTTATATGAAAAGGCCCAGAAGAGGTTCTGCTTTA
>CP070669.1:653983-684062 GCA_020351835.1 Nitrospirota bacterium
ACTATTTAGACATTTATTGCCTTTTGCACCCCTTTTAGTGTAATACATATATGGACTTTTAAAGGGGGGTTGTCTATAATAACGGTAATACATATATCGACGCTGTTTTTAACAGCGCTTATTTTCCACATTTAGGGGGACGGGAAATGCATGAATTGACAAAGGGGTACACGAACGGTCAACGGCTACTCTCAGTTTCAGGGGTAAAGAAGTCAGCAACAGGCACAGGAGCGGATCTGGTCAGTGAAGCGACGGGGATGCTTGTTAATGAACTTGAAAGGATCGATCGCATGATCACTATCGGTGATTATTCACCTGATAATGTTATCAAAGATATCGAAAACGCCATCGGTAAGTTCATTACAGAAGCAAAAAAATGGGAGGCAGGAACTGACGATATCTCAGCTATCCGCGAAGAAAGGACAAACTTCCACAACAACACTAACCATATCATCTCGAAAAGTTATTTTCTGAGCAGGGCAAGGACATGGCCTCAGGGGTATCAGGGTGATCATAAAACGCTTGAGACCGTCTACAGGGATATGCCTTTGTCTGACGGTATAGGTTATTTTCTTGACCTGATCGCACTGAACTCCACTCTCGCCAAAGGCGTAAGGAACAGATTAAAGACCATGCAGTCTATACTTAAGAAGGAACTTGAAGTAAGATCTGGACCGGAAGTATTGAACATAGGCTGCGGATCATGCAGGGAGCTGTTTGACCTTGTCCCGGAGATCAAGGGTTCCAATGCAAAGGTGATCTGCGTGGATAATGACCAGGACGCCCTCAATTTCGCTCACAGCCGATTTTACTACACCGATGCTCCTGACAACATCGAGTTCAGAAAGTACAACGCCCTAAGGCTTTTCGATATTGAATCTGCAGAGGCAGAGTTCGGCCCTCAGGACATTATTTACAGCATGGGGCTTTTTGATTACCTTGACTCGGATTTTCTGGCAAAGATGTTCAACACTCTCTTCTCACTGCTCAAGCCGGGAGGTAAGCTGATAGCAGCGTTCAAAGATGCAAAGAGATACAATTCCCAGACATATCACTGGCTTGCTGATTGGGACGGCTTCAAGCAGAGAACCGAGAAGGATTTCCTGTCAATATTAGCGGGCGCAGGGATCGATGAGGATTCTATAAAATATCAGAGGGACGAGACCGAGGCGATACTCTTCTATGAGATAGAAAAAAAATAGAAGAGATCCAGGTATCGGGGAGTACATATCGAGGCCATGAACAGGGACGTAGTTGTCACAGGTATCGGGGTACTGTCGCCTGTTGGAACAGGAAAAGAAGATTTCTGGAATGCCCTGAAAGAAGGCAGATCAGGCTTCAAAGAGATAAGTCTCTTTGACACTACCCGATACAGGACAAATATAGGTGGTGAGATAGCAGGGTTCGATCCCGTTGAATATCTGGGCAAAAAGGGATTAAGGACCCTGGACAGGAGTACAAAGCTTGTATGTTCTGCTGCCAGGCTTGCTCTTGATGATGCGGGGTTGGATATCACACCTGAGAACGAGGGATCAATCGGTGTTTCCGTAGGATCAACATTCGGCAGCCTGAAGAGTATAGCAGAGTTCGACCGGGAAGGAATTACCGAGGGACCCAGATATGTGAATCCGTCCTACTTCCCTAATACGGTCTTAAACTCACCTGCAAGCAATATATCGATAAGGTTCGGGATCAAGGGTTTCAACACTACAGTTTCAACCGGCTTCTGCGCTTCACTTGACGCAATTATGTATGCCTCTGATTTCATCAGGCTTAATAGGGCCGATGCAGTATTGGCCGGTGGGGTTGAGGAGCTTTGTAATGAAACATTTCTAATATTCAATGAACTGGGCTACCTTTCCTCATCTAACGAAGATAGCCTTTCTGTAGATGCCCCTGCTGTTAACGGCGGATTAGTGCTTTCGGAAGGTTCTGCATTATGTGTTCTGGAATCCGAAGAACATGCTCTCAAAAGGTCTGCCTCTATTCTTGCCCGGGTAGCCGGATACGGCAATTCATTTGATCCATCCATAAATAATGGAGGCCAGAGCGGCCTTGGATTAAGCAGGGCTATCATTAATGCCCTTAAGGAAGCCGGGCTCGACAAGAACGACATCGATCTTATTTGTTGCGGGGTGACTGCAACAAAAAGTATGATTCGCACTGAATTCGATCTAATTACTGACATGTTCGGCGATCAAACAAAGATAAGGTCCATAGACCCTTCTATAAGAGGATCATTTTCTGCATCGGGAGCAATGGCCCTTTCTTACGGTATTGGGCTAATTACAGGGACTGATGGAAATCATCCATCTGTCGATACTTCATCTTCCGATAGAAATATCCACAGGGTCATGGTTATTGCCAGCGATCCGAGAGGTAATAACTCTGCTGTTGTGCTTGAGAGATTTGAAGATGAATGACAGAGTGGTCATAACCGGCTTAGGCGTAGTTTCATCTATTGGAACAGGAAAGGATGAGTTCTGGAGGAACGTGTTGAGCGGGACTTCAGGGATAGGCCCTGTAAGTGTCTTTGATACTAAAGATCATTTTACTCACAACGGTGGAGAGATCAGTAATTTCGACCCTTCAGACCACTTCGAGGAACAAGAATACAGACTCATGAACAGGTCGTCACAAATGGCCCTAGTCGCAGCAAAACTTGCGGTCAGTGACGCAGGACTTTCTGAGAGATCTCTTGATAATTCAAATGCCGGCGTTTCATGCGGTACGACCTTAGGAGATGCACAATCGATAGAACTGATCGATAATTCTCTGCTAGATAATACAGATATTAACAAGGACCATTGTTATCAGATACCTACTCATTCTACCCCTTCCAATATTGCTTCTGAGCTTAAATTGAACGGACCAAGTTTTATGTTCTCCACAGCATGTGCTGCGGGTAATTACGCGGTATCTTATGCATATGATCTGATCAGGCTGGGAAGGGCAGATATAATGATAGCCGGGGCCTCAGATCCCATGTCAAGGATAGAATTTACGGGGTTCAACCAGTTCTCGGCTGTCGCTCCGGATAAATGCAGACCATTTGATAAGGGAAGAAAAGGGATGATGCTTGCAGAGGGAGCAGGTTTCCTGGTACTGGAAACCCTTGACCGTGCACTAAACAGAAAGGCCCATATATATGGAGAGCTGATCGGTTACGGCCTTAGTTGCGACGCAGCTCATATGACCAATCCTTCGGTCGAAGGCGTAGCGCAGTGCATGATAAATGCCATGAAAGATGCCGGAATAAGGACCGATGATGTAGACTATATAAGTGCACATGGAACTGGAACCTCTGCAAATGACAGGACAGAGGTCGCTGCGATAAAGAAAGTTTTCGGTGATCGTTACAGATCTATTCCTGTGAGCTCTATAAAGTCTATGCTCGGTCATACGATGGGAGCAGCATCGGCTATAGAAGCTGTAACATGTGCACTTATTATAAATAATGACAAGATACCACCGACCATTAATTATGAGAACGTGGATCCCGAGTGCGATATAGACTGCGTGCCTAACATTGCCAGGGACCATGTTGTAAATATTGCATTGAACAACTCTTATGCGTTCGGAGGCAACAACGCATCAGTTGTTTTCAGAAAATATACCGGTTAAGGAGGAGTTTTATTTTGGATGTTGAAAGAGAGATTATATCTATCATAGCTGAGGTATCTGGATTCGAAACCGAAGAGATCTCTATGAATAGCAGCCTTGAGGACCTTGATATAGACTCTATAAGGGCCATAGAGATAACAGTAGCTCTCGAAAAGAAATTCAAGATATCCATAAGGGACGAGGACGTTCCCGAGATGCGAACTGTCAAGGCAGCAATAGATAAAGTAAACCAACTTTTAAATGGATAAAACAATCGTTTCCGATAAGTATGATGCGATCATAATTGGAGCCGGTATTGGTGGTCTTGTTTGCGGCTGCTATCTCGCAAATGCCGGATTGAGAATAATGCTCTTGGAGCAGCATCATAAGCCGGGTGGATATTGCTCCTCATTCAGGAGGAATGGATTCATATTTGACGCAGCTGCTCACTCACTCGGGAGCTTTAGAGAAGGTGGTCATTTACATAAAATATTTAAAGACCTTTCGATTTACGACTCTGTCAAAGTAAAAAGAAGCGATCCGTCGAATATGATCTTTACCCCTGATCATAATATTTCGATTTGGAATGACATCAATAAAACTAAAAAAGAACTTTCGGCGTTATATCCAAAAGAAAAGAACAATATTGATAATTTCTTTGATTATATATTAAATATAAAAGGACAGGATGCAATAAAAGTTAGAAACAAGACATTTCTTGACGTACTGGAGATGTTCTTTACTGATAAACGATTAATAAGCATTTTATCTATTCCCCTGCTAGGCAATGGTGGTCTCCCAGCATCTAAAATGCATGCATTTACAGGCATATCCATTTACTCTGAGTTTATACTCGATGGCGGTTATTATATTGATGAAGGCATGCAAAAACTCCCCGATGCCCTCTCAAAGTATATCTCTGGCAAAAAAGGCACTGTCCTGCTCTCTAGATCGGTTGAGAGGATAATTTGTGATAAGGGCTCTGTGCAGGGGGTAGTACTTAACAATGGGGATGTTATGTATAGCAATGTTGTCATATCCGCATGTGATGCACATCAAGTATTTACAAGGCTTCTGGACGGCTACGAAGTAAGTCATGGTCTTGAGAATAAGCTTATTCAGATGGAACCATCATTATCTGCATTTATTCTGTATATTGGTCTGAACGATAAGTTAAAGGGCGCCCTGCATCCTGGAACTAATATATGGCATTTACCCCATTACAATATTGAAGACATTTATGAATCATTGAGCAATGATTCTTTTGCTGAGCAGAAATATTTCCTATACAGGATATCACCTGATAAAAACACCATACAATTGTTGGTCAATACATCTTATAGGAATGCTGATTATTGGAATGAAAACAAAGAACGCATTCAAGAAACCCTCATAAACCATCTCGAAAATATAATTCCTGATTTAAGGAATCATATTAAGCACGTTGAGACTGCTACTCCGATTACCCTGGCAAAGTTTACAAGGAACTACAGAGGTTCAGCCTTTGGCTGGGCTCACTCTGTAGAACAGTTATTTGATGTAGATTTTAATATCAGATCCTCCATAAAAGGTCTATACTTAACAGGGCACTGGACGGCTAAAGCCCTCGGCATCCCCGGCGTTGCTTACGTTGGCTCAGCTACTGCTAAATTAATCATGATGAAAGATAATATCATGTATAAACAAACGGCATGACAAGAGAAGAATACATAGATTCTAATATTACGAAAATATTCCATCAATGGTTAGGCATTGTATTTCTGACCGCGGCTATATTGATAATATTACTCAGCTTTCTGGATTACTTTGTTACTAAAACTAATTTTGAAACATTTCTGACATATCGATTCATAACTTCAATTTTGTTCATCATGCTTTATTTTGCCAATAGGCAAAAGAAGCACAGGGTATACCAGACGATACTACTTCTATTGGGAACAATTATTGTTTCTGTAATGATCGAACTGATGGTGCTAAAGTTTGGCGGATATAAGTCTCCTTATGGAATTGCTATAGTTCTTACGATTATTTATGCAATTGGTTTTATGCCTGTGAGTTTATATACGGGCTTCATTGCTGCTGGAATAATATATAGTATATACCTGGTCCCAATATTGTTATTCGACAGAATCTCAGATATTCCCTATTTTATATCAGTAAACGTATTCTTATTATCTATTATCTCATTTACTTTGATCTGGAAGTATTTTAATCAAAATAACCTGTATAACGAATTGGGGCTACAATATGATCTCGATATTGAAAGGGGTAAACTCAAGGACTATTCTTCTCATCTTGAAGATGTTGTTCAGGATAGAACAAAGGAACTGAAGAAATCAGAGACCATGCTTAAGACGCTATATGAAAACGCTAATGATGGCATATTGATCACCGATACTAACGGGATCATCATAGATTCAAATAATCTCGCTGTGGAGATGCATGGATTTGATAAGGATCAGCTTAATGGTATGACCATTGAGCTTCTTGCACTCGAGGATAACAAGATGCTATGGGCTGAGAGGTTAAGCAGACTTATTAGAGGAGAGGCTCTTATTTATGAGACGGAACATTACAGGAAGGACGGAAGCACTATTAATCTTGAAATTAGTGCCAAGGCTATAGAGATTGAGGGTGAGCTTATGATACAGGCTATCCTGAGGGATATCTCAGAAAAGAAAAAATTACAGGGACAGCTTCTTCACTCTCAGAAGATGGAATCCGTCGGCACTCTCGCAGGTGGGATCGCTCACGACTTCAATAATATACTTACATCTATCCTTGGGTTTACTGACCTCATAATGGAAGATGATGAGCCCAAGCCCGAGACCACATCGAAGCTCAGGGTAATTGAGTCTGCAGCGCGTAAGGGTTCGACCATGGTATCAAAGCTCCTTAGCTTCGCGAGGAAGGGAACGATCGAGGCAGTACCGTTCATGATAAATCCCGTTATAAGAGACACATTGGAAATGCTTTCCAGATTGATCCCGGGATCCGTACATATTGACCTGAAGCTCAAAGAGAACCTGCCACCGGCCAAGGGAGATATAAACCAGATAGAACAGGTACTGATGAACCTCATTATCAATGCGAAAGATGCAATGCCGAACGGAGGTCATATAACCGTCGAAACAGATGTCGTAGAGCTAAGCCCGGACTCGCTTAATGTAGGGACCGATGTCCGGCATGGAGAGTACATAAAGCTGAGCATAACTGACACAGGAAAAGGTATCCCCAAGGAGCATATAAGCAGGATATTTGAACCATTTTACACTACCAAGGAGATAGGAAAAGGTACGGGCCTGGGACTAGCCATGGTCTATGGAATAATAAAAGAGCATAGCGGATATATCAATCTAAACAGCAGGCCTGGCAGAGGAACGACCTTTGACGTATACCTGCCGATATCAACCATGCCTGTAGGTTTAGGTGACAAAGCTCAGCCTACTACGGTTAAGAAGAGCATAGACAGGATACTCGTTATCGACGATGAGATTCCCGTACTGGAACTGATAAAACAGACGCTTCTCAGGAACGGGTATGACGTGACGGTTTTCAATAACCCTGTTGAAGGGCTCGATTATTACAGATCGAATATGAGCCGTATCGGACTTGTTATCACCGATATGGTAATGCCTGCCATGACAGGCGATGAAGTGATCAGCGAGGTCAGGGGACTGAATCCTGACATAAAGGTTATCGCTATTACAGGTTTCTTTGAGGCACTCAGCAATATAAGCGTTGATGGGTTCATCAAAAAACCTTTTCAGGGCTCAAAGCTCATAACTACTATAAATGAGATCATCAATTAAGACGAGGTTAACAGTACGGGAAGACCTGATATCGATCTTTATCACTTCTTGCGGATCAGATATACCCCGTCACGCATCGTAAGCATTACCTTTTCCGCTCTGTCATCATTCATGACCAGGTCATTGAAAGCAGCTATAGCACGGCTTTCATTGTCATCAGGAGATATCACACGTCCGCCCCATAGTGCATTATCCGCGGCAATGAGCCCTCCGTGTTTCAGTATCCTTAACCCCTCCTCGTAATAAAGTGAATATGAGACCTTATCAGCGTCCAGAAAGACGAAGTCCACTGAGCCCTCGGGTATCTTTTTAAGCGTATCAATAGCTGGGCCCATTTTAAGATCTATCTTGTTTCCATGGGCACTCCTGGCAAAGTACTTCCGTGCAATATTTGCGCTCACCTCTGATATCTCACATGTTATCAGTCTGCCGTTGTCAGGTAAGCCCTCGGCCATCATCAGCGCGGAGTAACCGGTAAAGGTCCCGATCTCTACGACCAGGCGTGCACCCGAGACCTTTATCAGCATCTGGAGGAACTTCCCCTCTACGGGTCCGGAGAGCATTTGGGGGCTGTCCGTCTTCTCTATTGTCTCCGTCTCCAGCTCTTTAAGTAGTAAAGGGACTGGACTGCTGTGTTTTTCGACATATTCTTCTATCGGTCCGGGGATAAAGTATGACATTAAATATATTCTAAGCAATTTATATTTCAAATGGGAACTTCAGATAACGGACAAAATAACAGCAGGCTATTTATAATATTTTATTCTATTGAAGGAGTAGCGCGATGATCGGGTCGATCAGGAAGTTCTTTGACAACAACATAAAACAGTCAGAATCCACCGATAGTAATGCTGTAGAACACTCTTTGCGGCTAGCTACGGCAGCACTTTTGATAGAGATATCACATGCCGATGTCGAGGTGAGGGACGACGAACGTAAAACTATAGTCAAAGCGATCAGGTCGAAGTTCGGTCTTTCTGCTGCCGAGACCGAGGACCTGATAAATCTTGCGGATGAGGAAATACAGAACGCTTCCTCCTATCATGAGTTCACTTCCCTTATCAATGAGCACTTTCCGCCTGAGAAAAAGATAAAGATCGTTGAATACCTCTGGGAAGTTGCATATGCTGACTCGGTACTTGATAAGCACGAAAACCACATTATACGAAAGATATCGTCTCTTCTCTACGTACCGCATAAAGAATTAATCAATGCTAAGCTAAGAGTGAGAGAACGTATCGAGGGATCAGTTGACCGCTGAATTACAGGTTCTTGATCTTTAGGATCTGCCCGACATTCAACCTTGTTGAAGTAAGATTATTAAGGCGTTTGATAGCATCTGTACTGGTGTCGAACATCTGGGCTATCCGCCATAGGGAATCCCCCTTCCTTACACGATATGTCCCTTCGGGACCCAGATTTCCCCTCTTTACGGTATTGTAGCTGACACCTTTCCTGAGCGGTATCTTTAGCCTCTGCCCTACCCTTATAAAATGTGTCCTTCTAATATTGTTTGTCCTGGCTATAGCTGTAACGCTCGTACGATATTTAAGTGCGATAAGCGAGAGGGTCTCCCCCTTCCTTACCCTGTGATATGCATACTCTCTCTTCGGAGGCGACCATTTCGGTATGTCGTCTACAGAAGCAATTAGAGTGCTCCTTTTACGCAGCGGCACCCTCAACGAGTAAAGGCTTGAAGGTGTTGCCTGGTAGCGCAGCTCAGGATTAAGGGCTTTAAGCTGATCAAAGGGGACATTGATAGCTGACGCTACGTTCTTCAAGTGCACCTGCTTTTCAATATCAACCACCTCAAATGGTATGGGCTCAAGCGGCTTCCCCAGCTCGAACCCGTATTTTTCAGGGTCTTTTAGAATATGCAGCGTGGCAAGAAACCTCGGTACGTATCTTGCCGTCTCAAGAGGCAGCTTCTCATACAGGTCCCAGAAATTATCAAGGTAATTGACCTTCTGGGAACGAATACGCCTTAATACAGCACCCTCTCCGCAATTATATGCTGCAAGTACAGTAGTCCAATCACCAAAGATATGGTGAAGCTCCTTCATATATGCTATTGCAGCCGCGGTGGCTTTATCAGGATCGAGCCTTTCATCTATAAATGAGTTCCTCTTAAGTCCGAACTTGTACCCGGTGGAAGGGATGAACTGCCAAAGCCCCAGTGCACGGGCCCTTGACAAGGCTCTTACCTTAAAACCGCTCTCTATTAATGGCAACCATGAAAGCTCCTCTGGCATCCCCGCCTCTCTAAGCTCCTTAACTATCTTATCCCTGTAGAGGCCCGACCGCTGATAGGATTCAATAAAGAACTTCTTTTCAACACCCTGAAACCTTTCTATCTCTTTTTCGACATGTTTGTTCATGGTAAGAGGGATCGCTTTGTGAAGTCCGTTTGCAGCAGTATATCTTGAGGCATAGATCTCAAGGATCCTCTTAGATATCATGAACCGAAGGTCCTCTACCTGCTGAATAAGGTCGGGATCATTATCAGGATCTACCTTCAGAACGAAAGTAAAAGCCTGGTCTAATGCCTCAATAGACCTATCCATATTCCCCTCAAGCCAAAACTCTCTTGATGTTTCATAGAACTCCAGAGCAGAATCGAGATAGCTTTGTTCTTTCTTGCCACTGCTGATATTCAACGGCTGAGCAGCTCTTGCACATGTGAACCCGAGGTCAATACTTCCAAGTATGTTATCACCACATATTCCGTTAGCATAAGAGAAAAGGTCATCATGTCCATGACCGTCAATGAACCGGTCATCGGCTGAGATATTGGCGCCGCTGACACCATTCTTAACACCATGGTCTGGATCCTCTATCCCCTTCTTGGCATTAACTGTACCCGAGCCTGTGGCAAAACAGCCAAGAGATAAAAGTGGTAAAGAGAGGATAGTTGCCAGAACAATAGATCTTCTTATCAAGTAATACATTGTATTAATAATACACATTATCAGAGCCTAATATCAAATGTTTTTTCTTATTTTATAAACAGTTCCTAAGTTCACGACCGGAGATCTATCTATCAGAAAGGTGCGTTCAGCTACATCACAGTATGTAACGCATCCGATACAGTATTCTGCAGTTCATAACTAAGGACTTCAAGCAAAAATAAATAAATATGTCATAACTTTGCAAAACTGCAAACCTTTTTGCATCATTGCAATTATAAATTTTTTTATTTCCTTTATATATTAATAGCTTATGACTGGCAATAAAAATGCTAACCATATTATATTATTACGCCCTAAATAAGGAGGGGCGATCTCAATGAAAAGCAAGGTCATGTATGTTGGTGCGGGTGCTGGGCTTGTAGCCTTTGCTATATACGGTTTACTTCCCGGGTCATTCCTTGGGGGAATTATGGGACTTAATATTGCCGGTTTCTTCTTTGGACAGCCGGTAGAGAGCGAAATTCTACCAAGATTGATAGTTGCTGTATCTATGATGGCGGGCGTAATGGTAGCAGGGCTCATGTTCCTTGCAGGAGGACTCACTGCAGGCTGGTTGATAGGATCAATTACCGATACGTTTTTTAGAATTCAAAAAAAAGCTGCTCATAAGGAGCGGCCGGGTGATCTCTGATAGACATTACAGGAAAGGAGGGTCAGAAAAATGACCGAAGAAAGAAAGAAGGTCCTGAATGTGGGGAGAAAGATAGGCGCTTTGTTAGGCGGTATCATGTTCCTGTTGTTCGGAATGGTGCCTGCCTTTTATTTTGGCAGCTTCGGGACGCTCACACTTATATCTCATCTCGTTGGTGGGCCTGTTGAAGCCGGTATCATAGTCAGAATGCTTGTGGTTGCAGGCATTATAATGGGATTCTTATGCTCAGCATTCGTCAGCATAGTTGTCGGGGCCGTGATCGGAACGGCATTGGCATACTTAACTGACGTTATTTCTTCAGTATCAAGGCATGAGCCGGAGAAAGCTAAGGCATATTCAGAAAAATCACAGTAAGGAGCCAGAAAACATGAAGAAAACCTCAACCTCAATCAGTATTATGTTTGCTCTTGCACTTCTGCTAGCTTTTTGTACTACTGTTCAAGCATCCTCTTCAAGCTGCCTGGTATGTCACAACAGTATGAGCGGAAAGATAGCTCTGGAGTCCGGACAGGAGATCGACCTTAAGGTCGATGGAGAGAAGTATCAAGCATCTGTTCACGGATTTATGGCATGTACGGAATGTCATATAAGGTTCGGAGAGGACCCGCATAAGTCACCTGCAGGAACTGTCCCCGAGAACATCGATGAACTTTCAAAAAAGATCGGCCATAAGGCAAGGGTCGACGCTGTTGCGTACAGTGCCTGCGTCAACTGCCATGAAGGGATATATGATATGGTCCTCGAAAGTCCTCATGGTGAGAACATCGTCAGCAAGAACGAGATGGATGCCGCCCTGTGTCTTGATTGCCATGGCTCACCCCATTACATTGTGACCGCAGAGAACGAAGGGTCCAGGGTAAATCAATGGAGTATTGTTGAGACCTGCGGACATTGTCATGGTGATAAGGAACTTACCGAGAAATACAACATCGAAACAAACGTTCTCACCAGTTATATAGAGAGCTTCCACGGCAAGAAACATCATCTGGGCCATAAAGGGGCACCGACATGTGTTAACTGCCATGGTGCACATGATATTAAAAGAAAGGACGATCCCTCATCTCCGGTGTTCGAGGCCAATAAGAAGGCCACTTGCGGGAAATGTCATAAGGGTGCGACCGATAAGTTCGTTGCCGCTATCACGCATAAGCCTGTGGGACCGATTCCTCACTATATGGAGATCGGCCTTATTCTGTTAACCCTAAGCACGTTTGCTTTTATCATCTCTCATGTAATACTTGAAGCATTTTCGGACATAAGAGATGCTCTATCCAAGAAAAAGGAGGCACGTAAATAATGAACCAGGAAAACACTGTGCCTAAGAACATACCGGAAGAAGTAGAAAGATTTAATATCATATTCAGGATCCAGCATATAATCATGTTCACCACATTCCTGCTCCTATCCTTCACTGGATGGGGCCTGAAATATGCTGAAGTCGATGTATCGAGCTGGTGGATAAGGATCTGGGGCGGAGCAGAGGTCGCTGGGCTAATTCACAGAATAGCAGGTATCGGCATGCTGATCGATTTTGCATGGCACGTCCTCTATCTTATCTATCTTTTCAGTACCGGAAAACTGAAAGTAAGGGCAAGAACCACTCTTATTCCAATATGGAAGGATGTCGAAGATGTTGTTCAGAACTTTGCGTACTTTCTAGGGTTGACCAGGAATAAACCCAGGTTCTGCAAGTTCAATTATGCTCAGAAGTTCGACTACTGGGCCGTTTTCTGGGGCATGTTCATAATAGGATCTTCAGGGTTTGCCCTGGCATTTCCTATACTTATATCATACATAGTACCTGAGTTCACAACAGGCTGGATATGGCAAGCTATCAGTATCATGCATTCTGATGAAGCTCTTCTTGCCATAGTTTTCATATTGTTCTGGCATTTCTACAATGAACATCTGAAACCCGAGGTATTCCCCATGAGCTGGGTATGGATA
This sequence comes from Nitrospirota bacterium, assembly GCA_020351835.1. Lineage (GTDB taxonomy): Bacteria > Nitrospirota > Thermodesulfovibrionia > Thermodesulfovibrionales > BMS3Bbin05 > BMS3Bbin05. Next base: position 666,967 of record CP070669.1, read on the forward strand.
ACGGGAAAGATATCTACCGAGGAACTTAAACATAAGCACCCCCTTGAGTACGAGATACTGTTCCCTGAAGACAAGCCCGGGAAGGAAGGAGCCTCGGATGCGAAATAAGGCAACTGTGCTATTTCTCTGCGTGATTATAGCGGTCTCTCTTTCTTCATGTTATTTCACGGGGGAAAATGATGGGAAAGAACAAGCTGTTGTCGATGAAAGATCGGCCGGCATTGGCATCAGTGGCCTTCCATGTTTTGGCTGTCATTCTCCCGACCGGTTCCAGGACCAGAATGTCTTTCCCCACTCTCTTCATAAAGAAATGGGCTTGCATTGCAATCAGTGTCATATTATAAAGTCACATAAGAGCCTTGCCCTGAACGGATCTACATGCAGCAGCTGTCATGATCTTAGCAAGATGAAGCTATCTCTGACATCCATGCCTGTTACTTTTAACCATGGCAACCACTCTGCGATGTTCAGTTGCGGCGACTGTCATAGCGATGTGTTCAGGATGAAGGTAAACTCTGATAAGATCACTATGAAAGATATTAATAATGGCAGGTTCTGCGGTGAATGCCATAACGGGAAGCTGGCCTCTTCAGCCGGGAACTGTGGTACTTGTCATTAAGTAAAAAGGCCTATAGAGCGGATCGGAGAAGGGCTATTCAGCTCTTCTCCGATTCTATTTCAAGCTTCTTCATCTTCCTGTAAAGAGTAGCAAGATCTACACCTAATGCTGCCGCCGTTCTCTCCTTGTTCCCTTCGTTAGAAGAAAGTGCATCTATTATTATCTTCCTTTCATAATAGCTCACCATATCCTTCAATCCCCTCTTCGAACTTCTCCTGACTGCTTTGATCTTCTCGGGGAAATCGCTCACATCGATCTGGTCACCACCTGATATGACAACAGCCCTTTCCAGTACATTGCTCAGCTCCCTGACATTCCCGGGCCATGCATACCCCATAAGTACGTTCATTGCATCCTCTGTAAAACCGGTTATATCTTTATTTTGGGCCTCGCTGTATGTCTCAACAAAATGATGAGCAAGTACCCTGATATCCTCCGGCCTCTCCCTTAATGCCGGCAGCTTTATCTCGAACACATTGATCCTGTAATAAAGGTCCTCGCGAAACTGGCCGCTCTCAATAAGTGCATCAACATCCTTATTGGTCGCAGATATCAGCCTTACATCAATATTCCTCACTTTTGTGTCTCCCAAAGGGATCAATTCACCTGACTCGAGGACCTTAAGTATCTTAGATTGGAGAGAGGTGGGCATATCTCCAATCTCGTCAAGGAACAGCGTACCACCGTCAGCCATACTTATTAGACCGGTCTTATCGCTACTGGCACCTGTAAAAGCACCTTTCTTATATCCGAACAGTTCGCTCTCCAGCAGGTTCTCGGGAATGGCTGAACAGTTTATCGACATAAAAGGTTCATCTCTCCTTGGACTGTTACAGTGAATTATCTCAGCGATCATTCCCTTGCCTGTACCACTTTCTCCCAAAATAAGTATATTGCTTTTCGTAGGTATGACCTTTTCGAGAAGCTCGAATATCTCCTGGATAGAGGCAGATTCACCGACGAAATCCTTGCAACCCATATGCTGGCTCAGCTGGCGCTTAAGAGCCATGTTCTCAAATACTATCCTTCTATGCTCAAGTAGCCTCTTTATGGTAAGTATAACGTCCTCATTTACGAACGGCTTGACAATGTAATCCGATGCCCCCTTCTGCATGGCTTCAACAGCGGACTCCACTGATGCAAAAGCTGTCATTATCACAACTATCAACGAGGAGCTCTTCTTTAATGTTTCCTCCATAAGCTCGATACCGCTCATGCCCTCCATCTTTAGATCGGAGATCATCAGGTCATAGTCTGATTTTTCCATTTTATCCAGGGCCATTATGCCGTCGTAAGCGATGTCCACTTCGTACCCTTCTCTTGAAAGAAGGAATTCCAGGGCCCTGCAGATGTCCCTTTCATCATCGACAACAAGAATCTTATGTTTTTTAGTTTTCATGTATAGGTAATTTCAATGTGAACTTGGTCCCTTTCCCAGGATCACTTTCAACAGTAATGTTCCCGCCAAAACTTCTAACAATAGTATAGCTTACAGCAAGCCCTAATCCCGTACCCCTTTCTTTGGTAGTAAAAAAAGGGTCGAATATCTTTTCCTTTATGTCCTGGGGTATCCCCTTCCCGGTATCCTCTATCTCAACATTAACGTTATTTTCGTTCTTGAGAGCACTAATTGTCAATTCACCGCCGTCCGGCATGGCATCAGCGGCGTTTAAGACGATATTAATAAATACCTGTTCAAGCTGATCGCTGTTAATAGTTACCCGGGGCAGATCGTCAGGTATATTCCTTGTGACCTCTATGTTCTTCATCCTCTTATCATACTTCACAAGCTGTATTGTGGACTCTATGATCTCATTAATATCCTTTTTCTGGAAGTCCTCATCCTTCGTTTTCGTAAAACTTGACATTTGCCTTACTATCGCGGTAATGCGGTTTATATGCCTCGATATGGTCTCGAGCGATTCCTTTGTGAACTGATCAAGGTCCATATCCTTTAATATCTGGACATAAGACGATATCGATGTAAGCGGATTCCCGATCTCATGGGCAACCCCTGCAGAAAGACGGGCAAGAGCTGATAATTTCTCTGACTGCATCATCTGCTCCTCTGCTTTCTTCACCTCTGTTATGTCCTGAACAAGTACCAATATCTGTGATTCCCCTTCCGGACTTATGAAAGGGGTCGATACGACCTGAAAGAATCCCGCTTTCTTCCCGAAATCATGATATACAACTTCCTGGACAAACTTATTGTCTACTATTGCGTGCTGAATAGAATCATAATTGTATTTTCCTGAGTATATGTCATCAAGCCTGAGCGACTGTACTTTATCATCATCTAACCATCCTCTCATAACCCTGTTCATCCATATCAGATGCTTATCTGCATCAAAGATACAAATCCCTGACTCTATCGATTCAACAATGGCATTCAGTTTATCCTTTTCACTGAGCAGCTCCTGGGTCCTTTCCTCGACCAGCTCTTCAAGTTCACTTGCATACTCCCTTATCTTATCCTTAAGATCGGCCTCAGCAGTAACATCACTGCCAGAAAGTATGACTCCTGATATCTGCCCTTCAAGCTTAAGAGGGCTGAGGTTCAGATAAAGCTTTATAAGGCCTTCATTTGTATTTACAGGATAATTAGTAAGAATTATCGTCTCACCTTGGAGGCACTTTTTCAGAGAGCCTTCGCACTTTTCTTTGTTATCTTCCGATGAAAATGGAAATATTTCCGTGAATAGTTCACCAATGACATCATCCTTTGAGACGGAAAAGATATCCTCATACGCATTGTTCACTCTTTTGACAATAAGGTCGGAATCCAGCACCATGATCATTGTATGAGTGCTTTCAAGTATGTTCTCAAGATAGTTCTTGGCATGAAGTACCTGGTTCTCAAGAGCGCGCTGAGTTTCAAAGTGCCTTGCCTTCTCCTCGGCCTTTACCCTGCTCCTGTTAGTAAATATTATTATTATGGCTCCAAGGACCGTCATTGTGAATATCGATAGTACCAGTATGGAGTGGAGCCTCATGCTCCTTTGTATGCTCATAGTAACCTCTGAATATGGGATCGATACGCATACTATCCATGACATCTTGGCTATTGATACTCTTGAAAAAGCGACAAGCTTATCTTCGCCCTGGGGTGACAGGTATGCAGCGAAACCGACATCCTTGGCAGCCAGGATCTTGGCCTCTGTCTTAAATGAGGTATGACATTCAAAACACGATTCGTTCGCCTCATGAATGTTCTTTCCTACCATCTCGGGTCTGGCGGGATGGTATATAAGGGTACCCGATCCATCCATCATCCATGCATATCCTCTCTCTCCTGATTTGATCGGTGCCAAATACTTTCCGTTCACCGTATCGATGCTTATCGATACTATTATGGTCCCAAGAAACCCTTCAGCGCTCCTTATAGGATGAACTATGATGACCACCCTGTCATCAACTATCCTGTCTAGAAAATACGATCGGCCCTCTTTTAACCTCTCAGCAACTTCCATCAATTTCTTATCATGGCCAGTTACCTTATAGGCCCTGTTTTCAGGATATACAAGCTCCCCGGCCGGATTGAAGACCTTTGCGAACAGTCCTTCATACTCACCCTCTTCTGCAAAGGCATCCACCATGAACTCTTTCAGCCCTTCAGGATAAAGCCCTCGCTTTGCAAGAAGTCGCGACAATGCCTCCATCTCCTCTTCCGTGTGCTCAAAGAACTCCTTGATAGAAGAAGAAACGGCCTTAGCCATAACAAGCTGTTGCCTGTTCAGCTGCTCAGCCATCTCCTGTTGATAGTTCTGCTGAAAGAAAACATTTAGAGTGATCACGAATGAAATGATCACGAACACCAGAATGAATAAAAAAATATTTAATCTCATCAGGCCCTGGCCAATCCTTCAAGTTGCTCCAATTTCTCAGGTTCGCCTAATGCAATGAGAGTATCGCCATTTCTGATCAAAGTGTTGCTTGTCGGATTGAACTTCATGGTCCCGTCAGCTCTCTTTATCCCTACTATTATTACACCTATATTGCTGTCACGCAGGCTTACCTCCGAAAGCTTTGATCCATCCTTAACTGACACTTCTTCCATCTGTAGCTCTATATTTCCTGTCTTGGTAGCGAACTCAATAAAATCGACGACCGTCGGTTTCAATAATGTATGTGCTATCCTCAGCCCTCCTATCTGGTAGGGAGATACTACACGATCAGCCCCCGCTCTTATAAGCTTTTGCCGCGAATCCTCTTCGCCTGCCCTGGCTATTATCAGGAGATCCGGATTAAGTCCTCTGGCACTGAGCACAACAAATAGATTTTGAGCATCTGTCGACAGTACTGACACGAGACCTTTAGCTCTTTCTATTCCGGCGTCTCTCAGTATCTCATCACTTGTAGCATCACCAAAGATGAAAAGCGAGCCTTCATCCGCATCCACTTCGAACTGCTCCTTTTCGATCACTATGAAAGGTATCTTTTTGGCCCTCAACTCTCCACAAATGATATTGCCCATCCTGCCGTAGCCACATACGATATAATGGTCCTTTATAGATCTTATCTTCCTCTCCAATTTTCTCCTCCCAAAAGCTTTTTTTATCTCCCCCTCGAATATTATCCTGGCACCAGTATTAAGTGAGTACGCAAGGACACCGACACCGAACAGAACAAATAATATCGTAAAGATCCTTCCTTGCTGTGACAGAGGGCTCACTTCCTGAAATCCGATAGTAGTGAGGGTTATTATTGTCATGTAAAGAGAATCAAGCAGGCTCCAGCCTTCAATTACTCTGTATCCGATAGTACCAAAAGAGAATACAGATAATATTAGCAGAATCAGTATTGCAAGCCTTCTTCTCATATCTTCTCCAAAAAAACTGCATTCGGGGTACGCTTATAGCACTAATGCTTATTATATATACCATAATATAACAACAAAAAGGCCCGGGTATGTAACCTCGGGCCTTTCTAAACGCTTTATATAGCTTTCCGTATCACTCTTCTTCTAAAGCAACCGGCTCCTCTTCATCCGCAAATAACTCCTCTCTGAGATCCTCTTTCTTCACAAAGATACTGCGATATTTTTTCATTCCGGTACCTGAAGGAATGATCCTGCCCATTATCACATTCTCTTTAAGGCCTCTCAGCTGATCAAGCTTTCCTTCAAGAGCTGCCTCCGTTAATACACGGGTTGTTTCCTGGAAGGAAGCTGCCGACACCCAGCTATATGTTGACAATGAAGCTTTAGTGATACCGAGAAGAAGAGGCTTACCCTGAGCCGGTTTCTTTTTCTCTTTTCTCATCTCTTCATTAGTTTCATCGAACACTAACCTGTCAACCTGCTCACCGATTATGAATGTCGTGTCACCCGGGTCCTCGATCCTGACCTTCCTCATCATCTGCCTGACTATGATCTCTATATGCTTGTCATTAATAACAACACCTTGCAATCTGTAGACCTTCTGGACCTCATCAACAAGGTACTTTTGAAGCTCTCTCGGGCCAAGGATATCCAGGATACTATGAGGATCAACGGCACCGTCCATCAATGCCTCACCTGCTTTTACCCAGTCACCCTCATGAACGGTCACATGCTTTCCTCGGGGTATAGGATATTCCTTCTCTGTATCACCACCCTTTACTATCACAACACGCTGACCGGTCTTGGTCCCCTTGAACTCTATCGATCCGTCTATCTCTGATACTATCGCCTGTTCCTTCGGCTTTCTTGCCTCAAAAAGCTCTGCTACCCTCGGGAGACCACCGGTGATATCCTTGGTCTTCGTCGTTTCCCTCGGGATCTTTGCAAGAATGTCACCGGGCTTAACAATGTCACCCTTGTCAACAAGGATATGAGCACCAGACGGAAGTGAATAACGCGCCGGGGCATTAGAGCTCGGCAACCTCTTTGTAGCATTCCCCTTCTCTTCCTTGATCGAGATCCTGGGTTTCATATTTGAAGCATAATCAATTATGACCTTCTGAGAAAGGCCGGTTACTTCATCCACCTCTTCCTTGGCAGTAACACCTTCCATAATATCACCAAGTGCTATCCTGCCATGAACCTCTGTAAGAATGGGTGTTGCATAAGGGTCCCACTCAGCTATCTTCTGCCCGGCAGTGACCGCGGACCCTTTCTTTACATAAAGCTTTGCACCATAGACCAGCGTATACTTCTCTCTTTCCCTCCCCTGCTTATCAACTATGACGATCGAGGCATTACGATTTATCACAACTAGCATGCCTTCCCTGTCTTTGACCGCATTAAGATTATGGAACTTTATTGTACCGCTGTGTTTAGCCTCGAGTATTGCCTGCTCTATTGCCTTTGTAGCCGTTCCTCCTATGTGGAAGGTTCTCATGGTAAGCTGTGTGCCAGGCTCTCCAATGGACTGGGCAGCAAGAATGCCGACCGACTCACCCTCTTCGACCATAGCACCTCTCCCAAGGTCCCTTCCATAGCATTTCGTGCAGAGCCCGAAGCTCGTATCGCAGGTCAGCGAGGACCTTATATCGACCCTGTCGATACCTGATTCGACTATCTTCTTTGCTATCTCTTCATCAATTTCCTGATTTCTCTTGACGATTATCTCTTCATTGATCGGGTCCTTTATCGTACTGACGGCTACCCTTCCTACTATCCTGTCCTCAAGAGGCTGGATTATTTCACCGCCTTCTATCAACGCAGATACGGTTATTCCGCGTCGGGTCCCGCAATCATCTTCACTTATTATCACATCCTGTGCCACGTCAACAAGCCTCCTTGTAAGATACCCCGAGTTAGCGGTCTTAAGTGCGGTATCTGCAAGTCCCTTTCTGGCCCCATGAGTGGATATGAAGTACTGAAGCGGAGTTAGGCCTTCTCTGAAGTTAGCAGTAATTGGGGTCTCTATGATCTCACCCGACGGTTTTGCCATCAAACCCCTCATGCCCGCCAGCTGCCTTATCTGTGCCGCTGAACCTCGCGCTCCTGAATCTGCCATCATAAAGACGTTATTGAAAGCTCTCCTCTCCTCAAGCTCTTCAAGTGTGAACTCCTTACCGTCTTCGGCACCCAGCTCCCTCATCATCTCATCAGCTATCTTCTCTGTTGCATTTGCCCAGATATCAATAACCTTGTTATATCTCTCACCCTGGGTTATCAGTCCGTCAGAATACTGCCTGTATACCTCAAGCACTTCTTCTTCGGCCGTACCCAATATATCTGCTTTCTTCGACGGAATATGCATATCGGCCATGCATATGGATATCCCGGACTTGCTTGCGTTCTCAAATCCCATTCTCTCGATATTATCAAGCAATAGCACGGTCGCGCTCTTGCCTGCCACCTTGTAAGTGCGATCAATAAGTTCCTGGATGAGCTTCTTATTAAGCACCCTGTTCACAAAACTGAACGGGATCTCATCCGGAACTATCTCGGCAAGGATAACTCTTCCTACGGTGGTCTGGTGGCGTTCTCCATCGATCCTAACCTGTATTTTGGCGTGAAGCTCGACAATACCCGAATCATATGCCAGTCTGACCTCATCCGGAGAAGAGAATATCATCCCTTCGCCTTTAACACCGCTCCTGTCCTTTGTTAGATAGTAAATGCCAAGGACCATGTCCTGGGTCGGGAGGACTATGGGCTTGCCGTTAGCCGGGGAAAGAAGATTGTTTACTGACATCATCAGAACTCTCGCCTCAACCTGGGCCTCAATGGATAACGGAACATGGACAGCCATCTGGTCACCGTCAAAATCGGCGTTATAGGCTGTGCATACCAGTGGGTGTAGCTTTATCGCTTTTCCTTCTACGAGTACTGGGTCGAACGCCTGAATGCCCAGCCTGTGCAGGGTCGGTGCTCTGTTCAGAAGGACCGGATGCTCCTTTATGACCTCTTCAAGGGCATCCCATATCTCCGGTCTCTCTTCCTCTACGAATTTCTTCGCGTGTTTGATGGTCGTAACGAAACCTTTCTCTTCCAGCCTGTTGAACACAAACGGTTTAAATAGCTCAAGGGCCATTATCTTGGGCAGACCGCACTGATGAAGCTTCAGTTCAGGTCCTACGACAATGACCGAACGTCCGGAGTAGTCCACCCTTTTACCAAGCAGGTTCTGCCTGAACCTCCCCTGCTTGCCCTTGATCATATCGCTAAGTGACTTAAGCGGCCTCTTTGTCGCGCTCTTCAGCACCCTGCTCTTCTTGGTGTTATCGAACAGCGAATCGACCGCTTCCTGGAGCATTCTTTTCTCATTCTTGATTATCACGCTGGGCGCCTTCAGCTCCATAAGCCTTTTTAACCTGTTGTTCCTGTTTATTACCCTTCTGTAAAGGTCATTGAGGTCGGATGTAGCGAACCTTCCACCTTCAAGAGGCACGAGCGGCCTCAGGTCCGGAGGAAGTACCGGGATGACATCCAGTATCATCCAGTCAGGCTGGTTCCCTGATTTCCTGAAAGCCTCTACTATCTTAAGCCGCTTCGAATATTTCTTCTTGGCCCCTATCGATCCCGCATCCCTGATCTTCTGGTGAAGTTCCTTTGACAGCTCATCGAGGTCGACAGCCCTTAAGATCTCCCTTACAGCTTCAGCCCCCATTCCTGCCTTGAACCTCGGGCCGAATTCCGTCACCTTCTTCTTATACTCATCCTCTGATAGTATCTCTTTTGCCTTCAAAGGTGTTTCACCGGGGTCTACTACTATGTAGCTCTCAAAGTACAGAACTTTTTCAAGTTGGCGCATCGGCATATCCAGCAATGTACCGATCCTGCTCGGAACACCTTTAAGGAACCATATATGTGCAACGGGGGTTGCCAGCTCTATATGTCCCAGCCTCTCTCGCCTTACCTTTGACTGGATAACCTCTACTCCGCACTTATCACATACTACACCTCGGTGCTTCATTCTCTTGTACTTACCGCAGATACATTCCCAGTCCTTTACCGGTCCGAATATTTTCGCGCAAAAAAGTCCGTCCTTTTCTGGCTTGAACGTTCTGTAGTTGATGGTTTCCGGCTTTTTAACCTCACCGAAAGACCATTCCCTGATCTTCTCCGGAGAGACAAGCCTTATTCTGATAGCTTCAAAATCCTTAGGGTTCTTTGGTTGCTGAAACAACGTATATCTGTTATCGGCCAACTTACTCCCCCTTGCTCTTTTTTTCCAGTAGCTCTACATCAAGGCAGAGGCTCTGGAGCTCTTTTATTATAACGTGGAACGACTCCGGAACACCCGGTACCAGTGTCGCGTCTCCTTTAACAATAGCTTCGTACATCTTAGCCCTTCCCTGCACGTCATCGCTCTTCACAGTGAGGAACTCCTGCAATGTATTAGAGGCGCCATAAGCCTCAAGGGCCCAAACCTCCATCTCACCAAGCCTTTGGCCTCCAAACTGAGCCTTACCGCCGAGAGGCTGCTGCGTAACAAGAGAATAAGGCCCTATGGACCTTGCATGTATCTTATCATCGACAAGATGATGAAGCTTTAACATATACATAACACCTACCGTGACCGGGTTCTCGAAAGGCTCTCCGGTCCTTCCATCAAAAAGCGGCGTCTGCCCGTTCTCCGGCAGGCCGGCCTGGCTCAGCAGCTTTCTTATCTCATCCTCCTTAGCCCCTTCAAAGACCGGAGTAGCAATGTGAACACCAAGTTCCCTTGCCGCCCATCCGAAATGCATCTCTAGGACCTGTCCAACGTTCATTCTTGACGGGACTCCAAGAGGATTAAGCACTATGTCAACCGGAGTACCATCCGGAAGGTATGGCATGTCCTCTTCAGGCATTACCATTGAGATAACCCCCTTGTTCCCGTGTCTACCTGCCATCTTATCGCCTATCTGGACCTTTCGCTTCATAGCAATGTAGACCTTCACAAGTTTGTTCACGCCTGGGGGAAGTTCATCACCTTTTCTGAGCCTTTCGACCCTTTCATCATATCTGGACTCAAGGTAACTGACATACTCCTTGGCCTCTTTTTCCATTATATCTATCTTCTCCCGGACCTCATTATCGCTTATGACTATCTTTGTAAGGTGTTCGTCCTTGACCTCGTCGAGGACCTCGGTTGTCAGCTTCTTGCCTTTTTTAACAAGCACGTCTTTTGATCTTGGGAGCTTGTAGTCATCCTTTACCTTCTGATCTACGAGTAATGCCCTTATCTTCCTGTACTGCTCCTCTTTGATGATCTTAGCCTCTTCCTCGAGGTCCCTCTGCAATCTCAGAATATCCTCTTCCTCGATGCTCTTTGTCCGCTGGTCCTTTTTCGCTCCCTTGCGGGAGAATACCCTGACATCAACTACTGTCCCGGAAACACCAGGAGGAACGTACAGGCAGCTTTCCTTTACATCCTCTGCCTTGTCACCGAATATAGCTCGCAGCAGTTTTTCCTCCGGCGTCAACTGCGTCTCACCCTTGGGAGTTACCTTTCCTACAAGCACGTCATTAGGAACTACCTTGGCACCGATACGGATTATTCCGCTCTCATCAAGGTCCTTAAGCGCCGATTCGCTCATATTCGGAATGTCCCTGGTGATCTCCTCAGGGCCGAGCTTTGTCTCACGGGCCTCGACCTCGAACTCCTCTATATGGATAGAAGTGAAAACATCATCCTTAACAAGCCTTTCGCTGATCAGTATGGCATCCTCAAAGTTGTATCCTCCCCAAGGCATGAAAGCGACCAGGACATTCCTTCCAAGGGCCAGTTCACCGAGTTCCGTAGACGGACCATCTGCGATCACATCTCCCTTCTTTATCCTGTCCCCTACGTTCACAAGCGGTTTCTGATTAATACATGTTGTCTGGTTCGAACGTGTGAACTTCGTAAGATTATATATATCTACTCCGCCATCACCCTCGGTCACTCTTACGACTATCCTTGTTGAGTCAACACTCTCCACTACACCTGATCTCTTCGCAACCTCTACTACACCGGAATCCCTCGCTGTAACGGCTTCCATTCCTGTCCCTATCAATGGTGACTCCGTATTTATCAAAGGTACGGCCTGTCTTTGCATATTGGATCCCATTAGAGCTCTGTTAGCATCATCATTCTCAAGGAATGGTATCAGCGCCGCAGAAACACCAACTATCTGCTTTGGAGAGACATCCATATACTGCACATCTTCAGTCGCGAACATCTTGAAATCACCAGCCAGTCTGGCTGAAACAGCTTCTCCTATCAGCTTTCCTCTACCGTCGACCGGCGAAGTTGCCTCAGCAATAATATATTTCTCTCCGTCAATGGCCGAAAGATACTCAACCTCGTCCGTAACCTTGCCGTTCACCACCTTCCTGTACGGAACCTCGATGAACCCGTACTCGTTCACCCTTCCAAATGTAGCAAGTGAAGTTATAAGTCCTATGTTGGGTCCCTCTGGGGTCTCAACCGGGCATATCCTTCCGTAGTGAGTAGGATGCACGTCACGAACCTCGAATCCTGCCCTTTCCCTTGTCAATCCACCCGGACCGAGAGCTGACAACCTTCTCTTATGTGTGATCTCCGATAATGGATTGGTCTGGTCCATGAACTGGCTCAACTGGCTTGATCCGAAGAACTCTTTTACTGCAGCCATTACAGGTTTTGCGTTGACTATATCATGTGGCATTATCTCATCAAGATCTGTAAGGGTCATCTTCTCCTTAATGGCCCTCTCCATCCTGACAAGCCCTATTCTGAACTGATTTTCAAGCAGCTCACCGACACTGCGAACCCTTCTGTTACCAAGGTGGTCGATATCGTCCACCTCTCCCTTACCGGTCTTGAGGTCCAGGATATACCTGACTATCTCGATTATATCCTTGTCGGTCAGTACCCTGGTATCCTTTGAGATGTCGAGGTTCAGTCTTTTATTTATCTTGATCCTGCCGACCGGCGAAAGGTCATATCTCTTCTCATCAAAGAAGAGGCCCTTGAACAGTTCTCCCGCAGCGTATAATGTAGGAGGTTCACCCGGCCTCAGTTTCTTGTATATCTCCACAAGCGCGTCATCTTTAGTGGAGACCTTGTCCGAGAGCAGCGTATCTCTGAAAGAAGGCAGGTATCTCACGTTATCTATATAGATCAGCTCAAGTGAAGACACCTTCATCTGTATGATCTTATCGAATATCTCTTTTGTTATAACCTCATTGCCTTCCAGGATTATCTCACCTGTGTCCGGATCGACAATATCGCTAAGGCTTACCCTCCCGATGATCTCTTCTTCTGTCATCGGGATCTCTTTTACATTTGCTGCTTCCATCTTTTTGTAGGCAACCTTTGTGATCTTTCCGCCCTCTTTGACTATAAGATCACCTGTGCCTGGGTCCTTGATGGCGCCCTTGGTCTTTATACCTACCAGGAACTCCTCTACCTTCCTGTAGAACCTGGTCTTACCCTCTATCCTGATCTCCTCAATAGGGTAGAACATTTTTAAAAGATCATCATTGCTGTATCCTATCGCCTTAAGAACTATAGTTGCCGGAAGCTTCTTCCTTCTGTCGATCCTTACATAAAGGATATCCTTGGTATCGAACTCGAAATCTAGCCATGATCCTCTCGCAGGAATTACGCGGGCCGTATAAAGAAGACGTCCGCTGACATGTGTTTTCATCTTATCAGGACTGAAGAACACTCCGGGGGACCTGTGCAGCTGACTAACAATTACCCTTTCGGTACCATTTATAATGAACGTTCCCGTGTATGTCATCAGGGGGATCTCACCGATGAAGACCTCCTGTTCTCTTGCTTCGCGTAATTTTTTTGAACCATCCTCAAGTACATCAAAGAGGTTCAGGCGAACCTTTATCTTGATAGGCGCTGAGTAGTTCACTCCCTTTTGTAGGCACTCACGGGCAGTGAATTTGGGTTCACCAATACTGTATTCCAGAAAATCGATCGAAGCCGTTTCGTTGTAATCCGTTATCGGGAACACGCTCATGAAAGCCGCCTGAAGTCCCGAATCCTTTCTCTTCTGCGGAGGCAGCTCTTTCTGAAGGAACGTATCGAACGACTTCTTCTGGATCTCGATAAGGTTAGGTACCTCGAGAATTGACGGGACCTTACCAAAATTCTCTCTTTGTCTTAGAACCTTTGCCATAGCTCTCCCTTTTCCTGTTGAGGGTCTTTTTTATACCGGGACAGTACAGGATAATATCCCGGTTGATATTTTATATTCGGATACCGGATGCCTTCATAACACCCGGTATCCGATCTGAATTACTTGACTTCTACTGTAGCTCCCTGTTCTTCGAGCTTAGCTTTCATTGCTTCGGCATCCTCTTTTGATACACCTGTCTTTACAGGCTGCGGTGCACCATCAACCAGTTCCTTCGCCTCTTTGAGGCCAAGCCCAGTCAGCTCTCTGACCACCTTGATCACCTGGATCTTCTTATCACCAGTTGAAGCAAGTACAACATCAAAGCTTGATTTCTCTTCAGCCGCTGCCGCTTCGCCGCCGGCTGCTGCTGCGCCAGGTGCAGCTGCTATCGCTACCGGTGCTGCTGCTGTAACGTCATATCTCTCCTCAAATTCCTTTATGAACTCGGACATCTGAAGAATTGTCATACTATCAATGAACTCAAAAACCTGTTCTTTTGTTACTTCTGCCATTTGTTTATTCCTCCTTAAAGAATTCTATTAATGTTATTCTGTTTTCTTGGATTTCAAAGCCTCTAAAGCGTACCCGAACCTTGCTAAAGATGCTCTCAGCCCTGCAGCCAGCTTGCTCATCGGAGCCGAGAAAGCACCCGCCATCATGGATAGAAGCATATCCCTAGATGGTAAAGTAGCAATGCTCTTTAGCTCTGCCGCCTGGAAAAAGGTCCCCTCGACCACTCCGCATTTGACCTCGAACTTCTCGTTGTCCTTGGAATAGTCCAGAACGCTCTTTGCAACGATGACAGGGTCATCATAACCGATAGCAATTCCGATCGGTCCTTCAAAGTGATCCCTCGCCCCGGCTATCGGTGTATCTTCCGTTGCTATCTTCGCAAGAGTGTTCTTAACGACCTTATACTCGACATTGGCATCTCTGAACTTACTTCTGGCTTCGTACATCTCTTCAACGGACAGGCCCTTGTAATCAGTAAGGACGACCGCCTTCGCCCTTGAGAAACGGTCCTTCAGTTCCTCAACGACCTCTTTCTTCTCTTGCCTGTTCAGATTATCCTCCTTTCCCAGAGACCCGGGTAGGCGAAACATTAGTCTCGGTAGGCGGCCCTTTTGGCCATTAAGCAAGACACCTACTGTCTCTGACTATTTATATGATAGGACTAAGCCCTTCAGTTCCTTGCCGCTGTGATGCTATCAATGTTCACTCTTACTCCAGGACCCATTGTCGAGGAAAGAGTGATCTTCTTAAGATACTTTCCTTTAGCTGCAGAAGGTTTTGCCTTTAATATAGCGTCGACCGCTGCCCTTATGTTATCTGCAAGCTTATCCGGATCGAATGAGGCCTTTCCAACAGGTAAATGGACTATCCCTGTTTTGTCTACCTTAAACTCTACCTTTCCGGCCTTAAGTTCCTTAACCGCCTTGCCAACATCGAACGTCACTGTCCCGAGCTTGGGGTTAGGCATAAGTCCCCTCGGGCCGAGCAACTTACCTATCCGGCCTACAAGACCCATTACATCAGGCGTAGCCACCGCCTTATCAAAATCGAACCATCCTTTCTGGATTTTCTCTACAAGGTCTTCGGAACCGACATGGTCAGCCCCTGCATCGGAAGCTTCCTTCTCCTTCTCTCCCTTTGCAAACACAAGGACCCTGACATCCTTTCCTGTTCCGTTAGGGAGCACTACCGTCCCTCTGACCATCTGGTCGGACTTTTTCGGGTCCACTCCGAGCCTTACAGCTATATCTACCGATTCATCGAACTTTGCGAAAGCTACATCCTTGACCTTGCTTACCGCCTCCATAAGCGCGATCTCGATGTCCTTTTCGATGTTCTTTCTTGCTTCTTCAAGTTTCTTCCCCATGACTATCCTCCACTTATCCTTCGATATCAACACCCATACTTCTGGCGGTACCGGCTATTATCTTCATCGCCTGGTCGCTTTCGTATGCATTGAGGTCAGGCATCTTAGTATCAGCTATCTCCTTTACCTGGGCCGACGAGAGCTTACCCACCTTTGACTTGTTAGGTTCTCCGGAGCCCTTTACAATTCCCGCAGCTTTCTTGATCAACTCCGATGCGGGTGGAGTCTTTGTGATAAAGTCGAACGACCTGTCCTTATAGATCGTAAGCACGCACGGGATTATCGTATCACCCATCGGAGCGGTCTTCGAATTGAACTGATTACAGAAGTCCATTATGTTTATTCCGTGCGGACCCAGTGCAGGCCCAACCGGAGGAGCTGGATTTGCCTTTCCTGCCGGTATCTGCAGCTTTACCTGTGCCATTACTTCCTTTGCCATCTATCTATACCTCCTTGAAACTAGTTATTTGGGTTAGATCAAGTCTTCTCTACCTGGAAGAAATTAAGTTCTACCGGTGTCTGCCTGCCGAATATACTTACCATGACCCTGAGCCTTCCATGGTCCATATCCAGTTCATCGACATTACCAACAAAGTTCGTGAACGGTCCATCTATGATCCTTACCGCTTCTCCCACTTCGAACTGGGTCCTTACCTGCTGGACAGGCCCCTTCTCGATCTGCTGAACTATCTCTTCTACTTCTTCTTCCGGGATAGGGACCGGCTTTGAGCCTCCAACGAAACCGGTCACTCTCGGTGTGCTTCTTACCAGGTGCCATGTCTCGTCATCCAGTTCCATCTCTATCAATATGTATCCCGGATAGAACTTCTTGTCCAGTTCCTTCTTCTTTCCGGACCTTATCTCGATCACCTTCTCAGTAGGTATCAGGATCTTGGATATCCTTTCTCCGAGGCCTTTTCTTTCGATCTTATCTGTTATCGAGCTCTTAACTTTATCCTCAAAGCCCGAGTAAGTGTGAACTACGTACCAGTTTTTCGACATTTCCAATCCTTATCTCAAGAGGTATTGAACGACCTTCGAAAGAAGAAGGTCCACGATCCCTAAAAAGAACGATATAAGGAACACCGTGACAATGACTACCTTGGTCGATCCAATAAGTTCATCTTTACCGGGGAATACGACCTTCTTCGTCTCTCCTTTAACGTCCCTGAAAAATCCTTTTACTCGTTCAAACATTATCTGATCCCTTTATGTAATTATCAGCACTATTCCTGGCAGGCCAGGAGGGATTCGAACCCCCAACCCTCGGATTTGGAGTCCGGCGCTCTGCCGTTAGAGCTACTGGCCTATTATTACCTTTGTTTATGCCTTTGTCTCCTTATGAGGAGTATGCTTCCTGCAGTTCCTGCAGTACTTCTTAAGCTGCAGCTTGTCCGTAGTGTTCTTCTTATTCTTCATCGTAGAGTAGTTCTTGTTCTTGCATTCAGTACACTGCAGTAAAATTATATCTCTCATAATCCGTATCCTCTCTTAAACTATTCTATTACCTCTGTGACAACACCTGCTCCAACCGTCCTTCCGCCTTCCCTTATCGCAAACCTCAGCTCCTTCTCCATC
>CP070669.1:684162-688312 GCA_020351835.1 Nitrospirota bacterium
CATCGGTAGCATCATGTATTATCCTGAGAGAGCAAAGGAGCTTATTATCATCTTCACTTGCCACCGTCACTTCCGTAAGTGTGAAGACCCTTCCTTTGATCTCGATCGCACTGACAGGAGAGGGGCTAAAGATACTTCCCATTACCGGGTCACTGCGAAGGTCCTCAATATGCTTACCTTTAAGAGCATTGATGTCACTATCTGTATATCTGAGAAATGCATCGTTCGCGCTCTCTATCATGCCCTGATCATTGATTATTGCTATCCCGTCAACGATACTGCCCAGGATCTTTCTGTCGCGTTGGTAGAGGAAGTTCAACTGGTCATTAAGGTTCTTTAACAGTTCCTGCTGCTTTATCTTTTCTTTAAAAGCATCGCTTATCCTTTTTGAAAAGAACCATGTTATCAGTATTATCGAGATCATTGTGAAGATGCCGAAAGTCGCAAATGAAAGGGCAGATCTCTTTACCTCTACAGCAAAAAGCCTGTCAGTCGATTCAAGTGGTATATCTATACTGAGCCCTCCTCTTATATCGGATAGCTGGTAGCCTTTCATCTGGTGACAGCTCAGGCATGTCTTGTCTATCGTAAGAGGGGCCATGTACCTGAAATACCTTTTATTGTTGATCTGGGTCACAGTTGATGCTTCGACCGCGCCCTGCTCAAAATCCAGCAGTGCTGCTGTCTCCCACTGGTCCGGCATTCCTTCGGGGCTGGACGGTTTGAGAGATGTCACATGAAATGTATATGCACTCCTTTTCTCTATAAGCCGGGCTATCTGCTGAGTGATCATGTTCGGCGATATCTTTACGAAATCCTTTCCCATGATGGACAGGGGCCTTCTGTTCTCCTGGCCGGGCGCGTGCTGGATCATCTCTATATATATGCCACCATGCTGCTCTGACCAGATGTTGGTCGATACTATATGGTTGAAGAAGGCCCTTGCGAGCTCCTTTGTGTTGGTTATCTGTATCTCCTCAAGGCTTTTTTTCTCCCAGTCGATGAGATTATATATCAGGAGTGCCAGCACAAGTATGAGGGGCAACGAAAGCAACAGTGCAAGCCTGAAAGGGCTTGCGGGTTCGAATATCCATTTTCTGATGACGTTCTTCATTATGAATTATAACACTTGGAGTATTTACCATGTGATGAATCCCATGTACAGGCTTATATTCATATTAAGAAGGGATGTGCTAAAATACAGGAGCTCAAAGGCCGCTTTTGCAGTTAGCGGCCCGTTATGCGGAATATCTCGTATTAATTCATTCTTAAGAAGGTTAATAGCTGGAGTGCCTTCGGACAGGGGTCGCAATTCATTGATCCAAAATGAGCAAAGGAATGAGACCGGGAAGAAAAGCGCATAAGCCTGTAATTTTCACCCCGCATGAAGAGTGCGGAGTTTTTGGTATCTATGGCCACCCCGAAGCATCCAATCTCGCTTATCTAGGGCTTCACGGACTACAACACAGGGGGCAGGAGGGAGCGGGTATATGCACCTCTGATGGAAAGCAGCTGCATGTAGAGAAGGCCATTGGGCTTGTCTCCGATAACTTTACCGAAAAGCGTCTTAAGAGGTTGCCCGGCTATGCGGCTATAGGCCACAACCGGTATTCCACTGCTGGCGTAAGCGCCATGAAGAACGTTCAGCCAATTGTGGTCAATTTCTCACTGGGATCGATGGCAATAGCGCATAATGGAAATCTTATCAACGCTGACCAGTTGAGGATCTTGCTCGAAGATGAGGGAGCAATATTCCAGTCAAGTTCAGACAGCGAGGTTATTGTTCATCTCACGGCACACTCAAGAGGTGAGAGCATACATCAAAGGATAATCAGTGCGCTTAACCAGGTAAGGGGCGCATACAGCCTTCTGATACTCCTTGAAAAAGAGCTTATAGCGGTGAGGGACCCGTTCGGCGTACGGCCATTAAGCATTGGTGAACATGATGGAGCGTATGTTGTTGCATCAGAGACATGTGCCTTTGACCTGATAGGAGCAAAATATATCAGGGATATAGATCCGGGCGAGATGGTGATAATTAATGAAAAGGGTGTACAGTCAGTCCGCGCGCTGAACAGCACTCAAAAGGCGCAGTGTATTTTCGAGTTTATCTACTTCTCAAGGCCTGACAGCAATATATTTGGAGGAATAAATGTAAACAAGGTGAGAAAGGACCTCGGAAGGCAGCTTGCAAGGGAGGCCGGCATTGATGCAGACCTTGTGATACCTGTTCCTGATTCGGGAATGCCTGCCGCCATCGGTTATTCGGAGGAGAGCGGGATACCATTTGACCTCGGATTGATAAGGAACCACTATGTGGGCAGAACTTTCATAGAACCGAAGCAGAGCATCAGGCATTTCGGTGTCAAACTTAAGTTGAATCCTGTAAGGGACCTCCTCGAAGGTAAGAGGATAATAGCTGTAGATGATTCTATAGTCAGGGGGACTACATCAAAGAAGATAGTAAAGATGCTGAGAGAGGGCGGTGCAAAAGAGGTACATATGAGAATAAGCTCGCCCCGGACCATAGGACCGTGTTTCTACGGTATCGACACCCCTACACGCCAGGAACTGATAGCCTCCTCTCATCTTACAGAGGAGATAAGAAAATACATGACCGCGGACTCTCTGGCGTATCTTTCTATCGAAGGACTGCAGTCCGTCGTCCCGGACCCTGATAATTATTGTTATGCATGCTTCAATAATTTTTATCCCATCAGCTTCCCTGACGAGAGGCTTCATCAGATGGAGCTATTCTCTGCCTGAACGCTCTTTATATTACTTAACTGTGTATTTTTCATATGCTATACTTTACAAATGCTTACCCGTGCCCTTAGAGAGATATACCATACAAATCTGGGAGTAAAGAAGAACGAGAAGGTCCTTGTCTTTACCGATAGACCTTCCCCGAGCGAGGATGTCCCCCCGCATGATCTTGAGAGGTGGGAGCGCCTGAAGGATATAGCCCTTCTCATGGAGGAGACCGGTCGTGGGTTCACAAAGAACATGTCTTTCGGGATCTTTCCTTCAAGAAAAGGGCATGGCATCGAACCACCGGAGTCCATTTGGCGTCTGGCTTTCGGGGACAGGGCAGTGGACAGGCTTAAGGAAGTAAAACTATTAAAACCCATTATTACCAAGCAGGCATCAATGGAAAAAATGGGATCTGCTGAAAGAATAATTGATAAGTATAAGAAGGATGCCGTTAATGCAGTAATAGCCCTTTCTAACTATTCGACCAGCCATACTCGTTTCAGGGATCTTCTCAACAGAATATGCGGGACCCGCTATGCGAGTATGCCTCTCTGTGATGTAGGCATGTTCGAAGGGGCTATGAACGTGAACTGGATAGAACTTGCGAAAAGGACCAGAAGATTTGCCGCACTTGTGAACAAAGCGGAAACAGTGAAAGTTCGTGCGGCGAACGGTACGAAGATGACACTTAGCAAGAAAGGCAGGAAGGCACTGACAGACACCGGAATACTTACCAGGGCGGGGTCGTTCGGCAATCTACCGGCAGGCGAGGTCTTCTTTGCACCGGTCGAGGGTACTGCAAACGGGAAACTCGTTATTGAATGGGCCCCGACCCATAAACTGGACTCGGCAGTAACAGTGCTCGTGCAGGACGGATCAGTGGTCGATGTAATTGGTGATGACCCTTATGCTGAACTGCTGCATTCGAAGATAGATGAGCGGCCGGAGAACAGGAACATAGCAGAGCTCGGTATCGGTACCAATGACATGGCAACCAGGCCTGATAATATTCTTGAATCTGAAAAGATACTCGGGACGATCCATATCGCTTTTGGTGACAATTCATCTTTTGGTGGAAATGTTAAGACGCCGTTCCATCAGGATTTCGTGTTCTTTAGACCGACGATAGAGCTGGTAAGTAAGGATGGAGATAAAAAGGTGCTGATCAAGAACGGCAAGTTCTTAACGGCGTCTTAGCCAATAGCCTGTCTGGAACGGAGATCCGATTATCTCGTTCTGACCTCGTTATATTCAGACACAATAGATCAAAAAAGGTTAACGGGAGGGTGATAGTTATCGGTATTAATGGTGCATTGCTTTGCAGCCTGTGGGTTCTGTTATATTTTAAATGAGGAGCTGTTATGAGCAAAGATAAGGACATCCCTGACAATCTCCG
>CP070669.1:688412-703264 GCA_020351835.1 Nitrospirota bacterium
CTTTTGGGGCGAAAGCACAGGCAGTTCTCTATGGCACTTGTATTAGTGCTGTTTATTATGGGGCTAGCATTGTGGCCGGGTTGGTTAATATGGGCAATATTACTTATTATTTTAGGCATAGACCATCCACCTATATTGTATGAACATATAGCCCTGGACGGAAAGCGAAAGTTCATAGGGATACTGTGCTTCATCATATTTATCCTTACCATCACTCCTGTTCCGTTCAGCATTAATATGCAGTAAAGGGCACAGAGTTGACATTTAACTTAATAAATTGATATTGTTAATAAATCGGTTGTAACGCGAAGAGTGGGTTTCCCGCTCTTTTTTTTGTAATATGCCCAAAAAAGAGGTCATCGATAAGGTCAGTAAACTGGCAGAAGAAGTTGCCGATGACTACGGTGTGGAGCTTGTTGATGTGGAGCTCCTGGGCAGTGGAAGGAAGATGACCCTGAGGGTCACGATCGATGCCGAAGGCGGTGTCGGTCTGGACAGCTGTCAGAAGGTGAGCAGGGAACTCGAGGCATTGCTGGATGTTGAGGACCCAATATCTGGCAGTTATACGCTAGAGGTCGGTTCTCCAGGGCTGGATAGACCGCTTAAGAAGATAGATGATTTTAGGCGGTTTGTCGGCAAACTGGCTAAGGTGGTAACACTTGACCAGGTGGATGGGCAGAACTATTTCGTTGGAAGGATAGTAGATATAAGTGGAGATGACATTAAGCTTGAACTTGAAAAAGGTGAGATGATCATTAATTTCGATAACATAAAGAAGGCAAATTTAGAGGTGGAGTTTTGATATGAACAAGCAACTGGCGTTTTTGATCGATCAGATAAGCAGGGAGAAGGGCGTCACAAAGGACGTCGTTCTCAAGGCTATAGAATATGCGATGGTATCTGCAGCAAAGAAGAAGTGCGGAGCCGAGTCGGATATCCTGTCGGCTATCGATACAGATAAGCTGGATATCCAGATCTCTGAGATAAAGCATGTGGTAGAGGAAATAGAGAACCCTGACGCCGAGGTTACGGTAGAGGAAGCAAAGAAGTTCATGAAGAACCCAAAAATTGGAGATACGTACGAGATACCACTGCCGATGGACGAGCTGGGCAGAATATCGGCACAAACTGCAAAGCAGGTGATCTTCCAGAGGGTCCGTGAAGCAGAGAGAGAGGTTATATTCAATGAGTACAAGGACAGAGTAGGCCAGGTTGCCTCCGGGATCGTAATAAGAAGGGATAAATCAGGCGTGTTCTATGTTGACCTCGGAAGGGCAGAGGGCATCTTGCCAAAGAAGGAGACGATGCCGGGAGAGAACCTTAAGAGAGGTGATGCGGTACGTGCGTATATTGAAGATGTAAGGGATTCGTCCAGAGGGCCGGAGATAATGTTATCGAGAAACAATCCTAACTTTGTTGCTGAGCTGTTCAAGCTTGAGGTGCCAGAGATAAACGACGGTATAGTAGAGATAAAGAACATAGTGAGGGCCCCTGGTGAAAGGACGAAGATATCGGTGATATCCAACGACCGCTCTATAGACCCTGTAGGGGCATGCGTGGGTATGAAGGGTACCCGAGTGCAGTCTATAGTAAGGGAGCTGAGGGGTGAGAGGATAGACATCATACCATGGACGGATGATCCCAGGATGCTTATCTCAAGGGCACTAAGCCCTGCGACAGTAGAGAGGATCGGAGTCAACGAAGACGACAAGACGGCTATGGTCGTGGTTAATGACCAGTACCTTTCGCTTGCCATAGGTAAAAGAGGTCAGAACGTCAGACTTGCTATGAAGCTGACGGGATGGGACATAGATATAATCAGTGAAAGCGAATACTCAGAGATCAAGCATGAAGAGACCGAGCGCGCCCTGGAGCAGACCCTTTTAGAGGATGCTGAAGGGAACGAGCAGCAAGAAGAGGAAGAAGCACAGGAATAGCCCCTCAGATGCCAAACGGCTTTTTAAGCGAGCCTGTTCAATACATAAAGGGAGTTGGTCCTAAGAGAGCCGAGCTCCTTAAAAAGATCGGCATATCCACCATAGCCGATGCTCTTTTCTACCTGCCATTCAGATATGAGGACAGAAGTTCACTGAAGAAGATCAACCAGCTGCAGCCCGATGAGATGACAACCGTTCGGGGAGAGGTTGCGAGATGCGAGCTCGTAAGGAGGAGAAAGGGATTCAGCATACTCGAGGTAACCGTATCTGACAACTCCGGGCATATAACCGCAAAGTTCTTCAACCAGCCGTTCCTGAAAAAGATATTTAAAATAGGTAAGTCCCTGTATATAAGCGGTACAGTAAAGACCAACAGATACTTAGGTGTAGGTTTTGAGATGGAAAATCCTGAGTACGAGGCGATAGAGGATGAAAGTGACAGACATGTCCACACATTGAGGATCGTTCCGGTATACAGGTCTACATCCGGGCTTGGCCAAAAGACCTTAAGAGGTCTTCTGCATAGTATAGTAGAGAGCTGTGCCGGCAAACTTAAGGAGTATATGCCGGACGATATAATTGTAAAACACTCTTTCCCGGGGCTTGAAGATGCTGTAAGGAACGTTCATTTCCCGGAGGACGATAACATAGACCTTAATAAATACAACTCCGGAACGAGCAGGTTCCACAAAAGGCTATCCTTTGATGAACTTTTTCTTTACCAGATCGGGGTCATAAAGATAAAGAGTGATATAGTGGAGAAAAAGGGGATCAGCTTTGTTTCTCCTCCGTCTCTTACGTCAGAACTGAGAGCATTGCTCGATTTTGAGCTTACTGGTGCACAGGAAAGAGTAGTAGCTGAGATCTTTAGCGATATGGAAAGCGAAAATCAGATGAACAGGCTCATACAGGGTGATGTTGGAAGTGGCAAGACCGTTGTCGCCGTGATGGCGATGCTGAAGGCCTTGGAGAACGGATATAAAGCGGTTATGATGGTACCTACCGAACTTCTTGCTCAGCAACATTATCAAAATATTACCAAACTGCTGAAGGGTATACAGATAAAATGTGCCCTGCTGACATCGGGCGAGAAGATAAATGAGGATGAGCCGGACATTATTATAGGCACTCATGCATTGATACAGAAGGGTTTCTCTTTAGATAAGCTAGGGCTTGCTATTGTGGATGAGCAGCATCGTTTTGGAGTAAGACAGCGGGCTCAACTTCGCAAGAAGGGGACTGATCCGGATGTTCTTGTAATGACAGCGACGCCGATCCCCAGAACGCTCGCAATGACTCTTTACGGCGACCTTGACCACTCTGTAATTGATGAACTCCCTCCAGGTAGAAAGCCAATAGATACGATGGTGTTCATGGAATCTGAGAAGAACAAGGTCTATGACATATTGAGAAGAGAGATAGGCAAGGGAGGACAGGCATATATTGTTTACCCTGTTATTGAAGAAGATGAGGAACTGAACCTCCGTTCGGCAGAACTCGGTTACGAGGCATTCAAGGAGCTTTTTCGTGACCGTGCCATAGATTTGGTGCACGGCAGAATAAGGCCTGAGGACAGGAATGAGATAATGAACAGATTCAAGTCAGGAGATATCGATATACTTGTCGGTACGACCGTCATAGAGGTCGGTGTCGATGTTCCAAACGCTAATGTTATGGTCATAGTCCATGCCGAACGCTTCGGCCTTTCGCAGCTTCATCAGCTGAGAGGGAGGGTCGGGAGGGGTGAGAGAGGTTCGTTTTGCGTGCTGTTAGTCTATGGTGAGCCGGGCGAAGAGGCTGTGCGAAGGATACGGGCCATGGAGAGAACGTCGGACGGTTTTAAAATTGCGGAGGAAGACCTTAATATAAGAGGACCGGGAGATTTCTTCGGTACGGATCAGTCAGGCTATCCTCAGTTGAGAATAGCCAATCTGATAAGGGATCGAGAACTGCTTGAGCTGTCCAGGTCGGAGGCAGTAGTGATACTCGAAAAGGACCCGATGCTTGATCGATATCCTGACCTGAGGCAAAGAGCTAACAAAATGTGGGAAAATAGAACAGAACTTTATAACACTGTATGACTGGAGGAACATATGCTAAGAACTTTGAACTCGGCTTTCTCATCCGGCATTTCTAAGATAAAGTGGTTCTTTTCGATACTCTCGGAGAGGATAAAGGTTGAGATAGCGGTAATGAAGATACTTGGCCAAAGCGAAAAGTTCGAAAAGAAGAGGAAGGACCTGCTTGTATCGATGGGCGAAAGGTTAGTCGAGCTTAAGGATATGAACAAAACAAATATATTCGAGGACCAGGATATCAAGGATGCTTTTAAGGAGCTTGACACGCTTGATGATGAGATATCGGAATTAAGGAAGACAGCCGAAGAGATCAGTTCACTGGAGGTTTGATAAATTGTATTTTTATATAGTTGCATTTATCTTCGGGGCTGTAGTGGGATCGTTCCTTAATGTTTGTATTCACAGGATCCCAAGAAAAAGATCGATAGTCTTTCCTTCATCCAGGTGTCCGAACTGCAGCAGTCCCATTGCCCCTCTGGACAATATGCCTATTCTAAGTTACATAATTCTGCGTGGCAGGTGCAGGGAGTGCAATGAGGGGATATCGATAAGATACCCGTTGGTCGAGGCCCTTAATGCGGGGCTTTATGTTCTGACCCTATGGCGGTTCGGTCCTCACTTCCATACAGTTATATATATGGTCTTTATATCAGCAATGATAGTAATAACATTCATAGACCTTGATTTTCAGATAATACCAGATGTGATAACAATTCCTGGCGTAGCTCTCGGGGCTATCCTTGCGTTATTTGTTCTTGTAGACCCGTACGACAGAACATCCCAGCTTGGGATCATTAACAGCGGGTCTGGCATCATAGCGGGTGGAGGTGTCTTTTACGCCATAGCGGTGCTAAGCAAGGGCGGAATGGGCGGAGGAGATATTAAGATGATGGGTATGGTAGGCTCTTTCCTTGGATGGAAGGGTGTTATAATGACGACTTTCATTGGAAGCTTCATAGGGGCGATCATGGGTATCATTCTTATGGTCTTTATGGGTAAAGGTCGAAAAGCAAAGATACCGTTTGGACCTTTTCTGGCACTTGGTTCGCTGATCTCGCTTTTTGCGGGACAGGAACTGCTACTTTATTACCTGAGCTTATGATCATATGATGGTATCAAAGAGGAAATGGCCGTTACTGATACCCTTTATTGCTATTGCGGTATTTCCGGCTGAGGCTTTCTCTGCCGAAGCAAATGCGCCTGTTGATAGCGGAGGATTTCTCTTTCTCTTTATTTCGGTAATCGCACTTCTCTTCCTGGGAATCCTCTATATGATCAGGATAGCAATGAAAGCGTATCGTTCTAACAAAATGTCCGGATCCGGAAAGAACTCACAGGTTGGCTTTATGGCTAGCACGTTCCAGGAACTCGTCCAGAAACTAAAGGAAAAGGAAAATGAGCTTCAGGAACTGAGGCGTATAGCAGAGGAGCGTGCCGAAAGCATGGAGAGCTATAACGAGAACATCCTACAGAGCGTGCCAAGCGGTGTGGTCAGTTTCGATAAGGACCATAACATGACCAGTATGAATACCTCAGGAGAAAAGATACTTGGATTAGACGCAAAACATTGCATAGGCAAGCCCTATGATGAGATATTCAACAAACAGATCTCCAGGATAATATCAGATAATCAGTCACTTCTCAGGGAAGAAGTGATATACGAAACGCCGTCTCACAGCAGATTGTGGCTAGGCATGACCATATCTCCGCTCAATGACAATCAAGGACAACCTATCGGGAAAATAATAATATTCACGGACCTGACAGACCTTAAAGCGCTGGAATCACAGGTGAGGTTAAGAGAGAATCTGAGCAGTCTAGGCGAAATGTCAGCCGGGATCGCTCATGAACTGCGAAATCCCATGGCGGTCATCGCGGGTCATACCAAGATGCTCTCAAAAAAAGTACCTGACGAGATGAGGGCAAGCGTGGAGGAGATCAATAATGAGATCCGAATGATGGACAGGATCATATCTGATTTCATGTCATTTGCTCATCCACTCAACCTTAACAGGACCTCAATCGATCCTGACGAAATGATAAGAGATATAATAAGAACCATCTCGGAAGAAAAGGAAGGCATTGAAATAATTGTAAATCTCTCTAAGTGCCGTATCGATGCTGACGAGACACTGTTAAGGCAGGTGTTCTCCAATCTTATACAGAATGCTATGGATGCCATGATCGAAGGTGGTAAATTGACAATTAGCTCAAAGAGAGTGGACTCGAAATGTCAGATAGAGATAAGGGATTATGGACATGGCATATCGGATGAAATAAGGAGCAAGATATTTCTCCCTTTCTATACAACAAAGGAGAAGGGTACCGGACTGGGCCTTGCCATAGTTCATAAGATAATCGTATCACACGGTGGAAGCATATCTTTCGAGAGCTCACAGGACGGAACAGCTTTCAGGCTGATACTGCCTCAATATAAGGAATCATCATAGATAACCTTCTATTAGCAGGTCCTGGTCGATACGCCGAACCTTCATATCCCTTACAGCAATAGCGTCCTTCATATCCCTGTAATTATTCCCTCCAACGGCAGGATAGGAACCTGATCCACCGATTATCTTTGGAGCTATGAAGTACATGACCTTATCCACGATACCGTCGCCAAGGGCATGGCCCGCAAGCGAAGACCCGCCTTCGATCATAATGGATGTCACATACAACTTACCGAGAGACCTTAGCAGGTCGTTCATATCAAGTGTGCCATCATAATGCATGAACTTAATACCCTGTGCTGAGAGGCGGTCAACACGTTCCCCTTTAGTTTTGGTGATTATAAGGGTCTCAGGCGGACATTGAAGGATATTTGCGTGAGCATCGACATCCAGTTCAGGGTCGATGATTATTCTCATTGGATCTCTTGCCCCCTTGATCCTTGCTGTAAAAAGAGGATCATCAGCCTTGACGGTCCCGATTGCGCTAAGAACAGCGTCTACCTTGCTTCTCATTCGGTGCACATATTGCCTGGACCTTTCTGAGGTGATCCATTTTGATTCTCCGGTAGGAGTGGCTATCTTTCCGTCAAGTGTCATAGCCGTCTTTAGTAACACGAAAGGCTTGCCGGTGATAATATATTTAATATAGAACTCGTTTAACCGTTCAGCATCTTTTTTTAGAACACCCTCTACTACTTCTATGCCTTTGGACCTGAGATACTTAATGCCCTTCCCGGACACTTTCGGATTGGGGTCTTGCATTCCTATTACGACTTTTTTGATCCCTGCATTGATTATTGCAGAAGTGCAGGGTGGCGTCCTCTTGTCCTTATGGCAGCAGGGCTCGAGATTAACGTACAAAGTGCTTCCATTCGCCCTTTTTCCTGCAAGACCTATCGCTTCAGCCTCTGCATGGGGCATTCCTGCCTTTTTGTGGTACCCTTCGGAGATGACATGACCATTCTTAACTAATAGAGAGCCTACGAGCGGGTTAGGACTGGTTCTCCCTTCGGCGCGCCTGGCAAGAACTATGGCTCTCTTCATGAACCGGTCATGTTTCATGAAGTTAATAATACCATAATCGAACAATATCAATGATTTGAATATAAACAGATTTGTGCTATCGTTTATTAAGTAAGTCTATTTTGTGGGATCATTTTTTACTAAATAATGAACGCACTGACAAAAAAAATTAAGAGCGACAGGTTCTGTAAAGAGATTTTTCGGCTGGATAAGGATATTTATCTGGTCGGAGGCTTCATAAGGGATTCTGTTCTCGGCCGTAAAGCTGTGGACAGAGACTTCATAGTTAGCAAAGATCCAAGGGAAATAGCAGAAAGAGCCGCCGGCATATTTGGGGGTACAATAGTATCTTTCAAGGATGATATGACAATAAGGCTTGCACTTGATAAGGGAGTAACACTGGATTTTACCAAGATAGTGAAGGATATTAACTACGACCTGAGTTTCAGGGACATTACGATCAACTCTATCGCTTTCGGTGTGGATGAAGGGTTTATAGATCCTATGAGCGGCTTTTCTGATATAGAGTCGCAAGTGATCAGAACAGACCGAAAAGAGAGCCTGCTAAAGGACCCGCTTAGATGTCTGAGAGCATACAGATTCATGGGAGAGCTCGGATGGAAGATATCGCCTGATACAAGGTCAATGATAACCGAGTTCCGGGACCGGCTAAGCTTGGTTCCTGTTGAAAGGATCACTTTAGAGTTCTTCAAGATGATGTGTGGAAAACACTTTACTGATGCCTTGGATCTGTGCATAAAAGACGGCATAATAGACTACATAATATCCAATAATAACAATATATTAACTGATAATACCATGAAATTACTTGAAGTTGAAGCTTTTTTCGATAAATTACCTTCTTCATTTAGAAAGGTGCTTGATGACATATATTCAAGCCATCTTACCTTCAGGGGCCTTATAAGGCTCGAAAGACTCCTGTTCGGTGTGGCCATTGGCAGTATAAACCTTGCTATAAGCAATCTCATCGAAAGAAGGCTTATAAGGTCCGGTAAATTCCTTGCAGACCTGGAAAAATATGGAGAGGATTTAGACTTGTTCGAAGTGTTCTTCGCATCACCGGATATGATCTACGATCTTGTATGTATCTCGGCCAGTAATGTCGTAATGAGTGGGGCTGGAAGATTTCTTAAAATAAGGGATAAAAAGATCTTATCTACCGATGAGATCATGGAGTTATCGGGTATGTCAGGTGAGAGGCTGGGGCGGCTCCTATATCAAATCGATCGTGAAAGGTTCTACGGCACTATAAGAACTAAAAAACATGTTATCGATATGATAAGTTCTCAATGATGTATTGCATTGAAATATATAGATAAATATTTAACAGAGAAGATAATTCTGCTTGCCAAGCTTGTTTTTATATGTCTCGTTGTGGGAACATATACATTCGCAATCCGACAAGATCGAAAGGAAACAGATAATGGAGAATTTACTGGAGAAAATTGCCAGACTCGAAGAAGCTCATGACAGGCTAGATCCTGAGATAGTGAAGCAGAAGAACGTTAAACTTGGCCTGAGAAACCAGGATGGTACCGGGGTAGTCGCAGGTATAACGAGCAAAGGGCAGGTAAGGGGTTATGAAAAGGACAAATGGGGCCATAACGTGGCAGTGCCGGGTAAGCTGTTCTACTGCGGTTATGATGTGGAAGACCTGGTTGCACATGTTGATAAGGAGAAGAGGTTCGGTTTTGAAGAGACCGTATATCTTCTATTAACCGGTGAATTGCCAAACAAAAGCGACCTGAGAGTGTTTTCCATGGAGATTGCCTCAAGAAGGAAACTGCCAGAAACTGCAAAGAAGATAATTAAATTTAACTCAAAGAACGATGATCAGATGGGCGCACTTCATAGCGCTGTAGCTTCGCTACATAAGTTTGACAAGAACCCAAAGTCTACCGACATAAGAACTGTCACTGAGCAGTGTGTAGATATAATTGCAAAGTTTCCTACCATAATAGCTTATAATTATGCCGTTCTTAAATCTAACGGAAGCCCGCCTCCGCCATTCATCGAGCCTGATGAGAAGATAAGCATAGCTGAGAACTTTCTCTACATGCTTCATGGAAAGATGCCGAGTAATGAGATCGCTCTTGCTTTTGATATTGCACTTATTTTGCACGCTGAGCATGGTGGTGGTAACAACTCTACATTTACAGTCCGGACCGTATCATCAAGCCTTACGGACACGTATATGGCTATATGTGCCGGAATTGCCTCACTGGCTGGATACCTTCACGGTGGTGCTAATGAGGCAGTAATAAGAATGATGACAGACATAAGAAAGAACGTAAAAGACTGGAACGATGATGATGAGATTAAAGAGTATCTAATGAAGATGCTTGATGGAGAGGTAGGAGACAGGTCAGGAAAGATATACGGAATGGGCCATGCCGTCTATACGGTGTCTGATCCCAGGGAACCTATCCTTAAAAAGATGGCGGAGAAGTTCTCAGATGATGCAGGCAGGTCTGATGAGCTTAAACTTTATGAGAAGGTCGCTGAGCTCGCGGTCAGAGCTGTAAGGAAGAAGAAGGGCAAGAAGGTCTGTCCGAACGTTGATTTCTACTCAGGGTTCGTATATGACATGATGGGGATCCCTGTAGAGCTTTTTACACCTATATTTGCTATGTCGAGGGTATCGGGTTGGTCTGCCCACCGCATAGAGGAGATAATCCAGGGCAGGTTGATCAGGCCGGGGTATGTTTCATCGCTAAAAAGTATGCCAAGGTACAGGCCTCTGGATAAAAGATAAATTATTTAACATAATATATCTTATCAGACGTTGTGTATGTGGGGCGGAATTCCTGTATTTTCGTTTTCATTTGCATCAGTTAAAGTAACATGCATCAGCTCACCAGGCACTAGATCATCAGATAATACGTTAATTTTTATATAGTTACCGGATGTAGCTGAGTATTTAGAGTCATCCAGCCTATTCTCTATTATCACGTCAAGTTCGCTTCCAATAAACCTCTTTCTGTAGTTCAGTGATTTTTCCAGGGATAAGGTCCTTAGTTCAGCTGCTCTCAAGTCCTTTATACTCTGGTCAACATGGTCGGGAAGCTCAGCTGCTCTTGTTCCGGCTCTTTTAGAGTAAGGAAATACGTGCATATATGACAGGTCCAGCGATCTAACAAAGTTAAGCGTTTCGGAGAATTCTTCATCCGTCTCACCAGGGAATCCGGCAATTATATCAGTACCAATTGAAATATCAGGGAATCTTCCCCGAATTATGTTCATCTTTTCTTTAAATTCAATAGCTTTGTAATGTCTCCCCATTCTCCTTAATGTATCGTCTTTGCCAGACTGCAAAGGAAGATGAAGATGGGGGCATATCCTCTTATTATCAATAATACCAAGCAGTTCTTCGTCTATTTCATTTATCTCGAGCGAGCTGAGTCTTATCCGGGGTATAGATGTATTACCAAGAATATCGGCGATCAATCCTTTTAGTGTATAATTCTCTTTTAGATCAATACCATATAGGCCGATATGTATTCCTGTAAGAACAACCTCATTAAGACCTGAATCACTTGCCCTGTTTATCTCATCGATTATATCTTTATAGATGACGCTTCTTGATCTTCCCCTCGCTGATGGTATTGCACAATATGAACAGCGAAAATTACAGCCGTCCTGGATCTTAATAAATGCCCTATTCCGTGCCCCGGAACTAAAT
The DNA here is from genome assembly GCA_020351835.1 of Nitrospirota bacterium. Classification (GTDB taxonomy): domain Bacteria; phylum Nitrospirota; class Thermodesulfovibrionia; order Thermodesulfovibrionales; family BMS3Bbin05; genus BMS3Bbin05. The sequence continues at coordinate 699,604 of CP070669.1, forward strand.
AATGTATTACTTTTACTAATATCATATATGTGCCTTATATTATGTAATTTATTGCTATTAGGAATTATATTAATATCCGGAGATATCCCCTCCCTGATGTCTTCTGCATGTAGCTCCGAATAACATCCGGTCGCGACCACCCTTGCACCGGTCCTCAGGGCCCTCCTGATAAGCTGTCTTGACTGATAATCGCTCTTTGAAGTGACAGTACAGGTATTTACGATGCATACGTCCGGCGATTCCGACAGGGGCACTATCTCATGCCCTTCCCCTATCAGATCCGACTCCAGTGTGTTGATCTCTGCTCTATTGACCTTGCATCCGAGCGTCAGGAGAGTGTATTTCACTTATCAAGCCTTCCTAAAAGGTTATGCTTATGTGCTTTTTCGATCTGGACATTTACTATGCTACCCTTAATAACGTTATTGCCTTTCAATCTTACTATCTTGTTGGTCCGTGTCCTGCTGCTTGGCATGCCTCGGTCCAGGAAATCATCCACAAGTACCTCCATGACGCTTCCCTCAAGCTTGCGGTTCTTCTCGAGAGTGATCCGGTCCTGCAGTTCGAGTATTTCTGCCAGCCTTTCAGACCTGATCTCAGGTTCTATCTGGCCATCCATTTCAGCGGCCCTGGTCATGGGCCTGGGAGAATAATTGAATGCAAATATGCCGTCAAATCTTATCTCTGTTAGTGCTTTGACAGTAGCTTTGTGATCTTCATCTGTTTCACCCGGAAATCCTGCTATTATATCGGTGGTAATGGCTATTTCAGGGACATGCTTCCTTAGCATATCTATCTTGGACAGGTACTCATCCACGTTGTATCTGCGGTTCATTCGTTTAAGAACATCGCTGGAGCCTGACTGAAGAGGAAGATGAATATGTTAACAGACCTTATCCAGATCCTTTAAGGCCAGAGCAAGCTCTTCACCCAGGTCCTTAGGATGAGATGTAACGAACCTTATCCTTTTGAGACCTTCTATATCATTAACAGCACTTAGAAGCTCAGGGAAAGTGATATCACCACTGTACGAATTCACATTCTGACCGAGGAGTGTTATCTCCCTGTATCCTTTGTTTGCGAGCACCTGTATCTCAGACAGGATATTTGCGGCGGGTCTTGATACCTCTCTTCCCCTTGTATAAGGGACAACACAATACGAACAGTAGTTGTCACATCCATACATTATGTTGACCCAGGCCCTGATCGAACTGTCTCTCTCGACAGGAAGCTCGCTTGTAGCAAGTTCGGGATTCTCTTCGATAAGCACGCTCCTTTCTCCTTCAAGGGCCTCCCCTACTCTGCCAATGTTCTGGGGCCCAATGATATGGTCTACAAATGGTGCCCTGGACCGGATGCGTTTGCCTTCCTGCTGGGCTATACAGCCCATCACGGCTATCCTAAGGTCCGGGTTATCCCTCTTTATGAACTTTGTCTTTCCCAGGTCGCTGAAGAACTTCTGTTCGGCCTTTTCCCTGATGCTGCAGGTATTGAAAATTATCAGATCAGCACTTTTAGGGTCATCGACAGGAGCATATCCATCCTGTTTGAGCAGACCAAGCATCCTTTCGGAATCGTGCACGTTCATCTGGCACCCGAATGTTTTTATATAAACTGTTTTCATGAATTAATATTATTACAAAATAATAAGACGATCAGCAATATCCTCAAAGAAAAGTAGTTAAATTAAAAAAATTAATGTCTAAGATGTGTGACAGAAACCCTTTTATTTGTTAGATTTAATTAAGAATACGCTAAGAGTAGTGTATAGTCAGGGTACGTTTATCGATTGAGAAGAACCTGCTATTCTTGGTGTCCCTCTGATGATCTCTCTATACAGATCGATGGTTTCCTCCACATTATCGCTCCAACTGAACTTATTGGACCTCTCAAGGGCCTTTTTGCTTAGGTCCTCTCTTAACTCATGGTCTTTATATATCAATTCGTATTTATCTTTAATATCAACAATGTTGTTCGGGTCAGCGGCCAAACCGCATTCCCCTGCAACTTCAGGCATCGAACTGTTATTTCCATATATAACAGGAGTTCTGCAACTCATTGCTTCTACTATCGGAAGGCCAAATCCCTCATAATGCGACACATAACAAAAAGCGAAGGCCTCTGAGTACAATACCGGCAGGTCATTTTCATCAATAAATCCAGTGAAAATTATGTCTTTTGATCTGAAATCTGTATTTCGGAAGAGGTCCTTGATTTTCCACCCTCTTTTGCCGGCTATAACGAAAAGTAGATCTGCATCAGGATTCTCCTTTTTGAACATCAAAAAAGCATTTATCATATTGACAAGGTTTTTCCTTGGCTCCAGCGTACAAAGAGATAATAAATAGCGCCTTTCGTTTATCCCATATTTATTGCGTACACCTGTTATCCTGTCTATGTCATAGATAGGCTTGAACTTAATATGGTCGCATCCGGGGAATATTACAGATACCCTGTCGTTAAGGGACGGGTATCGAGATATAAGATCCTTTTTTGTTGCATTCGATATTGCTATTACAGGAGCTTTCTTCGATAAAGAGATGTCAATGCCATACTGGGTCGCCGCGATGTTATCCTTCAGATGGTATTGTGGGAAAAGAATATGAGTTATGTCATAAAGAGTAAATACCATGGGGACGTCACTATTTATGAAGGCATGAGATGACTGGGGGGTAGTGAGGTGAATTAGGTCATAATCATTTAGGTCTGGTAGCTTATCACCTTGAGACAATGATCTCTTTATAGCCTTCAATATGCTTATCGCAGATTCTGGAAGGTATGTCCTGAGAAATAATATGACATTGTATTTGACCACTTCAATCAAATGCCTTATCTCGAAACTGAACTTCTTATACTGTGTAGGAGTGTATATATCATTATCAGAATTAAGATCCTTAAAATCACTTATTCCTTTTATTTCTCGATAATTAAAGAAAAGATCGATTTCTAAATCTTTATGTGATGTACTTACTATCTCTGAAAGGGATCGAAGAAATTCTACAATATAACGTTTTGTGCCGTCATTACCGGCAAACATGAGCCTTGAGGCTTCAATTAAGATCTTCATTTGCTATTATTTATTATCTGAAATATTTTGGATCTTATTTTATGCAAATAAAAAGAACAATACTCATTCCTGTAGCCCATTCGTAACATCGTACTACCATGAAGTTCCCAGAATACTTTGTAAAGCTCTCTTGGAAACTCTTCTTTCCACCGACCTACCTTTCCTCTCCTGAAGAAAAGACTTCTTCTTACAGCCCTCTCCGTTTCGGATAGGCTATCTTCAAATCCACTTCCATAAACGACCTCATTGTTCCTGAGGTCATTGAAATTCAGTATTTTGCTTGTGTCAGGATCAGGGAGATCTACAATAGCACGAAGCTTTTCGATCTGCCCCACAGGATCTCTTATAAGGTCCTCAAACTTTATTATTATATCAGCTTTAGTCATCCATTCGTTAACATTTTTGCTCCATCCACCAAAATAACTGCCATCCCTAGCTCTTATAGCATCGCTCAGGTTCGTATAAAAATCAGATTCTGGTGCAACAATATCTTTTCTATGATGTGCAATGGAGATAAGTGCATCTCTTCCATCTCTTATTAAATATACAGATCTGCAATGGATATCCTCGTGCTTTAATTGCGAGGGAAGCTAA
>CP070669.1:703364-707873 GCA_020351835.1 Nitrospirota bacterium
AAAGAGTCCGTGTCGCTTCCAACTTCTCTCTGGTTTATAATGCTCTTTCTGTCCCTGTGAAGGTATTCAATTGGGTCTTCAATGGTTATTATATTGTCCGTTTTGTTCGCATTTATTGCGTCTATCATAGCTGCAAGGGTAGTGGACTTACCGCTACCGGTCGTACCGGTCACAAGTATCAAGCCCCTTGGTTCAAGAGAGATCTTCTTCAGGATGTTCGGCAGGTTCAGTTCGTCGATAGAGGGGATCTTAACGGGAATCACCCTGAATACCATGCCTATCGTCCCTCTCTGGATAAATATATTGCAGCGAAATCGTCCGAGTCCCGGAACACTGTAAGCAAGGTCTATATCGTTCTTCTTTTTGAAGATCTCTCTCTGCCCCGGGCTCATCACGGTGAACGCTACTTTTATGGCATCTTCCTGAGCTACCTTGTTCTCCTCCGTCATAAGCTTAAGGTCACCATGTACTCGGGCTATAGGATGTGACCCGACCTTTACGTGCAGGTCCGAAGCACCCATTTTGAACGATTTCTTAAGTAGTGAGTTTATATCCATTGATCTATACGCTCCTTAGGTTGAATTCCTCGCGTATCTTGTTCTCTATCTCATTTGCTACTTCAGGGTTCTGCTTGAGGAACTCCTTGGCATTCTCCCTTCCCTGTCCTATCTTTTTGCCATCGTAGCTATACCATGCCCCCGCCTTCTCGATAAGGTTCCGTGCTACGCCTATATCGACCACCTCACCCAGGTGAGATATGCCTTCGTTAAAGTATATATCAAATTCAGCCTGTTTAAAAGGGGGAGCTACTTTGTTCTTGACGACCTTAACGCGTACCTTGCCCCCTATTAGCTCCTGGCCGCTTTTCAGGCTCTCTATCTTTCTGATATCCAGCCTCATTGATGAATAGAACTTAAGAGCATTACCACCTGTCGTTGTCTCCGGGCTTCCGAACATTACCCCTATCTTCATCCTTATCTGATTGATGAAGACGACTGTAGTAAATGACTTGGATATCGCTGCCGTCAACTTGCGGAGAGCCTGGCTCATCAGCCTGGCCTGAAGGCCTGGAAGCGAGTCTCCCATCTCACCTTCTATCTCTGCCTTTGGCACGAGAGCAGCAACCGAATCGATAACTATGATATCTACGGCACCGCTCCTTACAAGGGTCTCGGTGACCTCAAGAGCCTGTTCTCCTGTATCGGGCTGCGATACCAGCAGGTCCTCTATGTTCACGCCTAACCTTGATGCATAATTTACGTCAAGTGCATGCTCTGCATCAATGAACGCGGCAATTCCTCCCGCTTTCTGCGCCTGGGCAACAGCTCCGAGAGCAAGCGTCGTTTTGCCAGAAGATTCAGGGCCATATATCTCAACGACCCTTCCTCTCGGAAAACCTCCTATCCCTGAAGCTATATCAAGGGCAAGCGAACCGGTTGATATTGCCTGTATCCCTTCGGCTATCTCATCCGACCCGAGCTTCATAATGGAGCCTTTACCGAAATTCCGTTCGATCTGGGTTATCGCGGCTTCGAGCGCTTTGATCTTGTCATTTGACATCAGTTCCTACCTCCTTAACTGGGCCGAAAAGATCTTATTATATTCCGCCCCTCCCGGTTTTAAGATGCTTTTCATCAGATGGATCTCTTCTGCGGTCTGTTTTCCGAAATCCATGTGCCTATATTTAACTAATTCTTCCATTAAATTATCAATGCCCCTTTGTGAACGTACCCTTCCTATAGTGATATGTGGCCTGAAAGGCCTGTTCTCAGGTTTAAAGCCCATTATCTCGAGCTCGGCCTCGATATCTCTATATACTCCATGAATCTTTTCATGGTCCTTGATCCCTGCCCATATTATCCTTGGCCTTTTCCCTTCGGGGAATGTACCGGTGCCGGTTATGGAAAAATCAAAATCCATATGGTCTGCTGATATCCTGGATATTATTGTTGAAATGTCCTCTATCTGATCCTCTTTAATATTCCCCAGGAACTTAAGGGTTATGTGAAGGTTAGCGGGAACGACCCATTTTATGTCGGCACCGGACTTGCCAAGTGAGAGGATGGGTTCTGAAAGTCCATTTTTTATCTCATCCGATAGCTCTATCGCGATGAAGCTGCGAATGCTCATGAACTGGCGATCCTGTACAAAAGATCCAGCCCGTATGAAGCGGCCTGCTTCTTTATCTTCTTCCTTGTTCCCTTGAAGCGCATTTCTTCCGAAAAGGTCATTTCAGATGAAGATACCGCAAAATAGATCAGCCCTATATCCTTCCCCTCCATAGCAACAGGGCCGAGATTGCCTGTAATAGCCAGGGAGTAATTAGTCTTGCAAAGCCTTCTCATTCCATCAGCCATTTGCTTTGCGACATCTTCGCTTATTGCACCGTCCTTTATTATTGTCGTCCATTTTACTGATAAAAGGCTCGATTTTGAGTCGTTCGAGTAAGTGATCATTCCGGCATGAAAGAACTCTGAGGCTCCCGGAAGATCGGTTATTATGTTCGATACCAGGCCTCCGGTACATGATTCAACGACCGAAAGAGTGAGCTTCTTCTCTACGAACAGACCATGTAACTTTTTCAGAATATCTTTATCAGAGAAAGGCATAACTGTGTTGAGAGATTAGCATAGACCCCTGCCATCAGGTCGTCCATGACCACGCCCATACCCCCTTTTAGCTGATGCTCCAGATATCTTATAGGTGGAGGTTTTATTATATCGAACAATCTGAATAAAAAAAAGGCAATTACCAGGGATAAGGTAGTTATATCAATAAATAACATTGTTACAAGAAAACCGGCGAACTCATCCACTACGATCTCTCCAGGGTCCCTTTTGTTCAGGTAGATCTCGGCAAAATGAGCTGAAACGGTCCCTATGACCGCTACCAGCAGGGTAAATATCAGTAATGAAGATGTAGAAGGCCTTGTAGCTAACAGTAACACTGCGCAAACGGCCGTTCCGAACGTTCCCGGCGCGACCGGCATGAACCCGACAGGTCCGAGTGTCGCTATATACAGGAAGGATCTGGACGCTGCTGATCTCACTGCGCCTCTATCTCATATGTGAAATCGATCTTTGATACTCCTTCAAGGGTATGTTTTACCGAACAATATTTTTCCATCGAAAGCTCTACCGCTTTCTTTACTGAGTTCTCGGAGATATCGCGGCCCTTGATCACGTACTTGATCGTGATCTCCGTTATCTTTTTTGGATGGGAGTCTGACTTCTTGCCTGACACCATGATCTCCAGACCTGTTACCGCCTCTTTTTTCTTTCTCAGGATAGAGATGACATCCATGCCTGAACAACCGCCAAGCCCGATCAATAGCAGCTCGGATGGTCTTACCCCTGTGTCTGAGCCACCGAACTCGGGGGGGCCGTCCATTACGATCGCATGACCCGATGATGCTTCTCCCACGAACTGCATTCCATCTACAAGTGTCACTTTTGCCTGCATCGTTCCTCCCTTTTTTTATTATTAAAATATCAGATCTTCACATGAACTAAGGGTAACGAGAACAATTAATAATATCAGAATCCAGGGCTAATTTGTAATTAAGGACCCGGAGTCGTAACTATGATGGAATTTCTATTCGGAATAAGATAATATCTATAATACACCTGCTATAAGGAGGATCATGTGCCGCTGAGAGACAAGGGGATAAGGATAAAGAGCAGCAGGAAGGGTAAGAGCAACAGATCGGTTTCGGATATAGTAAAGGACCTCAAGAAAGCGAACACGCCTCTTAACGACTACAGAGATAGGTCTATTGCCATCCACGGACTTATATGTGCAAAATGCGGAAAGGAGTTTGACCATAAGAGCAGGCACCTGCTTACGGTACATCATAAGGACGGTAACCACAACAATAACCCGCAGGATGGTTCGAACTGGGAGAACCTCTGCGTGTACTGTCATGAGGACGAACATAGCAGGGAGAGACTTGGCGATTATCTGAGAGGCAAATAGATAACAGGCACTGGACCGATTATAAAGAAGGAGGCTGAATATTGCAGGATAAGGTCTGGCAGATAAATGACCCTACAGATAAGACGCAGGTCATCAAAAGGGGGCAGAGGCCGGGGACTAAAAGTATAAGGCGTAAAAAGGACCCTGCCAAGGCAGTAAGCCTGTCCCTGCTGTTCTGGGGAGGGGGGCAGATATATAATGACCAGGTGGGCAGGGGAGTAGTATTCCTTCTTATCATGACCGCTGTTTATGCGGGCATAGCGATCTTTGCTTTCTCTTGGGACACGATAGTAAGTGCCATGGATTACGAGAGCCTGCCTATTGACTATATCGGGATCATCTTCGGGGTTGTCTTCCTTTTTAGTATTATGCTGTGGGCTTTCAATGCGAACCAGGCATACCATAAAGCTGTAAGGATCAATAGAGAACCTTATGGGGGAACAGGGAACAAGGTGCTCCCATTTGTGTGTTCTCTTGTAATCCCTGGGTGGGGACAGTTCCTCAACGGTCAGGACAAGAAAGGAAGTGTGTTCC
>CP070669.1:707973-738905 GCA_020351835.1 Nitrospirota bacterium
GGAATATCTTTGGCGGGTTCTTCATCTTCTTGCCCATCTTCAGCCAGTGATCGAAATAGTTGCCCATGTTATATCCGCAGAACGGTCTCATAGCCATAGGGTCTCTCCTCACAACGCCTACCTTTGCGGTTGCTGCTGCCGTTGTTTCGGAGCCCATCGTGGATGCCATGAACACTCCGTGATCCCAGTCCCGGCTTTCTACAACAAGAGGCATTGTAGTTGTCCTTCTTCCACCAAAGATAATACCGGAGATAGGTACTCCCTTAGGATTGTCCACTTCGCTTGAAAGAGTAGGGCAGTTGAATATAGATGCTGTGAACCTGGAGTTTGGGTGGGCTGCCGGCTTACCGCTTGATGCGTCATATGGATTACCCTGCCAGTCCGTCATGTTCTTTGGCACGTCATCCGACATCTCTTCCCACCACGGCGTATTATCGTCATTATTGACGGCTGTATTGGTGAAGAGGGTCGGGTAGAACTTATCGCTCTTTAGCGTTCTCATCATATTAGGATTGGACTTATCGGATGTGCCTGGTGCGACCCCGAAAAAACCTGCCTCGGGATTTATTGCGTAAAGCTTGCCGTCATCACCAACGTTCAGCCAGGCAATGTCGTCGCCAAGGGTCCAGACTTTATATCCCTCGAAAACGGGCTCAAGCATTGCAAGGTTAGTCTTTCCGCATGCGGATGGGAACGCACCGAGGAAGTAAGTGATATTCCCCTGCTTGTCCTCTACACCGATGATTATCATATGCTCTGCGAGCCATCCCTGCTTATATCCTTGATATGATGCAAGTCTTAGAGCTATGCACTTCTTGCCTAAAAGGGCATTACCCCCGTACCCGGAGCCTATGCTCATTACAAGATCATCCTGTGGAAAGTGCATGATGAACCTTTTTTCGGGATCAAGTTCTCCTATGGAGTGGATACCCTTCACGAACGAGCCTGCGTCAGCTATCTTATCCAGTGTTGATTTGCCAACTCTGGCCATGATCCACATATTAACTACAACATATGCCGAATCGGTCACTTGAACACAATGCTTCGCATATGGTGATTCAGGGTGGCCCATAGAGAAGGGAATAACGTACATCGTTCGTCCCTTCATGCAGCCGTCATATAGCCCTGAAAGCATCTTCTTTGCCTCGTTAGGTTCCATCCAGTTATTGATATGTCCCGTCTCTTCTTTGGTCGGGAGACATACATATGTGAGGTGTTCTGTGCGTGCAACATCCGTAGGATGGCTCCTGTGGAAGAAAGAATTCGGGAAAACATCATGGTTCAGTTCGGAAAATATGTAGTTCCCAGCTATCTTTTCCTCTGTCATGCCGACCTTGACCAGGTTTTCCATCTCTTCCTTTGTGCCCTCTACCCAGTAGATCTTGTCAGGCTTCATTATCTGGGCCTGTTCTTCGACCCATTTCTCAACCAAGTTAGACATAATTTCCTCCTAATGCATGCCAATTTATTTATTATTGATGATTTTTATCTACAAAAGATCGAAAAAGCGATCGATTTGAGATGTACTTCAATGCCACTAAGGTCATAGATTATAAATAATAGCTTTGTCATATATCAAGCGAATTATCTTGAGAGTCTTAAGGGGGAGGTCAGGTCAAATAACTGCTAGCCGGGTATATTAAGGTCACGCATCCTTTTCTTGAGAATAAGTATCTCAAAGGAATGAGAGGCAAGGAGAGCAAGGCCGTTAAGATAATTTACGTTGCCGCTTAACACGTCAGATACGCCATTGTCAGCATATAATATCGAAACTACTCTGTCCCTAATTGAGATAGGGATGAATATACAGTCCTGTGGAGCACCACCGAGTAACGATAGTATAGGTGCATTTGCAGGGGTATCCACTATTGGTCCCCTGAAAAAGCTTCTGCTCTCGGCCACCTGAAGTATTGTCGAGCCTGAATCCATTTCTGTGCCAAAATCGTCGATCTTTATGGAATTGGACCTCCATCCCTCAAGAACCTTCCCCTTGACAACGAAGATAGCTATTCTCTTGCAGATCTCAGCTCCTTTTTTGATTATTATATCTGCAATATCATCCTTGTCGTTCACATTTATAAATGATTCCTTAATATCCAGAGGTTCAACAGGGGCGGCAGGCGGAGGAGCAGCCTTCGGTTGTGGTGTGGCGGGCTGAGCCGGCTTTGCAGCCTTATGTTCCGGTTTAACATCTATTTCAATGGTCTCAGGTGCTGCCGGTTTAGCGACCTCGGGCTGTTTCTGAGGCTCTTTCTTAGGGGCAGGTTCTGCTGCTTTCGGGATCGGTTTTTGTTCCTTCTTCTTTCTTCCTACATCCTCGAACACTTCCTTTATGGCTTCTTCCTCTTTTATGCTGTCAATAACGCTTATGAATCTCAGGTCACGCTTTATTCCGTAATATTTCTCAAAAGCGTACATCAACCTTATTTCGGACGTTATCTGAGGAATAACATCATAACCCGTCTTGAACCTGAGCTCGTCCATCGTTTCGATCTTCATAGCATCTGGAGAAGCAACATATAATCGCTTCTTATCAAGCCTGAAAGGCACAAGGTTATATTTGATGGCAAGTTCCTTCGGGATGCAATCGATAGCCTCCTGGGGGGCGTTGTCCAGTGCTGCGGCGTCGGCAGCAGTGATCCTGAGGAATCTGCTTAGATGGCCAGTTAGCTCATGTTCCTTAAGCAGTCCAAGTTCTACAAGATTCGTGCCAAGACGGCCGCCGAAGATAACCTGTCGTTCAAGTGCTGCACCAAGCTGCTCTTTGGTGATTATACCATCCTGTATAAGCTGCTCTCCGAATTTCATTGCCTGGATATCCCAAGGATCCTGTTGAAGTTCACAATAATAATTATAAAATAATAATTATCGAAAAAAAAGCACTTTCTGAATTTGACAGTTCTTGGCCTACTTCTTAAAATATAGCGGTAAGAGCAAAAGGAGATGCGGTGAAAGTAAAGAAATGTAGAAAATGCAAAACCTCGATACCTGCAAAAGCTAACGTCTGCCCGTATTGTTTCGGCAGACAGTGGAAGAGCACTCTTTCTATTCTTTTTATTATTATTGCCCTTGTAGTAGCCATAGGCGGCTATGCAAGGCTGAATATTAACAGCGATGGGACTATCGAACGAATTGAAAGCAATGTATATGAAAGACAGTTAGATCAGGACAGCGTTAATAGGATGGAGGATGCAGAAGACATTATAGAATCATCCGGCGAAGAAGAGACTGATTCTGTATCCAGAGTTGATGAGAGCGTCCGCCCAAATAAGAGCATTGTGCGGTCGGATGTATCTGTAGATAATAATATTAAAGCAGTGTCGGAAGAAGAACCTGAAGATATAGAGAAGAAACTGGAGGAGCAGGAAAGACTTCGTAAGCAAAGATTAGCCCGGGAAAAGGCAGAAAGGGAACATGTCGCAAAGGCCATAGAGATGAGGGAAAAGGAGTTGGAGAAGAAGGCCGAGCAGGAGGCAAAGGCTGTCAGTAACGGTAATGTTAATGAGGATATTGCAGGACAAGAGACTGTTGAAAGTTCCGGGATAAATGTTGAAGCAGATACTGGGCCGGCTCCTGCGGTAGCATCTGATGACATACAAGAGGTGACAGGACAGGGCACGGACATAGACACCGGCGAAGGGTCTGCAGAGGTATCGGTACCCGATGTTCCAGCCGGGAAATCAGAATAGATCTGACATTACAACTCGCGGTGTACCAGTTCGAATTTGACGGGTAATTCGTTAAAAAGTCCGGATAGTTCTTCCGTTATAACAACTGAGCGATGCCGTCCACCCGTGCAACCTACGCATATGTTAAGAGCTGATTTCCCTTCCTTCAGGAACTGAGGAATAAGGAACCTGATCATTTCACGAAGTCTGTCAAGGGACTCATGCGAGATCTCATTATCCATGACATATTTCTTTACTTTTTCATCCTTGCCGGTGAGTTCCTTCAGTTCTGCAACAAAATATGGATTTGGCAGGAATCTTACATCGAAGACCATATCGGCGAACTGTGGTACTCCGAACTTAAAGCCGAAAGAGGTCAACGAAACATGCATTTTATCGCTTTCTTCCGGGCAAAATATCGTACCAAACATACTTCTTAGGTGATGTGGAGAATAGGTAGAAGTATCAATTACCCTGTCTGACATATCTCGCATTGCTGATAGGGCTTCCGTTTCACTGTCAATTGCCTTTTCGATATCAAAATCAACTGACTCGCTAAGCGGGTGAGGGCGACGCGTCTCTTTGAACCTTCTCAAGAGTACATCTTTATTGGCTTCAAGAAAAACAACATTAAGTCTGAATTTCTGCTTTAGTTCTGTAATGAAGCCATATAACTTCTCCAGGAAGCTCTTTTCCCTTATGTCGATGCCGATCGCTATGGACCTTTTACCGGTAGATTTGGATATCTCAATGAACTCGTTTATGAGCTGTGGAGGAAGATTGTCGGTACAGAAATAACCACAGTCCTCTAATGAACGAAGAGCTATCGTCTTCCCGGCACCGGATAGTCCGGTAAGGATGATCAGCGATAATTTCACTTAACAGGTTCTATAAGGTTCAGGTCCCCACTGGCTGTTCTGTATATGACATTGATATCGGATGTCTTGTCGTTCGTGAACACATAGAACTGCTTGTCAAGTAGTTCAAGCTGCATGGCGGCCTCTTCGGGACTCATTGGTTTCATTTCCATCATGGTTCTCTTTATGAAGACCTCTGATGGTTCAATAACAGGCTCAGAAGGCACAGCAGCAGTGTTTTGCCTTGTCTCCCTGCGACGTGACGTGATCTTATCCTTGTGTTTCTTTACCTGTATCTCGAGCTTATCAATTACTTCATCTATAGATGCGTATATCTCTTCAGTAACGCTTTCAGCCTGGATCATATTTCCATTGACCCGTATCAGTACCTCGGCTTTGTGTCTGTATTTTTCAACGCTTAATGTGACAATTACTTCCGCGATGTCCGGAAGATACTTCTCGAACTTTTTGATCTTATCTTCAGAATAGCTCCTTATAGCAGGAGTTACATCGAGATGTCTTCCATTGACCTTGATGTTCATATATCCTCCTTGGGTTAAAGGTCTGACGACCTATACTGTGTCGTAACGCTTCCTTTTATTGTGTGAAGGTATCTTAAGCTCTTCCCTGTACTTTGCAACTGTTCTTCTGGCTATCGATATATCCTTCTGTTTCAACATTTCGGCGATCCTCAGATCGCTGAAAGGCTTTACAGGGTCCTCTTCCATCACAAGCCGCTTTATCATATCCTTAACGATGGTAGAAGACACATTACCATTATTCCCTTGAAGAGCACTGCTGAAAAAGTGCCTGAATGAGAATATCCCCTGGCTACATGAAAGATGCTTGTTGGAAGTTACCCTGCTAACCGTGCTTTCGTGCATATCAATATCTTCTGATACATCGCGGAGGTTAAGGGGTTTCAGATAGTTTACGCCTTTATCGAAGAACTCCTTCTGGAACTTAACTATACTTTCTGTAACTTTGTAGATGGTCCGGTTACGCTGGTCGAGGCTTTTCAATAGCCAGACCGCCGACCTTAATCTTTCTTCGAGGTAGGTCTTCTCGTCTTTAGAGAGCTTATCCTTGTTATGAAGCAGCCTGCGGTAGTGGCCGTTTAGCCTTAATCTGGGAACGCCTTCATCGTTAAGATAGATGCGGTACTCAGCATCGCTCCTCTCTATAAATACATCAGGGGCTATATAATTTGTAGAGACGTTCGCATAGTTCCTTCCAGGCTTGGGATCCAGTTCCTCTATTATCTTCACTGCGGCAATGATATCATCAATGGTCGAATTAAATATCTTGGTAAGAGGCTTGTAGTTCTTCTTCTCAAGATCGGCAAGGTGGTCTTTGACAAGCTTTTCTACAAGGGTCCCTTCGAGGCCCAGAGAACTCAGCTGAATGAGAAGGCATTCTTTAAGGTTCCTGGCACCTATGCCCGACGGATCAAAAGACTGGATAAGCGCTATGGCTTGCATGACCAGTTCTTTATCGAACTTCGTTATCTTTGAAAGTTCTTCTTCTGAAGAGCAGAGATAACCATTTTCGTCAATGTTCCCAATTATTGCTTCGCCTATCTCCTTTATCTGGTTAGATGTCGCGGTAAGCCTCAACTGCCAAAGAAGATGGTCAGAGAGATCACCATCCTTTGATGTGAACTGTTCGAATGACGGGTGATTGGATGTTCCGGGGTTAAAATACCCTACATCCCGGCCGTCGCTGCTCCTTTCGTCGAAGTAATCATCTACGGTAAATGTCATTAGTCCTTCAAGAGGCGTCTCCGAATCATCAGAAGAGCTTTCAATGACACTGTTTTCCTCCTTTTCACTGTTCTCGATGCTCTCAGCGGATATCTCTTCCTCAAGGAAAGGATTTTCGGTCAATTCCTGATTTATGGTCTGAGTAAGCTCCAGCTGTGGCATCTGCAGAAGCTTTATCGCCTGCTGAAGCTGCGGGGTGAGGACCAGTTTCTGAGAAAGTCTTAGCTCTAGCCTGCTCTCAATAGCCATTATAGAGTGAACTCCTCCCCAAGGTATGCTTTCTTTACTTCAGTGTTCTTGATCAGGTCTTCAGGAGCGCCTTCATCCAGAACTTGTCCGCTGTTCACGATATATGCCCTGTCAGTTATCGAAAGAGTATCCCTTACATTGTGGTCGGTTATAAGGATACCTAATCCTTTTTCTTTTAGATATTTTAGCATTTTTTTAAGATCATTAATAGCGATCGGATCTATTCCGGCAAAAGGCTCATCGAACAGCAAAAACACAGGATCCGTAGCTAAAGCTCTTGCTATCTCGGTCCTTCGTCTCTCGCCTCCGGAAAGGCTGTAACCATCCCTGCTAGCGAACTCTGTCAGGTTGAACTCCTCGATGAGCTCATCAGCTCTGGTGTCAGTAGTTATTTTGTCGAAGCCTCTCATCTCCAATACGCATCTGATATTATCACGTACGCTGAGCTTTCTGAATATAGAAGGCTCTTGAGGAAGGTAACTTATACCCAGCCTGGCCCTTTGGAAGACAGGTAGCTTGCCTATATCATTGTCGTTAAATGTTATAGATCCTGAATCAGGGACAACAAGCCCAATTATCATATAGAAAGTGGTTGTCTTTCCTGCTCCGTTAGGACCAAGGAGCCCGACTATCTCTCCGGAGCGAAGAGAAAGGTCCATCTTGCTTACAGCTACCTTCTTTCCATAGGTCTTTTTAAGACCTAGTGCAGTTATTGTCTTGATCATCTTAATATGACCTTACTTCCTTCCACTATCGCTTTCTCGGTTGCAATAAAATAAGTTATAACGGATCCAGTGACCGTACTGTTGTCCTCCTGGAACCTCGGATCACCGGTGAACGTGACTTTTTC
Source organism: Nitrospirota bacterium (assembly GCA_020351835.1). Taxonomy (GTDB): domain Bacteria; phylum Nitrospirota; class Thermodesulfovibrionia; order Thermodesulfovibrionales; family BMS3Bbin05; genus BMS3Bbin05. The sequence continues at coordinate 715,361 of CP070669.1, forward strand.
ATCATCAGGTGAATATACTGCCTTGTTCGAAGTTATCACTTTTGCATCACGAATCATCTTTACCTTTCCTTGCGCTACTATTCCTGTGATCTCCTTGAATTCATCAAGGTTGACCACCATCTTATCAGAGAAGATGGTTATATCGTCCTTACGAGCAATAACAGACCCACGAAAGATGATAGTATTCGATGACTCCTCAACCGTCATTGATTGAGAATCTATCTCGATCGGAGTTCGTGCCGATGTCGCTTCTTCAGCAATCGCCGATATAGATAATAGGGCCAATAGTAAGAAATTAATAATCATAAGGGCCCTGATCCGTGCAATATCAGTCCACATGGATATTTTCATCTTACTGTTCAATAAAGGCCCTTACATCACTGCTTATGGTAAGGTCTCCGTTCTCGTCTATCAATAGACCCATCCCTTTTAACGTAAAATGCGATCCCTTTATCTCAACCGGTTCATCGGTGCTCAGAGAGCTCATTGCAGGGTCCCATTTCACATTTTCAGTAAAGATGGTCATGTCCTCTTTCCTGGCTCTTACGTTTCTGTTGAGTATCAATTCATCAGAGCTCAGGTCGTACGTTCCCGTATCTGAGGAGGCAGACAATTCATTGGTATCAGACCTGAAGAAAATATCAGTAATAGATGACCTGCTATCATTACGGTGGAACGAGACCTTTGAGGCATTAGCGGACCAGTCCAGTTTGTTCGACCTGACATGTATCATATTTACTCCTTCCATGAATGATTCTTCAGGAGCTATTTTAACGGGGTCACTTGCTTTCCGGTATGAGAAGAATAGAACTAACAGAAGAACAAGTGTGCAGACCACCAGAAGTATCCTTATCATATGTAGATTTTATCATGGAACGGGCCGTTCTAGCAATAAATATGCCAGATCCTGGAGCCCTATTTGGAGGCAAGTCCTGAGACCAGGGCATTCTTCATCACGTCTACCGGTGCGCTCTTCCCCGTCCATAGTTCGAATGCCAGAGCACCCTGCCATAATAGCATCCCGAGACCGTTCATAACGGTGCAGCCGGCATCTTTTGCAGCGACGAGCAATGGGGTATCCCAGTATATGAGATCTATGACCTTCATATCCGGGGCCATAAGACCCTCATTAATGGGGATCGGGTCAGTTGGTCTGAGGCCCAAAGGTGTAGCATTGATAATGATATCAGCGTCTGCCGCCTTTTCAGTGCTCTCAGCTTGAAATACCTTTCCCCCGAGATCGCTCAGGTCAGAAACAAGAGAACGTGCTTTTTCAATATCTATATCATAGAGGTAAAGCTCAGAGGCCTCTTTTGCAAGATAGTAGCATACGGCGCGTGCAGCTCCTCCGGTACCAAGGACTATTATTCTTTTATCCTTATAATGAATGTTCTCTTCTTCCAGAGACCGGATAAATCCTCGACCGTCCGTATTATAGCCTTTCAGGCGGCCATCATTGTTGACGACCGTATTTACGGCACCAATGAACAAAGCCTCATCATCCACTTCCTCAAGGGACCGAATGACCATTTCTTTATGCGGGACCGTTACGTTAACGCCTCTAAAGCTTAAGGCCCTTATCCCTTCTATAGCTCTCGTAAGAGAATCAGGATGAACGGGAAGAGCGATGTAACAGTAGTTCAACCCCAGATGTTCATAGGCAGAATTATGCATTGCAGGCGATAAGCTGTGCTCCACAGGATGTCCAATAAGCCCTGTTATCCTTGTCCGTGAATCAATGCTCATACGATTCCTCCATTCCATTTATTAGTCCCTTCGGGTCCGATCTTATTATCCTGACCTCTGTGTTAAGAGTGCTCCTAATATCCTCAATGCTCAGGTCATCAAGTAGAATATTGTCCGACTCCCTGAGAAGAACATCAGGGAGCAGTACGATATCGTAGCTGCCTGATAACTTGGAAAGCTCTCTTATTATATCCCTTCCTGTCAGAAGACCTGTGACGGTGACACTCTCACCAAATAACGCGTTAGTAACAGGAACCAGTTCAAGGCGTACTTTCGACCTTTTCCTGATCATGCCGATAAACCTTTCAAGGTACGGGAAAAAAGATGTCCCGGTTATTGTAACAAAACGCTTATTGCTAAGATCGTATGAAGACAATCTTATGTATTTGCTTCTGTGTATGAAGTCAGGTATCATTCCAACGCCATTCTCGATCTGAGGGAAGTCTCCATACAAGCTGTGATCAGGGAATTCAACTCCAGCCTTGATAAACAGCTCATCTGCACCATATACAAGAGGGTCACCTAACTTCTTTATATATTTCTCTTGTGATGACTCTATTTGTAATAATGCTATCTTTGCATCATCACCGGTGACCGGATCCAGTTTCTTCCTCCTGTGAGCGGTAAGTCCTACAGGTACCACGGCGATCGACATCGTATAAGGATAGAATCCAGCCAGATCATTAATGGTCCTTTTAAGTTCATCTCTATCATTATAGCCGGGACAAAGTACTATCTGCGTATGGAACCTTATACCGCTGCTTTTTAGCTCCTTAAGTTCTAACATTATGTCCGAGGAATTCCTATTGCCCAGCATTTTTCTTCTAAGATCAGGGTTAGTGGTATGGACGGAAATATATAATGGACTGAGCCTCTGCTCTGCAATGCGCTTTCTGTCATGTTCCGAAAGGTTGCTCAGGGTCACATAATTGCCATAAAGGAAAGAGAACCTGTAGTCCTCATCCTTAACGTATAGCGATCTCCTCAATCCCCTGGGTAACTGACTTACGAAACAGAATACGCAGTTGTTGCCGCACTTCTTTATCTTCAGGGGTTCCAGGGTTAGCCCTATGGGCTCATATTCGTCTTTATGTATCCCCTTACTGATCCTCCTTCCATCACGGTCTATCTTTATGGATAGAAATTCATCATGGGTATAGAAGAAAAGGTCCAGTTCATCATGTATAGTATGGCCGTTGACCGATATAATGCGGTCACCGCTCTTGATGCCGGCTTTTTCTGCGGGACATCCATCGATTACATCAACAACTTTAGAAGTAGATCTAGGCGGCATCAGGATACGACAATCCTTTATATATATACTGCATGCCTGATAAGATCGTAACGGCTGCGGTAAGTGCCAGCAATGGGAAGGTAACTGATAATGAGAAGGGTATTGAACGCTCAAGCAGTACATACCCTACAAGGAACATCTGGCATGCTATCGTTATCTTGCCAGACTTGGTAGGGCTGACCGAGGTGGCGTCATAGATAAGATATAACATGAACCAGCCTATAACTATAAAAAGGTCACGACTCAATACTATCACGGTGAACCAAACAGGGATCCATTCAAGGTGGGTAAACACTATAAAAGAGGCTATCAAAAGAAGCTTATCAGCTATAGGGTCAAGTAGCTTGCCTATCTCCGAGAACACGCCCAGCCTCCTTGCAAGGTAGCCGTCAAGCGAGTCAGACAGTGCAGCTGATATAAATACCACCAAAGCAATTCTATAATTATGGTATATAAGCAATGCAACAAACACAGGCAATAAGAGTATTCTTATAAATGTTATAGAATTAGGAAGGTTCTCTTTGATCATATCTTTCTATGGTATATTGCAAGGCAACTTATTGCACTTTAGTCTCATGTTCAGTTCATTATAACAGTTATTATTTCCATTCTCAATCACTGATAGTACCTTTTTTGAATGGCATTCTTCTATAGCGAACCTCATGTTCATGGATATTGTTAGGGACCTCTTAAGGAGCGACCGTGCTAATGAAGTATCCCCTTTTAGTTGTGCTATTTGGGCCGAAGCTATCAGGTAATAGCATGTCCCTCTCCTGTCGCCGGTTCTTTTGAAGTTAACAAGAGCCCTTTCGAGGTATTTTCCCGCAAGGGCAAGCCTGTTATCCAATATGTTAAGCATCCCCATGCTCCAGAGTGTGTATGCAGAGCTGACTATGTCTCCTATACGATCATATATCTTCAGTGCCCGCCTGAAATAGCCCCTCGCTTTTGATAGGTCTCCCTTCATCCTGTATGCGTTGCCTATCCCGCAATAAGAATAGGCAGTTCCAAAACGATCCCCTGATCTCTCGAAGATCCTGTTGGCACTTTTATAGTGCTTCATCGAATCAGAGTACGCACCCTTTATTCTGTAGGCACCTCCAAGTCCGCAATGGCAATAACCTATCCCGCTTATATCATGGATTTCTTTATATATGCTAAGGGAAAGAAGGTATTGCTTGATAGCATCATTTATGTCGCCTTTTATGCGCATTGCTCCTCCGAGTGACCAGAGAATGAATGCAGTTCCCTCAGAGTCATTCAATGCCCTGTATGTACGCAAGGATGACCTAAGGTTCTTAATGGATTCTTTCCAGTGGCCCGACGCTCGGAGAGCAAGGCCTATCCCGGCATTGGCATCGGCATGTAAGGTGCGTTCTTTGAGCTCCTTTGAGATACTGGACGATATGGAATAGTAAGCGATAGCATTCTTGAAGTCACCCAGCATTCTGAGATTATCAGCCAGAACAAGAGAAGCAACGAGCTTTCCCTCGCGGTTTGCGGTACGATCGAAGGACCTAAGCGCTTTTTTCGCAAGAAATGCTGCTTCAGAATATTTTGAACGGCACCTCAGTTTATCTGCTTCTTCAAGCAGGTCTTTAGGGTCCAACGTTCTCCCTGAACCTTTTTACTGTTGCACCGTAATCATCCGTCGAAAAGAAACCCGAGCCCATTACAAGAACATCTGCTCCTGCTTCGGATATATCTTTTGCATTGTCGAGCTTCACACCACCATCAACCTCAATTAATGCAGATGAATTTCCCCCGGAGATGATGCTTCGCAATGTTTTGATCTTTTCCAATGAGCGGGGAATGAACTCCTGCCCGCCAAACCCCGGATTCACTGACATTACCAATATCAGATCGAGATCATCGATCACGTTCTCTATGATGTTGACAGGGGTCGACGGGTTCAAAGACACCCCCGCCTTTTTCCCATTGTTCTTGATCTGCTGTATGGCCCTGTGCAGATGGTGAGATGCTTCGGCATGCACTGTTATAAGGTCTGCACCAGAATCGGCGAACTCATCGATATATTTCTCAGGCTGACCGATCATAAGGTGCACGTCAAGAGTTAACTTAGTTATCGGTCTTATCTGACGTACTATTCCTGGGCCTATAGTTATGTTAGGCACAAAGTGCCCATCCATCACGTCAATATGCAGCCAGTCCGCTCCTGCCTTCTCAACCTCCGTTATTTCTTTCTGAAGGTTCATAAAATCTGCAGATAGTATAGAGGGCGCTATCAGAACCACCACTTGCTCTCCTTGTCCGAGAGTTCAAGCTTTACCAGGTCCCCTTTTTTTACTAGTGAGAACGCTGCAGGCGATTGAGATCCAATGCTTCTGCCTTTACCTCTGACTGAGAGGTCAAGGCCTATTTGTTGAGCAACTGCACGTGCCTCATCTATTCCCATATCCTTAAAAGGAGGGCAGATCAACAGTTCATCGTAATTACCGGAACTGACTATCAATGAAACCCCTCCTGAACCATGTTCTTCAGGGTTTGGGTCCTGTGCTATGACCATATTGCTTTCGACAGAATCAGAGTGCACTTTTAATATGTTCTCTACTCTGATATTGTTCTGTCGTGCTATATCTTCTGCATCGTCGAGCTTAAGTCCTGAGAACATGGGTGTATACAGGATCTTCGGCCCTTTACTTATGATCACTCCGATCCTTCTGCCTGCCTTGATCTTCTTCCCGGCGGGGATATCCTGTTTCAGGATGTGGCCTGAAGGTATGTCAGCATCATAGGATTCCCCGTCTATTTTTATATAAAGGTTTTTATCGGTCAGTATCTTATTTGCTTCCAGAAGGCTTTTACCGGCGAGGAAAGGGACGTCATAGCTCTTTGTGGACGTGAGAACATAGAAAGTAGCAATAGCTACCAGTACCCCGGTAACGGAAAATATCATAAAATAGATCAAATTTCTTAATAATCCCTTCATTTCTTCATCATCCTTACAGCGAAGAAACCATCCATATTATGCTTGTGCGGATATGTTCTGAACATACCTTCATCATCTATCAAATGCCCGACCATATTCCTGTTGTGCTCTTCCATGCAAAGCTCTTTTGTGCCCTTTATAATATAGTAATCTCTTTTAATATTCAAGAAGTCCCGGACGACGTCAGTTGTCTCCTCCGGCTCTGTTGAACAGACAGAATATACAAGGATACCATCTTTATGTAAAAGTCCGGAGACATGAACCAGCATCTCCAGCTGTCGTTTATTAAACACTGCCAGGTCTTCCTCGCTGTGTCTGTATTTGACGTCCGGGTTTCTTCTTATTACTCCGAGGGCTGTGCATGGAGCATCAAGGAGGATGCGGTCATATAGTTTATCAGGCTTATATTTGAACAGGTCTGTTCGAACTGGAACTATAGATGCGGCGGTATTGTGTATATTGTCAAGAAGCCGCTCGAAACGTTCTGAACTTTTTTCGACTGCATCTATATCAGCCATGTTAGATGTAATCTGTGCCAGGTGAGTGCTCTTGCCGCCCGGAGCTGCACATGCGTCCAGTATCCTTTGCCCGCGGGATGCGGATAGCAGATATCCTACTAACTGTGAGGCTTCGTCCTGAACAAAGACCTTTCCAATAAGGTCAACTATCGACATGAAAGAGGACCCGGTGAGGGTAAGCCCGTCCGGGGAATATTTGCACTTAGTATGATCGATACCTCTTTCTTTCAGAACAGTCTCTATTTCCTCTATGTTCGAAAGCAGGGAATTAACTCTTACTGTCAGGGGTGGGATCTCATTGTTCGACTGCATAAGGTCGGCGGCCTCCCTTCCAAACCTCGCCAGCCATCTCCCTACAAGCCACTTCGGATGTGAAGTGGTAATAGAAAGATGTGGAACCCGATCTGTTGATGAAGGCGGCACAAGATCGTCCTTCTTCCTGATATAGTTCCGCAGGACAGCGTTAACTAGAGAGGGTATGCCATTGGTCTTCTTTTCTATCTTAACCGCTTCATCAACAGCAGCCCATTCGGGGACCCTCATGAAACGTATCTGATAAATTGCCAGATGAATGTTCAGAATGGTGTCCCTCCGAGTAGATGAGAGGTTATTCAAAAGGTTGTTCATAAGCCATTCGATGTGGATCTTATGCCTGATGCTGCCATAGACCATCTCTGTGATAAATGCCCTGTCAAGATCGCTGAGCGAAGAAATGTCTATCCTGTCGATAGCGGCCTTGATCTTGGCGCCTTCATAGAGGACATTTTTGATTATCTTCAATGCAAGGAGTCGATTTCTATCCATATTTAGAAGGAGAACACGCTTTATTATTTTAGGATGCTATATGGTATACTATCATAAATTTTTTTAAGAGGTGGGTCACTTATGAAAGTAATATTGATGGAAGACGTAGAGAACCTCGGCGACATTGGATCTGTTGTAAGCGTTGCAAGCGGATATGCCCGGAACTATCTGATTCCAAGGAATCTTGCTGCTGAAGCTAATCCAAAGAACATTAAGAAACTTGAGCATATAAAGAGGTCGATGGCGGCAAAGATAGAGAAGGCCAGGCAGGAAAAGCAGTCGATAGCCGACAAGTTAACAGGCATCAAGCTTGAACTAAAGGCAAAAGCAGGGGAAGACGGTAAACTTTTCGGATCCGTGACGAACCTTGATATACATAAGGGTCTGATAGAGCAGGGAGTTGAAGTCGATAAGAAAAAGATCATAATAGATGAGCCGATCAAGAGGATTGGCGAATATGAGATCAAGATAAAGCTTCATTCAGACATTATCGCGAGCATTAAGGCAGCTGTCACTGCCCAATAAAGCTTAATATAATAAAGACTTACCGAGCAATATCTAAAGGAAAGCATTAAATGTCAGACCTGGATTTGTCGGTCAATAAGACCCCTCCTAACAATCTTGAGGCCGAGCAGGCTGTACTTGGCGCTATACTTCTGGACAAAGAGGCCATTAATAAAGCGCTCGAGATTATCAGACCACATGACTTTTACCATTCAGCTCACAGAGCGATCTTCGAGGCGATGCTAGAGCTTGATGATAAAAGCGAGCCTATAGATATCGTGACGGTCACAAACAGCATGAGGGCTAGCGGGACGATCGATAAGGCCGGAGGAGCTTCATATATATCTTCTATAATAGATCAAATAAATACATCAGCTAATGTAAAGTATCACTCTAAGATTATCAAAGAAAAGTCTTTGATGCGAAGCCTGATCGAGTCATCAAATGACATCATATCGAAGATATACGAAGGAAGCATAGATCCGGAAGAGCTGGTTGACTATGCAGAAAGCCGAATATTCGATATATCAGAGAAAAGGATCACGGTCTCCTTCGAAAAGATGGATGCGTTGCTTGGCGATACGTTTAAGACCATAGAGGAGCTTTATTCGAAGAAGTATGCCATTACAGGGGTTCCTTCAGGATTCAATGACCTCGACAAGATTACAACGGGATTCCAAAATGGTGATCTGGTGATAATAGGCGGAAGGCCGGGCATGGGTAAGACCGCTTTCTGTCTTAATATTGCTCAGAACGCGGCTCTTCAGGAGAAACTGCCAGTAGCGATATTTTCTCTTGAAATGTCGAAAAAACAGCTAGCTTTAAGGATGTTATGTTCAGAGGCCAGAGTTGATTCGAACAAGGTGAGGACCGGATTCATTAATAAGGAGGACTGGCCCTTGCTAACAAGAGCGGCCGGAGACCTTTCCAATGCTGAGCTTTATATCGATGATTCTTCTTATCTTTCGGTCCTTGAAATGAGGGCAAAGGCAAGAAGGCTTAAAAAGGAGCACGGTCTTTCATTAATAATCATAGATTATATCCAGCTTATGAAGGGAAGAGAAGGCCTGGAAAGGCGCGAACAGGAAATATCCGATATATCACGCTCGCTTAAGGGTCTTGCAAAGGAGCTTGATGTACCTGTCATAGCACTTAGCCAGCTTAACAGGCTGGTCGAACAGAGAAGGCCCCCGGTGCCAACCCTTGCTGATCTGAGGGAGTCGGGTGCTATAGAGCAGGATGCTGACGTGATATTGTTCCTTTACAGGGACGAGTACTATTACAAGGATAAAAGTGATAAGAAAGGAACAGCAACGGTCCATATAGCTAAACAGAGGAATGGCCCGGCAGGAGTCAGCGTGGACCTTGCATTTATCGCTAAATACACGAGATTTGAGGACTTTTCGGACCGGCATCTTCATGAAGAATATGAAGAAGAGGTTTACTGATGGGGACAAAAGCCCGGGTGCCTGCAGTAGCAGGACAGTTCTACAATGCTGACCCCGGCAGGCTTAGAAGACAGATAGATGAGCTCATCGACCGGGATCGGCAGAAGAATGATTGTATAGCTGCCCTGAGCCCTCATGCGGGATTTATGTATTCAGGGCCTGTTGCTGGTGCCGTTTATTCGTCCATAAACATACCTGAGAATGTTCTTCTGATCGGCCCTAACCATACCGGAAGGGGCGCAAGAGCCTCAATAATGACAGAAGGTATATGGAGGATCCCTTTTGGAGAAATGTCTATTAACGGTGAGCTTGCTACTATGCTTGCCGATCAAAGCGATCTGCTAGAAGTAGACAGTGCCGCACATGTATACGAGCACTCTTTGGAGGTGCAACTCCCGTTCATTTATACTTTTCGGCCGGAAGTCAGGATAGTCCCGATAACATTGATGGGTTTAAGCCTGGAAGAGTGCGATGAGTTGGGCCGATGTATTGCCGGGATAATTAGCTCATATGAAGAAGCAGTTCTTATTATAGCGAGCTCTGACATGAGCCATTATGTAAGCGATGAGACCGCTCGGAAACTTGACAGAGAGGCTATCAAAAGGCTGCTTGACATAGATCCTGAAGGGCTCTATGATGTAGTTAAGAGGAAGGGAATATCGATGTGCGGTTATATTCCTGCCACCGTTATGTTGTATGCGGCAAGGTACATGGAGGCCGGCGAGGCAGCGCTTATCAAATACACGACATCTGCCGAAACGAGCGGTGATTACGATCACGTTGTAGGGTATGCGGGAGTATTGGTGGGGTCAACATGGGAAGGATCGCTAAAAGACGTCACACCAGACACGATGTAAAGGACATACGCGGAAGCCTTTTATTTACCATTGATGTGAGCGTGGTCAATATGAGCGTCGATGGTATGGCTATAGAGTCAAAGAAAAGACTGAATGTAGGAAGGAACTACATCCTTAAGCTTTCCCACGATAACAAATCACTGAAACTAACCGGGAGGGTCGTTTGGTGCAATCTCTCAAAGGCTTTGAAAGGAGAGGATGACAGCGTTGTGCCCATATATAATGCCGGGATAGAGTTCGAGAACGTTATAAGTGACAAGGTAAGGGATATTGTAGGCTTTATGGAAGAAAACGTGATAATCAAGCTTGAGAACAGGATGTTCGGTAGATTTAAGGTAAGACCCAAGAAGTCAGTCAATCTTGATTCTGAGTTCGATTTCCATGTCAAGAAGATAAGTTTATCCGGTATGCTTATTGAAACTGAGCTTCTGCCGGACCTTGAATCGATCTTTGATATGGAGATCAACATAAACGGTACCGGCATAAATATACAGGGCAGGATCGCCTACATCAACCAGATAGGTGAGAAAGAGTTCAAAAGGGAACTTTCGGAGCTCGGCGTAGAGTTCAAAAAGTTCGGAGAGGGGGCAAAGGAAATACTTGAGGATTTCATCCTCAACGAACTCGAGAACAACTGACAGTATTTACTCTATCTGTATCGCAGCCAGCCTGCATTTGACATTTTCTACCCTGATTATGTTTAATATTTAATTGCTAAGTAATTGTAAACAGTGAATATCAAGCTTAGTGGAGGTATATATAAATGTACGCGGTCATACAGACGGGCGGTAAACAGTTCAGGGTCGAAAAGGATGCTAAACTCAAGGTAGATCCGATCGATGCGGATCCCGGCAGTGAGGTTAAGTTTGAGAACGTCCTGGTCGTTTCTGGAGATAAGGAAACAAAGATCGGAGATCCGTTCATAGCCAAGGCAGTTGTTACTGCCGAGGTCCTTGGCAGTTCGAAGGACGATAAGGTGATGGTATTTAAGAAGCGTCCGAGAAAGGGACACAAGAAACTGAGAGGCCATCGCCAGCCTTATACTACAGTAAAGATCAAAGATATTATCGGAGGATAAGATATGGCTCATAAAAAAGGGGTCGGAAGTTCAAAGAACGGCAGGGACAGCAATCCAAAATACCTTGGTACCAAGAAATATGGTGGTGAGCTTGTAAGGGCCGGTAATATAATAGTAAAACAGCGTGGCACGAAGATCCACCCTGGGAAGAACGTTGGAAGGGGTGGGGATGATACACTATTCTCCCTTATCGATGGGATAGTAAAGTTCGAGCGAAAAGGAAAGCTTAAGCAGAAGGTTAGTGTGTATCCAGTAGCTTAAGTATGCGAACAATAAAAAAGGGAAGGCGGTGGAGATCCACCGCCTTTTTTTGTTCTTAATGGTTCTCAGATAGTGAGCAAGGCCAGAGGTATAAGTGAAATTTGTTGATTATGTAAAGGTATATGTAAGGTCGGGACATGGTGGTCCTGGATGCGTGAGCTTCAGGAGAGAGAAGTATATACCCAAAGGCGGACCAGATGGAGGGGACGGCGGAAAGGGTGGTGACATAAAGATAGTTGCTGACCCGCAGCTTCATACATTGCTAGACCACAGGTATAAGAAGCATTATGTTGCAAGGAACGGCCAGCCCGGCATGGGAAGAAAAATGCACGGAAAGGATGGTGATGATCTTCTGATCAGTGTCCCTGTAGGGACCATGGTCAAGGATGCATCTACCGATGAACTGATAGAGGACCTAGATAGGGACGGCAAAGAAGTAGTGGTCGCTGTTGGCGGAAAAGGTGGAAGAGGTAATCAACACTTTGCTACATCTGTAAGGCAGGTGCCGCGATACGCTCAACCCGGACTTGAAGGAGAGGAACGTAACCTGATCCTTGAGCTTAAGCTGATAGCTGATGTAGGGATTATAGGATTGCCAAATGCAGGTAAGTCGACCTTGATCTCGGTGATCTCAGCGGCACGTCCCAAGATAGCGGATTATCCTTTTACGACACTTGTACCGAACCTGGGCGTAGTAAAATATGAGGAGTTTAAAAGCTTTGTGATCGCTGACATACCAGGGCTCATTGAAGGTGCTCATAAGGGGGCAGGGCTTGGGCACCAGTTCCTTAGACATGTTGAGAGGACAACATTGCTTGTGCATCTCGTGGATGTTTCGGACATGACCACAGGTGATGTTGTGGAAAACTATGAGAGCGTGAATATCGAGCTGAGGAAATACGCCGGTGAGCTGGCAGACAAAAAACAGATAGTGGTCGTCAGCAAGAAAGATATTTCCAATAATGATAAACTAGAGGCGATAAGGAAGCATTGCAAGGACAAAGGTCTGAAATTGCTGGAAATATCAGCTGCTACTCATACAGGTATCGATGAGCTGGTCAATGAGATAGCCTACCTGATCGAAAAGGATGGATAAGGATGAAGACAATAGTCGTAAAGGTTGGTAGCAATATTCTTACAACGGAATATGGTATCAATGATAAGCGGATAGGGTCTATTGCAAAAGCAGTATCGACAATTCATGAAATGGGTTATAGTGTTGCGGTGGTCTCTTCCGGTGCGGTAGTTGCCGGGAAAAGAAAGCTCCACCTTGACAATAAGAACCTGGATATAAAGCTGAAGCAGGCATCAGCTGCGGTCGGACAGTCGTCATTGATCAGGTTCTATGAAAGAAGGTTCGCTCAATATGGGAAAATGGTGGCACAGATACTTATTACACAGGATGCCTTCGATGACAGACGAAGGTATATTAATGCCAAGAACACGATACAGACACTTTTTTCTTTCGGCATAATCCCTGTTATTAATGAGAACGATACTGTAGCTGTTGATGAGATAAAGTTCGGTGATAATGACAGGCTAGCATCACTTGTTGCAGGGATGCTCGGTGCTGAACGCCTGTTCATTCTATCTGATGTGGAAGGGCTGTTCGACAAGGACCCGAAAAGAAGCAAGCAAGCATGTCTTATCGAGAAGGTAGATGAGATATCTGACGAGCTGATGAAAGTTGTCGGTAATAGCACATCTTCCGGAGGCACAGGAGGGATGTATTCTAAAATGCTTGCTGCAAAACATGCATCAGAGAATGGGATCACTGTGAATATCCTGGGAGGAAAGCGTCCTGCCAACATGGTCTCTATACTGGAAGGAAAGAACCATGGCACACTGATCAATGCAAAGATAAAGAGGCTCAGCTCGAGAAAGGGCTGGATAGCCCATGGTATAAAGGCAAAAGGTAGCCTGTCGCTTGATGCAGGAGCGATCGATGCGCTTATGGAAAAGGGAAAAAGCCTTCTTCCTTCGGGTATAGTGAGTGTTACCGGCACTTTCGATATCGGGGATGCAGTCAATTGCGAAGATAATAAGGGTAATAAGGTGGCTAAGGGCCTGACCAATTATTCTTCATCGGAGATAAACAGAATAAAGGGTAAAAAAACATCGGAGATCGAGAAGGAACTTGGTTACAGGTATTCTGACGAGGTAATACACAGGGATAATCTTGTTAAATTATGAGCGGATTTTAAGATATTTGGCAATATGACCAATTCAATAAAGAGGAGATAAAATGGATACCAAAAAACTGGAGCAAACACTTGTTCTTATCAAGCCGGATGCACTTAAGAACTCTCTTACGGGTTACGTGCTGTCTCAATTGTCAGAGTATCATACGGGTCTGCGCTTCGCTGCAGCTAAAATAGTACATGTAAGCAGGATCCTTGCGGAGGAACACTATAGCGAGCATAAAGGTAAAGTGTTCTTTCCGTCATTAATAGAGTTCATTATGGGTCGGGTGCACTATCCTGATGAGCCCAGGAACCACAGGGTTATTGCACTTGTTTACAGAGGGCCTGGAGCCGTACAGAAGATCAGAGATATTGCCGGCCCGACAGACCCCCATATCGCCAGGGAACAAAAACCCGGATGTATAAGATCACTGGGAACAGTCGTATCTATCAAGGACGCCAAGGGTAATACGATAGGTGACAGGATGGATAATCTGATACACGCCTCAGCTACCAACGAAGAGGCTGAACGTGAAATAAAATTATGGTTCAAGCCCGGTGATATACCTCCGTTTATGCATGCTTACGATACTGCCGACAGCGATACGGACTATAGCATGAAGGATAATAAGCTACTTACCAAGCGTGAGCAAGGTGATATATGCTTCATCCCCAGGGGAGATACAGTATGGAGTTCAGACCTGGATGCCCTTATCAAGATCAGCAAGGGAGAGCATTCTGAGCTATCCCTGAATGCCATAGTTGCAAAATATCTTATAAACAGCATCCATGAAAAAGATTAGACACTGTCGTTGTCTCACTTACCTGGAAATATATCATGGGGATAGAACCGTTAGAATATTGTAACGACTTCGTCTATTTTGTCGTGCGGCCAGCAATGAAAGACGGAAGGTTGGACATCCTATATTGTTCAGGTGTGAATTTGAGGAAGATGCTCCCTATTACGGGTGGCAGGCACGGGCTGGCATCAAGTCCGGCGCTCAGGGGACTTCAGATCATCAACAGGAACTTGAGGGCTTTAGCCCTTTCAAAACAAATGCAGCCCCGTACGCTTAAGGACAATGGCTGTCCTGATGTCAGACATACAGATGACCTTTGGTACTCTGAGACACTTATGATAGAAAATGCCTGTGTATCATTCCCTGTTGAGATCATAGAACACTGTGTAGGTGATTTTCTGCGAACCATTAACAAGTCGTGCAGGCTTGGTGAGAAGCTGCCTGATGAACTTATTGACGAGGCCGAGCTGCAGATACTTCTTGAGAATTGGAGCAAAAAGCATGATGTGAAAATGAGGAGAAGTAAGAGCTATTACAGGTTCAGTGAATAAATGCGTTCTTTCAGGTGCGCTCTTGCCGCTTCAAAGAATCTGAGCGTCTCATCCTGCTTATAGTCCAGGTAAGTAAAGGGCATCTGCCTGAATCCATTGCCCTGATAATAGAGCGTTACTTCAGCATAAATACCCTTCTTAAGGAAGATCCTGTGACAAAAGTCCTTTGAGGAGGCAAGTACCAGCTTTGACAGTGTTAAGTACCCGGGATCTATATTTACAGTTCTTTTGCTTCCTTCTGAAAATCTGCGCTCCATTGCATTTGTAGCGGTCTTTATATCCGCTATCTCATCAGGTGAGATGATCCTTTCGAAAAGTAAGAACTTTCTCCTGATAGTGTCTCCAAGTTCGTCTTTGTAGTAGTCGGAATACGACCAATCCGATATCGAAGAGTGGAGAGATATATTGCCATATGTCTTTATAAGTTCAGATTCAGCCAGTGAGCGTGATCCGTCATTACCGTATAGTAGTCCGGCAAAAAGGATAGCTATTTCGGGATCTGTTGGTTTGCCCATTATAAAAAAAGGCCATGCACCTTTAATGCATGGCCTTTCAGGTTCTATAAATGTACCAATTTACTTTAGTTCATTCCTGCCGTCAGGAGCTCTGAATCACCTGCCGATGTGAATGCCGGTGTATCACCTTCCATCGATACCTTGATCAATGAAGCTTCCTTGAACTTACCCTTGATAAGTTCCTCAGACAGAGGGTCCTCTATCTCCTTCTGTAAAGCTCTTCTCATAGGCCTGGCACCATAAGATGCATTGAAGTACTTATCCACGAGCCACTGCTTAACCTCATGGTCGAGTTCGATAGTGATCTCCTGTTCGACCAGCTGCCTGTTCGTCTCATTAACAAGCAGGTCGATAATGGAATAGAGGTGCTCTTTTTCAAGCTGATGGAAAACAACGGCCTCATCTATTCTGTTAAGGAATTCTGGATTGAAGGTCTTCTTCAGCTCACTGAGAACGTTATCCTTTATCTTATCGTATGTAGCGGCACTATCCTCTTTATGGAACCCTAACGGTGTAGCCTTTTCTATGATCCGTGCTCCAAGATTAGAGGTCATAATAATGACCGTATTCTTGAAATCGACCTTTCTGCCATAGCTGTCCGTCAGTACGCCTTCATCTAGCACCTGGAGAAGGATATTAAAGACATCCTGATGAGCCTTTTCGATCTCATCAAAGAGGATCACCGAATACGGTCTTTTTCTTACCTTCTCAGTTAACTGGCCGCCTTCCTCGTATCCGACATAACCAGGAGGTGCACCTGTTAACTTTGACACATTGAAACGCTCCATATACTCGGACATGTCTACCTTAACAAGGGCGTTCTCATCATCGAACATGAACTCTGCCAGCGCTTTGGCAAGTTCCGTTTTGCCTACGCCTGTAGGTCCAAGAAAGAAGAAAGACCCGATCGGTTTTGTCCTGCTCTTAAGCCCGGCCCTTGAACGTCTGATAGCCTGGCTAACTACCTTGATGGCCTCTTCCTGGGCTATTATCCGCCTATGCAGTTCATCTTCCATATGGAGGAGTTTTTCTGTCTCTTTCTGTTCAAGCTTGAAGAGCGGGATCCCTGTCATCTTCGAAACAGTGTATGCTACATCATCATCACCTATGACAGGTATCTCCTTGTTAAGGTTCTCTCTCCACTTCTTGCTCTGTTCCTCAAAGGTCCTCTTAAGAGCTTCCTCTTCGCCTCTTATAGCCGCTGCCTTTTCAAGGTCATGCAGCTTGATGTACAGACCTTTCTCTTTGGATAGGCGCTGAAGGTCCTGCTCTATCTCCTTAAGCTCATGTGGAGGAGTAAGTTTCTTAAGCTTTATCCTTGAGCCGGTCTCGTCAATCACATCAATAGCCTTGTCCGGCAGGTTCCTGTCGGTAATATACCTGTCAGAAAGCTTTGAAGCCGTTTCTATGGCAGTATCCGCTATCTTAACGCGATGATGGGTCTCGTACTTGGATTTCAAGCCTCTAAGAATATCGGTTGTCTCTTCTACCGTAGGAGGCTGGACATTGATAGCCTGAAAACGCCTCTCAAGTGCGCCATCCTTCTCGATATACTTTCTATATTCATCCGGAGTAGTGGCACCTATACACTGGATCTCTCCGCGCGAAAGAGCTGGCTTTAGCATGCTGGATGCATCTACAGAGCCTTCAGCAGCTCCTGCACCGATCAGAGTGTGGAGCTCATCAATGAAAAGTATTATGTTGTCGGACTGTTTGATCTCTCTCATTACACCCTTCAAGCGTTCCTCGAACTGGCCCCTGTACTTCGTTCCCGCTATCAGTGCTCCGAGGTCAAGTGATATTATCCTCTTTCCCTCAAGACCTTCCGGTATGTCACCTTCGACAATCTTTTGAGCAAGTCCTTCGACAATAGCCGTCTTACCTACTCCGGGTTCGCCAATTATGGCAGGGTTGTTCTTTATTCGCCGTCCCAGTACCTGAAGCAGGCGCTCGATCTCGTCCTCCCGGCCAATAACCGGGTCTAGCTTTCCTTCTCTTGACATGGCTGTCAGGTCCCTGCCGAACTCGTCAAGAGCAGGTGTTGAACTCTTCTTCTCTCTTACATGTGGCTGGACCGACATCGAAAGATTAATGGTAAGCTGCCTTGCGCCCAGGAGGTTTGCACCCAGGTTTCGTAATATCTTTCCTGCAATGCCTTCATCTTCCCTGATAAGGCCAAGAAGGAGATGTTCACTTCCTATATAATTGTGGCCAAGAAGACGTGCTTCCTCTACAGCAAGCTCGAGAACCTTTTTAGCTCTTGGTGTGAACGGTATATCACCGAAAGTAAGAAGATTTGTTCCCAAAGGAAGGTTCTTCTCTATTTCGATACGGACCTCTTCTATCTGAAGGCCCATCTTCTTCAATATCATAACAGGGACACCGTTCTGTTCTCTGAGCAGAGCAAGAAGCAGGTGCTCCGTTCCAAGGTACTCATTCTGTCTACGCTCTGCTTCTTCTTTTGCGTAGATGATCACCTTCCGGCCGCGCTCTGTAAATTTTTCGAACATATACGCTCCTGTTGTTCTCTTTATTTGATCCTATAATTATATTAAAGTGTTTGCAATTAGGTTGTCAACTTGCATTTCTTAATATTAATAAGTAATTAATATGCATAAGTTAAGAAAAGAGATTAGATTAGAAATGCTTTGGAAAAATTTATAAAGGCGAGGGCAGGGGAAGCGTTCAGATCTCTTTTAGAATAACCTCTGAAATATCTCTCCGCTTTGATGTTGCTTTTCGATCCGCAGGATGTCCGATAGCTATTACTGCCATAAGACCCATTTCATCGCTGATATCTAAAAGGGAATTAACAGAGTCCGATTTATTGAGTATCTCACCAAGCCACACTGAGCCGAGTCCCAGAGCATGAGCCGCCAGAAGCATGTTCTGAATACATGCGCCGATCGCCTGATGGTCTTTTACATCATTATACATTGCTTTTTTGTCGACATACACTGCGATACATGATCGCGATTCCTCTATGATCCTTTTATATTTTGTAAGTGATGATAATTTTATAAGCATAGCTCTATCATTTATTATTACGAAACGCCATGGCTGATTGTTTAATCCGGATGGTGCCCAGGTACCTGCCTTGATCATTTCTATAAGATGATCTTTATCTACTGGTTCGTCAGTAAAGTATCGTATGCTTCTACGCGTATATATTCCATCTAAAAGGTCCATATTATGCCTCCCGTATTTATATGAATTAATAATAAATGAAATCGGCTAAATATGGGAACACTCTAATAATAAAGGAATAAAAAAGCTTGACAAAAATCAAACTAACGTTTAAAATGTCCGTATGATTAACAAAAAAGATCCGCAGGATACGAAAACCAAGATCCTTGACAGTGCTGAATCTTTATTCTCTCAAAAGGGGTTTAAAGGTACTTCAATGAGGGAGATAACGAGCAGAGCAGATGTTAATCTTGCATCTGTGAACTATCACTTCGGGTCTAAAGAGGCGCTACTGGAAGAGGTCATTAAAAGAAGAATTCTGCCTATTAATGAAATAAGAGAAAGAAAATTGCTTGATATTGAAAGTTCTTCGGCAGAAACAGGGATATCACCTGAACCATCTGACGTAATAAGGGCTTTCCTGGAACCAACTATAAGGTTCATGGATACAGGTCAGGGGGCAAGGGAGTTCATTTCTCTGATAGGCCGATCTATTTCTGATCCAGATGATACAGTCAGAAATATATTTCATAAATATATAATTACGATATTTGAACTGTTCTTTAAGCTCATGCAAAGATCTCTACCGCATCTGCCCAGCGATGTTCTTTTTTGGAGGATCCATTTTGTTTTGGGATCAATGCAGCATACGATGAGAATTTGCGGCACAAATTTTGAAGAACTTGAAAGGTTCAATACTGACACAGAAACTCTTATTGATTACATGATGGATTTCATAATGGGCGGGATCAGTTCGAAATGATCAATAAAACTATAATAAGTATCGCTTTATTAATCACACTTCTCCTTTCGGGTTGCTCTTTGTACGGTACAAGAGTCGAAGGAACAATGGTAGAGATTCCGGATGCATATCTTCTTACGCTGGATGAGGGCAGAGCTACAGAGCTTGCGGGAGGCTGGTGGGAAGCTTTCGGCGATGAACATCTCGATGATCTTGTAAAAAGAACGATCAACAAAAATCTGGATATAAGCATAGCTCTTGAGAGACTGGAGCAACTGCGATCGATCTCTATCACGAGCAGGTCCTTTATGCTACCGTCAGTTAATGCCGAGGGTAGCGCAGGCAGATCGAGACAGCCAGGGCTGACCGGACCCATAGAAACTAATAGTTACTCACTTTCGGTATCGGCAAGTTACGAACTTGACCTCTGGGGAAGAGTAAGAAAAGGGGCAAAGGCAGCTGAATATGATGTCTTTGCTACAGGTGAAGATGTAAAGTCAGTATTAGTCAACATAGTCGCACAGGCTGTAGACCTTTATTACCTTGCAGTAGAACAAAATAAGCAAGTTGAACTATCTGAAAAGACCATCACTTCATTTAAAGACACACTTGAGATGGTGGAGAGAAGGTACAGGGCGGGTCTTGTGCCAGCAATAGATGTATATCAATCCAGACAGAACCTGATGTCGGTAAAAGCTCAGAAGCCTGCATTAGAGGCACAGCTGCAGATCACATTGAACGCGATATCAGTACTGGCAGGGGAGTTCCCGGGAAGCCGAGATATTAAATACATGGGAGACCTGCCTTATATTCCCCCATTCAGCACTGGGCTGACATCCGAGCTCCTCAAGAACAGACCGGATGTACGAGCATCCTTTGCGCGGCTTAATGCAAGTGACAAAAGGATCGGGGAAGCACTGGCTAAACGGTTCCCCTCATTTAACCTTATAGGAAGCTATGGCGGAGCCAGTGACGAAGTAAGTACGATACTTGATTCACCGAACATAATTTGGAATGCCATGCTGCAGCTGGCAATGCCTCTTTTCGACGCGGGAAGGAGACGTGCAGAGGTTGCAAGGACTGAGTCGGTCTTCAGAGAGAATCTTGCTCTATACCATAAAGCTGTAATAAATTCGTTCAGGGACGTCAACGATTCGATTGTCCGTAACAAGGCATCTGAAGAGAGCATTAAGCACTATCAAGAGAGGGTGGATGCAACCGATGCATCTCTAAAGCTCTCCCTTGATCGATATACACAGGGCCTTTCTGATTATATACCTGTCCTCACTGCCCAGGGACTTCACTTTGAAGCACAAAGCGGATTGCTCGCGGCCAGAAGACAGCTGGTATCTGACAGGATAAGTATGGCGAGGGCTATAGGAGGCTCATGGGCGGATGAAGAACTTGAAAAAAGGTTTAATAAACTAAATAAAGAAGAGGATCTACCATGATCGATCATTCAAAGGTCACAAAAATAGCCTTACCAATAGTAATTGTATTTGCTGCTATTGCAATAATGTTCATACTGATCAAGGCACGGCCTGCTCCGAAAAAGGAAATAAAGGAAAATCCGGGAGCACTCGTTGAGATAATTGAAGCTGAGAGAACTGAATATCAGATCAAGCTCAGGACCAACGGAACGGTACAAGCCCAGAGGCAGATAACTATTGTTCCACAGGTGAGCGGCAAGGTGACATATATGGACCCGCGATTTGTGGAGGGCGGGTTCTTTAAGGATGGAGACCTTCTCTTGAGAATGGAAACGGCAGATTATGAGCTTGCTGTTGCCCAGGCCGAGGCGGCGCTGGCACAGGCCGAGGTCGAGCTGGCGTCCGAAGAAGGGAACGCAAAGCTTGCCCGCGAAGAATGGGAAAGGATATCAGGAGGCAAGGAAGAAGATCCAAACCCACTTGTTCTCAGAGAGCCACAGCTGAAAAGGGCAAGGGCGAACGTTAGTTCTGCAAAGGCCGCTCTTAAGCAGGCGAAGCTTAATCTTCAAAGGACAAGTATCTACGCTCCATTCAACTGCCTGGTCAGTACCAAGAGCGTGGATATCGGTCAGTATGTGCGTGCAGGAGCAGGTATAGGTACATTGACGGGGACTGACAGTGTCGAGATAATAGTCCCGATGCCGGTTGCGGACATGGGATTGCTGGAAATTCCTCATAACAGCATTCAAAACGGCGGGGCCAAAACGGCTATAAGCATAGACCTCGGAGGGAAAAAAGTCGAATGGCGAGGCAGGGTCATCAGGTCATCTGGTGAGATAGATAGCAAGAGCCGAATGACGGAGATCATTGTCCGGGTCGATGACCCGTATGGATTAAAGAACAAAGATAAATATTACAGTGTTCTTTCTATCGGGATGTTCGTTGACGTTTTAATTGATGGCATAACGATCAGGGACGTATTTGTCATCCCGAGGAACGTTCTTCATGATGGTTCGACCATATGGATAGCCGGACCCGATAATAGACTGGAGATCAGGTATATCGAACCCTTACTGGTGAAAGATGAAGCGGTCATTGTTAAAATCGGCTTGAATGAAGGGGACCGATTGATCAGGACCAATATTTCAGGAGCAGCTGACGGGATGAAGATCAGAGTATCAAACAAGGGGACCGATCAGTGAAAAAAGGGATAATAGCATGGATGGCGCGTAACCACGTTGCCGCCAATCTTCTGATGATGTTCTTTATCATAGGCGGGATCTTCATGGGATTCTCAATAAAACAGGCAGTGTTCCCGGAGATAGACCTTGATATAGTGATGATCAGTGTTGTCTATCCAGGTGCCGGCCCGGAAGAGATCGAAGAAGGGATAATACTTAAGATAGAGGAGAATATCAGTGGTATAAACGAGATAAAGAAGATCACTTCTACTGCATCGGAAGGAGTTGGCACTGTCATTGCCGAGATAACCGCGGGTGAAGATACAGACCTTGTCCTGCAGGATATAAAGAACGAGGTGGACCGCATAAACACTTTCCCGCAGGAGGCTGAAAAACCTTTAATAACTAAGCTTGTTGCCAGGAACGAAGTAATTAATGTGGTAGTTTCCGGTGACGTTCCCGAGAGGAGCCTTACAGAACAGGCAGAGACCATAAGAGATGAACTGCTTGATTTTAAAGAGATCACACAGGCAGAGATAAGAGGGGTAAGACCTTATGAGATATCTATTGAGGTGCCTGAAGAGAACCTCCGCGCACTCGGGCTAACTCTTGAGCAGATCGCCCAAAGGGTCAGGCAGGGGTCTGTCGACCTTCCCGCGGGTTCCGTTGAGACCTCTGCAGGTGAGATACTCCTGAGAACAAAGGAGAAAAGATACAGATCTGCGGGGTACGAAGACATAACAATAGTCGAAAAGAATGACGGGACCGAGCTGAAGCTTGGAGAAATAGCAAGCGTAACTGACGGATTTAAAGAGACCGATATATACTCGAGTTTAGATGGAAAACCTTCTGCCATGGTCCAGGTGTTCAGGGTAGCCGATCAAAAGCCTCTTCAGATATCAAAAGTTGTAAGAGATTATGTTGACGAGAAGAGCCAGTTCCTTCCTGAATCATTGAACTTATCCATATGGAACGATACGTCGGAACTCTACAGGAGCAGACTCAATCTGCTTCTCAAGAACGCTTTTATAGGTCTTATACTGATTTTTATCGTTCTCGGGATGTTCATGCAGCTCAGGCTTGCAGCATGGGTAATGCTTGGTATACCTATATCATTTCTGGGTGCTATGTTCGTAATGCCGTCGCTGGATGTATCGGTGAACATGCTGTCGCTATTTGCGTTCATACTTGCCCTCGGCATAGTTGTCGATGATGCCATAGTTGTCGGTGAGAACATATTTACTCACAGAGGGATGAGCGACAGTTATACAGATGCATCCATTAACGGAGCAAAGGAGGTAGGACGGCCGGTGATCTTTGCAGTCATGACGACCGTTGCAGCGTTCTCACCTCTGATATTCGTGCAGGGGATGATGGGAAAGTTCATAAAGGTAATACCGTTCGTTGTTATACCGATATTGCTTGTTTCACTAATAGAGTCACTGCTAATACTGCCGGCACACTTGAGCCTCGGCCAGCCCGGAAGGGCAAAGAGCA
>CP070669.1:739005-745045 GCA_020351835.1 Nitrospirota bacterium
AAGCGTATCATGCACCGAAGGAGAACGGAGGTCCCGCAGTACTACAAGGTCTGCGTGCCTAATAAATACGCTCGCGATCAGCGCGTGACTCTTGGTTACGGCAGCCATCATGTAAAAAAGAAGAAGTTGTGGAAAAATATAGACTGCCCGATCGTTGATAGCGATGATCTTAAGCTAGCCCACTTCCCGGTTCGCTCAATAGATCAGCTCTTCTGTAAGGGTATTGCTGGATGGTTGTCAAGTGTCGGCAGAACAGATGTGAGATCGAACGAAAATTGGCACTTTAAGAAGTTTTATGAGCGATTCAGTCGTGGAGAAAAATTCGGCCTAAATGAGCTTGCCAGGGAAGCCCTGGGATATGGGTCTAAACTTAAGATCGATGAAATAATGGAGTTGATTGTCAAGGAGCCCTTGGTATCTGAAGGCGGGGGCATCGACATTCTGTATACAAAAGGCTACGAGTGTGATCCCCTTTCAATTCTGGCTGTAATCGGAGAGGAATTTGCCGTTGCTTATGGTAAATATCGTCGCGAACATTTATCATTTCCCATTAAATACTTCCGGAAGAACAGATCCAAATGACATGTTATCTATGTGGAGAGAAGGGATCGCCACTTTACTGCGGACTAAATGACAGGCTTTTTGATGTTCCGGGGAACTGGGACCTGTATAAATGTACAAATATGAAATGCGGACTTATGTGGATTGAACCGATGCCTGCTAAGAGTGAGGTATGGAGATTGTATCGTGAGTACTATACACATGGTGAAGACGAACCCCCCACTGAAAAAGCTAATGTAATAATTCGCTCAACAAAGAGACTTATAAGGTTGCCATATAGTGCCTTAAAGCGTATATTGCTCGTAACCAGGGGGAGGAAGAGACTTGATCTGATGTATGTTGGCAGGCTCAAGCCAGGGAGATTGCTTGAGGTCGGATGCGGGAACGGCGACAGATTAAATAAGATCCGGAAACTGGGGTGGGAAGTAGAAGGGCAGGATATTGATACAAAGGCTGTAAACTATGCAAGAAAGAAGCATAATCTTAAGATACACCATGGTGAACTACAAGGTCTTTTATTGCTAGACAGTGAATATGATGCTGTGGTCCTGAACCATGTAATTGAACATGTTCATGATCCTGTGGATCTTTTGAGGGAATGTCACAGGCTTTTAAAGCTTGGTGGAAGACTGGTGGTAGTTACTCCGAATATAAATAGTTTTGGTGCGAATATATATAGAGTTCATTGGTTCGGCCTGGATCCACCAAGGCATTTATATCTCTTTTCAATGGAAACATTAAAAAAAGTGGCTGTTAAGGCAGGATTTGGAAATCCCCGGATATGGACCACTGCGGTCAAAGCCGAGACTTTTGCGCGCGGCAGTATGATAATTAATGAAGGTATGTCTTTAAAAGGGTCGAATAGTTCTAGTATTTATAGGTTCATAGCGCCAATGATATTTCAGATAAAAGCTAAGATCCTCCATATGTTCTCACCCGGATCAGGTGAAGAATGTGTCTTAGAGGCAATAAAGAAATGAATATCAGGGGAGAACATTAATGGAGGTCAAGGTGTTATTCCTGATCCAGGACAGGCTGCTTCCAAGCAGCCGCGTAAGGGTGCTTAATCTTCTTCCGGAGCTTGTTAGGGAAGGGATACAGGCGGACGTTCTCAAGTACCCAAAAGGGATCAAGGGCAAATTGCATTTAATGTTAAAGTGCAGGAAGTACGATGTTGTGTTCTTGCAAAAGAAGCTGCCTTCGTCTATAGACACATTATTTCTCCATCTGTTTTCCAGGTTTCTCATTTTCGATTTTGATGATGCTATATATTGTCGCCATGACGCTAACGGAAAGCTGGAAAGCTCGACGAGAGATAGAAGGTTTATGAATATAGTGAGGCATGCTGATATTGTCATTGCGGGGAACAAGATACTGGCTGAACATGCACGTGAATTTAATCCTAATGTGTTCGTGATCCCTTCAGCAGTTGAAACTCGCAATGTTCCCGTTAAGAGTTTCATGGGTGAAGATAATATAACGGTTATTGGTTGGGTAGGGGGGAGTGTTAACTTGCACCACCTTGAAATGCTATCCCCTGTTCTTAAGAGATTGTCGGAAGAGTTCAAAATTGAGGTAAGGATAATTTGTGATCGTGGAATTGATTTGCCAGGAGTTGATGTGAAGTTCATTCCATGGAGCCTAGATAATCAGGAGGAAGAGATAGCTAAGTTCGATATAGGCGTAATGCCCCTGCCTGATAATAAGCATTCTGAAGGAAAGTGCGGTTATAAGGCACTGCAATATATGGCCGCTTCAGTTCCACCCGTGGTCTCAGATGTTGGTACGAACGCAGACATTGTTGGTGATGGAGAAGAAGGGATAGTTGTCAGTGATATTGAAGAGTTCTACGATGCAATAAAGGTTTTGATCAATGACCTGCAAAAGAGGAAGCAGATGGGAATTGCTGCGAGAAAGAGAGTGGAGAGCGAATATTCGGTCCAAAAAGTCGGCAGTAAATTGGCAGGTATAATCACGGGTGCGTTTGGACCCGGGATGGAACGGGTCTCATGTGACCTATGCGGGAGCAGAGAAAATATAAGGTATCTGACCTCAAAAGATTACATCAATAAGATAGAAGGGCTGTTCAATGTCGTTAGGTGCAGAATGTGTGACCTTGTCTTTACAAATCCAAGGCCGGATCGTGATGAAATGCAGCGGTTCTATCCATCAACGACGCCGTACTATAAATATGATGAGAAAAGTGTGAAGCCAATGAAAGTAACAAAGGGTATATATAAAAGATTTCTTGATGTTTATAGGGGATATGCTGGAGATGGAAAAGGTAATAATCTGTTAAAAGCGTATTTATTACCGATCTATATGATTAAAGGACACAAATTATATGCGCGGGCTATTCCCGACTTCGTAGAGGGTGGAAGATTGCTAGAGGTTGGTTGTTCATATGGCAGGTATTTGCACTCAATGGAAGTATTAGGCTGGAATGTCACGGGTGTTGAGATGAGCAAGAAGGCTGTAGATGCAGCGGATGAACTATATGGGCTCAAGATAATAAACAGCAATATCGATCAAGTCGAGTTTGGAGAATATGAATTTGATGTAATTGTGTTGAGGATGGTATTGGAGCATGTGTTTTCACCGTCATTGCTGCTGAAGAAGTCACTAAAGTGGCTTAAGCCAGGAGGGCGAATAATAATTACTGTGCCGGATATATCCTCTGTTGAGGCATTCGTATTTCGAAAGTACTTTTATGGACTTCAGGTGCCAACCCATCTGTATCACTTTTCACCCGGAACGGTTAGGCATTATCTAAGAAATTTTGATTTTAAAGAAATAAAGATCTACCATGACAGGACCGACTCTGATTTCTTCGGTAGTCTTGATAATTTCATTGAGGACAATCCTAGGTGGCGATTTATTCGGATTCTCAGAAAAGGATTGTTCAAAATATTTGTTAGATTGGCGATAACGGCAATATCCATGATATGCAGATCGGGAAGAATGACGGTGTATGCAGTTAAAAGTTCCCAGTAGCTATTAGACCACTTATAGTCATTATTTGTAAAACTCTGACATCCTGATCGATACATCGACCATCAGCTTTCTTTTTTCTTTGATCAAGATTCTGTGGTCCTCGACCTGAGAGTAATCGTGCCTATTCCTGACCTCAATAGATCCAAGGTTGTAGGTTTCTGTTGAAAAAGAGATGATGTTGTCGCTATCGATTATCGCTGATTTATCCCACTTTGAGGCAGTTATATATCTAACAGGACCACTGCTGAGCAATGATGTTCCCTGTGAGTATGCACTTTCAGGATTGCTGAATCCGATGATATTCATCACTGTCGGAACAATATCGAGATGTGAGGTCAACCTGTTTATCGTGCCGGGACCTTTGCCGGGTAAATGCATTATAAGAGGTGTTTTCAGTTGATAGTCATTGAAAGCTGAAGTGTGACCAAAGTGCCCATTTTCATAAAATTCCTCTCCATGATCTCCGGTTATTATAATCAATGTATTGTCTGCGATACCATTATCCTCGAGGCTGCTAATTATTCTCTTTATAAGCGAATCATTATAAAAGATGGCATTTTGATATCTGTTCTTTAATAAGTGGATATTCCCCTTTCCAATGTCCTTGAAGTAGATGATCTTTGTGCTGCTTACGGGTGAATACTTTTCCATAGTCGACGGAAAATGGTATGGTTGATGCGGTGCGTCAAAGAAAACAAATCCAAAAAAAGGCCTGTCGCGTTTTCTGGTCGAAATGAAGTCTGTAAGTCTGTTCGTTATAGTAAGGTCCCTTGACACTGTGTCCAATCCGGGAAAGTTATCTTCTATGTGCTCGGGAATCTTAATAAACGCGGTCTTCCTGAACTCAGGGAAGGTCAATCGGGTGCTTGAGAGTATCTTGAAATCATAATCAAGATCAATAAGAGAATCAATGATAACAGCTGACCTGCGCTGAGCCAGGAAGTTATGCCAATATGACCCATGTATCCCGTATAGGATCGAGAATATACCAAAGCGAGTACCGTTCCCTCCGCTGTAGTGGTTTTTATAATAAAGATTATTCTTGCTGTACTCCCATAGATTAGGCATCGTATCCTTATTTAACATATCAAAACGAAGACCATCTATTACTATGATAAGTATATTCCAACCTTTGTTGCGTGCGGGATCGAACTTCAAGTCCTCTTTGGGGTAGTTTAATGTAGAGCTCTCGAGAGGCATTGTTATGCTATCCTCCCTGTTCACATTGATCTTCAGCACATCAGCGGCAAACTGCTTCATCGTGAAAGGCTGGTAAAGTGTGAAGAGCTTTGCATTCTTTGTTATTGTTATCTTATTGAACAGGTCGCCATAAGCGAACATAAGTTTGTCTGTTACTACTAATGATATGAGGACCCATATTACAGTTATGAGATATCTTTTGAATATCGTAAGGTATTTCAGATCCCAGGAAGATATCTTCTTCCTGATGAATGAAAGAGCAATTACATTAGTAGATATTATTACTATCATTTTGATCAGGAACGATATGTAAGTTCCGGCTCCGAGTGCCACAGAGTCGCCGGCGCCTTCAGTTGATATGACATTGATAACTAAAGAGTTTATATGAAATCTAAAGATCGTATAAATGCGTACGTCGATCAAAATGAAAGCATGAAACAGTGAGAATGCTGCTGTCATAAGTAACAGGGAATACTTACCATTCATAAGTCTGGATGGCAAATATATGATCAGTCCAACGACAAGGTTAAGTAAGAAATAGTTAGCGATGAAAGGGATCAGGGTCGTAAAGGCAGAAAAGAAGCTGTTCATTGACGCGTAGCGCAATAAAGGAAAAGACAGAATGCAGGAAATGACGGTATTGAATGCCACAAATGCCGAAAAAGAAAGAAAAAAAGGATCCTTCGTAGTGATTTTCCTGATCTTATCTGATATCATAAAGCACTTAATTATATGAAAAAACATCTGCATAATGCTATTAGGATGTTATTGTTCTGAAAGGGAATATGAAGAGGATAGCTGTCGTTAAAAGCAACTATACACCTTTCGGCGGAGCAGAGAAATATACGACGAGAATTGTCAACGCTTTCGTTGAAAGAGGGTGCAAGGTAGATATACTGACGTCATCGCAGTTGCGCTGGGAAGGTCTTAATAAGGATGTGAGCGCCGTACATCTAAAACAGTTCCCATATAACAGTTTTATGAAATTATTGACATTCAATAGATCTGTAGCAAAATACCTTGATGAGCATAATTATGACTGTGTCTTTGGTATGGACCGTACGGACAGAGTGACGCATTTAAGAACAGGAGGGGGGTGCCATGCGGCATGGTTAGACAGGAGGTGCAAGGAAAGTTCAAAGGTCAGATGTGCGAGCTTCAGAGTGAACCCTTTTCACCGCTTGTCGGTAGAGATAGAATCGAGGGCATTTCTTTCCCCTTCCGTTAAAGATATATTTTGCAATTCAGCAATGGTGAGGGATGAGATAAAGAATTATTATCCAGG
>CP070669.1:745145-748610 GCA_020351835.1 Nitrospirota bacterium
AGTTCCATCCTATCAGGTTAGATGGCAGCTTGGTCTTGAACAGCCTGAGGATATCATCACCCTGCTTTTCCAGGCCTAGGCGTCTCATTATACCGCGCATTCCGATATCGACCGCCGACAGGACCGCCTGATCATGAAGGCCTTCAAGCCTTATATCATTAACGCGCACCACCTTTGCGCCGTTGGCGTCCACTATCTGCTTATCAAGGATATCGCGCACTGCAAAAAGATCATCATCGACCGCCTCGTATTCAGGAGCCTCTTCCATCATAAGCTTTGTGGAGATGATCCTTTTATTAAAGATGTTGATGCTGTCCCAGCTGATCCTGTAAGAGGTCTTACCCTTTTTTATTATCAGAGCGCTTACTATAGGAAGGGGAAGGCCCTTTATTATCAGGATATCCTTAAGTTTTCCCGCAACATCACCTTTGAAATCAAGAACAGGCTTCCTGATTATCTCGCTAAGAAAAAGCTCGCCGAAAAAGGGCATGATACCTCCTGTTACTCACTGAAAAAGACGGATCCCGACATATTCTTATGCCTCTAAATATGACGCTAGTATTGTAAAACATATAAATACATAAATGCACAGAACTAAAGAGTTAAACATGACACGAGGCCGGATCGGCTCTCGTTGACTATCGGCCAAAGCCTATGTTATAAAGGTTTATGAAGAAGATACTGATCCTGTTCTTCGCAGTTATCCTTCTGTTTGCGATATCCAGTGTTGCATCTGGTTTTGGCGGATGCGAATCGGACTGCCTGAAGTGCCACAAGCTTTCACGGACGGATGCTGAAAAGGTGCTTAAGCCAATGGTGCCTGACGTT
Organism: Nitrospirota bacterium; assembly: GCA_020351835.1. Classification (GTDB taxonomy): domain Bacteria; phylum Nitrospirota; class Thermodesulfovibrionia; order Thermodesulfovibrionales; family BMS3Bbin05; genus BMS3Bbin05. The sequence goes on from CP070669.1 coordinate 745,974, forward strand.
ACCGTTGAATCTGTCAGGATGTCTCCGGCGAAGGGATTATGGGAGATAGCCCTGAACTCAGGCGGGAAGAAGGGTATCGCTTATGTGGACTTTTCCCTTGACAACATAATTGTCGGATCGATCGTCCAGATAAAGACCAAAGTTAACCTTACTCAGGAAAGGATGATGCAGATAAGCAAGGTCGATGTCTCTTCGGTCAACCTTGATAACACGATATTGATGGGAGCCAAGGATGCAAAGCATAAGATAATAGTCTTCGATGATCCCGATTGACCCTACTGTGGAAAACTTCATCAGGAGATGAAGAAGGTACTGGAGACAAGGAAGGACATTGCATTTCACATAGTGCTTTTTCCTCTGAGCTTTCATAAGGACGCAAAGAGGAAGTCAGAGAGCATCTGGTGTGAAAGATCCCTCGATATGCTTGAAGACGCTTTTGATAAGAAGCCTGTTCCTGACCCGGCATGCAAGGATGATGTTATTGACCAGAACATAGCTCTTGCCGGCCGGCTCGGAATAACGGGTACTCCCGCGATCATTTACAGTGACGGTCGGCTTGTAAGCGGCTTTATAAATGCAGAGAAGATAATCGAGCTTCTGGTAAATAAATAGGCTTTCCGTAACAGGGTCGCCTCTATTGAACATATCTAATCTAGATCTTACGGTTATAGGCATATTCATGCTGATCTCCCTTGCCGTAGGACTTTACTTTTCAAAAAGAGCATCAAGGGATACCGGGGAGTTCTTCCTCTCAGGAAGGAACCTTCCGTGGTGGCTTGCCGGAACATCAATGGTCGCCACAACGTTCTCTTCTGATACTCCGCTTTATATAACGGGTCTTATCAGGACGGAGGGAATATACGAGAACTGGCAGTGGTGGACCTTCATATTTTCAGGCATGCTGAGTGTCTTCTTCTTTGCAAAGCTATGGAGGAGGCTCGGGGTAGTTACAGATGTAGAGCTAATAGAGATGAGATACTCCGGACGTTCCGCTTCAATTCTAAGAGGCTTCAAGGCAGTATATTTCTCCCTGATAATACATACGATAATAAAGGCACAGGTCATTCTGGCAATGGCAAAGATACTGGACGTTACACTTGGCTGGGGAAAGTGGGAGAGCATTGCCATATCAACAATCATTACACTTGCTTATTCGACCATGTCCGGCTACTGGGGTGTAGTGAGCACGGATTTCATGCAGTTCATACTTGCCATGGTCGGTTCTGTCACGCTTGCGGTGATAGCGGTTGGAAAAGCAGGCGGCATGGGAACAATTGTGACACAGGTGCCTCAAGATACCCTGAACTTCTTTCCTTCTCTTGACGAGGGTTTCTTCTCGATGGTGTTCATGACCTTCCTGGGTTATGTTGGTCTGAGCTGGTGGTCGAAGTATTCCTCCGATGGCGGAGGGGTCATAGTCCAGAGGATGGCATCTTGCAGGAACGAAAAGGAAAGCCTGATAGCAACTTTCTATTTCAATGTTGCCAATTACGGATTGCGTACATGGCCTTGGATAATAGCGGCTCTTGCCTCTCTTGTCCTTTACCCCGTTGCCCAGGACCATGAGAGCGTATATCCTCGCATGGTAGTAGAGCTGTTGCCGACGGGCATAAAGGGTTTGATGCTGGCCTCGTTCTTTGCGGCATTCATGTCGACCCTCAGTACATATCTTAATCTGTCATCAGCGTATTTTGTTAATGATTTTTACAGACCATTTGTAAAGAGAGGCGCCTCAGAGAAGCATTACATATCCGTCTCTAGATGGGTAACCATTATCTTTTCCATAGTAACGGCAATAGCAACCTACTATGTTACGTCTATAGTCGGGGTATTCAAGTTCCTTATTGCCTTTGGGTCCGGGACGGGTCTTGTATATATCGTTAGATGGTTCTGGTGGAGAGTTAACGCATGGAGCGAGATCTCGGCCATGATAGCTTCGACCGCGTCAAGCATTATCGTCTATTCGCACCCTGAGCTCAGCGCGTCCCCGTTCTATGTGAAGCTTTTTACTATCATATCCGTATCTACTGTAGTATGGGTTCTTGTTACTTTCCTTACGAGACCGGTGGAGGAGAAGAAGCTGGTCGACTTCTTCAAGAAGACCGTTCCCGGCGGATATGGATGGGAGCCTATCAGAAAGGTAGCAGGAGAAGTTGAGCGTGGTGAGACCTTTGCATCTCAGGTGGTAAAATGGATCATTGGAAGTCTCTTCGTCATTGCCGTTACTATAGGGACAGGTAAGGCATTGCTGGGCTCTACTGTTTCTGCCTGGATCTGGTTCATCGTTGCCGCTATTAGCGGCATCTATATTTACAGGGCTATCAGGGAAAGGTCGGCAGATACCGTTTGACCTATTTCTTATACTCTTTCTTCTTTATGTACATCAGTTCATCAGCTTTCTTAAGCAATGTCTCCAGAGATGTCGGAGACTGGGGATCATAATAAGCAAGGCCTATACTCGCTGACAGGTCATACTTCAGCCCGGATGTTTTATTGAACTTTTCAAGAGAGTTATAGAACCTTGAGCTCATGCCCTCTACTGCATCGTCCTCACTGCCGACGGGTATGACTATGAACTCGTCACCGCCGATCCTTGCAATGATATCCGATTCCCTGTAGTTCTCAGTAAGCACTATC
>CP070669.1:748710-753272 GCA_020351835.1 Nitrospirota bacterium
ACAATTAAGGCTTGCGGATACGCTATCTCTAAGAAAGGCGGATACGGCGGCTATCTTGGTAAGGATGTTGGATCAATAGACGAGGCTATAAGGCTCATTGATGATCTGAATAAAAAGGGGGTCGACTATATAAAGGTCATTAACTCGGGGATAGTTGACCTTGAGACCGGCGAAATAACCGCAGGTGGTTTTGAGGCCGGGGAGCTTAAGGACCTTGTCTCGCATGCAGGAGCACTGGGGCTTGATGTGTTCTGCCATGCAAATGGTGATAATGCAATAAGAGATGCTATCGTAGCCGGGGCAAAAGCGATCATACACGGCTTTATGATATCAGATGATTCTATAGGCATGATGAAAGAAAATAATGTCATCTTTATTCCGACCATAGCCGCTCTGTCTCGCTTGAAGGACATTTTAGAGAGCGATGAGGCCGTAACAATTATAAATAGATTAGTAGAGGATCATCTGGCTGCTATCAAGAAGGCATATGATATGGGAGTAAAAGTATTGCCCGGAAGTGACTCGGGGTCAAGGTCTCTTCCCTATGGGCTTACGTTCCTCGAGGAACTTAACCTGTTCCATAAGGCAGGTCTGAATATTGAGGAGGTATTATCAGTAGCAGTTGCCGGCACGATACAAATAGGGCAGCAGGCCGACCTCGTGGCTATAGAAGGGCCACCATTTGAAAAAGGTGAAATACTGATAGCCGGACGGTATCGATGATCATATTAATGAAGAGTACTATTTCCAGGCCTCAGGGTCGTTACACTTCTTAGTGTCTTTAAAATTCTTCAAAAGCGCCATGCTGTATGAAGAACCTGCGCAAGCTCCCACCTGGGTTCCCCAGTACTGACCATTTTCGGTGTCGAACATTTCGGGCATCTCACCCTTAAGCTTCTCAATGCAATCCCTTGTTGTAGAAGTTGCCGTTTGCTGGCATGTCTCCTCTGAAACTTCAAAGCACTGTCTGAAGAACTGCTCGGGCTGGCAGAACGCTTCAGGCAGCAGCTTCGACATGCCATCGAGCCACATATCCCTCGGAACCTCATTGGCGGCATACAGTGATGGTGTTATAAAAATTGCAACAGCAATGACCAGAACAATATGAACTTTTGATCTCATGAGTCCTCCTTAAATATATCCGTTTCTATTTATTTCCCCAGCTTATGAACAAGCATACCTATGTATTTATTAATAGGATTGGATCTGCCAAGTAAAGGAACAGCTACTTTCTTGCGGGCACCCAGCTTCTTCAGCTCCCACAGTATATCTTCGTTCTCGGCGTCAATATCCAGTCCCTTGTTAAATGCACCTATCGCATTTTTCTTCTTGCCTGCGGCCAGATATGCACGGCCAAGGTTAAGATAGAGCATAGGAAGAAAGAATATCTCTCCGAACGGCAGCTTTTCCTTTAGCGCGCCGAACGAAGCCTTGCAGGTCTCGATCCCCTTCCTGTGATTACCGTTCACTATTGCATCAAGACATCCATAGTAAGATAAAAGGAACGGATCGTTCGGATACATAAGCATCGCATCATTCAGAAAATCCAGGGCCTTCTGCTTGTTCCTTTTGCGGATCAGTTCATTAAGCTCATCAAGGTACTCATCAGGCTGCCTTATATTGGCCATCCTCTCTATCCGGAGCGATGCGATAGCCCTCTGGTGTTCCCTGAGCATCACGTCCTGCAGCCTGAACTCACCCGTGGCTCCTGACATGCTGTAGTCTTTCTTCGTCTCTGAAATGGTCTTGCCCTCGTGGGAGACGGTGGTGACCATATGGCTCTTTATCCCGGCAAGGTTTTCCGTCTTTAGTACATATTTTTGGCCGTCGATATCAACGGATGATACGAACAGGGACGTTATATTACCGTTCGTTTTGCTCTTTTTTGTCATTTTTCCTTCCAGTCATATCATTGAACCTTTCATTAACATGCTTAAGGAGCTGCTTTGCCCATACGAACTCACCTGCGAGTATAGCAAGGGCTATCGGAATAACGACGATCGCCGGGCCGGGTGTGAAGATAAGTATAACTCCAAAAATAAGGAGCGTAAAACCTATGACTATCTTTATAAGCCTTAAGGCCTGAATAAAAGTAGTAACAGCAAATCGTTCGATCAGTAATTTAATTAATGATATCATGGCGATTCTTAATAGTTATATTATATAACTATTACCCCTACGGAGATATTGCTATATTTTCATTGAGGCCCGAACTTCCTCTTCGACCAGGTCCCAAATATTTCTTTTCAATGCCAGAAAGTCATCAGTCAGTTGAATATCGACTTTGCGTGGGTGAGGAAGGTCTATTTTGAATTTATCCTTCACCTGACCGGGGCGGGCAGACATAACAACTACCCGATCGCTAAGTACAAGCGCTTCATCGATAGAGTGGGTTATGAAAAGCACTGTCTGACCGGAACGACCGACTATCTGCAGCAGTTCCTGTTGCATAACCTGTCTTGTCATGGCGTCGAGTGCGGCAAATGGCTCATCGCATAATAATATATCCGGCTCGTTCGCCAATGCACGGCATAGTGCTACCCTCTGCCTCATGCCGCCCGAGAGCTCCCCTGGATATGAATCCTCAAATCCCTCGAGTCCTACCATATCAATATATCTTCCAGCCTCATCATTCCGCTTGATCCCCGGAATCCCGTTTATCCTTGGACCAAACTCGACGTTCTCTTTTACTGTAAGCCAGGGGAACAATGCATATGACTGGAATATCATTCCGCATCTTGGCTCGATCTTATTAATTGGCGAATCCTCAAGGAAAACAGTTCCGGATGTAGGACGTATGAACCCTGCTACCATGTTAAGTATAGTTGTTTTTCCGCAACCGGACGAACCGACCAGTGTGACGACCTCACCTTTATGAACATCAAGAGAGAAACCTCGGACTGCTTCAACATTCCCCTTGCGGGAATGGAAGACCTTTGTAACATCTTCTATCCTAATGATGGAAGAACTCATGTGCCCGGTATCTTTCTCTGCCATGGCAGGAGCAATCTTTCAATTCCGCGAAACAGTATATCGAGTATTAGAACGGTAACACTGATGCTTATCATCCCGACAAGTACCTGCCCCGTATCGGACCACTCCTTAGCGGTCCAGATCCGAAATCCTAGGCCGCTGTTAGCGCCGACCATCTCGGCCGATATGACGCACGTCCATGCTATGGCAAGTACAACCTTAAGACCACTTAGAATGTCCGGCAATGCACCAGGCAGAATGACATGCCTCATCACCTGTACATTGGATGCCCCAAGGTTCATCGCCGCCCTGCGGAGTATCGGATCTACCCGCATAGTGGCATCCATTGTGTAAACAAGTATCGACGCAAAGCATCCCATAAAGACGATCGCATACTTCTGCTGCTCATCGATACCGAGCCATAGCATTGAAAGAGGTATCCAGCTTAATGCCGGAAGTGGTCTTATGATCGATATGATAGGATTCAGCAGTGAGCGAACTGTCGGGCTCATGCCCATCACAACACCAAACGGCACACCCACAAGAGCGCTCAGCATGAAACCGGTAAGAACCCTCGTTGCGCTCACCCTTATGTCATGAGGTAGTACGGCATCCTCACCTGCTGTCATCTGTAGTGCTCTTTTGGCGATGATGCTAGGGGGAGGCAGGAAGTATGGGTCAACAAGTCCGACGCCGACAACGATCTCCCATAATGCAAGAAAAGAAAGTAATCCTGCCGAACCGAGGACAATATAATGCCAGAGGCTGAACTCTTTTTCTTCCATCAATTACTTCTCGTCAAAAGGCAGGATATCCATATTTACCCACTGCCTGAAATCCGGCTCGTTTGGAATAGCCTTCATATCCTTGTGAAGTATCCGGCTTATATGATCTGCCTGACCGAATATTCCATTATCAGACATAACGTTTTTTTGTGCCTCAAGGTCATGCCATACGAACTTCTTCATATTATCCTGTATAAGCTTAATGTCCTGTTGGATATATTTGCCCTGTACCAGTTTGGTGGCTTTATCGGAATTATCTTTTACCCACTTTACAGACTCGAAGTATGCCTTCATGAAATTTGCACCTCGTTTTGTATCCTTATCAACCCATTCCTTGCTTATAATCAATACGTCCGGGCCGGTCATCGTGCCAAACTTCCTAAAAACATCAGTATCGGTATCCAGTCCGAGCACGGTTGCCCCCTCCACCTCTTTTAACTGTGAAAATCCCGGCTCCCATATTAGTGCAGCATCTACGTTGCCTGCCCTGAATACCGAAGGCACATCGCCTACCTCAAGATTTACCAGCTGTACATCCTTTGCCGGGTCCAGACCATTCTGCTTGAGAAGTATCCTGCAGGTAAGGTCTACGGACGAGCCGAACGGAAACCCTATCTTCTTCCCCCTCAGTTGCTCAAATGATGTTATACCCTTCCTTGCGACGAGGCCTTCAAAACCCGGGGCAATGTTCTGGTTTCCGACCCAGTAGAACCGCTTGTTACCCTGCGCCATCGCGCTGAGCATCGCTATTTCTCCAAGGCTGGCAAACTGGGCCTCCCCCGACGAGATGGCGTTAAGTCTGTC
>CP070669.1:753372-756449 GCA_020351835.1 Nitrospirota bacterium
AGCGCTCTCCCAACTGAGCTACAGCCCCATATATATCTGATAAACTTTTATAACTTCTAGCTCTGCTAAAAAAAGGCGGGTAACCTGACGACCTGTCGTCACGACCGCCTCCAACTGAGCTATCCAATATTCCTTAGTCAGCCCCGTAATGTAAGGAAATTATAACAGATAAATTTACATTAGCGCCAATGCGGGAGTCAAGAAGGATATTCAACACATTTTCCATATATAATAGATTTCATGATACACGGCTATACCGGAAAAAGCCTCTATATAGACCTGTCTAACAATAATATTGAAATCTCTGATACACCGGATAACCTTTGTAACGATTACATAGGAGGTCGTGGGTTCGGTGTAAACCTATTAAAGAACCATATCACAAAATCATACGACGATCCCGATATGCCTCTTATAATTGCGACCGGCCCGCTTGTAGGTACAGCTGCACCTACATCCGGAAGGCTTTCGGTGATATCGCGTTCGCCTCTGACGGGTACCGTATTTGATTGTTCCGTAGGCGGTAAGTTCGCTACAGAGCTTAAGAGAGCGGGATTCGACTTCATTAAGATCACCGGCAAGGCAAGCAAATGGTCCGTGATCAGTATAGAAAACGGTGCAATTAAGATAGAAGATGCTGAATCTCTCAAGGGGAAGAACGTGTCCGATACAAGGGAGCTGCTGGGAGAGAGGGGATCGGATGTAGTCATAGGAAGTGCAGGCGAAAATGGAGTCAGGTTTGCAAGCATGGTCTTTGACGGTCATTATCTTGCCGGCCGCGGTGGTCTTGGTTCTGTCATGGGAGCAAAAAGGCTCAAGGCTATAAAGGTCACGGGCAACGGTGAAATAAATGTGCATGACCCTGACGCCCTGGACAGAGCAAGGACCGACATCATGAGATTGCTCCGTGCATCACCTGCCATATTCGGAGAGTTCGGCCTGAGCGAATACGGCACCGCCGCGCTCGTCGACCTCATACATGCAAGGCGCATGGAACCAACTAATAATTTCAGGAGCTCTGTATTTCCCGATGCCGGTAATTATTCGGGATATGCGATGAAGAAAAAGTACGGTGCAAAGAAGACAGGCTGCCGCGGCTGTCCAATTCTTTGTAAAAAACAGGGGGGCAACAAAGAGGTCATACCGGAGTTCGAGTCAGTATCGCATTTCGGAGCACTTAACGGCAACAGTGATCTGCCGAGCATAATCGAGGCGAACCGCCTTTGTAACGAGTTCGGCATAGATACAATAAGCACCGCATCGACAATAGCCTGCTACTCAGAATTCGAAGAGAGAAGGCTGTCTCCTGATGAGCTCCTAAATATGATCAAGATGATCGGAGAAAGGAGCGGTATCGGAGATGAACTGGCGGAGGGCTCCACGAGATTCGCCACATCCCGGAGCCGTCCCGAGCTGAGCATGGCAGTCAAAGGTCTCGAACTCCCTGCATATGATCCGCGTGGGGCATACGGAATGGCGCTGTCTTTCGCCACATCAAACCGTGGAGCATGCCATCTGAGGGCATATCCCATAAGCTATGAGATACTCAGGAAACCTGTTGCGGTGGACCGTTTCTCCTTCGAGGGAAAGGCCAGAATGGTAAAGATATCCGAGGACATGAACGCCGTGGTCGATTCCCTTACTGCATGCAAATTCGTCTTCTTTGCCGCATCACTGGAGGAATACGCCGGAGCGATAAATGCTGTTACCGGAAGCGAACATGATGTGCAGTCGTTACTGAAAGCGGGGGAGCGTATCTGGCTGCTCGAAAGAGAATTGAACGAAAAGAACGGCTTTGGAAGAAAAGATGACGATCTCCCGGACAGGTTTTTTACCGAAAGCGGCTATGAAGAGGGGAGTATCCATATCGGGCAGATAGACAGATCGAGTTTCGTCGATGCTCTAAAAAGATACTACAAGATAAGAGGATATGACCCTTAAACATATATGTAATACACATCTTAGCAACCCGTTTTTTTTCTGATATAATTGTAATTACCACTGAACTGTGGATATAACCGCCCGGCGGAGGGGCCTTAAGAAACTCATGAACCGTTTTGATAAAAAGATAATTGTATTTACCTTTATAGCGATAATATCCTTTTGGCTGGTAGACACATTTGTAGACTATATCTTCCACTACAATGAGACTTTCTCGGAGATAATGCTCGGAAGTCCCAAGGAGATAGCATTCAGATCTCTCTTCTCTATATGCTTTCTGATATTCGGGATTTACCTATCCAAGGTCGTAAGAGACCTTAAGAACTCTCAGGGAACAATTGGAAAGGAACGATTACAAAGTGAAGAACAAAGAATAAAATTTGAGTCTATGCTATCAGCCATAGGCGACGGTATAAGTATCCAGGACCCGGATTTTAAGGTCCTCTACCAGAACGACAAACATAAGGAGATGGTCAAGGGTGACAAGAAAGGCCTTTACTGCTACGAAGAATACGCAAATAGCGATAAAGTATGTGATGACTGCCCCGTTGAGAAATCATTTAAAGATGGCCTTTCAGCTTCCCGGCTCTGGTTCAACCCATTCTGGATAAACACTGTGTCCATTGTCACGACGGCAATCCGGGCCCAAACAAGAGCAAGATTGTATTGACCAGCGAGCCAGCTGGACACTTCACCAAATCGTATGAGAATCTGAAACCGTTTATTAAATGGTATGAGTGGGGTCAGGCCAGTATTGAGCCGATTATAACACGCCCGGGCAGAATAGGAGCTGATGTCAGCCCGTTAACAGAGGTTTTAACCGATTCCGTTCACAGCCAGAGCGTGAAACTGGACAATAGTGAACTAAAGCAATTATACATCTGGCTGGATGGCAATGTACCTTTTTATGGTACTTATGATTCCAACAGACGGCTGGCCCAGAAAAGCGGTCAGTTGGTCCCGCCACCGACACTTCAGTAGCCTGCAAGACCATGGAGGGCTGACTTGAGATTCGAGAACCAATCAAGAGAAGAGATAAACCAAAAACTCCCGTGTATCCTAGTTGTTTTCTGTCTTGTTAGGACCTATATAATTAATCCTGGATTTCCCAAATAGTCGGTGAGAGATGAACAGGA
>CP070669.1:756549-762122 GCA_020351835.1 Nitrospirota bacterium
TACAGGAAAAAGCGGAAGGCAGACCAGGCGATTCCTTGATCATATGGGCACTGAAGTGGTTGACCATCTCGTCATATCGCACCAGGGCTATGATCACGCCGGCGGAGCCGATGAGGTGATAAGTACAAAGACCGTTGAGAAGGTATACGACAACGGTATGATCTCGTATCCTGATGGATATCTAGGCAAGGCGGGACTGAGCCATCTGGGGAGGGGGGATATTATCAATGGTGAAGGGTACACGCTTGAGGTCCTGCATCCGTACAAGGGGTTCTACACATCGTTCGGTTCGCCCTCGTCGTCGGATAATAATAGCTCGCTGGTGTTGAGGCTAAGATATCATGGAGTAGCAGTGCTCTTCACCGGTGATATTGAGGCAGAGGCAGAGGATGACCTTATAAGCACCGGGGAGTATTTGAGAAGTGATATCATCAAGGTCCCTCATCATGGAAGCAGTACGTCCTCATCAAGTGCGTTCGTTAATGCTGTATCGCCTTCCGTTGCTGTTATAAGCTCGGGCATGTTCAATCCTTATGGCCATCCCCATAAGGGAACGATCGATAACCTTGAGGGAGTGCGTATCATTAACACCTCGGAAGCAGGTGCTGTAAAGATATCCGTAGGTGGAGATAGCGATAGTGCCGTCATATCCATAAAGACCTATGAAAGCGAGAGGATCGGCAGCGCTGACAGCCTTCAGGATGAGCTTGAGAATATCATAAAGCTTTTCAGTGTATGGTAGCTGAAGATTAACTGCGAAGAAGCTTTGCTGCGTCCTTGGCAAAGTACGTCAGGATAAGGTCGGCTCCCGCGCGCTTTATTGACACAAGCACTTCCATCATAACCTTATCGTAGTCGATCCATCCCATCTTTGCGGCGGCATGGACCAGTGAGTATTCACCGGAGACGTTATAGGCGGCTACCGGAAGATCGAATGCATCTTTAACGTCAGATATTATGTCCAGGTAGGAAAGGGCAGGCTTTACCATAACTATATCAGCACCTTCCTCGATATCAAGCTCGACCTCCTTAATGGCCTCTCTTCTGTTAGGAGGGTCCATCTGGTAAGACCTTCTGTCGCCGAACTCAGGGGTGGACTCTGCCGCCTCACGGAATGGCCCGTAGAATGCCGATGCATACTTTGCAGCATAGCTCATGATGGGCAGCATCTCGTAGCCTTCGTCATCAAGGGCCTCTCTTATCGCTCCCACACGGCCGTCCATCATATCGGACGGGGCGACCATATCTGCACCGGCCTTTGCGTGAGATACCGCCTCCTTTACGAGAAGCTCAAGTGTCGGGTCGTTGAGAACATTGCCGTCCTTTACAACTCCGCAATGGCCGTGGCTGGTATATTCGCACATGCATACATCGGTAATAACATAAAGGTCCGGGACCGTGTCCTTGATAGCCTTTATTGCCTGCTGGACAACACCGTTGTCTGCATAACCTTCCGACCCTGTCTCGTCCTTACTCTCGGGGATCCCGAACAGTATCACAGCCGGTATGCCCAGCGAATGAACTTCCTTCGCGCTCTTTACTATCTCGTCAACAGATTCCTGATAGCAGTTCGGCATGGATGTTATCTCTTTCTTTGTCTTCTTGCCGAAAGTTACGAAAAGCGGATAGATGAGGTCGTCGGCCGTCACGGACGTCTCCCTGACCATCCTTCTGATTACCTCGTTGTTCCTGAGGCGTCTTGGCCTGTGGATAGGGAACATGTCCTAGTCGTGCCCGCAGGATGAGCAACCGGGTCCACACGAATCCCCGCTTGCGGGTTCGCCCCCGGTGAGCCCGAATCCCTGATGCTCACCGTTATCGATGAACTCCAGGGTCATTCCCTTTACCGAAGGGATAATATCTTTGGAAATGAACACCTTAACTCCGTTGCTTTCTACGGCTTCATCACCGTCAAGAGGCGCTTCCACTATATCAAGTCCTAGAGAGGGGCAGCAACCTCCGGCTTCCATGAACATTCTAAGACCCCAATCCTCTTTGCTTTCTGCCTTGAGTATCTGTCCTATCTTCTCTGCGGCTGCTTCTGAAACGTTTAACATATTGTAAAACCTCCTGATTTTGTTCTTTGTAGATTAAAATAAATAATGTAAAAATGCAACCCGAGCCTGTTCAGGTGAGTTGTTTGACAAAGGGCAAGATTTCTTTTTATATTAATAGGCTTACAGCGGAAAATTGGGTAGCTTCCCCGGGTTTAATCAGGGTTTTTTCCGTATTATTGGACAGAAAATATATCTAAAAGGGATCAGGCCATATGTGTCGCTTAAGTGCAATGACATCGGATGATTATTTCTCCCCACTGGAGAACATTCTCGCTCTCGAGACCATGAAAGAGGGTCATGACGGCTCAGGGCTCGGGCTGATCCTGAAAGACCTCGGCGGGGAGTTCGAGCAGCTCAAGAAATACCCGATATTCTCCGGGATCTGTTCTAAGAAAGGGCTCGAGGACCTCGACGGCTATATGGAATCTCAGGGCTTTAAGGTGAAGTTCATGTGGGAGCCCAAGATCAAGCCGATGAAAGGGATAGACGCCCGCGACCACTATGTCGTAAACGTATACCAGTACCCGGATGAGTACAGGAACAGGCCTCAGGAGGAAAAAGAGGACCTGCTGATGAGGACCAGGCTAAATATCAGGCAGATGGGAGAGCATGACGAATCGATATTTGCATTCTCTTTCTATCCTGATGTTATCGCTCTGAAGGAGGTTGGTGACCCGCTTGAGGTTGCCGAGTTCTTCGGCCTGGACAAAGACCCTCTCAAAGCGAAGATAGTCTTTGCGCAGGGAAGACAGAACACCAATTACGCGATATATCTGTACGCGTGCCATCCGTTCTTTATTCAGGGCTACGGCTCAATGACGAACGGGGAGAACACGGCCTTCGTCCCGATAAGGGAGTACCTTACCAGCAGGGGTTTCTCCGGGTATATGGGTTATAACAGCGACAGCGAGGTGTTTACTCACATACTTCATTACTCGATAAGACAGCTCGGATATCCGCTGCACTATTACAAGGACATTATTACACCGCTTAAAGACACAGAGATGGAGCAGAGGAGCGACCGCGAGGCCGTTACCCTGATGAAGAAATCGTTACGGCCCTTGACGATCGACGGGCCGAACTGCGTTATAGGTTTCACTCCGGACGGCACTACGTTCATGGTCCAGGATGCAAAAAAGTTGAGACCCGGGGTCGTTGGCGGAGTAAAGGGGAAGTATGCACTGATGTCGGAGGAGTGTGGCCTTGATAAGGCTATCCCGGTTCGTGACAAGACTAAGGACATCTTTCCGATGAAGTACGACATGGTGATCGTATCACCCGGGGCCAGGGAGGTTAAGGTATGGAACCAGCTTCATTTCTAGACAATAATCATCAGCTTTCGTATCACGAGCTGCCCTATGTCATAAGCTGGCGTGAGGACCGTTGCACGAGGTGCGGAAGATGTACCGCGGTTTGCCCGGTCAAGGCCATTGAGGCCGGAGTGCAGGTGCAGAGGCTGGTCCGGTCAGAAGGTGGTACTCCGGTGCCCTCGACCGTCAGGAACGTATCCCATGTAGTAAGGCAGGTCACGGATGTTAACCGCTACTGCACAGGATGCGGCACGTGCACGCTTGTATGCCCCAACAGGGCGATAGAGCCGGTATATAACGATAAGAACAAGTTTCTGACCCACAAGAACAGGGGCGGAGCAGCATATACAAGGGGTGGTAGAAGGAACGATCCCTCGGTAGGAACTGTGGACCAGCTTAAGTTCACAAGGATCTCGATGCTAACGGACCCGGCACTTGATGCCGGAAGACATGAGTTCCACGTTAGAACGCTTCTCGGCAGGAACCTCCCTCCGGAAAAGCTTCCGCTAAAGATGGTTGACGGCAAGCTTATGGTAGACCATGACAGCGGACAGTTCATACCGCCGGTAAGGGAGATATTCCCTATCAGGATAGGCAGCATGTCGATGGGCGCCTTATCACCGCCGATGTGGGAAGGCCTCGCTATGGGGATAACCTATCTAAATGAGGTCGAGAACCTCCCCGTTGTTATGTGCTCCGGTGAGGGTGGTATGCCCCCCAGGCTTCTGAAGTCGAGGTTCCTTAAGTACTTCATCCCCCAGATAGCTTCCGGTTATTTCGGTTGGGATGAGATCATACATGCACTGCCGGACATGGTAGAGGACCCTTGTGCCATAGAGATCAAGTACGGACAGGGTGCCAAGCCGGGCGACGGCGGACTGCTTATGGCCTACAAGGTCCTTAAGCTGATTGCCAAGATCAGAGGAGTGCCGATGTATGTTGACCTCGCATCACCGCCGACTCATCAGACGAAGTACTCTATTGAGGAGGCTGTTGCGAAGATGATACAGTCGATGTCGATGGCATGGGGCTTCAGGGTTCCCGTGTATCCGAAGATATCAGGCTCCAAGACCGCCAAGGCCGTTCTTAACAATCTTGCCAGGAACCCTTACGCTGCCGCGTTGTGTATAGACGGTGAGGACGGAGGTACGGGAGCGGCTTACAATGTATCGATGGATAAGATGGGTCACCCGATCGTATCTAATCTCAGAGAGTGTTATCTGGACCTGGTGAAACAGGGCAGGCAGAACGAGCTTCCGCTGATAGCCGCCGGCGGAATGGGTAAGCACGGAAACCTTGCTGCTAACGCTGCGGCGATGATAATGCTGGGTGCTTCAATGGTGGATACCGGCAAGTACATAATGCAGGCTGCAGCAGACTGTTTCGGGGACGAGCATAACCGCTGCAATCTCTGTAACACAGGTAGATGTCCGAGAGGAATAACAACTCAGGACCCGAGGCTGTACAGGCGCCTGGATGCTGACAAGGTAGCTGAGAGGGTGGTGGATGTCTTCAAGTCTGCTGATACGGAGTTCAAGAAGATATTCGCGCCGATGGGAAGAAGCACGCAGCTTCCGATAGGTATGTCCGACGGACTGAGCATAGGGGATAAGGCGGCAGCGGACAGGCTGCAGATAGATTACGCTTGTTAAAAAAGACGGCAGTAAGCGCTAAGCGTTCAGCTGTCCGAGTGAAATAATATTATGGCTAAGAAGAAAAAGACAGTAAAGAAGAAGACGGTCAAGAAGACTGTGGCAAAAAAGAAGGCTGCGCCGAAGAAAAGCGCTGCCGTATCTTCAAAGGGCCTTGTGATCATGGGCAATGTCGACGGCGACCGTGTTCCGTCAAGGATCCTGGAGGAAAGGATTCAGGAGGCTGTCCAGAGAGGTGCCCGCAAGTTCACGGTAGAGGCTGACGGTCAGCACGGAATTGGCGGACGTATATGGCCTCGCGGCGAGAAGGTCGATATAACTGTCAACGGGCCTGCCGGACAGAGACTCGGTAGCATGGGGATGTACGGTACCGAGATAGTAGTTAACGGCAGTGTGTCGGATGACGTAGGCTGGATCAATTGCGGTGCGAAGATAACGGTGCTCGGGGATGTTACTAATGGCGCCCATAATGCCGGTGCTCAGGGAATATTATATGTTCAGGGCGGTGGAGGTGCCAGGTGCGATACTATGACGAAGTTCAATCCGCGTTTTGA
>CP070669.1:762222-775792 GCA_020351835.1 Nitrospirota bacterium
AACTCTTCTGAAGAGAATATCACTTCAGGAAGAAGGTACGATACGAGGTCCCTGTAAGACACCATGCCTATTAGTTCCTTCCCGTTATTTACAGGCAAATGCCTGAAGTTACCCTTTGACATCACATTTGCGGCTTCCTCTATATCGGCAGATGCATCCAGCTGAACAGGGTTTTTGCTCATGACACCGGTGATCTTCTCCGTATCAAAGTCTACTTCTCTTGCGACACATCTTAATACATCCCTCTCGGTAAAGATACCCTTCAGATCGCCCCCATCATCCATCACGAGCACGGACCCCACCTCTTTTCCGTCCATCAGGTCTACCGCCTCTCTTATTGTATTGTCATCCCTACATGTAACGATCTTTGCGGGTTTGGTCCTGAGCAGGTCATTGAGTTTCATATAAGCGCTCCCCCTTTTTTATTTCTATTTTATCAGGATGACGGTCATTATTCAAAACGAAAAAAAAGGCGGGACAGCATCCCGCCTTTTTCGTGTATTACATTTATGCACCTACGGCTTCTTTCTCCACTTCCTTAAGCCAGAACAACCTTGAGCCGTTCGTTACTGTAGCATGGACCTCTGAATTGAACTTCTCTATACTGATGTCCAGATCCGCATTCTTCTTGAAAGGTCCTGCAGAAAGCTTTGCCTTAGGCTTGGACAGCTTCCTGGTATCCGTGCTCTTAGCGGCCTTTACGGAATATTTTCTCTCCTTGGCAATAAGAGCGATTATATCCTTATGCTGCCTGGCTTCTCCCGGTGAAGTGACCGCATCATCCAGTTCCTTGAACCTGCCGAGATAGTCCACAATAGATCCTTCCGACTCAAGAGCATCGGCCGCCGGAAGGATAACATCGGCCTTCTTTGCCAGGTCGGTCATATGTGAAGTCTGTACCGCAAGAAAATCTACCTTTGGCCTTTTACTTACCGGTACGTCCCCGACTACGAGAAGGCTCTTCACCTTACCTGCCATCATATCTTTATAGATAGCAGGGTCAGGCTTGATACCCATCAACATCGTGCCCTTTGCATTTGCCTCAAGGGGTACGCTAACGGCACTTCCCTTTATAAGTGATACATTTACTGCCGGCCCTAAAAGTCCCGGTGAAGAAACCACCACAGGGGCCTCGGCCTTTGAGTAAAGCTCTGCCGCCTCTTTGATATCATCTGAGACCTTTGCACCCTTCGTATCCAGTCCCTTCGGAGCCTTAAGTCCCGTATCGACGAGCGCCTTTGCAAGAGCCTTAAGCGACCCTGCCTCATCACCCTTTACGGATATATCAGCTGCAACGGAAACCGACGTGTCCTTTGCATTTATTACAATGAGTTTTGCACCCCTGCTCGCCTTCTTCCTCACTATAGCGTCGAGAGCGGGCAATGTCCTCTTCCACTGTGATGGGTCTATCCCCGCAAGGACTATCAGGTCAGCTCCTTCTAGATCGACGGCATCTCCGGACAGCGAATCGCTGTCAGCGTACGCGCTTACAGATGACGTTACATTCTTCATCTTTGCCGATTTCGCGAACTGTGCGATCGTAAGGGCATCCTCGTTAAGTATCGTGCCGCTTGCAAGTATACCTGCGGATGTCCCTTTGAGCTTCTTCGAGACCTCTTTTATAGCCTCATCCCATGACACCTCCTTGAACTTGCTGCCGGACTTGATCATCGGCGAGTTCACCCTTGTATCCGCGGTCAGGGAGTCAAAACCGAACCTTCCTATCGCACATATATAGCTCTCTGCTGCACCTGTTTCGGCCCCGGAGTTGATCTTTGTTATATCTTCCCCGTAGGAGCTCACTGTTATGTCGCACGCGCATCCGCACCTTGTGCAGACGGATGCCGTTCTCTCATACTCCCATTCTCTGCCTTTTCTCCATCGGTCCGATTCGAGAAGTGCGTTAACCGGGCAAGCATCTACACAGCTTCCGCAGAAGGTACACCCTGAATCCTGAAGAGGCCTGTCATCGGCCGTAACAACCTTCGAACCGACACCTCTGCCGCTGAAATCAAGTACGGAAGTGCCCTGTTCCTTACATGCTCTGACGCACCTGCTGCAGAGTATACAGTAGTCGGGATCCCTTTTTATGAACGGGTTTGCCTCATCAACAGGAAAGCCGAACTTCTTCCTGCTGAAGGTCGACTCCTTTATCTCAAAATCGTACGCATACTGCTGCAGGCTGCAGCCGCCGGCCTTCGTGCATGTCATACAATCAAGGGGATGCATCGAAACTATAAGGTCGATCACGAACTTCCTCATCTCGAGAATTTTCTCGTTCTCCGTTACGATGTTCATGCCGTCCTTGGTCTTTATCGTACAGCTCGTGACGGTCTTGCCATCAGCATCCACCACGCAAAGCCTGCATGCCCCGACACCCTTCATACCCTTCATATAGCAAAGGTTCGGTATATCGACACCGACGCTTTCGGCCGCTTCGATAAGATAGATACCCCCGGGCACTTTGTAATCCTTGCCGTCTATCTTCACATTTACAAGATCTGACATCTGTTCCTCCTTAGTTATTCGTCCTATATTTATGATCAATCAAATTCACAATAAAAGAACCTCTATGCGGTAACCTCTGCAAGCTCCTTCTCGTCCACTTCTTCTATGGCCCCGTACTTGCAGACCTTGATGCACTCACCGCATCTTGTGCACCTCTCATCCGCTATCTCGAAAGGAAGGTATCCGGACTTGTACGAAAGTCTCTTCTCGCCTATAATGGCATTGTCCTTACACGCATCGAGACAGTCACCGCATATCGTGCACTTCTCGGGGATAACCTTATAAGTGAACAGTGCCTTGCATTCCTTAGCAGGACAAGCCTTCTCAATATGGCTCTCGAACTCGCCCTGTGAGCTTTCCATCAGGTCTAAAATGAACCCCGCAATGTCCTTGCCCCTCTTGCACATCGAGAGCTCCTGCATATCGGGCGCCAGCCTTTTGATGGCCTCTACGTCACCCGGCTTTCCTTCTCCCTCTGACATTCGGGTCAATATTACCCTCATCTCGTAGGATGCCATCGGACACGGCAGACACCTGCCGCACATAGGGCCGTCAAGAAATTCGTTCATCAGGTAAATAGACCTCTGAACGGCACACTTGATATCTTCCGCTTCTTTGATTATCGTTTTTACGTCTTTGGGTTTGGTCTCTGTCATTTTACCCCCCCTGCCGTCCTGCTCTTCGGACGCTTACCTATCATTACGGCATCGGTAGGACATGCTGTGTAGCATGCTTTACACTTTGTGCAGTAGTCCTGATCGATCCAGTACTTGTCCCTCATCTCCCTTACAGCACCGAATGCGCATGCATCCTTGCACATACCGCACAATATACAATTGATATTGTCTATTGTATACATGCCGAGCCCGTTACAGACGTACGACCTGCAGTACTTATCATGCACATGCTCTTCGTACTCCTCCCTGAAGTACTTAAGGGTAGAGAGAACCGGATTAGGCGCGCTCTGCCCAAGTCCGCATAATGAACCTTCCTGAATAGATTCGCCCAGCTTCTGCAGTTTATCGATATCTTCGGGCCGGCCTTCACCGCGTGTTATACGCTCAAGTATCTCGAGCATCTGATAAGTACCTATCCTGCACGGTGGGCACTTACCGCATGACTCTGCCTGGGTAAAGGACAGGAAGTACCTGGCGACATCTACCATGCAGGTCTCCTCGTCCATGACTACCATTCCGCCCGATCCCATCATCGAACCGACCTTCTTGAGCGAGTCGAAATCGACCGACAGGTCAAGGTATGATTCAGGCAGACATCCGCCCGAAGGACCACCCGTCTGGACCGCCTTGAACTTCTTACCGCCTAACACCCCGCCGCCGATCTCAAAGATGATCTCCCTGAGCGTTGTTCCCATCGGGACCTCGACAAGGCCCGTATTAACGACCTTCCCGGTAAGGGCAAAGACCTTCGTACCGGGAGAGTTCTCGGTCCCTATGCTCTTGAACCAGTCAGCTCCTTTTTCGATTATCGGCGGGACGCAAGCATATGATTCTATATTGTTAAGGTTGCTCGGATACCCGAAAAGTCCGCCCCCCGGCTCTGACAGCCTCGGCGGCCTTGGCCTCGGGAATCCCCTTTCACCTTCTATAGATGCAATAAGCGCTGTCGATTCACCGCATACAAATGCTCCGGCACCTTCCCTTATGTCCAAAGTAAAACTGAAATCCGTGCCAAGTATGTTATCACCCAGCAGCCCCATCGCCACCGCCTGATCTATAGCTATGCGAAGGTTCTTTACAGCAAGAGGGTACTCATGACGTACGTATATGAAACCGTACTGTGCCTTTATTGCGTATGCGCAAAGCAGCATGCCCTCTATCAGGCTGTGAGGATCACCTTCCATGATGGAACGGTCCATAAAGGCACCCGGGTCGCCCTCGTCACCATTAGCGATGACGAACTTTATATCACCCGGCTGGTTCTTCGAATGGATCCATTTCCTTCCTGCAGGGAATCCGGCACCCCCGCGGCCCCTGAGGTTAGCCTTGTCCACCTCATTGGTCACGTCATCAGGTGTCATCGATGACAGGGCCTTCTCAAATGCCGAATAACCTCCAACGGCAATGTAATGCTCGATCTTCGTCGGATCTATCACTCCGTTGTTCCTGAGAGCGATCCTCATCTGTTTCTTGTAGAACGGCAGTTCGTCCATCATCACATTGGGCTGGTCCAGTATTGAGTCCCTGTAGAGCAGCCTTCTTGCAGGCACGCCTGCCGAATAAGTGTTAACGACCAGCTCATGAGCATCGGACCCCTTCACCTTCTGGTAAAAGTATCCGTTAGGTTCTGCCTTCATAACGGGCCCCTTCTGGCATAGCCCCTGGCAGCCTGTCTTCACGATCTCGATCTCTTCACCCCTCTCCTTCGTAACGGCCTCCACATTCTCTATGACCTTTGGTGCTCCGGTCGCCATACATGCGGTCCCGCAGCAGACATGAAGGCGGGGAACATCATCACGAAATACAGAGCCCATGAGCTTCTCTCTTAAACTTTTCAGTCCGTTGATATCACTCAATTTCTCCATGTTCATTCCCCTTCTTCTATCAGTTCGACGATATCGCCAAGTTTCTTAGGACCGATCTCGCCGATGATATTTTCATTGACGGTAGCGACAGGTGCGAGACCGCAGCAACCGACGCATCCCACTGTCTCAAGTGTCATCTTAAGGTCCTCCGTGGTCTCACCGACCTCTATCTTATATTCATCCTGTATACCGTCAAGTACTTTTGATGCCCCTCTGACGTGGCAGGCCGTTCCCATGCAGACCCTGACTATCTTCCTTCCTCTCGGCGAAAAATGGAACTGCTGGTAGAAACTTGCAACGCTATAGATCTCCGCAAGCGGGAGGTCAAGCTTTCTGGCAAGTATCTGCAGTGCCTCGCCCGGAAGATAGCCATTGTCCTCCTGTATCCTGTGCAGGGCCGGAACGAGCATAGCCTTCTTCATATCGTGCTCGCAAACAACCTTATTTACGGCTCCGAGCCCTTTTTCTACATCAACATTGACTATTACGCTTTCTGTGCTCATTCTTATCCTCCGACACCGGTATGAGGTTTTGCGGCATGCTTATCCAGCTGCCTTCTGTCAGCCATGCTCATCAGCACTCTCTCCGCTCCGAACTTGCCCGGCTCGTACTTCTTGAGCTTGAGGCCATCCCTGGCATCGTCGATATATTTAAGAGCCATCTCAAGGATCTTTTCCGGATCGGGCTCAAAGTGAAGTGCTCCCATGAACCTTTCCATCCAGACCTCGGTCATTATCCTTGTGACCTCTTTGCTTGAGCCCACCGGTGATTCTCCACCGAATATGACAGGCACACCCGAAGCGGCAAAGTAGCATCCTATGGCTATCGCCTTCTCGGACATCCACTCCGGAGCTATACCTACTGCAGGCATACCTCCTATCTCATCAGAAAGCCCGCCCTCTGCCGCCATAGCGCTGGCTATGGTGAGTATCCTTGAGTTATCTACACACGCTCCGAGATGAAGTATCGGAGGGATACCGATAGCCTCGCATACCTCTCTGAGGCCCGGCCCGGCGTTCTCAAGGGCCATCTCAGGTGTCAGGTACCCTGCAGTTCCGCATGCCGCCGATCCGCATCCCGTAGATACAATAAGGACATCGTTCTTGATCAGCTCGGTCGCAAGGAACTTGTGAATACCCGTCGAAGGCACCCTCGGATTGTCGCAACCGGCCAGCCCGACAACACCGCGCACCCTTCCGGCCATGATGGCGTCATTAAGAGGCCTGAACGACCCTCTCCAGCTGCCGCCCTGCATATACTCTATATACTCATGAGAGAACCCACCGATAAGGGGGTACTTGTCAGTCACATGGCTGCCCTCGGCCTTCCTGTTAGGAAAGTTATCGATGGCCATTTTTATTATCTTCTTGGCTATCTCTTTTGCCTTATGCTCGTCGAACTCGACATGCACAGCACCGGGGATCTTGGCCTTTTCCGAGGTCGTTATAACCTGCGTGTGGAACTTCGTTGACAGCTCCGTGATAGCCGGCATGATGCACTGAACATCTACAGATATGGCATCAACGAGGCCGGTCATGATACCGAGCTCCTGGTTGGTAAAGCCTCCCGCGGTCGGTATCCCGTGTCTCATAAGGGTTTCGTTGGCCGTACAGCACATTCCGCCTATGTTCACGCCCTTGGCACCCTTTGACTTGGCATACTCTACTATATCGTCGTCGTTCACAACGGCCACTAGCATCTCTGCAAGAAGAGGCTCGTGCCCGTGGACTATGAGGTTCACTTCGTCCTCTTTGAAGATACCGAAGCTTGCCTCGGCCTTTATCGGCTTCGGTGTGCCGAACAGGATATCCGTGATATCCGTTGATATCATACAGCCTCCCCAGCCATCGGCAAGGGCCGTTCTGAGGCCATGGGTCAACAGGTGATCAGCTTCATGGTCGACACCTACTGCCGTCCTGTGCATCGCCTCTACGACCTCCCTGTCGATACTCCTGGGCTTAATGCCCCATTTCTCCCATCTCTCCTGGGTCTTCTTCGGTGCCCGGGAAAGGTAGTTGATAAAACCCTTTTCCTGCCTGCCGAAATCGTTAAGGAAGGTTGTAGCTACATCCCTGGCCACATCCTTGATATCCCTTCCCTCGAACTCGATATCAAGATAGCCGGCTACTCTGTAGAGCTTCTTTACGTCGGTTATCTTGAAATCCTCGGCCTCTCCGTTCGCTACCGCGAGGAGTGTCTGCACCATGCCACGCGCATGGTCCGAATGAGCAGCCGTTCCGGCAGCTATCATCCTTACAAGGTTCCTGGCCGCTACGGTCGGCAGATGGGCTCCGCATACTCCCCTTGCCTCCTCCTCGGCATTGCTTCCTACAAGCCTGCACGGTCCCATGTGACAGACCCTGCAGCAGGCCCCTGTCTCGCCTATCGGACAGGGCTTCAGCTTCTCCGCCCTGTCGAAGCATGTCTCAAGATTGTGAGATACGCTCCACTCTACTATCTTTTCCGCTGCCTCATTGGCACTTTTTATGTTCTTATCAGCCATGTCTGACCTCCAGATTAGTTTTTGTATCCATTAAAGCATCGACTCCATTTCGAGAGCCGGGTGCCCTTTTTCTGTAAGGAACTCTACGAGCTTCTCGCTGTCCTCACATATAGTCTCATCCGCTATCTTATCGAGCAGGTCAGGAACTCCCTCTTCCTTCGCACGCTCATCAAAGTACTCTTTCACCCTCTCCTTAAGCGCCTTCGTCATCCAGACGATACGCTTTATGCCGCCGTCGGCGAAGAGGAACTTCTTACTGGTAATGAAGTTGACCCCTACCCCCATGAATCCCGGTGTCGACAGACCGCCGCCGACCGTTCCGGCAAGGGTCGAGAACTTCATCCCTATCGGTGTCATATCGGTATGTCCCCTCTGAACGATCATTACACCGTTAGCCTCAGGTATGATAGCCACGATACACTCGAAGCATCCGCATGAGGTCATCGGGTTATCCATAATTGTGTAGGCGTTCATGGTCTCGACCGCGCCGCCGGTAGAGGACTTGATGTATTCATCAACACCCGTCCAGCGACCCTTTACCGCATCGATCGGTTGTCCCTTTTGTATGGGCTGGTTGCCTCCTGTAGGATCGATCTCGAAAGCGGCCTTTCCGTCGAGCCAGTTATATGCACCGCAGAGCCCGAGCCTCTCAGGGGTTATAACACAGGTATGTGACGGAGCAAAGGACTGGCATAGCAGACAGGAATAGAACGTATCTACGTTCTCATCGGTAAGAGAGGCGAGTCTTTCGTCCCTGTGCTTCCATGCCTCTCTGGCCTCATCTCTGTACTTGGCCACCTCGTTCTCGTCCGTGATGAGAGTTACCTGGACCTTATCGACGATAGTCTTGAACCTGTGGTGGGTCGTGGCATGATGGATCTTTCCGATATCCTCAAGAGTGAATCCCTCACCCTTTGCCGCTTTGCTGATCCTTATCCAGTTGATGTCACGCTGGCCCATATGCCAGATACCCTGGCCCTCGTTAATGTTTGCATGCATTCTTCTTTCAAGGATCGGCTCGAAGTCCTGCTGCATCTTCCTGCCGGCGACCTCGACCAGGATACCTAGAGGCATAACTCCACCTTCCTCATATCTCTTCTCCGGGTCGTCACCGGTAATGATGACCTTGCCGTCCTCGATATCATCAAGCTCCCTGGTGCGAACCCACTCAAAGGAAGCCGATTTGTTACCGCCGAACTCTATGAAGGTATCCTCTTTTCTTATCCTCTCACCCTCGAAGGCCGGGCCGTATGCGATCGGGATCGGGGGCTTCTCGATAGAGACCTTGAGACCCCTTACCTCGATTGCCCTCTGGGCGATCTTTGCATGGTCGAACTCCTTATCGACCTCCTCGTACGTACAAACACCCGTAGGATGTATTACAGGGACATCCGTGTCACAAACTGCCGGGAAGCCCATGTTGATGGCTCCGGCACCGGTCGACCATTTGATGTCATCCAGCTCACCGAGTGCGATAGCAAACGCGAACACCCTGTCCTTCATATATTTGAGGTTACCCGCATAGTCTCCGGGCTTGAGGCCACCGAATATCATGGACGCTCTGATGGCCCAGTCAAGCGCGTAGAGCGTGTGTTCCGTCTCGGGTCCCAGAGGTACTATCCTCGTATCCCAGCCGAGCTCAACACCTGACCTGAGAAGCTGCTTTGTAACACTGTCGCCGTTAGAGTGTCCCGAAAGAAATGTTAGGATGTTCTTCTCCTGGATCTCCCTTACTATACTGACGGCTATCTCATCGCTCGGTGCCGCCCCGATAATGGCAGCGAATCCCGGCATTGTGCCGTCAACCAGCTGGATACCGAGGTTCCTCTGTATCGTGTCCGTAATATAACCATTGTAAGTGAATCCGTCCTCGCTTACGGGTTCAAGTCCTTCAATATATCTGAGCGCAAGCCATATCTCCTCGGCGAAAAGGGTAGCCATTCCGCTGTCCAGGGCCTCACCGAGATAAGGCTTCCAGAGCTCGCCCTCCGGCTCTGTGTGATGAAGCTCTTTGGTCATCTGGAGCGCTTCCTTCATATCACCAACTGTCTTAACCTGCTTTCCGGTCATCGCATAGATCATCGGCAGGAAGAAAGCGGTATCAGGGAACTCGAAGGTAAAGTCCTCGCCCTTGTCGGCGATGACCTTCTGGAGCAGCTCTTCAGCCTGTTGGTATGTCTTGTGTGCGCCTCTAATAGCGGCTGAGGCAATTAGCTTCGACATGCTGAACCTCCTTGCAATTTATTAGTAATAAGAGTATTTTAAATCTATTTATATACTTTTTTGTATATAAATTATCTTAATTTTATATTATGCGGCCCTCGACTTCAGGAACGCAGGCAGGGCGTTCGCCTCCCTGGGACCCACTGTTATCTTCCATCCTTCAAGCTTCTCCTCTATTGCACCGCTGAGGATAGCAACGTACCCCGGAAGGATCAGCTCCTTGTGGGAGACCTTGTCTGCTATACCGCTTTCTTTGATGAACTCAGCTATTTTGCCTGCCGTGAACTTACCCGCCGCCCATGCGGTCAGGACCGACAGCCCCTCGCAATCCATCACCGCCAGATGTGTCGGCACTCTGCTGTTCTCAACCTCACCCGATACGATGAAATAGGTAAGCGAGAAGTTCGTCGTAATAAGCAGCGGGGAATCAGCCGTGACATCACCAACCTCGTAGATCTTCTGTTCTACCTGCATCGGCACCTGTGGGTCGGTGTAGATGTTCTGCCTCAGGGTGAACAACGCCAGGTTCTTCCACTTCTCAACACTGTTTATAACTATTATAGAGGCGAACTTGCATATCCCGACCGATGCAACTAATGTCTCGAGCATCGAGTCATCCCTCGTAGCGAAGTTTATGACCGGGAACCCGAGAGGTTTGAAGCTCTTTTTTATTGCAGCCCTCCTGATAAGGGTGTTGTTCTCTATCATGTCCTTGGCTGTCTTTGACTGGGGGTCTATGACCATATCATCTATGCCCAGGCCTTTTACCTTTTCTGTTAGCGCCGACAGGGCATCAAGGCCGTCCGCCTTTACACCCACCGATGCTTTATGGGCCTTGGCGACATTGACCATAGCCTCAGCGTTAGCGTCGGTCACGCCGTATAACAATGCCCCTTTCCCCGAGAAGTTCTTAAGGGCTGCCTCGGCTGCGTCGGCGTTCTCAGTGCAAACTATAGCCGCGACGTTAGGTGCCTTCTGGGCTACCTTCTGAGCGAGTGCCTCTAACTTTGAAGCGTCCCCTGACTCGTTCATGATCGCTATAGCATCGACCCTGAGCTTCTGTCCTACCCTGTCTATCTCAGAGGAGTTCACCGCATCGATCTTGGCATCTGCAGCATCATCAGCCTCGGTATCCTTAATAGCAACGGCTATAGCCGACGGGTTAACGAACTTCTTCTCATGCCTGAAAAGCACCGTCTCCTCGCCCATCTTTACGGCAAGGTCGCCCGAACCGAGAGTTATCGGTCTGATGGGAGGTGCCGAGGCCTCACCGAGAACCTGCTTGGCCTCTTCCGACACATCAGGACACGCATCCAGTGTGGCCTGCCTCTGGGCAAGTTTCATTGCAAATGCAAGACAGGTCGGATGACCGCATTTCTTGCAGTTGGTCTTAGGTAAAAGCTTGAATATCTCAACTCCGGATAGTGCCATTTTTATCCTCCAATGCTCATTATTTTTATTGTCATTTTATGAAAGTTCCTCTACAAAGCTATTTACGGTCTTAACTGCCTCGGGATGCCTCATGACAAGCAGCTCGGCACCGGCAAGCAGGAGAGACGAGGCCGTTACCGCCTCCCAGGCAATACCTCTTTCCTTGAGACTTCCCCAATCAGGGAGGTCCGACTCAGGTGCCTGTGTCTCCTTGATCTTCCACACGTACATACCTACATCCGCCATCATCGGTGGCTGCATGGTAGTATCGTTCTGGGTCAGGGCCGCAAGCCTGATCCTCTCCATGACCGAATATGTATATTCAAGTCCGTATCCCAGTGCAGACGACATTGGGTCGGTTATTATCCTTGCGTTGTCAAATCCCATCTGGGTAATAAGGATGTTAAGCTGTTTTGACAGGTTGATATCCAGCTCGCTCATTGCGATGAGCTTGTGGTTATTAGCCATTGCTGCCGCAGCTATGGTCTTGTAATTGGCCTCCTGGGCCTTTCCGATTATGCAGTTCTTATCCTTTGCCGTTTCGGATGCCTTTACAAGCACCTCCGAATCCTTTTCGGCGTGGTTGCTTCCCATGATTATCAGCGGCACATTAATGGCATCAAGTACGTCCTTGACCGTCTTTGAAGCATCGTCCGCCGAGCGGTTGGCTCCGTCGGGATGGGTGCCAACGAGCCTGAGTGCAATCGCTTTCGCACCAAGTTCGTCAATGCAATGTTTGGCCCATTTTACAGGGTCATCCGAAACACCTTCATACTGGCTCTTTACCTCATCCGGCCAGTCTGCCGGCGGTACGTCCTGTATCTCATAAGCTACTAATGGTTTGTTAGGTATCTCACCTTCGAACGCATGGAACGGAAGAACGTTCTCTCCCCCTAACGAAACAGCGCCGTCACCGGTGCCGGCTTCGACCGGGAAGACCTTCCCCGAATAACTCTCTTTTGGTGGTGTAAAGGCCATTTTATCCTCCTTATTATCAAGTACTTTTTTTATTTATGCAAAAGCGATCTTTATATCTACATCTCGAGGTATGAATGGGCATAAAGGGTCCGGCCCATGATAACATCGAGCGTCTTCTGTATCTCGATCATCTTCTTTTCGTCGTCTATCGTCTTGCCGTTCATAACATCCAGTATCATGTCCTTCTCCTTCATTACCTCACCCATCTCATGTGCGTCGGCAATGGCAGCAGTAAGTCCTGCATCCTGGAGAAGTGCAAAATAATACTTGTTAAGGATCGGCCTCAGTTCCTTCGGACATCCGTTGGATATATTGCTCAGGCCCACTACCGTCTTCATAGGCGGATCGTTCATCTCCTGAAACATCTTTATTGCCTCGATGACATGGACAGCATGGTCCTGTGATGTGGCTATCTGCAATACTAGCGGATCAAGGTACAGGTCCTCAAGCGGCACACCGTACTCCATCGCTCTTGCCATGATCTCGGCAGCTATTGCAGACCTTTCCTCAGCATCTGCAGGCAATCCGCCCTTGCCTACCGTAAGTCCGATCACCAGTGCGCTGTATTTGCCCGCAAGCTCAAGTATCGGGAACCTCTCCGGATCGTTGGAGGTAGAGTTTATCATGGGACGGCCCCACTCGTTGTTATGCACCTTGAGTCCCGCCTCAAGTGCCTGTATGTTGGTAGTATCAAGACATACCGGGAGCTGCACGGCCTCCTGAATGGTAGTCACCATCCACTCCATCAGATCCTCTCCGCCGTCCTCTGCAGGGCCTATATTAGCATCGATCATGCCTGAGCCCTCATCTGCCTGCCTCTTGGCGATCTCCTGAATAGGACCTTTGTCCTTGCTCATCATCGCCTCACGTACTCGCTTTGCAATAATGCTCAACTTCTCACCGATAATTAACATTCCCTCACCTCACTAAATTTTTTTTATAAACGAGCTAAGTCGAAGAAAACTATGAAATTTCCCGTCCTGAAAAAAGTCATCGAGTCTAACATAAAGATACCCTCATCGTACAATAAAAAAAAGTTATGAGACCATATTCATTAGTATCATTTATCGACATGACTTACCAGGTACTCGTTGATGGCCCTGGCCGCTTTACGGCCGGCCCCCATGGCCGATATTACCGTCGCCGAACCCGTAACGATATCTCCCCCGGCAAAGACCCCTTCTTTGCTCGTCCTGCCGGTCTCTTCATCGATGACTATATAACCTCTGTCATTCACCTCAACTCCCTCGGCACCTCTCGTAAGAAGGGGATTTGCAGCAGTGCCGATGGCCATTATCACGATATCGGCCTCAATGGTGAACTCTGAACCCTTGACCGGCTCGGGACGCCTTCTTCCGGAGGAGTCAAGTTCGCACAGGTCCATC
>CP070669.1:775892-796413 GCA_020351835.1 Nitrospirota bacterium
ATATGAGGTCGCAGAAAGGGTAAAGATTATAATAGTAAATATAAGCGCCGTACGCATTACTTACAATTTAGCAGATTTGAAATAAAATAGGGGCTAATCTGTACAGTCCGGAATAGCTTTTTATATATTCGGGGCTAAGCCAATGCCTCCTTCGGATCAGGCCCGTACTGGTTGTCGCCTTCTTTACTGTCCTGCACCATGAAAACAAGGATAACGATCAGGCCGACGATCGGTACAAGACCTACAAGTATCCACCAACCGCTTCGGCTTGTGTCATGGAGTCTTCTCACTGTCACAGCTATCCCCGGTAGAAGAACACCAAGTGAATACAGAGTCCCCAGAAGCCCGGCCGTACCCAATACCCCGTCGAAGAATCCGAGAGCTATTGCTATAAGGATATTAAAGAGACAGAAATACCAGTATTCAGCTCTCCGGGCGCGGCCTTTAAATACAGCATATTTCTTCAGTACTGCAATATACCAGTTCATTTGATACCCTACCTTCTGCCCCTAATGTTTATTAAGAGGCTGAGGGCAGACAGGGCCAGTCGCCCATAGCCAATGCCACTGTTATCGCCATTTTATCAGAGGTTATTCCTTAATTCAATGCTGGGGCTGCGAGGTCTAATACCACTGAAGGGATTGCTCGATGTGATAATGCAGAGACTTGTGACTACCTGGATCTATCTCATTTGTGAACTCGATGCCTGTAAAGAACGAGAACTCCATATCTTTTGTGTAAACAACATTGCCTTGTATAACAGTCTCTGTCATCGTCCACTCTGACGAGATGAAATTGAGCTCTAACAGAACATCCTCGCCATCATCGACCTGTCTGTCAGTATATATGCCGATGCCTGAGATGGATACATTGGATATCAGTCCCTCGGTGAACGCCCCCTGACCGTCATTTAATAAGATGCGGGCTGAACCTGCGATGGGCACTCTTTTATGGATACGTCTGTTCTTCCCCTCCATGAGATAAGTCTACATTTTTTTATTCATAAAATAAAGTGCCCTATGCAAAACTTGAAATAACACTTAAGCTGTGAGAATATATTGAAGGATATTCAGTCTTTGGAGGGATATGAATATGATCCATCAGGTCATTATATTGATACTGGCCGCAAGTATACAGTCTGCATCACCAGTGCCCTTTGAGAACAATGGATTGTGGGGATACAAGGATGCTAACGGGCAAGTGGTCATAGAAGCCCGGTATAAGATAGCAGGAGAATATAGTTCAGAGGGCATCGCAGCCGTGGTTGATGATGAAGGCTGGGCCTATATTGACTGTGCGGGTAGTGTTGTCATACGCCCTCACGTATACGATAACGGGCCGGATTACTTCTCTGAGGGACTTGCCCGCTACAAGGATAATAATAAGTTCGGCTTTTTTGACAGACAGGGATGGATAGTGATAAAAGCCGCATACGATTTTGCAGTCCCGTTCAGGGAAGGAAGAGCTGCCGTATGCAACGGATGTCGTCCTGTACAGAGCGGGGAGCACAGCTTCATGGAAGGGGGCAGCTGGGGTTACATCGACAACAAAGGTAACGTTGTGATCCCTTTACAATACGACGCGGCGAGCTCGTTCTATAATGGCACGGCTACCGTGATGCTCGACGGCAAGGAAATAACGATCGATAAACAAGGTCATGTAACAGGTCGACAATGAAACGGACGATGATACAGATATTCATAACGGTCTCGGTGCTGGTCTTAATGCTGCCGATAGCGGCGTTTGCCCTTTATAAGCCAAGCCGGGTCCTTATCCCTTCAGCATTCGGAATGCATTGCGGTCCGAGCGGTATCTGTGTAGATGATGCGGGCAGGCTCGCAGAGGCGGAAGCCCTTTATCATGAAGCCAGCCGGTATATTGCAGATACGTATGATCTGGATATAACGGATGCGACGGTAATCTTTTGCAGTACTGAGAGATGCAGGGATACCTTTGGTTGCGGCCAAAAGGCGGGCTATGCCCTGGGCAGTTACGGTGTCGTCATCGCACCCCGCGGGTGGGCGCCTCATTACGTAGCTCATGAGCTTATCCATCACTGGCAGACGTCCACATTCGGCGATCATATACTGTTAACAGGCGATACATGGGTGGTCGAAGGTATGGCGTATCTGCTGAGCGGTGATCCCAGGGAGAAACTTGACGAGCCATTCGATTCATATCGTGATGAGTTCAGGAAGTGGTATGCAGTACGTAAGGGTGAAACGCTTGAACGATCGTTGAGGAAGGTTCTCTAAGAATATTAAAAGAACGCCTGGTCTTTTTCGGGAAGCTTCTGGAGCAGGGCAAAGGTAGGTACAAATCCATCACTGCCTTCTTCCTGTCTGACCACCTCGTAGAACTCACACATCGTACATGACTTCTTCTTAGCATTGGAGCCTATGGTCTCGCCCTCACACATCGTGCCGGCAACTGCCCAGCATGCACGTCCGGCATTCTTGCCTCCGTGGATACCGTCAAGCAACGTCTGATCAGATGCGGGGCATACACCACATGAACTGACATTATCCCCACCAGGCTCGCGGCCACACTGCTGAAACTCCCAGCAATTTAATTTTTTTACGCCTTCAGACATTAACCTTTCCTGTAGTCATCATAGAAAGTCTTGTATACTCTTGTCAATCCAATATCTATAATTGTATTACGTAAAAATTATCACAAAAAGCACTCGATGTCAAATAAATTTTCTTTATATAAGGCTATGTTGACCCTTCTTGCCTTTCTCTAATCCGATCTGCTCTATTTAGTTGACAAGGAGGTATTGTGTTGTATAAGGTATTCGATATTTAGTTGCTTCATATCACATTTCGGAGGGGATCTGTGAAGAAGAAAACCGTCTGTGAACTAATTATTGGCTTCGTTATTCTGATTATCTGCATTCTTCCTGCTATACGCGTATATGCTTCCGGTGATGGGTTCTTTATCCAATTGAAAGGAGAACCTAAAGATGTAGAAATAGACTCCATCAATAGTGTTGCTATTGTCCTTACCGAGGAACCTAATGGCATAGAACTTGTAGATCTGAAGACAAGAAACCCGTATGGGTTTATTAAGCTGAATGTTGAACCGGAAATCATCGGCATTGATGAAGAACTGAACATAGTTCTTATCGGCGCTGATAAAAGACTGAGTTTTGTAGATATTGAATCTCGTAATGTGGTGGGTAGCTTAGAGATCAAAAAAGAAATAAATGGATTAGCAGTAGACGCAATAGAGCACACTGCATATATATCAACTAAACATGGCTGGATATTAAAGATCGATATAATGAGCCAAATGGTAATTGATCAATACCGGATTTCTGGAAATATTATAGGTATAGATATAGATCCTGAACTAAAGCTGATTGCGTTACTGGCTGAAGGGTCTGCAAGAAGACATAAAAAACACAGGAAAGTACATTGTGATGATATAAAGGAACATGACAATCGTGGCAGATATCAATTCCTTTTGTTAGATATGGAGACTATGGATAATTTCTACAGCACTCAACTCACTGGCAAGCCGGAGCTGATGGTAGTTGACCCGCGAATGCCCGTTGCGATAGTAAAAGCAAAAAATAGCTCGACCATGACTGTAGTTGACTTGGTTGAATACGAGATCAATAATATCGACTCGGTTCGTCACGCATTGGATATATCAGTTAATCCTTTATTAAATACTCTGCTTGTACTGGATAAAAAAGGATTTCTATCTCATATCGATTATATTTCTGGCGAGTTATTGGATAAATATTATGGTGGAGAAAAACCGAAAACGGTAGATGTGGATGCAATGATGAACATTGCTGTGATAGCAGATAAGAAAGGCAACAGACTTTACTTATTGGAACTTCCAAGCCCTGCTCCAACTATCAATAATATTGAACCAAATTCGGCTATTGCCGGCTCTGACTCTCCAAAAGTAACTATTAAAGGCTCAGGGTTCTTTAATGGGTCAATATTAGTAGTTGATGGTCATGAGAGATCATTTGACCTGATAAATGCTAATGAGATCAGGATATCTTTAAGCAAGACAGATATTGGAATTGGTAGATATATTGATATATCTATTATGAATCCGCCACCTCGTGGAGGTAGCTCGAACAAGGCAATTTTCACTGTTTATAATCCGGCACCGGATCTTTATGGAATTGATCCGCTACTTATGTCTGCAGGTGATCTCAATACAGTTATTCAACTGGAAGGACAGGGTTTCCTGGGGATATCGGAGGTGTATATTAGTGGTGAAAAATTCTTGCCGGAGTATATAGACGGATCTCAACTTAATATATCATTGCCACAGAAGATAGCCGAATTGCCGGGGAAGCATGCTGTTAGCGTTCATAATCCGTCACCCGGAGGTGGTGAGTCAGAACCTGCTTACCTGGAAATATTGCCATCTCTTAACATTAATATCATTAGCCCTGCTGATTCAGAGGTCGTAAAAGGAAATGATGTGATTGTTAAAGGTATCTTTGAATCAAGTTCAGACGATGTCGGAATTACTGTGAATGGAATAGTGGCTCAAATTAACGGTAATAGCTGGATCGCAGAGGTGCCACTAATTCCAGGACTAAATCCATTAACTACGGTGATCAAGGACTCATATGGTAATACTGATAGTCGATTTATACATATCACGTCTATAGCACAATATTACTCGATAGAGTTAGGTGCTAACATTACGAGCGGATTAGCTCCTCTGAAGACACACTTTTATTTAAACACAGATAACTTAGGACCGATTTCATCTTATGAGATGGATTTTGATGGAGATGGACATATAGAACATAAGGCTACGACTTTTGAAGACATATTTTTTACCTACTCCAAAGAGGGTATATACTATGCTAGTGTTATACTGAATGATATTAATGGCAATCAATTCTCTGAGAAGTTAGCCATCAATGTATATAATGAGCAGAAAATAGACCAGCTACTTCAAGAGAAGTGGAATGAAATGAAACGGGCAATGATAAACAAGGATGTGGATGGAGCATTGACATACTTTATGGAGCATTCAAGAGAACGATATCGCCACATCCTTATTCAGCTAAAGGAAGACCTTCCTGATATCGCTTATGCAATGGGAGTCATTCAGATGATCTATATGAATAATGGCATAGCTAAATACAGGATAAGCCGGATGGAAGGACAGGATTTGATCACCTACTATATATACATTGTTAAGGATATTGACGGCATCTGGAGGATACAACAGTTTTGATATTATAAGAAACTAGATTTTGGGTCTCGCATAATATATTTGATCAAAATAACAACGTTAAGAGTTGGAGATAATATGGACAATACAAAAACAAAATACTGCAAAAAGACATGTATAGTTGGCCTGCTGTTGTTAGTCGCCTTCCTATTGCTCACAAGTACAATAGCACATAGGTATGGCCCATATTACGGTCGGGTGATAGATGCTAACACAAAGAAACCAATTGAGGGTGCAGCCGTACTGGTGTCCTATAGTACTGAAATGGCTTCAGTCGGAGGCCCGGTTGAGTACTATGCGGACGCAATAGAGGTAGTAACTGATAATAATGGCGAGTTCAGAGTTCCAGCCAATTGGATCATAAAGTTCCGTCCAATAAGTTGGTGGGATAAGAATCCAAGCTTTACAATATTCAAACCGGGCTATGGATGTTTCCCATGGCATAAGGCCATAGAGAAAGAATATCATCCGGGATGGTCATTACCGCCTGATAAATATGTAACAGTTGAATTGCCTTCTGTAATAAATGAGTCAAGAGAAAATAGATTGAACAATGCAACATGTGTTCCATCATCTAGCGTGCCTCAGCATAAGCATAGAAAATTACGCGAACTATTAGATGTTGAAATGGATTCACTATATAAATAGCTAGCTTTTTTGGAGGGGGAATGAAGAAGTTAATAGTAGCTATAATTATTGTTATGTTTATTCAATATAATGCATTGGCTTACGATTCTGATAATGTTCATCAAGAAATTAATAAGAATATTGTCCTTGCAGCTTCAGCTTTAAATGGTTTTCTGCAAAAATTAGGATATGAGAGAGGCGCCAGAGATGAATTAAACATTAATCATT
Source organism: Nitrospirota bacterium (assembly GCA_020351835.1). Lineage (GTDB taxonomy): Bacteria > Nitrospirota > Thermodesulfovibrionia > Thermodesulfovibrionales > BMS3Bbin05 > BMS3Bbin05. The sequence goes on from CP070669.1 coordinate 781,971, forward strand.
CAAAAAAAATATTTGAATACTTTATGGACGGAGGCATGAAGGAGGATAACCCCCTTACAAGAGCTTTTAACCATTTTCACGATCCTCTGCAGGTATGGAATAGAGCGGGTTATAAAAACGGAATAGGAATTTCTTCAGCGGTATGGGCACAGAACCAGGCAGGAGCATTGGGCGGGGAATGGTCCTGGGCTAAGGCAAGAGACTATTACTACCGTGCGTTTAGAGCAGATAATGATGAGCTCAGGGAAGAGTATCTTGCAAAGACATTCAGAACATTAGGACACCTTATGCATCTTATTGCTGATGTGTCAGTTCCAGAACATGTAAGAGATGACACGCATGTCATGCCAGGGTTAACTTATGAAAGTTGGGCACAATCTAATTCTGATAACTTGCCATATGAAATATTACCGGTAAATAGATCAATATTTAGTAGATCAGTAGATTATCAAAGTGCAGTAGTTCCGATATCTGCATTGTGGGATCAAGATATTTATGACGGAAGTAATCCATTCAATGGTCAAGTAGGTCTTGCAGAATTCACAAATGCAAATTTCTTTAGTAAGGACACTATTTTTGCAGACTATCCTCATCCGACAAGAGATATGACAACTGCTAATTTAGTAGAACAAACCGCGGAGGATGGAAGCCTTGACAAAGTATGGTATATACAAGGATATACGTCTAGCAAACTTGCCGCATATTCATATCTGAGAAAATATTTGATTCGGGATCAATGGGCTTATAACCTCGATGACGATGTATACGAGGACTATTCAATACAGTTAGTTCCCAAAGCTGTGGGATACTCAAATGCTCTTTTGGATTATTTCTTTAGGGGAGAGATAGAGGCCTTTAACGCAATGCTTTTAAAAAACATTGAAGGTGAATATAGAGGTGCAAAGCTGAGCATCAAGAACAATACCATAAACGATGTTTTAGGCTATGGTGAAGTATATTTATCATACGCATATATAACGCCGGGATCTGATGATAGGATCTTTGGCATATCATTTGTAAGGAGCAGAAATGAGGAGATAGGACCCTATGCGGAGTCAGTAAATGAATATGAATTTGATTTTATAAATAATATTCCTTCAAACGCCGAGGAAATAAATTTTTGGCTTGTTTATAAAGGAAGGTTGGGCTCAGAAGATGGTTCTATAATTATTAGCAGAGCAGATATAAGGCCTTTTCCAATGGCTGGTTTAATAAAGAAAATGGCGCGAGGATACAGTAAAGCCTTGATTTATAGAATAAGTGAGGTAGAAATAAAGCCATATTATGTCGAAGTGCCATCCCTTGGGTATATGATTGCTGTTGCATTCGATGAAGGCTCAATAGATATTGTCAGGGTGCTATGGTATCCTTTGAGCGGTGAGAATGAAATAATTACGAATTTATATACTTATTTATTCAATGAAGATCTTGATAAGTATGAATTAATAAAGGCTGAAGAGGTTGATAGAAGCCCTCCTGCGACCTCTTATGATTTGAACGAGCTCAAGTATGTTAGAACAAAAACAACTGATAGTAACATAGAAAATCATACATATAACTATATCATTGAAGAGTTGATAGAAGTGAATAACTCAATAATAGATTTCTTTGTCCCTATAAATGGAGAATTGTGGTATTTAAAAAGGATCAGAACGATTCATCATATAAGAGAACCTTTTACGACTAAATCCGCAACGGAATCAAGTAGAAGCTGGGGAATTGGTAACGGAGAGACCTGTTCCTATTCGGGAATTATTAATCATGAGCTTATCGATAGAGATAAATGTCATGTGTATGGGGAGGGGAGCTATAGTAGCGAGAAATGTGGTAAAGATTCATCCTTTGATGAGTCCGGTTGGTGCACAGAATTGCAGTCATTTCTTGGCCCGAGCAGCTATTGGCAGACGTGTGATAATACTAGAAGATTATCTTTAGGAATAAATCATCATACGATGTCAATATGGAGTGCAGATTCTGTCGAGTATGGCAATAGCAAAGTGATAGCTGAGAATCCTTTTTACGAGTATAATAGGATTTGGCAGCGTGGCGAAGAAGAACCTTGTATTAATCTCAAAGGTGATGTGATTGATATTTTTGGAAGCAACATAGGTAAAATTGTTTCAGATCAATCATTTGTATCCAATAGATATGTAAAAAGTGTTGTGGTTAGCCAAGGGCCATTCGAAGATATTAATGAAATATATCCAGAGGGCATAACTTTAGATGGCACAGCGCTAATATACTTAAGACAAACAGGAAATTATAGCATTCTTGAATTCCATAATAATGGCGATTTTCATAATATTAATAGTTATTCACCGAATGTTAGCACAACCCCAATACTTGTAAACAAGGAAGGGTCTGGATTTAGAGTTATTTTGAATCATGAATTATTGTGTCCAAATTCTTTACACGTTGGAATGCACTTTAATGAGCATAGCAGTGATTTTGATACTATAGGTACTGTTCGGGTATGTGATATAAAGCCAGAAGAGATTTATGATGTAATGGTGGAGTATTACGAGCATTAATAATAGCAAATTACCGCACAGATCTGTATCGAAATACAAGTTACCATAGGAAGGCAAGAAGCAATAGTTCTTCCTGAATAATTGATATAATTACGTCGCTGAAAACGCTCAGATTCTATCAGAAATCTTCAATACCACATTATCTTGTCAAAATCAGGGGAAGGGACGCGAAGAGTGATATTGCCTCGCCAGGGGTAACGCTCAAGCTCGTTCCCGCTGAGATCGGCTGTGATGTACAATGAGAGCTCATCATTTTCTTTGGCACCTAATTTGCTGAAAGGTATCGATATCTCCAATATATCATCCTTAGCATATTCTATCTCACCGGCCGTGATCCAGCCCTTATCAGATTTGCTGTAGGTTCTGGCGCTGTCATCTTCAATGGCTACTTTTATATCTGCTGGTTTAATAAAGTGTAAGGTCAGGCAATCACAGGCTTCAATATCCTTGAACTTTTCAACAGCATCCATTCGAATGAACAGGTTTTGTGCATTAAAGCCGTAATATATTTTTGAAACAATACTTTCAGACTTGTGCATACTGCCGCCGGATTTTTTAACGTCCAGAAAAGTTCCTTCCAGCCATTCGAAGTAGCTAGTAAGTTTACCATCGATGGTAGGCTCTATAAATCCTCTGATCGGTAACTGTGGTTTGATACCACGGTCCTCCTTTAGTACGGGAATGTGTAAAAACTCCGGAATGTCCGCTCCTATTTTCCGGTATACGGACATCAGGTTGTGTCTGAAAAGCTCATCGAACTCACGTGCATTGTCGGTGACATGATCATCTCCATACCACCAGAACCAGTCGCTTCCTTCTGCAGCGTAAAGGTCCATCCATGCATCAACATTCCTGGAACCAGATGAGTTATCGGCCTCTACCAGGGCCTTTCTTGTCTGATAAATATAGTCCCATGCTATATTGTCTTCGTCATGTCCGATCCATATTCCGAAGTTTCCATATATCCATGAGCCGGCATGCAATCTTTCAAGGGTATGTTTCTTGGATGATATGCTTAAATATTCCGATGCAGTTATGCTATGGATCCTGTCATCATCATTTATCAGTTTATAAAGTGCATTCAGGAAATCATGTCCGTCGTTCTTGTAATATTCCCATGCGTTCTCCCCATCAAGGATTATGGAGACAACTCTATCACTGCCGGAGGGTGAACTTTCAGCGATACGGACCAACCTGTCGTAAAAATCATTGGCCGCATCCTTCGCATCCCAGGAAGAGTACACAAAACCAATCAGATCTGATAGGGTATGGTCCCTGAAAAATATCGCAACATCACTGAATATGTGCTCAGAATAAAGAAGATCAGGTCTGGTCAGGTTACCCTTATCATCCCTTAATGGCTGTCCCAGAGATCCGGAAAGAACTGCTTCGTCAGTTCCTATCCATTTGATCCCGCTCTTGCTGATAATCCGAACTGTCTCTTCACTTACTGATCCCTCTGAGGGCCACATGCCATTTGGTTTAGAACCGAAGACATTTTCGAAATACTCAATTGACATTTTGATCTGTGCCTCAGCGTCCTCCGGATAAATAAAGTTATTAACAGGCAGGGATACATTGGGCATTGCTACCCTTGCAGATTCAGAACTGCACAGTAGAGGTAGGATCGGATGGAAATAAGGCGTAACCGAGAGTTCTATCTTTCCAGCATTATGTAACCGTTTGTATTCAGGTATTAACCTCTTCATTATCTCTATCTGTTTATTAACAACGATCCCTTTATCTGCCTCGGTGAAATTTGAACCCTTTGCTGCCAGCGAATTAAGTTCTTCATCCTCAGTCCTGAACTTTGGATCGATCCATGCAAGATTAAATAACAATTGAAGGTCAGTAAAATCATTATCGGAAAAGAAGTGAGATATCCTTTTAATGTCGTTTGATGAGAACCTTATCCCTCTTTTCAGCAGGAGGTCATAATACCTGGGGAATGGCTTGATAAGATTATCCCAATTAGCGAGAAAGAAGTTCTCAAGAATAAAGGCCTTATCATCATCGGTAAGCTCCTCAGCCGGTTTTAAGGTTAGCTTCATGAACTTATCATCAGCGGTTCCATTTACATAGTCATCGATCTGTTGCAGAAGGGAGGGTACGATATTGATATTCTGCCTAATGTTGGGATAATCATCTAGGATAGTGACCATATCGAGATAGTCTTTGGATGAATGCAGTCTTACCCATGGAAGGGTATAGCGTCCGGACAAGGCGTCCTTGTAATAAGGTTGATGCATGTGCCAGAGGAATAAAAGGTAGATCTTATTGCTCATAAAGAAAGATATACTCATTGGGTCCCGCGAGATTAAGGTTCTCACGAGCATGCTTTTCTATATAGAAGAGGTTATCCCCAAGGAGCCTGATCTCTTTCTCTATTTGCAGATTCTCATTTTGGAGAGATGCGATCTCAATTATAAGGTTTTGTTCCTTTTCTTTCAGTTCGAGGAACTTAACTATGCCCATATCATCAAGTGCAATGTTGAATATGATATATAGCCCTATGAGAAGTACAAGCGTGTAAGTAACAAGCTTCTTCTTCTTGCGTTCGTTCTCTATCTGTCTCTTCAACAGATGGGCATTCATCACTTTATATTATAAAAGGAATTAAGTCCTTTGTACAGCCCTATGCCCGCTAATTCTTCCTCTATCCTGAGCAGTCTGTTGTACTTAGCAATTCGCTCGCTCCTTGCAAGTGAACCTGTTTTGATAAAACCGGTATTGCAGGCAACGGCAAGGTCTGCTATCGTGGTATCTTCTGTCTCTCCGGACCTGTGAGATATCACAGCTGTATACCCGGCGGTCTTTGCCATCTCAATAGCATCGAGAGTCTCGGTCATGGTACCTATCTGATTGAGCTTTATAAGTATAGAATTACAAATGCCCTTTGATATGCCTTCACTGAGTATCCTGGTGTTCGTTACAAAAAGATCATCTCCTACCAGCTGTACCTTACTCCCGAGTGAATCGGTCAATGACTTCCAGCCATCCCAGTCATTCTCTGACAGGCCATCTTCTATAGAAAGGATAGGGTACTTCGACGTTATTTCAGAATAGTATTTGATCATATCGTCAGCACTGACATCTTTCCCTTCAAAAGAATACTTGCCTTTCTTGTAAAACTCAGATGCAGCCACATCAAGCGCTAGGAGGATCTCTTCTCCGGGCTTGTATCCGGCCGTTTCTATCGCTTTAAGGATAAGTGTAAGTGCTTCTTCGTTCGAACCAAGGTTAGGCGCAAATCCACCTTCATCGCCTACAGCTGTGTTATGACCGGAGTCGTTCAGGATCTTCTTAAGTGTATGGAAGATCTCGGATCCCGCACGAAGAGCATCAGAGAAAGATTCGAGGCCCGCAGGCATTATCATGAATTCCTGAATGTCAAGGTTGTTATCCGCATGAGCCCCTCCATTGAGTATGTTCATCAACGGGACAGGTAGAACCTTTGCATTAGAGCCTCCTATATAGTTATATAAGGGCAAGCCGGTCTCTTCAGCCGAAGCTCGGCAGACGGCCATTGAAACACCCAGGATAGCGTTTGCCCCGAGACGTCCCTTGTTCTCAGTGCCGTCCAGTTCTATCATGAGAGAATCGATATAAGCCTGATCATCTGAGTCCAAACCTTCTACATTAGGTGCTATTTCTTCAATAACGTTCGTGACAGCGTTTGCCACGCCTTTCCCTTTATAGTAAGAGCTATCTCCGTCCCTTAGTTCTAGGGCCTCCCTTTCACCAGTCGACGCCCCTGATGGGACTGCTGCAGTTGCAACTACACCCGACTCTAGCACTACCTCGACCTCTACGGTGGGATTACCTCTGGAATCAAGTATTTCTCTGGCGTGAATATCGAGTATCTCTCCCATCGATGTTCCTCCTTGGATATCTGTAATTATGCAAATAACCGAAAGATTTCTGTCTATTATACACTATTTATGAGGCGCAATTATCTAATATACTGGTTCAGCAACTGTCTTGCGCGGTCCAGATCTATCGGGTGGTCATTTAGCTCAGTCCGGTTGCTTATGTGGTTAAGGGTTGTCTCAAGATATATTCTGAAATTGTGAACGCTATCCATGATCTTGCCAGCATTGTCTGTTTTAAGAGGAGCTTCCCTGGTTATGGCGTTGAAATTGTCAAAGAACTTAGAGAACTCCTCATAGTCATCGTATCTAAGTAATTTGAAAGTAAAGCTCTCGAAGTACTGCATGAAGTTCTTCAAAGAGGACAGTGATGAACCGCTTCCGGACCTTAAACTGAGGCTCTCTTCGAACAGCATAAGAAGCTCATGCAAGATATAGATGTCCTCTCTTAGCTTCATGGATTGCCCCAGTCTTGTAATGAATGTAGCGAATATGTTCTCACCCTTTATATCAGGATATAAGTGCTCAGCTATCTGAACGATGCTCTGTTCTATAAGGTTCTTTAAAATGCCGAGGCTGTTCTCGATGCGCCCTCTGAGATTGCTGATGTTCTTTGCCTGAAGTATATTCCTGAGCTCCTGATTATATACTCTCTTTTGCTCTATCGTAAGGGAAAAGATGATAGGCTGTAGCACTGTTTTAAGCTCCTCTGAGTCTGTCCTGCCTATTAGACCCTCAAGGAATTTAACGATATGTCTTATCTCGGATCTGACCATTGACAATAGTAACAGCCCGCATGTTAATGAAGTCCTTCTCTTTGTATTTGTGTCAATGCAGTCAAGGTATCTGAGAAGCCTGAAGAGGAAGATAAAGCTCATCGAGATGTTCCTCTTAAGGGTCGGGTCGCTGATCTTCTTCACGACACCGCTTATCTCCCGGTTCACTATTATGTCATACCTAGGGTCAATATCAATCATGAACGGGCTGAAATATCTGTTCTCATGTATCTCTTTCTTTATTATATCTCCGACGTTCTTGAAGCTCGTGTAGCTGATGTTCTTTGCCTTTAATATATCAACAATGAGGTTTTTGAAGTTAATGAAGGAACTGTATAGTTCGAATACATATCTTTCGGGGTCTTCAGAGTTATCGTTCCCTTTAGAGCTGCGGTCCCTTTTGGTCTCAGAGTAAAATTTTGCCTCCGCGAACTTGCTGAACCAGAATGCATTCTTTTTGCTCTCGGGTAGCGCGACCTCAAGGATAGCGAGGACTCTAAGTATGGAATCCCTGAGAATTATTAGTTCGTTGAAGAAGTTCTTCTCGGTAAGGTTATCCTGGTCGATGGGAAGATTGTCAGGGTTAAAGAATCTGTATATTCCTTTTAGGGTAGCATCAAGCTCTATGTAGAGCCCTTTGTAGAGGTCTCTCGATTCAATAAGCCAGAACGGCTCTTTGAACTTGTCCCTTCTATTGGTCATATTTCTGGTTATCTCACTTTCTCGGTGCATGTATAGCAGTACCGTAAGCATCTTCGGCGGCTTCAACAAGCCCTTCAGAGAGTGTAGGGTGAGCATGGATCATGCGTGCAATATCCTTTGCTTTAATATGCTTATGGATGGCTAATGCACACTCATGAATTAGGTCCGAAGCATGAGGTCCAACTATATGAGCTCCAAGAACAAGATCCGTATCCTTTTCGACCACTATTTTGATGAATCCTGCTATCTCACCCATAGCATGTGCTTTACCGAGCCCCCTGAACTGGAACTCCCCGATAATGTAATCTATGCCCTTATCCCTGGCTTCATGTTCCCTTAGCCCAACTGAAGCTATCTCGGGTGACGTGAATATTACCCATGGGATAACAGACCCGTCAAATCTCCTGTCATGTCCCATTATGTTCTCTGCAGCCACGATACCCTGGTTAGATGCCACATGTGCCAACATTGCTCCTCCCGTTACATCGCCGACCGCAAAGATGTTCTTAACATTCGTCTGCATTTTATCATCTGTCAGGATCTCGCCTCTTTCACCAATTTCAATGCCGGTATTCTCTATCCCTATATCGTCGCTGTTCAATGACCTCCCGATAGACACAAGGAGCTTGCTGGTTGTAAGCTGACTGCCGTTAGACAAAGATGAAACAACGCGCCTGTCCTTGATTGATATGCTGTCGACTTTAACATCAGTCAGGAGCTTGATCTTTCTCTTCTTAAGTTCACGCTCTAGCAACTTTGATACGGATTCATCTTCAGTGGATAACGCCCTCGGGAACCTCTCGACCATGATTATATTGGATCCAAGCTCTCTGAACATGAACGCGAACTCGCATCCGATCACGCCCGCCCCGACTATTAAAATGCTTTCAGGCACCTTGGTAAGCGACAGGGCTTCTGTTGATGATATGATGTTCAAACCATCGAAGGGAAGAGTATCGATGCCGGCAGGACGTGATCCGGTAGCGATTATGAAACTATCTGCTTTTATTGTTTCTTCAGAGCCATTCGGGGCCAGTACCCTTATCTCATCAGATGAGATGAACTTGCCATGCCCTGGGATATTATCTATGTTCCAGCTTTTGAGAAGTGACCTTATACCTTTGATCTGGGTTGAGACGATTCTGTCCTTTCTCTCAACGATCTTTTTCATGTCAGGTGCTATATCGCCCTTGATATCGATGCCAAAGTCGGACAGGTCTCTGGCCCTTGCATAGGCATTTGAAGATGCCAGGATCGTTTTGGTGGGAATACAGCCTTTGTTAAGGCAGGTGCCTCCGACCTCTTCCTTCTCTATGATGGAGACATCTGCTCCAAGCTGAGCAGCCCTTATAGCGGCAACATATCCGCCGGGGCCGGCCCCCAGTATCACGAGTTTCATTTTGATTCTTCTTCAATGAAACTCTCGTAGTCGGCGGCTTCTAGCAATGAATCCAGCTCGGAAGGATCAGACATCTCTATCGCAATTATCCACCCTTTTTCGTAGGGATCTTCATTGATTATCTCCGGGGATTCTTCCAGCTCTTCATTTATCTCTATTATGGTACCGCTTACAGGGGCTATTACGGATGAAGTCGCCTTAGTGGATTCTATTTCGGAGATCTCGTTATCCGCAGAAATATCTGAGTTAAGGTCCGGCAGGTCAATATAAACAACATCCCCGAGAGCATCCTGGGCGTAATCCGTTATTCCTATTAGTGCTTTGTTTCCGTCGACCCTTGCCCATGAATGCTCCTTGTGATATTTGATCCCATCAGGAAATTTCATATATTACCTCCTAAGGAATGATCGCATAAAATAATGTTAATAGTTTAGATGTTTTAATTATCATATTTCACTTACTTTGTCAAGAAAGGACCTGTAAGGACACCTAAAAAAAAGGAAAAATGGTAAGGATGCCCGGTCAACCGGATCACTTCTCGGAAAGCTTTGATAGATCGCAGATCTTTGAAGATAACTGACTTAATCTGCAAAGCAATGCAAGTCTGTTCTGCCTTATCTTGTCATCCTTATCCATTACAAGGACCTCATCAAAAAACCTGTTAATGGAAGGTGTCAGGGATACTATTGTCTTTAGAGCTGAATCGAAATCATGCTCATTTAAAGACAAAGATGCCTTGCTTTCTATCTCGGAGATCCTATTAAAAAGATCACTCTCCGCATCGGTCGAGAAGAGATCACCGTTAACGGATGAAGGAGGATTCTCCGGGAGTATGTTGTGAACCCTCTTGATCGATAGAATAAAATCGCTATAATTTGCTGTTCTCTTTAAGTCGATCAAAGCAATAACCTTTTTCTTTAGCAGATTAAGTGGCATATCGAGGCATCCGTCAATGACACTGTTCACAACGTCACCACCTGCTCCGGAAGAGCCAAGTGCATGTTCTACTCGCTGCTTAAAAAAGGATTTGATATTCTTCTTTGCTTCCTCATTAGCATTTCCTGAGCTCTTTTCTGCTGCTTCTATGATATCGGAAACAGACAGGTCGAACTCTGAATCAAAAAGGATCTGCACAATACCCTGTGACTGTCTTCTGAGAGCAAATGGATCTTCAGAGCCTGTCGGGATCTCTCCAATAGAGAAGAAAGAGTAAATACTGTCTATCTTGTCTGCAATACTCGTTATCTTCCCTGCAGTTGTAGATGGAGAAGCGTCCCCTGCCTGTACAGGTTTATAATGTTCTTTAATTGAGACAGCGAGATCATTAGAAAGACCATCATTAAGAGCATAGTAATGCCCTATTATACCTTGCAACTCCGGGAACTCCCTTACTACTCCGCTGGTCAGATCGGCTTTGCAGAGTTTGGCCGTCATTACAATAGTGTCCTTATCCTTTATCCCTGCACTATCTGCAAGATCAGATACTATCATCACTATCCTCTGAACTTTTTCATGAACGGTTCCGATCTTATCGTGAAATGTAACCCCTTTGAGGGTATCTATGCGTTCCATGAGGTTAGTCTTTCTATCATCGTTGAAGTAGAACCTTGCATCCTCAAATCTTGCTTTGATTACTTTTTCAGCTCCTGTCCTTACCACTGAAGCCGCCTTGCTGTTAGTATTGCTTATGACAATGAAGGAATTTATCAACTTGCCCTTTTTATTTGACATGGCAAAGTACTTCTGATGGTCCTTCATGACCGTTATGAGAAGCTCTTCCGGGAGCTCAAGGTATTTTTCAGGGAAAGAGCATTTAACTGCATAGGGGTACTCAACAAGGAAATTTACTGTATCAAGTAGCTCATCGTCCTTGATATATTTAGCTTTTGAGCTATCCGCGATCTTTATTATGCTCTTCTCTATGATCTGCCTTCTCTTTGAATGATCCACAATTACCGAATATTTTTTTAGTGTTCCTTCATACGAGCCGGGGTGTTCCAACTTTATCTTGCTGTTAGCAAGAAGCCGGTGTCCCCAGCAGTTCTGACCGCTCTTTATGCCGTCAATTTCAAACCTTACTACCGATCTTCCCAGCATGCAAAGTATCCAGTTAACAGGCCTTGCGAACCTGAATGAGTGGTTTCCCCATCTCATCGACTTAGGGAAATGAAGGGAGCGGACTATTTCAGGGGCTACAACGGGAAGCACTCTGGATATCTTCTCTCCTTTCTCCTCCTTTACTGCAGCTATGTATTCTCCTCTGTCCGTCTTTTTGATCCTGAGGTCCTTAACAGCCACACCTTGCGAGCGGGCAAACCCTTCAGCGGCTTTAGTAGGATTGTTATTATCATCGAAGGATGCCTTTACGGGAGGCCCTGTTACCTCTGTCACAATGCTCTTTTGCGAATCTGAAGTTATAATTGCCTTTACGGTCAGCCGGCGCGGCGTGGCAAAACATTCTATATCGGTAAACTCAACTCTGTTCCTATCAAAAAGCTCTGAAGTATGCCTTTTTAGGTCAGGTATTGCTGTCCTGAAAAAACGCGCTGGTATCTCTTCAGTCCCTATCTCAAGCAGGAACGGGATGCGAGCGTTCATTTATGCCCTCTCTTCAGGAGAGGATGACCCATATTCTCTCTCTGTTCGGCATATGCCTCAGCGCATAGCCGTGCCAGATTCCTTACCCTGGCAATATAAGCTGTCCTCTCAGACACCGATATTGCGCCCCTCGCGTCGAGCAGATTAAAGACATGCGAGCATTTAAGGCAATGCTCGTATGCCGGGAGCACCAGTGGCGGCTTCTGCCCGATCAATTTATTGGCTTCCTTTTCAAAATCACTGAAGTGTCTCTTAAGTATCTCAACATCAGCAAGGTCAAAATTGTATTTTGAGAACTCCACCTCGGTTATGTGATGGATATCCCCATACATAACATCGTTCGACCATTTAAGGTCGTATACACTATCTACTTTTTGTAAGTACATAGCTATCCTTTCAAGTCCGTAAGTTATCTCCACAGAGACCGGATCAAGGTCGATACCGCCTACTTGCTGAAAATAGGTGAATTGCGTGATCTCCATGCCGTCGAGCCATACCTCCCATCCCAAGCCCCATGCACCAAGAGTCGGTGATTCCCAATCATCCTCGACAAACCTGACATCGTGTTTTTGCCAGTCAAGCCCCAACGCTTTAAGGCTGTCAAGATATAGCTGCTGGGAGTTCTCAGGAGAGGGTTTTAGTATCACCTGATACTGATAGTAGTGCTGCAGTCTGTTAGGATTCTCTCCGTACCTTCCGTCTGTAGGTCTTCTCGATGGCTCTACATAGGCTGTTTTCCAGGGTTCGGGCCCTATCACCCTGAAGAACGTGGCAGGATTAAAGGTTCCCGCACCTACCTCGATGTCATATGGCTGATGCAGTACGCAGCCTTTCTTTGCCCAGAATTTCTCCAGGCTGATGATTATATCCTGAAAGTTCATAAATATCTGTCTTAACTGTTCGGTTTTAAATAAAAATCTTAATTAATTGAACAGGTTTTTGTCAAACTCTTCTTAGAGCAGGTACGTATATTCAAGACTATTATATTTCGCGATAATCTACCTTAAGTCCGGAGTATTTATGATATAATGCTTTGGTATGAATGAAAAAAAGCTTTTAAAGGGTAATGAGGTTATAGCTGAAGCAGCAATCCAGGCTGGATGCAGGTTTTATGCTGGATATCCTATTACTCCCCAGAACGAGATACCTGAGTATATGTCCAGACGGATGGAGGAGGTAGGCGGGATATTCATTCAGGCCGAAAGCGAGCTTGCGGCTATCAATATGATCTTTGGAGCGTCTGCGGCAGGTGTAAGGGCAATGACCTCATCCAGCAGTCCTGGCATAAGCCTTAAGCAGGAAGGGATATCTTTCCTGGCCGGAGCTGAGTTGCCGGCGGTAATAGTGAACATGGAAAGAGGTGGTCCGGGGTTGGGCAATATCTCTGCAAGCCAGGCTGACTACTTTCAGGCAGTTAAGGGTGGAGGGCACGGAGACTATAGGCTTCTTGTGTATGCGCCGTTCAATAATCAGGAGCTTTGGGACCTCACCATGAAGGCTTTTGATAAGGCTGACGAGTACAGGAACCCCTCGATGATACTTGCTGACGGGATCCTTGGCCAGATGATGGAGCCGCTGCTATTGACTGAATATAAGGAGCCGGGCCTTCCTACCAAAGATTGGGTCCTTGATGGCTGTAAGGGCAGGGAACCCCGGGTGGTCAAGTCCCTTTTCATGGGGGACGGTGAACTTGAGAGACATAACATTCACCTCCAGAAGAAGTATTCTCTCATGAAGGAGAAGGAAGTAATATATGATGGTGTCTTCCTTGATGACGCAGAGATCGTTATTGTGGCATTTGGTATTGCAGCAAGAGTTGCATTGTCTGCGGTTCAATCGTTAAGGAAGGAAGGAATAGCGGTAGGGCTCTTCCGGCCTGTAACACTTTTCCCTTTTCCCGAGGCCCAGCTTGCTGATCTCGCTTCGGGTATAAACAGTATGCTTGTCGTGGAATTAAATGCAGGTCAAATGGTAGAGGATGTGAGGCTTGCCGTCAATGGCAAGGTCGCTGTTGATTTCTATGGGCGGAGCGGAGGCGGTATCCTCACACCCGAGGAGATCTATGACAAAGTTGTAGGGTCCAGGTCTGCTCAATATTCCAAATAATCCCTCAATATCGTAGGGTTTCGTCTGAGCACCTAAACCATTGATATTAAAGTTAATTCTTTAAAGTTATATAAAAGTGATACTTCAAGGATGTGAGAATCTGTCAGGCTGAACATTAAACCTAATTCTTTAAATAAGCCTGAAAAAATATCTGGTTAAAAAGATTTTTCTTGCAATTTGACATTATTTTGTGGTAAAAGTAAGTTAGATTTTTTATCTGTTTAAAAAAACTTAATAAGTAATCATTATTTTTTAAGTAATGAAGTGGGGATTTATTCCCTTATTTATTTTTTTGTCTTTGCAGTCGCTCTTTACCTTAATTGCATATGCGATTGGGGAGTTAATTTGGGGAGGATAAGGGATCACTAAATGGAGCGGATAAGAAAGTATACAAAAGCGGTGTTCACTCCTATTACGGTATTGATAATACCACACAGCAGTGTAAAGCCATTCCGGGTAAAG
>CP070669.1:796513-805071 GCA_020351835.1 Nitrospirota bacterium
GGAGCCGATATCCAGACCGCGAAATTCATCAGGCCCAGGTAGAGGACAAGTAGCCCGAAGTTCCGGTGCCGGGCTTGCCGCAGGAAGTCGGCAAAGCTGAAATGGTCGTGAGCTTTTCTGGTGTAAGGCGGCTCGTACTGTTTATTAAGGTACAAATAAGAGACTATCCTTGAGGAAAGTGCCAGCAGGAATATTAAAGAGAAACCCAGAGCCTCGTATGTTTCGTTGATACTTATGTTCTGGAGTATGAGGCCAGCGACCGAGAAGGTGATAAAGGTAGAGAAGCCGGTTATCTTGTTGCGCCTCCCGAAGTAGTGCCCTCTGTCCCTGTCGGTGGTGAGGTCGCCCATCCAGCTGTTCCATGCCGGGTCGAGTATCATGCCGCAGACCCAGTAAAGGGTGACAAAGATGATAAGGTGGTATACGCGATACGTCCCGAAGAAATAGACGAGAGCTATCGGTATGTACATCAGGGCCTGCAGTAATGCGGCCGTGGTCACAATACGCTTGCGTGACCTGAATATATCGATAAGGCGATCGGAGAAGAACTGGACAAGCGATCCGAGCGTCTTGGGTAATGAGCTCAGGAGGCCTATCTGGATGTTGTTTGCCTTAAGAAAGATGGCGAAGGCGATGAAGAACGACTCGCCGAAACCGATCATCGCAGCCGAGAAGGTCCCGTCGAGGATGGAATAACGAAGGCTCTTCTTTGTCAAATTATCTTGCGAGGGCATTTCCGTTATCACTACCATTGTAGCAGAACTTCGTCAGGAGCGTGTCTGGACTCCGGCCAAAGCTAAAAAACTTTCGACTTTAGATGAGAGATATGTTCATTGACTGGTAATTCATCGTATGATAGATTATATTACTCTCGGGGTGATGTATGAAGGAGCTTGTGCTAGAGAAGAAATATTCAGAAGTATACACAATGCCATCCGGCAAGAAGTTCGTCCTTCCTATCCGCTACGAAGGCTGGAGATGTATAAGCGCTTTTTTTACAGCAGATGCCAGAGCGGTGCGGACTGCCTTGCCGTCAGATAAGCTTAAACCGCTCCTTATGGTCCCGGGCAAGGCTGTCATAGTATTGATGGGTATGGAATACCGCATGGTAGACCAGCTCGCCCCGTACAACGAGTTCATGGTCGGTGTGCTTGTGCAGTACAGGCCGCTGTTCAACATCCCGGGGTGGCCCGCATTGTTCAATCCCATTTACAGGCCGGGACTGTACAGCAGGTTGGGAGTGTATGTCCACTACCTGCCGGTCACGACCGAAGAGGCGCGTGAGGGAGGCGTGGAGGGCTATGGCTATCCTAAGAGCGTAAATGATATAGCATTTACGAACGAGGGCGGGGCCATAACATGTGACCTTGTCACGGACGGTATCGGTGAGCTTTCGCTGAAGGTCAAAGAGATCCCCGTGAAACACATGAAGCTAAACTTTAATACATGGTCGGTCAAGGACGACCGGCTTCTCTATACACCTATCGAGACCATAGGAGATTTCGGTGTGCGGGCAATCCCGGGTGGTGCCGAACTCACACTGGGTGAAGGGCCTATCGCGGATGACCTTAGGGACCTTGGTATAGGTAATCTTGCGGTAGGAGGGTTCAACGGATTTAATATAGACAGCTTACTGCATGCCCCGAAAGAGCTGCTTCCCCTGTAATATCCATCATGATAAGGAAATGTACCGAAGAGGATTTCGAGACGGTCTTCGAGATCGTGAATGATGCCGCTGCAGCATATAAGGGAGTTATCCCGGAGGACAGGTGGAAGGAGCCGTATATGTCTCGTGATGAACTCCGGCATGAGATCGATGACGGGGTGGTATTCTGGGGATATGAGGACGAAGGAGAACTGCTCGGTGTGATGGGGATACAGGACGTCATCGATGTGACCCTTATACGTCATGCTTATGTAAGGACAGGCCGTCAGAAGAAGGGGATAGGTAGTAAGCTTGTGGCGCATCTCCGCACTCTTAGCGATCGGCAGATACTGATAGGAACGTGGGCCGATGCGGCCTGGGCGGTTCGCTTCTACGAGAAGCACGGCTTCAGAAAAGTATCATTCGAAGAAAAAGAGCGCCTGCTCAGGAAGTACTGGAACATACCCGAGAGACAGGTAGAGACTTCGGTGGTTCTTAAGGGCAGCAATTAGTCTAAGACCCGTAGGGCTTTCAGCATTCAGCTAACGTCTAAAGGCTGAAAAGCTATTATCCTGCGAATATCCTTATGAGTGGTGAAAAATCACTTGCGTTTCTCTAAATGATTCATGATGGCTTCTTTATGAAGTTTCACGTACTCGCAGCTAGGTGATGCTCCGCATCTTCTGCATGATATATCATAGGCTGAATTGATAGTGCCGCAAGCGGAACAGGAATAATGCTCTATCATCTCAGTGTACCACTGCTCGTAGCCGGCCTCTTTGATACGTTCCTGGTTCTTCCACAGCTCAATACGATGCGGCGCCTCTGCCTGAAAGGCCTTCAGCCCGTCACAGGGGTAATCCGAGCATTCACCGCAGAAGTCCACTCCTTTTTCTTTAGCACAGCCCGACATGAAACAGACCGTATTGCAGTAGAAACATCTCGAGTCTGAACGGCATCCGTTACACCGCAACTCCTCGAGAGGCTTCTGATAGTGCTTTGACAGCACTTCCAGCCGTTCGGGATCTTCCTGCGTCGCAATATAAACGTGACATGCTTCGCACAGCAATCCGCAAACAGCCGCAAGACGTTTGTCAATGTTTGGATCATCGTTACTTTTTTTCATGACAGCTTTTTTATGATAGTAGCTCAATGGAACAAAAAAAGCATTAACAGATCATATTCGGCGGTCATCAAATGATAAATTGTAACTAGTCTTCTTCATCTTCTTCCTCGCTCGCTTCTCTTGCCGCTTTGATCCTGTCTGATGTCAGGGGATGAGATGATATGAATGACATCTGCCTGAACTTATCCTCTTCGTCGTCGACGAGTTTTTCCATGAGGGTAGCGAAAGCGTCGGGATCAATATCATGTTCCTTGAGAAGCTCAAAAGCGAACTCGTCGGCCTCTGCTTCGAACTCACGCGAGAATTTAGTCTGGGCAAGCATCATAGGGAGTCCGGTGACCGCTACGCTGAGCGATGCCGCGTCACCGGTGATGGTGGCTACGGCTACACCGACCGCAGAGCTTTGAAGGATCTGGCGCATGGTATGACGTTTCTCTATATGTCCTATCTCATGAGCGAGGATGGCGAGGATCTCATCATCCGTGTCGGCCAGATGAATTAACTGGTCGGTTATTACTATTGTTCCTCCGGGCAGTGCGAATGCATTGGGCCCTATAACCTCACTGGAGCGGAAGGCCAGATCATAATGTTCGTCCATCTCAAGCCCGGTGTAAAGCTCCTCAAAGCCGTCGCGGATGCTGTCCTTAAGACCTTCGCTGATATGAGTATCGGTGAACCACATGTTGTCATCAAGCCATGCGATCACCTCGGTGCCTAATGCCTTTTCTGTTTCTATCGGGATCTTCTTTACGATACTTTCTGCTGCTGCCGGTACCCCGTATACGTAACCCAGCGTTAGAGAGGCAACAATAAGTATGACGCTTATGAGGGCAACCGCTATGCGCTGCTCGAGCCATGCGACTACACCCTCGGTCTTTATCTCCTGCGGGAGCCTGTCCAGGAACGCCCGGTCTGCGCAGTGGAACTGCCAGCCGTCAGGAAAGTTTATAAAGCGATCGGTAACTCCGACGCGAGGAGTTACCCTGAGCTCACGTATGTGGTAAGTGCGAGATACATCCCCGGCAGAGAGCAGAGCTTCACTGCCGGCTATGCTAAGGGTTGCCGGATGCGATACCGGGTGAGTACCGTCATAATATCTTCCTTCTATGGTTATATTCATTATGTTCATATTGACAGGTCCATATCGAAGAACTCCCCGACCTCGGCACCCGCAGCCTGGACCGAATATGACCTGCTTCCCTCAAACTCGGTGAACTCGCCGCTGCGAATGACCCTGGTGTGGTCCGCGCGATACTTAAGGGTCCTGATCACCGCCCATGGGATCAAAAGGCCCAGTGATACTATTATCCCGAGCGCGTTGGTAAGATAAAGTTTGGCAAGTTCGCAGCTCTTGAGCGTGGATTCGAAACGCATCGGCCCCAGACCTATCTGGTTCCAGACGGTGTTGGTGATGTTTGCCTGAACGTATGCAAATGCAAGAACATAGCCCACGTACACCGGCAGGATAAAGAACATGGCGAGCTCGATGTTCTTGCTCAGGACGGCCGCGATACCTACGCCGATCGATGACACTATCCCGAATCCCATGATTATCAGTCCGGCAATGAAATATATACCAAAGAACTGGCCTCCGGTCGCGCCGAACTTGCCGGACCTTCCCCCGTATGAAGTGTTCGTAGCGATAAAGTACTTGAGCCGCCGTATCCACCAGGGGAATATGATGCCAAAGATAAGGTAGAAGATGCCGGCCGCCCATATTTTCCCCCACCAGTTGAACATTGTCCCTATAACAAGAGCAGGTATTATCCCCCAGGCAGAGATAACCTTTAGAGCCTCCCAGTATGTGCCCCTGAAATGGAAGGTCATGTTACGGAAGGCGGAGTACCTTGCCTTAAAGGCCGATGATCTGACGATCACCCACGGCGAGATGAAGAAACCGGCGCCCAGCACGTAAGGAAGCATCCCGGTATAAAGATGGCTTGACGAATAATAAAGCAGAAAAATGACGGCAGCTATTATCCGGCCCTTAAGTATAGGTATGGGTCTTGCCAGGTACTGGAACGACGAGCCGTCGAGATCAAGGTTGGAGTAGAAGTACCTCTTCTTTCTTACCTTTGCCCAGGCGGAAAATATGCCTGCGGTGATAAGGGTGAGGCACAGGTTGACTATCCATATGCGGAAGTACTCTTTTGCGTTCCCGTTGAACTTAAGAGGAATGTATTCCGCTTTTTCCGGTTCGCTGTCTGTCGGGGCGGCCTTTATCTGATAGTCTCTATTTGACTTTATCTTTGCAATATATCCGTAAGCGTAGTTAGACTCATCGGTCCCGCTGTGGTCGCTTATGACCTGATGGAAAAGGTCGTATGCCTTCTGGAGTTCGCCGGCCTCGTAGGCCTTACGCGCTTCACTGAACAGCTCTGCAAGGTCCATTCGTTAAGGATAACATATCGGGTAAGGGGATTCGGTGTTCAGCATTAGGTAAGCAAATGATTATAATACAAAATAATGAAATACCTTGATCTGTATAAGGTCCTGAACAAGTCGAATTGCAAGGAATGCGGACTGATGTCGTGTATGGCCTTCGCGCATGCAGTTATCAACGGCGAGAAAACAATAGAGGACTGCCCTCACCTTGATCCATCCGATGTGGAGGGCTTTACAGAAAAGCTATTAAACAGGGATAAAGAGAAAGAATACAACCTGTCTGCCGAACCGTTTAAGAAGGAAGTGGCAAAGGTCGATTTTTCCAGGGTTGCTGAAGGACTTGGTGTGCCACTGGTTAACGGTGATCTGGTAGTTAAGGCACTGGGTAAAGATATCATTGTCCATCCTGACGGTGAGGTAGATACTCTCATACATGTGCATACGTGGGTAATGATGCCGGTATACAGCTATATTATTACAGGCGGGAACAGGAAACTTTCAGGAAGATGGGTATCGTTCGAGGAGTTGAAGAGGGGTTCGTCGATGTCGAACTTTTACAACAAGAGATGCATAGACCCCCTGAAGGAGATGGCGGTCTCACATACGAACATATTCTTTGATATGCTCGATGTGTTCGCTGCTGAGGACATAAAGGGATTCGATGCCGATTATGCAAAGGTGATATATCCATTGCCTAGGGTCCCTTTTCTTATCCTGTATTGGAAACCCGAGGAGCAGTTCGAGGCAAAATTAAAAGTGCTGTACGACAGTACTGCGGACCATTTCCTTGATATTGACGCCATCTACATCATGAGCAGGGGTATGGTGCAGATGTTCAAGAACATCATCGCAAGCCACGATAAGGTGCTGCCGAAGTTAATGTCTATGTAACAAATAGTAATTGGTTACTGGTGACTGGTGAATAGTGACTAATTACTATTTACTAATCCCTAATCACTAGTTACAAGTTACTGGTCACTGATCGCTTATCCCTGCATTTATCCATCAGCTGCTTTAGTTTATCCCTGTTCCCTATTAAGTAAAGTATGTCATCCTCTTCAAGGATAAAGCTGCCGTCCGGGTTGTGAATGATCTCGTTCTCTCTCCTGATCGAGACTATCGTTACGCCCGTCTTATGCCTCAGGTCCAGATCGCGGATGGAGATACCGGCACAGATCGAGCTATCAGAGAGCTTAAGTGCCTCGGAGTCCACCTCTGGCATGAGAGCTATAGTGTCATGGAAGTATCGCTTGGGGCTGTCCTCCCTGATGAAAAGGCCGTAATGGTCTGCCCTTATCTTATCGGCGTACTGCTGTATGAGAGGAGGTGACATACGGTAGAACTTCAATACCCTGGTGAAGAGCTCGATGGATGTCTCGAACTCCTCCGTGATAACCTCATCCGCGCGGAGCTTCATGAGATCCTCAACGTCACGAATATATCTTGTCCGTACAACGATATATATGTCAGGGTTGAGCGAGCGGGCAAGCGCGACGATCCTTCTCGTTGCAGCCGGGTCGGCAATGGCTACGACAAGGACACGTGCCAGAGCGATGCCGTGCTTCTTGAGTATCTCTGTCCTTGTTCCGTCCCCGAAGTAGATCGGTTCTCCGCTTTTCCTTGCGGAGAGAACAGTCTGATTATTCAGCTCGAGGATGATATATGGGACCTCAAGCTCTTGAAGGACGAGAGTAAGGTTCCTTCCGTTCACGCCGTAACCCACAACGATCACGTGGTCCTTATTGGACTTGCCTCCCTCGGGAAGCTTTGCAAGGGAACGCATGCTTTCAAGTCGGCGGATTATATCATGAGATGTAAGCATGCGTGATACGCGAGGCGCCGTGGAGACAAAGAGAGGGGTCATTACCATTGTAACGATAGCCGCCGAGAGCAGGGTCTGGTAATTATCATGGTCTATGAGGCCCACCTTTGATGCTGCCACCATTAACACGAACGAGAACTCTCCTATCTGCGAGAGGACCATTGAGGTATGGATGGATACGCGCAAGTTATTTCCTATGGCAAGTAGCGGGATGGAAGTAGATATGATCTTTATAATGATTATTCCAAGTACTATCGCAAGAACTATTGTTGCATTGTTCAGAAGGAAGGTAATATCCATGAGCATCCCGACCGATATAAAGAATATACCGTTAAAGCTGTCTCTGAACGGAAGGATGTCGGAGAGGGCCTGATAAGAATATTCCGACTCTGAGATGATAAGCCCGGCTATGAAGGCGCCCAGCGCCAGCGAAAGGCCTATCTCAAATGTAAGGAACGCGGCGCCGAAGCAGAGAAATATTATGGTTATGACGAAGAGCTCGCTCTTTCTTGTCTGTACTATCTTGTGAAGAAGGACAGGGACTATCCATCTGGCAAGGAGAAGGACTGCCGTAACGATAGCAACCGATTCCAGAAGTACTAAGATGATCCGCTCTGATCGTTTATCACCACCGGCAAGAAGCGGAATGAGAAGCAGGAAAAGTACGACGCAAAGGTCCTGGAATATGAGCACGCCGAGACTCGCCCTGCCATGAGGCGAGTCTATCTCAGCCCTGTCGAAGAGCAGTTTCAGTACTATGGCCGTACTGCTCAGTGATATAATGAAGCCGAGGGCTATGGAGCTTCCGAGAGACGTTCCGGAGTAGAAGGCAACACCGGTGACTATCCCTGCAGTTATTGCTACCTGGAAGAACCCTCCGATCAGCACGGTCTTCTTAAGTGCCATGATCTTTCTTAGTGAGAACTCCAGCCCGATCGTGAACAGCAGTAATATCACTCCTATCTCGGCGAGAACCTCTACAAGGTGTTTGTCGCTTATCAATGCCAGGCCGTGAGGTCCCAGGAGCACTCCCGCTATAAGGAACCCGACAACGGACGGCACCTTTATCCTGTCAAGTACGAAAACAACTACGGCTGAAAGACCGAGGATAATGACAAGTGATTTTAAGAACTCCAGTTCGACCATATGAGAAGTTTATCATGAAACTGGATATCAGGTAAGTGGTCAGCGACTGAGTTCATAAAAACTCCATCATTTAGGGTGATAATATGATCAGAGAAAGTTATGGCTGAAGCCCTTTTGGGGAAAAGGAGGCTCAGATGACGGATAAAAGAAAAATAGAGATCTTTAGCGCGGAATGTCCCGTATGCAAGGGGACGATAGACCGTATAATCGAGGCGATGTGCCCATCATGCGAGGTAGTGGTGCTTGACATGCATGACGAGAAGATAGCCGAAAGGGCCAGGAGGCTGGGCATCAGGTCTGTCCCGGCTGTAGTTGTTGAAGGGAGACTTATTACGGGCGGGGAAGATCCTGTGGACATCAATGCCCTTAAAGATGCAGGTCTCGGAAAGCCTCTCTGAGAAATGCCCGTATGCCTGGTGTGACGAAAGGAGGCC
>CP070669.1:805171-809427 GCA_020351835.1 Nitrospirota bacterium
ATAGAGATAGAGATAACGACCGGCTCTGATGCGGGGGCTGTATATGCCGAGTTCATGCAGAGCTCTGAGAGTATTAGGGCAGGGAAGCCGTGACCTCCGAAAATACCCTTGATCTGTTAGAGTTCACAAAGCTTTTACGGTCGATAGCAGTGCGTGCCAAAAGCAGCGCATCCGTAGACCTCATCATTAATATAAGGCCATTTAAAGAAAGAAACGATATTGCAAGAAGAGCCGGCCTTATCAATGAACTGATGGAGATGCAGGATAAAGATGGATCTCTTGGACTTATCAATTTCTTTGATATCTCAGGTTTTTTAGACACTGTAAGGCCTCGTGGCTCTCTTCTGGACCCTACCGAACTTACCCTCTTTGTTCCGGTGCTCAGGAACGGGATTTCGATAATTGAGCTGGCAGGGTCAAGGGATGATATGCCGCTGCTCAGGGAGGAGGCATCCATGATAAAGGGCCATCCTGAGCTCCTTGCCAGGCTTGAGGCGTCATTGGATAGCGAAGGAAATGTTCTGGACAGTGCATCGGCATTACTTGCTGACATAAGAAAGAAGATAAGGGGACTTGAGAACAGAATTAGAAAGAAACTTGATGAGATAGTCAGGGATAAACAAACAGCAGTGTTCATGCAGGATGACTTCAAGACAAAGCGCGCGGGGAGATGGGTTATACCCGTAAGGATGGACTCCAAAGGTATGGTAGAAGGGGTCGTGCACGATGTGTCAAGGTCGGGTGAGACAGCATTCATTGAGCCTCTTAGCATAATATCGCATGTAAACAAGCTTGAAAATATGGTAGCCGAAGAAAAGGCCGAACAGATAAGGATACTTAAGGAGATCTCCGGAATGATAAGAGATATGGCGGATGAGCTCAGAGATGAGTTCGCAGCTGTAGTCCACATAGATGCCATGAGCGCAGTCGCCTCATATGCGGCAGAGTCGAGAATGTCCGTGCCTCAGATCAATAACGATGGGATCCTCCGCATAGTACTTGGGAGGCACCCGCTGCTTCAAGGCAGGGTGCAGCCCCTGGAAGCAGCTCTTGGAGGGGATGAAAGGATAATGGTAATTACAGGCCCGAACGCGGGTGGCAAGACAGTTGCTATCAAGACCATTGGCATGATAGCTCTAATGGCTATGTCGGGCATGCCTGTTCCTGCTGATCCTTCTTCGAGCATTCCCTTTATAACGAGAATTCTTGTAGATATGGGAGATGAACAGTCAATAGAAATGAACCTTTCAACTTTTTCGGCTCATATAGCCAATATCGCTGAAATATTAAGGAGTGCTGACAGTGGCTGCATGATACTTATAGATGAGCTTGGTACCGGAACAGACCCGGAAGAGGGATCAGCGATAGCGTGTGCTGTCCTGGACCGGCTGATGAACAGCGGTGCTCTGGTCTTTGCAACTACCCATCTTATGGGTATAAAAGGGTTCGTGCAGGCCAGAAGCGGAATGACCAATGCGTCAATGGAGTTCGACCTCGATAAGCTAAGGCCACTTTACAAGTTGAGAATAGGTGAACCGGGCCGGTCACATGCGCTGGAGGTAGCAAGGCAATATGGTCTGCCGGATGAGGTCATTGGTACCGCAAAGGAACTGCTGGGTAAGGGCAATGTAGAATTTGAAAAGCTTATCGAGGATATGAACATTAAAAGGAGGCAGTACGAAGAGGCTATTAAAGATATCGAGGAAAGAAGGGAAGAGTTGTCTTTAAAGGAAGCCAGGCTGGAAATGATCCGGAGCGAAACAGAGAGATCAAAAAGAACAATGCTCAATGAGGCCAGAGAAGATGCTTCTCAGATCATCTCAAGGACGAAGAACGAGATGCTCGGACTTCTCAAGGACTTTAAAAAGAAGGACAGGGAAGGTATGAAAAAGACCATTGACAGGGTCAAGGAGAAGCAGGATATGATCCGTCAGGCTATTCAGAACGAAAGGGAAGAAGGTCAAGGTATAGATCCCGGATCCATAGAAAAGGGAGATGAGGTGTTCGTCGGTTCGCTTGGTTATGACGCCCGGGTAATGGATGTGGATATTAAGAAGGGCAGGGTGAAGGTAAGGGCCGGCAGGATCGATGCAGAGATACCATTTGAGGACATTTATCAGAAGAGAGGCTTATCATTGAGCGCCGGTCCGGCAAAGGATGACATTGATACCGACAGGGTTGTATTATCCCGGATCGATCTGGTAGGTTTAAGGGCCGATGATGCGCTGTCGAGGGTTGAACCATTCCTCAATCATGCGGTACTGGGAGGATTGAGCGAGGTCCTCATCGTGCACGGGGTCGGCAAGGGTGAGCTCTTTAAGGTTGTCAGAAACCATCTTGAGGGTCATCCGCTGGTAAAAGAATACAGGAGGGGTGAGCCGACCGAAGGAGGGGACGGAGTAACGATAGTCGCTCTTAAGTGACATTTCCTGTCTCAGGTCTCAGGCTGAATTCACCAAATGCTTTCCAAGGTTACAAGTGCAGCCTTGCACGGGATAGATGCTTACCGTGTTGAGGTCGAGGTAGACATCGCATCCAGGGGGCTTCCACACTTCTCGATGGTGGGACTGCCGGACGCTGCTGTTAAAGAGAGCAGGGACCGTGTACGCGCCGCCCTGAAGAACATCGGCTTCAATTTTCCCCTAAAACAGATCACGGTCAACCTTGCCCCTGCCGATCTCAAAAAGGAAGGTTCGGCCTTTGACCTGCCGGTGGCTATCGGTATCGCATCTTCCGAAGGGGTCGTGCCGCAAGAAAAGGTCGGGGAGTTCATTTTCGTGGGAGAACTCTCTCTTGACGGAGGCTTAAAACCCGTTAAGGGAGTTCTTTCGATAGCGATGTTCTCTAGAAAGATATCAGGGATCAAGGGGATAATAGTGCCCCGCAGGAATGCCTCTGAGGGGGCCACTGTAAACGGCATTAATATTTATGGGGCAAATGACCTTACTGAGGTGATAGACTTCCTTAACGGCAGAAGGGATATCGAGGCATGTAAAGTAGACATTGAAAGTGTAATGAGGTCCAGCTCTGTATACGAGAACGATTTTGCAGAGGTCAAAGGGCAGGAACACGCGAAAAGGGCTCTCGAGGTAGCCGCAGCGGGAGGGCATAACATTCTGATGATAGGCCCCCCCGGGTCAGGAAAGACCATGATAGCCCGACGCATCCCAACGATACTCCCGCCCA
Source organism: Nitrospirota bacterium (assembly GCA_020351835.1). Classification (GTDB taxonomy): domain Bacteria; phylum Nitrospirota; class Thermodesulfovibrionia; order Thermodesulfovibrionales; family BMS3Bbin05; genus BMS3Bbin05. Next base: position 808,358 of record CP070669.1, read on the forward strand.
TGACCTTTGAAGAATCATTAGAGGCAACGCGGATCCACAGTGTGTCAGGAGCACTGGATAGCGGGCCACCTATACTTGCAACCAGGCCCTATCGTTCTCCTCACCATACGATATCGGATGTAGCGCTTATTGGCGGAGGCCAGGTACCACGACCCGGAGAGGTCTCCCTGTCTCACAGGGGGGTGTTGTTCCTGGATGAGCTGCCCGAGTTCAAAAGAAATGTGCTTGAGGTATTGAGGCAGCCTCTTGAGGAGGGTAAAGTGACTGTATCCAGAGCGGTTGCATCAATAACATATCCCGCTTCGTTCATGCTCGTTGCTGCTATGAACCCTTGTCCCTGCGGTTACCTCGGTGATGACCGTCACCAATGTGTCTGTACTCATTCTCAGGTCCACAGATACAGGAGCCGGGTATCCGGCCCACTGTTTGACAGGATAGACATACATATAGATGTGCCGTCCGTTAACTATAAGGATCTCTCTTCGGAACATAATGGAGAGCCGTCGGAGAACATCCGTGACAGGGTGTGCCGTGCAAGGGATATCCAGTTGTCAAGGTTCAGGCAGGATAAGATATTCTCCAACGGCCAGATGAGGACCAGGCATATGAAGAGCTATTGCGACCTTGAGCGGGATGCGAAGTCCCTTCTTGATACCGCGATGCAAAAGCTCGGTCTATCAGCACGCGCATACTCAAGGATAATCAAGGTCTCGAGGACTATTGCTGACCTTGAAGGAAGCCTGACATTGAAGGCTGATCATATATCCGAAGCCATCCAGTACCGTACCCTTGACAGAGGGGCATCATGAGCGTCCTTCCTTTACTATAGACGAAAGGAAAGAGTAGTATAATATTGAAAAGATGGCGCTTTATTGTGTGTGGCGTGCCCGCAGTAACTTAACATTTTCAGACCTGTAAAGAGATCTAAAGGGCCTATATGAGAATTCTGATCACGGATGATGACAAGAACCTCAGGAAGGTTCTCTCCCTTGAGCTCAAAGACGAGGGATTTGAGATTTATGAGGCCGAGAACGGCCTTGAGTGTGTAGAAAAACTCGAAAAAGAGGAAT
>CP070669.1:809527-812056 GCA_020351835.1 Nitrospirota bacterium
CCTTATCATCTGCCCGAGCCTTGCGCCATCATAGGAGATCGACCCTGAGCTTTCCTTCTGCTTGACATGGAACTTACGGATTCGTGACGCGGAGGCCTTTAGTGCCTTAAATACCTTTTGGTCAGCCTTCCGGGCATATTCACTTATCTCTTTTTTTGATATCCTGAGATTTGCTCCCTTGATGCGGTCAAATCTTCTCGAATAGGACAGAACTGCCTTATCGCCCCTCTTCTTCACGTCGAGAAGTATCTTCCTTGTATCTTCGAGCGCAGAACCATCCTCTCCTGAAGCTCTGCTTTTCAACTTCTTCAGGAACGTGTCCAGCTGTTTTTTTGTTTCAATGATCATCATTGTGTACATTGTGATTGAACCGTTTATTTAAAATCAAGTTTGGCCTTGCTTGCATATAAAGCTCATCCGAACTGTTCAAGTACCTTTTTTACCTTGATCTCTCCCTCGGGTCCGTTCCATGCGTTTAATACTTCATCCCGACAGGCCGAAAACTTTTCATATCCCCTTAAGCGGACATCTTCGATCTTCTGCCAGTCCCTGCTCTCGATAAATTCCTGAAATGCCGATATTGCGTCAGGGAAGATAGCTTTATAGAGGCCCGTGAGAAATGCGGCATAGAATCCCAGTCTCCCCTCATCCTGCATTTTGATTATACCTGCCAGTGGCCCATTCCCCGAGCAGTCGGCCAGCACATCCTTAATAGCCCTTAAAATATACTCCTCCTTAGTTCCGTTAAAGGTAGCCAGCATCTCGAGCCACCCTTCGGCACCTTCATCCTCCATGATCTCTCCCACCTCGTGTGCAATGAGCATGTCAGTAATATCATTAACGACCACCTCTATCTTACCGTCCAGCTCTGATAAAGGCTTATCTTCTCTGGTTATAGAGTAGTTACTGAATGCAAGGTCCAGCACGCCCGCATACTTCTTTGACCTCATCTCATAGAACCTCTCCCAAATCAATCCCTTTATACGGTTCTTTCTTACAAAGATATCGCGGCCCTGGACCATTGCAGGCACTGTATCAATGTCCCGCACATGCTCATGCCCTACAATGTAAACAACATATGCATCCTCCTCTATGGTTGTCTCTAGGTCAGCAAGAAAGAAGTTAGGCTTCATATGTCTTCCAAAGCCGGCCCCGTATATAAGGCCGCTTCCAGATAACCTGTCGTTAATACTATCTACGTCAAAAGGACCATATGATGCCCTGCCTATATCTATGTTCCTGAGCTCCGATCCTTCCATCTCCTTCCATAGCGCATCGCGCTTCTCTATCCACGGTGATATCTGATCCATGGAAATGTCGTCATAGAACTCCAGGGAGCTCTCCGACCTGTAGAGCTCACGCATTCTTAACAGCAGTCCGCAGATGGAGAAATATCCCCAGAACTTTGAATCCGATACATTGCAGTTGTACTTCACCTGGTCCTTTAAAGATGCAAAATCCATTATTCATTATCCTTTGGTTATAATAAGCTTGTCAATGTAGGAGCTAAAAACCGTCCGTTCATGAACATAATGCACAACATTAAACTGACTATCCAATACGATGGTACCGACTATGCCGGGTGGCAGGTCCAGCCCGGAGAGACAACAGTTCAGGGAGTGCTGGAAGAGCTAATATCAAGAATTGCTCCTGACCGAACTGCTCTGACAGCGGCCGGTCGTACTGATTCGGGTGTTCATGCTATTGAACAGGTGGCTTCTTTCGGAACATCATCCTTGCATTCTCCCTCCACTATACAGAGATCTCTCAATGCCGGGTTGCCCGGCTCTATAAGAATTATTGATGCAGCGTATTGTGACAAGACCTTCCATTCCCGCTACGATGCCGTCTCAAAGTCATACAAATACTTCATATTCATCGGTGATATAGCCTCACCTTTTGTGAGCAGGTACGCGTGGAGGCTGAATTATAAGCTCGGTCTAAAAGGAATGAGACTGGCTGCTTCTCATCTCACAGGGAAAATGGACTTCAGTTCCTTCAGGGCGTCCGGATGCGGAGCAAAGAGCACAGTAAGAGAGGTCATCTCAATAGATATCAAAAGGGTCAGGTCCACGGGCTTCATGTCGTTCAAGATAAAAGGTCCATTCATAGAATTTACTGTTGAAGCAAATGCGTTCCTCAGACATATGGTACGCAACATTGTCGGGACCCTTGTTGAGGTAGGCAGGGGAAGGCTAGGCCCGGAAGATATGAAAACTATAATTGCCAATGGGGACAGGTCTCAGGCAGGACCTACCGCCCCCGCAAGAGGCCTGTTTTTATACAAAGTTCACTATTGATCAGAGCTCAGCCTCCATCTCAAAACGCTCTTCTCTTTCTTTCTGTTCCTTGCATTCTATACAGAGTATCGCAAACGGTAAGACCGTAAGCCTTTCTTTGCTTATCTCGTCACCGCATTCCTCACATAATCCGTATGTGCCTTCGTTCAATTTCCTCAGTGCCTCATCCACCTTATTAAGGGTCTCTTTCTGAGCGGTAAGTTTTCGAAGATTAACCCCTCCATCCCTC
>CP070669.1:812156-814714 GCA_020351835.1 Nitrospirota bacterium
AAGGATATAATAGAGATAAAGAACAGGGGTAAGATAGTGGGTGATATACAGACCCCTAAGCTTACGATAGTTGAGGGGGGCGTCATAGAAGGCCGTACCCGTATGCAGTCAGGTGATTCCAAGGTAGTTGAACTTCAAAAAGCCGAGAACTGATCCTCTTTTAAGACATTTCATTTTTGTTTCGTTTTCAATTATTGTCATTCCAATCTCAGATGTTGTTCGGATAAACTGTAAGTGACGGGTAATTGCTGACATGAGAGCGATCTATTTTATTTTAACAGTGATAATATCGGTCATTATGTGTGGGCAACCAGCAGAAACAGGAGAGTTCATAACGATATCTGCAGTAGGGGATGTCATGATGGGGACCACATATCCAAGTGACCTGCTGCCTCCTGACGATGGTGCAGGTATGTTGGATGCGGTAAAGGAACATTTTGAGGCTGCAGACATAGTATTTGCTAACCTGGAGGGTCCTCTGACTGACAGTGACGATCAGACCAAATGCGAAGAGGAAAGCGCAAACTGTTTTGCTTTCAGAACCCCACCACGTTACGCATCATATTTAAAGGATGCAGGTATCAATGTCGTAAACCTTGCTAATAACCATTTCGCAGATTTTGGTGAAGAAGGGATGAGCGAAACTCTTGAGGCCCTTGGGAAGAGAGGTCTTCAGTACGCTGGAGGCGAGCATATTGCTCAATTCATACGGAAGGGGAAAAAGATAGCGGTTGTGGGTTTCTCTTATATGGATGCTTCACAATTCTCCTATTCGATCAATAATATAGATAAAGCAAAAGATGTCATTGCTGAACTGAAGAGATCCAATGATATTTTGATCGTATCTTTCCACGGGGGAGCAGAGGGAAAGGGTGCAACGCACGTTACCGGCAAGCAGGAAGAGTTCCTTGGAGAGAAAAGGGGCAATGTAAGTAGATTTGCAAGAGCAGCAGTGGACGCCGGTGCGGATGTGGTCCTCGGTCACGGCCCTCATGTGCTAAGGGCTATGGAGGTATATAAAGGAAAATTAATAGCTTATAGCCTGGGTAACTTTCTTGTTGTGGAGAGGTTCAATATAAGCGGGAAAAGTGGCATAAGTATGGTGCTGAGGCTCAGAATAGATCCGAATTCAGGTGATCTGGCAGATGGTGAAATAGTGCCCTTAAAGATAGTTAAGCACGGCGTTCCCGTTCCGGACAGTAAAGGCCGCGCAATAGAGATTATCAGGGATCTTTCAGCTTCGGATATCGATTTTGCAAGTGTTGATATTGATGGGTCGGGGGCCTTCTTTCCGGGTGGAGCAAAGATAGCAAAAGAGAGCAAAACAGGGATTGACCGCCGTTAAGCAGTTTTCAATATAAGTCACCGTCTAACATTGCAAAGTGCGATCATAATGTGGTAAAAAAATGATGTTCTCTGATAAAGAGCATATCAAAAATGTCCGAAGAATATACCTATAAAAAGGCCGGAGTCGATATCGAAAAAGGGGATACCCTTGTGGGAAAGATAGCACCCCTGGCAAGGGCTACTTTCAGTAAAGATGTTCTTCAGGATATCGGGAGTTTTGGGTCCCTTGTCAGGGTGGACACGGAAAAGTACAGGGAACCTGTATTGGTAAGCGGTACGGATGGAGTAGGGACTAAGCTTAAGATAGCTTTCCTCACCGGTAAACATAACACAGTTGGAATAGATCTGGTTGCTATGTGCGTGAACGACATTCTAACCTCCGGAGCCGATCCATTGTTCTTCCTGGATTATTTTGCTACCGGAAAGCTGGAGACGGAGATCGCCTCTGATGTTATCAAGGGTATAGCCGAGGGCTGCAAGCTTGCCGGTTGTTCTCTGGTCGGCGGAGAGACGGCTGAGATGCCTGACTTCTACGAAGGGGGAGAGTATGATCTGGCGGGTTTCGCGGTAGGCGTTGTGGACCGTGATCAAATAATAGACGGCAGGTCGGTAGCCGCGGGCGATGTCATAGTCGGTTTGTCATCGAGCGGTCTTCATAGCAATGGTTATTCACTCGTAAGAAAGGTCTTATTTGAGAAAGAGGGTTATAAGGTCGATACACATTTGGATGAACTTGGCAGAACGCTTGGGGATGAACTTCTTGAGCCGACATCGATATATGTCAAAGGGGTAGAGGCAGTTAAGAGCGAGATACAGATAAAGGCAATGTCCCATATTACCGGCGGTGGGATCCCGGGCAATCTTCTGAGAACTGTACCTGAGGGCTTTTCATATGTACTTGATGAGGGATCCTGGCCCAGACCTCCGATATTCGACCTCGTCCAAAGGATCGGTAACGTGCCTGCTGATGATATGTCGAGTACTTTCAATATGGGGATAGGGTATGCTCTGGTGGTTGCAAAGAACAAAGCTGACCGCGTTATTGAAATAATGAGGTCTGAAGGTTATAATGCATATGCGATTGGGGAGTTAATTTGGGGAGGATAAGGGATCACTAAATGGAGCGGATAAGAAAGTATACAAAAGCGGTGTTCACTCCTATTACGGTATTGATAATACCACACAGCAGTGTAAAGCCATTCCGGGTAAAG
>CP070669.1:814814-828463 GCA_020351835.1 Nitrospirota bacterium
TATCGTAACCGCAGAGTACGACGAAGTGCCCTGATGGAATACCTCTTATATCATCCCAGTCATTGCTGGGGCCATGCTCCCGCTGAGTTCTGTAAAGGTACGTAGCGCTCAGGCCGGTAAGAATGGGGACCGACCTTTTCAGGTACTTCCTGATGAGCCCTGTCGTAAGGTCCTCAAACTTTATCTCACCGCCGTTCTGCAGGAACTCGATATACCCCTTCGAGGCTACATGCAGTTTCATACTGCTCTTTGCCTTCATCTGCTGACGCAACTTTGTGACCATATCCACCGGTGCCCCTGAGAACCAGCTGGGATCGAACACATTCAGATTATATGTGTAAATCTTTGCGGTGTAGCCGCGTCTCAGAGCATGACAGGCAAGGAACACGGCAAGGGTGCCGCCGCTTTCGAGGTTCTTTACCTGATCTACTACATCCTCAAGTGTTATATCGTCACCGTAGTATCGATATAATGCGTGAAGGCATGATGGACCGCAGGTAGACTCGTCCGGCTGGGCAAGAATATCTACTTGAAGTCGGGTTTCCATGATCCCTGTAGCTCGCTCGGAGTGAACATAAAAAAGAAAAAAAACCTCATTTATTTTTCTTGCAATAGGTACTTCTTTCTCATATACTCAATATATCTTAGATCAATAGAAAAAGGAAGAATAAAATTATGTATGTTGCGAGCCATCTGTTCCTAACAAAAGGTGTAGGTCAGCATAAGGAAAAACTCGTCAGTTTCGAGCTTGCCCTCAGGCAGGCAAGAATAGCCCCGTTTAACCTTGTCAGGGTATCAAGTATCTTGCCCCCTCAGTGTAAGATCGTTTCCCGGGAAAGAGGTTTGAAGATGCTTTCCCCCGGGCAGGTCGTTCATTGCGTTATTGCCGAGGCCTCAAGTAATGAGCACCGGCGTCTTATGGCCGCTTCGATCGGCGTTGCGGTACCTAAGGACACCAGCACGATCGGATACCTGTCGGAGCACCACAGCTTTGGGGAGGACGATGAGACCTCAGGGGATTATGCAGAGGACCTTGCAGCGCAAATGCTTGCGACTATCCTGGGACTCGATTTTGATGTTAACTTGAACTATAATGAGCGGCTCGGTCACTGGAAGCTGAGCGGGGAGATCGTGAGGACCCGTAATATGACACAGGCAGCCCTCGGGAAGAAGGGTCTCTGGACAACGGTAGTCGCCTCCGCAGTGCTCATCCCGCCCGCAGGATAATGAAAAAGAAGAAATTCTTAACGGGACGGCAGATACTCCCTGAGCAGATAACTGCTGAGACATCTCTCTCGGAGCTCGTCGATGGCTCATTTCTTGCCTATAACGCTGCCAGGCTCAGGGAGGCGTGCCATTTATATGTCAGGAAGATGCTGGAACCCGATGTAACCGTAGGTGTAAGCCTGACCGGGGCTCTGACCCCTGCGGGCCTTGGAATGTCATCACTTATACCTCTTATAGAGCAAGGGTTTATCGACTGGATCATAAGTACCGGCGCCAATTTATACCACGATGCTCACTTCGCTATCGGTCATAACCTCCATGTCGGATCTCCATTCATTGATGACCGCGCATTACGAAAGGAAGGAGTGATAAGGATATATGACGTCCTTTTCGAATATGATGTGCTGTTGTCGACCGACGAGTTCTTCAGGACAGTAATAAAGGGGCCTGAATTTCAGAAAGGTATGGCTACCTCGGAGTTCCACTATCTTCTGGGTAAGTATTTGAGCGAAAGGGAGAAGGCTTTGGGTATTGGAAAAGTGAGCCTGCTCTCGGCGGCATATGCAGCGGCGGTACCGATCTACTCGCCTTCACCCGGTGACAGCTCCATTGGTATGAACATCGCCAGAGAGGCGCTCGTTGGGAACAAGCTGCAGATAGATATATCAAGGGATATCAACGAAACAGCGGCTATCGTTCTGAATGCCAAGCGAAAGGGAAAGAGCGCTGTATGGATATTAGGTGGCGGATCTCCAAAGAACTTTTTGCTCCAGACAGAGCCTCATATACAGGAGATACTCGGCATTGAAGATGCCGGACATGATTATTTTCTTCAGATAACTGATGCACGTCCCGATACCGGGGGGCTTTCCGGGGCCACTCCCTCAGAGGCGGTCAGCTGGGGCAAGGTGGACCCGAACATGCTGCCCGATGCAGTTGTATGTTATTCGGATGTTTCGATCGCACTTCCTGTAATAACGGCATATGCCCTGGCAAACCACGAACCGCGGGAACGATCCCGGCTTTATGAGAAGAGAGAAGCGCTTCATGAACAGCTCCTGTCCGAGTTCAAAAGAACGCAGACGGGGCTACAATGAGCGCAGAGCAGCCTTTTTTCGCACTTGATGATGATTGGTGCGACCACGACTCCTCCGGAGTGCATATATTGCCAGCCCCTTATGAGGGATCGACCTCTTACGGAAAGGGGACCTCGAACGGGCCTGCAGCGGTCAGAAATGCATCGGCATATCTTGAGCTTTATGATGAAGAGCTTGATACCGAGATATTCAGGCTGTCTGGCGGGATAGCTACACAGCCGTCACTGAGGTTCGATGGTGATCTAAAAGATGAAAAGGCAGTCTCATTGATATATGAGGCTGTACTTCCCCGGGTAAAGCAGGGCAGGACCGTCGTAACGATAGGAGGCGAACACACGATATCGATAGGCGCTGCGAGGGCATATGCAGAGCACTTTCAGGATCTTTCTGTCCTGCAGCTTGATGCCCATTCGGACCTGAGGCAATCTTACGAGGGGAATCCCTTCAGTCATGCATCGGCGATGGCCCGCATCTATGAACATAACAGGGATATAGTGCAGGTCGGGATAAGAAGCCAATGTATAGAAGAATCTGAGCTCATAAAAAAAGAGGGCATAAAGACCTTCTACTCGCTTCACATAAGGAACGGTCGTTACGGACACGGTGATTCATGGCATGAGGAAGTGATAGCATCACTTGGTAAGAATGTTTACCTTACGATAGATTGTGATTTCTTTGACCCCTCTGTGATCCCGGCGGTAGGGACACCGGAGCCGGGAGGTTTTGGATGGGATGAGACGATGCGGTTTTTGAGAAAGCTGGCCGAGCGGAGAAACATAACAGGGTTTGATGTAAATGAACTGCAGCCCATCCCCTCATTGTCCTATGCAGATTTTACTGTCGCAAAGCTTATATATAAGCTCATTGGGTATATCTATATAAATAAGGATTAGAGTAGAAGGATCCCCGGCAATCCCTGCCCAAAATGTCATGATTGACGAATAACGATATAATTCTTTACAATCAACCACTGCCCCCTTAGCTCAGTAGGATAGAGCACAGGATTCCTAATCCTGGTGCCGCAGGTTCGAATCCTGCAGGGGGCACCAATCTTAAAAACATATAAAGTCGCACCTAATGGAGGCTTCAATGTCCGATCTGAAAAAGATGTACAAAACCATAATGGCAGACAGCTTTCCCGATGAGATGAAGATAACTTTCGGGGACCAGACACTTGTTTATAAAAAAAGAACATGGAAGATAGAGGATGCTAACGGTGAATTGATAGAAAAAGGTTTACGTTACGGCGAAAACCCTGATCAGCAGGCAGCTCTGTATGAGCTTGTTAACGGGAACCTTGTACTTGCAGACTGCAAGTTCATAGAGCCAGGTAACGGCCTTACAAGCAGGATAGACGAGGAGCAGATGCTTCAGGCAGGAAAGCATCCTGGGAAGACGAACCTGACCGACCTTGATAATGCTCTTAATATACTTAAGTTCATGATGGACAGGCCGGCGGCATCAATAATGAAGCACAATAATCCATGCGGTGTCGCTGTAGGAAGTACCATATCAGAGGCATATGAGAAGGCTAATATGGCAGACAGGATAGCTGCCTTCGGTGGATGCCTGGCTTTAACGAGGCCCGTTGATAAAGCGACCGCAGAGATGATAAATGAGAACTACCTTGAGGTAGTGGCTGCACCGGATTATGAGGAGGGTGCTTTCGATATAGTGAAGAAGAGGAAGAACCTCAGGGTGATAAGGATGGACAGGATAAACGATATTGAAAAGTACCGCGATATGAACTATGTTGATTTCAAGTGCCTTATGGACGGGGGGGTTATCGTTCAGCAGTCACAGACTAACAAGATAAGGTCGAGGAACGACCTTCAGCCGGCGAAGACGGTTTATAAAGGAAAGGAATATTCTATAGCGAGAATGCCTAGCGATAAGGACTACGATGATATGCTCTTTGGATGGAGCGTTGAGCTGGGACTTACGTCTAATTCGGTCATATATGTGAAGGATGGAGTAACGGTAGGTATCGGCACCGGGGAGCAGGACAGGGTCGGTGTAGCCGAGATAGCCATATATAAAGCCTACACGAAATATGCCGATGCACTATGTTTCAAAAAGCACGGCATACCTTATAAGGATTACGAGCTGGAGGTCGCAAGAGGCAGTAAGGACAGAGCGGCGCTTGATGAGATTGATGATGAGACATCGAAGAGCAAAGGCGGGCTCATCGGGTCCACGATGGTCTCGGATGCGTTCTTTCCATTCAGGGATGGTGTTGATGTCGGGATAAAGCAAGGCATTACAAGCATAGTGCAGCCGGGTGGTTCAGAGAGGGATTTTGAATCGATAGAGGCATGCAATGAGGCTGACCCCCAGGTTACCATGGTCTTTACCGGCCAGAGGGTCTTCAAGCATTAATTAAAGTATTTTGATTATTTAATTATATCCGCCCCGAAATATGGGCGAAGGGCATCGGGAATAGCGACTGATCCGTCCTTCTGCTGGAAGTTCTCCAGAATAGCGATAGCCGTCCTGCCGACAGCAAGACCGGAGCCGTTAAGAGTGTGCACGAACTCGGTCCCCTTCTTGCCCTCGCGCTTGAAGCGTATCTTTGCCCTTCTTGCCTGAAAGTCCTCGCAGTTAGAGCATGAAGATATCTCGCGGTATTTCTGCTGACCGGGCAGCCATACCTCTATGTCGTAAGTCTTTGACGCGGCGAATCCCATATCCCCGGTACAAAGGACCACGGTCCTGTATGGCAGCTCGAGCTTCTGAAGGATCTCTTCAGCGTCAGCAGTTAGCTTCTCCAGTTCATCATAGGATTTCTCGGGCAATGCATACTTTACAAGCTCTACCTTGTTGAACTGGTGCTGGCGAATAAGTCCCCTGGTGTCCTTTCCATGAGAGCCTGCCTCCCTTCTGAAGCAGGGCGTATAGGACGTAAAGTACATGGGAAGATCGTTCTCGCTCAGTATCTCGTCAGCATATATGTTTGTGACCGGGACCTCTGCCGTCGGAATAAGGTAGAACTCGGGATCGGATGTCCTGAAAAGGTCCATCTCGAACTTGGGCAGCTGGCCTGTCCCCGTGATGGTATCTCTGTTGACAAGGATAGGAGGGAAGATCTCCGTGTAGCCTTTAGCTGTGTTGCTGTCCAGCATAAAACCTATCAATGCCCGCTCGAGCTTTGCGCCCATTCCTTTCATAAGCGCAAAACGGGAACCCGCCAGTTTTGCCCCCCTGTTAAAGTCTATAATATCCAGATTTTCTGCTATGTCCCAATGGTTAAGAGGCTCAAAATCGAACTCTCTTGGGGTTCCCCGTCTTCTTACCTCGACATTGTCCTCCTCATCTTTACCTACCGGGACGCTCTCATGAGGAATATTAGGGATGGTAAGGATGATAGAGTCTATGCTCTCATCGGCCTCTCTCATCTCTGAATCGATCTCTTTGATCCTGTCAGAGACTTTCTTCATCTCGGCGACCTGTACGGACGCATCCTTTTTTTCCTTCTTAAGCTTTCCTATCTCCTCCGACACGGTGTTCCTTTCACTGCGAAGCTTTTCCCCCTCCTGAATAAGGGCACGCTTCTTCGCTTCAGTAGCTATTAGACCGTCGATAGATAGGTCCTCGTTGCGTTTCTTAAGGGCTTCCTTTACAAGTTCCGGATTTTCCCTTATAGATCGAATATCAAGCAAGACAGTTCCTCCACAGGTGGTTTAATGAATATTTATACCACTAATAATATACGATGTTTTGACCCTGAAGCAACATCAGAGATTGTTGACTAACTGAACCCGCCCTGATAGAATAGCAAGTACCTCAAAACAGAGCGAGCAATAATATATAATATTAAGACAATAAATAAAGAGACTCGCAGGCTTAAAAAGACAAATAAAAAAAACCAAGGAGTGTAATCATGGGCGCTACTAGTAAATCTCAGAACCTTCAGGATAATTATCTGAATATGCTGAGAAAGGAAAAGATCCAGGTAATTGTCTACCTTACTAATGGTGTAAGGCTCAAAGGAGTTGTCAAGGGGTTTGATAATTTCGTTATCCTGCTTAAGGAATCGACCCAGCAGCTTATTTACAAGCATGCTGTATCGACCATAATTCCGGAAAGGGACCTGGATCTGAGAGGCGAATAAAGGATTATACGGAGGATATAGATGCTGCAGTTCATGAAGAAGCATGCCAAGTTCTTTTATATTTTCTTTTTTCTTATCATCATATCGTTCATCTTTTTTTATGTACCGCCGGCAGATGAGCCGGGAACGCTTCCGGTCATAGAAGTTGAAAAGGAGCGGGTTCTTGTCGATGAGTTCTGGCGTACCCATGACAGGCTCAGGGAATCTTACAGGGATGTATATAAGGAGAAGTTCGATGCAGAGATGGAAAAAAGCCTTAATCTTAAAGAGAGGGTACTTAACCAGCTACTGAGTGCGAAGATACTCTATCTTGCGGCCCTTGATATGGGGCTGGAGGTCACCGATGATGAGCTCAGAGAGGTGATAATGGCCCAGGAGGCGTTCCGGAGGGACGGACAGTTCGTCCAGTCGGTTTATGAAAGGACCTTACAGCTGAACAGACTTACGCCAAGATACTTCGAAGCCAAGATGAGAGAGGACCTGCTGGTCGGCAAGATAACACGATTAATAGAGGCGACAGTAGTGCTGACAGATGAGGAGGTTCCGCAGGTACAGGGCAATGAGGCACTTGCTGCGCAGATAAAGGAGGCCGTTATCAATGAGAAGAGGTCAAAAGCGGTTGACGCATTCGTAGAGAGCATGAAAAGCAGATTCAAGGTAATAATGAGAGCTGAGCTTATAGCATAATAAAACAGATGAACAACATATAAAATCTTTTTAAGAAAGACCGCCGGTGATAACGGGCGGTCTTCTTATTTGTTAACGACAGCGGTTAATGAAGGCTAAGGAAAAGATAAGGAAAATATCTGACTCACTTAAAGAGGCCGGTGTAGCCGACGCCGATAGAGAGGCGGAGACTATAGTGATGCGCATATCGGGTATCGGTCGTGAGTTGCTATATATTGATGATCCTGACCTGGAGGCAAATGTCTCCGAAGGGGTCGATAACGCTTTGGCCAGAAGAGCTTTAGGGGAGCCCCTTCAATATATACTTGGCAGCTTAGAGTTTTATGGCCTGACAATTAATGTAGGAAAGGGCGTTCTGATACCCAGGCCCGAGACGGAGCTCATGGTGGATGAGGTCATTAAGTATGTACGGAGCACGAAAAAGGCGCACGCCAAAGTACTTATACTTGATCTCTGTACCGGAAGCGGCTGTATTGCCCTGGCTCTCGCAGCCAATATAAGGTGAGCCGAAGTATCGGCTGCCGACAGTTCTGCAACTGCCCTTAAGTATGCAGTGAAAAATGCCGAGATCAATAAAGTAAATAACATAACTTTTTTTGAGGGTGACCTGTTCGAGCCTCTCGGTAAATGTACATTCGATGTGATCGTCTCTAATCCACCTTATATAAGAACTGATGATATCGGCGGGCTTCAGAAAGAGATTCGCGATTGGGAGCCGGTAACTGCTCTTGACGGAGGTGAGGATGGATTGAACTACTACAGGGCCATAATAGGGGACCTGAGACGATTTCTATCCGATAAAGGAAGATGTTATCTGGAGATCGGGTATGATCAACGGGATGGGATCGATGCCATAGTGAAAGAGAACGGTTTAAATGCTTGGTACATAAGAGACCTTGCCGGTATAGACCGGATAGCTGTTCTGTCCTTTTGAACTGATGCTTGTGTAAAATAGACGCGGCTTTACCGGACCAACCGTAGCATAAAAAGATATTATGGACAAACTTATAATAAAAGGCGGCAGACAACTTAAAGGCAGTGTGCGCATCAGTGGTGCCAAGAACGCTGTACTTCCCATAATGGCCGCCACTATTCTATGCCCCGGTGATCACCGGATAGACAACGTTCCCAGCCTCAGGGACGTGAGTACAATGGGTAGGCTCCTTGAGCACATCGGATACGATGTGGAGGCCGACGGATCATGTGCGGTCATAAGATCTAATGGGCAGAATGTAACTGATGCACCATATGAGCTTGTAAAGACGATGAGAGCCTCGGTCGTTGTTCTGGGCCCGCTTCTTGCGAGATACGGAAGGGCAAGGGTATCACTTCCCGGGGGTTGTGCAATAGGGGCAAGGCCCATAAATATGCACCTTATGGCCCTTGAAAAGATGGGTGCAAAGATCACGCTGGAAGAAGGATACGTCGTAGCAGAAGCGAAAAGATTGAAGGGTGCTGACATAATGTTCGACATCCCGACCGTTACAGGCACAGAGAACGTATTGATGGCTGCCTCAATTGCTGATGGAGTGACCAGGATAGAGAATGCGGCAAGGGAGCCGGAGGTTATCGACCTTGCGGATGCGCTTGTCTCGATGGGAGCAAAGATAGAAGGGGCCGGAGAGGGAATCATAACGGTCGAGGGTGTGGAAGGGCTAAAGCCGCTCGATTACAGTGTTATACCGGATAGAATAGAAGCAGGCACCTTCATGGCGGCTGTTGCAATGACTAAAGGTGACGTCATCCTTGAGAATTGCCGGGTGGATCACCTGGACTCTATTGTAGACAAGCTAAGGAGTTCGGGAGTGGAATTTTCTGATGAGAAAGAGGGATTGAGGGTTAAAATGAACAGGCGTCCCTTGTCTCAGAATATAAGGACCATGCCTTATCCAGGCTTTCCAACGGATATGCAGGCGCAGCTTATGGCACTGATGTCGATTGCAGAGGGCACAAGCGTTATAACCGAATCGATATTCGAGAACCGCTTTATGCATGTTGCGGAGATCAAGAGGTTCGGCGCCGATATAACTATCGAGGGGTCTACTGCAACCATACGCGGAGTTAGATCGCTGAAAGGCGCCCCCGTAATGGCAACAGATCTTCGTGCCAGTGCATCCCTGGTTATTGGAGGACTTGGCGCTGTTGGAGAAACTACTATAGACCGTATCTATCATCTTGACAGGGGCTACGAGAGTATCGAGACAAAGCTGACTGCCCTTGGCGCGGACATTAACAGGTCAAAGGGGTAATGATCATTCCTTAGGCGGCTTATCCAGGGTCAGGAAGTGGTTACCCTTGTCATCTACCTCAACTTTGTAACCGAATGTGAACATCGTAGATACGAGAGACCTGCCCAATATAAGGTCCATGCTCTCTTCGGGTATATTCATATTCTTGCTTATCAGGGGCCTGATCTCGGTATCGTACTGCAGTATCTCGAGGATATCATCTGCCGCGGCCTCATCACCATCCTCTACCTTTTTGAACAGATCGCTTATCTTCTTATGAGAACATTTATCTTCGTGAGCATTAATGATCTCCTTAATGACTGGAAGCCGGTAGAAGAGGTCATCCCTCTTTAACTTCTCCTCGTTCATCGTCTCAAAAAACTTCTTAGGGTTCCAGCATTCGAAGTACACGCACTGAAGAGGCCTCTTATCGTATATTCCGCAGTTCCTGCTTTCGGGCTCATAAAATATACATGTCTTTGAGCCGGGCGCTTCTTTTATCTTTATCATCTCGTTCTTAAGATGATCGATCTCCTCTCCCACATTGTCGTACACTAACTCACCGTTTCTCAAGGTATATACGTCGTTCATTGTAACTACATTATCCTCAAAAAGCTTGAAGTCAGAGAGATGTAGCGTTGGACTGCCGTTCATACAGCACTCACCGCACATCTCGCATACATGATCTTTACCGTCGGGTTCTATCATAAGGTTGTACCCCTGTATATTGGTTTTTGAGCATTAATCATAACATTTTGAGACAAAAAACCGGGATTGTTCTAATAATGACAACGATATTTTAGTGAGTATTATTTAATTGACCACTCAATTTATGTGTGATATAAATTAACTATGAGGGTAGGGATGATCATAATAGGGGTCATCTTTTTTTTACTGGCCGGGCAGGCCCTTGCGCTTGAGAAGGACTATGAGATAGCTATCACCAAGGGCGCATATTCCATCGACAAAGGTGAGTATGAGGCCGCCATTGAATATCTCAATGCCGCGTTAAATGAAAAACCCGGTGATCTTAATGCAACACTATCGCTCGGCATTGCGTATTCTCGCCTGGGGGATTATGAGAAGGCCAAAGATGTTCTTCAGAAAGCACTTTCTATAGACCCTTATAATGAAAGAGCCCGTTATGAACTCGGTGTTGTTCTCTTTAAAATGGGCGAAAGGGATAGCGCTGATGATCAATTTCTTGCCTTGAGGGATCGCAGTAGTGATGAAGACCTGAGGAAAGGGGCATCGACATTTATTGAGCTGTCGGCCTCTTCGAGGCAAGATGATGAAAAGAAGTATTCTCTTGGGATTATAATCGGGGGACAGTTCGATACAAATACCATATTAGAGCCGTCTAATCCAGATATAGACAGGGGGACGGAAGAGGACTGGAGAGCGATCGCTGCTGTTAATGCCGGCTGGAAAGTAATGCGGAAAGACAACATGACATTAGACGCTGAATATGTGTTCTACCAGAGTCTTCACGGCGATAACACGGATTTTGATCTCCAGCAGCACAGTGCCTCCATATCCGGAAATTATACGACAAAGAATGGTATGGAGATAGGTCTGGAATACACGGCTGGCTATTCTCTGGCATCGGGGGACGAGTACAGCATGGTGCACGGACCTTCGTTAGAACTGGGAAGGTCTTTTTACGAAGGGTCACTTACCGCACTAAGCTATGCCCATGAGTTCAGAGATTATTACGATAGCAGTGTATTCCCTACTAATAGTTCGAGAAGCGGTAATTATGATGCTATCGGGATTACGCATAGCGTAGAGACCAAAGATACAATGATCGTCTCCATATCATACATGTTCGATATCGATGCCGCTAAAGAAAGTTACTGGGAAAGTAACGGGCATAACCTGTCGGTCTCTCTGGATGCGCAGGTGAATAAATGGATGTTCTTAATGAAGGCATCGTATAGCGACAGGCAATATCAGGGGGACGACCCTGCCGAAGGTGAGAAGAGGCATGACCAGGTCCAGCAGTACTCTGCAAACGTTGTATGGGCGTTCCACAAGGCATACAATATAAGTCTGTCGGAACTATATGTAATTAACAGTTCCAATGTTCAGAGGTTCGATTATGATCGAAGCATAACAGGACTCTATCTTATGGTGAGATTATGAGAAAGGATCTAAAAGTTAATGTAGTTTTACTTATATGCCTGGTGCTGATACCTGTGCAGATATTCGCTGATATGAAGGCCGGCGATGTTGTACGGGCAAGGGGTGATTCACTTATCGAAAGGGGAGATAAGAGAATTTCCGCAGTTGTACAGCAGGAGCTTTTTGAGGAAGACAATGTGGTAACCGGAGAGGAGGCGAGGGTGAAAATGCTTTTCCGTGATGATAGCATCTTAACGCTCGGCCAGAGGAGCAAGCTTGTAGTAAAGCAGTATCTCTATAGTCCCGAGTCAAAAAGGGCGGATTCTATCTATGAGCTTCTTGACGGCAAACTGAGGGCAGTTGTTGGAAACTCTGATTTCAAGGTAGTAACCCCGACCGCTTATGCCGCAGCACGTGGAACAATATTCATCATATGGTATGATCCGATAAAGAATGTTACTGGGATTGCCGTTCTGGAGGGAGAGGTAGAGATCGGAAGTATCGGTGACAAAGCAAAGGAAGTCAGTATATTGACAGGTGGTCAGATGACCCTTGTTTACACGGGAGAATCACCAAGGTTACCAAAGGGATTTGAGCTTGACAGGCTTAACCGTGACTATTTCGGTGAGTTTATTTTCGATTTAACATACGATTTTGTCCCCAGCTTAGCCGTACCGACAAAGGGGATCAGGACATC
The DNA here is from genome assembly GCA_020351835.1 of Nitrospirota bacterium. Classification (GTDB taxonomy): domain Bacteria; phylum Nitrospirota; class Thermodesulfovibrionia; order Thermodesulfovibrionales; family BMS3Bbin05; genus BMS3Bbin05. Next base: position 826,986 of record CP070669.1, read on the forward strand.
TGACACCGGGGCATCAGATCTGTTCAGGTTAACTGGTGCGCCGCCGATGAACCAACAGCCGACAACGGGCAGTGCATCGCCTGTAGGGATAATCCTTACTTTTCCGTAATAGGGGATGGTCTAATGAAGAAAATAATATTAATAGGTTTATTTATAGTAACTGGTGCAGTCATTGCGTCTTGCGGTATAACGGCAGACACGTCCTTGGTTACGATTACTGTAGGTGAGGGCCAGACAGCGACGCTTGAATCTGAGAGAGCGACCTTATACGCAAAATTAAAGAACTATTTAAGGCGGTACGAAACACCAGAAGCACTTGCCGCTATACCGTCCAACATTGTTACGATCAGACTAACAGTGTCAGGGCCTGGGATGGCGACCATAGTAAAAACAGCGACCTTAGCGGGTGAGAGCAGCGTAAGATTCGTCGTAGAGATACCAAACGGCCCCAGCAGGACGTTCCTTGTTGAGTGCTTCGATAATTTGGCAACACTTGTATATTCGGGGTCAGATACGGTCGATCTCAGAGGGGTGCCCGTAAAGATAGCAGTTGATATGATCGATTTATTTGCCCTGTATGTGGATTCAGTTTTTGGAAGCGATGTCAACAATTGCGGAAACATCGGTTTTCCGGATTGTAAGACCATAACATACGGACTATCGCAGGCCGTTATTAACCAGACAATATATGTGAGAGCAGGCACATACAGTAATGCTTCCGGCGAAACATTCCCGTTGCAGTTACTGGATGGAACCGCCCTTAGATGTCGCGGTATTAACCATAGTACCATCATTGATGCACAAGGCGCCGCAGCTCCAACGCAGCCTGCTATTACAGGGCCTGCAACAGGTGCAGCATCTGTTGAAGGCTGCAGGATAATTAATTCTTCTCCTGCTGTTGATGACAATGGCTCATCGATGTATGTGGCAAACAATATGATAGACGGGCAGCAGTCGAACTGTGCTCAGGCATTGGTAATTTCGGGCAATACGGTTGTCGAAAACAACACCATATCGGGTTTTACTGACCTGCTTGGCGGATGTGATTGTTTGACCGCCATTAGTATACTGTCGGGGAATGTTATGATCAATAATAATTCAATAACGAACAATGAGGTTGCAATAGATACATTATTTGCCGCTAATACTACGATCAGTGGAAACCTGGTAACTAACAATGTCTGTGACGGTATCGTATTGTCGGGGCCTGCCACGATAAGCAATAACACAATCAACAATAACGGTGACGGCATAACGATCAATGCAGGAACACAGACTATCACAGGCAACACGATTAGAGATAATAACATTGGTGTCAGTATTACCTTTGGGGATATCACGATGAACAGCAACACATTAAGTTGCAATGTGTTCAATGATCTCCTTAACTGGATGACCGCCGGCCCTTTGATAAATGCCCAGAACAATATGTGGGACCATGCAACTCCTACACAGGGGTGTACAAATAGCGGCGAGGA
>CP070669.1:828563-844389 GCA_020351835.1 Nitrospirota bacterium
TCTTTAAGACAATAGTCTCGATGAATATCCACATGTTCAACCCGACCATAAAACCGCCGATAATTATCAATATAAGAGAGAATATGAGCTGAGGAATATCCATAGTCAGTAATTAGTAACTGGTAATTAGTAATTAGTTATTGGTGATTGGTCGCTTGTTACCCAGTCTCCATTCACCAATCACCACTCTCCATCATCATTCCTCTACTATCATTAATGTCAGTCCGCAGTCGCTGCACTCAACATCACTTGATCCAACAGAAGACCCGCATGCAGGACACTTTCCCAGGCTTGTCAGGTCATGTGATTCCTGCAGTTCCGGATGCACCTTTCTGAGATATTCCTCTACACTTTCGTTGGCCTTCTCGGCATCCTCACGGGATACAACGAGGTAGCAGGTGTCACAGCATCCTTTATTGCACCCGTCATCAGAGACGACAGTGCATGATATCCCTGCATCGATCAATGCGTTATAGAGCTCTCCCATCCATTTAATGTCACCCTGCCTGATAGCAACGGCATCCTGGACAGCCTGTTCCCTTCTGCGCTGCTTCTCATCCTGAGCAGCCTTGTTCTCTTCAGGGGTTAAAAGGACCGCGCCGCAATCGGCGCACTGATAGATATGCGCAAAATATTCCGCCCCGCAATCAGGGCATAGTTTGACATTGGTCATTAATTATAATAACAGATTAAGGGAAGGGATGAAGCTAAAAGCTGCTTTTTATCATCAACTAGTTACCAAATCCTGAGAAGCCGCCCGATGCGACACTGTTACCGAACAGATCGGAATAAAGCGCTGTATGCTTATACTTGTTTATACTATCCTGAAATCTGATGCCTACGTTATAAGCTCTATCCTTCCCCGAGACCCAGGCTACGGTCCCGAAGAGCCTGTCGGAGTAGACCCTCTTGTTAAAGCTTAACCTGTCTATCGCTACGACCGAACCTACCTGAAGAGGCGTAGTTGTGAACACTCCTAATCCCGACACGCTTATGTTCTTGATAAGGCAGAAGGCCATCCTGGTACCTATGATATCGCTTAATGATTTCCTGTCGCTTGTCCATACATCAGCTACTCCCGACAAATAGGTCCTGCTATGTCTTCTTACCGGCATTGATATCGCTCCTTTTATTAAGAGGTCTGTATAAAAAGTGTATCGCACTTGGCATATTTTGGCTTGTACTATCGGAACTTATATTTGTACTTTTGTAAAGGACACTTCTTTAGTAAGGACTTCGAATCCCAGGTGATCAAACACTTCATAAGTGATGTCTTTCCCCTCCTTTAAACATGCTTCTCATACGAGTAATATATATACAGGAGGGACCCAATGAAGCTGGAAGGCCGTGACCGCTATGTGAACGACATATTCACAACAGTAGCACCACACATCGACCTCTTAAGTTCGCTCTTCAGCTTCGGTATAGCAGACCTCTGGAGAAGAAGGCTCGTCAAACTGGCCCATTTCCAAAAAAGTGACAAGGTGCTGGACCTCTGCACCGGTACCGGAAAGCTTGCCATACTGACAGCCGGCAAGCTCGGCAGCGGCGGGTCGGTAACAGGCATCGACCTGTGCAGCGGGATGCTCGAAAAGGCCAGAGCTAAATCGAGAGCGGCATACCTCCCGGTAACATTCGAGCAACAGAACGCAAAGTCATTACCATACAAGAATGGATATTTCGATGTTGTCACTGTTGCCTTTGGTATGCGTAACATCATGGATACCCGACCTGCATTGCTCGAGTCCCATCGGGTGCTTCGTAATAACGGCAGGTTCATATGCCTGGAGCTTACAAAGCCGACATCACGATGGTTCAGATATGTTTATGATCCTTACGTCAACATACTGATACCCCTTATAGGAGGCATCGTTACAAGGGACAGGGAACCATATTCATATCTCCCTCGTTCGATCGAGGCCTTTCCGGCTCCGTCAGAATTTGTGCGCAGTATCGAGCAGTGTGGTTTTGCTAATGTCTCGACATACAGGATGACATTAGGTATAGCGACCATATTCCTTGCAATAAGGTCCTGACCCGCTGTTCAGCTGATCAATATTGTCCTTTTTCAGTGAAACCGTTATCATAAGAGCTAAAACCAATATAATACTGATGATAGAGGGGGCTTAATATGTTCAGATTCATAGGCAGAAACATACTTACCGGTCTTGTAACCATATTACCGGTCGCTCTCACCATATACCTCATATACTGGCTTATAGTATCTACCGAGATGGTCCTGAGCAGCATTATCAAATCGTTCCTTCCAGAGACGTTATACTGGCCCGGCATAGGTGTTATCATCGCACTCGTTGCAGCTTTTACAGTGGGGCTTCTGATGAGGGCATATATATTCCAGCAGATCTTTAATGCAGGCGAGCAGCTTCTCTACCGGATGCCTTTGATCAAGTCTGTCTATAAGGCTATACGCGATTTCTTCAGGTTCTTTTCGCCCGGCGCCAAGAAAGAGTTCGAACAGGTCGTAGCAGTTACCATCGGCAATACGGGGATGAAACTGGTAGGCTTTGTGACGCAGGCTATCCCGGAGAACATGCCTGAGGGCTTCCGTGAAGAGGACAGCATTCTCGTATACCTTCCTATGAGCTACATGATAGGCGGATACGCCGTGCTTGTCCCCCGCAGTCAGGTTACCCCGTTACATATGAACATGGAGGATGCCATGAGATTCACCCTGACCGCAGGTGTTACGGGAGCAGCAAGCCCAAGGGTTACAAAGAAACACTAAAGGGTTTTAATAGTGATTGGTGATTGGTAAAAAGTTATTATTCCAGCACCATTATATCCAGATAAAAGGCAGCGATCATGAAGCAGGCCAATCCCATAACTATATAGAACCATGCACGCCACTTAACGGCACTACCCTGCAACTCAACATTCGGACTGTGCTCATCGGTACTTTCCCTTATACCTGATCGCTGTCTCATACGATGCATAAAATACCCCACGGGCCCCGGCCATGCGCTTCCGTGGTCCGGATTAACTACCGTCATGCGTCCGTGCTTCAGCCCCTTCAGCCCCGAGAAGAAGAAATACATTCCTATCCCCGCTACTATTGCTAACACCACGATCTCATTAAGCATCATCTTACTTATCTCCGTTATTTACCGGTATCAGCACTTCGTTCCTGCGCAGGAACCATGGAGTAAACGGCGGGTTGTATCGAGCGTAAACAGGTTCACCGACCTGTTCATATCCTTTCTCTTTCATCCAGTTAATAAGCTTCAACTTATGCTTATCGTATCGCTTCCGGCCCCATGTGCCTGAATAAGTAATTGCCGCCATCAGCTGCCCCTGTACTTCCCTTATCCGCACATTCTCATCCAGGGGCTTTGGTACCGTTTCGATAGTATACTTCGATGGCACGAGGAAGGTAATGCTGTACTTCTCTCCCATCTTCTCCTGGGTTACCGGAGCCGTCATCGGTATCTTCACCCCCTCCTTTTCCTGGGTCACCGGCGCCGTCATAGAGATCGTCTCCTCGGCCGAATTATTACCTGATATATATTTAAAGAGCCTTCTAAACCCGACATTGCCGACCTCATCGAAATCTCCATCAACCAGTGTTTCGACGACTACCTGAGGCTCATACTCCCTCAGTTCGAAATTCCCCTCTTTTAAGATAACGTTGAACCTGGCCTCTTCAGACACGCCGGCACATCCTCCTGAAAAGATAATTAACAGAAGAGTAAATGTATAAAAGCTAAGTTGCCTTTTCATACCTTAACATTCAAAGCTGATTTTGATAGATCAAAAAGACTTTGTATCTCCCGGTTGCATTACAACCACTTTCGCAGGAAAATCACCGAGTGCCTTTTTGAGCTCATCAGGTGTCCCTTTTAAGGGCCCGAACGTGCCGTAGTGAACAGGTACTACCAGCTTTGACTTAAGCAGGTTCTTTACAGCATATGCAGCATGTGCCGGGTCCATTGTGAAGTGTCCACCTATAGGCAATATTGACAGGTCCGGCTTATAGAACTCTCCTATGAACTTCATGTCACCGAATACACCCGTATCACCGGCAAAATATACCGTATAACCGTTCTCGAGCTTGATTATGTACCCTCCCGGTTCACCTCCCGGATAAACCATCTTTTTCTTTGTTACCGGGTCAGTATGGACTATTTCAGAGCTGTGCTCCGCATGTACCATGGTGATCGTAATATCCTTTAATGGCGATATCGGTCCGCTCTTGTTGAAACGTATCAACTGCTCATAAGGAACTATTTCCAATATGCCGAGGGTATGCCCCATATCGGCATTTACACCTACCTTCGCTTTGGTCATCTCCGCAATTTTCGAAGTATCACCGATGTGATCACCGTGCCCATGGGTAAGCAGAATGAGGTCTACATTCCCAAGCTTGCTAAGGTCCTTGAGTCGTTCCGGCGTCTTAGGATTGCCGCTTATAAAAGGATCTATAAGAATGACCTTGCCCCCCGGTGTAGTCACTTTGAAAGAAGACTGCCCGTACCAGAGCAGGTCCCAGGCGGATGCATCCCGCACAACGGCCAGCGACACTACCAGAAAAGATAAAGCAACTATAATGATCAGTACCCTCTTCATTTTTACCTCCTTGAACTTATATACAGTATTAATAATAAAGTGGGCCTTTATATAGCCCACATCTATATTTTATCACTCTTTTTCAGACTATTCATTGTGACATTGTCACACACCTTGGCTCGGGCGCTGCAAGGTCCCCGAAATGAGAGTAACTGTGTGCCGGGCAACCCCCGTGGCACATCGCATGAAGCCTGCAGTCCTTCCTCGGGCATAAGTTGCCATCGAAGTCACGGAAAAAGGATAGTATCTCATTGCCCCATATCTCATCAAATGATGAGGTAAAGATATTCCCTATCCTGAACTCAGGAAACCCGAAGAACAGGTTGCACGGATAGACCGAGCCGTCGGGCATGATCCCCACCTTGGTCGTGCCTGCCGGGCAGCGCTTATTTCGAAGCGATGGATAGGTATCAGTATCCGGGAGAAAGCCGGAGCAGAACACAGGAGCCGCTCCGTTACCGCCAAATGCTTCGCGTATCCAGAAATAGAACTCATCAAACGGAAGCGTTGCGCCAATACCATCCGGTGCCATCTCGTCCATGTATATGAGATTGGTTGCCGTAGCACCCATCGAGAGAATGTCACTAAGCATTGTTTCGTCCTTATTTCGTCCCACAACTGTCTTTACCAGAAGTCCCTTCTGTCGAACAGAGTCAGCTGCCTTCGTGATATCTTCTCTGCTATTAATAGATATGCCTATCAAAGCATCCGGACAGCTGTCCTGAATGCTATTCAGTAGTCCGTTGCCGCTGCCGTTAGAACTGATATTTATTCCCATTGCCTTGTCCATTGCATATGAGACAAAGATCGCAAGGTCCTTGTGGAGGGTCGGCTCCCCTCCCATAATATCTATCGTTCGCGTTCCGATACCCTTTAGCTTATCGACCATCATCATCATTTTGGTTACGTGCATGTCCTCCATCTCATGAAGGCCTCCATTAAAGCAGAAATCACAGCTCTTATTGCAGCGAATTGTTGGATAGAATTGAACATAGTCAGGAAAAGATGTCATCAATCCAGGGCAATTATTCCGGCGGATCGTCGCCCTCTCCACCTGAGGGCTCTTTGGCCACTCAGCACCCCGGCTCTCCCGGATGGCCGCAGCACTCCTGCCTATTTTTTATCTTTGTAAGGTTATTACGGAAAAGCAGAGCGAACTTTTCTCTTAGCGGCATAGGTACGGAAAGGTTCCTGAAGAAGGCTCCCGCACTCGGCCTTTTTTTATGGGGGTGATCATGCATTTTAGCCTCTTATCATTCCCCTGATCCTATAAGAGGGAGCTGCTTATCCACCCGGAAGTAGACAACATACTTGGGCCCCTTAGCCCTGTCCTCCTCCGGTGATAAATATCGCCTTTTAAGCTCGTCGGCCAGCTCCGAATCCTTCTCCTCGCGGATCTTGGTTAAAAAAAGACGCACCCCTTTATATCCTCCACCGTCCTCGATAAAAAGATAAGCTGCACCAGGATTAGACTGCAGGTTGTGATGGGTCAACCTCTCTCTCATCACAAATGCTATTGTGTCGTCATCCATAACGTGAGGCCGCGAGTAGATAGCCGAGTCTACCCTGCCATTACTATCTGCTGTCGAAAGGACCCCTGTACCATGCACATTCTCAAAATACTCTTTAAGCTCCATTATAAACCTCCATTATAGAATTAACGGCCCACCACAACTTCATATCCATGCATATCACAACTTTACAACATTTTCCTCAACCGGCCCTCTGAAATCTAAGTTCCTTACGATTCCTTATGAACTTTTCGACCTCTATCACTAACAGGATAGTTACCGAAACACTGATTATCTCGATCCATTCCGTGATCGCAAGAGGAGCAGTACGGAACACCCATTGGAATGCAGGCACGTATAGGACGGCCAGATGAGCAAACAATGCTGTTATCATGCTGAAAAACAGGAACGGATTGCTTAACAGGCCTATCCTGAGAACAGATCGGGTCTCTGACCGGGAGTTCCAGGCCTGAAAGAATTGAAAAAATATCATTGTGGTTACCGCAACGGTACGTGCCTGTTCAAGGGAATCACCCGACCTTATCGCAAGAGTATAATTGAATATGACACCTAACGAAATTACCGTACCGACGATGACCGTTCGCTGGATAAGCAGCTTCGACATAAGCCCTTCTGAAGGATCACGCGGCTTACGTTTCGCTATCCCCTTTTCCCCCGGCTCAAATGCCAGAGCTACATCCTGAAGGCCGTTCGTTACAAGATTTATCCAAAGCAGCTGCGCGGGGACGTAAGGGATAGGATAGCCAAGGACCAGCGCGCCCATTATAGATATCACCGCGGCTATACCGGTAGGGATAAGGAACGCGATAACCTTCCTTATATTGTCGAATACGACACGGCCCTCTTCCACTGCATTGTATATGCTCGCAAAATTGTCATCTGTTACGATCATGTCGGCAGCTTCCTTGGCGACGTCCGTACCGGTTCTGCCCATGGCTATGCCGATATGCGCCGATTTAAGCGCCGGCGCATCATTAACTCCATCACCCGTTACTGCTACTATCTCCCCATGCCGTTTCAAAGTCTCTACTATCCTTAGTTTATGCTCCGGTGAGACCCTGGCGTACACAGAGACACTTTTCACGCGCTCAAACAGCTCATCATCGCTCATTGCCTGCAGTTCCTTTCCTGTAAGGACCGGTGCGCCCTCTTCAGCTATCCCAAGCCTTCTGCCTATGGCGAGAGCCGTTACGGCATGATCACCGGTTATCATAACAGTGCGTATACCGGCCTGTTTGCAACCCTCAATAGCCTGCGCTACCTCGTCACGTGGCGGATCTATCATGCCCTGCAGCCCGGCAAAGATCAGGCCCTTTTCCACATCAGCATGACTGATCTCCGTTGTCTCGGCAGGGACCTCCTTATATGCCATCGCCAGTACCCGAAGTCCCTCATGCCCGAAGGCATCCGCGATCCGGTAGAAATCATCCTTTTTAAGCACTTCTGAGATCATACATTCGGTACAGATATCGAGCAGCCGGTCAAGAGAGCCCTTCACAAATACATATTTCCTGTCGCCCTTTTTGTGAAGTGTCGCCATATACTGCCTCTCTGATTCGAACGGTATGATCGATATCTGCTCATAGCTCTCTCTCTCAAGCTCGGGATTAAGGCCCGCCTTGATCGCCGATACAAAAAGCGCACCTTCCGTCGGGTCCCCATCTACATGATATTCCCCGTTCTCCTCATAAAGATCGGATTCATTGCAGAGCATTCCTATTCTGAAGACCTGCTGCAGCATCTGAAGGGTCTCCGGTTCGACCGGAATCTGCTCATGAAGCACCTTCCCCTCCGGACGGTATCCCGTACCGGTGAGCTCATAGGTATGCAGGCCGTCGTATACAAGGCGTACTGTCATCTCGTTGCGAGTTAATGTCCCGGTCTTGTCGGACCCGATCGTTGACGTGCTGCCAAGGGTCTCTACGGCATGCAGTTTACGTATGATCGCATTTCGCCGCGCCATGCGAGATACACCAATGGCCAGCGTAACGGTCACTACGATGGGCAGACCTTCTGGTATGGTTGCCACTGCCGCAGCTACTGCGGTTATGAACATCTCCTTCAATTCATTCCCCATGACCATTCCGACAAGCATGACAAGCGCCGAAGCGGACAGCACCAGCAGCCCGATATTGCGGGCAAAGACATTGATCTTGTCCTGTATAGGAGCCTTTAAGGACCCTATTTCACGCACTTCCGTAGCAATGCGTCCCAGTATCGAATTATGACCGGTCCCTACTACTATCCCCTTCGCCCTTCCGTTAACGACCGACGTGCCCATGAAGGCCATATTTCGCTGATCGCCGGGGGTCAGGTTGCTGTCCTGTATGGCTACGGTTACCTTCTCAGCAGGAACCGACTCTCCTGTAAGCATCGCCTCTTCGATCCTGAGCTCAATAGCATGAAAGAGCCTCATATCCGCCGGAACTTTGCTGCCGGAAGAAAGCATAACGATATCTCCCGGCACAAGCTCTATGCTTTGAACCTCTTGCTCCTTTCCTTCACGCAGCACGCGGGCCTTAGGGACCGTCATTTTTTTAAGGGACCTCACGCTCTCTTCAGCCTTGTACTCCTGGATAAAACCTATCAGTGCATTTAGAAGAACGACTGCTATGATGACAGCTGTATCGACGTATTCATGCAGAAGGAAAGTGACCACAGATGCGATAAGAAGAATAGAGACCAGGGGGCTGGTGAACTGATGCAGAAGTATCTTTAATCGACTGATCTTATCTTCTTCAGCAAGTGCATTTGGCCCGTGTTCGGCAAGGCGCTCTGCGACAGCTGCATTGGACAGTCCCTCGTGGGACGCCCCAAGTCGATCAAAGACAGATCCGCTCTCGAGTTGATACCACTGCATTTCTGGTGATTTGTTCTTATTTTCTTCTTTCATTGAGCGATAAAAGTTTAAGCCTGCTTGTAAGATCAAGACCGTATGACCATATATGGCTATTCAGGTATAAGTACAAGGTCAAAAGTTGCCATATCAGTATTCGGTGACGGGTAGTGCTGTGTTATGAGCTCTTTATAACCATTTGCGGTCACTTTTATATGTATGTGAGGCGGCCTGCCAAAGTAAGGCAACGGAGGATTGCTCTCGAACCTGTATCTGCCGTCCTTCCCGGAATACATCTTCGCACGGTAGTCGTCACCGTACTTGCCGTTAGGTCCAGTGAGCCATAGCTCGATCACAGCTCCTTCTACCGCAGAGCAGTCTTCCGCGGACCTTACTACCCCGACCATGACATATCCTTTGCCTACCTCCGTCCTCTCGGGCGCACCTGACTTATAGAAAGGACCGAGCATATCAGGCCGTGTTGGCACACACTGTTCGGAAGCAACGATGACCGGGGCCAGCAAAATGATCAATAAAACTAATGGGATCGAATATCTCATACTAAAATATAGCCCATTTTGTGATCTATGGCAATTCATTTGTTAATTGTCATTGGTCATTTGATAGTTACTGATCACCAGTGACCAGTTACCGGTTACCCCTTACCAGTATAAGGTCATCCATGATATACTTATCCTACATATAGCTGAATCATACTTTCGAAAGGAGGAATCTCATATGGGTGCAGAAGTATGTCCTATTAGCAGTCTCACGATAATCCTTCTGGCAACAGATGGGTCTGATTATAGTGAGCACGCGACAACCGAGGCAGTCAACCTCGCCAAGGCCTGCAACACAAAGTTCTACGCTACGTCTGTTGTAGAAGTAAATCCTGAGTATGAAGCTCTTGCTCCACAAGCGGTCGAAAAGGCAGAGAAGGAAGCGATAGAGTTTCTGGAAGCGGTAAAGGAGTGTGCGGAGAAGGAAGGTGTCGCATGTGAAACTACTGTAGCACGAGGTCATGATCCTGCAGAATCGATCATCGAAAAAGCAGTAGAAGTAAAGGCAGACATGATAGTTATGGGCAAGCACGGCAGAAAGAAAGGTCTTAAAAAGCTCCTTTTGGGAAGCTGTACGTCAAAGGTAGTCGGCTATGCACCATGTAAGGTGCTTGTAGTACCGTAAAGAACACGAGTAACCACAGAGGCACAGAGCTCACTGAGAGAGGACCTGTTCATTTGTAGTCTCTCTCAAAGTCTCCGTGTCCCAGTGGCAATACTTTTTTTCAAGGATCATTGTTCCCAACGAACTCATGAGCGTTCTTGATTACTTTAAGTCAACACCATCTATTACACCCGACCAGGTGCGTACACTTATAGCGGAAAAGAAGTCTGACGAGTACTGCCTGCTGGATGTACGCCAGCCTGCCGAGTACGAGCAGGGGCATATCCCCGGGGCAAGGCTGATACCTCTAAGCGAGCTCTCCTTTAAGATGGGAGAAATGGACCAAAACAGACAGACCGTTGTCTATTGCAGGAGCGGCAACCGGAGCCTGTCTGCTACGAGCATGCTCATGGGTGCGGGCTTTCAGAACGTGCTGAATATGGAGGGCGGCATAATGGCATATAACGGTATTGTCGCCGGAGGCCCGCCGGAGGCCGGTATGTTCTGCTTCCCGGAAACTTTATCGGCCGGGCAGCTTGCAGCGGTAGCATGGTTCCTAGAGGACGGTACTATACGTTTCATTGATGAGATGAGCAAGCGATTCTCCTCTGATGATAAGAGCTCTGTACTGTCAAGCAGGATAGCCACGCGTGAAGAGCACAAGCAAAGGTTAGAGGAACTTTATACCGAACTTACAGGAGATGATCCGTCATCTGACTTTCCCGGAGATGTTATCGATGTCCCTACTGACACCGTAATGGTCGGATGCGTCAAGACTGACGCAGCCATAGCCTGGGCAGACGGCAAGACTCTCAATGATATACTCGAGCTTATGATATCGCTCGGCGCTAACGGATATGACCTTTATCTCAAGCTCGGACGTGCCGTGTCATCAGATGATGCACGAAAGGTATTCAACTCACTGTCGGACGAAGAGCAGAAGAACATCGAATACATCGCATCGGAGTTCGAGAAAACCCTTTGAGAAGCTTAGATTTACCACTGAGGCACTGAGTCACAGCCTATGGCCCATAGGGAGCAAGTCTTTAGCTTTTTTGAGAAATAAAATAGTAGTTCTCCCTGCATGTCGTAGACAGAGCCTCTTGTCTCTGTGGTTAGTTTCTTATGTTATTTTCAGGCTTGACCCCAATTCAATCTTTCTCAGTGTCTCTGTGACTCTGTGGTTAATTATTCTTTGCTCTTTACTATCTGCTCTTTGAACTTCCTCTCTAGCGTCATTACAAAAGCACCGCTTGATACGACCTTCAATGCTTTTATAGACAGCCAGAGGAACAATAATGGGAATACTATCGTATTGATAATGAACACCATGATAAGCGATAAGAACTTATCGATCATCCGCTCGACCTTCTTCTTAAGCGCCGAGGGGTTTATCCATTCCTTGACGTCAGCGACGATACCCGTTATGGATACCTCCCTGTCATCCTTTTCGTATGTATTTATCCTGTTCTTTAACCTCTCTATCTCTACCTCCATAGCCGTTATCTCACCCGTCTCCTTAAGCCTGTCGAACTTACGCTCGTCCCTCTTTATCTCTGCAAGTGCTACGCTCTTTTCCTCGAACTCTCTGAGCATATCCCTGATCTCCTGCACATCCTCGTAGCTCCCGCCCGAACGTTCTGCAAATTCCTCGTTCTCGCTCCTGATCTCGCCTATCGCTTTTTCGTATTTACTGTCAAGCAGAGCATTATAGACAGCGTCATTGGCACCGGCCATTATAGGCATGATGAACCTCACAAATACCGCCAGCACTATTACCGTCTTACCGAATGCTACCAGGTCTATATTTATCCTGTCCTTCAACCACAGCCCTGCTATCCACAACAATAGTCCGAGCATAATAAGCTTTGCCCCCATCCACGGGCCAAGCAATATAAGAAAGCTCTGTATGCCAAGCGATATGATCACCAGTAGCATTATGCTTGAGAACCTCTCTACCAGGTCATTAAGAGGGTCCAGCAGCTGAAAGAACGCGACAGTTACACCAAGCCCTCCGGGTTGGGCGCTTATCTCGGTCTCCTGCAGCATCGATATAAAGGCGTTCGTGACCCTGGCAGAGCCATAGGCGATCAATGCACGTTTTAGAGCCGCGCTCGTATGCTCCTCGGCAGCGTCATCGGCCATCTGGAACAGCGGGTTGCTCACTATGAAGTTCTGGACCGGGGCGATAAAGAAGAGGATAAGTATCACCAGTAATATAAGGCTAGTCTTTCTCTTACTGTCCATAGTTAACATTGTAGCAGAAGACAGCCTTCAGCTGTTAGCTACCGGCTTACGTCTTCAGCCCCGGTCATGTTGCCGGTGAAAGAGACTTGTGATAACATGAAGACGAGGGAACATGAGATATCTGAAGACAGGTTTATTCATAATTACTGCCGCAGTATTCCTGGCATTGCCCACTGCATATGCTGCCGAGGAGATAACTATATGCGGAACGGGTGACAGCCAGGCCCTTCTCAGGATGCTTGCGGCTTCATATGAAGAGGAACACCCCGGCTCTAAGATAAACGTACCTGACAGCATAGGCAGTAAAGGCGGGATAAAGGCGACCGCAAAGGGAGACTGTGAGCTCGGGAGAGTAGCCAGGCCTATTAAAGATTCAGAAATGAAGTATGGCCTGGAATACAAGGTGTTTGCTTTCTCCCCTGTAGTATTCGCTGTCAATAAGAGCGTTAAAAAGATCCCCGGCCTTTCCGGCATTCAGGTCCTTAACATCTTCTCAGGAAGGACAACTAACTGGAAGGAGCTCGGCGGTCCTGATATGATGATCAAGGTCATAAACCGTGAGCCGGGTGATTCTTCGCGTAGCGTGCTTATGAAGAATCTGCCCGGGTTCGAGAAAATAAAAGACCCTGTCGGTATTGTAATAGAACATAACACCCCTCTGACAATTGAAACTATATCCACTAACAAGGGTGCTATCGGTTATATTCCACTTTCAAGCGTAGATCGAGCGCACATGAGGATATTAAAGCTTGACGGTGTTGCACCCACTAAGTACAGGGTCTGGAGACAGGAATATAAACCCGTATCACCGCTGGGAATAATATGGAAAGGTGAACTTCAGGGGCTGGCAAAGTCATTCTTTGATTATCTCTTTACAAGTGAAGTACAGGCAAGGATCTCAAGGGTCGGACTTATCCCTGCCAAGCTGGATCAGTGATCGGTGATCAGTAACCGGCTACAATTAACTATTTGCTAACATTTGAAAGCTAGTCAACAAACCTTACGCTCTTTGCCGCAGCATCGAAGACGGACTCATAATCCCGGAAAAGTTCCTTTTTAGCTATCCCCATTACCGAGTATGCCTTGCGGTCGTTAAGGGCCGTATATGTGATAGCGGTGAAGATATGGCCCTGAACATTCATCTCCCTTAATGACCAGTGACCCTCGCTACCACCCATATCTATCTTACCACTGTCGATCTCACGCGCCCCTGCCCTGTTCTGGTTGGATGACACCCTCTGCATGAACTGCTCGAATGTCATGTTCTCCGGCAGGTCCTGAATGACCAGGTTCATCTGGGCACTCTGGACGCTGTTCTCGACCGTTATTATGGAAAAAGGGGTCGTCGCTGCCTTGGCCCAGCCCGCAGGGAAGTTCAGTGATATACCCTTAGCTTTATATGAACCGGTAGAGGGACTATAGTCGCTGCAGCCTAATAATATTAATACCGAAAGAATAAAAATAACACCAGGTTTATATCTCATTCATCCTCCTGCATACTCAAAATACTTTAACACAATTGTGATATGTAATTAGTAACTGGTGACCTGTTACAAATCATACTTTACCACTCTTTGATCATAATTAATTGCAATCATCCATGGTCCGCAGTATAGTAGTACTAATATGAGGATAACGGCGCATTCCGCACTATACCGGTACTGTATCGTGCTGGCCATTCTACTTTCTGTTCTTGCCGCATGCTCAGACAACAGCGCATCAGATAATTACGGTTCCTCACATATACATCCTCTGGACGAACACTTTGATGAGAAATATAGAGATGACCTCCCGGGGCTTATGGAGCGCCATTATATAAGGGTACTTACGACTTTTAACAGGACCAATTTCTTCATTGCGGGAGCTGAGCTGTACGGCTTTGAGTACTCGCTGCTCAAGGATTACGAGAAGCATCTTAATAAAAAGCGCTCCCGAAGGCAGCTGCAGGTAGTACTTGAGTTCATTCCGGTCACGCGAGACAGGCTCATTCCGGCCCTTAATGAAGGACTTGGTGATATAGCCGCAGCCGGCTTGACCGTGACCCCCGGTCGCCTTGAAGAGGTAAATTTCACCAGACCATACCTGAGCGGTATAGACGAGGTGGTCGTAACGCACAGGTCCGTGGATGATATAAACAATGTGAAGGACCTCGCCGGCCGTAATGTATACGTCCGAAAAAGCAGCAGCTATTACAACAGCCTTCTGGATCTGAATAATAAACTATCATCTCTGGGACTTAAGAATGTCCGTATCAAAGCCCTTGATGAGACGCTCGAGACGGAGGATGTACTGGAGATGGTAAATGCCGGGGCACTCGACATCACGATCGCTGACAGCCACGTCGCCTCGATATGGTCAGAGGTATATAAGGATATCAGGATACTCGAGAACGTCATGGTGCGTAATGATGCCGATATCGCATGGATGGTCCGCAAGGATAATCCCAGGCTCAAGGCAAGTCTTGACGTTTTCATCAAGAGCCGCAGGCAGGGCACACTGCATGGCAACATATATTTCAACCGTTACTATAAGGACAGCAAATGGATAAAGAATCCCCTCGAGCTCGCCAGTGCAAGAGACCAGCTAGAGGCTATCGGACATATCAGGAAATACGCCGACCAATACGGGTTTGACTGGCTGTTACTGCTGGCTCTTGGTTACCAGGAATCCCGGCTAAATCAGAATAAGCGAAGCCAACAGGGCGCCATAGGCATTATGCAGATAAAGAGATCTACAGCGGCCGGCAAGGCCGTTGGCATCAAGGACATACAAAAGATCGAGAACAACATCCATGCGGGCATAAAATACCTCGCGCATCTCCGTGATACATATTATGATGAGCCTGCCCTTTCCGAACGCGACCGGATACGCTTCGCTCTTGCAGCTTATAACGCCGGGCCGACCAATGTAGCGCGTATGCGGACACAAGCAAAGAAGATGGGGCTCGATCCCAATAAGTGGTTCCGCAATGTCGAGATAGCATCATTGAGAGTAGTAAGCAGTGAACCGGTCAGGTACGTGAGCAATATCAATAAGTACTATGTCGCGTATCGGCTGTTCTATGGGAATGAAAACAGCAATTAGTTATCAGAGACTGGTGATCAGCTAATAGTCACAATTTGCCGGTTGATATCCCCGTCTTCGGCCCCATTTACACCGGATTATTGTATAATTGAGCGGCCGTTAAGCACGGCCCGCGTATACGCCTCACCGAGCCTCAATTATTGCTTAAAAATGGATATAACGGGAATAAATAGACCACTCATATAAAGGAGAAAAAAGATGCCAAGAAGGGATGATATCAAGAAGGTAATGATAATAGGCTCAGGACCCATAATTATCGGCCAGGCGTGCGAGTTCGATTTCTCGGGGACCCAGGCATGTAAAGCGTTACGAAAGCTCGGATATGAGATCCTGCTGGTCAATTCCAATCCTGCGACAATAATGACGGATCCCGGAATGG
>CP070669.1:844489-857781 GCA_020351835.1 Nitrospirota bacterium
CGCCCTGAGTGATCTCTCTATGGTAGCCTCAATATTCACAGAAGTGAAGATGCCGAAATCTATGATGTTCCCCGCTATCGCAAGACGTGACGCGGTAAGCAGGGGCTCGTCCGAACTCGCAACCTTTGCCTTAAGCTCATCATACAGCTCCATCGCCTTTGCATTATACTCGCTCTTTACAGATGCAAAGGGATCGAGTCCTGTTTCATCCCTTATCAGGCGGTGGATACGTGTAGTGACATGGGCGGGGGATACTGAAAGTTCATGCTTGTATATCTCCTTAGAGATATTCATGAAAATGTTAAGCCTCTTATCGTGATCGATCCCTGCATTTTCGAACGCAATGGAGGCCTGTCTGAAAAAACAAGGGAAACAATCAGGATATATCTTCATCTATCCTGAATAAGGCTGTCCTTTTTCTCAACTTCTTTTTTGAGATTGCCTCTGAACTTCCTGAGCCTTGTCTTAAGTCCTTTGTCCTTGTTGGCCATTATCTGGATCGCGAACAATGCTGCGTTCTTCGCCCCAGCCTTTCCTATCGCCATAGTACCTACCGGTATTCCCGGGGGCATCTGAACTGTAGAAAGAAGTGAGTCGAAGCCGTTCAATGATGAAGAGCTCAAAGGAATTCCGATGACCGGCAGGATAGTATGTGCAGCGACCACACCCGCAAGGTGGGCTGCCATTCCGGCGCCGGCAATGATCACCTCGGCCCCTTTCTTCTCCGCTTCCCCTACAAGACCCATGACCTTTTCAGGTGTACGATGGGCCGACGCGACCGACATCTTATATGCTATACCGAAATCTTCGAAAACCTTGCCGGCTTCCTGCATTACGGGAAGATCAGAGTCGGAGCCCATTAGAATTAATGCCTTATAACCTGTTCTTTTCATCTGTTAAATGCCTTATCCGAGATGTCCTTTCTATAGTGCATCCCTTCGAAATGGATCTTACTTACTGCATCATACGTTTTTTCCTTGGCTTCTTTCAAGGTCTTCCCTATACCCGTCACCCCGAGCACCCTGCCTCCTGATGTTACAACATTGTCACCGTCATACGAAGTGCCTGCATGGAACACTACAACGTCATCCCTTCCTTTGAACTTATCGAGGCCCTTTATAACATCACCCTTCTTATACTTGCCCGGGTATCCTTCGGAAGATATCACAACGCATACTGTTTCATCATCTTTCCACTTAAGTTCTACATCCTTCAGGTTCTCGTCGGCTATTCCAAGAGCGATATCCATAAGGTCAGATTCCATCCTCATAAGCACAGGCTGAGTTTCCGGGTCTCCAAGCCTGCAGTTGAACTCCAGTACCTGAGGCATCCCATCCTTTATCATAAGTCCTGCATAGAGTATACCTTTGAACTTTATCCCCTCTCTCTTCATTCCCTCGATTGTAGGCCTCATTACCCTGTCCATTATGACCTTCTCAAGCTCATCGGTTACAACTGGCGCCGGGCTGTAAGCCCCCATACCTCCGGTGTTAGGCCCCTTGTCGTTATCAAATATCCTCTTATGGTCCTGCGAGCTGACCATAGGAAGGATCGTCTCTCCATCCGTGAACACCATATACGAGGCTTCTTCTCCAACAAGGCATTCTTCTATGACCACCTTATTCCCGGCATTTCCGAACACCTTGTCCTTCATGATGATCTTGATGCCCTCTATCGCATCGTCCTCGGTCTCTGCGACTATAACCCCTTTCCCGGCAGCAAGGCCATCCGCCTTGACGACTATTGGAGCGCCCTTTAACCTTATATATTCTTCCGCCTGGTTATATGAAGTGAACATTTTATAGTCAGAGGTCGGGATATTGTATTTGCGCATGAAATCCTTGGCGAATACCTTGCTCGATTCCAGCTGAGCCGCAGCCTTGGTGGGGCCCATGATCTTTCTTCCGTTCTTTTCAAAGGCATCCACTATTCCATCGGCTAACGGTGCCTCCGGTCCAACAATGGTCATATCTATCCATTCGTAATTAACGAAGTCCAGGAGAGCGTCAAAGTCGTTCAGCTTGATGTCAACACATTCAGCTATATCAGATATACCGGCATTCCCTTGACAACAATAGACCTTGTCCACCTGCCGGCTCTTGGCAAGCTTCCAGACCATAGCATGTTCCCTTCCACCATTACCTATTACAAGCACTTTCATAAACGGTTACCTCTCCCTTTATTATCGTTTTCCTTCTGCTCGTATCACGAGCCAGTATACTATCCCGAGCAGGAATATGACACCGATAAGATATACCCCGGTCAGGTCCTTGATAGGTTCTCCTTTATGTTCAAGAGTTACTATCATCAGGTCCCTGATGAACGTTACAAGGGCCACACCTATAAACACGCTTATGTTGAACTTACCGCCCTTTAGATGCGAGATCTCTGTGTTCATAAGCTCTATCATGACCCAGAGAACAAGCAATGAGCCCAGAACCGTGATTATTCCATGCGATATATCATCGCCCTGCAGAAGCTGCAACACATCATATGCAAAAAGGCCGACCACCCCGAGGGTGATCACGATCAATGCGATCACAAGGACAAGGTTCATTACGCCCGAGAACTTCTCAGCGAATACTATCAAAGCGTTCTTGATCTTATACCCCGCTGATAATGTCTCGATCTCCTCTTCCACATATGAGCTGGTAACTATATCGAGATTAATATCTATCATCTTATTGATGGATCCCTTAAGAAGTGTCCGTCTTTCCTTGTCCTCGATCCTTTCTGAAAGAAGGTTGGTAAGATAGTCCCTTATAGCGTTCATTGAAACGCTCACGTAATGCGGAGTTACGTTCTCTTTAGTGTGGACCTTACCTATTCGCTTAAGGCTATTATAATACCCTTTATCATACTCTCCACTAAACATATCGAGTAGCCATGTGCGATGAAGGTGCACAAGCTGCGGATGCGAGTTCAGAGATACGGTTACTTCATTATTCCCCAGCCTGCGTATCTTGCCATGAAGCTCTTTTATGCAATCATCAGCCACTTCCTCTATCATCGGGAGCAAAGAACGCAGTCTTTCCTTGTCCTCATTAGAGAAATTATAGTGTTCACATATGATCTTCAGATTTTCCATACTATAGGTCCGAGAGACCAGTTTCCCCCTAAAAAAAGAACGGAATAATCGGATTTTAGCATCTTGATTAGTATTTGTAAAGCATGCAAAACGCTCAAATTGACCGTATAAAGGGGATATGATAACATAATTCATGCCGACCTTTTCTTATGAGGCAACAGACAGAAATGGGAACAGGATCAAGAGGGAGATCGACGCCGAAAACGTAGACATTGTACGTGATCTCATCAAGGCAGAGAATCTCATCCCTATACGCATAGGCCCTCAGAAGAAGAAGCTTTTCAGCCCTTTCGACAAAGCTAACTCCGGCGATCTTCTCATATTCACTCAGGAATTGCAGACACTCCTGACCTCAGGTATGCCACTTGATAAGGCCCTTTTTATCCTGTCTGAACATTCGGAGAAGGTTGCGATGAAGAAGATACTTAAGGAGGTCTACTCCGATATACAGAAAGGACGTTCCCTTTCCCAGTCGGTCATGAGACACAAGGTCTTCCCTGAGCTTTACGTTAATATGGTACGGGCCGGTGAGGAAGGAGGAATACTGGAACCCGTACTGAGAAGGATAGTCTCGTTCCTTGAGACAACAGCGACACTGAAACAGGAGCTTCTTTCATCTATCATTTATCCTATCTTCATCTCTTTAGCAGGCACCTTAACGTTAGCCGTGCTAATGTTATATGTCATTCCTAAGTTCACTGTCATATTTAATGACCTTGGCCAGACACTACCTCTTCCGACCCAGTTACTTATAAGTGCGAGCAACTTCTTCCTTGCATACTGGTGGGCGATCCTATCATTCGTAGCTATTATCGCAGTCGGCATAAACAGCTACTTACAGACATCTAAAGGCAAGAGAACGTTCGACGAGATCAAGCTTAAGATACCCGTGTTGAAGAAACTACATATTAGCCTTGCCATAACAAGGTTCTCAAGGACGATGGGCACTCTCCTGAACAGCGGGGTCCCTATCTTAAGCTCCATCAAGATATCCAGGGCAGTCGTCGGCAACTCGGTTATTTCAGAAAAGCTCTCGGGCCTCCAGGAAGGGGTAGGCAAAGGTAAGGGTATCTACTTACCCCTGAAGAACAGTGAGGTCTTCCCGCAGATAGTAAGCCAGATGATAGCTGTAGGCGAAGAGTCCGGAACGCTGGAAGAGACATTCCTGCTTATTGCCGACAGGTTCGAAAGCGAGAGCAGGAACCTGATAAAAAGGCTCATCAGCTTTCTTGAACCCGCAATAATACTCATAATGGCGGTCTTCGTGGGATTCATAGTACTTTCTATGCTTATGGCTATTGTAGGTCTATACGATATATCATTTTGAAATTATCAGGAGGTAGTAATGAATAGAAGGTTAAAATGTTCAGGAGGTTTTTCATTGATCGAGGTACTTATAGTCCTCGTTATAATTAGCCTTATCCTTGGGTTAGTCGGTCCAAGGGTCTTCAAAGGCGAGAAAAAGGGAAAGATACTTGCAGCCAAGTCCCAGATAGAGCTATTCGGAGGGGCTCTCGACCAGCTCCGTCTTGACACCGGCAACTACCCTTCATCATCGGAGGGCCTTTCTGCCCTGCTCGCAAGCTCAGGCATGGACGGGTGGGACGGGCCCTACCTGAAGAAAACGAGCATTCCGCAGGACCCGTGGGGAAGCGACTATATATACCGCTTTCCGGGGAGCCATGGAGAGTATGATCTGTATTCGTGGGGGCCTGACAAACAGGAAGGCACAGCAGATGATATCAAGAGCTGGGAATAAAGGTTTTACACTTATTGAGATAATCGTTGTTCTTGCTATTATAAGTCTCGCTACTTCGGTTGCCGTATTCTCTGCAGTAAGCTATTCCGATAAGTCCATGATAAAGGCAGAGACAAGGAAGGTATTTGCTGTACTTAAACATGCACGAGAGGCTGCTATCGCCAGACATGAAGAGGTGACCTTCCGGATAAAGGATGAGAACGCGGGTTACTCAGTGTCATCGGACAAGGGTACTATCCTTGACAGGTCCTTGCCGGAAAGAATAAGGGTATATTCTGAAGACAGTATAATATTCTATCCTCTGGGAGACAGCACGGGAGGCGCTGTAGTTCTGCAGGATGAAGATGAAAGAAGATATGAGATCAACGTTTCTAACATTACCGGTAAGGCGGCAGTCAAATGGCTTCAGTCTGATTGAAGTAGTTATTGCAGTATCACTTCTGTCACTGGCTATTGCTGCCGTGATCCAGGTCTACTCAATAAACCTTAAGAACACAAGGAAGGCCGAACTGTATTCTCAGGCTATAATCCATGCGAGGTCAGTAATGGAAGAATCCTTAAGCTCAGAAAGTCTTAAGGAAACGGATGAAAGCCTGGATATAGATGATACATTTACCGTTTCTAAGAGGATAGCAGTGTTACCTAGCGAAGAAGAAGCTATAGCCGAGACCTATGAGATAACCGTTATCGTTGAATGGCAAGGAGGTTCATTTGAGCTCAAGGCCACAAAGAGCACAGCTTTGCCTGAAGAAGAATAATAAGGGCTTTTCTCTAATAGAGATAATAATTGCTCTTATGTTCACTTCGGTGATCGTTTTGGTCCTCGTTACCACCATGCGCTTTGCCGTAAGGTCCGAGGAAAAGGGTGTCCAGAGACAGGATGCATCCCAGCATATAAGGATACTGTCGGCACAGCTGTCTTTCCTGCTAAAAGGCGTTTACCCTTATATCAGCTCCGCCAACCAGGAGGGCCAGCGGTTGTATTATTTCGAAGGCGCATCGGACAGCGCAGCATTCATTACAACGTCAGTATCAGACAGGGGTGATTCCCTGATAGATAAACCAGGTCTGAAATGGGTGATGATCCATCATGATTCCGAAGGCCTTAAGATAAAAGAGAACTTCTTCTTTCTCGATGACGATTACGAGGGTTCATCATCAAGGTCAAGAGTTCTTGACGATACCGTTTCGGGAATAGATTTCGAATATCTTGACCTCGGTGAGAACAGGGATGAAGATCCGGAATGGTCATCTCAATGGTCGACCGATGAGAGCGAATACCTTCCGGCGGCTGTTAAGGTTACGCTCAGGATCAGAGAGGACGAGGAAGCTGATGAGATCGAGCTGCCTCCCATGGTCATAAGGGTACAGAGCTCAAAGAAGATAGAGTAACAAATTTGGAACTTACTTATCATGAACGAAGAACAGACCTATACAATTTACGCAATATTACACGAACTGAACGGAAGACGGTTCAGGTCCAGGCTCGAGCATATACCGGAGGAGAAACATTTCCTGATGACAATGGCAACTGCTATTGTCGGTAATGAGATAGCCAAGCGGATTGAAGAGACCCCTGATGCCGTTGCATCTGACAGTAATGCTTTCGTATCGAAGCTGCTTCAGCTTGCCGACCCTGAACAGACGGAAGAGCTTGCAATAGTGCTGGGCACAGTACTGGTGGATACGCTTGAGGACGAGATACGTTACTGCTGTGCCAACTGCAAGAAGTTCTCCCAATGCACTAACATCGTCAATCTGAAAGTAGGTAAGCTGTTCAAGCAGCGCGTATTGGGAGATGAGTCCAGGGAGCTGATAGAAGAGATCAGAAGCCGAATCGACATAGCCCTCGAGAACGCCCCCTATTACGATTCGAATGACGCCCATGAACAGTGTCCTGAATTCGTTCACCAGTACGATCCTGTATCACTTGGGGACGTGTTTAACAGGTACAGGAACATTGCATCAGACCTTGCGGAAAGGTTCGGCCTCGATTACGGATCATTTCAGCAGAAATTGATAGACATTAATATGGAGTTCGTAAAAAAGGCCGGAAAGCCGTAGAAAAAGGTCGTATCCATAAAGGAGGAGAACTTGAAAGCTACCTGGAACGGAACAGTCGTCGCAGAGAGTGACAAGACTATAGTAATAGAGGGCAATCATTATTTCCCGCCTGACTCTGTAAAGTGGGACTACTTCGAGAAGACCGACCATACGTCTGTCTGCCCATGGAAGGGGAATGCGATCTACTATAATATTACCGTCAACGGGGAGAAGAACGATAATGCTGCATGGTCATACCCCGAGCCCAAGGAAGCAGCCAAAGAGATAAAAGGATATGTGGCATTCTGGAAAGGTGTAGAGATAACTTAGGGCTTTTATAAGGAAAACAAATGGCTGAAGAGAAAAGGGGAATATGCGGCATCTGTTCTGCCGGATGCTGGATAATAGCTGAATACGACAGGTCCGGCAAGATAGTGAACGTGCGTGCCGACGAAAGTTCTGACATGGGCATCATATGCACGATAGGAAAGTACTCCCCGGAGATAATATATTCTGATGACAGGCTCCTCTACCCTATGAAAAGAAAGGGGCCAAAAGGGTCCTACGATTTTGAAAGAATAACATGGGATGAGGCGTATGGAACCATTGCTGATAAACTGCAAAAAATAAAGAAAGAGCACGGACCTGAGGCGGCAGCCGTATATACCGGTGTGGGAACATTTGAGCTGTCGCTTTGCGACATCTTCCAGCCAAAAGGGGTGGCTATTTCGTCAGCGAGCAGCGTACTCTTTCCGTTCGGTTCTCCCAATACCATGGGGGTCGGCGCGCTCTGCTATGTTGCATACGGTATGATCGCTCCGGATGTGACTTGCGGTAAGATGCTTTTTGATACGTTTAACGACCTTAGGAACTCTGAGGTCATAGTGATTTGGGGGACCAATCCCTCTACAGACCTTCCTCCTATAGATATGCAGAGGATCATCGAGGCTAATGAAAGAGGCGCTCACATAGTAGTTATCGATCCAAGAAAGACAAGATCGGCAAAGCTTGAAGGCGCAGAGTGGGTACCTGTAAGACCGGGAACCGATGGAGCTCTGGCGCTTGGGATGTGCAATGTCCTTATAGAGGAAGAACTTTATGACGAGGATTTCGTTAATAACTGGACTGTGGGCTTTGAGGAGTTCGCTCAGTATGCTCAGCATTTCGGCCCTGAGGTCGTTCAAGGTATTACGGGCATAAGAAAGGATACGATCATATCGCTTGCAAGACGCATTGCACAGGCAAAGGGTGTATCTCAGTTGATGTATACAGGGCTTGAATACAGCAATTGCGGGGTGCAGGCAATTAGAGCGTCTCTTGTCCTTTGGGCACTGGCTGGACAGCTCGATGTCCCCGGGGGAAGGTGTTTTAAGATGCCGGGGAGCTCTTTCCCGATCAACAAAGAGGGCAATGTTCAGAGCCCTTACGGGTCTCGCAAAATAGCAGGCGACCGCTTTCCTGTTTATACAAAGTATCGTGACGAAGCACATGCTAGCGGCCTGCCCGATTCCATATTGAACGGGGATCCCTACAAGACAAGGGCCCTGATAATCCAGGGAGCATCAGTAACAACTTCATGGCCAAATCCGGAGCTGTGGCAGAAGGCTTTGTCAGAACTCGAGCTTCTTGTCTGCATAGACCGGCAGATGACCGCTGACACCAAGTTTGCTGACATAGTACTGCCGGCATCAACATATTATGAGAACGAATCATATATGGTCTATGATTCTGTCTTCAGGAAAAGAGAGCGTATGATAGAACCTCTTGGCGAATCAAGGAATGATCTACTGATAATGGCTGAACTTGCAAAGAGGCTCGGGTACGGGCATCTCTACCCGCAGAGCGAACGTGAACTCATAGAACATGTACTGAAGGGATCGGGTTATACATATGAGGACCTTGAAAAAGCGGAGGGCATACTCGCAGTAGATACGGGTATGATGCAGTATAAGAAATGGGAAAGGGGACTTCTGAGAAAGGACGGGCAGCCAGGGTTCGACACACCTTCAGGCAAGTTCGAAATAGCATCATCCGTCTTGGAAGAGTACGGATATGATGCCCTTCCTGTATATACAGAGCCTCAGGAGGGGCCGCTATCGCGTCCTGATCTTTTAAAGGATTACCCTCTTGTCTTCAACTCCGGCTCAAGGGTAAAGACAGGCTTTCATACCCAGCACAGGGGCATAAAGAAGCTTGTCGAAAAAAGGCCGGAACCTGCGGTAACCATAAACACGGAAGATGCTGGCGAGCGGGGGATAGAGAACGGAGATCTTGTGCGGATCAAAACGCCAAGGGGTTCGCTCACAATGAGGGCCCTTGTTACGGATAATATTGTGAAGGGGGCAATAGACGCAAACCACGCCTGCGGAAGCCCGGTTGGTCCCGATGCCTGGCAAAAAAGAAATATAAACTCTCTTACCGATATGGACCAGTTCGATCCCATCTCGGGGTTTCCGGTATACAAGTGCCTTCTCTGTGATATAGAGAAAGCTGAATCGGGAAGCAGCTCCGCCCCTGCTGATTTCGGTGAAGCGGAGGATAGTGAACTGAGGCAGAAGAAGGTCATCACAAAAAGACATGAGGTCTACCTGGATAACAATGCGACAACACCTCTTGCGCCTGAGGTCAAGAAGGCAATGAGTGACGCTATGGAGAACTATGGTAACCCATCGAGCATTCACACGGCAGGCAAGAGGGCCCGTTCAGTCGTTGAGTCCGCAAGAAGGTCTATAGCTAGCGCTCTTAACTGTACTGCTCGCAGGATAGTCTTCACAGGAAGCGGTTCAGAAGCGGATAACCTCGCCATAAGGGGAGTTGCATCAATTTCAAGGGGAAAAAAGGATCATATAATCACGTCATCTATCGAACATCCCGCGGTGATAAATACATGTGAACGTCTTGAGAAAGAGGGTTTTAATGTTACATACCTGCCGGTTAACAGCAGAGGCCTTATCGAGATAGAAGAGGTCAGTAGTGCGATAACTGACCGAACCTGCCTCATAAGCATCATGCTGGCAAACAATGAGACAGGCGTCATCCAGCCCGTCAGAGAATGCGCTGCGATCGCTAAGGAACGTGGAGTAATATTTCATACAGATGCGGTGCAAGCCTTCGGCAAGATACCGGTAGACGTCGAAGAACTTGGAGTAGATCTTCTATCGGTATCTGCCCATAAAGTGAACGGCCCCAAGGGTGTAGGTGCACTTTATGTAAGGAGAGGCATCGAACTCGAAGCTATAATAAGCGGAGGCGGGCACGAGCACGGACTGAGGGCAGGCACTGAGAATGTAATTGGCATTGCCGGCTTTGGTAAAGCAGCAGATCTCATCCCAAGGTATCTGGAACGGTCGTCAAGCATATCCGGGCTTCGCAATAAACTTGAAGCTGAGATATACAGGATATCGAGCGACATGATCATTAACGGAGACCTGGGAAAAAGACTTCCCAATACGTCCAATATTACATTGCCGGGGCTCCGCGGGGAAAGTGTCGTTCTGGAGCTTGCCCGGAGGGGTGTATATCTTTCATCAGGTTCGGCATGTAAATCCGGTTCATCCAAACCTTCGCATGCGCTCCTTGCAATGGGTATGAGCGAAGATCATGCTCACTGCGCACTCCGTTTTTCTTTAGGACCGGAGACGAATGAGGATGACATAGATTATGCTATTGAGTGTCTGGCAGATACTGTTCAAAGCTCTAAAAATATGATACACTTTGTTCCATGTCGTTAGTTATCGAGGCGAACTAATGAACACCTCTCAATCCATCATAAAACACGACTGCTCCTTTGATGCAGAAACACTTCGGCATCATTTCGGACAAGATGTGCTTAAAGGTCTATCTAAGCCTCAAAAAACGATACCTAGTAAATACATCTATGATGAACAAGGAAGTGAACTATTCTGCAAAATAATGGACCTGCCCGAGTACTATCTTACCGACTGTGAGACAGAGGTCCTCAGCTCTAACAGAGAGGCTATAGACAATCTGATCGGCTCTGATAACTTCAACCTTATTGAGCTGGGAGCCGGCGATGGAGCAAAGACCCGGATACTCCTCGAATACCTCGTTGATTCTGGAAGAGAATTTCAGTACTGCCCCATAGACATATCAGAAAGCGCTGTTGTTGACCTTGCAGAGCGGTTCAACAAAGATCTTAGTGATCTTGAGATAAACGGGCTTGTGACAGACTACTTTGAGGGTCTTAACTGGTTATCGGATCAGGGAGAAACAAATAATCTGATACTGTTCCTCGGCTCAAATATTGGCAACTTCTCGCCGCCTGAGGCGGTGAATTTTCTTAAGCATCTCAGACGATCCATTAACACGGGTGATCATCTTCTTATCGGCTTCGACCTTAAGAAGGAGGTCGAGGTAATGCTCAAGGCGTACGACGATGATCAGGGTGTGACAGAGGAGTTCAATACCAACCTTCTTGCACGTATAAACAGGGAACTTGGAGGAGAGTTCGAGCTCGAGAACTTCTCTTATAAAGTGAAGTGGGACGCTGTAAGCAATGCCATAAAAAGCTACCAGGTAAGCACATGTGAACAGCATGTGAACATAAGTACCCTTAACAGATCGTTTGCATTTGAAAAGAGCGAACCTATACATACGGAATCATCACATAAGTTCACACTGGACCAGATCTCTGACCTTGCGAACGAAGCCGGCTTTAAAGTAGTCGAACACTTCCTTGATGACCGCGGTTATTTTGTAGATTCGCTCTGGAAATCGTCATAATCCTCAACACTCCTCAATAAAGGAGATCCATATGGGTGACAGGCTCGAACAAAACAAAAAGAACGCAATGGAGTTCTACGACATGATATTCAACCGGTGTAACCCGGCAGAAGGTATAGAAAGATATGTTGGTGATGAATATATCCAGCATAATCCTCATGTGGGCGACGGTAAGCAGCCTTTTATTGAATATTTCGAGCGCATGGCAAAGGAATACCCGGGCAAGAAGGTCCACTTCAAGAGAGTAATAGCTGAAGGTGACTACGTGGTCCTTCATTGCTTTCAGGAATGGCCCGGAGACAAGGACTATGCAGGGATAGACATTTTCCGTTTTGACGATAACGGAAAGATCGTCGAGCACTGGGATGTCCTGCAGGTCATTCCGGATACCTCAGCAAATGAAAATACAATGTTCTAAGAACAGGTTGTATGTTTCAACCTGAATAGTTCATTATCTGATGTGATATAATTTCGTTAGTTTCTTGTAGAATCATGCAACTTGAAGGGGGTAATCATTGCAACTATTAAACTGTCCTCATTGTAATAAACCTGGCATATCAGTATGGGATAAATTATTCTTGGGCCCTGTTATGTCCGTTAATTGTCGGATGTGTAAAAGAAAAGTTAGTGTAAGCATGAATAAAGCAATGTTAATAATGGCACCGATAATATTAATAGCACCAATTTCTCTTATAGCTGCACTAATAATTTTGCCTATTATCTGCGTTCTATATATTAAATACGTGCCACTAATTAGGAGAAGTAGTAATTAATTCTTCCTGTAATAGAGAGTTCCAGTTTTATTAATAAAATTGTTAGTATTTGGTAGAATTATGCAGTTTCAAGGGAGGGTATGCTTGAAAAAGATATTTCTAATTCTATTAATTATCTTCACATTAAGCTGCGGAAATCCAAGCACATTAATTACTCCACCTGGCGAAAATCTTGTTGGAACTTATGAATTATTTGATATTTCTGGTGGTTGGCTTTACGGAGCTGGATTTAGAACATTCGATGATACATCAATCGTGCATGGGACTTTATGGCTTGGCGGCAACTCATTCAATCGTATAATTTTCTATAGTAATGATCCCTTGAATGTACCGTCATCCACGGATATTGGAACTTATAATATTGCATTCACTAATGGTACGACTGAAGGCAATTATAGTGTTTTAACCAGTAGCATGTTTGAATCTGGCACTTTTAAAACTTCAGGAATGAATCTGACATTTGATACCGGTAGTGGTCAGGCTACGTGGACCAAGATAAGTGATTCAACCGGAGAAGTATCTGCCAGAGGGATAATAACAAAACTCGGGGTTACTACATTTATGTATGGTACTCATGCCATAAGAGATGATTCTACACAGATATATTATGCCTTAATGAGCGATACTATTAACCTTGACAACTATATAGATCAAGAAGTATCTATAAAAGGAAATTTGCTTGCTGGATATCCAGTTGATGGTGGGCCGGATTTTGTAAATGTCACATCAGTTGAATAGTGTCATTAACTGAATGTTTCTTCCTGAATTATTCAGGTTTGGTGGATTTATTAAGGTGAATATTTCTAATTATTTAATAGTTCTATCCATTCCTTTGATTATTTACATTGGGACAATTACCAGAGTACGTTTATACGATGGTGTTTGG
>CP070669.1:857881-873042 GCA_020351835.1 Nitrospirota bacterium
TTATAGGGAGTGAGAGATGAGATCGATCAGTATTATTCTTATTTTAGCATTCATTCTGGCTGGAGCAATTATGTCAAATGCCAATACGGGACCTGAGAAAGTTGTCTTCGAGCCCACCAAAGGGAAGGTCACCTTTTTTCATTTCTCGCATCAGGGCCGGATATCCGACTGCCAGAAATGTCACCATAACGGTGTGGAAGAAGGCCCATGCAGGAAGTGTCATGATGGATCAAAAGCGGAACGGTTCATGCGCAAGACCCATATTCTGTGCCGGAATTGTCACAAGACAAAGGGATTATCAACCAGCTGTACTTTTTGTCATAAGAAATAGCGATAGATATTTCTAACATAAAGGTGACATTCTTATAAATAAATTATAAGTGCGGAGGGAAAAATGAGACCTGCCCTGACCATCCTCATAATTATGTGTATGTTATGCATGGCTGCTTTAGTGATAGCTGCTGGAGGCCCTGATAAGGTCGTTTTTGAAGCGAAGAAAGGCACTGTGCGCTTCGATCATACGACACATCACGATCGCGTCGGAGAATGTGAGAAATGTCACCATAACGGTGTTGATAAAGGCCCATGCAGGAAGTGCCATGATGGATCAAAAGCGGAACGTTTTATGCGCAAGAGCCATATTGTATGCAGGAACTGCCATAAGACAAGAGGCGCGTCATCATCCTGTAACTTCTGTCACCAGAAATAATGGAACAAAATATAAAAGCCCCTGGATCATATGATCCAGGGGCTTTTATATATAGGTATAAAGACTATTTACCTGAAACCAGGTCTTTCAGGCCCTGTCCGGCCTTGAACTTTGGCACCTTTCTGGCGTTTATCTTGATGGTTTCCCCTGTCTGAGGATTTCGGCCGTTTCGTGCCTTTGTCTTTGTCACACTGAAAGTACCGAAGCCGACCAATGTTACACTGTCACCTTTTTTAAGCGCCTTTGAAATAGTGTCGAGAACTGCGTTAACCGATCTCGTAGCATCCGCTTTCGACGTACCGGTGGAAGTTGAGACTTTGTCAATGAGTTCCCCCTTATTCATAATACTGCACCTCCAGACTTTTTTTTATGCGGTTTGCAATTTTACTTAATTCATTTTATTAATTTCAAGTTAAATATAATTGATCCGGGAAAATAATTAAAAAATTATTATATAAAAGTAATACTGCTCCGGACATCTGGCCTGTAGCCATATCTTTAAGACCGGTCGGTGTGGTCGAACATCTATTCGAATATTCTATCCAGCTTTTCCAGATCGTTTATGACCTTCCATGTCCCCCCGCTGCTCTCGACCTTCTTCTTCCACTCCTCAACTCGCTCCATGTACTCCCTGGGATCGATGTTATCACTGCGCAGCTTGGTAACATTAAGGGCGATGACTGTATAGCCGGATACCTGGATGGGTATATCCCTTACATAACCTTTCCCGATCTCCTCTTTAAGGTCGGAAAATATCAGAATGTACTTCTTGCCTGCACCAGTTTCATTGATGAACTCTGTCCCCTGCAAGATACCACCTGTTATATCCGTGTAAGGACTCCCCTTTACTGAAGCCCGTTTCATATTAATAGCTTCCTGAAAGGCCCTTTTTTGTGAGTTCGCCCTTGATGGCTTGGAGTCAAAAGTCATCTTTGCCCAGATATCCTTTTCACTGAAGCTGCCTGTGTCTATGCTGGCAACCGCGAACGAATCCCCCGGCTGTAATGTCCCCAAGAGATAGTTTATTATCGCCTGGGCCTTCTTGAGCTCTCCTGTATAGGTGCCAGAAGTGTCTATGAGCATGTAGATCCCCTTTGCGTGGCTCTTTGTATCGACACAACCTATACCCACAACCAGTAGTATCAGCAGTAATATGGAAAGGAGGTTTCTCATGGCTGCACCTCCTCTTTCTCCGTGACCTTGGGTCCTTTTGCTTTGTTCCCTGAAAGCCTTTCTATCCAGAGAGGGGGAAATATAAGAAGATCGTATATCCCGATAAGGCCCTGACCGATATACTTCGATACGTGCCCTGCCAATCTGAGGACGAATGCGAATCCTCGAAGTGCCGATACAGTGACGACCCCAAGTATGGTTCGTGATGACTCTACAAAAGATTCCAGAGGGATCGCGACCAGTGCTATCATGAATGGCAGGAGAAAACCGAGACCCATCTGAGCGGCTGTGGTTATCCACCTGTACGAGCTCTCCTGTTCCTGAACACCTGCAAGCGATTGTCTCAGGGACTGGATATCAGCGGCTATGAGGTCCCTCATGAAGGCCAGACCTGCTTCAATGCATGCAAAGGCCAGTAGGCCGGTAAATGTCCATATTATCAGTCTCTTACGCCATTTATCGTCCATGGTCTGTATGAGAGGGAACATATTGGTAAATCGCAGGGATTCCATCAGGAATATTCCGGCGACGGTCTCGAGTAGGATTATGACCATTGCGGCAATATTAGATGCCTTAAAGCTACCTATATAGCTTCCCCCTCCGACCATTTCTGACATTGGCAGGGCTATCAAATTGAAATTGACGACGGCACCGCCGAATGCTATCAAAAGAACGAAGCCCGAAGTGAAGAAATGGGTCATAGATGAAGATGATAGTATCCTGACGGCCCTGTCACTGCCCTTTCTGATCTCTTCATATTCCAGCATCTTTTTATCTATTACCTCTGCTCTCTGCATAAGCCCCGATATCGTCTTTCCTACATCGTCAACTGTGTTAGTGAGCTTCCTCCAGAAAGGCATCATCTTTTTTAACAGTGAATGTCTTATGCCGCTGGACTTCCTGTACTGGTCCATGGTCTCCTTGTGATGGCTCTTTAGTGTTTTATGGATCTCCTTGAGCATGTTTCCCACAAGACTTTCCTCGGAGGACGGTATCTTTGAAACTGCTTCTATAGCATCGAGCCATGCCGGTGGTGAAGGGGGTGACTCGGTGCTCTCACGATAGTCCTCGTCGATCCTGGTAATAAGGTCCGACATCGACCTGTGTAGTGCGGGATACCCCTGAAGGTCCCTCTGGACCACAGAATTGACACGGTAGAACTCTCTTTCTAGCTTCTTCTCGATCGCGTTCATACCGGAAGCTAGAAGTACCTCCCTGTTCCTTTGCTGGAGCTTGCTCTCTGCGGACATGACCGACCTTGCCGAAAGCCTCATGGCGTTATAAAAGATCCGGCTAATGGCCAGTATAGCCTGGTGAGCAGGGTTCCGTGCTATATATAGCAAAAAGATCAGGACAGCGACTGTTATGACCACATATGGCCACGTTAGAAGATCAGGTAATGACATCGTTAACCTCCTCTATGAATAGCGGCAAATGAAGAGACCGCCAAGATAATCCTTTGGCGGCCTGGCAAACATTCCTTGAGAATGCCCCATAACTCTGCGTCCCAGGGTTGCTCCTGGTTTGCTCTGAGACAAAGGATATAGCTATGATTAACTAACTCTTAACATAAAACAAATGCACTGTCAAGCATCATTTATGTGCAACATAAGGCCGGGAAATACTTTTAATTACTGATATGGAAAAATAAGAGTATTAAGGACTTTTTCGGCCCACCGCCTATCTGAGCGATACCCAGGAGGTGTTCCCGTTCTCTTTAGTGACCCTTACAAGGCCATGAAGCGGCTTTGACGTCACCACTCTCTCGAACCAAACTTCATAGAAATCCCCCTTATCAGTGACCTTTACCGGGTCATGCTTATACATTTCCTTGAATGGCAGGTCTGCCAGATACTTTACGGCTAACTGTGACGCTTTTTTTTCGTCCATTATTCGATTCTCTTATATTCCTGGAGTGCCACCCGAGTTTCAGAAAAGACCTTCATCATCCGAACCTCTGTCCTCGTCTTCTTCGAACTCCTCCAGTACTTTCTTTACTTCCTTTTCGGTCTTCATAAGTTTAGACCTGCAGAACTTTATAAGCTCTGACGCTCTCTTTACTTTGCTTGCGAGCTCATCAATGTCGATCGTTTCATCTTCGATCTCTGCTATTATGGCCTCTATCTCATCAAAAGCCTCTTTATACTTTATCTGCTTTTTTTTCGTCATTTGTTATTACCTCTGTTATCTTGCTTTTAAGGGCACCACTGAAAAGTGCCGTATCTATTATATCCCCTGTTGATAGTTTTTTTGTATTTTTGATACTTCTTCCATTGATCGTTGTGATGCTGTATCCTCTTTTAAGAACGTTTCTCGGATCGAGGTGCTTAACGCTTCGTTCCCTGCCGTCCAGTAATGATCTTATGTCTTTGATTAGCGACCCTGCCGACCTGCCCAGTTCCGAAGAAAGACCTTCGACCGACCTGGCCTGTTCGCCCATCTTGTAATTAGCAAGCGAATGGCATCTGTTGATCCTGCTCCTCAGCCTTTCTAACATCACCGGTATCACCTTTCCGGAGACATAGACCGAACTTGCCATCCCGTCCAGGCCCTTTGATTCGATCTGCAGGTACCCGTTAACTATCTCATTAAAGTTCCTTGTCCTGTCGATCAGCGTGCCCAGTCTTTCTTCGAGCAGACCGGATGCTGCACCCGAAAGCCCTTCGGTAAGTGTCTCTAGCCTGACCTCAAAATCCCTTACCGCCTGAATAACAATATCCGCAGCAGCAGTGGGTGTCTTCACAGAAGTGTGTGAGACCTCGTCAACTATGGTCCTGTCCCTCAGGTGGCCTATCCCTGATATGACCGGAAGTGAAGACAAGGCAATGGCCTTGCCTAAAACGTAACTGTCAAAACAATGAAGGTCCGCTTCTCCTCCTCCCCCCCTGATCAGAACGATGAGGTCGAACTGTACGGCCTTTTCATTGATCTCACTTAGAGAGCTTAATATTGATGGCTCAGCCATTTCACCCTGCATGACCGATCTGAACAGCTTCGTATGGAAATTGTAGCCATATGGATTATTACTTATGTGGTTCATGAAATCCTCGTATCCGGCAGCCTTGGGGGAGGAGATAATTGCCAGATCAAGTGGAAGGGCCGGCAGATCAAGCTCTTTATTCCTTTTTAACAGGCCCTCCTTCGTCAGTCTTTCGAGGATCTCCTTCTTTCGCAGGGTCATTTCGCCAATCGTATATGAAGGATCTATGTCTGTTATGTTCAGGCTCAGACCGTAAAGCTCATGAAAGGATACCTCAGCGTATACCAGAACCTTTAATCCCTTTTGAAGCTCGGTCCCGGCAACTGCCCTGAACTGACGGGCTATCTTGCGGAATGAATATGACCATATAGTAGCACGCATTTTTGCTATGATGGTCTTTTCATCACGCTCTACCAGCTCCAGATAGCAGTGGCCGTTCTGATTAATGCTGAAAGAAGAGATCTCTGCAGTGACCATGTACGTATCCGGGGTCCCTGTCTCGATTGCCTCTTTAATAAGGGAGTTCAGTTCGAAAAGGGTCATTATCTTATTAAGCATCATGTATTATATGCGATATCTTATATAGAGACAAGCAATATCAAGGTCGACTAATGGACCCCGATAGTATTATCATAATTGTTCAATAGTGATACTTTGTACCTATAAGGAAATGTTAGAATATCTGCCATGAAAAGATCGTTCTTTTCCCTGATACTTGTGATGCTTTGCGCTTCGTTCGTAAGTGCCGAGAGCGCTCAGGTGAATTTGCGCTGGAGTAAAAGCCCTGGCGCGATGAGATTCGTGTTCGAATCAGATAAGGAGACGATCAGGAAGGCGAGGGTCTTTCATTCCCAGGTTCTGGTAAAGGTCGAGTTCCAGTCTGACTTTGACCTGTCCGCTGACAGGAAGCCGCCGGATATCGATGTGTCTCAAAAGGGCAGGAACCTTTTTATGACCATCAAGGGATTAAAGGACCTCAAGGTCTTCAGGCTTGATGGTCCCGACAGGCTTGTGCTCGATCTGATAGTGGAAGAGCTGAAGGCTCCGGAGGAGGAACCAGTAGAACAGGAAGCCCCTGCGGAACTTAAGAACAGAGTTGTGGTCATAGATCCGGGTCACGGCGGATATAATTCCGGTCTTATTGGAGATAAGTACAAGGAGAAGGATGTAACTCTGGCCATAGCGAAATCATTGAGATACAGTGCTAAAGAGGCCGGAGCAAGTGTGTTCCTTACAAGATGGTCTGACAAGTACGTTTCACTGGATGAGAGGATAACCAATACTTTCGAAAGGGGCCCGGCGCTTTTTATAAGCCTGCATCTTTCATCATCTCCCGATTTCGTGATCTATTATTCTGATGTCGATACGGATGTCCCTAAGGCCGACAAATATACTCTCAGCTTTGTGCAGAGAGGGTATGTGACGAAAAGCAGTAAGTTGGCAAGGAACATGGCGAGCGTCATCAAGAGCAAGTTCAAAAGGGGTGTTCGAATAAGGAAGGCAAACCTTCCTGTCTTATCATCTGTGGGAGCTCCTGCGATCCTTATTGAACTGCCTGACGGCAGGTTCTTCGATTATGATTCGGCGAACAGGTATTCACTTGTAGAAGCGCTGTTAAAGGGATTAGACCTATGAGCGAAAGTAAGCCTATACCGTATGCCTTGCTTTTCATTCTTATAATAATGCTTTTCGCATCCGGTTATGCCTTTCTTGTTAAGATCAGGCCTCCCGTAAGGACGGTCTCTGTAGAGGAAGAACGGATCCCTGAAAATGCTGCAGAGGAGGATTCCGGGGACAAGCTGTACCTTAAGGTATATTACCCGTCAGGTCAGAACCTTTCTGTTGAGGAGAGGGAGGTGGAAAGAGTGTTTTCGCAGAAGAAGATACTCAAGGCTGCTTTGAGCGAGTTCTTGAAGGGTCCGTCGGGAAAAGGAAGCTCGGTAATACCGGAGAACACGGTCCTTCATGCAGTGTTCATTGGAAGCAACGGAACTGTATATATTAATTTCTCAGAGGACTTCAGAAGGAACTTTCGAGGCGATGCGATAGATGAATACCTGCTTCTGAAGGGTCTTTATGAAACAACGATATGGAATGTCAAGGCTGACGATGTTAAGCTACTGGTGGATGGGAAGGAAGTAGATACAATTGGTGGTCACTTTTCAGCTGACCGTCCTTTGAAACAGCTTGTTACCCGAGAGATCTTATTTGAAAGGAACTAGGCCGGGCAGCAGACCTATAGGTGTCTTCGATTCCGGGATGGGCGGGCTGACCGTGTTCAGGGAACTGATCTCCAGGTTGCCCGGAGAGGACATAATCTATCTTGGTGATACCGCGAGGGTGCCATACGGGACCCGAACTCCCGAGACGGTCATACGGTACAGTTTTCAAAACTCGTCCTTTCTTGTCAAAAAGGGTATAAAGGCGCTGGTCGTAGCTTGCAATACCGCATCGGCAGTTGCCATTGATGATCTGAAGAGCAGGCTTTCAGTCCCCGTTATAGGTGTGATAGAGCCGGGTGCGAGAGCAGCAGCAAGGATGTCAGCCGGAGGGAAGGTAGGCATAATAGGTACCGAGGCTACCATAAATAGCGGGTCTTACCAGAGGACAATGAGAGAGATCATGCCCGATGCCGACATCGTGTCTAAACCCTGCCCATTGTTCGTTCCACTGGTCGAAGAGGGATGGACGTCAGGTAAGATAACGTTATCAGTGATAAGGGAGTACCTCAACACCATGAAAAGACGAAAAGTTGATACTCTCGTACTGGGGTGTACCCATTATCCACTGCTGAAGGAAGCGATCAGCGAATATATGGGCGATGATACGGTGCTTATAGATTCCGCAGTGGAGGTCGCAAAGGAGGTTAGGAAGCAGCTCAGAGCTTCAGGACTGCTCAGGGAAGGGAAGAAGAAAGGTAAATATGCTTTTTTTGTGACCGACTCGGTGGATAAGTTCCGTGTCATTGGGGGAATGTTCCTGGGCAGGCCTATCAGTAACATTGAACATGTGGATATAGCATAAATATACGGTTACCGGAGGTGATGTAATATGAGGAAGGATGGCAGGAAATATTCTGAGATCAGACAGGTGAAGATAACGAGAGATTATCTCAATACTGCGGAGGGCTCGGTATTTATAGAGATGGGTGGCACAAAGGTAATATGTACTGCGTCGATCGAGGAGAAGGTCCCTCCTTTCCTGAGGGACAAGAGCATGGGCTGGGTGACTGCAGAATACGGCATGCTTCCTCGTTCAACTTCATCAAGAATGGTCAGGGAGGCATCGGTCGGGAAGGCCGGGGGCAGGACGCAGGAGATACAGAGATTGATAGGAAGATCGTTGAGGGCCGTAGTTGACCTCGAAAAGCTCGGGGAAAGAACGATATGGATAGATTGTGATGTGATACAGGCCGACGGAGGGACACGCACAGCTGCCATAACCGGTGCCTATGTCTGTCTTGTGGATGCAGTGAGGTTTGCGATTAAGAACGGTATATTGAGAAATGATCCCGTCAATGATCATCTTGCGGCTATCAGCGTCGGTGTAGTGAATGGAGTTCCCGCACTTGACCTGTGCTACGAGGAGGATTCAGCTGCCGAAGTTGACATGAACGTTGTTATGACCGGTGAGGGCAAGATAGTTGAGGTGCAGGGTACGGCAGAAGGAGCTCCATTTTCGAGAGCCACCATGGATGAACTTATGTCTCTCGCAGACAGGGGCATAAGGGAGCTGATAGGTATACAGAAGGAAGCATTAAAGTAGTGCATTACTGACTATGAAGTTCATACTGGCTACTAGCAACCTCGGAAAGATAGAAGAGATAAACTCGCTCTTTTCCGGGACCGACATCGTATTTGAAGGACTTGACCTCTACCCGGACCTCCCTGAGGTCATAGAGGACGGGGATACCTTTCGGGAGAACGCTTATAAAAAGGCAAAAACGGTCTATGACCATACCGGAGTTCCGGTTATCGCCGAGGACTCTGGCCTTGAGGTTGATGCCCTTGGAGGTGCTCCGGGAGTAAGGTCAGCAAGGTTCGCCCATGATAAGGCAACCGACAGGGAGAACATAGAAAGACTTATTCAAGAGCTTGAAGGTGTACCGCCGGAGAAGAGGTCGGCACGTTTCGTCAGTGTATTTTGCATGTGCTCAGATAAAGAGGAACGGTACTTCGAAGGGTACGTTAAAGGACATATATTGGGGTCCCCGAGAGGTACTTCGGGATTCGGATATGATCCTCTGTTCGTACCGGACGGATATGACAGGTCCTTTGCAGAGCTCGGACCCGATATAAAGAACAAAGTAAGCCATAGGTCCATGGCGATCGATAAGATGTTAAGTTACTTTGGCCGGTCGGATAGTGGCCGATGAAGAGGCTCAAGAACATAATTACAGGCCTTCTCAGCTACAGCCCTGGTAAGCATACCGCGATAATAATCCTGTCGCTGATCGTGGGTGTGCTGAGTGGTGGTGTTAACATTGTCTTCCGCGAAACCCTGTCATTTACCAAGGAAGTGATATTTCATGGGGGTCATGATCTTCTGGGTATAGGTGAGATCTTCGATATATCGAGGCTTTATATACCATTACTGCCTTTGACAGGTGCCCTGTTGCTAATACCGCTTGCAAGGGTCTTTCCGGGAGAGGTCTCGGGCTACGGGTTCCCTGACTTCCTCGAGAAGGTGAATATCAGAGGGGGCATAATCAAGATCAAATCGATAGTTCTTAAGATAATAGCTCCCGCTATAACGATAGGTTCCGGAGGTTCTGCCGGTGTGGAAGGGCCCATAGCCCAGATAGGAGGTGGGATGGGTTCAATAGTTGGTCAGATGTTCAGGGTCTCCGGTAACCGGATGAAGCTTTTGATCGCTTCGGGATCTGCAGGCGGTATAGCGGCTACTTTCAACGCCCCTATCGCGGGAGTGATGTTCGCTACTGAGATCGTTCTGCTTGGCAACTATGAACTTACATCGTTCGGTGCGATAGTCATCTCGGCCGGAATGGCAACTGTCGTGTCAAGGGCTTATTATGGTGAGAACCCGATCTTTGCCGTTCCTGAGTACAATATCTCCGGCATTACGGAGATACCATTGTATATATTCTTCGGCTTCTTTATAGGGCTGATAGCGGTACTTTATATAAGGACCTTCCACGGGATCCGGGACAGGTTCGAAGCTATGAGGGTCGGTCAATATGTGAAACCTCTTATAGGAGCGTTCGCCGTCGGGATGATAGGGATCTTTTTCCCTCATATCCTCTCTGACGGGTACGAGACGATAGAGCATGTCCTAAGAGGAGAGGCGGTCCTCTGGATCGTGTTCGTGCTCATCTTTTTAAAGATCATTGCTACATCATTGACCCTGGGATCAGGAGGTGCCGGAGGTGTGTTTGCCCCGGCACTGTTCATAGGAGCAATGGCTGGTGCATCGTATGGTATAGTCGTAAATACATTGTTCCCGGGAATAGCTTCCGATCCGGGGGCATATGCTACCGTGGGAGTGGGGGCTTTCCTGTCTGCGGCTACCCATGCCCCTCTTACGGGCATGTTCCTTCTTTTTGAGATGACCGGTAACTATCTAGTGATCATACCTATAATGTTCGCAAGCATAATCGGTACATTTACCGCAAAGAGACTGTTCAAGGATTCAATAGACACGGTGACCCTGTCTAGGAAGGGGATAGATATCCATGCGGGAAGAGAAGGGACCCTGCTCTCGGCGATCAAGGTCAGGGACGTCATGAGAAGGGACTTTATAACGGTCAAAAAGGACGTAAAGCTGACAAGTTTTGTAGAGCTCATAGTGGAGGGTGGAGGCTTCTATTTCCCTGTTGTAGATAACAAGGGTGATCTGGCAGGAGTCATATCGCTTCAGGATGTGAGGAAGGTGATGTTCGAGGATTATATCAAGGAGATAGTGACCGCAGGTCAGCTGGCAACGGAGGATGTGATACTTCTTCATACCACGGATGATCTCAGGATGGCGATGGAGAAGTTCAATATAAAGGATATCGATGAGATACCAGTGGTAAGGCCGAACGAGCCTAAGAAAGTGGTAGGTATACTCAGGAGGTCAGACGTAATGGATGTGTATAACAGGGAGATATTAAGGAAGCAGGTCGAGGAGTACTGATATTGGAGCTCCGAAATTATCTTCAATAAATATGTTAAAATCAAAATGCTATGAGTAACGGCAGGGAAAATAAGCCCGGCAAGGGATTGAACACTTACAGGAGCGTTTTTATATGGCTCATGATCGGTGTTCTTGTTTTAATGCTGTTCAACCTGCTCAATGCCCCTCAGCCGACCTCCAAGGAGATATCTTTCTCCGACTTCCTCATTAAGATAGAAAATAATGAGCTGGATACGGTCGTCATAGAGGAATCAGAGATAACCGGGACACTTAAGGACGGTACAAAGTTCAAGACCTATGCCGCTGATTATGAAGGGCTGGTCAACCTGCTGCACGAGAAGAAAGTGATCATCTCCGCTAAGCCACCTAAGAAGCCCTCATGGTATCAGACATTTTTCTTCTCATGGGGACCCATAATACTGCTTGTCTTTATATGGATATTCTTTATGAGGCAGATGCAGTCCGGAGGTAATAAAGCGCTCTCTTTCGGTAAGTCAAAAGCGAGGCTGATGTCGGACAAATCGGGTAAAATTACTTTTAAGGATGTTGCGGGGGTCGAGGAGGCCAAGGATGAGGTGCAGGAGATCATAGATTTTCTCAGAGACCCGAAGAAGTTCACGAAACTTGGCGGCAAGATACCAAAGGGTGTCCTTCTTGTAGGCGCGCCAGGCACGGGTAAGACATTGCTTGCAAAGGCGATAGCAGGAGAGGCTGATGTTCCTTTCTTTTCGATATCCGGTTCCGATTTTGTTGAGATGTTCGTGGGTGTAGGTGCCTCGAGGGTCAGGGACCTTTTTGAACAGGGAAAGAAGAATGCCCCGTGTATTGTATTCATAGATGAGATAGACGCTGTTGGCAGGCATCGAGGAGCCGGGCTTGGAGGAGGTCATGACGAGAGGGAGCAGACCCTTAACCAGTTGCTCGTTGAGATGGACGGGTTCGAAGGGAAAGAAGGGATAATCATAGTAGCTGCAACCAACAGACCAGATGTCCTCGATCCGGCACTCCTGAGGCCCGGAAGGTTTGACAGGCAAGTGGTAGTACCACAGCCGGATGTTAAGGGCAGGGAACAGATACTGCGCGTTCACACGTCCAAAACCCCGTTAGGTGAGGACGTTAAACTAGATATTATTGCCAGGGGAACACCGGGATTCTCGGGTGCTGACCTTGCTAATCTGGTGAACGAAGCTGCTCTTTTAGCTGCCAGAAAGAGGAAAGAAGTTGTGGATATGGACGACTTCGATGAAGCTAAGGATAAAGTCCTCATGGGCGTTGAGAGAAGAAGCATGATAATAAGCGATGAAGAGAAGAAGAACACCGCGTATCATGAAGCAGGTCATGCTCTGGTTGCCAGACTCGTGCCCGGTACTGATCCCGTACATAAGGTCAGTATCATACCCAGAGGCAGGGCATTGGGTGTTACTCAGCAGCTGCCTATCGATGACAGGTATACCTATTCGAGGGATTATCTGCTGAAGACCCTGAATGTGCTGCTTGGCGGAAGGGCTGCGGAGGAGATAGCCCTTAAGCATATGACGACCGGTGCCGGGAACGACATCGAGAGAGCTACCGACCTTGCGCGCAAGATGGTAACGGAGTGGGGAATGAGCAAGAAACTGGGCCCGCTTACTTTCGGTAAAAAGGACGAACAGATATTTCTCGGCAGAGAGATAGCAAAGCACAAGGATTACAGTGAGAAGATAGCTGAAGAGATAGACGACGAGGTAAAACAACTGGTAACGGATGCGTATGAGGAGAGTAAGAAGTTGCTTGAGGAAAACTTTGACATTCTTGACGCTTTTGCCAAGAAGTTGCTTGATGTAGAGACCATGGACGGTTCCGAGATAGATGAACTGATCAAGAGCGTCAGGCCCCAGGGCTCAGTCGAAGCTTGAGACTGATATTTAAAGATTTTTCTATCGACCTTTCCAGACGTACCCACATAATGGGCATTCTCAATATCACGCCTGATTCTTTCTCAGACGGTGGCACATATTATGACGCTGCCATGGCTGTCGAACATGCGATATCCATGGTCGAGAACGGAGCCGACATAATAGATGTCGGGGGTGAATCGACAAGACCTGGATCCGACCCTGTATCACTGGATGAAGAGCTCAGGAGGGTGATCCCCGTTATAAGATCACTTGCCGGTGAGTTAGAAGTGCCTATCTCTATAGACACTTACAAATCGGAAGTTGCAAGAGAGGCGATCGATGCCGGTGCTTCGATCGTAAATGATATAAGCGGTCTCAGGTTTGACAGTGAAATGGCCAATGTAGTGGCGGAGCATCAGATACCTGTTGTTATCATGCACATTAAAGGTACTCCTAAGAACATGCAGAAAGACCCGATCTATGGTAACCTGATCGATGAGATAAGAGTATATCTGAAAGAGAGCATTAACATTGCTACGGAGGCCGGTGTTCATGAGGATAAGATCATTGTAGATCCCGGTATCGGATTTGGAAAGACCTATGAAGACAATCTCGAGATAATTAAAAGGCTTGACGAGCTCAAGGATATCGGGCGACCGATCTTGATAGGACCGTCCAGAAAGGCGTTCATCGGCAG
This sequence comes from Nitrospirota bacterium, assembly GCA_020351835.1. Classification (GTDB taxonomy): domain Bacteria; phylum Nitrospirota; class Thermodesulfovibrionia; order Thermodesulfovibrionales; family BMS3Bbin05; genus BMS3Bbin05. Next base: position 871,453 of record CP070669.1, read on the forward strand.
GATACTTGGAGACCTGCCGTTCTCAGAAAGGATAGAGGGAACGGCAGCTGCTATTGCTGTTTCTATAATCAACGGGGCTAATATTGTGCGGGTCCATGACGTAAAGGAGATGTCCAGGGTCACACGGGTAGCCGATGCCATAAAAAGCGGCATCATTGTTTAATAACCGGAAGCCTGCTATAATCTACATAAATTCGCTTTAAATTCAACACATAGCAATATGAAGATCAAGGTTGCCGATAAGTCGGTCCTCGCGAGGACACTACAAAGAAAGATCAAGGAGAGGGAGATCGATCATGAGATCGACCTTGCTTCGGTGCTCAGGGAGATACTGACCTGGGCGAACGAGTTCGTTCCTTCTGAGTCGGGATCGATCCTGATAGATGATCCCATTCCAAAGATGGATGATGCAGCTGAGGGCAAACTTTATTTTATGGCATGTTTCGGTACCGGGTCTGATAAGCTTGTGGGTACTTCGCTGCCGGATAACATAGGCATCGTCGGAGAGACCTATCATTCGGGGAAGCCGTATTTTTGTAAGGATGTAAGCAAGGATGACAAGTTCTACTCCGTGCTTAGCGAAAAGACCAATTTCGAGTGCAGCTCAATAATCTGCGTACCGATATTCATAGATAGTTCGATAATAGGTGTTCTCGAGCTTCTGAACAGAAAGGACACAGTAAGTTACGATGAGAAGGACCTCGCTTTGCTGGAGATATTTGCAGGTTATACGGGTACCTTCATGCAGAACGCCCTTGATGCCAGGCGGTTCGAGGAACTATCAAAAAGGGATAATCTCACGGGCCTTTACAATGACAGGTACTTTTTGCACAGATTATCATGGGAAACGAACAGGGTCGTCAATGAAGGAGGGGACGTAGCGCTTATCTTTTACGATCTTGACTCGCTGAAGGATGTCAATGACACTTACGGCCATCTTGTAGGAAGCCATGTTCTTAAGGAGATAGCAAATATAAACCGGGAGGTCTTCGGTGAGACAGATGCGGTCCTTACAAGATACGGGGGTGATGAATATATAATCATATTGCCCGACATTGATGTAAACGTGGCTGTGGATTATGCAGAGAAGTTCAGGAAGAGGGTCGAGTCACATGTGTTCCTGGCAAGCAATGGCCGCACAGGGGCAAAACCATTGAACATAAAGGGAGTCGTTACCTGTAGTATAGGGGTTGCGTCCCTCAAAAAGAACGTTGTAAAGCACAAGGATCCTGCCGTTCTGTCAGAATTGTTGATAAGGGCATCGGACAGTGCTATGTATGAGGCTAAAGGGCTGGGTAAGAACAGAGTGGTGCTTTATAAAGGGAAGATGGACGTATCTTAGTAAAACGGCCGATAATTACTTCGGAGTATCCTGATTAAAACGTGAACATGAGAGAGATAATAACAGCATTTGTGATCGATAGCGGTGTGTCTGAAAGCATGGCCAGTTACGTAACGACGACCGTGATACTGGTCATGATAGCGGTTCTCGTTCTTATATCAGATATCTTGTCGAGGTACATTCTTATCAGGGGGGTGGGAGCACTTTTCAGGATGACCAGCAGCACATGGGACGATGTAATATCAGAG
>CP070669.1:873142-897339 GCA_020351835.1 Nitrospirota bacterium
AACACTGTAAGTATTTATAACAACATAATCTATAATAATTCGGCTTTTCTAGGTTCTGATATAAATCTGTTCAATACAAATGCATCGGTAATATGTATAAGGAACAATAATTTTTCCGATATGTATATAGATAATCTTCTTGGATTAAAGAGCAATGTTAACAATATTAATACATCACCTGGGTACGGGGTCGGCTATTCTCTGTCCGCCGGTTCTACGATGATAGGGCGGGGTGATAATGGTGTTGCACCTTCTATTGATATCGATGGGATAGCCAGGCCGCAGGGCTCTATTGTAGATATCGGAGCGTATGAATATTTTACCGGGTCGGTTGATGGTACGGTCGGGGGTATAAATAGCACTTGTGGTGCAGGTTCCGGCAGTGGAGGCGGGTGTTTCATAGCGACCGCTGCCTACGGCAGCTATATGCACAAGGATGTGAAGGTGCTTAGGGATTTCAGGGATGAGATTCTTTTAAAGAGCAGAGCCGGAAAGGCCTTTGTCGAGCTATATTATAGATATTCTCCTCCTGTCGCGGACCGGATAGCAAAGAGCGATGGGCTCAGGTTTATAGTGAGGGTAGTCCTTACACCAATAGTATTTGTTATCAAGTATCCTCTTATGCCGGCATTTGTACTATTGTTCGGCGGAATGATCTTATTTAGAAGAAAGAATGCTTAGATAGTTATTTTCGGAGTATCCCGGTCAATGAGAAGAAAAAACCTTTTCATCCTAATTATCTTTTTTTGTCTTTCAGGTTTGCTCCTGTTCTCCTCAGGTTCTGACAGCATTGTTAAAGATAATACAGCTGGCCAACTTAACCAGCTGTTTAAGAATGCCGGGACGGGAGAGCAGGATGTTGTAAAGCCTTACAGGGATGGCGAGGTCATAGTCAAGTATCGTAAAGGACTGACAAAAAAGTCCATTGATAAAACTGCGTCTTCCCGTTCAATGTCGGTTGTAAGTGAGCTCAAGCATCTCTCACAGAGGAAGGGGCAGAAATACATGCTCCTCAGATCTGATAAGAAGACAACAAAGGAACTTGTCAAAGAGTTAAGCAAGGACCCTGATGTCGAATACGCCGAGCCAAATTACCTGCTATATGCGAGTTATACTCCCAATGATGCAAGAATTGCTGATATGTGGGGGCTTCAAGCCATAAGCGCTCCTTTAGCCTGGAACATCGAGACCGGTGATTCAACACCTGTCGTTATAGCAGACCTTGATACCGGGGTAGATTATTTGCATGAGGATCTTAGTGCAAATATGTGGGTCAACCCTGGTGAGTCTGTTGGGGACGCTAATTCGGATGGTGCTCCGGGAATACTGGGTGTCGATGATGACGGAGATGGTCTCATTGATGAGGACTCGCAGGGGAATGAACCGGGAGATATAGGCTACTTGAACGATCTGGATGATGATGACGATGAGAACGGTTATGCGGATGACTTTTACGGTATCGATGCCATCAACGGCGATACGGACCCCATGGATGATTTTGGGCATGGGACACATACATCAGGGACTATTGTAGCAACTGGTGATAATGCATTAGGAGTGGTGGGGGTATCATACGGGTCGAGGATAATGGCACTTAAGATACTGGGTTCTTCAGGCATAGGTGATATATCAGCCGAAGCGGAGGCAATAGAATATTTGGTCGATATGAAGCAGAACCACGGCGTTAACGTAGTAGCAGCCAACCTGTCTTATTCGGGTGCTCCGTTCAGCCAGACACAGAGAGAGTCGTTACAGTTGGCTAATGATGCAGGGATAATCGTTATTGCCGCGGCAGGAAATACAGGATCCAATAATGATATCTCAAAGGAATATCCGTGTGCTCATGACCTTCCGAACATTATATGCGTTGCTGCCTCGAACAGTTCGGACCAGCTGGCCTCATTCTCAAATTATGGCCTGACCACCGTCGATATAGCCGCGCCGGGAGTTGCTATACTCAGTACCGTATTTGAGGCAGACGGTAACTTTGCCCCAGGTGCATCCGCCCACTTTTACGAGGATTTCGAACCAACAGTGACGGGCTGGACAATGGACCCTCCTACCAGCGCATTCACTTCAGAGAACCCCTATGAAGGTTCATATGCATGGAGCGATAGCCCGTCGAGTAATTATTCCAACCTTGCGACCACAAGACTGGAGACCGTAGTTAATACTTCTACCCTGACAAATGCGAGTCTGAATTACTGGGCGTTCAAACATCTGGAGGAGGGCTTTGATTTCCTTAATGTAAGTATATCAATGGATGGTTCGACTTGGACAACTTTGAATTCTGCTACCGGCATCGATTATTACCATAACTATGATCATGATATTACTTCTTACATTAGTACTAATACATATTTGCGCTTTGAATTGAGTTCGGACCTCAGTATCGTTGGCGACGGAGTATACATCGATAACGTGGCAATATATGACCCGGCTAACTACGGGGCCTCAATATTTGATCATAACCTATACACATTCTATTCAGGCACCTCTATGGCCGCACCCCATGTGTCCGGCGCGGTCGGATTGATATCTGCACGATACCCGGCAGAAGGCATAGGATGCAGAATAAAGAGGATATATTCCGGCGCAGATTCGGTCCCCGGGTTGAGTGGAACTGTATCAACCGGTGGCCGGCTTAATCTTCTCGGGGCGCTTCAGTACTCGATATCATCTCTTCCTGATATTATGATAATGCCGTCATCGATAGACTTCGGTAATACATTGCAGGGGGTCCCCGTAACAAGGACGGTAAATCTGGTAAACAGCGGCAACAGCGGTGCGGCTAACCCTCTGGACGTAAGTTCGATAACCATAACCGGAGCTGACAGCTCTCTGTTCAGTGTCAGTACTGATACTTGTGCCAGTCTGACGCCATCGATCAGTGACTGTGACAGTTGCTCTATCCATGTCACTTTTATCCCGACATCGGCCGGAATAAAAAGCGCTGATCTGGTAATTGGCTCTGATGATCCATCGAACCCGACTGTTACTATACCGTTGTCAGGTTCGGGTGTATCATTGCCCTCTGTTCCGAAGAAAAGCGGTGGCGGAGGGTGCTTTATCGCAACCGCGGCATACGGCAGCTACATGCATAAGGACGTCAAAGTGCTCAGGGAGTTCCGTGACAGACATCTTTTAACTAATGCTCCCGGCAGGATCTTCGTAAAAGCCTACTATATGTACTCTCCTCCGGTAGCAGAAATGATATCTGAGAATGACATTGCAAGGGCAGTTGTAAGGATGGCTTTGACACCGTTCATATTTGTACTGAAATTTCCGTTTGTGATAGGGTTTGCTATCGTTCTTCCCTTCCTTGCATTTGGCGTAAGAAAATACGTATAGCGGTACATTTGCTTGAATTATAAAGGGGTATCAGGCCCCTTTTTTGATGATTTTATGAAATATTTAAAGAAGTGTTAAAATATGTTCTTTCGAGTTTAATACAAACGTCCAGGAGGTTGTTTTGATGTCTGATGAAAAGGAAGTGAAGGAGCTGGATGGGCGGCTCGGCGATTATAAAACAAAGGTGAAGACCGATACGAGGGGCATCCTCGTATGGGAAAAGGACCTCATATTCACGGGCCGGACCTCGACAGGATATGCCATAGAGTTCGACGCTAAGGTCGAATGGGGCTGCATGCCTACCGAGAGCCTTATGCTTAGTCTGGCAGGATGCATGGCTATCGATTCCGTATCGTTCCTGCAGAAGATGAAGTGCGAATTTGATGAGTTCAAACTTGAGATAACCGGTGAAAGGAACGAAACGCCGCCGCAGTATTTCAGGTCCATGCACATGAAACTGATGATGAAGGGGCAGGGTTTTAGTGATAAGAAGGTACAGAGAGCGATAGATCTTTCGCAGGATAAATACTGTTCCGTCTACCATTCGCTAAGGCCGGACATGAAGGTTACCGTCAGTTATGTGATCAATGACGGTGAAGAAGTTACGGCAAAATAATATGCATAGATCAAGGGTCAGGTTATAAAATGCGCCACGTGATCCTGGGAACGGCCGGGCATATAGACCACGGTAAGAGCTCCATTGTCAAAGCGCTTACCGGGACCGATCCTGACCGACTGAAAGAGGAGAAGGCCAGGGGCATTACGATCGACCTCGGTTTTGCCGAGCTATCATACGATGACGGTATCACCCTTGGTATTGTCGACGTACCCGGCCATGAGAAGCTTATAAAGAACATGCTTGCCGGTGCCGGCGGCATCGATATCGTCCTTTTCGTTATAGCTGCCGACGAAGGAATCATGCCCCAGAGCAGGGAGCATCTTGCCATATGTGACCTTCTTAATATCAAGACAGGGCTGGTTGCTGTTACAAAGTTGGACCTCGTGGAACCTGACTGGCTTGATCTGGTTACCGATGAGATCAAGGGATTTATAAATGGTACTTTCCTTGAAGGCGCGGACATTGTAACGGTGTCTTCAAAAACAGGTGACAATATTGAGCTCTTAAAACAAAAACTGCACGACCTTGCCGGAAAGGTCGATCCCAAAAGATCAAAAGGGATGTTCCGCCTGCCTATAGACAGGGTATTTACCCTTAAGGGGTTCGGCACCGTTGTTACCGGGACCGCGCTATCCGGACGGCTTTCGGCCGATGAAAAGGTCGAGGTCCAGCCTGCCGGGATATCGAGCAAGGTTAGAGGGCTGCAGACCCACGGGAAGTCTGTCGAAAAGGCCGAGGCCGGGCAAAGGGTCGCCATAAATCTGCAGGGAGTTGAGAAGGAAGACATCAAGAGGGGTGATGTGCTTGTGCCGCCGGGAAGGATGGTGCCGACGACCGCAATAGATGCAGAAGTTGAGCTGCTAGACGGGTCCCCGGATGTAAAAAGCAGGAGTCAGGTACACCTGCATGTAGGGACGGCGGAGACAGTCGCGAGGATAATAATATATGAAAAAGATATTATCAGGGCCGGTGATAAGGCATTCTGCCAGTTCAGGCTCCAGTATCCCGTAATCGCAATGTCCGGAGACAGGTTTGTCATCAGGAGGCTCTCGCCGGTCGAGACGATAGGAGGGGGTGCCGTGCTCGATCCCAGTCCTGTCAAACGTAAGAGGAAAGACGGGGTATCGGATCTCGCTGTCTACAGTGACGGGATGCTGGGAGAAAAACTCGGCGAGAAGATAAGGCAAAGAGGAGCATCCGGGATGACCAAGGAGTTAATGGAGGGATGGATAGATGCGCAGCAGGATGACATAAAGAAAGAGATCGAGGTTTTAAAGAAGAACGGTGCAGTCATATTGCTTGATAATGTGTATGTTCATAAAGACCTGTTCAATGTTATGGGTGATAAGATCGATAATATACTTGAGAAATATCATAAGGAAAAGCCGCTCGAAGCCGGTATGCCCAAGGAGGTCCTTCGCGGCAGGCTCAGGATGGACAACAGGATGTTCATGTCGTTGATCTCCAGAATATCTCAGGTAGAGATCAGCGGTGATCTGGTCAGAAAGAAAGGTTTTGAAGTAGCGATGTCAGGGGCTGATGAGAGGACGAAGGAAGATATATTAAAGATGCTGGAGAATGGCGGATTCAAGCCCCCGATGAAGGATGACCTTGTTAAAGAACTTTATAAGAAGCCCAAAGAAGTGTCTGACATACTTAAGCTTCTTGCATCGGAGGGGAAGGCGGTTCGTGTCAATGATTCGGTATATCTTTCTGAGTCGTATGCAACAGAGCTTATAAAACGGGTCAAGGATTTCTTCGGCAGTAAGGACGAGATGACAGTAAGTGAGCTCAGGGACATACTCGGTACGTCAAGAAAGTATGCTCTACCTTTCCTTGAGTATCTTGATACATCAAAGGTTACAATAAGGGCAGGGGATGTAAGGAAACCGGGATCAAAGTGATGAGAAAGTGCATATATATATTTCTGTTTGCCGTCATGTTGCTTCCTGCCTGCCTCAGTGCCGAGGTCATGGAGGACAGACTTGATAACGGCATGAAGGTGCTTATTATAGAGGACCACAAGGCACCCGTGGCAACATTCCAGGTGTGGTATAAAGTTGGTTCAAGGGACGAGCCGGCGGGTAAAAGGGGCATAAGCCACCTTCTTGAACATATGATGTTCAAGGGAACGCCAAAGTACGGATCAAAGGTGTTTTCCCAGATGATAAAGAACAATGGTGGAGTGGATAACGCGTTCACTACCAGGGACCACACTGCATATTTTCAGATCCTGTCATCAGACAGGTTAGACATATCAATAGAGCTGGAGGCTGACAGGATGCGCAACCTTCTGCTTGATCCAAAAGAGCTTGAAGCTGAGGCGCGGGTTGTTATGGAGGAACGCAGGTTGAGGACAGAGGATGATCCCCAGAACCTTCTGTTCGAAGAGGTCATTGCCGCGGCCTTCAAAGCACACCCCTATAAGTACCCTGTGATAGGATGGATGTCCGACCTGAGTTCTATAGACCGCGATGACATGGCCGATTACTATAATAAATATTATTCCCCGGACAACGCGTTCATAATAGTCGTCGGAGATGTTGATGCCGGTGAAGTATTAAAGGAAATAAGGGCCGCTTTCGGACCTATCCCAAAGGGGGCCGCCCGCCCGGAGGTAGCGACGGAAGAACCCGAGCAGTCAGGTGAAAAGAGGGTTTACCTTGAAAAGGAGGCCAGCCTTCCATACATACTGATCGCATACCACGTTCCTAACTTCCCGGATGAGGACAGTTACGCTCTTGACGTATTGAGCAGCATACTGTCTGGTAAGAGCGGCAGGCTTTACAGGAACATCATCAACGGAGACAAGGTAGCGGTAAATGCCTTCGGTGAGTACCTCTCTGACTACCTGGACCCGATGCTCTTTATACTCGGTGGTACGGCACTTCCCGGGAAGGATATAGAAGAAGTTGAGACTGCACTTATCGAGGAGATAGAGAAGATAAAGAGAATACCACCGCTTGAGCGGGAAGTACAGAAGGCAAGGAATCAGGTCGAGGCCGCCTTCATAATGGGTCAGGACTCATTGTACTCACAGGCAAGGGTGATAGGTTCATTCGAGATGCTGGGGGGATGGAGGCTTAAGGACAGGTATGTTGACGGGATAAGGAACGTGAAGCCTGAAGACGTTCAAAGGGTGGCAAGGAAATACTTCGTAAAGAACAATCGTACCGTAGGTATCCTCATGCCAAGATCTAACAGTAAAGGCAAGAACATGCGATGAAAAAGGCGATCTTGATATTAATGCTGCTGGCAGTTCTGGCGGGAAATGTGTCGGCACTTGATGCTGAAAGAAAAGTGATGGATAACGGACTCATCGTACTGCACTCTCAGAGGACAAACCTTCCCATGGTGGTCGTTAATCTGCTTATCAAGGCCTCTCCCCTTGATGTCGATGCTAAAAAGGCAGGTCTTGCCGACCTTACGGCCGGTATGCTCTCGGAAGGTACGGGCAGAAGAACTGCTGAGCAAATAAGCGAAGAGGTCGAGTTCATAGGTGCTGCTATAGGGGCAGATGCGGATGATGATTACACCACGATCTCAATGTCTGTCCTTAAGAAGGACATCGACAAAGGATTTGATGTGTTCACCGATGTGCTTCTTAACCCCGTGTTTCCTTCAAAGGAGCTCGAGAACATGCAGGGGCGGATCGTAGGAAGTATAAGGCAGAGCGAGGAGGACCCTCAGTATATAGCCGGAGTTGAGTTCGGCAAGGCGGTGTTCGGTGAGCATCCATACGGAAGGCCTGTTTCAGGGTCGGTGGAAAGCGTGACCGTTATCTCCAGGAGTGACCTTGTAGGCTTTCACAGAAAGTATTATGCACCCAACAACAGCATTCTTTCTGTGGTCGGAGATATATCTTCGGACGAACTGATGGACATAATGAAGAAATACTTCTCAGGATGGACCAGGAGGGATATTCCCATGAGGCCGACTTATGAGGTTAGCGTTATCGACTCCCCGAAAATAATTAAGATAGACAGGGAGCTAACACAGGCTAATATTGTTCTTGGCCATATCGGTATAGAAAGAAAGGATCCTGACTATCACGCTGTTTCGGTGATGAACTTCATACTCGGCGGTGGCGGGTTCTCATCGCGGTTGATGCAAAGGGTAAGAGATGAGCTGGGCCTTGCTTATGATGTCCACAGTTTCTTTATGTCGGCAAAGCAGAAGGGCTACTTTCAAGCCGGTGTGCAGACAAAGAACGAAGCTGCAAATAAGGTAATTCGAGAGATCCTGGTGCAAATAGAGAGGATGATAAGTGAAGATGTCTCCAAAGAAGAGCTCGATGGCGCGAAGGCCTATTTGACCGGAAGCTTTCCAAGAAGGCTTGATACTATGTCAAAACTATCGGGACTTCTTGCTCAGGTTGAGTTCTACGGGCTGGGAATGAGCTATGAAAAAGACTATATCGCCGGTATTAATAAAGTAACTATAGAAGATGTAAGAAGAGTTGCGAATAAATATCTGTATCCCGACCGGTATGTGCTTGTTGTAGTAGCGGATCAGGATAAGGCGGGCATAAAGGATTCTCCGTAGTATAAAAAGGTCTGCCCCATGCCTTGCTTCCGGATCCCCGGGACGGACCGATAAATGTTGTAGTATAATAGCGATGCATTAAGGATCAGGTCACGGGAGGTGCGTATATGGAATGTATCGTAGAGAAGAATACTCGAAGTTGCAACTGTTCATACTCAGGGTGTGAGAAAAAGGGCAAGTGCTGTCTCTGCATTACCTATCACAGGAAAAAGAACCAGCTCCCGGCATGTTTTTTCCACGATGATTATGAAAGGACATATGACCGGTCTCTTGATAATTTTCTTAAAATGGTTGATGAGATAGGGATGCGTAACGATTAGAATGCGGCCGGTGTGGTGGAATTGGCAGACGCGCCGGATTCAAAATCCGGTGGAGGTAACTCCGTGGGGGTTCGACTCCCCCCACCGGCACCACTTTCCTGATATAATTGAAGAGAGGGACAGGTAATGAACTCGTTAGTAAAATATTTTACGCTGATCATCTTTATTGCCGCAATTGCCATATCGGTCAATGCTGCGCCGCCAGCCCCATGGGAAGTAGAGGGGTTGATAGGAGGCAAAGCACCTGATTTCAATCTTCCTGACATGGAAGGCAACATGGTATCCATCTCTGATTTCAAGCAGAAGGTTATCTTTATAAACTTCTGGGCTACATGGTGTCCGCCTTGCAAAACAGAGATGCCTGATCTTAACGAGCTGTATAAGATATACAAGGATAAGGATTTTGTTCTTATAGGCATATCCACTGATAATTCGAAGAAGGATATAGAGAAGTTCCTCAAGGACCAGAACATAGATTTCATATTGTTGCACGACAAGGATGGGAAGATAATGAAGGCTTATAAGGTGTTCTCCCTCCCTATGTCATTCCTGATAGACAGGGATAAGAAGATAGTAGAGAAGTTCCTGGGTCCGCGCGACTGGACAGATGAGGAGTTCACTAAGAAGATAGACGCGCTTCTGCGTTAGCCTTGTTTGTTGCTTTCGTATAGCAGGCATCGTACCTGCCTGCCATCCACCTTTATCAGGGCCGGCTCTGTATTGTCGCACCTGTCAAACCTTTTTGGGCATCTTGGGTGGAATGAACATCCCGAGGGCATATCGATCGGGCTCGGTACATCAGTTTCCGAAACTGTCCCCGACGGTACCCGAACATCTTTCTGCACATTGACCTTCGGCGCCGCTTTCAGTAAAAGCTCGGTATATGGATGGAGTGGTCTATCAAAAAGCTTATCTGCATCCGCGAGCTCTACGATCCGTCCCAGGTACATTACCGCTACCGTATCGCTGAAGTAGTGAACAACGTTCAGGTCATGACTTATGAATATGAATGAAAGGCCGAACCTTTTTCTGAGGTCTTGAAGGAGATTGATTATCTGAGCCTGAATGGACACATCAAGTGCAGATAAAGGCTCGTCGGCAATTATGAGTTTGGGAGAAAGGCTCAGAGACCTTGCAATGCATATTCTCTGTCGCTGACCGCCGCTGAACTCATGCGGGTATTTGTTCATCATATCAGGCGTAAGTCCCACCGAATGAAGCAATTCGGCTACTTTATCCCTGAGCTTATCTTTTGAGACCATTCCGTGTATCTTTAAAGGCTCCGATAATGTAGTGTATACCCTCATCCTCGGGTTCAATGAAGCATATGGGTCCTGGAAGATTATCTGTACTGATCTCCTGAACTCTTTAAGGTCGTTTCCGCTTAGCTGGAAGATATCGTTCCCTTCGAACATTACCTTGCCACCGGAGGGATCAAGCAGTCTTATAAGCATGCGTGCAAGCGTTGATTTGCCGCAACCACTCTCACCAACGATAGAGAACACCGAATCCTTTCCGACCTCAAAAGAGACCTCGTCCACAGCCTTTAGTATCGCTGTTTTACCACCTATGCCCTGCTTAATGCGGAAGTGTTTTGTCAGGTCCTTTGCCTCTATGAACGCCACAGATCCTCTCCTGCCCTTATGCACCTGGTAAAGTGTCCTGGTAGGGTCTCTTTAAGCACCGGTTCTTCGGCCCTGCAACTTTCAATTACGTGATCACACCTGTCCGAGAACTTGCATCCCGATGGCAGGTCATCGGGCCTTGGGACGTTTCCCCTTATTGGGATGAGCGGCCTTCCCCTCTCTGCAGGAAGGGAATTCAGCAGACCCATTGTATATGGGTGTTTTGGTTCTTTAAGTATCTCTGAGGTAGGAGCGGTCTCTACTATCCTTCCGGCGTACATAACTCCCACTCTGTCAGCTATCTCAGAGACTATTCCAAGATCATGGGTTATGAAAAGCACAGACATATTATTCTCATCTTTCAGCCCTCGAATTAGCTTGAGTATCTCTGACTGGATCGTTACATCAAGAGCGGTTGTCGGCTCATCAGCTATCAGTAATGACGGCTTGCATGCAATTGCCATTGCTATCATTATCCTCTGTCGCATACCGCCTGACATCTGGTGGGGATACTCGTTCGCCCTGATCTCAGCCGAAGGTATCCTCACCGTGTTCATCAGTTCCACCGCTTTTGAGATCGCTTCTTTCTTTGATGTGCCGTAATGTGTCATCAGTACCTCACCTATCTGGTATCCTACCTTTAAAACCGGGTTAAGGGAGGTCATCGGTTCCTGGAATATCATCGATATCTCCTTCCCTCTCAGGTTGCGGTAGGATTCGTCATCGAGGGTCAACAGGTCAGAACCCTTGAAAAGTATCTCGCCTGCAGATCTGGCATTTTCGGGTAGAAGCCCCATTATCGAGTAGGCTGTCATGCTCTTACCGCATCCGCTCTCGCCTACAATGCAGAAGACCTCTCCTGGATCTATACCGAAGCTCAGGTTGGATATAACATGCACAGGTCCGCTGTCGGAACTGAAATGAACGCTTAGTCCCCTTGTGTCAAGGAGCATTGGAGCGGTTCTAATCCTTTTTTAGAAGTTTAAGGTAGGTTTCCGCTTGCTTTAGATTGGGATTTTGATTAAGAGCCTTCTCCCACTCTTCAAAAGCAAGGCCAGTAAGTCCCTTGATGTAGTACGTAAGGCCCAGCTGTACCCATGCAGGCCCATACTTATCATTAATATCTTTTGCTTTGCTGAAATGAACTATCGCTTCCTCAATATTGCCCAGGCTTCTCAGTGCTATTCCGAGTTTTGTGTGGACATCAGGGAAATTCGGCTGAAGCCTTATTGCCTTTCTGTATTCCAGTACTGCGTCCTCATACATCGCAACGTCAAGATAGATGTTCCCTACTTTGTAATGTTCGTTGGCGAGCTTGCCTGCTGCGTATGGATCGAGTGATGACGGTGTAGGCTTAGCCTCCTGTGCCGCCATCGTGAAGACATCTTTTGATTGCTCGAACTCACCCATCTCATTAAGGGTTATGGCAAGGTTAAGAGATGCCTCTGTATACCTTGGATTTAGTGCTACGGCCTTTTGAAAGTAGTCTCTTGCCGCCTCGAGTTCGTGCCTGAGGTTATGGATTATCCCCAGTTTGTTAAGGACATCGGCGTAGTTAGGCCTTTTCATAAGGACCTCTTTAAGAAGCGGCTCTGCTTCGGAGTATTTCCCTTCTTCGAATAGCCTTGTCCCTTCTTGATGCAGTTCCTGGATGGAGTCGCTCATATTGGTGAAAGTATATTGATAAAAAGCGCATTTTGTCAAGTAATTAGGGTACTTACGCTAATAAAACGACTAATTTACGCTCTTTTTCAGGGTTTATGAGGGTGGTCTGCCCTGTCTGATCTTGCCCCTGAACAGGACACGTCTGTCACCAATAACCTTGATAAATGCTATATCCTTTCCGTCATCAGAGATCGACAGGTTATGCCAGTTATCGGTCCTGATCTTTTCGATCGTTCCGCCCCACTTATACATGAAGAGTTCCGTCCTGTAGAAGGGGTGTGATGTCCTTGTCCTTGGGTATACATAGACCGTGCCGTTTCCGACATCCTTAAAGTTGGGATAACCCTTTACCTTAAAGAGCAGCTGTGCGGTCTTTCCCGACTCAAGGTTGTCGACGTAATATCCTGTGCCATTATAGTCGGGGTATACGGCCACGGGCTTATTATTTAAGGTCTTGAACTCGAGATTGTCGCCTATGTCGTCTGTAGAAAAAGAGGAGCTTATTGAAATGTTCTTCTTCAGGTCAATTATCAGGAACTCTCTGTCCCGAAGATACTGGACATACCATTTGTCCTTAATATAGCCTTTATGATACCAGATCGGGTATTTATCAAGGTTCTTTTTTCGTTCAGAACCTTTTTTATAATAGTTCTTAAGGAAGGCTTTGAGGTCATCCGGCATGGGCTCGTACTCGTCATACATGCGCTCGGTAGCCTTAAATTCTTCAGGTGATCCGATATTAAGCTCTATTGACCAGAGTCCTACGTCATTGTCAGATATAAAAAATGTAAGTTTTGAATCATCTTTCCATTTGATATCCCAAAGAGAGTAGCCATAGACGCCATATCCCTTGAGCTCATCATTGCCGAGCAGCTTTCTCATCTTTTTACTTTTCATCTCAATTATCCATAGCTCGTCCTGCTCCGAACCGTCTACAACCCTGATATTGCTGAACGCCAGCCATTTCTTATCGGGAGACCATGCGGGAAGGTCGGCCTCCATCTTCTCATCCGTGATCTGCTCTATGTCAACTATCGAATTAGCAGCAGCGAGGGACGGCGGTATCAGGAGAAAAGCTCCAATGATAGAGTAGAGCAGCACGTACCCGATGAGGCCAGTCTTACTTGAATTCAATATTTACAGTCCCTATGTCGACAGACCTTTTATTTAATGAAAGTAAGATCTTATCAGGGAGACCGCTGATCTTTATCATACTCGGGTCGGCGCCGGCTGATATCGTCCCATCTCCCGCCATCAATACGGTCGTATAGTCTCCCTCACCAAGCCTGTTGAATGTGAACGAGCCATTACCACTCAGGTCTCTTACGTCGACCATCCTGATGTTTATATCGTTAAGGAAAGAGCTTTGTAAGTGTTCAGACCCCACACCTATATATGAAAGCAACAGGTCTACATTAAGGTCACTGAACAACCCGACCTTCAGATCCTCCGGTGATCTGCCGTTGATAAGTATCCTGCCGGTGATAATGCCCTGCTTGAGCACAGGCCCGTCAGGGATTATGCCTTCGAGTTCCTCCTCTTCAATGCCCGCATCTCTTGCTATGCCTATCAATCTGCGTGCTTCATCTATCTCTCCGAAATGAACGAACGCCTTTGCAAGTCTGACCAAATATTTATTCCCGAGATACCACTTGTTCTCATCTATGAAACTGCGGAGGTATTCGAGGTTCTTATCTGTAATGGGCAGGATCTGGAGCTTGTTAATAAGGATTATCCTTGCAAGCAGGATCTCTTCCGAGAGCTTGTGCTGCCACTGCAGTCCTCTTTCTATATCCCATAAGGCATAGTAGCCGTTGTACAGCGCATGCTTGGCAGTATACTCATAGACACTGCCATCAGGATGTTCATCAATATATGAAATTAACCTGTTAAGGTTTGTTTCTGAAACAGCTACGGTACCGCTTGTGAGCATTGCCCACCCCTCTACCTCGAGGGGCCACCTGAATATCCCGATGTCCTTCCCTTCAAGGTCCTTTCTGAGAAGCAGAATGGTCTTGAATTCATCCGCCTTTTCAGGCAAGCCGACAGCCTCTGAAAGGCTTTCTTTGTTAAGGTCATACTTTGCCGATGCATAGCTGTAGTAAGCGAGAGTTGTAATGACTACAAACACTATTGCAATTACAGGGATGAGAACCTTCTCCTTTCTGTATTGACCGCTTAGTTTTGCAGGGGACAGTGCAACTACAAGTCCTGAAACTATCAGAAAGAAAGAACCGAACAGTGCCATAAGTCCTACTCCTAAAAACATGAATCCACTGAATGATGTTTCGGCAGTCCCGTCAAGTACTTCGTTGACCACAATAAAATACTTCATAAATGACCATTCCGAGTAATATCCAATCAGTGCCTGCAATATTCCTACTATGGCTCCAAGGATAAAGGACCTGATAAGGCCGCTCCTCTTGGCTTTGATATCGATCCTCCATGAGGACATGTCGCCAAGCCAGCCCATTTCCCCGAGGATGAGCCATGCTAGGCCGACCACAAGACCGTTAGAGACCAGACCGTATACAAAACCTGACAATGTCATACCGCCGGGCCTGTCGAGATTAAAAGTAAGAAATGCCCATTCGCCGGGAAGTTTAAGGAGTTCCTTGGCCATGGCCATAACATATGGTATCGCTACAAAAGCAATTATCACTGCTGTAAGAAGTTTGAGTACGTTCTTTGGCTTGTTCAGGTTGGCAAGCTTTATGTTGGGGTTAAGTATTCTGATCGTGAATATAAGGGCTGTGATAGCCAGGGCGATAGTTACGAACAAAGCAATTATAGTGATATAGTCCGACCTGTACAGGAATATTTTATCCATTGACCTGAAGCTCTCATACTCCTCAATTGTAAGGATGAAGTTGTCATATGCGGGCACTGCTATTGCTGCCAGAATATATATTAGAAGTAACCCCGCGATCAGCCCGACCACGGTCATTGTCGTTATGTAGGTCGTTTCTTTCTTCATATGCCCTCCGATCAGTAATTATATAAAAGATGATGTATGATCCGGCTGTATTCTCTTTAGGTCCTCGAGCATCTCTCTCAGTATCTTCGAAGAGTTTGTGTATGAATACCATCTGCCTTTCCTTTGCTCAATATCTTTAAGGGTTAATTCTATCATGGTACGGATACCAGTGTAATCTTCCTGTGACATATGTAGCCCGAAGAGGGCGGACCATTGTTCTTTTCCCATCATATGAGCATCCTCTATGAACATATCGAAATGTTCTTTGAAGAATGCCAGGGCGTTGCCGACCTCTGATGAATCACCATTTTCTGCCAGTATTGCAAAGCTGTTAGCTCTTTCGTGCCTGTCCTTTGATGCAAGGCCCGATATCAGTCTTTTTTTCATTTCCTTGTAATAGTAAGTATTCACCAGATGCCTGTACTCTTTGACATAGCTCCTGGAAACATCTATCCATTCCTCAAGGTATCCCTTTAGTTCCGCTCTGTGCATGTCGACAAGTGACGGGTCCATTCGTACAGCCTCGCTTATTTCCCACATCCCCGTACCGGGGATGTAATGAAGGCGCTTTCTTACATTATTAAGTTCAACACCTGTCCTCCAGGTGAACTCAGGGTCATCCTTTCCGGCCTCGCTCAGCCTCCTCATGGTTTCGCTCCAGGAGCTGTAGTTCCAGTTGCCGAAGGCCCTCCTTAGTTGCGTATTAGTAGTATATTCCCACACTCCTCCGAGATCGACCTCCCGCCTTATCTCATCCCATGCACTTATATTGACGAACCTCTTTCTGTAAGAATCGAGCTCACTTCTCCCTTTATCTGATCCCTCCCTTTTGGAGTGATCGAACAGGACTATCTTAAGTCCGTCTGTCAGAAATCCCAGTGCCTGTCTGTTGTTGGTCCTGTCGCCGAAAGCACTCGATACCACTGCAATAGCCTCGTGAGCATCCCTTACATTGCCTGTTTCAAGCAGCTTTACGGCCTCGGCTATTGCCGAGCAGTTATTTAACGACCCCTTAATGCCTTCAGGCTGATCATTGCCGAAGACCCTTATTATCTCTCTGCGAGCGCTATCGCATTTTCCGGCGCTCAGCATGTCTCTGGCTTTGATATAGCTCAGTGCAAGGCTTTTAGTATCGTCTATTTCAGAAGTTGTACTTCCTTTGGGGAGTTTTTCCTCGAGGACCCCTAGGGCATTATCGGGGTCGCCTCTGTTAATCAGAGATCTGGCCTCGCTTAATGCGGCGGCTATCTCATGAGATGTTATCTCCTTCAATACACTATTGAGACCTTCCGTTTCACCAGACTGTGAAATGGTCCTTTCGATGAGTTCGCGTGCAGATGACGGATTGTCGGCGGCAAGATAAGCCCTTGCGCTTTCGATCACGCTTTGCTGCTCGCTCTTGCCGTTAAGCTGCATATACTTAAAACCAATTACGACCAGAGCTGCAAGCAGGAAAACCCCAATTAGGCTCATTATAAGGATAAGCCTTGAAGATCTCTTTTGCGACTCGATGATCGTCTCCAATGTCCTCTGGTAGGCCTCGAACTCCTTTCTTGCCATGTTCGAAAGGTCCTCAGCCCTTTCTTTAACAGCCTCCGCATTGATATGTGTCTCTGTGACTATCTTTCTGTACAGCGTATCGTTCTCGTCCTGCACAACCTTATAAAGCTTTATCTCGTTGCTGTCCTCACCCTTCGGGCGGAAGTGTTTTACGAAGGCGCTCGGCACCTCTGCCTTGTTCATTGAGAGAAATACCGCTTCGGTAAAATATATCTCATCCGGGTTCGTGGCCTTCTCTATCTTCGCCGTCACGTTAACGGGGTCCCCGAACACATCGTTATCAGTGACCGAGACCTCTCCTGCATTGATTGCGACCTTTATATGTATCTGGTCGTTCAGAGGTTTATCTTTGTTGTACCCGTTCAGCGTATGCTGCATGAACAGGCCGCACTGAACGGCGTTAGTAGGGCTTTCGAACGTAATAAGAAACGCGTCTCCGATAGTCTTTATGATATTTCCTTCGTAGTGGGCGATTATCGGCATAAGGAGAGAGTTATGCGTCTCTATTCTCTCCATTAGCGCGTCACGGCTTATCGTCTGGGAATGCTCAGTGAATCCCGATATATCCGTGAACATCACGGCAAGGTTCTTCTGGATATGCTTGGCTGACATAATTGCAATATTTCCCTTTTATTGCGGGTAATTAAGATGATATCACAGGAGGGGTTAAATTGCTATTCGCAAAAAGACCGGATACCTCGTCAAGAGTATCCGGTCTTTCTAAATCAGGTTACTGTTTGACACAAACAAGAAGCTTAATGTATGGCGCATTAGTCCCGGCAACGGATCCTGCCCCGGATATTGAGTGACCATGGCTTCCGCTGGGGTCGGTATATCGATTTGAGTAATTTGACCCCGATGTGGCAAGTGTCCAGTTGCTGTCAAGCAGCGCATGGAAATTATCGGTTGTGTAGGTTCGCATATAATCCCTGTATTGATGAGTGTGAGAGCCAGCGGATGACATGCCATGACCATGAGATCCGACCGTCCTGTTCTCGGCGGAATTCAGAGCGGTCCCTACGGTCTGTGCCAGTGTGCCCCCGGGATTAAGCCCGACTATATATCGACCCTGTGCCGTGGTTAGTGCAGTCCATCCGACAGGACAGGAACTCAGGTTAAAGAACATCACTGCTCCTGAAGGTATGTTCATTGAGCTGGCGTGGACACCGTCGACAGTATCTGCATCAACTCCTGACCCTGACCCGTCGTTCGCTTTTACGATCGTCATTACCTCATTGTCGCGTGTAATAGTGACGTCTACCCTTGCATCGGCAACTGTACCTGATATAATGTCATAGCCCGAATGGGCATGGATACTAGAAGCAAAGGCAGCCGAATGCTGGCCATCAAGCAGATCGGCGTCGACTCCTGAGCCTGTGCCGTCGTTGGCAGTAACTATTCCCATTACCTCGCTGTCTCTGGCCAATGAAGATGCAATATTGGCGTCTGCCACGGCTCCCGAAGTAATGTCAGCTCCTGAATGAGAATGACTTGCCGCGGCGAAGGCGGACGCGTGCTGGGCATCTACCATATCCGCATCGAGGCCGGAACCCGTACCGTCATTATCACTTATTTCTGTGAGTGTCGCACCGTCCTGCAGCTGAGAGGCCGATATTGATCCCGTCGGTACGTCAAGTGCCAGTTCGGCGGTATCAGCTCTTATCGCCTGACCTACGCTGCCCATCTCCTGCCGCGGTGTCATCTCACCATCAGAGTCTACATCGATACCGAGATAATACTGCTGATCGAACGGCAGGCTAAGTGTGCTTATGGAACCGAGCATGACATTGTACACGCCGTTTACCACTGCGACCGTAGAGTGAGATTCCGTCCATAGCGCTGTTCCTCCCGTACTGACATCGTAGATAGCAAAGTCGATGCTGACGGTACGATCTACCGGAACACCGGTTGCATCTGTGAGATAACCCTGGTAATTAATGAGAGATGGAATGAGTGCATGTGATGCAGTGACCATAATGGCCAGTATGAAGAGAACAGAAAGAAACGTCTTCAGAATAATAGTAGACCTTCTCATGATACACCCCCTCTTTAATGTAAAAAACACAAAAGACCCATATAAGATATGGGTCTTTTAAATAAGCATATTGTATACCCCCCTACTTTTCGATACGGGCCGCCGTTATAAATCCTGCCTGTTATCTTGTCTACAATTGTAACACATGAAAACAAGAGCCACAATAGGGAAAAGCTGTAAATTTAACATAACCTGGATTTCTGCGCACAAGTTTGATAGGTTGGATCTCATGAGGCACCTTCTATTAAGATCTCTAAAGTGATAATATTAGATCATGCTTAAATGCTGGAGGATCTGCTTCATTTCATTTGTTCTTTTATCCGGAACATTAGCCGGTTGCTCGAAATGGGTGCATAATGAGGGCCTTGGATATGATGCCCTTAAAGCCGACCGCAAGGAGTGCGAAAGGATAGCCCATGAGACCATAGTGAGAAAGTACGGTGAGGAGCTATGTAAGGACTACTCCGTCGAGACGGCAAAGGATGTTTACGAATATTCCTCGGAGGACAGGTATCCACAGTTCATCCGTAACGAGATGTTCATGAGGTCTCGGCGCGACATGCAGCGTTCCTTTAATGAGTGTCTGGAGCTGAGGCAGAAGACCTTTAATGAATGCATGGTGCAGAAAGGATGGAGACCGGCCAGGTGATCGGCCTCCCTGTTGTCCTCAGTAAATAAGTTCTCTCTATTCCTGCTCCGTTATCGCTCCTGCCTGAGAAACTATCTCTATCTCTTCTTTTGAGAACACCCGGTCGAAATCGAGTATTATTATGAAGCCCCCGTCGTGCTTGCCCATGCCCTTGATGAAATCGATGTCGAGCTTTGTGCCTATCTTTGGCGGGGGCTCAATTTCGTCACCCATTAGATCGAAGACCTCGCGTACGGAGTCTGCAAGCGCTCCGATCATTACCAGCTCATCTTCAAGTCTGGTCTCAACGATTATTATGCAGGTATCTACAGTGCTCTGTATCTCGTCCATCCCGAACTTAAGCCTCAGGTCTACAACTGGAACCACACTGCCGCGCAGGTTAATAATGCCGCGCATATAATCGGGTGTCTTCGGTACCTTTGTAGTGGGGGTGTTATCAAGCACCTCCTTCACCTTGCCTATCTCTATTGCATAGACCTCATCGCCTAACGTAAAAGAGAGGTATTGAGTAATAGATCGTTCTGTCAGTTCGCTCATATTATCTCCTGTAAGAGTCTAAATATATTGATAACGTTCCTTAAGAGTGCAATAAAATTACAGGACCAAAGCACTTTCCTCCTCTTCTTTGACCGATTTAAAGAAGTCGCACTGTACACAGCTTCGCACCTTCTGAGCATACGCGCCCTGAACTTTCCCGCCGCAGAACGTACCTGTGACCTTCCAGCAGTATCGGCCGGCATTAACTCCCTCATTAACACCGTCATGGCCTTCATCAACAGATGCAGGGCAGACACCCAGGTCTTCGACCATTTTCCCTCCGGGCTGTCTCTGGCAGTTCTTGAACTCCCAGCAGTTTTGCTTCCTCCCGTTGCCTCTGCTCTCTAATGAGCTATCGGCGAAAGCTATGATCTTATCGGCATTACCGTTCACTGTCCCTCCGTTGGTGCCCTTTACAGGGTCACTGCTCAATTTTGAAGAAGGTATCTGTTTTACTGATGGCTGGTAAGAACCTCCATTACCGGTATTGAAGAACCCGATCGAACGCTGTAGCTGATCTGCCTGCGCCGATAGTTCTTCGGATGTCGAAGCCATCTCTTCGGATGCTGCGGAATTTCTCTGGATAACGATGTCAAGCTGCTGGATAGACCTGTTTATCTGCTCCGCTCCTATGGTCTGCTCATTGCTTGATGCGCTTATCTCCTGGACCAGTTCGGCTGTCTTTTGGATGTTAGGGACCAGTTCCTCAAGCATCCTACCCGCTTTATGGGCAACGTCCATGCTGCTTCCCGATATCTGATTGATCTCCGCAGCAGCGCTCTGGCTTCTCTCTGCAAGCTTCCTGACCTCTGAAGCGACTACAGCAAATCCCTTGCCGTGTTCTCCTGCGCGTGCTGCCTCTATGGCGGCATTGAGAGCAAGGAGATTCGTTTGCCTCGCAATTTCTTCTATAATGCCTATCTTCTCTGATATCTGTTCCATAGCCTGAACGGTCTCTGCAACTGCACTGCCGCTCTCGATAGCGTCCGATGCGGCCTGAAGCGCTATCTTCTCCGTTGTCATTGCGTTCTCTGCGTTCTGCCTGATATTGGCGGCCATCTCTTCCATTGAAGATGATGCTTCTTCCGCTGAACTTGCCTGTTCGGCAGCACCGGAAGACATATCCTGAGAGCTTACGTTAAGCTCCATACTTCCACTTGCTACATTATCTGAGGCGGACTTGACCTCATCCACAATATCCCTCAACCAATGTGACATCTCAGATAGTGACTGTGAAAGCACTCCTATCTCGTCCTTCTGTGCTACATCTATATTGGCCGTAAGGTCTCCGGTCGACATCTTCTTAGCGAAGTCGACACCTTTTTTTATGGGTTCCACTATACCTTTGCTGATTATCATACCTAGCACTATCCCGACCGGAAGGGCGAATAATACTATCAATAAAACGCCTTTCCTCGTCATGCCCGCTTCTTCCAGCATATGTTCATCGGTCATCATGTTCTTGTCGACAGTGGACTTGATCTCTCCGAGCAGCAGCTGGATCTTTTTAAGTGTAGGTTGTGTCACGGAAGCATATACTGCATTTGCCTCATTTAAAGCGTCGAGACTGCTGTCATGCCATTCTATGACCTTGTCTAAACGCACGAGGGTAGCAGCGGCATAACCTTCCGTGTCATGTTTATAGAACCTTTGTGCCGAAGAATGTTGGCCTTTTGATACCATGCTGTCTATCTTCTTCGCGCTTTGATGAAGATTCATATGAGGTTCTTCAATACTTGATACCAGTTTATCGAACTCAGGGTCGCTCTCTTTCATCTTTGCAGTGTCCGGGGAATAAAGCCATTTGCCAAGACCGCACTGTGTGTGGTCAAGCTGTATATCGACCCCGCGTGCCTTAGTAAGAAAGACGTCCTGGAGCCTTCTCATCCATGCCAGATGGTCTGACTTCTTTTCACGGAAAAAACTGCCTAAGGATCTGTCGACATGCCTGTACTTGCGCTCTATCTCAATAGCTGATCTGTGAAGTGTCTTATGAGGCTCTTCGATCTCTGTAAGGACAGGCTTGAGCTCAGGCACCATATTTTCAGCATGTTCTTTTCCTTCACCATAGTACCACTTGCCGAAACCGCATTTGGTGTGGTCGGTCTCGACATCAAGTGTATGCACTTCTTCATCTGTAAGAAGAGAGTTCAGTTTTACTGCCCAGTTGAGGTGGTCGATCTCCCTCTGGACGATCTCAGTGCGCAGTTCATTAGCGTCAATGACCTCTCCGGCATCGCTAACAATCCCGCTTATCCCGAATACCGCCCATAGGCCCACAAGGATCATTACTGATAAAAGAACTCCAAATCCGGCTCCGAGCTTCCATTTGAGGCTGACATCCTTCCATATCATAATGCCTCCTTTACTGCATCACCATACAAATGTAATGCAATAATATAATATTATAATTACTAGGAAATATATAAATGCAAAAAACATACCTTTTATTATTTATAATTTCAGGCATTATGCCCTAAAAAATGCTACATATCTTCACAATAATAAGTGGCCTGGTAATGGCACTGACATAATTTGTAATTCTATTGTTAGAATTGAGAATATTCGCCTACTCAGTGCAATATGGGTCAAAGTGCTGTTTATCGCCTTCCTCGGGTATAATAATCGGGTGAGAAGATCTCTTTATCGTATAACCGTTTTGCTCTGTACAGTGATACTCGCTGCCTGCTCCGGAGGAGGATCGGGCGACGAACTCCTTGATACATCCTGGAGTGCACCTGAACTGGTTACCATAACCGGGTACACCGGGCATGCCATGGAGCCGTTTCTGTCAAGAGACGGTAATACGCTTTTTTTTAATAACCTCAATGCGGATTATGATCCTGTCACAGCTGCAGTTAACGATACAAATATCCATTATGCAGGAAAGATATCAGCGACCGAGTTCGTTTACGCAGGAGAATTGACCGGAGTTAACACGGACCTTGATCTGGTCAAGAACGAGCTTGAGGGAGTGGCGAGCGTAGATGTTTCGCTTAATTTCTTTTACACGGATACGATCAATTACAGCGCTGGAAATCTTAATACTATATACAGGGGAACTCTTCAGATCAGTCCGACGGTAGAGGTGATCAATAAGGTTCCTGTAGGTAACCTAAAGAACGACCTGACGCCATCTGTTTTCGGCGAACTTAATATGGATGTAGAGGTGGCAGCAGACGGATCGATGCTCTACTTTTCCGATAATGTCTTCTCAGGCGGTGCCGTGCCCGATGTGTCTAATATTGGAATGGCAGTAAATGACGGCTTATACAACTTCAGCGTCCTGCCGAACTCGACCGTTCTTATGGCTAACGTCAATACCTCTAACCTTGAGTACGCACCGTCGATATCGGTTGATCAGTTGGAGCTGTTCTTCACCCGCTGCACAAGTCCGTGTGATAATGTGAACATGATGGGTATTTATATTTCGAACAGGAACAGCACTTCTGATGCGTGGAGTGTGCCGAGGCGGATATCCTCGATCACAGGCCTCATAGTTGAGGGACCAACGGTCTCATCTGACGGCAAGTCGCTTTACTACCATAAGAAAGATAGTGATGGTCTTCACAGGATCTACAGGGTCACAAGACCGTAACGACTACCTGGTTAAGGCGGGATGGATATATCGTCCGGACTCCGGGTTAAGCGAGGGAGTCTCGGTACTCGTCCATGGCGGTATTATTGAAGCCATAATTGATTCAGCCGACATTAATACCGATCTGCTAGTGATCGATCATACCTCTGATATAATTGTCCCATCATTCTGTGACTACCATGTGCACTTCTTTGATAAAGATCTAAAGGACAGCAGAGCCTCTTCCAACGCAATTAATGATTCTGGGATATCACTTGTCTATGAGGGCGGGTCGACAAGCCTTGCAGGTATCGATGCCATAGATATGTTCGAGCCTAACATGACAATTAAGGCTTGCGGATACGCTATCTCTAAGAAAGGCGGATACGGCGGCTATCTTGGTAAGGATGTTGGATCAATAGACGAGGCTATGGAGCTCATTGATGATCTGAATAAAAAGGGGGTCGACTATATAAAGGTCATTAACTCGGGGATAGTTGATTTTGAGACCGGCGAAATAACCGCAGGTGGTTTTGAGTCCGAAGAACTTAAGAAGTTGATAGCATATGCCGGGTCGTTCGGATTAGAAGTGTTCTGCCATGCAAATGGTGATAATGCGATAAGAGATGCTATCGTAGCCGGGGCAAAAGCGATCATACACGGCTTTATGATATCAGATGATTCTATAGGCATGATGAAAGAAAATAATGTCATCTTTATTCCGACCATAGCCGCTC
>CP070669.1:897439-935613 GCA_020351835.1 Nitrospirota bacterium
TGAGGAAATAGCTGACGAGGAGCCTGCAGAACCTGAAATAACTCAGGACAACAAATAACACTATTTATTGCAATACTTCAGCTTTTGATGTGATATAATTTCGTTAGTTTCTTGTAGAATCATGCAAATGGAGGATAGCCTTGTACCTTAAATTAACTGGTAATGATGCACCAGAGGCAGTTCTTTCTTCAATTTCTGCGATAACTAATCATTCAAAGCTATCAATCAGCAATGTTCAATTTTATAAAAGTGAGGGGCTTGTTATTCTTCCAATTATTCGCCACCCGCTAATAAAAGAGCGAAAGCTACTTGGAGATAAGTATGATTATAAAAGATCAATTAGCTCTACTGTAACTATTCATAGTGTTATTTCTTGTGAAATTAATGATTTAACTCATGATGATATGGATAGTGTGGACTTATTGTTTGGGATAACTTATAAAGATGATGAACTGTTTGTAACATCCGTAGAGGAAGATAAAGGTAATCATTTATATACTATGTCAATGAAAATTAAGAATATTGATATTGAAATTAAAGACAAGGAAAATAATTAATAATGAAAGTTTCTTCCTGAATTAAAGGACTTTAAATGAAAAGATTAATCATTATATTATTCTTAATTTTATTGTTAGTTCATATATCTATGGCATTTGACAATGAGCCTAATGGTATCAAGGGAATAATGTGGGCTTCAAACATTGATAACATTGACAATATGTCGATTGTGGAAGATGCTGGAGAAGCCATTGAGAGACATGAGGTATATACATTAGATAATGATGACATGAAATTAGAAGGAGTGGATCTTCAAGCATCTGGATTCGTATTTTATGAAAATAAGTTTTATGCACATGCAGCACTTTTTGATAACGTTGAAAATTATAATAATTTAAGAAATGCTCTATTTAATAAATACGGGAAAGGCATTAAGATTAAAGATGCGCCTAATGCTTACTATCTGTGCGGTGATAAAGTCTATGTTTACATGGAGTTCAGTGATATAAGAAGAGTTGGAGGAATAACTCATTATTACACACCAATTATGAGAGATATTCTTGGAATCTCAGACGATGTTAAGAGTCGATGCCAAGAATAAACGAATGAATAATTCTTCCTGAATAAAACACCTCCTACTAATTAGTTCAGATTGAAGTATTCAACCAGAATAACTCACTCAAGCATGGTTCAAGACCTGACCCTGAGACTCTGGTAAGCTATTGATATTAAGGAGAGATTAAATGGGGGGCCGTCGGGGATTCGAACCCCGGACCCGCTGATTAAGAGTCAGCTGCTCTACCAACTGAGCTAACGGCCCATCATTTAAGAATTAAGTGAATAATGACCTGCTTTATTACTAAAAATATATTTCTGGCGCGCCTGAGAGGATTCGAACCTCTGACCTGAGGTTCCGGAGACCTCCGCTCTGATCCACTGAGCTACAGGCGCATAAATTAGCTATCAGCCCGCCCACTTAAAGCTTTTCGCTGATCGCTAAAAAGCTATTTCTAATGGGGTGAGCGAGGGGACTCGAACCCCCAACCCCTGGAACCACAATCCAGTGCTCTAACCATTGAACTACGCTCACCACAGGTAACCAACTTTTAAAGAACAATAAGAGCTTATATAGTAATTAAAAAAATATTGATCCGTCAATAATTGATATGGTGCGCCTGGGAGGATTCGAACCCCCGGCCCACTGCTTAGAAGGCAGTTGCTCTATCCAACTGAGCTACAGGCGCATGGTCGGGGTGAGAGGATTCGAACCTCCGACCCCCTGCTCCCAAGGCAGGTGCGCTAACCAGACTGCGCTACACCCCGAACTATATAAATTAATAAAAAAAAAATTAAAAGTCAAACATATTGATAAATATTAGCCCATTTAAAATCGTATTGTAAAATATAAAAATGTTTGATTTTCCGATATTATATGATAATATATTAAATACAGCTTTAATGTTTTATGTATACGGTAATGTTATGAATGCTAAAAACCTTTTGTTGAAGAGGGAGACGGCATTGATGGTCAATGTTGTCCTGTTTGCATGCGCTTTGGTCTTTCTAATTATGCTTGTCAGGGGATTGTTCCCTGAGCCGATCATGCTCGATAAGATCGAGATAGGAGAAGAAAGAGGTAGTTCAGTGGGAACAAGATCTTTCAGCGAATACTCAGTGGTACTTGAGAAAAGCCCATTTGGAATTCAGGGAGAGAGGTTAACAGCACTTGCGGACCACTCCGGAAGCGAGGGCAGGATCGCTGTAAATGTTAACTACAAGCTTATAGGTACTATAGCAGAGGGCGGAGGTAGAGGCTTTGCGATCTTTTTGCAGTCCGATGGCAAACAGGTTCTGTATGGAGTTGGTGATACGATCCCGGGCCTTGGCATTCTTGAAGAAGTTGATAAGGACAGTGTTCTTATAATGGGGACCGAAGGCAAGGACCGTCTTGAACTTGCAGAGATCAAAAGCGGACCCATAGTTAACACGCCGGTCAGGTCCGGGGCTGTTATCAAAAGGAACAGAGAGTTCGTAAGAAGAGGTGCCGGAGGCTCATACATACTTAACTCTGACATGGTCCAGGAATCGATAAACAATCCCCAGAGGCTAATGACCGATGCCAGACTTTTCCCCAGATATAAAAACGGAGAGCAGGAGGGTTTCATATTGAAGGAAGTAAGGAAGGGCGGAATATATGACAGCCTCGGCCTTAAGAACGGAGATATTCTCCTCAGAGTAAATGAGTATGATATAACGGATCCCGAAAAGGCGTTGCAGGCCTTCACGGCGTTAAAGGGAGTAGAGAGGCTACAGCTTGATGTGATAAGAAGCGGAGCGAAGGTAACTCAAACTTATCTGATAAGATGATGAAAAAATGTTTCGATAGGAGCTCAGGCAGTTGTGTGAGGAGATTCGCTATCATGAGCATAGCAGTGCTTTCTATGTTCATGTTTGCCGTGATGTCAGGTGCCGTTGAGGATGCTACCTTTAACTTCGTCGATGTGGATCTACCGGTAGTAGCCAAGTATGTAAGCGAGATAACCGGGAAGAACTTCATATTTGATGAGAAGTTCCAGGGCAAGGTCACGATAATAGCACCCTCAAAACTCAGCCCGAAGGACGGTTTCAGGCTTTTTACATCGGTGCTGGAGCTTAAGGGATTCACAGTCGTCCCATCAGGGGTCAACGCCTTCAAGATAATACCAACGTCGATGGCAAAGCAGCAGGGGTTGGATGTAAGGTCGAGCGGCAGGTCCGTGAACGAAAGCTATATGGCAAGACTTGTACAGCTCAAACATATATCTTCGGAAGAAGCGGTTAATTTCATAAGGCCTGTTATATCAAAGGACGGATATATATCATCCTTCGGTCCTGGCAATCTCGTGCTGATAATCGATTCGGGTCTGAACATAAGCAAGGTGCTCGCGATAGTGGATACGATAGATCAGCCTTCTTCAGTAGAGGTTCCCGAGATAGTATTTCTTAAACATGCCGGAGCTGAAGAGGTAGCAAAGATGATCAACGAAGGAATGGCGCAAAGTGCTCCCAGCGTAAAGGGACGTATTGTAACCGCGCCGGGTTCACCCGGGAAGGTGGTCTCGGACACAAGGCTTAATGCGGTTATAATATTCGGCCCTAAAGAGGTGAGGGAGACCATGAAGAGCCTGATATCGATAATAGATGTCCCTTCGGATGACGCCCAGGGCAAGATAAACGTGTATTTTCTTGAGAACGCCGATGCTGAAGAGATGTCAAAAGTACTTCAGGGAGTGGTCAAAGGGATAGAAGAGGCCAAGGATAAGGCAAAGACAGTTAAGGCTGTAGGACTGAGAGATGACCAGAAGATAGTGATCACAGCCGATAAGTCGGCCAATGCCCTTGTTATACTTGCGTCTCCGGCCGACTACAGGAATATAGTGTCGGTAGTAAAGAAACTTGATAAAAGAAAGAGACAGGTATATGTTGAGGCGATGATAGTAGAGGCTTCGATAGATGACCTGTTCGAGCTTGGATCCAAGTGGAGGGCCATTGCTGAGCACGATGGTGATCCCGTAGTTATAGGCGGTGTCGGTATAATGGATCCCACTGCGTTGCAATCGGTAGTATACGGCCTTAGCGGGGCATCGGTCGGCGGCATGGGCAACTTCATGGACATTCCTATTACTACGATAGGGACCGACGGGGCTATAACGACCAGTAATCTTACTGTCCCAGGGTTTTCCGCACTTTTCAGCTTGCAGGAGTTCAAGGGAGCGGTCGACGTGCTGTCTACGCCTCAGATCCTTACCTCGGATAATGAAGAGGCCGAGATACATGTAGGTGAGAATGTGCCTTTCGTAACTAAGAGGGAATCTGACCCTAACAGGGATGTTTCGGTATTTACCGATGTTCAGAGAGAGGATGTCGGGATAAAGCTGAAGCTTACTCCCCAGATCGCCGAAGGCGATTACGTAAGACTTTCCTTATATCAAGAGATATCCTCGGTGATACAGGAATCTAACGCAGATATTCTCATTAGCGTTGGCCCGTCAACAACTAAACGCTCAACAAGCACCTCGGTAGTGGTGAAAGACAAGGAGACCGTTGTCATTGGCGGATTGATGCAGGAGAGGAAAGAGGAGAATGTGGTAAAAGTGCCGCTGTTGGGCGATATCCCTTTGCTCGGCTGGTTATTCAAGTTCAAAACGGAAAAAAAGAGGAAGACCAACCTCCTTGTTTTCATTACGCCCCATATAATCAGGGATGCCGCTGACCTCTCAGCTCTTACGATGGAGAAGGGATCGCAATATGCAAGGTCCGAGAACATATTCAGACCGGGTGAACTGCTCGTAAGGTTTAAAGATGATGTCCCGGATGAAAGGATAGAAGAGATACTGAAAGAGAACGGGATGTCAGTGATAAATTTCATCGATAGGCTGGGAGTATATGTTATAAGGATAAGCGGTGATATAGATGTTAACGGGGCCGTTGACAGGATGCAAAGGTTAAATGAAGTTCAGTACGCCGAACCAAACTACAGCATAAGACTTAACAGCGGCAATGATATTGGAGATCGGAAAGGTTTCGGGCTTGACTGGATAGATAGTGATCGAAATGAGGAATATTAATTCCATCAGAGATGAAGAAGTAGACCTGAATCTTCTTAAGGACATACCGCTGGAGTTCTGCAGGGCCAATCTTGTTCTTCCCATTAAGCTTGACAACGGTGATCTTGTCGGTGCCGTAAGTGGCAGGAACGGTATCTTTGCACTTAAGGAGCTGGCAATCAGATATTCTTCTGAACCGCTTCCACTGATGGTAGGCAGCGAGCTTCTTTCGCAGGCAATAAGCAGGTTATACGGACAGGTAGGATCGGCTGAAGAGGTCATGCAGCACATAGCCGGCGAGGACCTGTCATCAGTCGCTACCGAGTTCGAGAGACCGAAGGATTTGCTTGAACTGACCGAGGAGGCACCTATCATAAGGCTCCTTAATGCGCTGTTGCAACAGGCGGTAAAGGAGCGCGCCAGTGATATTCATATTGAACCATATGAAGGGGAACTGGATGTAAGGTTAAGGGTGGACGGTATACTTGATACGATCATCCGGCCACCAAAGATAATTCAGGACGCACTTATCAGCCGTATAAAGATAATGTCTAACCTTGATATAGCGGAGAAAAGACTGCCGCAGGACGGCAGGATCGGTGTCCTGGTAGGTGGAAAGGAGATCGATATAAGGGTCTCTATAGTACCGACGGTTTTCGGAGAAAGGGCGGTTCTAAGGATCCTTGACAAGAAACAGGGTCTGCTTGGATTATCGGACCTTGGCATATCAGATGAACAGAAACAGAAATTCGAAAAAATGCTGTCCAGACCCAATGGTATTGTGCTTGTGACAGGCCCAACGGGTAGCGGTAAGACGACCACACTTTATGCCTCGCTCGGCAGCATTTACACCGTCGAAAAGAACATCATTACTGTAGAAGACCCTGTCGAGTACCAGCTAAAGGGAATAGGCCAGATACAGGTGAATCCCAAAATAGGGCTTACCTTTGCATCCGGTCTGCGCTCTATCCTGAGGCAGGACCCTGACGTGATAATGGTGGGAGAGATAAGGGATGCCGAGACAGCGGACATTGCGATCCATGCTTCGCTTACGGGGCACCTTGTCCTTAGTACCCTTCATACGAACGATGCGGCCTCTGCAATAGCTAGATTGCTGGATATGGACATTGAGCCTTTCCTTGCTGCTACTTCACTGTCTTGCATACTTGCTCAGAGACTTGTAAGGACCATATGTCCTCACTGCAAAGTAGAATATGTTCCCGATAGCGGGGAACAAAAGTTCTTTTCTGAGATCCCGGATAAACTTTACAGAGGAGAGGGCTGTGAAAGGTGCAAAGGGTCAGGTTATGCAGGCAGGACCGGGATATTTGAGCTTTTAATAGTAGATGATGATTTAAGGTCTATGGTCTCAAGAAAGGTCGATACCGGGACAATAAAGGCTGAAGCTATAAAGAAGGGTATGCGTACACTGTATGTTGACGGGATATCTAAAGTAGTGAGCGGAACAACTACCCTTAGTGAGATATTAAGGGTGACACAGCAAGACCATGCCGATATATAAGTACATCGGCTTCAATAGCAATGGTGTCGAAGAAAAAGGTGTTATAGAGGCCGACGGCCTAAAGGACGCTGTTGGAAGGCTCAAAAAGAGCGGTATACTTCCAAAGGACATCAGAAGCAGGTCAGAAGGAAAGAGGAGCCGCTTCTTTGTCAGGGACAGGTCAGACAAGGTCGCACAGATAACGCGACAACTGTCTGTACTGATATCTTCCGGTGTGTCGGTCAATGATTCTTTGCGGT
The DNA here is from genome assembly GCA_020351835.1 of Nitrospirota bacterium. Taxonomy (GTDB): domain Bacteria; phylum Nitrospirota; class Thermodesulfovibrionia; order Thermodesulfovibrionales; family BMS3Bbin05; genus BMS3Bbin05. Next base: position 904,285 of record CP070669.1, read on the forward strand.
CAATGTCTGATGAGAACTCGGGCTTCTGGCAGTCACTGCTTATAGACCTCAAGGACTCGATCGCTTCCGGTGCGGGATTATCCAGGTCTATGGAGGCGTATCCTGATATTTTTCCGGAGTATTATATAAGTATGGTAAATGCCGGAGAGACGGGCGGCATGCTGGATGAGGTTCTCTTAAACCTGGCAGATTATCTGGAGAAAGATATTTCTATTCGTTCAAAGGTCAAGAATGCAATGGTATATCCTCTGTTCATGCTGAGTGTGGGCATAATAGTAATGTCGTTCGTGCTTACTTTTGTTGTGCCCAAGATAGTAAGTATATTTGAAAGTTCGAAGGCTTCGCTTCCTCTTATCACAAAGATACTTATAGGTATAAGCTCATTCTTCAATGGATACTGGTGGTTGATCATAATGGCCATTGTCATTGCCTACTTTGTTATAAACAAGATAATGCGTGACAGACCGGGGGTGTTCGATCCGTTGCTAATGCATATTCCTGTTATCAAGAGCCTTTATATAGCAAGATTTACGAGGATATTCGGTTTCCTCCTGAATGGTGGGATACCGTTGATAAGGTCACTTGACATGGCAGCCAGAGCAACAGGTAACAGGGTCCTTAAAGAAATGCTGACAAGTGCCTCGGGGAAGATATCTGAAGGAGCGGGGATAGCATCGTCACTTAAGGGATTGCCCCCTGTGCTGAGACAGATGATAGCTACCGGTGAGAGGTCGGGAGAGCTTTCCGGGCTGCTTGACAGGGCGGCAGATTCATATGAAGAAGATTTCTCTAAGAAGGTCAAAGTAGCGCTCTCCGTGATGGAGCCGGCAATGATAGTCATAATGGGATTGGTGGTCGGGTTCATAGTATTTGCAGTCCTATTGCCGATATTCGAGATGAACCAGTTAATAAGATGACGAAGGAGGAGAAAGTGTTAAGAAATAATAGCGGCTTTACTTTTATTGAGATAATGATCGTCGTATTGATAATAAGTCTTCTTGTCGCGGTCGTAGGCCCACGGCTTATCGGACAGTCGTATGATGCGAAGAAGACTGCTGCTCAACAGCAGATAGCTAACTTCGAAACAGCTCTTAAGCTTTTCAAAATAGATAACGGTTTCTATCCGTCAACTGATCAGGGGCTCGAGGCTTTGATAGATGAACCCGACACAGGAAGGGAGCCTAAGAACTATCGTGAGGGGGGATATCTTGATAAAAGGCAGTTGCCGCTAGATCCATGGAAGGGGCCTTACATATATATATCCCCGGGCATTAATGGCGACTTTGACATTATCTCGTATGGGGCAGACGGCCGGGAAGGCGGAGAAGGCGAAGATGCTGATATAAACAACTGGGATATCGGGAAGTAAGAGAGAAGCAGATGAAGGAAGTGTTATCTGCAGAAAGATCCGATAAGGCCTTTACGTTCTTAGAGACAGTTATGGTCGTATTTTTGATCTCTCTTTTTGTTGCTGTTGCTATCCCCTCATTTGGCAGGTTCAGTTTCGGGGGACTTGATCCCGACTCAAAAGTGACCGCATCTGTTCTCAGGTTTGTTGACGATACATCGCGCATTACACTTCAAGAGGGATCCATTGCTGTCGATCTCGATAACAAGACGATAGAATATGAAAGAGACGGAAATATCGAAAAGAAGTCGATCGATACTCTGTATTCGGTCAAGCAAATGTCGTCTGAAGAGGTCAGGAGGGGCAGAGTCCTTATAAATATTGCGCCGGGTGGTATCACCAGGAGCCTGACGGTCGGTCTTCGAAGCGGGGCCGATGGCCGAGAGGTGCAGTTCAATCCATATAGCGGACGAGTGACGATCGATGAGGTAAGCATTAAAGGGCCTGAAAGATGAAATTACTGTTGAAGATACGCCGCAGGTCCGGGGCCGGCTTTACTCTTATAGAGGTGATCATAGCACTTGCTATCATTTCAACCGCCCTGATAATGATAGTACATACAGTTAACTTTCACCTTTCGCTTATAAACAGACATGAGGTTACGACTATAGCGACGATGCTCGGCACTGAAAAACTTCGTACGGTAACTGCAGAACAGAGAGAGAAGACCGGCAATTTCCCTGACCCGTATTCAGAATATTCTTATGAGATCGAGATCAAGGATTCACCGTTCGACAATGTTCAGCTGGTCGAAGTGGCCGTGAAGATAGCTAATGAACGGATAGTTCTGTCCAAGTTCTCGGGTAAACGCTAAATGAAGATATCAAACGATATAAAAGGGTTTACTCTTATCGAGGTCATTGTAGCTATTGGTATACTTTCTATTGTTCTTATGTCGGTGTACGGAACCTTCTTCAGTGTCAGCAATGCCGTGGAGACCTCAGATGGTGTGATGTATCGCATGAGAGAGGTGAGGGTTTTTTTCGATATGGTTAAGCGAGAGATAGAAAGTGCTTATGTCGAAAGTGACAGGGATGATACATTGTTCAGGGTAAGGGACAGGGATGTGTTCGGCCTATATGCGTCCGAGCTTGGATTTACCGCCTTTGTTCCTTACGGTAGAGGGCTTCATTTTATCGAGTATTCAGTTGATAAAGAGAATATGGTGCTCAAGAAGAAGGTGGCCGCTGCCTGGGGAGAAGATACGCTGGAGGAAGTTACTGTTCTGGAGGACATCAAAGGGTTCCGGGTTGAGGTAAGAGGAGCAGATCGATGGCTAGGGACCTATAACGACAAGAAGAGTATTGGACTGCCGATGGCTGTGAAGGTAACTTTGACATTGAACGTTAATGGCGTAGATCATAATATAGAACAAACATTTATTCCGAAGATCAGAGGATGAGATGTTAAAAAATAACGATGGTATAGCTCTTGTTATGGTACTGATGATAATTGCTATATTGGCAGCCGTAGTGGCAGAGTTTGCTTACAGGGTCCACAATGAGACAATATCTCTTTACAGCTGGCGTGATTCGCAGCGGCTCTCAGGGGAGGCATCATCGGGGATAAAAGTAGGAGAACAATACCTGGTTGATACTGTAAGCAGATTTAAATATACTTATCCAGGCAGACTGGACCTCCCACTGCCTGACGTTACAGGTGATGGGATGGACTCAATGGTGATCAGCGTTATTGATGAAAATGCGAAGTTCAACATCAATAAGCTGGTTGAGCCTAATGACACTCCCAATGTAAAGAATATAGAGCGATTAGGGAGGTTATTTAATATCCTGGAAATAGATGAGAGGCTTGTTGAACGGATAGTCGACTGGGTTGACAGGAACAAAGAGGAGAGAGTGTCCGGCTCCGAGAGGTCGGCAAAGAACGGATACCTTTACAGTATTGATGAGCTATTGCTCATTAACGGGATGACTACTGAAATATACAATAAGCTGTTGCCGCATGTTACAATCTTCGGGGATGGTAATATTAATATTAACAGCGCAGGTATATATGTTCTGATGAGCATGTCAAGTGACATAAGTGAGGAACTTGCGCTTAGAATAGTAAACTACAGAGAGCTGAAACCTTTTCAGGATGCATCACATATTCAGAGGGTGGCTGGGTTCAGTGGTGAACTTGGAACGAGCCTCATGGGATCGATAACCGTTAAGGGGAATGCTTTTCATATAATTGCGGTCTCATCAAGTGACAGGATACGCAAGCAGCTTGAAGCAGCAATAGAGCTCAATGGGCGGACCGTAACATACAAATATTGGAGAGAAAGCTGATGTCGGTCGGATTTATTGAACATACCGGAGGTCGCTTTTACCTTTCTTTGTTCGAGGAGCAAAAAGGGGGCCATTTCTTTAATGAGAGGAGAGAGCTTAAGGCCGGCGACGCATATCTTGCAAAGATCCTTGAAGAGGTTCGCTCGTTCACGCTCGACATTGCGTACGAGGATCTTAATTCAAGGATAATAACCCTCCCATTCAGTGACACCGAAAAGATACGAGACATTATTCCGTTCCAGCTTGAGGGAATGACAATGGAAAAAGTGGATGATATCATATATGATTTTGCAGTGCTGGACAAGACAGGCAGCGGTTATAATGTTGCTGTAGCTTATATAAGCAGGGCTGTTCTAAGGGCTATACTTGGTGAACTTGCGGCTCTGGGGATAAGGCCTGAGGTCATCACAAGCATCGACTTCCATAAATTATTGAATGACGAAACGGTTGAAGTGGCAGCAAAAAGTTCCATAGATGAAATGGAGAGGACGCAATTAATGGCGGAGATACTATCATCGGGAAGGATAAACCTTGCGCGCAAAGAGTTCTCTTTTAGCGGTGAGAAGGAGAGGGCAAAGGGGTACTACAGGTACTCCGCAATACTTCTTGTCGTAATTTATCTTTTGCTGTCGGCGTACCTTATGCTCGATACGAGGAGCCTGTCCACAAAGAAAGCTCAAGTTGACAGGAACGCGGAGAAGCTGTTCAGGTCAATGTTGCCTGATGAGAAGAGGATAGTGGACCCGCTACTGCAGTTAAGGTCCAAGAAGAAACAGATAGAAACCAAGTTCAAAGAATTAAATGACGTGAGACCTCTTGATGTGCTAAGAGAGATATCAATGGCACATGAGGCAACCGGCATTGTCAACCATATAACGATAGAGAGCGATCTGATTACCCTTAAGGGAGAGGCGGGTAGCGCCGAGGATGTTAAGAAGTTCGCAGACTCGCTAAAGGATAAGTTCAGGAGAAAGGTTAATATAGAGACAGGGGCAGCATCCGGTGGCAATGTTGCGTTCACAATTCAGATCGTATCCGGCGGTCCGGCATGAACTTAACTGGCAGATCAAGAACATTAATGACTATTGCTGCGATAGCGGTACTGTTACTGTTCGTGGTAGTCTCAGTGAACATAAAAAAGAGAGCAGAACTGAGCCGGACCTTGAAACAGTTCGATGAGATGGTCTCTATATCCGGCGAGTTCTCAGGTACCGGATCTGATGTCGGTCTTATAGAAAGGCGCATAGGCCTGACCGAAGGCGGCCAAATACCGGTAATGATGGAGAAGATCGTAGCTGAAATGGGCCTGAGGAGCAAGCTTTCTTCTGTTAAGCCTATTGGGGGCGGTGACAGGGATAATTACTTGATCAGCGAGTCGGAGGTGTCATTTGATAACCTGAGTGTCAACGAGCTGATCAATGTTCTATACGGTATATACACAGCGCCGGCGGGACTCTTTGTCACCTCCGCTGATATTAAGAGAGACTTTTCTCAGGGGAACCTGGTCGATGCAAAGCTGAACGTCAAACTTGTTTCATTCAGAAAAAGATCGGATGGATGAAGAAGGCTTTTAGATACATCCTTATCTTATCCGTATCGCTACTGCTGATAATTTTGAGCATATGGTATCTGGGCATTCCGGACAGATATGTGTCTGAGAGATTGGAGAGTCTTGCGCCAGAGCCATATGTTATTAAGGTCAATGGCCTGAAAAAGGGATTGTTCTTTGATTTCGGTATCGATAGCCTTACGGTATCGGATGGTTCAAATGATATGCTCAGTGTAAGTGATGTGAAAGGCAGGTTAAACCCATTGAAGATGGTCAGTGGAATTGCCGCTATAAATATACAGGGGCAGCTTTACGGTGGATGGTTCTCCGGCTCGGCGCTCGTGATGGAGTCGGGTGAGAAGGTGGATGCGACGTTCGGTGATATTGATATAGGCATGATAGATTACGTCAGTTCACTTGGGTTCGATGGGAAGGGCGAGCTCTCCGGTTCGTTTAGCTATGATAAAGGTAATGGAGAGCTGGAATTCATTATTAATGATGTTGATATGAAGGGTTATAGCGGCGGAGGAGTTTATGTGCCTCTTAAGTATTTCCACACGGTCCGAGGGGCTGCAGGCCTGAGCCCTCCCTATAGAATGGTCGTAAGGTCGATCTCATTGACCGGTGATGATATATACGTGCGGGCAAGAGGTAACATATCTAATGGTCTAGCCGACCTTGAGCTGGAGATAATGCCGGAGGATACTTTCTCCGACAGTTCTTTGCTTGTTCTGATCGACCGGTATAAAGTATCTGACGGATATTATTTCATACCTCTTAAAAGGAAATTGTAAGCCGATAAAATACCCCTATATTTCAGTATCTTAAATTTCATTTCTTGCTGATCTACTTAAATAAATAGTAAATAAGGCAACTTGCGTAGTTCTACATATAGTGATATATCATCACTAAAACCACAACATATTGTGTTATAAGAAAAAAAAGCTTTTTTTACTTGACATTATATGTAGCATGTATTAATATTGGTGGTAAAACGTGGTAGAAGGTGGATGATAGTGCCTAATTTTCATGGCAAATACTACAATGCTATTGACGCGAAGGGCCGGGTGATCGTACCTGCTCCGTTCAGGGATATAATAAGGAGCAACTATAGTACCAAGCTCTACATCACAAACTCTCCAACCGAGAACTGCCTCAATATCTATCCTCAGGAGGAATGGCAAAATCTCCTCTCAAAGATAAGTGAACTTCCCCCATCAGACAGAGCGGTAAAAAAGTACAGGTACAGAGTGATCGCGTCGGCGCATGATTGTGAACTGGACAAACAGGGAAGGATACTTGTCCCGTCATCGCTGAGGGCAGATGGAAAGCTGGGCAGTGAGATAGCCGTAATAGGCCAGATCCACTGGATACAGATATGGGACAAGAATGAATGGGAAAGCATGATGAGCCTTACAGACATAGATGGTGATTATGAGGATAAGCTTGCAGAGCTAGGTCTCTAAATGACAAAGCATGAGCCTGTCCTCCTGAGAGAGGTTTTACAAATGCTCAGCATACGAGAAAACGGAACGTATCTTGATGCGACTGCTGGCGGCGGTGGACATAGTGATGCCATTTTAAGCAGGCTCTCCGACAATGGAAGACTTATCTGTACCGACAGGGATGAGACTGCAGTCGATACACTTACCGAGAGATTCAGTGATCCGCGCATTATCGTTAGGCAAGCCCGCTTTTCAGACCTGGTTGAGACCGTAAAAGAACTTGGCTTTGAATCCGTTGACGGTGTACTTTTCGACCTCGGCGTATCCATGTTCCAGTTAAAAGTGCTTGAGAGGGGTTTTAGCTTCGAATCCGATGAAAGACTGGATATGCGAATGGATAGAAGGCAGTTGTTCACTGCCTGGGACATAGTTAACACCTACTCGGAAAAAGAGATAGCGAACATTATCTATGAGTTTTCCGATGAACGTCTCTCCAGAAGGATAGCAAGAGCCATTGTAACCGAGAGAAAGAAGAGAACAATTGATACGTGTAGAGAACTTGCGGACATCATAGTAAAGGCTTACGGCAAAAGAGGGAGGATACACCCGGCTACAAGGACATTCCAGGCCCTGAGGATCGCAGTGAACGACGAATTGAACGAACTGAGGCAGGGATTAAAGAACGCTTTTAAATTGATGCATAGCAGGGGAAAAGTATGTGTCATATCTTACCACTCTAAAGAAGACCGTATAGTAAAGCATTACCTTAGGGACAAAGCGAAGAGCAAAGAGTGTGAGCTGATCACTAAGAAACCTGTCGTTCCTGAACGGGAAGAGATCAACGATAACCCGGCTGCGAGGAGCGCAAAGTTAAGGGGGGCGGTCAAAGTATGAAGAAGATCAACGGCAATCCCCTGTTCGGAGCTCTAAAGCTGATGCTGGTCCCAATGATAATAATCTCTGTCTTTATACTCGTATGGTTGAAATCGGAGATAACATCTATCGAATACCGGATAAGCCAGTATGAGAGCGAGCGAATGAACTTACTAAAGAAGAGAAAGGAGTTGATCGTAAAAAGGTCTGACTCTCTATCGGTTAAGAACATTGAAGCCATTGCAATGGATAAATTAGGACTTACGTTCCCGGACAGGAAGAAAGTGATATACGTGAAAAGGGGTGAAGAACCGTATAACTTCAAAGCAGGTCTGGGGACGCATACAGAATAATATCATTTTAAGAAGAACAATTGGGCGAGCGGGACGCCCGGATTTATTGAAAAGGGGTAATGAACATAGGGGGAATGAATAAAAGAGCCGTCATAATTACGACTGTAATAACGTTCTCGTTCGGACTTCTGTTCTGGAGAACCTTCGATCTCATGTTATTAAGGCATGAGACATTCGTTAATAAAGCGAACGTCCAGCAATCACAGGAGATAGAGATCCAGGTAAGGAGGGGTGTCATATATGACAGAAGGGGGCGTGAGCTGGCAGTTAATATTGAGCAGAGATCACTTTATATAGATCCGACAAAAGTGCGCTCTGTACCTGAAACAGCACACAAGCTTTCCAGGGCGCTGGGGATAGACAAAAGGAAACTTTTGAAGAAGCTTGATGCCGATAGAAAGTTCGTGTGGATCAGGAGAAAGATGGATGGCAAGGAGATGAGCCGCGTAAACAAGCTGAAGATATCGGGGATAGGATATGTGCCCGAATCTGAGAGAGTATACCCGAGAGGTGCCATTGCAAGCCACCTCCTGGGATTCGTTGATATCGATAATCACGGGCTTGAAGGGATAGAAAAAAAGTATGAAAAGTTCCTTACTTCAAGGGGAGGGAAAATAAGGGTCAGCACTGATGCCAGGGGTAACATCCTTCTTGCAGGTGACGAGCTTGAATCATCGGGAAACAGCATAGTACTCACTATTGACGAAATGCTCCAGTATACGGTAGAGAAGGCCCTGGATGCAGCGATCGATAAGTGGAAAGCAAGTTCTGCCACAGCGATAATAATGAACCCCTATACCGGAGAGATCCTTGCATTGGCAAACAGGCCGACATTCGATCCTAACTCGCCTGGAAGATCGAGAGCTGAGTATCGCAGGAACCGTGCTATTACGGATGTCTTTGAGCCCGGCTCAACGTTCAAGATCGTTACTGCGGCGGCTGTGCTCGAGAAGAAACTGTTCAAACCAAATGCCCTTTTTGACTGTTCCGATGGATTCATTGAGGTCGGTGGTAAGCGTTTTAAGGACGATCACAAGGCCGGCATAATCACTATGGCACAGGTTCTTCAAAAGTCATCTAATGTAGGGACGATACTTATGGCACAGAAACTTGGAAAACATGAGCTATATAAATATTCAAAGCTCTTCGGTTTTGGTGAAAGGACAGGGATAGACCTGCCGGGCGAGGTATCGGGATGGATAAGGGATCCGGAAAGCTGGTCAGGAACATCCATGGGAGCGGTCCCGATCGGCCAGGAAGTGGCGGTTACAGCGATGCAGGTTCTCAGGGCTTATGCTGCGATAGCAAATGGCGGGTATCTTGTATCGCCATACATAGTGTCCAGGATAGTATCCCCTGAAGGACAGGAGATATATAACAGGCAGAACCCTGAAATGAAGAGGGTCCTCCAGAGAGATACTACATTACTGATAAGGGGCATGCTAGAAGGCGTGACCAGAATGGGAGGAACAGCTCTTGAAGCAGCGGTAGAAGGTAACAGCATAGCAGGAAAGACGGGTACGGCTCAGATCTTCGACACCGGTCTTAACAGGTACTCTAATGAAAAGTATCTAAGCTCTTTCGCCGGCTTCTTCCCTGCCAACAAGCCGAGACTTGCAATGGTCGTTATAGTCAATGAACCTAAGGGTGACATATATGGCGGCAGGGTCGCAGGCCCTGTCTTTAAGGAGATAGCTACCAGGGCACTTGCTTATCTGAACGTGCCAATGGATAGTGCTCCGTCAGAGAACGTTGTATTTGTGAGTAATGTGAATGGTTTTAAAGGAACTAATTAAGGGGCTAAAAGTGATAAAGACCTCGGGAGATACCAATGTGGTCATTGCGTCGGTTACCTCAGATTCGAGGAAGGTCAAGCACGGTTCGCTCTTTGTGGCGATAAGAGGGATAGAACATGATGGGAATGATTATGTCGAAATGGCAATAGAAAAAGGCGCAGTGGCTATCATCTGCGATAGAGAACCAGCAGTACGACCTGAGGATGCTGTCATGATCACAGTTGAAAAAGGTCGGGATGCTCTGTCGCTTGTTGCCAGCAGATTCTACGGTGACCCGTCCAAAGACCTCAGCATCATAGGGATCACCGGGACTAACGGTAAGACCACAACGTCATACCTTGTCAGAGAGATATTTTCAAAGTGGGGTAAGAAGACCGGAATGATAGGGACCATAAGCTACTTCATCGGAGATAGAAAGGTGGAGGCAGATTTCACGACACCTGAGGCCGAGATATTCCAGAAGCTGCTTCATGAGATGAAGAACGAGGGTTGTGAATACGTGATCAGTGAGGTTTCTTCCCATGCGCTTGCGCAGGGAAGGGTAGACCACACAGTTTTCAGCAGAGCGGTATTTACAAATCTCAGCAGGGACCATCTTGATTTTCATAAGGATATGGATAGTTATTTTGATGCAAAAAGCCGTCTGTTCACCGACCTTCTGGCGGATTCCGGGGTTGCGATCCTGAACGCCGATGACCCGAAACTTCTCGGGCTGAAGGATGCTTTGTCGACCGCGGTGATCACATACGGGATACATGAACCGGCAGACCTGATGGCAGACAGTATAGAAAAGGGTCTTAATGGTACTAGCTTTGATGTTTTGTACAGAGGCCATAAACACAGGATCACATCATCACTGCTTGGCACGCCAAATGTGTATAACATTCTGGCGGCTATCGCGGTCTCGATATCGTTAGGGGTCCCTATGGAGGTTGTGATCGGCGCACTGGAAGACGTAAAGAACATCGAAGGCCGCTTTGAGACATTCTATTCAGATGAAGGTGTCCTCTTCGTTCTGGATTACGCTCATACACCGGATGCACTTGAAAAACTGATTGGGACGGCTTTAGAGCTTCCGCACAGAAAGATAATAACGGTGTTCGGCTGCGGTGGCGACAGGGACAGAGGAAAGAGACCGATCATGGGTCGGATAGCGTCTGATAACAGTGATATCGTGATAACCACTTCCGATAATCCTAGATACGAAGATCCAGGGAAGATAATCGAAGACATCATTGCAGGTATAGACGGTAAGTACATCAGTATTGTGGAGAGAGAAAAAGCTATCCAAGAAGCTGTCAAGATCGCAAAGGATGGGGATGTTGTTCTGATAGCCGGGAAGGGACATGAAGGATACCAGGAGGTAAGGGGCGTGAGGTATCCGATGAACGATAGGGAAATATTACTTAACGCTATTAAAGAATATGGAAGCAATTGATATGGGAACATATACGCTTGATGAGATCCTTGAGGCCACACGCGGACGAGTACTGTACCGTGGCATCGAAGAGTTCAGCGGGATCTCGATCGACTCAAGGAAGATAACCTCTTCAGAACTTTTCGTAGCGCTGAGAGGAGCAAGGTTTGACGGGCATGATTTTCTGGATGAAGCTTTGAAAAAAGGAGCGGGAGCCATCGTGAACTATCCACCGACCGTTCCTACGGACGGTAAAACTATCATTCATGTCAATAATACGCTGAGGTCACTGCAGGACATCGCTTCATACCAGAGAAAGAAAAGAGATATAAAAGTGATAGGTATTACCGGGACCAATGGAAAGACCACTACCAAAGAAATGCTCTGTTCGATATTAAGGGGTCACATGAACATCCTGTGTAGCAGCGGGAACCTGAATAACCATATCGGCTTACCCCTCAACCTTCTTAAGCTTAACAGTGAAGATGTGTGCGTACTTGAAATGGGCGCCAGTAAAAGGGGAGATATCATGGAGCTGTGTGAGATAGCATCACCTGACATAGGGCTGATCACGAACATTGGCCCTGGGCACCTAGAGGGATTCGGTTCGATAGATACGGTGAGAGATACGAAGATGGAACTTGCCGAGTACGTAGGAACGCTCATTATTAACAGTGATGACGACATGCTTTCTGAAGCGCTAAAGACGCTGAAGGGAGCTGATAATAAAAGAATTGTAACGTACGGGATCAACACGGGATCAACGGTCATGGCGCGGAATGTTCATGCCGTAGATCTGCCAGAAGGTAAGGTGTCGACCCACGGGTTCGACCTGATGATAGAAGGGATGGAGCCTGTCAGGATCAATCTTAGGATGACCGGATGGTTCAATGTATACAATGCGTTGGCTGCATCCGCCGCTGGATATGTAATGGGAGTGCCCCTGGATGTAATTAAGAAAGGTCTTGAGGAGTTCGAGGGTGTTGCCATGAGAGTTGAGATAAAAGAGATGGGAGGTGCCGTTGTCATAAGTGATGTTTACAACGCGAACCCTGCCTCTATGGAAGAAGCGATAAAGGAGCTCGTGAGGCTGAGGGAGGGAAAGGCGATAGCAGTGCTCGGTGATATGCTCGAGCTGGGCTCATACGCTGAGGAAGCACACAGGAAGCTCGGCAGCTGGTTAGCAGGACTGCCGATAGATACATTTGTTGCTGTCGGGCCGTTAATGGCACTGGCAGCTGACGAGTGTAAGCAGGTCCGTAACGGGCACGTCAAAGAAGTGTATACGGCCACGGACTCTGATGAGGCAAAAGGCATTGTAATGAGCATTGCAAGGAAGGGCGACACGATCCTTATAAAGGGATCCAGGGGAATGAACATGGAATATATATTAGGGAGGAACGGTGCTGTATAGAATACTTGTCGGGTTACAGGATATTATATCCCCTCTTAATGTTTTCCGGTATATAACCTTCAGGACCGCTCTTGCTGTTGGGACCGGGATCTTGATCGTACTGATAATCGGCCCATGGATAATTACCAGGTTAAAACGATTGAGCATGACCCAGCAGATACGGGATGACGGGCCTGGTTCACATTCTATTAAAGAAGGTACGCCCACGATGGGAGGCGTCCTTATACATATATCTATAATCCTTTCCGTGCTGATGTGGGGAGACCTGAGCAATAAATATATCTGGGTAATGCTAACCGCGGTAGCCGGATTTGGCTTTATCGGGCTGCTGGATGACTACCTGAAGGTCATAAAGAAGAATCCTAAAGGATTGAGACCCTGCTATAAGTTCGGGTTCCAGGTCGTTCTTGCTCTGGCCATAGCGATATTCCTGAGGGAGACCCCTACGGACCCCTATGGATCAATGCTGATCGTACCGTTCTTCAAACAGCTCGTTATCGACCTTGGATGGTTCTATGTCCCGTTCGCGATACTCGTCATAGTCGGGTCATCCAATGCGGTCAACCTTACTGATGGCATTGACGGCCTTGCTATAGGGCTGGTAGCTATCGCTATACTGGCCAACGGGGCACTTGTTTATATCTCGGGACATTCCGGGCTGGCGAGATATCTTCAGGTCTTCTTTATCCCTGGGACGGGAGAGCTGACAGTTTTCTGCGGTGCCATATTTGGCGCTTCAATAGGGTTCCTGTGGTTCAACTCCTATCCGGCTGATATTTTCATGGGAGATGTCGGGTCATTAGGCCTGGGCGGAGCCCTCGGTACTCTCGCAATAATAACAAAACATGAGATAGTGCTGGCAGTTGTCGGAGGAATATTCGTTATTGAGACGTTCTCAGTGATAATTCAGGTGGCCTCATTTAAATTGACAGGGAGACGGGTATTTAAAATGGCACCCATCCATCATCATTTTGAGTTGAAGGGTTGGCCTGAATCCAAAACGGTCGTTAGGTTCTGGATCATGGGTATAATGCTTGCTCTTTTGAGCATAGCAACACTTAAGGTCAGATAAGGATGCAGACATTGTTTAACGTATACAAAGAGATAGCCGATAGCTACAAGGGAAAGAGGTTCCATATCATCGGGATCGGTAGAAGCGGCGTCGGGTCTGCAAGATTACTTGATATCCTGGGTGCGGATGTTAATATCTCTGATAATCGCGACGCCGACATGCTTGGCCAGTATCTGCAGGACATCCCCGAAAATGTAAGAACGTTCACCGGCATGCAGGATAGTTCGCTCGTTGATAATATCGATTGTCTGGTCCTGAGTCCCGGAGTTCCCCGTGATATAGATATAGTTAAGAGGGCATTGGAAAGTTCCGTAGATGTAATAGGTGAAGTAGAACTTGCTTTCAGTGTCTTAAAGAACCTTTCCGTGCTATGCGGATTCGACCTTAGATGGTACGGGGTAACCGGCACCAACGGTAAGTCCACCACTGTCACCCTCTTGTATGAAATGCTTAAGGCCGGAGGGTACAACGCATCGCTAACAGGGAACATTGGATACCCACTTTCGGAAAAGGCCGTAGAACTTCTGATCGCAGCGAAGAACGGTCTTGAAATCGGACGGACGGATATCGTACTTGAACTTTCGAGTTTTCAGCTTGAGCTCATAAGGGAACTGAAACTGAATATCAGTTCAGTTCTTAACATCACGGAGGACCATTTAGACAGATATGAGGATATGACCCGATATGCCGATGCAAAATCCCGGATATTCAATGGTCAGGGCGACCTGGACATGGCTGTTATAAATGCAGATGACGAGATGAGCATGGAAATCTCAGAGAACTGCAAGGCCGATAAGTACTTTGTTAGCACCCGTTCCAAGGTTAAGGGGATATTCGCAATGGGAGATGTAGTGAGCTTGAAGGTCAATGATAATATAGAGAATCTCTGCCTTGCAAGCGAGATCCGCACTAAGGGAATACATAATCTCTATAATTCTATGACGGCGGCACTTATTGCTTACCTTGCCGGGGTATCGCAGGGGATCATCGCTTCCGTACTTAAGGAATTCCCCGGGCTTGAGCACAGGCTTGAGACTGTTGCGATCATAGACGGGGTCACAGTTTATAACGATTCGAAAGGCACTAACGTTGGTGCTGTGATCAAGTCACTTGAGAGTTTCGAAGGCGGCATTATCCTGATAGCAGGAGGTCGTGACAAGAACGGTGATTTCGGATCATTGGTCCCATATATAAAGAATAGAGTTAAGGGGCTTGTTCTCATAGGGGAAGCGGCCGAAAAGATAAAAAAGGCCGTCATAGATGTTATCGATCCTCAAATGGCTGGGTCACTTAAGGACGCCGTTGAAATAGCATTGAGCATGGCGGGACGGGGAGATACGGTCCTTTTCTCACCTGCGTGTGCCAGCTTTGATATGTTCATAGACTACGAGGACAGGGGGCGTCAGTTCAAGCAGATAGTCAGAGATATTTCAGGGAGCATGGGACAATGATAGATCATATGGAACAGTTCGACGTACCGATACAGAGAGAGTTGAGCAGTTTTAATAGCGATAAATGCGACCGTATCATGCTGGTCACCGTGATATGCCTCATTCTATTAGGGATACTGATGGTGTATAGCTCGACCTCCGTGGTGATGCCGGGGTCAAGGGAGGCCAAGGACGGTGCCGGCCTCCTTGCTCGTTTTCAGTACCTTAAGAAACACCTTTTTTCGCTGACTGCCGGAGGCATATTCATGTTCTTTGCATACCGGTATAATCTGAAAAAACTGTACACTTATTCATTTGTTCTTATTGCTCTTGCTCTTGTGCTCGTCTCCCTGGTCTTCGTCCCGGGGATAGGGATGAGGATCAATGGGGCCAGCAGGTGGATCCGGTTCTGGCCATCTACATTTCAACCGTCAGAGTTCGTGAAGTTCGCAATGATAGTCTTCCTGGCCAGGTACGTGTCTTCACCGAGGTTCGATCCTCACAGCATTGCCTGTTTCATAAAACCCATACTGGTCATGGCCCTTTTCCAGACGCTATTCCTTCTGCAACCTGACTTCGGATCAGCTATAACACTGGCGCTGATAACCTTCACAATGCTGTTCCTCTCGGGATTCAGACTGAGATATCTTCTGGGAACGGCTGCATTGCTTACGCCGGCCGTGGTCGTACTTCTTAAGACCCCGTACAGACTAAAGCGAATAATAGCTTTCCTTGATCCGTGGAGCGATCCCCAGGGTGCCGGATATCAGCTGGTACAATCCTACATCGCTCTTGGCAGCGGCGGCCTTGCCGGGATAGGATTAGGTGAGAGCAAGCAGAAACTTTCGTTCCTTCCATATGCAAATACTGATTTTATATTTTCCTTGATGGGAGAAGAGCTTGGCTTCATAGGTACGTCTCTTTTGCTCTCACTTTTTGCTCTTTTGTTCTACAGAGGGATAAGGATAGCTAACGAAAAGAGAAATCCTTTTCATTACTACCTTGCTCAGGGCCTGACTTGCCTCATTATATATCAGGTCCTGATAAATGTAGCTGTAGTTACGGGACTTGCTCCTACCAAAGGACTTCCTCTTCCTTTTATCAGCTATGGAGGATCAGCTGTCTTTATAAATATGTTAGCTGTGGGTTTCCTTCTCAATCTTTCCAAGAGATATAAACCGGCGATCGAAACGGGCCATGCTTCTGATGATGTCATAAAGAGGAAGAAGGCGAAGATCATGATATATGGCCGAATAGGAAAACGGGATGGTAGATATGGGCACGGGTTCTGAAATGAGCATCATGATAGCAGGTGGTGGGACAGGTGGCCATCTGTTCCCTGGGATCGCTATGGCAGAACTTTTCCAGAAGAACACCGGTACGGACAAGATAACATTTGTCGGCACCGATCACGGGTTAGAGGCCGCGGTAATTCCTCGAGAGGGATTCGGTCTTGAGTTCATCAGGGCTGAAGGTCTTGTGGGTAAGAGCCTGTTTGAGAAGGTCAGGGCCGTTTATTATCTTATTCTTTCACTGTTCGATTCATTCCAGTTGATAAGCAGATACAGACCGGATATCATCATAGGTTCGGGAGGATACGCTTCATTTGCAACGGTCATGGCAGGATATCTGCGGTCCGTTCCGACTTTGATCCTGGAGCAGAACTCGATGCCGGGACTTGCTAACCGAATACTGGGAAAGTTCGCAACGGTCAATTGTGTTACATACCAGGAAAGCATTTCTTACTTTCCAAAGGGCAAGACCCATCTTACGGGAAATCCCGTGAGGGAAAAGGTGCTACGTGGTAGCAGGACGTCCGCTCTCAAGCTTTTCGGCCTGGATAAGAGCAAGTTCACCGTGTTCATATTTGGCGGCAGTCTGGGAGCGAGCAGCATAAATAAGGCTGTAGTAGAGTCTCTTCAGTACCTTCTTGATATAAGGGCCGATATCCAGTTCCTTCACCAGACAGGTGAAAAGGATTACGAGTATGTGAGGAACGCATACAGGAGTTTCGGATATAAAGGTATGATAAGCCCCTTTATTTATCAAATGGCGGAGGCCTATGCGGTGAGCGATATTATCATATCGAGGGCGGGCGCAACAACGCTTGCCGAGATCACCTCCATAGGGAAGGCCTCTATCCTGGTGCCTTATCCGTATGCCGCCGCTAACCATCAGGAGCTCAATGCCAGAAAACTTCAGCAGATGAAAGCGGCTTTTATGGTGCTGGACAGGGACCTTAACGGGAGAAAACTGGCAGCGCTGGTCAAGGAGCTTTATACAAGCGAACAATTGCGGACCGAGATACAGCAGAACTGCCGTTCTTTAGGCCAGCCCCAGGCGGCGAACAAGATCTACGGCCTGGCAGTTTCTATTGCCGGAAGAGGGAAAAGAAATGTTTGAGAGCTATCGCGTTATTCATCTGGTAGGTATAGGTGGTATAGGCATGAGCGGGATAGCGGAGCTTCTCCATAACCTGGGCTATGAGGTTACAGGTTCGGATATGAAGGAGTCGGATACAACGAAGCGATTAAGGGAACTGGGGCTTGTAGTGAACATTGGTCATAAGATAGAGAACGTGAACGGAGCTCACGTAGTGGTCATTTCATCTGCTGTCATGGATGATAATCCGGAGGTTATTGCTGCCAAGCAGAGGCAGATACCCGTAATACCTCGAGCGGAAATGCTGGCAGAGCTATGCAGGCTGAAATACAGTGTTCTGATCGCAGGTGCTCACGGGAAAACGACCACAACATCACTCGTTGCCGAAATACTTTCTATCGCAGAAATGGATCCGACGGTAGTCATCGGAGGCAGGCTGAAGGCCACAGGAGCTAATGCGGTCCTTGGAAAGGGTGATTTCATCATAGCCGAGGCTGATGAAAGTGATGGTTCCTTTCTAAGGCTTACTCCGTCGATAGCGGTAGCTACTAACATAGACAGAGAGCATATGGACTACTTTGGCACGATAGAGGGTCTGAAAGAGGCGTTTATCTCATTCCTTAATAAGGTTCCGTTCTACGGGACATCTATAGTTTGCATAGAGAACGATCATATACGTGAGATACTGCCTGAGCTTCATCGGAGATATATCACATATGGACTTTCCCACAGTGCAGATATTTATGCCCACTCATTGGAACAGAAGGGTATGAGCATGTACTTTAACGTTGTCATTAGGGGCAAGGACCAAGGAGTATTTGAGGTGCCGGTCATCGGAGAACACAATGTGCTGAACTGCGTTGCCGCAATAGGTGTAAGCATGGAGCTCAATATAAGTATTGAAACCATTAAAAGTGCGTTGGCAGGGTTCAGGGGTATACAGAGACGGTTCGAGTTCAAAGGGGAGGTGCAGGGAATAAAGGTATTTGATGATTACGGGCACCACCCGACCGAGATAAAGGCGGTTCTAAGCGCTGCAAGAAGCGCTTTTGATAAGAGCCTTTATGTGATATTCCAACCTCACCGGTACTCAAGAACAAAGGACCTTATGGATGAGTTTGCAGGGTCCTTTAATGATGCTGACGAGCTTATTGTCACTGATATCTATGCTGCAGGTGAAAGTCCGCTCAAAGGGATAACATCTGAGGAACTGGTCAGTAGGATCAAGAAAAGCAAGAAAAGTGTAGTTTATGAGCCTGATATAGATACGGTCATCGAGAATTTAAGGAAGAAGATGTCTTCCGGTGATATCCTTATCACTCTTGGTGCCGGGAACATATACAGAGCGGGCGAAAAGTTCATTCAGGAAGAACATAAATGATAGACCTTAAGAAAGAGTTTGAAAAAGAAATGGGAAATGACTTCATGGGTGAAGTGCTCTTCGGGGAGATACTTTCAAAACATAGCGGACTTGCGACAGGAGGGCCGGCTGACATATTCGTCAATCCTTCCGATGCGATGTCTCTTAAAAAATGCATCATGTTCGCATCGGGGAAAAGAATACCGGTGGAAATACTTGGTGGTGGGACTAACGTTCTTATGAATGACAGAGGATTCAGGGGTATGGTCATAACGTTAAAGAACTTTAACATGATAAAGGTAATTAACGAAACGAGTGAGAAGGTGGAGCTGTTCGTCGAAGCCGGCATGCCACTTCAGAGGCTTCTTAATCGCTGTGCTGAAAAAGGTTATAAGGGTCTCGAATGCCTTGCCGGAATTCCGGGCACGGTTGGAGGGGCCATAATATGCAACTCCGGTTCTTTCGGCCAGGAGATAAAGGATGTAATAGATTCTGTAGTAGTTATAAGTATGAGCGGTATGATCAAAAAAATAGACCGTATCAATATTCCATTCACTTACAGGGCATCGGGCCTTGATAAAGGTCTGATCGTACTGAGCGCCAATATTACATTAGAGAGGGCGGATCCGCAGGAGATCAGAAGATCGATATCCGATTATCTGGCAAGGAAGAAGGCTGCACAGCCAATAGGGGCAAGGTCGGCAGGCTGTGTTTTCAGGAACCCTGATGGTGACTACGCCGGTCGCCTTATTGAAGAGGCAGGCTGTAAGGGGCTGAAGGTCGGTGGAATGGAAGTAAGCAGTGTCCATGCCAACTATATTGTAAATACCGGTGATGGCACATCTGATGATTTTATTGATCTGATGAAGAAGGTTGAACAAAAGGTGCTCGACAGCGCCGGGATAAGACTTGAACCAGAAGTAAGGATATTAGGGGATGGAACTAAGAAATAGAAAGATAGCACTTTTGATGGGCGGCACATCCGCCGAAAGAGAGGTATCCCTGAAAAGTGGTGCTGCCGTATCGAGAGCGTTGAACGATCTCGGTCTGGACCATGTAGATATCGATGCCGACAGCTCGATGTGCAGGACCTTGATGGAGAAAAAGGTCGACCTTGCGTTCATAGCATTGCACGGAGGGTGGGGTGAAGACGGTGCTATACAGGGGATGCTTGAAATATTGGATATACCCTATACCGGCTCGGATGTCCTTTCCTCCGCCCTTGCAATGGACAAAGAGGCTTCAAAGATCATGTTCGAAGGCCATGATATAAAGATCCCCCCTTATTTCGTCATCCGCGGGGGTAATGTCCGGATAGACGAGAGCATGTTGCGGGATAAAGGATTTGAACCCCCATTGTTCATCAAGCCTGCTACGGAAGGGTCAAGCGTAGGGGTAACCTTCGTCAAGGAAGAGGCCCGGTTCAGCGAGGCAGTAAGTGAGGCGCTTAAGTATGGAGAGAGGGTAATTGTAGAGAGATACATAAAAGGAAAGGAAGTTCAGATAGGGATACTTGGCGGTAAAGCGCTCGGTGGAGTTGAGGTCAGGCCGTCTTCGGAGTTCTATGATTACAGTGCAAAATATGAAGGAGGGACGCAATATATCCTCCCCCCTGAGATTGATGAGAGCACATATGCTAAGGCAAAGAACATTGCTCTTGGTGCGCATAAGGCGCTTGGATGCTCGGGAGCTACACGGGTGGACCTGATAGTTGATGATAAGAACGATATATATGTACTTGAGGTCAACACTATCCCGGGCCTGACCGAGACCAGCCTTCTCCCAAAGATAGCCGGGCTTGCGGGTTATGACTTTAAAGGATTAGTTAAGGAAATGCTGGTTGACGCGATAAGTGGAGGCAAGGAATAAGTGGCAAAGAGAAGAAAGAACAAACGTAAAAGAGCGGCCGGCTCCAAGAGTGCTGACATAAGAAGAAGGGCCTTCAAGGTATTTCTTGCTTTCTTTGTAGTGGTGTCGCTGGTTGTTCTTGGAAAGTTAGCTGCTCAAAAGATCGTACTGTTTCCGATAAAGGATATAGAGGTCCTGGGCAACAAACACCTTAGCGATAATGAGATATCAAAGATGTCGCGTCTTGAAAAAGGTGAAAGTATATTTGCGGTGCGCTCAAGAACGGTCGTGAAAAGGCTTGAGGCATCACCTTGGATAAGAAGTGTATCCGTAAGGAAGGAGATGCCCGACAGGATAGTAATAATGATAACAGAGGCTGTTCCATCGGCATTGCTCAATGATAATGGAGAGTACTTCCTGGTGGGTTCGGACGGCAAGGTACTTGAAAAACAAGGTGACGGAGAAAAGTTCCTGCCAGTGATAAAAGGGGATCCCAAGGATAGAAAAGCGATACAGGAAGCAGTCAAGTTCGCCAACGTACTAACAGAATATGGGGTGGATCCCTCAGAAAGATCTGAAATACTCGTTGACAAGCTTGAGAATATGACATTCAATTACGGCGGGACCTCCATAAAGGTAGGGTATGGGCAGTATGAAGCGAAACTTCTCAGGTATCTGGAGCTCAAGGATGAGATAGCCAGAAGGGGAATACCGGTGAACTATATAGATCTGAGATATGACAGGAGAGTAGTTGTCAGGGCGGTCGATGGAGGGTCGAATTGAGACGCAAGGAGATCATAGTCGGTCTTGATGTTGGTACGACCAAGATATGTGCTGTCGTCGGTGAAGCTAACAATGACAGGATAGATATCCTTTCGGTAGGACGTGCCCCGTCAAAGGGTCTCAGAAAGGGAGTAGTAACGAATATCGATATGACAGTTGACTCTATAAGGAAGGCGGTCAGTGATGCGGAATCAAATGCCGGAGTAGAGATCAGGTCGGTCTATGTCGGGATAGCCGGAGGTCACATTAAGAGCTTCAGCAGTTTTGGAGCGGCAGGCATTAAGAATCGTGAAGTGTCCGAGTTAGATATAGAGAAAGCAATTGAGGCCGCAAAGGCCGTTTATGTGCCGCTTGATCGTGAGGTCCTTCATGTTATCCCGTCAGAACACTCGATAGACGGTCAGAGCGGAATAATGAAACCTATCGGAATGAGCGGTGTGAGGCTTGAAACAAAGGTACAGATAATCACCGGTGCCGTATCGGCGGTACAGAACCTTATAAAGTGCTGTGAAAAGGCGGGGCTACAGGTCAACGATATCATTCTGGAGCCTCTTGCATCATCTGTTGCGGTACTGAGCGAAGAGGAAAAGGAGCATGGAGTTATCCTTGTTGATATAGGTGGAGGTACAACGGACATAACATTTTATGACAAAGGAGCGCTCAGGAACACAACTGTCATAGCCGTGGGAGGTGATCACGTTACCAACGATATTTCTGTCGGCCTTCGATTGCCATTGCAGGAAGCTGAACGCGTAAAAAGGGAGTTTGCAAGCGCAATTCCAATGGGTGATGAAAAGGACGAGATAGAGATAAAGGTTGCCGGAAGGGATGTGCAGCTTATACCGAAGCAATATCTCACAGAGATCGTAAGTCCACGGTGTGAGGAGCTGCTCAATATCATTAAAGGCGAGATAGAGAGGTTCGGTGCATATGAGCTTGCAAAGTACGGTGTTGTGCTTACAGGTGGGGCCTCTATGTTAAAAGGGCTTGATACCATGACCGAGGCGATGCTTGGTCTTCCCGTCAGAGTATCAGGGCCTGAAGGAGTAGGCGGGCTTAAGAACGTTATCAGCGATCCGATGTATTCGACCGGCGTAGGGCTCACACTGTATGCTCTTGAGAATCACGGTGAAAAAATGGTCTATGTGGACCTCTTCACCGCTATCATGGATAGAATGAGGAATTGGGTTAAAGGGGTTTTCAGGAAAAAAGAACTAATGACGATCAAGACATAGTAAAAAAAGAAAGGAGGTAAAACATGTTTGAGATCGAGGAGATCAAATCAAATTCTGCAAAGATCAAGGTGGTCGGTGTAGGAGGTGCAGGCGGAAATGCCGTGAACAATATGATATCCGCTAACCTGAAGGGTATCGAGTTCATTGCTATTAACACCGATTCTCAGATCCTTAATGCATCCCTTGCCCCGACAACTATACAGATCGGGCAGAACGTAACAAGGGGCCTCGGGGCAGGATCCGATCCGGAAAAAGGGCGCGAGTCGGCTCTCGAGGACAGGGATACCATATCTGAACATATCAGCGGAGCCGACATGGTCTTTATTACTGCAGGTATGGGAGGAGGCACGGGAACAGGTGCCGCGCCGGTAATAGCTGACATTGCCAAGGAACACGGGGCACTTACCGTAGCAGTAGTAACGAAGCCCTTTTTCTATGAAGGCAAAAGAAGATCCATAAATGCTGAACAGGGACTGATCGAGCTTAAAGAGAAGGTCGATTCCTTCATAGTAATACCAAATGACAGGATAAGAATGGTGGTTGATAAGGGAACGCCGCTTCTTAAATCTTTTGCGGTCGCTAATGATATCCTTAGGCAGGCCGTACAGGGGATATCTGACCTGATCCTTACCCCTGGGCTCATTAATCTGGACTTTGCAGACGTTGATGCCATAATGAACAGCTCGAACAGGGCCGTTATGGGTGTAGGAGTCGGTTCAGGTGAGAACGGGACGGCTGAAGCTGCAAAGAAGGCAATATCTAACCCGCTGCTTGAAGATTCATCAATAGACGGGGCCAAAGGTATACTTATCAACATCACGGGAGGGCTTAATCTGTCCCTGGTCTCAATTGAAGAGGCAACAGGGCTTATATACGATTCTGCCCATGAGGACGCAAACATAATATTCGGTGCAGTTATCGACCCTGACCTTGATGATGAAGTCAGGGTGACGGTAATAGCGACAGGCTTCGATCATAAGGACACTGTTGTGAAGGAGAAGCCCCAACAGATCAAGAAATGGGAGCCCAGAACCATCATACCTCCCAAACCGGTCGATCGTATGCCGGTGAAAGCGTCAACAAGGGTATTATCAAAGAGCCTTGTTGATGAGATCGAACATGAAGCTATCGTCTCGGAGGTGTTGAACTTCGATGATGTTCTGGACACACCGACTTTCCTGAGAAATATGAACGATAGCAGAACATAACTTGCGGTTTTTTTCCCCCGCAGGGGTCTCCATTACCCCCTCTGGAGGCCCCTGCTTCCCCCCCAATCATCGTATCTGATAATATGAAGGAATATTATGGATCTTAATGATCCAATTCAGTCTAGATCAAATTACAGGATAACCTATGGGTAAACACAACATATATATGGACCTGATGTCGCGCGAGAGGGGGACGGTCATCAAGGACCCCGGAGGTCGCCTTAATATCTGCCTCGTCTATCCCAATACGTATAGGACTGGAATGTCCAACCTTGGATTTACAGGTATTTACTCACTGTTGAACCAAATGGATAACGTTGTATGTGAAAGGGCTTTTCTGCCGGAGGAACACGATATAACAGCTCTTGAACGCTCGCGCTCGCAGCTTAGTTCCGTTGAAAGCGGGAGGGCTCTGAGCTCGTTCGATGTCATAGCCTTCTCCATATCCTTCGAGAATGATTATCCGAACGCGATCAGAATATTATCACTTGCAGGGATAAAGCTCCTTGGGTCGGAGAGAGGGGATGGGGACCCTCTCGTAATACTTGGCGGTCCATGTGCGTTCATTAATCCCGAACCGTTGGCGGAGTTCATGGACTGCATATTTATCGGCGAAGCTGAAGAGACACTTGATGACATGGTCAATTGCGTTATCTCTGCCAGGGACAGGGCCGGCCGGCTTAGATCGTTGGCCCGCATAAAGGGTTTCTATATCCCATCATATTATTCGCCTGTATATAAGGATAGCGGTGAGCTCGAACGTATGGATAAGCTGGTGCAGTCGGCTCCTGACAGGATAGAAAGGGTGATCGTTGAGAATATCGATTCAACAATATTGAGATCGACCGTTTTATCCCCTGATACTGAGTTCAGTAATATGTACCTGATAGAGGCAATGAGGGGATGTCCCTTCAGTTGCAGGTTCTGTGCTGCCGGGCATGTTTATGATCCTCCCAGACAAAGGTCGGTCGATGTTATAGAAGGAGAGATAGCTAAATTAGAAGGTGAAAAGATCAAAGTAGGCTTGATAGCGCCATCTTTATCGGACCATAAGGATATTAACGATCTGATAGAAAAGAACGATGTTCAGTTCTCTATCACATCGCTCAGAGCCAATAAAAGATCGGCCGGATTGGTAAGGAAGATGAAAAACAAAAGGAGCGTTTCGATAGCTCCGGAGGCGGGATCTCAGAGATTAAGGGATGTTGTGAAAAAAAAGGTCACTGAGGCAAATGTCATTTCTTCTTCAAAGGCCATTCTTGAAAGCGGTATAAAGAAGCTCAGGCTTTATTTTATGGTCGGCCTGCCGACAGAATCTGAGAATGATGTCGATGCAATAGTAGAGTTGGTGAAAAAGGTGCGTTCAACATCGAAAAGAGGGGCCATATCTGTAACACTTAGCATATTCGTTCCCAAACCGTTCACTCCGTTTCAGTGGTGTTCGATGGTGGATATAAAGCAGGCCAGGGAGCGAATAAAAAAAATAAAGAAGGCCCTCTCTAAAAAAGGAGTTCGTGTATCGCATGATCCGGTAAGGGACGCCTACGTGCAGGGTATATTGGCAAACGGGGACAGGAGGCTGAGCAAGTTCATAATTGAGCTCTCCAGGGGTGCCAACTTGAAGGAGGCGCTTAAGGCCTCCGGGACAAGTATGGAACACTATGTCCACAGGACAAAGGCGTTCAAGGAGAAATTCCCCTGGGAGATCATTGACAACGGCATTCAGAAGGACAGATTGTACGATCAATACAAAAAGGCCATCGGTCAAACGTAATGATCTTTTTATAACATGCATAAAGGCCTGATAGGCTTCGAAATACTAATCTGCTATAATTCCAGTACGCACCAGATCAAACGAGGACGTTAATGATAAAAAAAGATCATATTGCAAAGAAGCTTGATAGCCTGTCCAGGGAATGGATAATAAATGCTTCTTTGGCCGGTGCGGGCATATTCCTGTTCATAGCGGTACTGGACCTGGTTGCTACACCGGAGAACTTTCGCCATTTCTTTGCTTACAGGATAATAATAGCTGCATTTCTGATACTGCTCTGGGCCATCGTCAGAAAGATAGAGAATATGAGATACGTATATCTTTTGGGCCATGTCGGGGTATTTGCATCGGCGATTACTATAGAACTTATGATACTTGGTTTTGGCGGCCATCAGTCTTCATATTACGCAGGATTGATACTCCTTGTTGTTTGTGTGTTGGCCTTTATACCGGCAAAACTCCTGTTCCATGCAGTGAACGCTGTCGGGATATACCTGATCTATCTTCTGCCCATAGTGGCAAAGGAGGAGATCGTAGATATGAAATATTTCTTTACTTCCAATTTTTTTCTGTTAATGATAATTGGAGTAAGCGTGACCCTGAGATACCTTAGGAACAAAAGCCTGGAGGACCAGCTGGGCAATGAGTTCGATCTCGAGATGCACAAACATAACCTTGAACAGCTTATAGATGAGAGGACGGCCGACCTTTCAGATGCGCTAGACAGGATCAAGGAAGTCAGGGACGAGTGGGAAGAGACCTTTAATACTATAAATGAGGCTATAACTATACATGACATGGATTTCAACATTACTCGTGCTAACAAGGCCGCGGAGGAACTGTTGGGCAAGAGCTCCCCGGACTTCGCAAGTATGAAATGCTTTAAGTCCTATCATGGCGCTGACGCTCCGCCTGACAATTGCCCAAGCTGTAAGAGCCTGGAGACCGGAGAACCTTCCATGTTTGAGATATATGAGCCACATCTGAACAAGCACATTGAGGTAAAAGCTCTGCCAAGGCATGACAGCGAGGGGAATTTAATAGGGCTTGTACATGTTGTTAGAGATATAAGCGAGAGAAGAAGTGCGGAAGAGAACCTCATGAAAGCCAATATTATGACCAACAATATACTTGAGATGGCCCCGTTCGGCGTTTATGTCGTAAACAGGGACGGGAGAATAGCTTATGTCAACCAGGCCATGCTTGAGATAAGTGGTACGGATAGTCAGCACTTCATCGGAGTGAATGTGCTTGAGCTGGAGAGCTATAAGGAAATGGGGATTTCCGATAGAATAAAGGAGGCCTTCTCCGGCAAGCAGTTTCGAATGGACTCTGTAGAATATACGTCATACTACGGCAAGAAGAAGTCTGTAAGGAATATCATAGGTATCCCAATGGAGAAGCTTGATCAGGTATTGATATTCGTCGAAGATATTACCGACCTTAAAAAAGCATATGAGGACAGGCAGGAACTGCAGTTACAGCTCCTTCAGACACAGAAGATAGAATCCGTAGGAAGGCTCGCCGGAGGAATAGCTCACGACTTCAATAATATCCTGTCCTCAATAATCGGTTTTAGCGAGCTGGCGTTGAGAAAGCACGGGACAAACCCCGATATATATGAATCCCTCAGTATAGTTCTTCAGTCCGGAGAGAGGGCTGCAGAGCTTACAAGTCAGCTGCTGGCCTATAGTCGAAAGCAGATCCTCGAGATAAAGGCGATAGACCTTAATTCCGTCGTAGAGAACATGAGCAAGATGCTGAATCGCACAATAGGCGAGAATATCTCTCTGCATTTTAATAAGAAAGTGCCATTGAAGACCATAATGGCCGATCCCGGCCAGATGGAGCAGGTGCTTCTTAATCTTGCGATAAATGCCAGGGATGCCATGGCCGGAGGGGGTAGACTGATAATAGAGACGTCGGAGGTTGAGTTCGATGATGATTTTGTAAAGATGAACGAAGGCTCGGTCAAAGGGTCCTACGTTCTTTTGAAAGTAACCGATTCCGGTGCCGGCATGCCTGATGAGCTGATGGAAAAGATATTCGAGCCTTTCTTTACGACTAAGGAGACAGGAAAAGGTACCGGACTCGGCCTTTCGATGGTATACGGTATCGTGAAACAGCATAATGGCTATATCAAGGTAGAAAGCGAGCCGGGCAAGGGATCTACTTTCCTGCTTTATATCCCTTCGGTGGAAGATGATATAAGCGAAGCTGAGAAAGAGAAGGATCATGATTCCATGCCTGGCGGGAATGAGACGGTGCTGGTGGTTGAAGATGATGATCTTACACGTAAAATGATAAACGACACACTAGAGCCGCTTGGTTATGTAGTGATAAACGCTCGTGATGGTGAAGAGGCATTAGAGAAATATCTTGATAAAAACAAAAAGGTGGACCTGCTACTGACCGATGTGGTCATGCCGGGGATAAGCGGCCTCGATCTTGCCGAAAGAATAAATAAAACAGACAAAGAGATCAAGATCATATTTATGACAGGTTATGCAGACAAGAGCATTACCAGTAAGAGCGAACTGATCTCGTCATCCGATATGGTCCTTAAGCCACTGAGGCCCGGTGTGATAGCGAGGAAGATAAGAGAGGTCCTTGACAGATAAATAGCCCTATGTTGAACAGTGAATTAAAGTGTTAATGAATATGATCTAAGGAGGCTGAGATGAGAAGATTTATCGGAGGGATGATAGCACTGTTATTAGTATTCCCGGCAATTTCCTGTGCGGGGTTCCTGGATGATGTAAAGAACGTGATCGGTGAGGTCTCGGGTAAGAAGCTTGATGAGAGGACGATCGTCAAGGGATTAAAAGAGGCCCTTGATGTCGGCACAAAGAAGGCGGTGAACAAGGTCTCGAAGAAGGACGGTTACTTCGGAAATAATATCATCAGGATCGTAATGCCCAAGAAGATGAGGGATGTCGCTGACGTTATGACCAGGATAGGCCTGAAGAAGGAGGTTGATAACTTCGTGGTCAGCATGAACAGAGCTGCAGAGAAAGCAGCCCCGGAGGCTGTATCAATATTTGTCGATGCAATAAAGGGCATGACGATAAACGATGCGAGGAACATACTTGAAGGTAGCGATACGGCCGCAACTGAGTTCTTTAAGGTTAAAACTACCGATAGTCTGACCGTAGCTTTTAAGCCCATAGTATCATCGGCCATGAACGATGTCGGCGTCACGAGAGAATATAAGAACCTTATTTCAAAATATGAAAGGGTTCCTTTTGTAAGCAGCGTGTCCGTTGATCTGGATTCGTACGTTACGGAGCAGGCGCTTAATGGTCTTTTCTATATGGTAGGCGAGGAGGAGAAAAAGATAAGGAAAGATCCGGCAGCACGTGTAACGGAACTGCTGAAGAAAGTATTTGGAGGAAAATGAATATACGTCACAGGATATCATTAAGTAGGAAATGGTATATTACAAAATGGTGATCATACCGGCTATAGATCTTAAGGGTGGAGAATGTGTCAGGTTATTGCAGGGCAGGGAGGACGAAGTAACATCGTATTCAAAAAACCCTTCTGAAATGGCAAAAAAGTGGGTGAGCGAGGGTGCAGAGCTCATACACCTTGTCGACCTCGACGGGGCTTTTTCCGGTGATCAGAAGAACTTAGAGAGCATAAAAGCTATCAGGGATGCGGTAGATGTAGATCTCGAGCTCGGAGGAGGCATACGGGACCTTGACAGGATAGATATGCTGATAGACATGGGAATAAACCGTGTTATCCTGGGAACAGTTGCTGTTGAAAATCCGGCGCTTGTGATAGAAGCGGCACAGAAATATCCCGGCAAGATCATAGTAGGCATCGATGCAAAAGACGGCAGAGTAGCGGTCAAAGGTTGGGTCGAGGTGACATCCACCGACGCCATGGAACTTGCCGCTGCCATGGAACAGCAGGGAGTTGCAGGGATCATATATACAGATATTGCCCGTGACGGAATGATGACAGGGCCTAATATCTCCGCAATGAGGTCGATGGTTGACCAGGTCGATATTCCTGTCATAGCATCAGGTGGTGTATCAAAGATGGAAGACATCGAAAAGCTGATGATGATAAATGATCTGTGGGGAATAATCAGCGGTAAGGCGCTTTATGAGGGGACAGTAAGCCTTTCTGAGGCCATTAATAAGGCTAAAGGTGTCCGAACAGACAATAGCAGTAAATAGGACCTATCCGCTAAATAATTAAGGAGAAAAATGCTGGCCAAAAGGATCATACCATGCCTTGACGTCCGGGACGGAAGGGTAGTCAAAGGTGTAAATTTTGTAAACATTACTGATGCCGGGGACCCTGTTGAGAACGCGATATTCTATGACGAGCAGGGTGCCGATGAGCTGGTTTTTCTTGATATAACAGCATCTCACGAAAAGAGGAAGATAATCCTTGATGTTGTTGAAAAGACAGCAGAGGATTGTTTCATGCCTTTGACTGTAGGCGGAGGGATAAAGGGTCTTGATGACATAAGAGACCTTCTTAATGCCGGATGCGATAAGGTCTCTATCAATACTACGGCCATCCGTGACCCTGAGTTCATCAGGAAGGCTGCAGAGCGTTTCGGGAGTCAGTGCATAGTAGTGGCCATAGATGCAAAGAGCTGTATGGGCGCGGCAGGAGAACCACCTGAATGGTTCGGTTCAGTAAAAGGGTTTGACCTTGCTCCTCCCGGTGATAGGCAGTCCTGGGAGATATATACCCACGGCGGTAGGAAACCAAGGGGAATAGATGCCGTACAGTGGGCAAGGTATATGGAGCATCTTGGCGCCGGTGAGATACTGCTGACCAGTATGGACCGTGACGGTACGAAGGACGGATACGACATTCCGTTGACAAGTACCATATCAGGATCGGTTAAGATACCGGTCATAGCATCTGGAGGTGCAGGTAATCTTGAACACCTTTACGAGGCCCTTGATGCCGGCAAGGCAGATGCAGTCCTTGCGGCCTCGATATTTCACTACAGGGAATATACAGTAGGGCAGGCTAAGGAATATCTTGCATCGAGAGGTGTTCCTGTAAGAATAGTTGAACCGGTCAAATGATCATTTTGGAAGGGCCAGCTTCTTTAAGTACTTCATATCGGGGAACAGCTCTTTATCGTATTTCAGGACGAACTCCTGCAGCTTCTCTTGTACCTCGTTTATCTGAACAGATGAGCAGCATTGTTCACTTGATCCTCTAAGCTTTCCTTCATTTACGGCAACCTCTATAACTTTACTTTCCATAAGCGCGATCCCAAGTTCGGCCTTCTTTGCGCTGTATTTAATAATCATATAACCGGTGTTGTCATCCTTCGGGCGAACAGCTTTGATATTCAGGTAACTATTATCCTTCAGGGACGATGTGTGCCCTGAATACTCGGACTCGTCAAGTTCGTTATCGCTGTCTATGTCAACCATTATGATCCTGAGCAGCCCGGTGTCTTCATTAAGGCCAATATGCACAAATCCGGTCTCATTTTCATCATTCCAGTACCAGGTCCCCAGTATCATTTTGTCTATCTTGTCTTTATCCGGATCGGTAAGGGGATTATCTGAATATGGAATGCAACCGATTAAAAGAATAATTGATAGTATTGCAGCAAAATAACGCAAGTTAATCTTTAATTTATTCAGGGTTAAATTATTGAATATATTTGTCATGGATGAACCTCTTATTCAGGAAGAAACT
>CP070669.1:935713-983097 GCA_020351835.1 Nitrospirota bacterium
GATAAAGGTGCGGCCAGGGAAAAGATCTTAAAGCCGGAAAAGGAGGCATATAACCTTGACCTGGCAAGGCAGATAAAGGGTGCAGTTTCCTGTCCTGTAGGATCGGTAGGCGGATTCCGTTCATATGATGTTATATCTAAGGCGATAAGGGAAGACGTTGATTATATTTCTGTTGCAAGGCCGTTGATAAGAGAACCGGGGCTGCCTCTGAGATGGCAAAATGGAGACACATCCCGAACCAAATGCATATCGTGTAACAAATGTTTTGGTCCGGGCCTTAAAGAAGGCGGCATATATTGCGTGAACGAAAAGAAAGAAGGTTAGAAGAGGCCTGAACTCACAGTTTCAAGTTACTAACATAAGTGAAAAAACTGTTGATAACTGTGCTGAGATCGGCCCGAAAGCATTGATTTTAGTGGTTTTAGCCTTTTTTGCCCTGCTGAAGCATCTTGCAAAATATCGCTTAAAACGGAATGGTTATTGATCAGGATCTTCCTGGTGAGAGGTTTGGCAGGCTCTCTACCGGGCAGGTAAGTTAGGGCATCGGTGCTATTCTTCAGGGTCTTCGACCGAGTTAAGGTCGAAGATCTTAACGCCCTCGGTGTATTCTCTCGTCCTGTACTGTGTAATGTTAAGCATTCTGACTATTATATCATCCATTCGGCTGCACTGCTCCAATATGATCTCGGCATCTTCACTGGAAAGTTTCATTTCTTTGCCCTTCGATCTGATCAGCTCGGTTATTCCCATAAGGACAGTGAGTGGCTGCCTTAGCTCATGAGCGGCAGCCCCGGCAAGCTCAATAGATGCCTTAAGCCTGTTTCGTTCCACTTCGCTCTGTATGCTCTTAATGACCGTTTTTGAGAAAAACCAGATAATGGTAGTTATGAAAAGAAATGCAGCGAATCCTATGATCACATAAGAGGTAACAGTTCTTCTGAATGCTGAATCATGGTTCTTGTCGGAGAGTGTTGCGGGAATATTAATGCTTATGCCTCCACGAACATCTCCAATTGTGTAACCCTGCTCATGATGGCAGTTCAGGCACGATTCTCCTATATGCAGCGGTGCCATATATCTGAAAAATCGCTCTCCTGCAATATTAGTGAAGGTATAACTTTCCGAAGCGCCCAGCTCGAACTCTGCAAGGGCCTTCTTCTCCCAAGGGTCAGGTTTATTTATCGGGTTCAGAAGTTTGAGGCTTGTAATGTGGTACTGGAACTGTCCCATATCCTCTGCCATTTCCGACATCTGGCGGGTCATGTATGCAGGATTTATCATGGTGTACTTCTTGCCTGCCGTGGAGGTTATATCCCTTTGGGGAATAACGAGATATGGGTTCGGTTGGGTCTGGTCCGTAACCTTTACATAGACACCGTCATGTTTCGAGTTCCACTCCCTTGCAAGAATAAGCTGTGAGAAGAAGGATCTGCCGGACTCCAGTAGCTCTGTTACCTGCCGTGTTTCATGGTTACTTTTTTCAAAGGCAATAAGTGCGAGCAGAAGAATGCCCATGATCACAAGGAACGGAACTGCAAAGAGCATAGTGAAACGGCATGGAGATTTCAGATTGAGGAGCTTTATATCGGTCAGCTTTAGTCTTTTTTTCATTATTTCTTTTTTTGAGTTATAAATACGAAATGAGAACCGGCGACCAAGCCTGTTAAATTATTATCTGCATTATAAAGTTAAAAGGCTCCCAAGTCAATAATGGCTTGTTTAGATCAACTTGATAATTGCATGCAACGGTTCTATAATCATCTGAGAAAGGATGAGATAATGATGGAAGAAAGAAGGAACCCTTATCCAACAGCGGATGTTATCATACAGAATAGAAAAAGGCAGATACTACTCATTAACAGGAAGTATCCTCCTTACGGCTGGGCATTGCCCGGCGGATTTGTTGATTACGGCGAGAGCCTTGAGGATGCAGCCGTAAGGGAGGCCAAGGAAGAGACGGGACTGGATATAAAGGTGACCAGGCAGTTCCACACATATTCTTCACCCGACAGGGACGAGAGGTTCCATACCATAACCACAGTATTTATTGCGGTTGCCGATGGCGAACCTCATGCTGCTGATGACGCCTCGGATGCTGCGTTCCATGACATTGATGACCTTCCTGACAATATGGCGTTCGATCATAGAGACATAATCGATGATTTCATTAAAGAAAGGTATTGATCCGGCATTCTTGATAGTTGTAACCTGTTGTGATAACATTAAAAAAAGTAACATACCTTAGAGGCATGGTCATATCATTCGGGTAATTTATGGACCCTATACTATCAACCGATATTAAAGAAAAACTTATAGAGGAGTTTGCTTCTCTAAGCGGAAACGTAGATATCCATGTTTATACCGCGAAGGGCATTAATGATAAATATAACGAGTATGCAGTGAAGATATGTGAAGAGTTCTCCGGACTTAGTGAGAAGATAAGCTATGAAGAGCATGATCTGGACAGTGATGAAGCAAGGAGATACGGGGTAAAGTCTTCACCTTCGATCCTTTTCAGCCCGGATAGATACGGGATAATGATTATGGGCGCTCCTTTGGGCGAAGAAGGACGTTCTTTTGTCGCAGCTATTGTGATGGTATCGTCAGGCAAAGGTATCCTGTCAGAGAGCTCCGATGAAAGGCTCAGGGGACTTAAGGATAAACGAGAGATCATGGTGTTCGTGACACCCACTTGACCTATCTGCCCCCAGCAGGTTGCTTATGGGGTATCATCGGCGATAGCGGTTCCGGACAAGATCTCGGTTAAGGTGATAGAGGCCGGGGAGAACCGTGAACTGGCTAAGAAGTTCGCAGTATCCTCCGTACCGCAGACAGTGGTTAACGGGAACATTGTAGCTGTAAGCCTTCAGCCTGAGGAAGCATTTGTTGATGCCGTGATGTCGGGAGCCCCCGTTGAGATAAAGCTACCTGAAAGGACCGGTGAGATGGTCGAGAAGGATATGGTGGTGATCGGGGCCGGCCCGGCCGGTCTTACCGCGGCGATATATGCTGCGCGCTCCGGTATGAGCACAGTGGTGCTGGACAGGGCAAATATAGGGGGGCAGGTGGCGATCACACCTGTGGTAGAGAACTATCCCGGATATACCAGGATCCCGGGAAAGACACTGACGGACATGATGGCACAGCAAGCGCTGGAGTATTCGGAGATCAGGCAGGGAGAAGAGGTCACTGACGTTAAAAAGAACACCGACGGGACTTTCGACCTGACGACTACTTCATCAAGATACAGGGCGAGGTGCATAATCATTGCTACAGGAGCTGAGCATACCAAACTTGGAGTGCCGGGCGAGAAGCGGTTCTTTGGAAGAGGGGTGAGCTACTGTGCAACGTGCGACGGATATTTTTTCAAGGATGATAAGAAAGTTATAATCGTCGGGGGTGGCAGCACTGCGGCTATAGAGGCGCTGTACCTCGAGAGTATAGGTGTAGATATCACAATGGTCCACAGGAGGAGCAAGCTCAGAGCCGAACAAAAACTGCAGGAGAGCATAAAGGAAAGGAACATACCGATAATATGGGATTCTGTAGTTGAGGAGATAAAGGGTGATGAGTTGGTCAGGTCAGTAAGGCTCAAGAACTTAAAGAACGGGGAATCGAAAGAGATGAAGGTAGACGGCGTCTTTATAGCGGTAGGCTATGATCCCGTGAACGGGCTGGCAAAGAAGATAGGTCTGGAGCTGACCGATGACGGATATATAAAAGTTGATGAGCAGCACAGGACCTCGGTTGAAGGCATTTATGCTGCAGGCGATATTACAGGTGGTATAAAGCAGATAGTTACTGCAGTAGGTCAGGGTTCTGTCGCTGCAATAAATGCATTCGAGGACAATATGAAGCCTTACTGGAAGGAAGGCTCATAACTATCTTGGAGGTTATATGGACCGCTATGAATATCAGATAACGGGGCATTCCGCAGAATCTTTCGACCGGGTTAACTATTTTTGTACAGAAGAGGGAAAATGCGGGCTTAATGACGTGCCCGGCGACCAGTTGCAGGCATTTATGGGGATTCTTAATGAACAGGGGCAGGAGGGTTGGGAGCTTGTGCAGCTTTTTTTCGGAGCGCAGGGTGTGCTTGCGTTCTGGAAGCGCAGGTCATAATGGGGCAAACATTACTTTTATAGGCGCTGAAAAGATATGGCGGTTGACAATGCGGGGCAGTTAATTTAATAATTTTTATAGATAAATATAAGTTCTAAAAGATCTTTAGCAGGTGCTTAAAGAAAAAAATAATGGGAGGTTGTGAATGGCTGAAGAAACCGGTTTAGTGAGATCGATCGTTGACGATGCAATTCGTGTCATCAAGGGTCCTGCAGCTTTCTACAGGCAGATGCCGAAGGACGGAGGATTTGGTAAGCCGGTCCTGTTCCTGTCTGCTATGACATTTGCAGGATTCTTTATTCTGCTTATATCAAAAGCATATGTTCTGCACCCGTCAGGACTTGTCGGCGGACTTATCATGTTCATAGTGATCCCAACGATCATAATATTGTTGAGCTTTCTGTGCGCTGCACTTCTTCATGCAATATGGAAAGTGCTCGGAAGCTCCGAGAGCTATGAAACGGCATACAGGTGCATGGCTTATTCATACGCGGTCCTGCCGATCGCATCGCTTCTTGTCCTGATGCCGACCATAGGGGCTATAATCAGCACACTATGGATACTGTACATTATCGTATCTGCTTCCGTTCATGTCCATAAGATAAGACCTGCCCTGGCATGGCTCGTTCTGGGGCTCATCGCCCTTGTGTTTATGGCAGTGAACGTCAGCTACACGGTAGGGAGCAAGCGTGCGACAAGTAAACTGTCCGAGAAGGCTTATGAACTTGAACAACATCTTTCGGAAGAGAATAAGAAGGTCAAAGAAAGCAAAGAATAATATTACATCAGATATATTTTGAGCGCCCCGTGTTGTTCGGGGCGTTTTTTGTATCTGCTATATTACTTATTTCACCTGCCTGCTTTCTTTGTTTTATAATTATCAATGCTAAGTCATATCGAAAATAAGGTTGCCGGCGGCAAGAGGCTTTCTGGCGAGGAAGGTCTTGAGCTTCTCGGGTCCGATGACCTTTTCAGGCTCGGTAGGCTGGCCGACACGGTATGCAGAAGGATAAACGGCAGGAAGGCATACTACGTCCGGAACAGGCATATCAACCCTACCAATATATGTTTGAACAGATGCGGTTTTTGTGCTTTCAGCCGTTCTAAAGGGGAAGAGGGCGCATATGAGCTGAGCCTTGACGAGATAGCCGAGCGTGTCAGGAGCGCACCCGGCGGGACGAAAGAGATCCATATAGTAGGCGGGCTGCATCCTGATTGGCCCTTTGAGCATTACCTTGATATTGTAAGAACTATTAAGAGGGTATCTCCAGGGGTACATGTCAAGGCATTTACGGCGGTAGAGATAGACCACTTCTCCAGGATCAGTGGACGTTCTATTGAAGATACGCTTAGAGTGCTTAAAGACAATGGTCTTGACGCCATGCCGGGAGGCGGTGCGGAGATATTTTCACAGCCGACACGCGATAAATTGTGTCCGGAGAAGATCTCCGGCGAGAGATGGCTTGAGGTCCATGAGGCAGCCCACGGCGCAGGTATAAAGACGAACGCAACCATACTATACGGTCATGTTGAATCGTTCGAGGACCGCATAGATCACCTGATGAGGTTGAGGAAGCTCCAGGACCGTACCGGGGGATTTCAGGCCTTCATCCCTCTTTCATATCATCCTAAGAACACGGAGATGGGAGGGGAATATCCTTCCGCGATCGATGATCTTAAGACGATCGCTGTGAGCCGATTGATGCTGGACAATATCCCCCACATAAAGGCCTACTGGATAATGCTTGGGGAGAAGATCTCACAGCTTGCGCTGCTCTTTGGTGCCGATGATATAGACGGTACTGTAATAGAGGAGAAGATAACTCACTCCGCCGGTGCATTGACGGGTGAGAGTTTAACGGGAGAGCAGATGGCCCATCTTATAAGGCGGGCCGGAAAGGTACCGGTCGAGCGCGACGCGCTCTACAGGACCATCGAGTGATCGATAGCATGACAGCTAAAAGGATAGATAAAAAAGAGGCTCTTGAGCTACTCGGGAAGGGAGACCTTCTTGACTTAGGTGAGCGCGCGGACAAGATAAGGCAGGGACTTCATCCCGAAGAAGTCGTTACATTTATCGTGGACAGGAACATAAACTATACGAACGTCTGCCTTAACAAATGCCGTTTCTGCGCTTTCTACAGGGACAGGTCCGCTCCTGATGCGTATGTTCTGACAAAGGACCAGTTGTTCGATAAGATCGTAGAGACTATCGACCAGGGTGGCACGCAGATCCTGATACAGGGGGGGTTGCATCCGGACCTAGATATTCACTACTACGTTGATATGCTGAGGTCCATTAAGAAGAGGTTCGATATAGATGTACATGGATTTTCACCCCCGGAGATAACGTATATAGCAGAAAGATCCGACCTGACCGTAAGAGAGACCCTTGAGGTCCTGGGTGAGGCCGGGCTGGATTCGGTCCCCGGCGGAGGCGCCGAGATACTGTCTGACAGGGTCAGGGAGCAATTGAGCCCGAAGAAGATCAGAACCGCCGAATGGCTGAAGGTGATGGAAGAGGCCCACGGGCTTGGGATGAGGACGACGGCCACGATGATGTTCGGAAGCGTAGAGACCGAAATGGACATCATCGAGCATCTTGATGCTATCAGGGGCCTTCAGGACAGGACCGGAGGTTTTACTGCGTTTATTCCGTGGAGCTTTCAGAGCCTTAATACAGAGATAGCTAAAAGTGCGGGTAAGAAAAGCAGGTCTAAGGGCTCATTTGATCAGAGCACAGGGGTTGATTATCTGAAAATCCTTGCAGTATCAAGGATTTATCTTGATAATATCAGGAACTTACAGGCATCCTGGGTCACTCAGGGGCTGAAGATGGCACAGGTAGCCCTGAGGTTCGGGGCAAACGATTTCGGCTCTACGATGATAGAGGAAAATGTCGTCAGAGCTGCCGGAGTAAGCTACAGGGTAACGAAAGAGGACATAATCGAGGCTATAAGGGCATCAGGTTTCAGCCCTGCGCAGAGGAACACAAAATACCATATTATCAAAAGGTTTTAGTCATTATTAATCAGCATACGTTCGCAAATGTTGAACAATATGATGGATATATGGGTTGTTTTATTTGTATAATATACTTCCTGATACCAGTGTGATCGGGTTTTTGCCATGAACTTAAGAAAGATGCTCAAATCAAAGCTTCACCGGGCGTGCGTCACGGAGGCTAACCTTGATTACGAGGGGAGCTGTACCGTGGACGAAGGCCTCATGGAGCTTGCCGACATTGCCCCTAACGAGATGGTGCTCATCAGCAACA
Organism: Nitrospirota bacterium; assembly: GCA_020351835.1. Lineage (GTDB taxonomy): Bacteria > Nitrospirota > Thermodesulfovibrionia > Thermodesulfovibrionales > BMS3Bbin05 > BMS3Bbin05. The sequence continues at coordinate 943,113 of CP070669.1, forward strand.
TCAATAACGGGGAGAGGTTCGAGACCTATGTGATCCCAGGGGAGAAGGGGTCCGGCAAGGTCTGCCTGAACGGAGCTGCAGCCCGCAAGGGGCTGGTAGGTGACCGGATAATCATCATTACGAACAGGTATGTATCGGAAGATGAGATCAGCGATTACAAGCCTACAATCATTCAGCTGTCAGAGAATAATAAGCCTTTAAACTGAATCAACGAGTTGTATCGGAGGTGCTTTAATGACCGAAAAATACAGAGCATATACACTTAGAAATTTCAGAGAGATGCCACAGGCCCAATACCTCTCGGACGAGCAGATATTTGATATAGAGGTGGTCGGCCAGGTGTTCCCTTTTAAAACAAATAATTATGTTGTCGACAATCTCATCGAATGGGACAACATACCCCACGATCCCATGTTCGTTCTTACATTTCCGCAGAAAGGAATGCTGAAAAAAAGCCATTATGATGAGATGGCAGGGGTCATCAGGGCAGGTTCGGACCCATCTGTAATAATAGAGACCGCTGACCGCATAAGATGGCAGCTGAACCCTCATCCGGCTGGGCAGATCGAACATAACATACCGGAGTACTGCGGGGAGAAGCTTGAAGGTATGCAGCACAAATATCAAGAGACAGTACTGTTCTTTCCTAACAGGGGGCAGACGTGTCACGCTTTTTGTACCTTCTGTTTCCGCTGGCCCCAGTTCGTAGGGATCGAGGAGCTAAAATTTGCGATGAAAGAAGTTGAGCCGCTGATAGGCTATATCAGAGAACATCAGGAGGTAACCGATCTCTTGTATACCGGTGGCGACCCTATGGTTATGAGGACGAAGAACATAGAGGAGTATATCAGACCAGTACTGGATGCTGATATCCACCATCTGAAAAGCATAAGGATAGGCACAAAGGCACTATCCTACTGGCCGGACCGCTTTGTCAATGATTTTGACAGCGATGACCTGCTTTTTCTCTTCAGGGACATCGTAAGGTCCGGCAGACACCTTTCGATCATGGCTCATTTTAACCATCCTAACGAGCTTATTACACCTGAGGTCAGAGAGGCCATCAAAAGAATAAAAGGAACGGGAGCCGAGATAAGGACACAGACCCCGCTCCTGAGGCACATAAATGACGATCCGAGGGACCTTGCTGAGATGTGGAGAGAACAGGTTGCACTAGGCTGTGTGCCATATTATCTGTTCGTTGTCCGGGATACAGGGGCTCAGCATTATTTCGGAGTACCGCTTGTGCGAGCATGGGAGATTTACCGGGACGCCTATAAGAACGTAAGCGGCCTTGCCAGGACGGTAAGGGGGCCATCAATGTCCGCGGGCCCGGGAAAGGTGCAGGTACTCGGCGTTGAGGAGATATACGGGTCCAAGGTTATGGTGCTTGATATGCTTCAGGGACGAGATCCTAACTGGGTCAAGAGGCCTTTCTTTGCCAAATATGATGAGGATGCAATGTGGCTTGAAGAACTCAAGCCGGCATTTGGTGCCGAAAAGTTCTTTTTCGAGGAAGAATTTTTCTCTGTCCGGTAACTCTTTTAGATCTCGCTCATCATTACCTTGACAAGCATCAATCTCTCTCGGAGTTCCATCTCGAGATAGAACGAGCTTTCCATAAGTGATCCGATTAGCTTGCTCAGTTTCTTCCTTTCAGCTATCCCCTTTATAAGGCTCATAGCTCACCTCTGACTATATTTAAGCAATATATATGCCACCGATATTATAAATATGTAATACTAATTGTAATTATTTGAAATAAAAAGCAATTTATTTAAGCTCAGTTTCTCCGCTTTTGCAGGTCTATTTGTGATATGAAGCTTATTACATAAAAACATCGGAGGAATCCCCACAAATAATGTTTTCTTGACTATTGAACATAATGCAAGTTTTAATATCATTATCACGGGGAACTTCAAAAAAGATCTATGAGCCTATTTTTAGAAGAAAGCGTATCACCGGGGAAGAACGGCTGTGAGATATGGGCCATAGGCGGAGGGAAGGGTGGCACCGGAAAAAGCTTTTTTACCAGCAGTGTCGGCACTCATCTGGCGTCAAGCGGTAAAAGGGTCATCCTCATTGATGCTGATCTGGGAGGAGCCAACCTTCATTCATTCCTTGGGATAAACAGGCCCCGAACATCACTGACCGATTTTTTTGAGAAGAAGACCGCTTTAAACGATCTTATAGTCGGGACAGGGATATCTCATCTCGGTCTTGTGACAGGTGATCTCCACTCTCTCGATGCCGGCGCAATTAAGCATGCTCAAAAACAAAAACTGTTCAGACAGATAAGGGCCCTTGATACAGACTACATCCTTATCGACCTTGGTGCGGGTTCGCATTTTAATACGATCGACACATTTCTTGTCGCAGACAGGATGGTAGTTGTTATCGTACCCGAGATAACGGCGATAGAGAACATGTACCATTTCATTAAGAACGTAATGTTCAGGAAGATAGGATCTTCACTGGCCACAATAGGACTGAAGCATGTTGTCCAGGAGACGTGGCAGGACAGGGCATCTTACGGAATAAAGAACATTAAGGAGCTGATAGATCATCTTAAAGGGGTATCATCAAGTATAAGGGATGTTCTTCAAAAGGAGTTCGACAACTTCAGGGTCAATCTGGTCCTTAACCAGGTAAGGAGCAGCCAGGATGTTACGATCGGTGTTTCGGTAAGGAGCATTCTGTTGAAGTATTTCGGCTTTGTTGCCAACTATGTGGGATATGTAGAGTATGACGATTGCATATGGAGCAGTATCAATAAGAAACGCCCTTTCATGATAGAGTACGCCGGTTCGAGGTGCGCTAACGAGATAATGCGGGCATCGGATAACCTTGTAAGCGGAAAACAGCTTAAGGTGGTCAGGAGGTAACACTGGGCCCTGACGATCTGAAAAAATACCTCTACGTTCTCGAGCTCGAGCAGGGCGCATCTTTAACGGATATCAAGAAGGCCTATCTTCATCTTAAAGAGCTGTATTCATCCGAGTCGATAGTAACGTTCCCCATTATTGACGAGTTCTCTGAAGATAACAGGGATGACATCCTCGCACAGATAGAGGATGCCCATAAAAGGCTTCTTGATCATTTCGATGAACTAAGCCGTCCGGCGAAGGAAAGTGAAAAAGACAGGTCTGCTGTTCAGGGGAATCTCGATTCGGAGTTCGACGACATTGAGTCTTATACGGGTGATGTGCTCAGGCAGATAAGGGAAAGACATGGAGTAGAGATATCGGATATATCACTGGCTACCAAGATTCGCTCACTATATCTTGAATGCATTGAGAAGGAAAAGTACGAAAGCCTGCCCCCCGAGGTCTATACAAGGGGGTTTGTCGTGGACTATGCAAGGTTCCTTCAGCTCGATCCCGAGCGCGTAGCAAAAGATTACATGGCCCGCTTCAGGGAGTGGAGAGAAGGCAAATAATAGCAGCTTGCCCGAACCCCAGTCCGCATTAATTTTTTTGTAGTATTAGTACTTCCCGCACTATAAAATATATCATGGCACTTGACCATATAAGAATAATACCGCTTGTTATGTTGATCATCCTTCTTCCGTTACCAACATATGCCGATGAAACGATCTCATGGCAGGAATGCGTCGAAAGGGCGCAGAACCACAATCCTGACCTGCATATTGCCCGTGAGCTTGTTATCAGGTCTGCAGCAGATCTTAAGATCACCAGAAGCGAAGCTCTTCCTGATGTTAGGGGAGAAATGGCATATGAAAGATCTGATTCCTCATCGGGCGGAGAAAGAGATACATATTCGGCAGGCATATCGGCTAGACAGATGATCTTTGACGGGTTCAGGACCTCAAATGAGGTCAGCGCGGCCAGGGCGAGTGAAGATTCAGCAAGGTATCGCTACAAGATCATCTCGTCAGATGTGCGGTTAAAACTGCGAACAGCGTTTGTTGAGCTTCTCCGGGCACAGGAGCTCTTAAAGATAACCGGAGAGATCGTATCACGCAGGGAACAGAACGCAGAGCTGGTACGGCTTCGCTATGAGGCGGGCCGCGAGCACAGAGGTTCTCTTCTTACTGCAGAGGCTAACCTTGCTCAGTCCGAGTTCGACTCGGAGCAGGCACGCAGGAAAGTTGCGCTGTCACGCAGATCATTATCACTCGTGATCGGCAGGGATATTTCAGATGGAGTTGTTGCCGAAGGTGCTTTGCAGTTGATTAGCATGCCTGATGTATCGGTCGATATAAGTACATTGGCGGATATGCATCCTGTTGTTAATGAGCTGGCCGCATTAAGGGTTACGGCAATGTTTCAGGCCAGAGCCGCAAAAGGGGACTATTACCCGAGTCTCTACCTTAACGCCCGTATCGGCGTGTCCGATGAGACCTGGCCTCCGGAAGAGGATGAGTGGTCAGCCGGACTTCAGCTCTCCTACCCTTTTTATGAGGGCGGGGCCCGGAGTGCAAGGGTCCTGCGTGCAGATGCCCTGGCCAGGCAAACCGAGGCCGAGATGAAAAGCGGCCGTAATGAGATAATTGAAAAACTTGATACGGCAAAAGCGGATTTGAATGAAGCGATGTCATTTGTAAAAGTACAAAGGAAGTTCCTTGAGGCATCGAGGGAACGAGCTAATATAGCACGGGCCCAATACGGATCAGGTCTGATAAGTTTTGATACGTGGACGATCATTGAGGACGAGATCGCGAGAAAAGAAGTATCATACCTTGAGGCCCTGTATAATGCACATCTTGCGGCTGCGGAGTGGGTACATTCCAAAGGAGGAACACTGGAAGATGAATAAAAAGTACATTGCCGTTATAGTGGTTGCGCTTGTTGCAGCGGTCCTTGTGATATATGCAACGAAAGATAGCGATGGGCCGCAGATAAATATCAAACGTTTGAGTCCCGAGAGGGGTGACATCAGCGTTACCTTCAGTACCACAGGTATTTTGGACGCTCAGAACATGCTTGAAATAAAGCCTCCGGTGAACGGGCGGATAGAAGAGGTATTAGTGCGTGAAGGTGATAAAGTATCTTCGGGAGCGGTTATCGCTCTCATGAGCTCGACCGAGCGTGCAGCATTATTGGATTCTGCGCGTGCTCAGGGGGCTGAAGCACTTGCATACTGGGAAGAGGTTTACAAGGCGACACCTCTGGTATCCCCGATACCGGGCGAGGTGATAGTGAGGGCAATAGAGCCCGGACAGACGGTTACCGCTAATGATCCTATTATTGTCATCTCTGACCGGCTGATAGTCAAGGCCCAGTTCGACGAGACAGATATCGGGCGTGTCAAGATCGGTCAGCAGGCATATATCAGTATAGATGCATATCCCGAACGGATGATACCGGGCAGGATAGATCACATTGGATATGAATCAAAACTTGTGAATAACGTTACGATCTATGATGTGGATATTATTCCGGAACAGGTCCCGCATTTCTTCAGGTCGGGAATGAGCGCAACAGTTGAGGTGGTTGAACAAAAAAAGAGCGATGTTCTCATCATTCCTCTTGGTTCAATAATAACCGATGGAACTAAGAGCTATGTACTTACAGATGATAAAGCAGGCGGGCCTGGTGTGCGTAAGGAAGTAAAGGTCGGCCTTAGTAATGGTAACGTTGCTGAGATCATTAGCGGACTGTCTGAGGAAGATGTAGTGATATCACAGCAGAGGAACTATTCACCTCCAAAGAGATCTATCAACTCCAGTCCTTTCATGTTCGGCGGGCCTCGAAAAAAACAGAATGATAAGACTCAGTAATATCTCGAAGACCTACAGAAGCGGCCGACACTCTGTTCATGCTCTGAAGAACGTGTCTATAGATATCAAAGCCGGAGAGTTCGTTGCCATCATGGGGCAGTCCGGTTCCGGCAAGTCGACCCTCCTTCATACGATGGGCTTTCTTGACCGGCCGGATACAGGATCATATACATTCTTCGGGAAAGAGACCACAGAGCTTGAAGATGATGAACTTGCACAGCTACGCAACACTGTAGTGGGATTCGTTTTTCAGCAGTTCCACCTGCTTAGCAGGGCGAGTGCTGCTGATAACGCTGCATTGCCTCTGACGTATGCCGGCAGGATATCAGAAAAGGACAGAGCTATCAAAAGGCTGAACTCGGTCGGTCTTAGCGAAAGGATAACACATAGACCCAGCGAACTCTCGGGAGGTGAACAGCAACGTGTCGCAATAGCCAGGGCACTTGTTAACGATCCTGTCGTCATTTTTGCCGATGAGCCTACGGGAAACCTTGATTCTAAAAGCCAGGAAGAGATCATGCATATTCTGAGTGATCTAAATGAAGAGGGGAACACTATCATAATGGTGACCCATGAGCATGAAGTAGCTGATTACGCCAAACGCATAATCAAAATGCGAGACGGAGAGGTGGTATCCGACGAATTTACCGGCGATAAGAGCGAGGAGGTCGCCGTATCCTCAGATGCTATTGAAGAGTGCCTGGAGGGCAGAAGGATGACCGTCGGCCGTATTCGAATGTACGATTATATTAAGCAGGCTCTGAATGCGATCACAGCGCATAAGATGAGGTCTTTCCTGTCGATGCTAGGCATACTTATAGGGGTGGGTGCAGTTATCGCTATGCTGGCATTGGGTCAGGGAGCAAAGGATGCTCTTGAGAAACGCCTTAAGTCACTCGGGTCTAACCTTCTGTCAGTAAGGGGAGGGTCGGTAAGGGTAAGGGGAGTTGCTACGGAAGCGGGTTCGGTCACCAGGTTCACGTTCGCTGATGTAGAGGCTGTAAGAGATATTCCTCTTGTAAAGAGCGTATCTGCACTTGTCAGGGGAAGTGGTCAGCTTGTTTATAAAGATAATAACTGGAATACAAGGATAGAAGGTGTAGGGTATGATTACGGTGAGATGCGCGCCGCCGTTCCGGAAATAGGAAGGTGGTTCACAAGAGAGGAGATCCAGAAGAAGGATAAGGTCGTTATCTTGGGAATAACCGTTGCTGGAAAGCTGTTTGGTCAGCAGAACCCTATCGGCGAGACCATCAAGATCAACCGCCTTAACTTCAATGTGATAGGGTTACTGCCGGAAAAGGGGCAAAGTGCATGGAGCGACAGGGATGATGTTATAGTCATACCCGTTACAACGGCTATGTACAGGGTCCTCGGCAAGAACTATCTTGACGGGTTCTATGCCGAGGCCGTTGACGAATATTCAGTGGAAGGAGCACAGAATGCGATCGAACGGCTGATCACTAAAAGGCACAGGATCCCCGCTAATGACAAGGACTCCTTTTACATACGTAATATGAGCGAGATCCAGGAGACACTTCAGGCCACGACGCAGACGATGAACACGCTTTTGGGTGCTATAGCTGCAATATCCCTGATAGTCGGCGGTATCGGTATTATGAACATAATGCTCGTATCGGTGACAGAGCGCACACGTGAGATCGGCCTTCGTAAGGCGCTCGGTGCGCGGTCGAGGGATATCATGATCCAGTTCCTTATCGAAGCTGTTACAATGACCTTCAGCGGCGGGCTTATCGGTATCGCCATCGGTGTGGGTTCTGCACTTGTAATGACCTTGTTCGTAGGGTGGTCAACAAAGGTCACAGCTGTCAGCATAGTCCTGGCTACATTCTTCTCTGTTATGGTAGGTATAGGGTTCGGGCTCTGGCCTGCACACAAGGCATCAAGGCTGAACCCTGTTGAGGCTTTAAGATATGAATGATAGAAGGTAGGTATTATGGACCTGTTGGTATGGGTAGGGATAATATTCTGCGTATCGCAATCTGCTATGTTCTCAGGCCTTAATCTTGCCCTTTTCAGTATTACAAGATTAAGGCTCGAGGTCGAAGCTGCTGGAGGGGACCGTAACGCTGAGAGAATACTGATAGCCAGGCAGGATTCTAACTTCCTCCTGACGACCGTGCTATGGGGGAATGTCGGAATAAATGTTCTTTTGACACTTCTGTCAAAATCTGTTATGGCCGGGGTTGCAGCATTCTTCTTTTCAACTTTTGTGATCACTTTTATCGGGGAGATATTGCCACAGGCATATTTTTCAAGAAATGCCATAAGGATGGGCTCATTACTTCTTCCCGTATTGAAATTCTATCAATTTCTTTTGTATCCGGCCGCAAAACCATCTGCAAAGATACTTGATTGGTGGATAGGGCCGGAAGGTATTCAGTATTTTCGTGAAAAAAGCCTTCGAGCCCTTATAAAAAAGCATATAGAATCTGAAGATGCCGATATTGACAGGATAGAGGGCGTCGGTGCATTGAACTTTCTTGCTATCGATGATGTTCTGATCAGTAAGGAGGGAGAGCCGGTAGACATACTGAGCATTATCGAGATGCCGGTCGTTGACGGAGCGATCAAGTTCCCCGACTTCGAGCGCAGTGCGCAAGACCCTTTTATGATGAAGGTCCAGGCCTCCGGTAGGAAATGGGTCATACTTGTTGATGATAAAGGGGAGCCTGTCTATGTTCTGGATGCCGACGCATTCCTTCGCGATGCGCTGTTTGAAGAGAGAGGTTTCATCCCTTTCAGGTACTGTCATCGGCCTGTAGTGGTCAGGGACCCTAAGCAGAGGATCGGCAATGTGATATCAAAGCTCCGGGTAGAGTCCAGACTGGCAGGCGACGATGTTATAGAAAAAGACATTATTCTTCTATGGGGTGACAGCCCGAGGATAATAACCGGTGCAGACCTGTTGGGGAGGTTATTGAGAGGGATCACTTTCAGAAAAGGCCAGAGTTAGCATTGAATAAATAATATCGCGAGCAAATGATCTCTGTATGTACTTAGTTGTATTACCGGTTTAACTCATGTAACATAAAAATGAATGATGAGGAACATTAGATGACATTTGAGTCCGTATACCAGTTCTTTGCGAAGTTCTTTGCTGTTACGCTTGTGACGGTAAAAGATACGCCTATTACACCGGTTTCTATAATTATATTTCTGCTAATATTCATCTCTTTTTTGTTTCTTGCCTCTCTGATATCGACCCTTTTGCGAAGGAGGGTGTTCCCCCGATTTCACCTTGAGGAGGGGATGCAGTATAACCTTGCGAGGGCTATTCGATATCTTATAGGTATCACTGGTGCCGTGGTAGCATTCCAGTTCATCGGCATCGACCTTAGCGGCCTTGCCGTTATCTTCGGTCTGCTTTCGGTCGGTATAGGTTTCGGCCTGCAGAACGTCACATCTAATTTTGTTGCCGGAATAATCCTCCTGTTCGAGCGTCCAATTGCAGTAGGGGACCGTATTACTGTCGGGGAGACCGAGGGAGATGTTATGGAGATCAATATGAGGGCTACAATGATACGTTCTATAGACAATATAACTATTATCGTTCCGAATTCCGAATTCATATCAGGAAGGGTCACTAACTGGTCTCATGGTGATAAAAAGGTCAGACTTAATATTGATGTAGGAGTATCGTATACCTCTGACCTTGAGACGGTCCTGAGGTGCCTTAACGAGGTAGCTGCAGAGAATGAAAAGGTACTAAAGAACCCACGCCCGGTTGTCCATTTCATGGGTTTTGGTGATTCATCGTGGAACATGCGCTTACGTTGCTGGATAGCAGATCCCAAGGTTCACTGGCAGGTAAAATCAGATATTAATTGCGCTATTGTAATGAAGTTCAGAGAGAATGGTGTTGAGATACCTTACCCTCAGAGAGACCTGCATATGCGCTCACCTATACCACTTCCATTAAGGGAGGAAAATGGATAGGGACAAAGGCCTCATCTATGCATACATTCTTGATGGAAAAGGCAGCGGGTCCGGCCTGACATGGAACGATGTGGATAAGTGGAAGCCAGAGGATGGTGTCCTTTGGGTACATCTGGATTATCGCAATGAATATGCATGTTCATGGCTCAAGGATAAAGGCGGGTTAAGTGAGATAGTCCGTGAAGCGTTAATGGAGGTAGAGACACGTCCGAGATACTTTAGCTCGGAGAACGGATTCCTGTTGTTGCTTCGAGGGGTTAATTTTAATCCAGGCTCGGACCCTGAAGATATGGTGTCGGTCCGGATCTGGGCGGATAAAAACAGGATAATAAGTATGCGCCATAGGCATGTAAAGGCGATCGAGGACATCCATAAAGCTATTGAGGCATCCAGGGGACCTGTGTCAGCTACAGAATTCTTCACGACGGTGATTGAGCGAATAACCGACAGGATGGGTGAGATAATCTCAGATATCGACGATAATGTGGATGAGCTTGAAGACTCAGTGCTTATAAAGGAAAGCGATGAGCTTCGTTCTCAGCTCGCGAAGGTCCGGAGGATGATAATTAGCCTTCGAAGGTATATTGCCCCTCAGCGTGATATGTTAGTGCGCTTATGTCATGAACGCATTGCGGATATGAGTGACAGTAATATCGCGGAAATAAGAGAATCTGCCGAAAGGACATCCAGATATGTTGAGGACCTTGATGCAGCACGAGACAGGGCCGCAATCACACAAGAGGAGTTGAACAGTCGATTAGCAGAGAGGATGAACAAAACGATGTATGTGCTATCCCTCGTAGCTGCTATTTTCCTGCCGCTGGGTCTTTTAACGGGGTTGCTTGGAATAAATGTTGGTGGCATACCTGGGGCTGAATGGGGGGCAGCATTTTTGGTTGTCTGTGTTCTATTGATAGCTATAGCGTCGCTTCAGCTTTGGTTGTTCAAGTGGAAGAAATGGTTCTAGAGGTTTTATATCGGGTGTCGTAATCCGGCTATTTGAATAAACCATAGCCTGCCTGGCTTACTTCAGCATTATCCAGCCATGAATTATAAGTACCGCAGAAGAAGTGAATATGATCGGGCACAATCTGAAGGGCAGGAAGTTTATCTTGAACCCGGTGAACAATGAGACAACTGCCAGGATGATCAGACATCCAGATGATATGATGTAGACAGCGCCAGATACTGAGCTTAGAGGATCAATATAGGTTATAGCTGCAACAAGGGTCCCCAGAAATATTAATGCAACCCCCTCCGTAAGCCATTCCATGGTTATGATATTTCTGTTGTCATCGCTGATATTACCGAATCCCTTCACTACCGACCTTGTCGGAAACAGATGTGAAATACCCCATGCCCACGGCAAAAAAGCCCCGATGTAGATCAATATCTCGCCTTTCATGGTGTTATCCTCACTATATATTAAACATTAAGTTAAAAACGGCATATAAATACTTCATTTTTAAGGAAAAAACCTTTATGTAATTGTTAGCAAACTATATGCCCCAACGCCAATACGAAATTGTTAATAAAACCACATATACAAGAATTAGATTCATATACGCCACAAAGTAGAATATTCTTTGATGAATTGATTTGGGCGGTGATTTTGTTGAGTCATAAGTCCCAACAACATCAAGAGCTTCAAGTTTTTCAAAGCCATGAGGCGCATTGCTGAGAGCTTCCGTTAAATCATTTCCGGCAGAGTGCCTCATATGTTTGCCGTTCTTCCATAATTTGAGAACTGATACATCATACACTTTATTTTTGTATGCAAGTAAGCTGTCTCGCCCATTAGTACCGTCAAAAAAAGACAAAGATAATGGATCATATATTCCGTCTGGCGGTTTACTTATTGAGGTAAGTTTTTCTTTAAGTTTTGGTCCAATAAAAAAAACAATTATTGCGGCAGAGGAAATCATGATTATATAAATTGCAATTTTGGTTGATAATACAATACCCCATGGACTTGTAAAAAGAACATCTATGCTTTTAATCCTTGAAATCGTTAATAAAATACCTGTTATCCCAACGAGTGACATCGAGATCATACCTAAACGCACCTCTCCCTTCGGAAGCCCTTTTTCTGCATAGGCCGGTTTTAACAACATATGGACATATAAAATCGTGCCAAACCATAAAAATGCCGAAACGATGTGAATAAGTCCAATTACAAAACGGACCGGTTTTTTAATAAATCCTAGAACCCTATAACCTCCTTCAGGTGGCCACTCATATCCTGAAGCAGCAAAGCTCAGACCCGTCTCAGTTAATTTTCCTCCCATTTCACCCACATGGCATACCTTACAACTTTGTTCACTGCGATTGGAGTATTCCGGAGTAGCTTCCGAATGGCTATGAAACAGGGCTAAAATAATTAAAAGCTGAATAAATGTAATTGCATATTTACTTGCCAAAATGACGGCCCTCCAAACCACATGGTTCTACAAGAATCTAACGAAATTATATCACATGAAAATCAACATATTAAATGTTAAACATGCAGTCAGATCTTATCGAATGCCATCAGGAAAGCGACAATCGCAAGAAAAAAGCAAAGCGAACCAAGGCACAGGTAAAGGACAGCGCGAGGCGTGCTCTTTTGTTTGAGCAGGAACAGTGACTTGGGGATAAGCGTCATTCCGCCGAAGATGAGCATGAGCCCGAAAAGGAACTGTGTTATTACTCGTGTTTCGGGTAACTGCATATGGGGAATATATCAAAAGATATGTTAAAAAATAAACAGGCGGCAGTTAATCGACACTCTCGTCTTCGTCAGGCTCCGGCATTGGTAATTTCTTTAATATTACCCTGGCGATCCTCTTTTCGACCATATGAACTATCTTGATCTCCCACTCGTTCACCTGAAATGTCTCACCCGTCCCAGGTATTCTTTGCAGTGACGTGATGATAAATCCTCCGAGGGTATCATAATCGGCGGATTCCGGTATCTCTATGCTATGGTCTTCTTTCAGGTCCCTGATCGATATGGAAGCATCAATAAAGAAAGAATCCTCTTTAAGCCTGATAACGGGCTGTTCTACATCATACTCATCCCTTATCTCACCTACTATTTCTTCAAGCAGGTCCTCTATCGTCACTATTCCCGTGACAGCTCCGTATTCATCAACTGTAACAGCGATGAGAACGCCCTTTTTCTGCATCTCACGCAGGAGAGAACTTATTTTCATAGATTCAGGTACGAAATAGGGAGTTCGCATCAATCTCTTTATATCGATACTTTCCTCCGATGCGAGCTTCCTGAAAAGGTCTTTTACATATAAGATCCCTTTTATGTTGTTATTAGATGTGTGGTATACGGGGTAGCGCGAATATCCTTTGGTCTTTATAGTAGCAAGAAGTTCATCTATCGAACAGTCCATAGAAAAGCTTGCAGTTTTGGTAAGCGGCACCATCACCTCTTTAACGGAGAGGTCGGTGAACTCGAACACCCCGTGTATGAGACTTTCTTCATCAGGTTCAAAGACTCCTCTGTCCGTCCCTTCGGATATAAGAAGCTTGATCTCCTCTTCACTAACGAAACTTCTTTGTGAATATGCCTTGCTCCCAAAGGGTTTCAGGATGAGATTGGTCGAGAAAGTCAGCAGGCTTATAAAGATCGTCGCGATCTTTTCGAAGAGCACGAGGGGACGAGCGACCGTCATGGCTATTCTTTCCGGATTTTTCAGGGCCAGGGATTTTGGGACGAGTTCACCAAATATAAGAGAGACATAAGATACGCATATCACGACTATGCCTATGGATATCCCTTCGCTGGCATTTGAAATTACTTCGACCTGCAGAGTAGAAAGGAACGGTTCTAGGTATTTTACGGCTGCGGCACCTGCAATGGCCGATGCAACCGCACCGGCTATAGTTACGCCGACCTGGACTGTTGCGAAGAACCGCTCGGGATCGGATTGAAGCTTTCTGAGCACACGGGCGCGCGAACTTCCCTTTTGGAACAGTTCTTTGATACGGGTGCGCCGGGCCGTAACAACGGCTATCTCAGAGCCCGAAAAGAAACCATTAATGATAATGAAGACGAAGATCAGTATGATCTCGATCCACATTACCCGTTATCCGAACCCGCCGTGCCCCGCCATAGTTCCGGCAATGACCGTAAGGAGGCTGAGCGCAAGCACGACCCAGTGAAAGACAGAGAGCCTGAAGAATATCTTTGCTGAATCATGTTGAGCATCACCTTTGAATATTATCTTGAACAGTTTCCCCTCAAATGTTAGTATCAAAAAGTATACAAACCAGACAATGATCATGAGTGTCGGCCCGATACCGCTTCTGGAAAATAGTATATCCCATTCCCCTGTGAGATACAACAGTAAGGCGCCTGTAAGGCCTACGATGATCACACATATCTTAGCTATCTTTGCGAACCGGTGCTCGATCCCCTGGAAAAAGAGCATCTTCTCAAAAGATCCCTCCATCCTCAGGATCATCGGGAAGACGATCATTGTGACGAAGGCGACACCGCCTATCCATATAACTACCGCTGCAACATGGAGTGCCGTTACCAGAGGTATCATCTAAGCCCTCCTATTTTAGATTCTATCATGAGATGACCGGTTATTCTACCGGCGTAACGACGGCCATGACGACCAGTCTGTCCCCTTTCGAGGCCTTGAAACCATGAGGGACCATCGGGTCGCATAATATTGCTGTCTTTTCATCAGCCTCTATTGTCTCGTCACCTACAATGAACTCACCTTTGCCCTCAACGCAATACATCATAAGCCTGAGAGGGGCCTTATGAGGTTTCAGCTCCTGTCCTTCCTCGAGACACATCAATGCTACCCTCATTTCCGGTTTGTCGCTTAACATCTCCCTTGAGATGTTGTCTTTCTTGAAAGTAATAAGTTTTTTCAGATCAAGTATTTCTGCCATTTTTAATTCTCCTTTAAATGTATTGTTCCGGCCATGCCGTGACCGGTCTTGTTGTTCTTTTTCTCACTATCTTTTTCGAACTCTCCAAGGCTGTATGAGAAAAGCCCGCTATCTGTCCCCAGTTCTTTCTTGCAAGCAATAATGCATTCGCCGCAATTTACGCAGTTTATGTCTTTTATGGGCAAGCGAGGCTTGACATTCATGAAACATGCTTTCTCGCATGCTTTGCAGTCCGTACACTTTAGATAGTTCTTTCTGTCGAACTTCATTCTTAATGAAAGAGGGCTTGCCCAGCCGAACAACATCTGCATTAGTCCGGGTGCACAGACATATCGGCAAAAGACATGCCGCACGAATACAGATGTAGTTACAATATAGATAGATACCCCTATGATACCCGTCATAACACCCATGCTGAGATCAAGCGAGAGCACCTCTCTCCAGATCCTGGCCGGTTCTATGAAATATCCGGTAAGAAAAGCTCCGGTAACAGGAGGCACGGAAATAATAAGCAAAGCAGTGATAATCCCGAATACAAGTTTGTTCCCTTTGGGGTTATCAGGATCGTTATCTCTCTTATTATAGAGACTTCTCCGGCCAAGCAGCTTCAGGGTCAGTGACTCTGACAGCTCAAATAGTGCGCCTTCAGGGCACATCCATCCACAGAAGAAGCGACCCAGAAAGAAACCCAGTATAGGAAATATGCTCAGGACTATTACCCAGGGCAGGACCGCATTAAGAAAGAAGTGGACCGCTACATGTGTTGCGCTCTTCAGGCTATGTTCAAGAAATAGCGCGTCATTAAGCCCTAGTGTCCATACCTTTCGAAATATGTACAGCTCCTTTGCTGCTACATCGTAGCGAAGGATATCAAAAACAGGCATCAGGAAGACGAACAGCAGGAACCCTGCCTGAGATGCCTTTCTGGCGTAATGTATAGTGCTGGTTGCGGCCATACTTTATTAAAACATTCCGGATGCGGATTCTTTTATGAGATATATCATAGGGTTTATAGAAAGGCAAAAAAAGAGGCTGCCGATCCCGGCAGCCCCTTTAATCGTTAATGCTTGTTGTGTTCTATGCGGAGGCGGGTTCCTTGCCGATCTTGAAGAAATCTATTACAAGAAGGACCACACCGTAAAGGAAGCCTACGCCGAATATTGCCCTGAATACCCAGAACCAGAGATTATAGGTTGCCTTAACGGACACATAATCAAGTCCAAGCAGCCGTTCCATGTAGGTCTGGACCATGCCCGCACCGGTAATGGTCAGGACAATGAATACCATGGAAATGGTCATCCACCAGAACGACCTGTACCCGCGCGACATGTTGAACTCGGTCTTCCCTCTGATCAGCGGAACGGTTATGTACATCATCGATACCACTAACAGTACATACGCCCCGTAGAACGCCAGATGGCCGTGTGCCGTGGTTATCTGGGTGCCGTGAGTCCACTGGTTGACCTGGGGCAGCGTATGTATGACACCCCAGAGGCCCGCTCCTACGAAATTGAAGATAGCATGGGCTGTTGCAAGAAAGAGACCTATCTTATTGGATACTACACGGTGTTCGCGAGTAGTCCTGAAGGCATCCCATACCATTAACAGAAGCGGGACCGGTTCCAGTGAACTGAATATACCGCCGACCCATAGCCAGTATCTGGGAGTGCCTATCCAATAGTAATGATGCCCGGTCCCCAGTATCCCCGTAAAAAGAACGAGGCCGACCTCTATGTACATCCATTTTTCGAGGACCTCACGCTTAGCGTTCGTTACCTTCATCAGCATGAACGCAAGCAATGCACCGGCGATTATTTCCCATGCTCCCTCGACCCAGAGATGTACGACCCACCACCACCAGAACTGGTCCTTTACCATGCTCTTTGTATAGACCATTCCCGGTAGATACATAAGTGCCAGCATAGTGAGGCCACCGAGCAGGGTTCCCTGAATACCTGTCCATTTTTTGCTCTTGTACATTGTCATGAAGTTGTTCACAAGGAAAAGTATCACGGAGATAGCTATCAGCCAGTCGGCCCATCTCGGTGCCTCGATATATTCCCTGCCTTCATTCAGTAAACGTGTCCCTAATACAAGTTTATTGGCCTGAGGATCTATCCCCATCCATATATATCCGAGAACTACACCGGTTATCGCTACAACTGTTGCCCAGAACTGAAACTTTGCGAGCGGAATGCTCCACAGCTCGCTTTGAGATTCCTCAGGCACCACAAAGTAAGTGGCACCCATCATTCCGGAAAGCAGCCAAACCACCAGTGCGTTAATATGAAGTGTTCTTATTGTGTTGAAGTTAAGTATGAAGAAGTCAGGCCATATGAACTGTATTGCTGCTATAATGCCGACCACCACCTGTACAAGGAACAGGAGGACGGCGAAAGTATAAAAGTTCATTGCAATCTTTTGGCTTTCATATCGCATATTATTCCTCCTTTCCTATTTAAGCGATATCAGGTAATCCGCGAGAGAGTTCAATTCCTCACCACTTATCTGGGGATAAGGCGGCATTGCCGAACCTGCTACCACACTTTGCGGATCGTTTATATGTTTCTTATGCCATTCCGGATCAGATTGTCTTGATCCAACCTTGCTCAGGTCCGGTCCGGAAGTCCCTCCTACGCCTCTGATCGTATGACATGCCGAGCAGCCGTACTTGGCATAGATCGAAGATCCGCCCGTCCTTGCTTTGATCATCTCAGCAAGAACCGGCTCGGGCGGCCATCCGTTAGTATCAACCTTGGACACCCAGTCCAGAAAGGCGACTATCTTGCCCGCTTCTTCATCGGTTATGCCGAGATCTGGCATGGCAGCTCTCTTATTTACTTCACGCGGGTTAGCCAGGAACTTCACCAGATAACTTGTGGGCTTGTTTGTTGTGGTCTTTGTAAGATCGGGTGCAAAATAGGACCCGTTGCCAAGAATAGTGTGGCATCCTATGCAATCGTATTTATGCCACAGCATCTTCCCTTCGTTCACTTCATCCGTTATTTCGGGTGCCCTGCTGTCGAGCTGCCTCATCGTATCGACCGTAAGGCCGATAAAGATAACAGCAAAAAAAAGACTCCCGATAATGAACAGATTCCGTGCACCTTTCTTGCTCATCTGTTCACCTCCAAAGAGATAAGATTAATAAAGAAGACGGCCCCTCCTGCGTGCAGACCCGGACATATAATGTCCGGAATGGAAAAAAGAACTATATCCCGCCCTTGTGTCATTTGATGCCAGAATACCAAAATGACCAGGCCCTATCTATGACCTAAATCATACAAGCCTGATTCCGGTTAAAAACTTGTCAAATAACCTTTAATGCTTTACAATGGCGGTATAGGGAGGATGCGGTATTACAGGTTTTGTCATGTCAGATAATCTGCGTGTGTCATGAGAAAGGTCACTGAGTCCACAGTTCTTTTTATCAGTGTACTTAAGTGGTTCGTTCTGGCCAGTGTGGTAGGTATAATTGTAGGATTTTCGACAGCCATATTCATTCATGCGCTTAACTACAGTAGTAACTTCACAGGCCGGTTCTCCCTCTATTACCTCTTTTTGCCGCTCGCGCTTTTTCTCAGTTCTTTGATCTCGAAATATCTTGCGCCGGAGGCGGAGGGCCATGGGACCGAGAAGGTTATCGAAGCGGTCCACAAGAGGTCTGCAAAGATTAAAGCCGCAGTGATTCCGGTTAAGCTTTTGACAACGATAATAACTCTTGCTTTCGGTGGGTCAGCCGGCAAGGAGGGGCCGTGTGCTCAGATCGGCGGAGGCCTGTCCTCTGTCTTTGCGGGGATTCTCAAGTTCGACAGCAAGGACAGGAAAAAACTGGTGGTCTGCGGTATCAGTGCAGGGTTTGCATCTGTGTTCGGAACGCCTATCGCAGGAGCGATATTCGGCATAGAGGTGCTGTTCATAGGAGGGATAATGTATGACATCCTCCTGCCCTCTTTTATAGCTGGCGTGATGAGCCACCAGGTATCAACGGCTTTAGGTGTATCATATTTCTACCATACGGTCGAGTTCGTGCCGGAGTTCAGCGAGATATTCTTTCTGAAGGTCCTTTTCAGTGGTATATTCATAGGTCTTTGTTCTTTGCTGTTCATCGAGAGCATGAAATACTTCAAGGACATATCCGATAGAATAAAGATATGGAACCCTTTTAAAGGACTTATAGGGGGCGCTGCACTGGTCCTTATAGCTCTGGTCTTTTCTACAGATTATCTCGGCCTCGGTCTCGAAACGATCGAGGCATCTCTCGTAGGCACGGAGATCTCGTGGTTGGCATTCCTCATTAAGATCGTAACCGCATCGATCACTCTGTCGTTCGGTGGCAGCGGAGGTGTGGTGACACCGATATTCTTTGTGGGTTCTTCGTTCGGAAATATGTACGGCCAGATACTGGGGCTTGACCCTTCCACGTTCGCCGCTATAGGTATGGTCGGGCTTCTTGCAGGATGTGCCAATACCCCGATAGCCGCAAGCATACTCGCAGTCGAACTGTTCGGGCCCAAGATAGCTCCGTATGCCGCAGTAGCATCAGTTACGAGCTTTCTGATGACGGGGCACAGGAGCATATACCCCTCACAGGTCTACGCATTTATGAAGTCCTCATCCATTAAAGGTGCTGTTGGTAAAGAGGTTGAATCCGCTGTGACGGAGTTCCACCTCAGGAAGAAGGGCCTTATAACCTCGGTAATGCGATTGTTCCGAAAGCTTTTCGGAAGATAGTATCCAGCTTAATCGCACTCAATGGCACTGGCGGGGCAGATCGTTACGAGGGCACCGCACTCTTCCTCCGTCAGCTCCTTCTCGGCAATTATCCAGGCCTTTTCGTCCCTCATCTCTATTATTTCCGGCTGGAGGTCAGCGCAGGCCTCGCAGCCTACGCATTCAGCATATAAGATTAATGCTTTCATAATGTATTATAACTTTATAGATGGCGGGTATTTGATGGTATGATATGTGTCATATGATAGTATATGATTGACCGGGAGGAGCTGCTTTTTAATGAACATCCATTATCTCCAGCACGTATCTTATGAGGGCCTTGAACATATCAGGACATGGGCAGACCGTCACAAGTGCCGTATAGGCTCTACGAGGCTGTTCGAGAACGAGCCGATGCCTGACCTGTATGATACTGACTGGCTTATTGTTATGGGAGGGCCCATGGGAGTCCATGATGAGGACAGGTTCCCGTGGCTTATTGAGGAGAAGAGGCTGATAGAAAAGGCGATCCGGGACAATAAAACAGTGCTCGGCATATGCCTCGGTGCCCAGCTTATCGCTGATGTACTTGGGGCCGGGGTAAGAAAGAACAAGTACCCGGAGATCGGATGGTATCCGGTCAGAGCTACAGAGGCAGCTGAAAGATCATATGTATTCAAGGCAATGGCAAAGGAGTTTCTTGCATTCCACTGGCACGGGGATACATTCGATATCCCGGATGGGGCTATAAGGATGGCCGAGAGCGATGGCTGCCCTAACCAGGCTTTCGAATATAATAAGAAAGTAATAGGATTACAGTTTCACCTTGAATCGACCCGTGGAAGCATTGATGAGCTGATCAAGAACAACAGCGATGATCTGGTCGAGGGGAAATACATTCAGGACCCTCAGGTAATGACAAGAGCTGTAAACGAAATAAAGATAATCAACCAGATGCTGGGTGCTATGCTTGACTATCTTATGAAGATCCGGTAGGAGGTGAGTATGAAGGTCTTCGATGTAGGTGGCAATGTTGATGACTCAGGTGAATACATTCTGGGGGCAAAGCAGACAGGAAGCCATGCATGTTACTTGATATACGGCATCATGAAGCCCGGAGAGAAGGGAAGGGTACTTAAGCCCGGAAAGGGCCATGAGGAGATATTCCTTGCCGCCAGGGGTAACTTTCGCGTTGCCGGTGATCTAGAGTGCGAGGTTAAGGAGGGCCAGTCTATACACCTTAAGGGCGACGAGACTTGCTTGCTTGAGAACCTCGATGATAAAGAATCTCTTTATGTAATATCCGGAGGGCATTCCGGGGGAGGACACGAACACTGATATGATCAGCAAGGCACTGCTACTGAAGATATTCGATGCCGCTAACATGCAGAGGTGGAACGACAAGATCCGCCCGGTTGAACTTCGCGAGCTGGACAAACAGGCGCATAAGATGGTCATTTCTTACTTTCTGGGAAAGTTCGAGGAACAAAGTAGTGGATTTGATTGGATCAGGGTCATAGAGGGGGGTATCTTTGAGTTCTTGCAGAGGCTGGTGCTTACCGACCTGAAACCCCAGGTCTTCTACAAGATCAGGGAGGATGCCGACAAGTATAGACAGCTTAATGACTGGGTATTTAAGAGGCTTGACCCCATCTTATCCCCTCTTGGCAAGGAACTTTCCTCAAGGTTCAGGGATTATTTTATTGATGATGAAGAAGATGTGAACAGGAGGGTTCTCGGGGCGGCTCATTTCTATGCGACAAAGTGGGAGTTCGACATAATAGAGCGCATGGACCCCGGGGGATATGAGATCGAGGAGATCAAAAGCGGCTTGCAGAAGAAACAGGAGGAGTTCTACGACCTGAAAGGCATTCAGCAGCTGGCCCTTTATGAGAAGTACAGGAACTTCATAGACCTTTGCGGCCAGCTCAGGTTCCAGCTCAGATGGAGCCATACCCACAGGTTGCCTAAGACCTCGGTCCTCGGACATATGCTGATCGTCGCTGTACTGTCGTACCTTTTTTCCCTGGAGATAGGGGCATGCAGGAAGAGGGGTATCAACAATTATTTCAACGGGTTGTTCCATGATCTCCCGGAAGTCCTTACGCGAGATATCATTTCTCCTGTTAAGAGGTCGATAGAGGGGCTCGATGAGATGATAAAGGAGTACGAGAGGGATCAGATGGAAAAAGAAGTGTATGGTCTGTTGCCTGACAAGTGCAGCGAAGAGATGAGAATGTTCACCGAGAACGAGTTTGCAAGTGTTGTAACGGTAAACGGTTCGGTTAAGACAGTGACCTCCGAAGAGATAGGCTCTTCATATAATAAGGACGAGTTCAATCCGCGGGACGGTGAGATAATTAAGGCCTCTGATGAACTTGCCGCTTTTGTCGAAGCATATATGGCGATAGAAAATGGAATGAAGGCAAGGGAGTTCAGCGAAGCAAAAGATTTTTATTTAACAAAGTTCGATGATATGACCATCGCTGGAATAGATTTCGGCAGGATATACTCTGACTTCAAATAGAACTTATTAATAAAAAAAGGAAATAATAAAAAGCTTTACTAATCCCCTTTGTTTGTAGCAATATTACGTATGGGTATCGAGGTTAGGAGGACACTTAAGGGTCCCGGCTGGGACCTGAAGATCGAGATCTTTCGTCGCGAAGACGACTCATTCGGATTCCAGGAGATGGGTTACGGGTTCGACGATAACAAATGGTATCCGACAGGCAGATACCTTACCGGCTATTTCGCGAGCGAGCAGGAAGCACTCCGTGAGGTAAGGAACAGGGTGAGCTGGTTGCAGGAATTTTAAAGAATATTTATCATCCCCATTTCTCGTTGAAAACTATCTCATCTACCGCTTTCCTCGGAGGTCCGTCCTTCTTTTTGTCATCCCTTGGATATCCCAATGGGAACAGCCCGACGACCCTGACGTTATCAGGTATTCCGAGAAGTTTCTTTATCTCATCCTCATCGTAAAGTCCGACGAAAACAGTTCCCAGCCCCTGGCCCTGTGCCGCAAGCATAAGGTTCTGAGCAGCTATGCCGATGTCTGCCAGATAATAATCCTGCCCTCTTACCTGACCCGAACCGGCAGGGTCAGCACACATAACAAGCACCACAGGTGCCTCTGCAAGTCCCTTCTGTGATGGGTTCGCTTTATAGCCCATCGGGGCGAATATCTTCTCTACAAAGGAGTATTCACTGATCTTCTGTTTTGTCCCCTCATCCTTTACCGCCACTATCCTCCAGCACTGCATGTTCGCCCATGACGGCGCCTGTCTTATAGCATCGAATATCTTATCGAGTTTTTCCTGTTCTACTGCCCTGTCACTGAACCTTCTTGTGCTTCTTCTTGTTCTTATGGCCTCGAAAATGTCCATGATACCTCCCTTTTGATCATTTGATACACGTATTGAATATTATATAATGTTCTAGAGATATATGCTCACTTCATCCCAAGTGGAGGACAGATGGATATCTTGATGTTGGGACATTCGCTTATAGAGTTCTACGACTGGGAGTCCAGGTATCCCCGTCATAATGTAAAGAACCTCGGGGTCGCCGGTGAGACGGTAGAGGGTCTTCTTGACCGTACGGGCGCTATAATCAGTAAATTCCCAAAAGCGGACCTTGTCTTTATCATGACAGGTGCGAACAATCTTGCGATGGATGACTATGATTTCCTTTCACCTTACGAAAGGATAATTATGAGATTGAAAAGCGCTTATCCTGATGCAACAATTTACGTGCTGAGCATCCTTCCGGTCCTGTTCGACTGGATATCTCCGGGATCGATCGAGAAGCTTAATGATGCTATTAAGGGCCTGGCACGCAAATATGAGGCAGAGTATATTGACCTCTATGATGAGTTTACCGAGAGAGGCAAAGCAAAGCTGGAGTATATAATGGATGACGGAGTGCATTTAAGTAGCGAGGGGTACGAAGCCTGGGGCAAAGTGCTCGATGGTATTATCAATGAAGAGTAAGGTCCCGGTAAAGATCGTACTGTTCGCTTTTCTGATCGCTGTACTGTTCCTTTCACAACTGGTATGGGACATAGCTTCATATTTCAAGCCCGAAGCCGTTAAGGGAGTCCTTGAGAGCGCCGGCGTTTTTGCTCCTGCTATTTACATGCTCATCATGGCGGCGGCAATAGTTGTCAGTCCTATTCCAAGCCTTCCTCTGGATATCGCGGCAGGCATGGTCTTTGGTCCGGTGCTCGGTACGCTTTATTCGCTTGTCGGTGCGACTGCAGGTGCTATGGCAAGTTTCTCAATAGCAAGGTATCTCGGGAGTGAGTTCGTTGAGCGCAAGATAAGCGGCCACATAATTTTTTGCAGGAGATGTTCGGACAGGCTTATGACCAGGGTGGTGTTCTTTTCAAGGCTGTTGCCTTTTGTCTCCTTTGACGTTGTAAGTTACGGGGCCGGACTTACAAATATGTCCCTTACGAAGTTTGCAGTAGCCACATTTCTCGGGATGATACCCCTGACCTTTGTTTATAACTATTTTGGAGCGACACTGGCTTTCAGCGGTCCGACCGTTGTTATACTGGGGCTTGTGATGGTATCAATGTTCTTTATCATACCGCGATGGATAGAGAAGAAAGACCCCTTTAAACTTAAGGCGCATTTCGAACACGACCATTAAAGAATAGGGTCTGCTCTGTTAATGATGTCTTTGATATATGTGACCTCGGCAGCTTAGAAAAAAAGAAAAGGTACATGTAGAATATTACATATCATGAAAAAGAAACGTAATGAGCATTACAGGCTGGTTATAACAGCTGCGTTAAAGAAGGAGTTTCCGGTAAAGCGGGTCAAATCCCGTGGAATCCCGGTCCATACCTTAAAGGCTCTGAGGTCTGGAGCCCTTAAGGCTGGTAAACGTGAAGGCCCGGGGGTGCTGGTCGTTATCACAGGTGTTGGGCCAAAGGCATCAAGGGATGCGGCAGAATGGATAAAAGACAACCTTGCCCCGTACTTTGTCATCAATATCGGGACATGCGGAGTGCTCGATAAAGACCTGCCGCTTGGTGAGTGGTACTGTCCTTCATCGGTCTATAACGCCGGAGGAGACAATGTCGGCATAGATACGAGATTACCGATGTCCCAGAACATAAAATGCAGCACCGTAGGTTCACTTTTAACGGTAAAACGTGCGATCAGCTCAGAACTTCCGGAAGCTTTAAAGGAGCACAGGATAGTTGATATGGAGGCTTATGAACAGGCAAATGTCTTTAAGGGTTCCGGGATATCATTTCATTGCATAAAGGCAGGAACGGACAGGGGTGACCGGCATGCCGAGAATGATTTCACTGATAATCTCAATGTGTTCCGCGAGATGACATGGAGGTTTATGGGCGAGCTCGTCCTCGGCGATGATATAAAGATATCTGTTGTTATCCCGGTTTACAAAAGGGCTGATACGATCAAGCGCGCAATAGATTCTGTCCTGGCCCAGTCATACAGGGCTGATGAGATAATAGTCGTTGATGACGGATCGACGGACAGGACGCTCTCGGTGCTTAAGGGATACGGGAAGCAGATAAGGCTTATTACTCTTTCTGAGAACGCCGGGCCGTCAAGGGCCAGGAACGAAGGGGTGAGGTTTGCAAAGAACGAGTGGATAGCATTTCTGGACTCAGATGATGAATGGGAGAAGCACAAGCTTAAAAAACAGGTAGAACACCTTAGATCGAATCCCTACTATCAGATAACCCAGACCGATGAGAAATGGATAAGGAACGGTGTGAGGGTAAACCGCCACAAGCACCACGATAAATCAGAGGGATGGATCATGGACAGTTCGCTGGAGCGTTGCATGATATCACCTTCCGCTGTACTTGTGAAAAGAAGCCTTCTGGGAAGGTTCGGCTATTTTAATGAGGACCTGCCCGCGTGCGAGGATTATGACCTGTGGCTTAAGATAACCAGACATCATCCGGTAGGGCTGGAGCGCTCGACATCCGTCATAAAGTATGGCGGCCATGAGGACCAGCAATCCAGGAAATACGAGGCCATGGACAGGTTCAGGGTGAGCTCTCTGAAGAAGATGCTCGACAATGAGACCGAAAAGACCTATAGGGATAAGATCGCATCGGTTCTCAAGAGGAAGCTGAACGTACTGATCAAAGGCTGCATAAAGCGGGGAAAGATCGATGAGGCTGAGATGTACCGAGCCATGCTTGATGAGATCGAAA
The DNA here is from genome assembly GCA_020351835.1 of Nitrospirota bacterium. GTDB lineage: Bacteria > Nitrospirota > Thermodesulfovibrionia > Thermodesulfovibrionales > BMS3Bbin05 > BMS3Bbin05. The sequence goes on from CP070669.1 coordinate 968,645, forward strand.
TCCAGAACAATTACAGTGGTAAATTATAATGGCCGGCTCAGAGACATTAAGGACCGGAGATATTCTTATCGATAAAAGCATCTTCTCTCTTGAAAACGTCTTAGTGGACCTTAGTGACCATACACAACTGATCTCATCATTTGCAAGCAGCGGCGTGCTCGCGCCGTTGACCGTGTTCAGGGATGCCAAAGGAGGGTATCATGTGGTAGACGGGTTCAAGAGGGCCCGCTACCTTAGGGATTCAGGAAATGGTTCATTGACCGTATATGTTCTTCCCGATGATGTTTCGTTAAGAGGTATCATTCAACTTATCCTGCACAGCAAGTGGAAACTGATATGTGAGAGCGCTGTGAACAGGGCATCTTTTGTTGCATTTGTGGTAGCTTCCGGTCTGGATGAGGGATCGGTGCTTAAGGATGTCTGCAGGCCATTGGGCCTTAAGCCGGGGAGAAAGTTCATCGAGGAGTGTAAGAGGATATCAGAAATGAACGATGAGCTTAAGCGGTACTGCCACGAAAAGAAGCTTGCCATGAAGCAGCTTGTTAACTTCATTAACTACCCTGAAGAGGTGCTGTCACATATATTGTCCTGGCGACAGCGTATCCAGTTGAGCGCTTCAATAATGGATGAGATAGCTTCAGGAATAAGGGACCTGATCAGGAGAAATGATATGAAGTTAAGCGACCTGACCTCTGACGGTGAGCTTAATGAGGCCCTCAATAGCGACTCTTCGCAGAAAGAGAGGACAGAGAGGTTGAGAACAGTACTGAGGAAGAAAAGGTTCCCGCTATTGACCGAGGTCAATAGCAGGCTTGAACAGGCCATTGAGCGTACAGGTCTGCCGGATAATATAAATATTAGCTGGGACAGGACACTTGAGAACAGGGGATTGAGTATAAGGATAGACGTAAGGGCCACCGATGATATCAGAAATGTGAAACAGGTGATCGGCTCTGAGGAACTGCCCGGGCTTATAAAGGAGATTCTTGATGAGCTCTGATATGTACAGGACGGACTTCAGGGAGGGGAAGCAAGAAGTGGCCATCGTATCCAAAAGAGGCGGGTCACTGGGTGTATGCGCCACGTTCAATGATAAATATATCTGCTGTAACGTCCATGTCCTGCGTTCCGTGCATAACTGTCCGTTCGAGTGCAGCTACTGCTTCCTTCAGAACTACCTGACCGACGGAGCTACAAGGACCGTAGACGACCTGGATGAGCTAATGAGGGAAGTAAGGTCACTGACGGAACGCCAGCCATGGCGGCTCTTCCGTATAGGGACATGGGAGCTGGGTGACAGCCTTGCACTGGAGAATGTATCTGCTCAGGCGGCGGGTCTGATAGAGGAGTTCTCGGACATCGATAATGCGGTGCTGGAACTGAAAACAAAATCTGACAGCGTGGATACGATACTGGATGCTGACCATTCAGGAAGGACTGTTATATCCTGGTCTCTGAACGCGTCAAAGGTCATAGACGAAGAAGAACACAGAACAGCTTCACTGAACAGAAGGCTTGAGGCTATGAAGAAGGTGTTCCATTCGGGCTATCTTATCGGCCTTCATTTTGATCCGATGGTCCTTCATGACGGATGGATGGACGGTTACTCGGAACTCATGTATAAGGTGTTCAGGGGGATATCACCGGAAAGGATAGCATGGATATCGATAGGAAGCCTTCGTTTTAACCCGGAGATGAAGAAGAAGATGGAGAACAACTATCCTGACAGCAAGCTTACTTCAGAAGAGATGGTCCTTGGAGATGATGCAAAGGTAAGATACGTAAAACCTCTCAGGGTCATGATGTATGATCATCTTTTAAGAGAGCTGAAGAAATACATAGACAATAAGATCCTCGTTTATCTGTGTATGGAGAGATGGGATATGTGGGATAAGGTCCTTGGATACCGCCCCGCATCGTCATCGCACCTGGACCATATGTTTGCCATGTCACTGTATCAAAGGTTTCGGCTTGGGGCATTCCCGCCGGCAATTGAGGACTATGAAAGAGAAAAAGATATTACTGCCGTCTGACCCTTCAGGTGTAAGGTCGCCGTGGTTCTGGATTGGTACATGGAGCATGGGGGGTGAGGGATTCGGCAAAGGCGATCTTAGGGAATCACTTGATGTTATTAATGCAGCTATTGAAGCCGGGATAAGCCATTTTGATACGGCCGGGTTCTATGCTCACGGCAGGTCGGAGGAGCTTCTTGCGAGAGCGGTAGGGAAAAAAAGAGGCAGTATATTCGTTTCTACAAAAGGAGGCCTTGTATGGGAAGGCAGACGGGTGGAACACAGGGGGAGCCCTTCCGAGCTCGAAGAACAGTTGCATGCAAGCTTGAAAAGGTTAAGGACCGACTATATCGATCTGTTCCAGCTCCACTGGCCGGACCCGGAGATACCTGTCGGTGAGAGTATCGATGCGCTCAAGAGCTTCAAGCAGAGCGGAATGATACGATACTGGGGGGTGGGTAACCTTACAGAAGCTCAGGTTGATAGCTTTCTCCGGGCAGATAAGGATATACCCCATCAGGTTCACTATAATCCTGTCCATAGGAGTGACGATGTTCTTAATGCGGGGAAAGAGAGGTGCATCAATTGTATAACTTCACCGCTTGAGCAGGGACTGTTAGGGGCGGGTAAGAGCTCCAAAGGAAAAAACGGTATAGGCAAGAGCGATGTAAGGAACCGTAATCCCAGGTTCGGTGAAGCTAATGTGATAAAGTGGAGCCAGGAACTTCAAAGGCTGGCAGGTGCCTCTAAGGTGGTCTCAGTTCTCGCATGGATATGCTCGCGTCCTTATGTTAATGCGGTGATATCCGGCCCAAGGAAGAAGGATCAGTTAGATGAGCTTGCGTCGTTCCTTAAGTTCGTAGAGAAAGAGGATCTTATAAGTTCAGCAAAAGGGATATCGGTCCTCTCAGAAACGAAGACAAAAGATAAGGTGCGCCCTGAGATCTGGGAGCACCTTAGTGAAGGACCTCAATAGTTGAGTTATTAAACGGGGTTCGTATCATCCGGGGCCACGACAGGATTTTGACGCATATTAACGGCAGTATATAAATATCACTGTTCAGGTGCAGCACTCTTATTCCGGCCACTTCTGGATCACATTGCCGTCTGGGTCGAACTTGCAAGAGTTAAGTAACGGATCGTGATAGAAGGTGAACCATGCTCCTTCCTCTATGCCCTTATGTTCCCATTTCTCTCTCAGGCTTATAACGTCTATCGGGTGGTCGTCATAGCCCATTACCCAAAGCGGGTTGAAGTGTATGTGGGTAGGAAGAACATCTCCCATGTGTATGGCCTTTTCACCATTTGACTCTAATGTGACTATCTGGTGTCCCCTGTGGTGTCCTCCTGAATGAATGACAGATATCCCCGGGACTATCTCCTTATCGCCGTCGGCAAGCACCAGTACCTCACTGTCCCGAAGCATCTCGAAGTTTATGGGCCAGTAACTGTGAGCGGCCCTCCTGTTAGGATTGTTGGCATCCTCCCACTCTTTGGCCTGTACGTGATGTTTTGCATTCGGGAATGTAAGGGCTATCTCCCCATCCTCCAGGACCGCAATGCCTCCGGCATGATCGAAGTCCAGGTGAGTGAGTATTACATGTTCTACATCTTCCCTTGACAGCCCTGTCTCCGAAAGGCTTTTAAGGATGTTCCATTCCTTTGTTACGCGAAAGATCTTCTTTTGCTTCTCGGTAAGCTTGTTCCCGAATCCCGTTTCTATGATCACAACGGTCTCAGGTGTCCTGACCAGTATGGGCGATGCTATGAAATCAATAAAGTTCTCGTCATCAGCGGGCAACCTTTTCTGCCATACTTTTTTCGGTACGACACCGAACATTGCTCCGCCGTCAAAGCCGAGCCTGCCACCGTCAAGCCAGTAAAGCTTAAGATCACCTAATTTCAGCGCGTTTTCCAACAAAACCTCCCCATGGAACGAAATGACCGGTCTGTTTGACTTGCTTATTATTATAAGACCAATGCGGCAGGAAATGTAACCGTTGAAAACTGAAATAAGGCGGTCACCGGCGGTTGACCATTACAGTCCCAGCTCTATCAGATGTCCTATGTGCCTTCTTAATTTTATACTTTGCTTTTGAGAGATGTCAGTGAACTCAATGGCCATGCCCGGGCCAACATCGAACATCCTGCCGTACATGTCCCTTGTATAGATTATCTTCCCATCAAGAAGAAGCCTGTCACTGCCTTCGGTAGGTATAACAACAGATGTTGCTGACCCGACATCCATCGGCGAGGGCTCGCGGATGAAGATACCTCGCTCGGATATGCTTACCGCATTATAGCTTCTTAGCCTTTCATTCCTCATCAGGAATACCTTTTTGTCAGTTGCCACACGCAGATAACGCCTCTTAACTTTGTAGGAGGTCTGTATATTGTCGCTTATCATGCCGTGTAGCTGATGAGGGTCGACCGGCTTGTCAAGGACCATATCATGACCCAGCTTTGCAAGCTTTGTATGGGTAACATGGTCTTCCCTGGGTGCCATGACCGATACGGGTATGTTGGCCGTTAAAGGTTCCCCCTTTATCTTTTTCAGTGTCTCAAACGCTCCATCATCCGGGAGTCCGGCGTCAAGGAATATCATCCCGGGGTGGATCTCTGATGCCGTATCTACAATGCCTTGAGCATCGGGAAGCGGAAGCACGTTTAGGTTCATCCTGCTCAGTACAACGGACATGTATATTGCTGACGATGCATTGTCATCGGCAACAATAACTGAAGGTCTGTTCTTGTGTGTTGTTTCCATAGCAATAAATTTTAAGTCGTTATAATTAAAGTATATTCCCAGCCTATCGTGATTACTACAATAATCATGTCTTTTTTACCCGAATGTACAAGAAATATTTACAAAAATACAAAATTCCCCGGTTATTATGTATCATAGAGTTATGGGCGGGGGCTTAGGGAAAATGTCAAGAGAAGAGCGAGCATATACCTGATCATAGTTAGCATATTCTTCGTGCTTTCGGTGCTTATCTCGCTTTCCATTAATATCAAAAGAGAGATGCCGAGTTCTCACACGGATTATGCCCCGAATGCTTAAAGAAACATTACCCCGATGCCTCTGATAAGTATAATGATGAGTAAAGCAATATGGATGAGCAGGAACTAAAAAATTTCTTCAAAAGAACATTCGATGATGTTGCCGAAGGGTATGACAATGCATCAATGCGCTTCTTTCCGGACACCGCGGCGCGCATACCGGAGTTTCTGGGGCTGAAGGGCTACGAGCATGTCCTTGATGTGGCGACAGGGACCGGTGTTGTCGCGTTAGCGATGGCTGCCGCACTTCCGGAGGGGAAGGTAACGGGGATAGACATATCGCCGGGCATGCTTGCCCAGGCCGTGCGAAAAAAAGATTCTATCGGCAGGGACAACGTCACTTTCATGGAGATGGATATGACGAGACTCGGATTTCCCGCAGATCATTTTGATGCGGCCGTATGTGCATTCGGCATCTTCTTTATCAATGATATGAAAAGACAGCTTTCCCATATTTCGGAAAAGGTAAAGACAGGCGGAAGGGTGATGACGACAACCTTTTCTTTCGGATCGTTCTCGCCCCTTGCCGATATCTTTCTTGAACGCCTGAAGAAATACGGGATAGAGCCGCCGACGATGTCATGGAAGAGGATATCATCGGTCGAGCAGTGCAAGGAACTGTTCGGCAGTAGTGGTCTTGCCGATATCGAATGTCAAAAGGTAGACGCCGGGTACTATCTCGATGATGCTGATGACTGGTGGCATATTATCTGGAACGGTGGGTTCAGGGGGCTGGTCAATAAACTATCGGACGATGACCGTGAAAGGTTCAGGGTAGAGCACCTGGAGGAAATAGACGATCTATCTGATGGTGAAGGGATCAAACTCGAGATGGAAGTTTTGTATACCCGCGGGACCAGGGTGTGAGCATATATAGAGATTCTATAATGCACTTGAGGATTTGCTTACGGCTTCAGGCAAGAATATGAAGGGTAAGACGTACTCGCTGTTCGGCGATGAAGTATCAGCCGACAAGTACTATATAACTATCCGTTCCCTCATTGACGCACTTCTGAGACTATGTCCCGATAAAGAGAAACTGCTTATGCATGTGCAAAGAGCCGGTGGCAGTAGGCCAGGCAGGAAGAATATTTCATCGATAGACAATGGACTTATCTCGAGCATTAAGGCAGAGGCTAGAGAAAAGCTTTCGGCCTACACGACAGGTGTCAAGGGCCACCTCCGAAGTATGTCATTGGGGCAGAGGATGGATCCCGTACTAAGGACAAAAGAACCTCAGTATCATCTCTATATGCTCGAGATAGAGCTCGTTAACCGTATGTACAGGGATGAGTTCAAGAGATGCGATTACAAGTTCGCTCTTCTTCCTCACTGTCTTCGTGACTTCAGGCCCGACTGCGCTTCCGTTCCGGCGGATGTTGAGGAAGCCTGCATGGGATGCACCGATGAATGTTTTATCAATCTCGGAGGGGAACTCATGAAGAAGTATGATATCCATCCTTACATTTCGGTGAACATGGACCTCGAAGGACTGTTCAGGAAGCTCAGGTCTGAGCACCCGAGTATAGGTGCACTTGGTGTGGCATGTGTACCCGAGCTTGCACAGGGCATGAGGCTTTGCATAAAGCTCGGCATACCGCCTGTCGGTATCCCCCTTAATGCTAACAGGTGCGCAAGGTGGATGAAAGAGGCACGCGAAAGCTCGTTCGATATCAGGGAGCTTGAGGAGCTTATAAAATGAACGGTCAGGTGCCTTAAGTTATTGCCCCTTCATTTGTTCTTTGAACTCCTCTATCAGCTCTTCCATATCATATGCAGAACCCAGGCAGAATATGTCAGAACCGTCTTTCGGGACTATGAAGTTTGACGGACCCAGTACAATATCTTCCTGGTCACGTGTGCGCAGATACTTTTTTGAGTTCCAGGTAAAACAGAAGCCCTTGTCGAACTCTATTACCTGTCCAAGGTCAAGTGCATATTTATCCCCGGCATCAGCTATATATTCGTTAGCTATCTTTATTGCTTCGTCAAGGGTCATATCTGAATGAAAAAAAGCTATCGGACTTTACTTATCTCAGTGAGTTGCTTTTCTGTGATAATGTCGAACGTCTTCAGAGAGTATTTCTTGAGGTATACCTTGTCAGCCTTCTGAAGCAGGAGTATGAGTTCTCGGCCACTGTCATTTACTTTACTATCGATCAGGCTGATCACTTCGGTCTCGATCTCTCTATATCCCGTTCCGTCCGGTCTTGTAAGGGCCAGGGTGCTGTTGTCCTCCGGCGTCAGGTTGCCGTCCCCGTCCGTGTCTTCCTTGATGACCCTGAAGAACAGAGCCTCTGTTATCTTAGAATTGCCTCTTTCAATATCCCTGTTTAGCTTGCTTATGGTGAATATCAGGTTGTCGTTGTTATCAAAGAGCCAATGTGTTTCCATCTCGGGTCCGACAAAGAAGAGCACGTTCCTGATCTGACCGCCCGAATACCCCGATGAGTAACTGGCTTTCCTCCACCTTGTGCTAAGTTCGACGTAATGGACCTCATGTCCGTTCATCTCGACAAGATTTCCCAGGACCATCTCGACCTTCTCTGTCTCTTCTCCCCCCTTCGCGGTTACTGTGACATTCCGGTCCCCCCTTCGGCCCGTGGCCTGGAACGAGATCACAATGAACATTATTGCAAGACCGACCAATATAATGAGGAACAGGATGGAGTTTATCCTGCCGATAGTCCTGAACAGTTTAGATTGTTCCATATGGAGAGTTTACAATTAATTTATGGCTGAAGCAAGAATACTGGCTATTATTCAAATATTTGCTATAATGACCTCATGAGATCGGATGACGAGGTGCTGAAGATCTTGCGTGAGGTCTACGCTGAGATGAACAAGGACCCCGGCGAGATCATGGCGGTACGGAGCAAGGGGGATAGCTATTTTGCCAAGCGTGCCGACGGGGCGGTCGCGGCCTTCCCAAACCAGCTCATAGAAGATCATCTCAATTCACCTTCCAAAGAAATAGAGCATCAACTGCACAGGATCCTTGATTCAGGTTTTCATGTTCTTAAGAAGTGATATTTGTCGCGAACTTACGGTTGAATGGTCCCGGTTTGCATTTCGTCTGATAACTAGTTATAGAAATGAGCTATAATAAATTATATATTTATAGGTCATAACGGCTTTAGGGGTTGCGATGGCAAATTCGAATATATCAATTCATGAGGACAATCGTCTTCTGCAGGCTAAATACGACATAACTGCCTGGTTCTATGACATTCTTGATTATCCATGGGAAAGGCAGTACCGCAAATGGCGCCCCAGGCTTCTGGGTGATGTAAATGGCCATGTTCTTGAGGCGGGAGTTGGGAGCGGCAGGAACCTGAGCTACTACGGCGAGCAGGTAAAACTGCTTGGCATCGATATTTGTAAGGAGATGATAAGAAGGGCTTTGAAAAGAGCCAGCAAGGCTCGCTGTCTTATCGATATCCGTCAGGAAGATGCCACTGTTATGACAACAGTTCCTTCGGGACAGTTCGATTGGCTTATAGCAACCTTTCTATGTTGTGTAATGCCGGATCATTTACAACCATTGGCAGTAAAGCAATTCGTGCGTGTATTGAAGCCGGGGGGTAAGTTCAGGTTGCTCGAGATGGTCTATTCCAATGACAAAAAGCTCAGAAGGCGGCAAGAACGCATCGAAAGATTTGTGGAAAAAGTTTATGGTGCCCGGTTCGATCGGGGCACTTTAGAGCACATATCGAGATCCGATGCTCTAAGGGTGACAAATACATACTTCATAAAAAAGGATGTCTACCTCATTATCGAGGGAGAAAAGGTAGCCTGATGCCGGCGTGGCAGGCATGAACTGAGCAGGATGCCTGATGCGGGTCGTATGTGTGTAAGGATCAAGTGTTATTTTCTGTTTCTATATAATTCCGATAACCGCTGCCAGACCGAACAGCCACAGGAATATGGACAGTCCCCAAAGCAGTTTCCTGTTGCCTAGCCACGGGGCTTTCGTACGCATCTCTTCACGCTTAACAGGATCGGCAGGAAACTGTTCTAATGCGATAAGCAGCGGGATACAACCGGCAGCTATCGATATTATACCCTCTACCCAGTGCATAGTAATATTGTATCCGTTATTGCGGATATTTTAGTTTAATATGCCGCTGACCTCTTCTGGCGAGTTGATCCCTGTGCGGCAGTTCTCGCACGGTGCCTGTTATTCCCGGGGTGCCTTGTTGTGCGCGCAAGACCTTTCTCACGAGATAGCGGCATTTTTGCGTAATCGAAGCCTTCAAGGGTCCGTCTCTCGACCTTTCTTCCGATCAAATGCTCTATACTGCGCACCATCGACTCATCCTCACTTGTTATGAACGTGAAGGCGTCTCCGGTTTTCTCGGCCCTACCGGTACGTCCTATACGGTGTGTATAAGCGTCGGGTGTATCGGGCATGTCGTAGTTTATAACGTGCGATATACGGGATACGTCTATGCCGCGCGCAGCTATGTCGGTCGCTACCAGTACCTGGAACTTTCCGCTTCGAAAACCTCTGAGCGCCGCATCGCGCTTGTTCTGCGACAGATTCCCCTGAAGCGAGGCTGCGCTGTAGCCGGCCCTCTCTACCTGCTGGCCGACCCTCTTGGCACGGTGCTTGGTGCGCGTAAAGACAAGGACCGAATCCGTATCTGTTTTGCTAAGCAGCTGCAGCAATAGTGCCGTCTTTCGGTTCTGTTCAACGGGATATAGGGCATGTGCCACCGTTTTTGCCGGTGCCGCATGTGCCACTTGCACGGTTACAGGGTTGCTAAGTACGTCATCTGCCAGTCGCCTTATGTCATTTGGCATTGTAGCCGAGAACAGCAGTGTCTGGCGTCTCGCAGGTATCTCATCTATGATCTTCCTTATGTCGGGCAGGAAACCCATGTCGAACATCCTGTCTGCCTCGTCAAGCACGAGCATCTCGATGCCCGACAGGTCTATGGTCGACTGTCGAACGTGGTCGAGCAGACGGCCCGGGCATGCAACTATAATGTCGACTCCCTTGCGCAGTTTCTGGTATTGCCCATGCATGCTTACCCCGCCGTATATGGTAGCGCTCCTTAAGCGTGTACGGCGTCCGAGCCTTATGATCTCCTTATGTATCTGTTCCGACAGTTCTCGTGTCGGTGCAATGATAAGGGCCCTCGTCTTTCTTCGTTCGCCGTTTATAAGACGGTTAAGCATTGGCAGAACGAACGCAGCCGTCTTGCCGGTACCTGTCTGCGCAAGTCCCATGACATCCCGGCCTTTCATGACAGCCGGTATGGCATCCTTCTGGATCGGTGTCGGTGATTCGAAGCCCGCCGCCTTTACACCATCTGCGACGTGCGGATGAAACTTAAATCTATTGAATTCCATGTACTACTCCTTTTTTTCTGCTTTCGGGGGAAAATCGTTGGTGTATCCTAGAGGGTTACAGCGACGTAGTTTTCATCTCGTACAGCAGTTAGTTGATATTCGATAATACAGTATTGGCAGAACTGTGTCAATGTTTATTATTGTTTTACAGGCGGTTTCATGGCCTGTCTAAACGATCCTTTAAAGGATCGTTTCGACTTTATACCATGATCATCTTATTCAATGTTCGCTGCAACAACGGCGGCCATCTGCATCATGTTGATGGTCTGGCCTTCCTGCATGCCCGTAAGGTCTGTTAACTTTCCTGACTTGCTTGTTGATTTGGTGTTCTTGAAGATAGTCAGTAGTTTGGCATCTGCGACTATGAACTTCCCGGCGTTCTCAGGCTTGCCGTTCTCGGTCTTCGTCTGCAGGCCGTTCGCCTTGATATAGTCCCACAGCTTCTTTGTGATCTCGGTCCTTGGCATCTCACTTGCGCCCAGAAAATTTGCGAGGTCCTCTTTCAGCTTTACAGGTTTGTTGAGTCCTTTTGGTTCGGCCATCGGTTCGTTCCTCCGTAGTTAGATTTGTTAGCACCTATTCTACATTAATGCATTTAATAAAAAGTATCTTTATATAAGTGAAGCGTATATCTGCACCATGTTATATTAAAAATAAGATGATAAAAGACGAGGTTATGCTTGACAGGACAGCACTGCGCGGTGATGCTTCTATATGGACGTCATCATCCGCAAACGGTGTCGTAACCTCTGCCCATTACCGTGCGTCAGAGGCCGGGGCTTCGGTGCTTTCGACCGGCGGCAATGCTATTGACGCTGCGATTGCTACATCTCTTGCGCTGGGCGTTGTAGAGCCGGCAGCTTCCGGGCTCGGAGGCATGGCGATGATGATGGTACATCTGAAGGCAGAGGACAGGACCTTTATTCTCAAAGGCCCGTGCCGTGCACCGGTTAATGCGCGTCCTGAAGATATCCTTAAGCTTGTCGATGAATACAAGAAGGACCCGGCTAACCATCCTATCGAATATAATGATGAAGAGATAGCGGGGCGGATCAGGAGGGACGGATACAGGTCCGTGGCAGTACCTACATACCCGGCAGTAATGGCTTACGCCCTTGAGCGATACGGTACCTTTGCAATGGATGTATTGCTTGAACCAGCAATACGACTTGCAGAGGACGGGTATCTTATGTCCCCTTTTCAGAATGGTGTCTTTAGGTTCTACAGATCACAATTAAGAAAAGGTAACGCCCATAAGGTATTTTTCGCCGGACAGGACGAACCGCCTGCTCCGGGGACCAGGGTCAGACAACCCGTCCTGGCAAACACGCTTAGGAGATTATCTGAGCAGGGTTTTAAGGATTTTTATACCGGTTCTATAGCCGATGAGATCGCATATGACATGAAGGTGAACGGGGGCTATGTATCGAAAGATGACCTTAGGAACATACCATGGCCCGAGGAGACGGAACCGCTGCGCGGCAGGTTCATGGATATGGAGATCAGGACGATGCCCCCTCCCGGAGGCGGTACTGTGCTTATCGAGATGCTTAACATATTCGAGGCGATGGTAACGGATGGCTTCGATCCTGACTCCCCGGAGGCCGCTCTGCTTTTTGCCACTATCATGAGGCGGGCCAGGTCAGACAGGCGGCGTTCATTCCAGTCGAAGAAAGCAAAGCTCCCCGACCTTATCGATAAGGGCTACGCAAGACAGGTTGCAGAAAAGCTTGGCAGGGAGATCTTGGGTGGCGAGACGACCCATCTCAATGTTATAGATAAGGATGGAAATGTGGTCGCCTTGACACAGTCCATAGAGAGGTCATTCGGCTCGAAAGTAATGACGCCTTCACTGGGCTTCCTGTATAACGGATTTATGAAGGCATTTAAGCTAAAGAATAAAAAACATCCGCATTACCTGAGGCCGGGTGCGGTAGCCCGGTCCAACGCTACACCCACAATACTGTTCAGAAAGGGTGAGCCGGTATATGCTATCGGTTCGACAGGCTCGGAAAGAATGGCATCGGGCATGTTTCAGGTGCTTGTCAGGCTGCTCAGCCAGGACAGTTTTGAAGCGGTAAAGGCTCCCAGGCTTCACTGTACTCCCGAAAGAGAGGTGTTTCTCGAGGCTGAACGGTTCCATCCCGGGGCAATAGAGCTATTAAAGGATAAGGGATTCGGTATAAACGCTTTCACGGCATGGGACTTCTCCGCCGGCGGGCTTCACCTTGCAGGCATTGATAACGGCAAATGCTGGGGTGTTGCTGAACCGAGGCGTGACGGTGCATCGCTCGGGCCGGAGGAAGTATCCCGGCAAATGAACATTTGACCGATAATATGGACAGGCGAGAGAGCATTAAGAATGTAATGCGGGGTGAGCGCAGCGAACGCATACCGCGCGCGGTCTTCGGAGGAGGAAGGTGGGCATTAAGACAGGCAGGCCTCAGGATCGAGGACCTCAAAGATGACCCGATCGATTTCGGTGACAGGATCGCAGATGTATTCTCATCGCTCGACACTGACATGGTCTTTGCCGGTTCCGGGCTCAATTCATTCCCGGCTGAAGCGATAGGAGGAGTGCTGGCCTTTGATGAAAAGCAGGCACCGCTGTTGTCATTTCCGATCATAGAGAAGTCTAGTGATGCTAAAGGGCTGGACACCATAGATATATCTCATTCGCCTTACACTGCAGCGCTGGTTGAGATGATAGCCCGACTGAGAAAGTGCCTTCCGGACCGTTTCATATGCGTCACTTCATGGGGCCCCTTTACATGGGCGATGATCCTTTGCGACTGGAACAGTCTTCAGGATAAGATCGTGACGGACAGGCCGTTCGTGAATGAGATCTGCGAGCTCGGCATAAGGCTATCCCAGGCTCTTATCACGACGCTGGCCGACAGCGACCTTATCGATGGCATCTCAATACCGGACGGTGCTACGACCCTCGTGCCGGATGATATATACCATGATGTAATACTGCCTGCCGAGAAAAAGCTGTTCGCTTTTGCAAAGGACAAGGGTCTTACGACCATATTCCACCAGTGTGGCGAGATCAAGCGACAGCTTGAGCTGTATCCCGAGGCGGGAGCGGACTGCATATCCATAGACAACAGTGTGAAGCTGAGCGACGCGCATAAGCTCTGGGGAGATAAAGTTGTGCTGGCAGGTAATGTGGATGTTATCAATACGGTTCTTGGCGGTACTCCGGACAAGATCTGTAATGCCGTCAGGGAAAGCCTTGACGGACTTCCCGATCCCTTCATTAACTATATAATGATGCCGTCCTGTGATCTTCCACCGGACACACCGCTAAAAAATGTTGAGGCATTTTTGAAGTGTGCGGACGACCAGTCTTAGAACGGGGCCTTTCATAAAGGAGCTGCCCCTTAGATATACCCTGTATATAAGCGGTACATCGAACAGATACCCCCCGTCCTTGAGCCTATACATTCCCGATCCATCTTTCCTGGCCAACATCTTCACTCCTCCTTCAAAGAATTCGAAAATCTCTTGATTATAGTAACCTGATTAGTGCAGATAGTATGCCAGCGCACGTTAGTATCTGTAACTCTTCGTAAATATTTAATAAATCAGGGATATAAGATATGTGGATAAATATTCGTGAAAGACGCGTAAATTGCATTTATTGTGCATGGATGTGCATTTCATGAACAGAGGTGGTGACTAGCTGGCCAGATTGGAAAAAGCTTGCGGTAATAGTTGAGGACAATATAAAGGTCTGCTCAAAATAGGACGGGAGCAGGGCCCCGGAGGGGGTGGGACCCTGCTCACAAGTGAATTGTACTTAAATTATATATAAATTCAAGATAATTTGCAAGACTGAAGACTGATCGCTGAAAGCTGATAGCAGGCAGCGTATTTATTTCATATTATTGAGAACTTACCACTTGTTTTTATGTATTTTCCCCCTCTCTATTCCGATACGGCTTCCATCAACTCATGGTGAAGCTTGTGAACTTTTTTATGCAGTGCTTTCATGTGGGATTTGATTCTTTTTTG
>CP070669.1:983197-1026721 GCA_020351835.1 Nitrospirota bacterium
AAGGGCAAAGCAGGGGATATCAGAGGTGTTCTTCTATTATCTTTGATATCTGCTTTATATCGGTCCCCGTAGTTAGAGGTTTGTTTACAACTTTAAAGGCTGAATCAGGGTCCTTAAGCCCGTGACCGGTAAGTGTGCAAACGACCGACTGACCGCTCTTGAAGTAACCCTTTGTGTTGAGCTTCAGAAGACCGGCTATTGTAGCAGCTGATGCAGGCTCACAAAAGATGCCCTCAGATGAAGCTATAAGCTTATACGACGCGATGATCTCATCGTCAGTTACTGAATCGATAAGGCCGCCTGATTCATCACGGGCGGCTTCAGCCCCCTGCCAGCTTGCCGGGTTTCCTATCCTTATTGCAGTGGCTATTGTCTCCGGGTTCTCTACCGGCGCACCCTTTACTATAGGTGCGGCCCCCTCTGCCTGGAAACCTATCATCCTGGGTAAAGAACTGATGTTCCCGGCCTCCTTGTATTCATTATATCCTCGCCAATAGGCAGTGATGTTCCCGGCGTTACCAACGGGAAGAATGTGAATATCGGGAGCAAAACCCAGTTGGTCGCATACCTCGAAGGCCCCTGTTTTCTGACCCTCCAGCCTGAAGGGATTTATTGAGTTAACAAGGGTCATCGGATACAGATCGACAAGTTTTTTGACCACGGAAAGGGCAGTATCAAAGTTTCCCGATGTCTGAAGCACGAGCGCGTTGTGTATCAATGCCTGCGAGAGCTTACCATGTGCTATCTTTCCCTCAGGAATAATGACGAACGCCTTTATGCCGGCCCGCGCAGCGTAAGCGGCCGCTGATGCTGATGTATTACCGGTCGATGCGCATATGACGGCCTTAGCCCCTGATTCTACAGCCTTTGATATGGCAAGGGTCATGCCCCTGTCCTTAAAGGATGCAGTAGGATTAAGTCCCTCGAACTTAAGATAGATATCAAGGTCAAGCCCGGCCCTGTCCCTGAGGTTGACCGCTTTTATCAAGGGAGTGTTACCCTCGTTAAGGGTTATGACCGGGGTGCTGTCTGATACAGGGAGAAGCTCTCTGTAGCTGTTGATAATGCCTGACCAGGCATTGCAGGAGATGCTTCGTTGGTCCTCTACAGACATTTGTCCTCCGGGAACACTTTCCTACTCAATGATGTCTCCCTCTATCAGCTCTACCGATATGCCTTTCTTTGTTAGGGACTGTATTCCCTTCTCAAGGTTCTCTTCTGTCCCCTCCAGCTCCAGAACAAGTTCACCGACAGTTTCGGTCACTCTTGCACGCCTTATGTTAGGCATGATGTCATACTTCTTTGCCATGGTGAAAACAACCGGTTCTTTTATCAGTTCCGGTGGAAAGGTAAGTTTTACCCTTCTGGTCGTTTTTCCCCCCATTATTCTCTTCCTCCTCCCGCTATAGCAGGTACTATAGAAAGTTCATCCCCGTCATTTACCACCGTTTCTTCAGCTTGCATGAAACGGATATCCTCCTCATTGACGTAGATATTTACGAACCTTCTTATCTTGTTATCCTCTGAGATGCGCTCGGCTATTCCAGGATAGTCCTTATCGAGCGCGGTCACTATCTCGATAACGCTACCGGCGTTAGCCTCGACCTCTTCCTTCCCTCCTGTAAGTCTCTGAAGCGGTGTCGGGATCCTTACTTTAACAGCCATGTCCTACCTCCCTGGTTATTTCTTTTCTCGGTTCTGTTTAAGGACCTTTTCAAAGGCCTCTAAATTAGGTTTGATATGATAAGGTTCTCCCATGTGGCCTTGCAGTGCCTCCTGGGTCTTCAGGCCGTTTCCCGTGATGCACAGCACAGTAGAACCGTTCTTCTTGATCTTTCCTGATTTTATCAGTTTCCTGGCGACAGCCACAGTGACCCCGCCGGCCGTCTCGGCAAAAATCCCCTCTGTACGGGCAAGGAGCTTCATCCCTTCTATTATCTCCTCATTGGTAGCGTCATCTCCATGCCCTCCTGAGTCCTTAACGCACTTGAAAGCATAAAATCCGTCAGCGGGATTCCCGATAGCAAGTGACTTGGCTACCGTATCCGGCTTCACGGGAACAATGATATCAGTGTCCTTTTTTATGGCAGTTGCGATCGGATTGCATCCTTCAGCCTGTGCTGAGAAGACCTTGGTATTGACATCCTTTAAGAGCCCTATCTCCTGGAACTCCTTCAGGCTCTTCCAGATCTTGGTCAGTAATGAACCGCTTGCGCAGGGTACAACTACATTGTCCGGGGCTTTCCACCCGAGTTGTTCAACGATCTCAAATCCCTGGGTCTTAGATCCCTCGGCGTAATACGGCCTGATATTTATATTTACAAATGCCCAGTTATACTTATTGGCTATCTCGCTGCATAGCCTGTTAACATCGTCATAGTTGCCGTCTACCGCCACCAGGTTTGGTGCATAGACCAGGGAAGCCGCTATCTTGCTGGCCTCAAGCGAAGCCGGTATGAAGATATACCTTTTAAAGCCTGCCTTTGCACCGTGGGCCGAGACAGAGTGAGCCAGGTTTCCTGTAGAAGCGCATGCCACGGTATCGAAACCGAACTCTTTGGCTTTGGTAAGAGCAACCGCTACCACTCTGTCCTTAAAGGAAAGAGTAGGGTGAACAACCGTGTCATCCTTTACATAAAGCTCCTTTACCCCGAGCTCTTTGGCGAGATTATCCGCTTTTATAAGAGGGGTGAAACCAGATGTCAGGCCTACCTGGGGTTCTCCGTCGATGGGAAGAAGCTCCTTGTAACGCCAAAGGCTTAACTCACGGCTCTCTATCTTCTTCCTCGTCAGGACCTTCTTTATGCCCTTGTAATCGTAAGCTACTTCAAGAGGTCCGAAGCAGAACTCGCAGACGTAGACCGGATCGGCATCGTACTCCCTTCCGCATTCACGGCATTTTAATCCTTTTACAAAGCCCATTTATCTCCTCGTGACGATTTAATGTCCAACAAGAGCTATTATTCTAATAAAAAAAGCGGGTATTTTTAAAGGGTTTCAAGCGGAACTTCTGTGACATGGCCTTCCTCGATGTAAAAGGCCCTCACAGAAGGACTGTCCTTAACTTTACCTATAATAATGTAAGGTGCTCCCCAGTTCCATTGATATGCCTCCCTTGCATCCTTAGCGGACGGAAAAGCCTCTGAGTCCGGGTGTGAATGATATATGGCAAGGATCCTCTCGCCATTCTTTCTCATCTCCTTTTCGACGATAAGTTGCTCACGGGGGTCCATCCTGTAGCTCACGGGAGAAGGATCTGTGTTCGTCATTCTCAGAACTCTCGGATCGTTGAGATCCCTCCCTGCAATGAGCCCGCATACCTCATTAGGATACCCTTCAAGGGCGTGTTCTATCATCTCATTCAGGATAGATTCAGGTATCTGTATCGGTTCCATAGACCTATCTTATGAATTTCGAAGTATCAGTGTCAAAAAACCGGGAACTTTTTCAGGACGTGGTTTGTCTAAAGCCCAGGAACATATAAAAAGGAGGTTTATCATGAAAAAGATCAAGGTCATAACCCTGGTCCTGGTATTGGCAGCAGTCATCATAATAACGTTTAACGCAGAACCTCTCTGGGCTAAGGAGGAAGACAGGACACTGTCACCGTATTTCTTCGTTATGGGCGACGATCCGGAGCTCGACAGGTTGCCACTGAGGTCGACCTCGGTCATTGCGGACATTGCGGGGGTGATAGCGGATGTGAAGGTCACCCAGGTCTACGAGAATACAGGCAAAAGCCCTATAGAGGCGATTTATGTATTTCCGGCATCGACTAAAGCAGCCGTCTACTCGATGAGAATGACGATAGGAGAGCGGATAATCAACGCAGAGGTCAAGACAAAGGAGCAGGCCAGAAAGGACTATGAAGAAGCGAAGGGGCAGGGCAAGAGCGCTTCACTTCTTGAACAGCACCGACCTAATGTGTTTCAGATGAACGTGGCAAATATAATGCCCGGCGATGTAATAAAGGTTGAGCTTAGCTACACGGAGCTGATCGTCCCGGAAGACAAGGTATATGAGTTCGTATATCCAACGGTCGTAGGGCCAAGATATTCCAGTGATAAGGCCGGTGATGTGCCGGATAGCGAGAAATGGGTGGGGAACCCCTATCTTATGCAAGGCGAGGACCCCACTTATGCATTCGACATGCATGTGAACCTGGCGGCAGGGATGCCTGTAAGGGATATTTCCAGCAGCTCGCATAATGTTGATATTAATTATGACGGGACTGATAAGGCTTCTGCCAGTCTTTCAAAGAGTGACAGGAACAGGGGCAATAAGGACTTTATACTTAAGTACAGGCTCGCGGGCAAGCAGATACACTCCGGATTGATGCTTTATGAAGGCAAAGATGAGAACTTCTTCCTGCTGATGATGCAGCCTCCGGAGCGTATAAAGATCTCACAGATCCCTCCTCGAGAATACATTTTCATTGTGGATGTTTCTGGCTCTATGCACGGTTTTCCGCTCGACATATCGAAAAAGCTTCTGAAAGACCTTATTGGTAATTTAAGGCCAGAAGACAGGTTCAATGTGCTTCTTTTCGCGGGGGGGTCCAGCGTGATGTCACAGACCTCGCTTCCCGCTACTCCTCAGAACATCAGAAATGCAATCAATGTCATAGAGCGTCAGCGTGGAGGAGGGGGTACCGAACTGCTCCCTGCATTAAAACGCGCACTTTCACTTCCCGGTATAGAGGATGTATCAAGAACGGTAGTCATAGTCACAGACGGTTACGTTACAGTTGAAAAGGAGGCATTCGATCTTATCCGCAACAATCTCAGCGATGCCAACATGTTCTCTTTCGGTATTGGTTCGAGTGTCAACCGCTACATCATTGATGGCATGGCAAGGGTAGGAATGGGAGAGCCCTTCATTATTACAAAGCCCGAAGAAGCAAAGGCAACGGCTGAGAAGTTCCGAAAACTGATAGAGACACCGGTACTCACTTCGATAAGTATAGATTATGAAGGATTCAAAGTATACGATGTGGAACCTGTTTCGATACCGGATGTGATGGCAGAGCGCCCTGTTATAGTGTTCGGCAAGTGGCGCGGAAAGCCCAGGGGCACGATCATATTGCGCGGCCTGAAGGGAGACGGGAATTACGCGGAGACCATAGATGTTGATGAGGCGATCCCGTCCATAAAGAACTCGGCATTGCGCTATCTCTGGGCCAGGCACCGTATAGCAGTACTTGATGACTACAACAGGGTCCATGCGGATAAAGATAGGATCGATGAGGTAACGGACCTGGGCCTTACATATAACCTTTTGACCCAATACACCTCGTTCGTTGCGATCGATAATATTGTGAGGAACAAGGATGGAAAGCTTGTAACGGTCAAACAGCCGCTTCCTCTTCCTGAGGGAGTATCGAACCAGGCAGTAGGAGGTTATGCACCTGCATCGGCTTCAATGAAAAGGAATCTGTTAAGTTCCCTCGAGACTAAGGATGAGGTCGCAGAGCTGGAGGCCGCACCGGAAGAAACGTTAACAGGACGAGCAGTGAACAAAGGGATCGCCGGCGAGGGCATACAGGTAGAAGGAGGAATGACGCCAGTATCAGTTGAGAATACTATATCGGCTAATATGAGCTCGCTTAATAACTGCTATAAGCAGTTGCTCAAGAAGCATCCGGGCAGAAAGGGAATTATGGACCTTGAGCTGGAAATAGAGCCGCATGGGAAAGTGAAGAGCGTCAAGGTGATCAAGAGCTCGTTCAGTAACCGTAATTTCATAAGATGCATACTAAAGAAGATCCGGAAGATAACTTTCGGTCCTTCTTCTGATGGCAACAAGGTAACGATCAGAGTAACACTCAAGTTCCAATAGCACCTGAGACCCTTCTCATCCCCAACCCTCTCCCGGAGGGACGGCCCGTCCCCGGGAGAGGGATCTCACCTGAAGACGACTTCAGTGATATAATTAAATTGATATGTGCGGCAGATTTGTAAGAAGTAATTCGATCCCCGAGATAGCAAAGGAGTTTGGCGCTGATGAGCCAGACCTCTCGCTAGATCCGAGCTATAACGTTGCCCCGTCCCAGGATATACTGATAGTTGTTAATGACGGCAGAAAGAGATTGGTTAAATGCAGGTGGGGTTTCATCCCGCACTGGGCTAAGGATGAGAAGATGGCCTACAAAATGATAAATGCTCGGACCGAGACGGTCGCAGATAAGCCGAGCTACAGGGCTGCTTTTAAGAAGCACAGGTGTCTTGTCGTAGCGAGCGGATTTTATGAGTGGAAAAGGGAAGGAAAGGTCAAAAGCCCGTATTACATATTGCCCAGGTCTGGGAAGCCGATCGGATTTGCCGGGCTTTTCAGTATATGGCATCCTCAAGATGGAACGGATTTCTGTACTTCAACGATAATCACTACCGGATCTAACGATCTTTTATCTCCGATACATGATCGTATGCCTGTCATCATCAGGGAAGAGGACAGGGATATATGGCTCGATCCGTCAAACTCAGATAGCGATAAATTGTTGAACCTGCTCAGGCCTTATGATAGCAATGACCTTGTGGCATATGAGATCTCAAGAGCTGTAAATTCGCCGTCAAATGATTCGCCTGACAATATACTGCCCGTAAAGGCTGTGGAGGGCTGATTTGTTTTTTTCTCTGAAGGATGATATAAGAAATAACATGCTAGGGATCATATTATGAGAAAACCCAGGGCCATAGTATTTGATGATGAGGAAATGGTTCTATCACTTTTCAGGGATATCCTGGAACAACAGGATTTTGAGGTTCTTATTTACAGTGAACCCGAGGTCTGTCCCGTGTATAAAGAAAAGGACGCCGAGTGCGGAAAGGATAAGCCTTGTGCCGATGTGCTTATAACTGATCTGAGGATGCCCGGAATGAACGGGATAGAGCTCCTGCAGAAACAGACGGAAAGGGGCTGTCTTCTGACGATAAAGAACAAGGCTGTCATCACTGCAGACCTAAGCGAGGAAAATGGTGAGACCATAAGTGACCTTGGATGTGGTTATATTAAGAAGCCATTTAAGCTGGATGAGATCAGAGATTGGGTAACTGACTGTTTAAAAAGGGTCGATCTCTCAAAGCCGGTTGGTTAGCCCAGTGCACTTCATGATAAAGCGAAAAAAGTTCTACAGCGAGGGAATAAGGTTCTCATGCCAGGATTGTGGTAAGTGTTGCCTGTCTCGGGAAAGATACTCGTTCGTATATATTTCTATGGGTGATAGAAAACGTCTTGCAGATCATCTGAGAATATCGACAAAGGAGTTTACGATCCAATATACCTCAAAGACCGATGGACACCTGCATCTGAAGTATCCGGAAAAGGACTGCCTCTTTCTTAGTGAAGGCCGCTGCTCGGTCTACGAAGCACGGCCTAGCCAGTGCCGGTCATGGCCTTTCTGGCCTGAGAACATGAAAAAAGGAGTGTGGGAGAAGGAGCTGAAGACGTACTGCCCCGGAATTGGTCAGGGCAGGCTGTATTCTGAGAGCGAAATAGAGGAAATTGTAAAAAGGGAAAAGGAGCTATTCAATTACTGAGCTGTTCTAGCCTGCGACAATGCCCAGTACCATCAGAAAGATGGTGCCGAAGAGGGTAACCCCTGAGAATACTGTTCCGAGTATGGCAAATATTTTCTTTCTATTTTTCTGAAGGAGCCCGGCTATTCCAAGCCCAAAAGATATAAGCGACAGGAAGAGAAATCCGATTACGAACAATCCGAGTATTATTGCCTGAGCGGACTCTTCATCTATCCCACCTGCGGATTCCATCATTGCGGCGATAATGACAAGAAAGAACATGGCAAGGCCCGATATTATGCTCGTTATAAAGGACGATATCCCCAGTCCGGAATGCTTAAGCTCCATTTGCCTTTCACTCGCTATATCCATAACTTAACCTCAGTTCGGATTATATCAATAAAGATGATCGTTTACAACATGAGATCATTACTTAAGCCTTTCAGAAGTGAGCTGCTCCGGTTGGACACCTCAATTTAACTTTTCAGATAATGTCGTTTGATTCAGTAAGGAACTTTGTTGATAATCCTGGTATAGTGAGCTTTGAATAACAGCCCTGTCTCGATGTGCCTACTGAATTGATTATCGTTTAGAATTTATTGCCAACAGTTACAATAGCATAGTTGAACCATGCAAAATTAAAGACCTCATCATTATCCGCACCACCTTCAAGGGTTCTGTATCCCGCCCCGACATACCAATGTCCTGTAATATCGTAGATAATTTTCAGGCCTAGGTCCAGTGCACGCCCTTGAGGTCCCACCAGTCCGTCAAGGTCGAAAATAAAGCTCCATTTATCGGCGAACTGGAAGTTGCCATATAGATTGATCAGCGGGACAACGCCTACGTTTGAATCGCGTGCAAATACAGTACTCTGTCGCAGTCCAATTTCAGCATCTCGTATTTTAACTGTAGCGCCTGCCCACCAGCGCCACTGAGAACCCCTGTGGAACAAATAACGATAGGTAGCGCGGTAGGAATTAAATTTATATGTCGCTTCAGTGTTCTGACTGGCCGTGAATGTTTGATCAACAAAAAAAACATCCTTTTCGAGGACACCACTCTCGGTGTAGCGGAAAGGCGCGATCAGTAACCGGATCTGATGACGAGGGGCCGCATTAAAAAGCATTTCCAGGCGATAGAAAACAAACGGCCCTTTACCTGCCAGTTCATCAAGCAAGAAACGCGTACCCGTGTCGCCGGGTATTTGCACTTCGTTTCGATCTTGCCACACAGCTCCTGTTTCAAGACTGATATTCCAGCGATCGTCTTGTGCCAGTACTTCATTACAAAAAACAAGTATTAAAGACGAAAGGATCAGGAGGAAAATAAGCGTTAGTCCGGGACTGGGTCGTTTATGTAGCATCATCTTCCTTCCAAAAACTTTTGCTTTACGTTATTAAAGTGGGAAAAGACCTATTCATTGTCGTCAATTCTGGCCCATTGACAATTAACTTCTTATCTAAAAGGTTCCGATGGGTTTCAAAGGATCCTGCAAGAAACTAACGAAATTATATCACAATAGAAACTGAAATATTATGTTTGAATAAAAAGATTAGCTAGAAGTTAAGTCTGCAGTGTTCGGCGTCATAGTCCTGCAGTTCAGTGATAGTAGGGTTATTGCCGCAAACGGGGCAATCGGGGTTCTTCGGTACCTTTACCTTGCGGAAGCGAGCCTTCATCGCTTCGAATATGATCATCGAGTTCGTCAGGAGGTCTCCCTTGTCAAGAATGTATTTGAGAACCTCCATCGCCTGCAGGCCACCTACTATGCCGGGAAGGGCACCAAGTACACCCGCCTCCTGGCATGAAGGTACCAGGCCGGCAGGGGGCATCTCCTCGAACAGGCACCTGTAACAATGTCCCAGTTTCGGTACAATGGTGGTTACCTGTCCCTCGAACCTGAGGATGGCACCGCTGACAAGAGGTTTACCGGCCATTACACATGCATCGTTCACAAGGTAACGTGTCGGGAAGTTATCACTCCCGTCTACGACCACGTCGCAGTCACCTATAAGGTCAAAGATGTTCTCCTTCGTTATCTTCTGGTTTAGAGCAATAACGTTTACATCGGGATTCAGCGCCTCGAAGGTCTTTTTAACAGAATCTACCTTAGGCATGCCTATCCGGTCCGTACTATGAGCTATCTGTCGCTGCAGGTTGCTGAGCTCAACTTTATCGTTGTCAATTATCTTTAAAGTGCCCACACCAGCTGCGGTCAGATAATATCCAACAGGACAACCCAGGCCACCTGCGCCGACAATGAACACCTTGGCGTTCATTATCTTCTCCTGCCCTTTGCCTCCGACCTCCGGAAGGATTATATGCCTGCTGTACCTGTGTATCTGGTCTTCCGTGAAGTCCATCAGTCCTTTTCCTTCCTTATAAGAAGTATCCATTCTTTATCATTTATCTTATCTACCTTTAGAACGGACTGGCCGTGATCCTGCATGGATTTGGGTATGTTAATAGATGCGTCCTCGTAATCCAGAAGTACTTCAAGAACCTGGCCTATTTCCATACCTTCGATGGCGAGTTTTGACCTAACGAAGGTGTAGGGGCATACCAGACCTCTGATGTCGATCTTTTTGTCAGGAGTTACCTCATTCATATGCGCCTTCCCTGTTTCTTATATTTATATATAGGAATATATTAATTCTAAAACTTAATGAATCCATATTGCAATTGACCGGTATCGGTGTGCCCGGAGATCAGTCTTCGTCGCCCTCGACTCGCATCACAACGGAACTGCCCGATACTACATCCAGTCCGTCTATCTCCGAGATGGCCTTCTTTACGTTGCTTTCTCTGGACTTATGCGTAAGGACTACAAGAGGGACCGCTTCTCCTTCCCTTCTTCCCTTCTGAATGACGGATGCAATGCTTATTCCGTGAGAACCAAGTATGCCTGATACCCTGGAGAGCACTCCGGGCTTATCCAGGGCAGTGAACCTGAAGTAGTAATTTGATTCTATGTCGTCTATGCTCTTGATACGTGCGTTGCCGTATGGACGAAGAGGATCATGATACGAGCTGCCTTTCTTCATTGCAATATCGATGATGTCACTTACTACGGCGCTGCCCGTCGGCATGTCACCCGCACCCCTTCCGTAGTAAAGCGTTTCGCCTACTGCATCACCCTCAACGTAGATCGCGTTAAATACACCATCTACCTTGGCTATCATGTAGTTAACCGGGACCATAGTAGGATGGACTCTCATCTCAACATCTCCATCCGAGATCTTAGTGATCGCAAGAAGTTTTATCTTGTATCCGAGCTCAGCGGCAAACTCTATGTCCAGAGTGGATATCTTAGATATGCCCTCGCAGTATATCTTTTCGTAAGACAGGGGGATACCGTACACCAGAGATGATATCAGTGCCAGCTTATGGGCAGTGTCGATTCCTTCGATGTCAAAAGTAGGATCTGCTTCGGCATAGCCCAGCTCCTGTGCCTCTTTCAGTGCGGCATCGAAATCTACCTTCTCTTCTGACATCCTGGTAAGGATATAGTTCGACGTTCCGTTAATAATTCCGTAGACAGACAGGATGCGATTAGCGGAGAGACCCTCTTTTAAGACCTTTATTATCGGTATCCCGCCGGCTACCGAGGCCTCAAAGCCCAGATAAACTCCTTTCGTCTGTGCTGCGCTGAAAAGTTCATTGCCATCTGTTGCCAGGAGAGCCTTATTGGCTGTAACGACATGCTTTCCCTTGTCAATGGCAGCCAGTATCAGGTCCTTAGCGGGACCTGTTCCTCCGATAAGCTCTATTATTATGTCAATCTCGGGATCTTCTATTAGCTTGTTCGCGTCACTGACCAGAGTCCCCTTGGGCAGCTTGATCCCTCTGTCGGTCTTAATATCAAGATCAGCGATACCCTTGATGTTCAGCTTTATGCCAGTTCTTTCTTTTATCAGATCGCTGTTCTCGAGGATTATCCTTACGGTACCCGATCCTACTGTGCCAAAACCTATGATCCCGATGTTTGTTGTCTGCATTTTATCCTCTTAAGGAAGTCTCAAGAGTTCTTAAGGAACTGCCTTATGCCTCTTACGGCCTGTCTTATACGATGTTCATTCTCGACCAGAGCGAACCTTACATGCTCATCGCCGCCTTCTCCAAAACCGATACCCGGTGAGACGGCTACCTTAGAGCCTTTAAGCATATGTTTGCAGAACTCAAGGGAGCCCATTTTTCTGAACTGTTCGGGTATCTTAGCCCAGACGAACATAGTGGCTTTAGGAGGTTTGACATCCCAGCCAGCATTTTTCAGGCCCTTGATCAATGTGTTCCTTCTGCTCTCATAAGTTTTTCTCATGTCGTCAATGCAATCCTGTGGCCCCCTGAAAGCCACAATACTGGCGATCTGTATAGGCTGGAACATGCCATAATCAAGATAGCTCTTTATCTTGGTCAATGCGCCTACTACCTCTTTATTGCCGGCGCAGAAACCAACTCTCCATCCCGCCATAGAGTAGCTTTTGCTCATGCTGAAGAACTCCACACCTACATCCTTTGCCCCCTTTGCCTGCAGGAAACTTGGAGCAGTATAGTTATCAAAGGTAAGGTCGGCGTACGCAAGGTCATGAATAACGATAAGATCGTTCTCCTTTGCAAAATCTACTATCTTCTGAAAGAAATCCAGCTCAACGCATTCTGTTGTAGGATTATGCGGAAAATTGATTATCAAAAGCTTTGGCCTGGGCCATGTCGTCTTGAAAGCCTTCTCCATCTCTTCAAAGAAGTCGTAGTCCTCGCCTGTAGGTATCCCTCTCACTTCACCACCGGCTATTATCACGCTGTAAGGATGGATCGGATATGCCGGGGTAGGCGTAAGTGTGACATCGCCCGGCTCGACTATAGCCAGAGCAAGGTGGCTTAATCCTTCTTTTGATCCGATCGTGGCTACAGCCTCTGTCTCGGGATCTATGTCTACGTCGAACCTTCTCTTGTACCACTCTGAGAGCGCGACCCTCATCTGCGTTATCCCTCTCGATGCTGAGTACCGGTGGTTCTTTGGGTTGTTAGCGGCCTCACAAAGTTTGTCAATTACATGCTGAGGCGCAGGGAGGTCAGGATTACCCATGCCCAGGTCTATGATGTCCTCTCCATTCGTGCGAGCCTCGTGCTTAAGGTTGTTCACTATAGCGAACACATACGGAGGTAATCTCTTTATCCTGTGAAACTCATGCATTATATCTGCCTTTTATATATAGAGAATTTCAGATTATTATACATTAAGTTCAGCGGCTAAGTAAAAAAAGCTCCTCAGCGTTCATTGAGCTTCTGACTAGAGGGGCCGATGCAACGAACCTGAAGCCCATATCTTTTGCCACGGACCTGTACCTGTCGAAGACCTCAGGGCGGACGTACTCTTTTACCGGTAGATTGTATTTTGATGGCTGAAGGTACTGCCCTATAGAGATCATCTCACACCCGGACATGCGAAGGTCCTTCATCGTCTCTATAACCTCCTCCGAAGTCTCTCCTAGGCCCAGCATCAATCCGGATTTGATCAGCGTATTGCCAGCAGTAGAAGATGCCTCTTTCAGTACGGAGAGTGAACGATCATAATCTGCATCGGGTCTTACACTGTCATAAAGACGCCTGACAGTCTCGATATTATGGTTCAGAACATCCGGGCCCGCAGATATTACATGTCCGATCGATCCGGAATTGCCGTTGAAGTCCGGGATCAATACCTCTATAAGAGCTTTAGGCAAGATAGCTCCTATAGACCTTATTGTCTTAACGAAATGCATCGCTCCTCCGTCAGGAAGATCATCCCTGGTAACGGAAGTAACCACCACGTACCTGAGTCCCATTTCCTTTGCAGCCAGGGCTATCCTCTGTGGCTCGTCCCCGTCCGGTGCTGAGGGCACTCCCGGCATTACTGAACAGAAACAGCAGTTTCGTGTGCATCTGTCACCGAGTATCATGAACGCGGCTGTTGGTTTTTTAAAGCAGTATCCTCTGTTAGGACAACGTGCTTCCTCGCATACCGTGGAGACACCGTAGGACCTGAGAAGCTTTCTGGTTTCACGCAGTCCGGTAAGTGTGTCTGTCCTTAACCACTCAGGAAGTCTCATATATAGAAATTATCCCTGGAGCGTGGGTAATGTCAATGTTAGCCGTGTATATCTTCGTTTAAAAGGGCCGTTATAGAATTGTTGCTTATGTTAATGATTTAGATCTATACGGGGCACATTTCAAAAACATTACACCATTTGAGATCTCTTATATCAGAAAAGTCGATGTGGTATACTCAGTCATGGAAATCGCAAAGTTAGTTGAGATCATGAAGGCCCTAAGGGGTCAGGAGGGATGCCCCTGGGACAGGGAGCAGACACGGGAATCGTTAAAGCCGTTCCTCATCGAGGAGACCTACGAGGTCCTTGAGGCAATTGATGAAGGTGATCCCGAAAAGATCAGGGAGGAACTCGGTGACCTGTTGTTCCAGATAATATTTCATTGCCAGATAGCTACGGAGAGAGAAGAATTCAATATCAATGATGTGATAAAAGGGATCTCTGACAAAATGCTGGCGCGACATCCTCACGTGTTCGGCAAAGAGAAGTATGAGACATCTGAAGAGGTGATGGACAAGTGGGAGGAACACAAGAAAAGAGAAGGGAAACTGAAAGGATCGCTTCTGGATGGAGTGCCTGACGGGCTCCCTGCACTGCTAAGGGCTCACCGCCTTCAGGACAGGGCGTCCAGGGTAGGATTTGACTGGGATGTGGTAGATGATGTGATCACTAAACTTGAGGAGGAGGTCGTAGAGTTCAAAAAGGCATTGAGAGACATGAAGGGGCCTGACATAGAGGATGAGCTTGGCGATATCTTTTTCGCCTTGGTCAATATATCAAGGTTCGTTGGTATTAACCCGGAAGATGCCTTGAGGAAGACTATAAGCAAGTTCATAAAGAGGTTCAGGCATATTGAGATCACAGCTGCTGACTCGGGTAGAACGTTGTCTGATATGACACTGGAGGAGATGGATGGGCTTTGGGAATCATCTAAGAGTGATGAAAAGAGAAGCTAATAGGCGGATAAAAATAATGTATCGTAGCACGTGAAAAAACCTTATCATTATGCTTGACATCTACTGTCCATAATGGTATAAAAAACCAACCTGTACTTTGCAGGGTTATATTCGTGCAGCATTCTTCTGTGCCCTTGAGCAAGACGCATGGTGCTCGAAAGAAAAGGAGGCTTCAGCTTATGTCGTATCGTGGTACTGTAAAATGGTTCAATGAGCAGAAAGGGTTTGGGTTCATTACTCAGGAAGATGGACCTGATGTATTTGTTCACTACTCATCCATCGAATCAGATGGGTTCAAAACTCTTGCTGAAGGTCAGCAGGTTGAGTTCGAGATCATTGAAGGCGAAAAGGGCCCGAAGGCTGCAAATGTAACTAAGGTAAGCTAGCTAAGTTGTGGGCTGCCTTTCATGGCAGCCCACTTGATTTATCAATAATCCTTCCAATCAGTAACAAGCCGGCGATCGGAGACCCGTTGCAATACCTTTCTGTCAGAGAAATAAGGACCGAGGACCTCGACACTGTTACTGCAATAGAATCCTTAAGCTTTTCCAGGCCGTGGACAAGGAACATGTTCTATCAGGAAATGGGCAATCCCAGGTCGTTTATAAGAGTGGCCGAACTTAACGGTAATATCATTGGTTATATTTGTGCCTCGTTCGTGCTTGACGAAGGTCACATTCTTGATATAGCTGTGAACTCTCTTTACCGGAAGAAAGGCATAGCTACAGTTCTTGTGAACGATGTCCTGTCAAACCTGAGGAAATTCGGGATCAAAAGGATATTTCTTGAGGTAAGAGTAAGCAATAGGAGCGCATTGAGCTTCTATGAGAAGATAGGCTTTGAAAGTATCGGAAGTCGAAAAGATTATTATCGCGATCCGGTCGAGGACGCGGTCACGATGAGCTGTGACATATGACAGTTCCGGACGTTATGACCAGACCCCTGCTATAGGTTGATTGCACTTGCTGCACCTTCCGTTTATCAGAGTGTTCTCAATTACGGAAAAACCGCTTCGCTTTATACCAAGGGTCGTGCAGGTCGGGCAAAAAGTGTTCTCTCTCCCTTCTCCCGGCACGTTTCCCTCAAAAACGTACCTGAGCCCGTTGGTCAGACCTATCTCCCTGGCCCTCCTGAGGGTCTCTATAGGTGTGCGTGGTTTATCTGTAAGTTTGTATGTAGGATAGTACTGTGTAACATGCCACGGTATATCAGGGCTTACTGAAGCTATGAACCTGGCTATGTTGGTAAGAACCTGGTCCGAATCATTATGGTCAGGTATTATCAGTGTAGTTATCTCTAGCCAGACACCTTGATCCTTCATTATCTTTATGGTCTCTTTGACAGGTTCAAGATGAGCTCCGCACACATCCTTATAGAAGTCCTCATCTCCCTTCAGGTCTATATTGTTACCGTCAAGATAAGGTGCCATGAAAGACGCGCTCTCTGGGGTCATGTAACCATTGCTTACGAATACGTTCTTTATCCCCCTTTTTTTTGCCAGCCTGGCGCAATCATAAGCGAACTCCATAAAGATGGTAGGCTCAGTATAAGTATATGATATTGACCCGCAGCCATTGCGAACTGCCACATCAACGACCGCCTCCGGGGTCATGTCCGTTCCTATTATTGTGCCTTTATGTTCTTTAGGGAATTGAGATATCTCATTGTTCTGACAGTGAAGGCAGCTCAGGTTGCATCCAACCGTTGCTATAGACAGCGAACTTGACCCGGGGATAAAATGAAAGAGCGGCTTCTTCTCGATCGGATCAACGTTAATAGAGACTATCTTGCCGTAGACCAGGCTATAAAGGGTACCATCCCTGTTCTCTCTGACAAAACATCTGCCTCTCTTACCATTCTTAATGGTACATCTGTGCGCACAAAGTCCGCACTTGACATCATTGTCATCTTTCTTTTCGTAGAAAAAGGCTTCTTTCATGAGCCCATTATATCACATAAGATTTCATTAAGATCGATGAAACGGAATTATTGATAATATAAAAGACCGGTCCGGGTGTCACAGCCTTAGTTTGCATTTTTCGATGATCTCCAGTCCCTTCCTGCGCAGGTCCATGGCGACCCTGTTCTCGTTTGCCAGAGCGTTCTCTAACTTATCCAGGATGTCATAGTACAGGTTCCAGCCTTCTCTCTCTTGCTCAAGCATCTTGATTATAGGATTGGTTCTGGTGTCAAGACGCTTAATCATATCAAAAAGCCTGGCAGTGCCCAACTTAATCAGGTTGATCCCCTGGTCCACTTCCTCGCTTCTATCGGAGCCAAGGAGAGCTGCAGCCTTCAGAGCAAGACGCAGATACACAACTGTGAAAGGTATATGTGAGACAAAACAGCCGGTAAAAGGATCGATCAGCTCTTTGACCCTGGCGCGAGGCCATGGGAGTGCCCTTACGTAATACGAGAACCACAATATCCTTGCATAGTCCCCTATGATCTTTCCCAGATAGGCCCTTTTTATTGCCTCCTGGGCGAATGCCTCCTTGTCGTGTCTCATAATAAGCCCGGCCTTATGGACATAGCGCAGGTGGGGACCTGTATCGTTGAAAAGAACTGAGAGCAGATATGCCTGGTCCTCTGCACGACCTATGAAAGTTGGAGTAAAAGGCCTGTACTTCCTGAGGTGATCTACCAATATTCCGCAAGTGCCTCCTGTAACGTGTATCCTCTGTATACAATGATCCCTGCCGTTGCAACTTCCCACGTCATACCTTGTCATCATCTCGGCTTCGGTCGACAGCGCCTGTGGCAGTGAGCTCTGAAATACAAGCTCGTCAGCTTTTATCTCCTCCGGAGGGAAACACACGTCAGGAAAGAACAACGATTCCGATATGTCCTTTTCATTGACCAGAGCACCGGCTATCATGCCCAGCTCTATTTTCTCACCGTTAGCATCTTCTCCTTTAGCGCCCCATAGTGGTGACTTGAAATGCTGGAATGCTGGTAGTGCCGTTTCTTCATATAGGACATCCTGGGGAAAGACCTGGTCAAGATCGATTTTGAACGTTCCTTTTATTGAGGGATCTACGAGGACATGCCATAATGCAGACACCGCTTTTAGAAAACTGTAGTGCCTTCCATATTCACCGTCCACTCCGAAAATATCGTACAACAGGTCTGAATTCCTGGTATCCATGAAAATATTGACGGCAGGTATCATTACTTTATCCAGCAGCGATCTCGTATCTGATTCGCTGAAGATGAAGATATCTATGTTCCTTATCTTCTTAACCTTCCCGAACTCTTCTTCCAGATATTCTTTTATAAGGGATTGAAGCCCATTGTGAGTGGCGGATGCAGAGAGCACACAACTGATCCGGGCATTCTCACTCAGCAATCCTTTAGATCTTTCGAATTCCACTGCTTCATCAAGGGCTCTCATTCCATAGATGGCCTCGTTCTTTTCTGTTTCCACTCCTACCTGGATAGGGTGGTCGAACCAGAATTGTTGATCTTCATTCATTATGTCGGACAGCTTCCTTTTAAGCTCCTCCGAGAGGTCCAGGCCCGGAATGTCTTCCTTCGAAGAAGGAGTGGTTATAAGAATGTTGGATGTGAACAGGACCTCTTTATCGGGCTCGCAAATGGGCTCTTCGTTCAGGCCGGTCACCCTTATCATTCTTCTAGTCCGTAGCTCTGATATCTTTTCCTGTCTGTACTGGCAGATATCGGATCCTTCAGGAAAGAAAACGCCCCTTATCCTCTCAACTGACTCTGCTCTGTCTGACGCACTTTTTTCATTGTTCAGAAATTCTGCCAGATCCTCTATTGCAGATGTGAATTCAGGGTCCTCAGAGCTCTCATTCGCTATCTCTCTTAGTATGAGATCGATCCCATAATTGAGAAATACCCTGGTGTTTTCAAGCTCTTCCTCATTCAGTGGTGTTCTAAGATAATCGACTGCACTGTTATACAGAGGATGGGCACTGCCGGCTAGAGAGATAAGAAAGGATGAGTTGAGGTTCTTGATCACAGCGTCTTTCGATCTGTCAGAAATGTCCATTCCGGATATGTCTATCTTTGCCAGTCCGGGGCCGTCCATTCCGATCAGGTGCATTATTATGGACCCAAAGTTGTCCTTCATATCACTGGATATGTATGGTCGTTATCCTTTTTTCAAAGTATTTTTTCAGTAGCCTCTTGATATGTTCTCTTGTGTAAGGGAAGACCATAAGAAAACCGATAGCGTCTGTAACAAAACCCGGTGTTAACAGTACAGCCCCCGCTACGAGGATCATTATCCCGCTTATAAGCTCATCAGCCGGAAAGATACCTTCTGCCAGGCTCTTTTGTATCCTGAACCAGACCCCGATACCTTCCATGCGGACCATGTATGCTCCGACTATGGCTGTCAGGATAACTATCGCGATAGTGTTGATCGTCCCGATCACCGTACCTATCTTTATCAGGAGTGACAACTCTACTATTGGCAATATGGCAAATATCAAAAATAGCTTCAGGAACATGGGTCATTATAACTTTTTTGCCGATCGTAATCAAAAATATGATATAAAAGTATCAATATTGGACATAAAATGAGGATGAAATATTGAGCGCGAAGCAAAGACTGATGAGAACAGTCAAGATTCTTTCAAGCGATATAGGGGTTCGAAGTTCTTTCGATCTTAAGGAGCTGAACCGCGCGGCCGAGTTTTTGACAGGTGAGATAGAAGGATTAGGTATGAAGGCCATATATGAGGAATATGATGTTAGCGGCAAGACGTACAGGAACATTATCGTTGAGCTGCCCGGTAGCAGGTATCCCGAAAAAATGCTGGTAGTCGGAGCACATTACGATACGGCACCTGGCACTCCAGGAGCGGATGACAACTCAAGCGGTGTAGCAGGATTATTAGAGATATGCAGAAGGCTCAAGGAAAGAGAGTTTGTTACAACTGTAAAGCTGGTGTTCTTTACTCTGGAAGAGCCTCCCTATTTTCGTACGGGCGATATGGGAAGCTACAGATATGCGCGGAGGCTGCATAAAGAAGGTGCTGAGGTAACAGGAATGATAAGTCTTGAGATGATAGGTTATTTCTCCGACAGCCGGCATAGCCAGTCATTTCCTTCATCATTGTTCAAATGGTTCTATCCCGATACAGGTAACTTCATAATGCTCGTCAGTGACAGGTCATCAAAGCGGTTTCTCAGAAGGGTTAAGAAGGCATTTATTAAAGGGACGGACCTTCCGGTTGAATCGATCTCTTCGTATCCGATAGTAACGGGTGTGGACTTCTCAGATCACTGGTCCTTTTATCAGTTTGGATACGATGCGATCATGGTGACCGATACATCATTTTACAGGAACCCTCATTACCATAGAATAAGCGACAAGCCTGATACACTTGACTATGGCAGGATGACAAAGGTAATAGACGGGACTGTAGCCGCGATCGAAGATATAGCAATGACACCTGCTATAAAATAGTAGCATTAGACCTTGAGAATAATGCTCTCTATCAGGCTATCTCTTTCTTTCAGGCTCAGTTCGAAATAGAAAGCGCTCTCCATAAGTATCGCTATTACTTCCTTTTTCGATCTACCTGTAAGCTTCTTGCCGATGCCTGCCTTCATGGCTAGCCCTCCTTAGTGTCTATACTTAAGATAAAGAGCATATTTCATGCCAAATATAAGTGCTTGATTTTAAAGAGTTGGCTATGTTGCATATTCTCATTTGTGGCATAAATTTTCACTTTTGAGACCGGAATAGTGCATATTGCGTCTTATCCAGTGTACAGTTCCTTATATCCGCTTTATCCGGATCAGGCTTGACAATGATCTGTAAAAGGGTTAATGTCTTTCTTATAGCGATCATTATTTAAGGAGGATAATATGAAGATAGAACTGGAAGGATCCCTTATAAGAATGACCCCGGAGAGCGAATCAGAAAAGGCGGAGCTCAATCAGTTGTGGACCGTTATCATTGACTGTGTTGATAAGAACAAGAAGCTGGTGCCTGTAGGCGAGTATATTCCCGGAATGAAAGAGGTCGCAACATTTAACATAGAGTGAGGCAGGTATCATCCTTGCTTAAATACGACTTAATCCTTTAGTCCTGGCATTTGACGCAGATCTTCATCAATGCTTTCCTGTTTAACTTCTACAGCTCAGATCATCGTGTGAGCCGGATCATTGTTTTAATGTGATCGTTAGGATAAACTAAATAATATGAACGACCTGGTAAGAGCATTAGCTGATTCGGTTGAGAGCGTTATAAAGGGTAAGAGAGATGTAGTAAAATACTCTATAGTTGCGCTTCTTGCAAAAGGCCACCTGCTTATCGAAGACGTTCCCGGGGTAGGTAAGACGACCCTGGCTTTCTCTCTTGCTAAGGCCATAGATTGCGATTTTCACAGGATCCAGTTCACGTCCGATCTGTTGCCGAGCGATATCATAGGGGTTAATATTTACAATCCTGAAACGAGAGAGTTCGAGTTCAGGAACGGTCCCTTGTTCTCCAATATTGTTCTTGCTGATGAGATCAACAGAACGAGCCCTAAGACCCAGTCCGCCTTGCTTGAGGCAATGAGCGAGAGAAGGGTAACCGTCGAGAGAAGAACTATAAAGCTTGCCGAGCCTTTTATGGTGATCGCTACCGAGAACCCTATTGAGTATCACGGGACATTTCCTCTTCCGGAAAGTCAGATGGACAGGTTCATGATGCATGTAAAGATAGGTTATCCTGACATTGAGAATGAAAAGCTGGCGATAGTCGAAATGAAAGGCTTTGATGATATCGAGATGATGGAGCATGTTCTGACGAAGAACGATATTCTGAGAATGCAGAGTGAAGTTGCGCAGATCAGATCCGATCCAGATATCGTTCAGTACATATTGAGCATCGCTAATGAGACGAGGAAACACGATAAAATAAGGCTTGGTGTCAGTACGCGCGGGGCTCAATTCCTGATGAGAGCATCACAATCATTGGCTTATGTGAACGGGCGTGATTATGTTATTCCCGAGGATGTTAAGGAGCTTGCTCCCTTTATACTTGGGCACAGGATCATCCTTAAGAGCCGGACATACATATCTGATGCAGATGATCTTATAAGGGATATTGTTGAGAACGTAGCTGTTCCTCTGTGATGAGGAAGATCGAGTCGACAAAAGAAGGCAGGCGCTTCCTGCTTGCTATCATCCTCATAGGGCTGGCGGCGTTCAATACCGGGAACAACCTTATATACCTTATCTTTGCGATGATGATCTCGCTGTTGCTTGTGTCGGTCATCGCGTCACTTGTAAACCTTATGAAGTTAGATGCTCACGTGGAGCTGGGAGAGCCTTTATTTGCCAATACTCCTTTCAAGGCAGCAGTAACATTTTTAAACCATAAGCGAATTCCGTCTTACTCTATATCCGTCGTCCTCCCCATTGATGTGTCCGAAAAGTTATATGCTCCATATGTCTCTACGGGTAAGACCGTTATGCCAGTTCCTGAACTGTCTATTTTTAAAAGGGGCAAGTACATGGTCCGATCGCTAATGTTGAGAACCGGGTTCCCGTTCATTTTTTTGCATGCTAACAAGAGTATGGACATAAGCAAGGAAGTGATCGTGTACCCTGAGATGATAGATGTAAAGAAAGTCCTCTCCGGTATCGAAGTATCTGATACCGAGAGAGAAGCATTAGTAAAGGGAAATGACGGTGATCTGTTCTCAATGAGGGAGTACGTCTATGGAGAGGAGAGCAGGAGTATCGACTGGAAGGCATCAGCAAGAACTCAAAAGACCATGGTCAGGGAATATGCCAAAAGCAGCGACAGGCTTGCCAGTGTTATCCTTGATAATGGCACCTCAGAGAACGCTGAGTATTTTGAAAGATCGGTCTCAATAGCGGCATCATTGTGTGCTGAACTTATCAATAGGGGTTATTATGTCAGGCTCATAACCTGCAAAAAGGTCGTTCCGTATGGTAATGGCAAGGTCCACCTTTTCAAGGCACTTGATATCCTCTCGGAGATCAAAAGTGTCGATAGCACAGAGTGCATTTTAAAGGAGTCTATAGAGGGACTGAGCATTCTGGTGATCTCGTCCGGAACCTCGGGTTTCAACAAGATAGGACATCTCTGTTCTGGAGTGGTTGATGCCAGGAACATATAAACTATTCACTGCATTTGTCGCTTTCATAGGAAGTCTAAGCCTTGTATTGACGGGTGAGCTGAATCCGTTTTTCTCATTCGTTGGGACAGGTCTTGTCTGGGGATATATCAGGGCTTTGAAGGGCCTCCCATATCTGCCCAAAAAGGTCTCGGGTGGGCTGTCATTCCTTACCTTTATGATCTTTTTGGCCGATTTTGTAATGACCGGCGATATGATCAATGCCGTAGCTCATATGACACTGGTTTTCCAGACGATCAAGTCATTTGATATTAAGGACCCCTGGGACCCCCCGCAGGTCTTCTTTATGTCCCTTCTCCAGTTATTGCTTGCGTCGGAGCTGACCAGCGCAATATATTTTGGAGTTTTATTCGTAATATTTCTTGTTTTGATCGTTATCGCGGTTCTGCTCGGGCATTTCGTTAAGGAGGGGCAAATGATCTTTAGGCCTTACTTGAGGCCTATTGTTGCAGTGACCATGATCATTCTTGTGCTTACGTCCCTGTTCTTTATTGCTCTTCCGAGGCTCAGAAGCAGTATTTGGGGAAAGAGCTATACCAAGAGTGTGAAAACCGCCGGTTTTTCGGAGAGAGTGGATTTCGGTTCTTTCGGTGCTATAAAGATGGATCAGACAGTCGTGATCCGCATGATACTGGATCCCGATATCAAGGGGTCCCATTACCTCAGAGGAAGCACGTTCGATTATTTCGACGGGACTGCATGGTATGACACAGTGAAAGAGACTATGATGGTATATCGCAGGGCAAACCAGTTCCAGGTCGAGGTGCCGGACGATCTCCAGAAGTTCGAGGCCCTACTGTTCCTTGAACCCATGGATTCTGATGTTATATTCACTTATAAAATGCCCTACAAGCTGGAGGCTCAGGGATGGCTGATCTTGAGGAACAATGCGGGGTCCTTTACTATGAAGAGAAAGATCGCAAAAAGGTTCAATTACAAGCTTTCAAGTGTGGATGGTTATTATGCCGATAACACGCATCTGGTCGAGTATCTTCAATACCCTGAAGGATTTGATAGTACGAGAGACCTGGCACGCAAAGTTACAAATGGAGCTGTGAGCGATCTTGATCGTTCTTTAATGATAAGGGATCATCTGAAAAAGAACTTTAAGTACTCACTATTCTCAGAAATACCTGAAAGAGGTTCTAATGCTATCGAACATTTCCTGTTCAGATCGAAAAAAGGGTATTGCGAGCATTTTGCTACAGCAATGGCTATAATGCTTCGATCAGTTGGTGTGCCATCTCGCCTGGTCACTGGTTATCTTAGTGACCAGCGGAATGACATCGGAGATTATTACCTTATTCGGCAATCCGACGCCCATTCATGGGTCGAGGCATATATAGAAGATAAATGGATAAGTTTCGATCCGACGCCTTCAGTGCCCTCGATGAGCAAGTTCAGTCTTATGCTTTTGCTTGATATGATCAATATGAACTGGAACAGATATGTTGTAGGTTTTTCTAATTATGACCAGGCCAGACTGGTCAATTACTTCGGTGGATTCGGCAGAAGGCCTGACGGTGGGACCGGTCCTGCAATTAAGTGGATAGCTATACCGGTATTCATTGTTCTTCTCGGCTATGGTATCGTTCTAATGGTCAGGAAATTCTCTGTGTCTAATCCTGTCCAGAATAAGGTCACTGCAGAGTATCTATGGTTTCGCAAACGTATCATGAAAAGAGGGGGCAGGGTATCCTTATCATCGACAAGTGATGAAGTGCAAATAGCCGCTCTCCGAAAGGATGATATGAACGAAAATGATGTTGAAAGGTTCATTTCGGCATATAAGGAGTTGAGGTTCTCGGGAAGGATAGATACAGGACTGCTGGACGAATACTTGAGCATATCAAAGAAATTCAGAGAAGGGTGATCATTTGAACTTATAGAATGAACCTTTCTTGTTGAATTCGCCTTCATTTAAAATGTGCTCTCTGATCCCTTCTTCATCTTTCGCTGACGTGAATACAAGGGACGTCATCTTCATGCTGCTTTTATGGTCAAGGTGGATCGAGGTAATTTTCCCATGCCAATCGTATCTTTCCTCATACGTGTTGTCCTTTATCCCCGGCCCGTACAGGCTGAAGATAGAATCTTTCAAGCTGTGCCAATTTTCAGAACCGGATGTATTGATAAATATTTCAACGAATCTTCCTTCCCAGAAAGAGTATGTTACTCTTTCTATCCCTGTGTCAGCAAAAGACAAATTTTCATTTTCTTTTATATATACCCTCATTTTACCGTTGTGACTCGCTTTGATCAGCTTCATATCGCGCACATCGAATATGTTTGTCCCCCAATCGATCCCCCTGAAACCTGCAGGTTCGAGATCACAGAATTTTTCGGGAAGGCATTCTGCCGAGCATATTACCTGGCCTGATATCAGCAAGACCGATGCGAGGACCGCCACTATCGTCATCTTTGTATGTATTGACATTATTACCGGGCCCTTCTTAATGAATAATATAGTAGTGTTTATTCTTCCCAGCCATACTTTCCAAGAAGCGGTACAAAGACACATGGAGTGAACCGTGATTCAGTTAACTTGTCTTTGTCCTTTCTTATCCTGAGCAACATCTGGCTGAACCTGGTTCCCACCGGTGCTATGCCTATTGAGTCATCTGACATCTGGTCTATCAGTGGTTGAGGGAACTCAGGTGTAGCTGCAGTTACGATAATTCTGTCGAAAGGTGCTTCATCTGTCCATCCTACAGATCCGTCGAATGTTTTCAGCTCGACGTTCCTGTATCCTGTTGTGTCGAGGTTTGCCCTGGCAAATGCCGTAAGCTCCGGTATCCTCTCTATCGAGTACACCTTCCCGGCGAGCTCGCCAAGCACGGCAGCCTGATATCCTGAACCGGTACCTATCTCAAGAACCTTTTCTGTGCCTTTCAGTTCAAGTAGTTCCGTCATAACTGCCACCATATACGGTTGTGATATCGTCTGGCCAAAACCTATGGGCAACGCGCAATCATCATATGCCCTGTCTCTTACTTTCTCCGGTACGAACAGATGGCGCGGGACCTTGCTCATGGCATCTATAACCCTTTCATCCTTTATCCCCCTCGGAATGAGCTGGTGATTGACCATCTTTTCCATTAAGATGCTATGGTTCATGGTCAGGAAAGTCTTTTGCAGATCTCTCTGGCAGCTATGACCCCTGAGGCTGACGCCTGTATCAGGCCGCGGCTCACGCCGGCACCGTCCCCGATAGCGAACAGGTTACTGATCTCGGTCTGCAGGGTGTTTGTAAGACGTATCTGCATTGAGTAGAACTTCGCCTCCACACCGTAGAGAAGAGTATGACGGGAGTTCACACCCGGTGCTATTCTGTCCAATGCTTCCAGCATCTCAAGTATATCAGAGAGGTATCTGTATGGAAGAGCAAAACTAAGGTCACCGGGAGTCGCATCTTTAAGTGTGGGCTGTACCAATCCCTTCTTTATCCGTTCTTCTGTTGACCTTCTTCCTTTTTGCAGGTCTCCCAACCTCTGAAGTATCACTCCCTTGCCAAGGAAGTTTGCAAGCCTTGATATATAACGACCGTAGGAGATCGGTTCATTGAAAGGTTCCGTAAATCCCGTGCTCACGAGCAGAGCAAAATTAGTATTATCGGTTCTGCGGTTTGCATAACTATGCCCGTTAACCGTCCATACATCTTTAAGATATTCCTTTACCACTTCGCCGTATGGATTAACGCAGAAGGTCCTTATCATATCGTCGAACTTTTTCGAGTAAAACAGCAGCTTAGGTTCATATGTTATCTTAGTCAAAGGTTCGAAGATCGGTGCCGGGACCTCTACTCTTACACCTATGTCAACAGGGTTGTTCAGTAGGGTCAGGCCAAGTTCCTTTCCCTGCATCTCGAGCCACTGAGAACCTTCTCTGCCAGGTGCCAGTACGATCTGTTCTGCAAATAACCTGTCCCCATCAGCTGTTTCAATCCCCTTTATGGAACCGTTATCTTTGACCAGTTGACTCGCAGGGTTCAGGAACTCAATATTTACTTTACCGTTAATATGTTCCTTGAGGTTCTGGAGCACTGTCTTGCATCTGTCTGTGCCGATATGACGGATCTTGGAAGGTATAAGGGTAAGGTCGTTCTTCTTGGCAAGCCTCTGAAGTTTTTCTATTTTTTTAATATCCTCCCCGTAAGTTGTTTCCGGAGCTCCGAACTTGATATATATCCCATCTACATAGTCGATCAGCGCATCAAGCTCATCACGATCGATATAACGTGAAAGGTGACCACCCACATCTGCTGACAGGCTGAGCTTCCCGTCACTGAATGCACCGGCTCCGCCCCATCCGCTGAGAAGATCACACTCTTTGCATTCTATGCATTTGCGGTTCTTGGTCTTCATGGGGCATGATCGTTCTATGATGTCCTTGCCTTTATCAAGCATCAGTATCCTGGCATTGGGCCTCTGGTTCAATATTTCCAGTGCGCAAAAGATCCCAGCCGGGCCGCAGCCAACGATTATGACATCATATCTCTTCATTTTAAGGTGCCGTTCCAGTTCTTCTTTAGCTCTTCCAGAGCGTCATAATTAGTGAGGTCCAGATGTATCGGAGTTATAGATACAAAACCTTTCTTAACTGCATAGAAGTCGGTATCAGTGCCTTCCTTCCATAACGGGATGCCACCCCCTATCCAGTAGTGTTTTGTCCCGCGAGGGTCATACATCTCCTGCACCGCATTATCATATATTCGTTTCCCCTGCCTTGTGAACTTTGCGCCACGGATATCTTTAAGTGTCAGGTTCGGCACATTTATGTTCAGTAAGGTATCAGCGGGCAATCCTTCTTTAAGGATCCTTTCAGATACTGTTCTTGCAAATTTAGCGGCGGCTGTGAACCTGAAGTCCTTCTCCGCTACGGTCGAGACAGCAACGGACGGTATGCCTAGTATCGTTCCCTCGATAGCAGCTGAAACCGTGCCGGAATATGTAATATCGTCACCGAGGTTCCCTCCGCGGTTTATGCCTGATATAACAAGGTCAGGCTTTCTCCTTAAGACCTTGCTTACCGCGATGGTAACACAATCCGTTGGCGTACCGTTCAGTGCATATGTGTCTTTTGATAATCTCTCGGGTCTCAGGGGTCTGTGCAGTGTAAGGGAGTGGCTAACGGCGCTTTTTTCCCTGTCGGGGGCCACTATAACAGCCTTGCCGAGTTTCTGCATTGCTTTAAAGAGATAGCGGATACCCTCAGAATGGATACCATCGTCGTTTGTTACAAGAATTAGCGGGTCCACAGGAATATTCTATCACAGGAGTGATCTCTTTTTATCTTTTAAGTATAGATGCAGAGGTTTGAAGATTGGGGCATTATCTTGTAGAATGTCTGTATGCTATTGATAAGAAGTTCCGTAGGTAGAAAGATCATAATGGCCGTTACCGGGCAACTGATGGTGCTATTCGTTATTTTGCATGTAGCAGGAAATATGACGATATATTTTGACCTGATAAATGCATATGCCGAAAAGCTCCATGCGTTCCCGCCGATAGTATGGTCTTACCGCATTATAATGATAACTGTTGTTCTTACCCATATTGTATTCGGCCTTATATTAAAGATCGAGAACCTTTTGTCCAATCCTCATGGATATGTAATAAAGCAAAGTATAAGGAAGACCTTTGCGTCTGAAACGATGATCTGGAGTGGGGCCTTTATAGCATTGTTCATTGTCTATCATCTGTTCCATTTCACTGTGCAGAGCATCAATCCGGAGCTGTCGGCCCGTCTTAACACTGATGCAATGGGAAGACCTGACGTTATGAATATGCTGGTCGGTAATTTTCAGATAGCCTCCATTGGATTGTTCTATGTTTCAGGTATGATAGCCCTGCTATTGCACCTTAGCCATGGAGTGCAGAGTTCGTTCCAGACTTTAGGGCTGAATTCCGAAAAAAGTATTCCGATAATAGTTAAGGCAGGTAAATTGGCAGCCTTCCTGATCTTCGTTGCCTATGTAAGCATACCGATATTGATAATGGTTGGTTTGATGGATTTATAGAGGAAATGATAATGATTAACGGTAAGTGCCCGCCCGGGCCGCTTGAAGAGAAGTGGGAAAAGCATAAGGACGGCCTTATGCTTGTAAATCCGGCCAATAAGAGAAGATACAGGATCATCGTCGTCGGCGCCGGCC
The DNA here is from genome assembly GCA_020351835.1 of Nitrospirota bacterium. Lineage (GTDB taxonomy): Bacteria > Nitrospirota > Thermodesulfovibrionia > Thermodesulfovibrionales > BMS3Bbin05 > BMS3Bbin05. The sequence goes on from CP070669.1 coordinate 1,012,046, forward strand.
TAGCAGGTGCTTCGGCAGCGTCCACTCTCGGTGAGCTTGGCTACAATGTGGAGGCCTTCTGTTTTCAGGACAGCCCGCGCAGGGGGCACAGTATAGCCGCTCAAGGGGGGATAAATGCGGCGAAGAACTACCCGAACGATGGCGACAGTATATTCAGGTTGTTCTATGACACCATTAAAGGCGGTGATTTCCGCTCAAGAGAGGCTAACGTCTATCGCCTCGCAAGCATAAGCAACAATATCATCGACCAATGTGTCGCTCAGGGCGTGCCCTTTGCAAGAGACTATGCCGGGTATCTTGATAACAGGTCCTTCGGTGGTGCTCAGGTATCACGTACGTTCTATGCCCGCGGTCAGACCGGTCAACAGCTGCTGATAGGTGCTTACTCGGCTTTATCCAGGCAGATCAAGTCAGGAACTGTAAGGTTCTTTCCGAGAACCGAGATGCTTGACCTTGTCGTAGTAGACGGATCGGCCAAGGGGATAATATATCGAGACCTTGTATCAGGCAAGATAGCGTCGCGTGCTGCGGATGCGGTGTGTCTTTGCACAGGTGGGTATGCTAATGTCTATTTTTTATCCACCAACGCGATGGGCAGTAATGTTACTGCCGCGTTCAGAGCGTATAAAAGGGGGGCTCTTTTCGCTAACCCATGCTACACCCAGATCCATCCAACCTGTGTTCCCGTCACCGGGGATCATCAATCCAAACTGACCCTGATGTCTGAGTCATTAAGGAACGACGGGAGGGTTTGGGTTCCGGTAGTGAAGGGTGACGAACGCTTGCCCCGGGATATATCCGAAGATGAGCGCGACTACTTTCTTGAAAGGAGATATCCCGGGTTTGGTAATCTTACACCAAGGGATATAGCGTCAAGAGCGGCAAAGGACGCATGTGACAAGGGCTATGGTGTAGGACCGGGCGGCAGAGGTGTCTTTCTCGATTTTGCCGAGGCGATAGGAAGGCTGGGAGAGGCTGAGGTCCGGCGGAGGTACGGGAACCTGTTCGACATGTACCAGAAAATAACCGGTGAAGATGCATATGAGAGGCCTATGAGGATATATCCTGCGCCTCATTATACAATGGGTGGCCTATGGGTAGACTATAACCTTGAGAGCAACATAAAAGGGCTCTTTGTGCTTGGTGAGGCGAACTTCTCGGATCACGGTGCGAACCGACTTGGCGCAAGTGCGTTGATGCAGGGACTGGCAGACGGTTATTTCATCATTCCATATACAATAGCTGATCATCTGGCGCGAATAAAACCGGGTGTTGTATCCACGGATCATGAAGCGTTCGTTGGATCAGTGAAAGAAACGAATGAGAGGGTAGAGAAACTTCTATCAATTAATGGAAAAAGGTCGGTCACCGACTATCACAGGGATCTTGGAGCTATCATGTGGGATCTTGTAGGGATGGAGAGAAGCGAGGATGGGCTCAATGAAGCGATCAAGAAGATACGGGCTCTCAGGAACGAGTTCTGGGATAATGTAAAGATAACCGGTGAGCCTGATGAACTTAACCAGGAACTGGAAAAGGCCGGTCGTGTTGCCGATTTTCTGGAGTTTGGTGAACTTATGGCTTTGGATGCTCTCGAGAGGAAGGAATCCTGCGGAGGGCATTTCCGAAGTGAGTACCAGACAGTGGATGGAGAAGCACTGAGAGATGATAGTAATTATGCACACGTTTCAGCATGGGAATACAAAGGGACAGATAAGCGCCCTTTCCTGCATTCTGAGCCGCTTGAGTTTGAGAATGTCGACCTTGTTATGAGGAGCTATAAGTAATGGACCTGTCATTATTTGTATGGAGACAGCAGGCGCCGGATGTTCAGGGTGAAATGGTCGCTTACTCCGCAAAGGGGATAAGCGAAGACATGTCATTTCTGGAAATGCTGGATGTAGTTAATGAGGGGCTTATAAGTAACGGGGAGGTTCCGATAGCTTTTGACCATGACTGCAGGGAGGGAATTTGCGGTACATGTTCACAGGTCATTAACGGGGTCCCTCACGGACCTATGGAACGAACGACAGTATGCCAGCTTCATATGAGGAACTTCAAGGATGGTGATACGATATTCATTGAGCCTCTCAGAGCCAAAGCGTTCCCGATATTAAAGGACCTGATCGTTGACAGAGGGGCTCTTGACAGGATAATCCAGGAAGGGGGATATATTTCTGTGCATACCGGGGGAGTCCCGGATGCTAACTCTGTTCTGATATCAAGGAAGGATGCCGAAACGGCCATGGATGCATCAGAGTGCATCGGCTGCGGTGCTTGCGTTGCGGCATGCCCCAACGGGTCGGCCATGTTGTTCACTGCCTCGAAGGTATCTCATCTCGCAGCCCTTCCCCAGGGAAAGATAGAGGCAGATCAAAGGGTGAGGTCTATGACCAATGCAATGAAGAAAGAGCAATTCGGTAATTGTTCTAACCATTACGAGTGCAATGCTGTCTGCCCGAAAGGGGTGAAGATCTCGTTCATAGCCAAGCTTAACAGGGAGTTCATCAAAAGTATGATAAGTGGTGATAGCAGCGACTGAAGGGTGCCGGGGCAGGCTGGTCTGATAAGACGGTCGTGGATCAGTATCAGCATAATAATGCTTGAAATAATATTTATTTCATCTATAATTAAGAATACGAGTATCAGAAAGAGATGTTATCGAATTAAGCTTATCAGATTTAACCTATTAGCTTGACTAATGGACCTATAAGGCAGTATTATGGTTTTAAATTAAGTTAACCGCCACATGAGACAAAAGGAGGATGCTATGAAGCGTTATGTCGTCGTTGCATTGTCACTGGTATTTGTCTTTGCTTTGTCTTTCAATTCAAGCGCCAAGAAGAGGATCGTTTTTGGTGGTGGCCCGGCCGGCGGTACATTTCAGGTCGTAGCCAATGCCATCCAGACCTATAAGCCGGTCAAGGATATTGAGGGATTTACGGTTAAAGCCCAGTCGTCGGCCGGTTCTGTGGAGAACCTGAGGAAGGTAAATTCCGGGAAACATGATTTTTCTGTTGTCTATTCGGGACATGTATACCTTGGCAGGAACGGTTTAATGAAGAACGATAAGAAGAAGTACGAGAATGTCATGGCAGTTGCATATCTTTATGGCGCTCCTGCACAGCTTGTTGTGAAGAAGGGGTCCGGCATAAAAAGTACTAAAGACCTGGTCGGCAAAAAGGTCGGTGTAGGAAATGCGGGATCTGGAGCCTTCGCTAACTGCGAGATGTTCTTTACTCACCTTGGCATCTGGGATAAGATAGAGCGGAACGCTATGGGTTACAATGATGCTGCGCAGGCGTTCGGTAATAACCAGCTGGACGCTTTCTGGCTGTTTACTGCATTTCCAAGCGGTGCTGTCATAATGGCCGCCCAGACAAATGACATTGATCTCATAAATATCGGGAAAGATGCCGAAGAAAGCGGATACTTTAAAAAGTACCCTTATTTCGGAACGCTTTCTGTCCCGGCAGGGACGTACAGAGGAGTGGACCACGATACACCTTCCTTTTTTGACTCTACTCTATGGGTAGCGAACAAAGATGTTCCGGCGGATGTGGTCTATGAACTTCTTTCAAAGATTTTTACCGATGAAGGCTTAGCCCACATGGTAAGCCAGAAGAAGACATTCAAGGCAATGAGCGTCAAGGATGGTGTTAAAGGTATAGTGACACCACTTCATCCGGGTGCTGAGAGGTTCTGGAAAGAGAAGGGAATTATCAAATAAGGCTTTAAGCGGAAACAGGGCGGTCGGTTAGGTCGATCGCCCTGTTATTATGTCATTTTGTTTTCGAGGAACCAAATAATTGTACGAAAAACTGCATAAGGTCGAAAAGGTCGTTTTTGATATCTGCGCTCTTGCGCTGGTATTGTTCTATTCTTATGCAGCAGTCATCCAGCCCGCTGCTACACAGTATCACCGCGGTATATATGTGATAGTTACCTATGTCCTCGTGCTGCTTCTTTACAGGTCCAAGAACAAGTATATGCGAGTGGTCGACTATTTGCTTATGGTCCTTTCCATAGTAAGTGTCGGGTACTGGATAACTAACTTCGAGGCAATCAACTACCGTACAGGTGCCGAGACCCGGCTGGATGCCGTTATAGCGGTGATAGGCGTTCTGATGGGTATAGAGATAGCACGCCGCGTGGTCGGTACTGTATTTGTCGTTATGGGTATAATTCTGATTCTATATGGGGTGTATGGTGCATATATGCCGGAGCTCATATCACACGCCGGAGACACATTCCCTGAGCTATGTATAAGCATATTCTATAAGAGTGACGGTGTGTTCGGTATTATGGCAAATGTGCTCGCAACGTACATTATACTTTTCGTGATCTTTGGTGCTTTTCTTGAAAAGTGCGGTGCAGAGAAGTTCTTTATCGATTTTCCTCTTGCTGCTGTAGGTCATAAGGTGGGCGGCCCGGGCAAGGTGTCCGTTATAGCGAGCGGGCTTTTCGGATCTATCTCCGGGAGCGCGATCGCAAACACTGTATCCACGGGAGCATTTACGATACCTATGATGAAAAAAGCCGGCTTCCAGCCGCATGTAGCCGGTGGTATAGAACCCGCAGCGTCCATTGGAGGAATGTTCATGCCACCGATCATGGGTGCGGGCGGATTTATAATGGCAGAACTGACGGGTGTCCCGTATTCGAAAATAATGCTGGTTGCCCTGTTCCCTGCCATAATGTATTTCTACAGTGTCTACCTTATGGTCCATTTCTATGCTAAGAAGAACAATATCGTGGGTGAAAGGTCAGAACACGGCGCCATAGAGATATTGAAGAGTGAGTGGTTCTATACATTACCTTTAGTTGTGATCACGGTTTTCATGCTAACGGGTTATTCCCCCGCTTACGCCGCGGTTTTGGGCATCATAGCCTGCTTTATTGTAAGCTGGTTCAGAAAAGATACACGTATAAAGCTCAAGGAGTTCGTTGATGCTTCAAGGGCCGGGGCCGAAAGCAGTCTCAAGATCGGTGCTACCGTTGGGGTAATAGGGATCATAATAGGAGTGCTGACATATAGTGGTCTGGTGTTGACGTTTGCTGATATTGTTATTGAGCTTGCGGCCGGAAGGCTGTTCGTTACAATACTGCTTATAGCACTGGCCTCTCTTATACTAGGTATGGGGGTACCCGTGACCGCGGCTTATCTTATTACTGCCGTGGTAGCAGTTCCTGCCCTTACTCACCTCGGAGTTAATGAGATCGCAGCACATATGATAGTATACTGGCTGTCTCAGGACTCTAATATCACCCCGCCGGTATGTATTGCGGCTTTTGCGGGAGCAACAATAGCAAAGGCAAATATGTGGAAAACTGCTTTGACATCATTTAAGTTTGCCAAGTTCTTATATCTGGGTGCATTCCTTTTTGGTTATGTTCCAGGATTTACCCTGGATGGAAGCACCACCGACATTATAAAAGCTTTCCTTCTGATCATTATAGGTACTTACGGGTACAGCTGGCTTTTAAGCGGTATCTGGATGAAGCGTTTCAGGAGATCTGAAGCTCATTGAGACAGATGATAAAATTTTCTTAGGATTGAAAATGAAACATAAAGTTCCTGATAAGATACCCGATGTTAATTATAAAAGGATCCTCTACGCAACTGACCTTTCTGAAAGCGGACGTTTTGCATTTCACCATGCGGCAGGTATCGCAAAAAAGTTCGGTTCGGAGCTTACGGTAATCCACGTTGTCGAGGGTGGTCCCGGAATGGACAGGAGACTGTTCGGCTATATTGACGAGGAGCTATGGGAAGAGATCAAGACGCGAAACCTTCAGGAAGCAATGGATATTCTGGTCAGCAGAAAAAGGGATAACGCCGCCATAAAAGAGTGTGTCGGTCAGTTCTGTGATGAAGCAAAAGAAGGGATGCCGGGACGATCGGACATTGAGTATAACATCGAGGTCCGGATGGGTGATCCTGTAGAGATGATAGTTGAGGCGGCTGAAAATGGCAGCTATGATCTTATTGTAATGGCAAGGCACGGAGGTAGGGCTGTGAAGACCGCTGTGCTTGGCGACACCGTAAGGCGTGTTATACGAAATACCGATATACCTGTGCTGATAATACGTGTCCCTGAAGATGACTAAGGGATATATATCGCAATATAAATCAAGATCTGTGTAGTTCAATAACAGCCGATATCCCTATATAATTATTTTAAGTATGCTGTCAGCGTAACGAAAATGAAACTGATACGATTCGGTGAACCTTCCAAAGAAAAACCGGGAATAATTCTTAATAACGATGAAATTTATGATGTTTCTTCCTTCGGTGAGGACTATCACGAGCAATTCTTTGAGACCTGCGGGTTGGACAGGCTGAGAAAGTGGATTGAATTGAACGGACATCAGCTTAAGGCTATAAACATGCCTGTAAGATTGGGTCCTCCTGTCTGTCGTCCGAGCAAGATAGTATGTATCGGGTTCAACTATAAGGACCACGCGCGGGAGACGGGCAGGGAACTTCCTGCCGAGCCCGTCTTCTTCCTTAAGGCCACTTCCGCTCTTGCCGGGCCCAATGATGACATTATCTTACCGAGGAGCAGCGTTAAGACCGACTGGGAGGTCGAGTTGGCGGTCGTGGTCGGTAAAAGGGCTTCATACATCAGTATTGATGACGCAATGCGGTATGTTGCCGGGTATGCTCTGTTCAATGACTATTCGGAAAGGGAGTTCCAGTTCGACAGGGGAGGTCAATGGGTCAAAGGCAAGAGCGCTGACACTTTCGGTCCGCTAGGGCCTTTTCTTGTCCCGGCAGAGGATATCCCGGACTGCCACGATCTTAATATGTGGTTGAATGTAAATGGAGAGAAAATGCAGGACAGCAATACGTCTAATATGCATTTTAATGTGCCTGCGTTAATATCGTCAGTAAGTCAATATATGACCTTATTGCCGGGTGATATCATAAGTACCGGAACACCTGCAGGGGTTGGGCACGGCATGGACCCGCCCAGATATCTTAAGCGGGGTGATACGGTCGAGTACGGGATCGAAGGGCTCGGTTCTGCTACCCAGCGTATCTTATGACCCACGAGTTAAAAATCAGCATTATAGCAGTGCTAACCATCATATAATATGTTGATCGCGCTAATACCAGTCTTCATTGTCATCCTTATAGGGTACGGCCTCAGGAGGGCCGGGTTCCCGGGTGACGAGTTCTGGCCGCATATAGAGAAGTTGACGTACTATGTATTGTTCCCCGCATTATTGTTCGAGAGGACTGTCACAGTACAGCTTGATCCGGAGATAATTGGCCCGTCGGTAATTGTTCTTATTACCGTCGTGCTCACCATGTCGGCGTTCATTATGATCGTTCGAAACTGGTGGAGGGCTGGAGAGCCTGCATTCACTTCTTTCTTTCAGGGAAGCATACGTTTCAATACTTATATAGGTCTTTCAGCCTCTTACGCACTTTTCGGTGAGGGGGGGCTCTCTCTTGCTGCATTTATAGTGGCGATCTGGATACCTCTTGTAAATGTGCTCTGTGTGACTGTTCTTGTGGTATTTACCGGACATGGTGTCAACAGGTCCCGGACCATTGTACTTGAGATCGTTCGCAATCCGGTTATAGTCGCATGTGCCGGTGGATTATTATTCAACGCAACCGGGTTAGACCTTAATAAAGTACTATTAGAATCGCTTAGCCTGTTTGGAAGGGCTTCTTTGCCCATGGGTCTCATGGCGGTAGGGGCCGGGCTTGAGCTTGCTTCAGCTCATAAGAATATTAAAATAGTCGCAGCATCATGTCTTCTAAAGCTTGTATTATTGCCATTGTTAATGCTGGTGATATCATCGGGGCTGGGCCTTGAAAGAACAATGACGCTGGTTGCGATATTGTTCGCGTCTCTGCCGGGTTCACCGCTTTCGTTCATCCTGGCCAGACAACTTGGTGGGGATAGCCGATTGATGGCGCATATCGTAACGGCCCAGATCATTGTCTCAATGATGACTATGCCGTTTATTATGTCTCTTGTTATCAGATAGGTCTAATATTTACAGCCAGCGTGACGGAGCATATGCATCTATAAGACGCCTGAAAACTGCCTGGGTCACTATCTGACGTCCCCATCCATATTTTCCCCATGGTCTAAGGAACGACCATATATCCCTGATTATGCGCCTTCTGTCAGATCTGGAATGCCTTTTCAGTGCGGCCATAAAATCAGCCTCATGCGGATTGCCGAAGATTATCTTAAAAGGGTTCCACTGATCGGAACACCGTTTGACCTCCGAAGAGATCATCTTCCGGTATGTATCCTGAATGCTGTTGTTATATCTTAAAGCGTCGACAGTGGCCTCCCCGGCGATGGCCCCCGAATGAAGAGCACAGCTCATTCCTTCAGCTATAATGTTAAGAAAACCTGCGGCTTGCCCGGTAATTATTATATTACCCTTGCCGAACACGTAGCGGTTTATAAGGGACAGCCCGAAATTATTGATACTTCCCTCACGTTTCTCGGTTGGTTTAAGCCTTACACCGTGTTTTTCTTCAAGGTAACTGACGACCCTTTCGTGCCTTTTGTTCAGATCGTCACCGGCACCGTAGCCGACCCCTACGATCTGGCCTTCATTACGGAGGTGGCTCCAGGTGTAGAATCCAAGGTCAGGGTGGACCCAGAAGTGAAAGTAATCATCATCCAGAGGGCAGTCTATCCTTTCATGAAAATATTGTTTTACCTTGAACCAGGGGATCGTTTTTTCGTAGCCGGGATATACCGAGCGAACTACCGTTGAATTCGGACCGTCAGCTCCCATTACATATCTCGCTCGATATCTGATATGCTCACCTTCCGTGCGTGCAATGACCTCAACGCTTGTACCTTTGTCCTCGACACTCTCGAGGTGTGTCCTTTCATGAACATCAGCTCCGCTTTGCAAGAGAGCCCAATGGTCCGAATACTTGCGGTTCAAATGAAGGGTAGGGCCGTAATGAAAATCCATCGGCATTGATAACATGGATGGGTAATGGAAAACCACGCCGCGGCAGGTCTTTGGACTATGTACGGCTTCATCCGGTACCGGACCGAAGTTCTCAAGAAGGAACCTGTGCCCTCTCGGTGAAACTATGCCACTACATGGTTTGTGGCGCGGAAGCTTCTTGTGCTCCAGTATAAGTGTGCTGTATCCCGAGTCTACCAACCTCTTTGCACAGGCAGCACCGGAGAAGCTCCCCCCTACTATGATCACATCATAATGAGAATGATACCTAGCCGAGGTTGCCATTGTCCTCCAGGATCTCTGTTATGAAAAGGACATCTGCCGGATATCCGGAAAACGGTTCTCTGTCCTCAATCTTTTCAACAATTATTCTCTTCGCAGGCCTTCCCTCAAGTATCCATGCTACCTGTCTTGCCGGGTCGACCAGCTTTTTGTCTTCATTCCTGTTATGTATCGTGACGCCAGAAGGGGTAGCGACCCGGTTCAGGTCAAGGTTCATCATGCATCCGGTCTTCTGTCTAAGCCCATCATAGATACTTGCGAGTTTTTTGAAGTCAGAATGATAAGTTCGAGAATCTATAATATAAAGGTCTTCCGGACCTATCATTTCTTCTAGGACAGAGCGCGTTATCATTCTTTCTCCCAATCCCATGACGTTGAGTTCAGGCATGAACCGCTTTATTACCCTGAAGATAAGTCCGTCTGTTGTCACTATCTCATCCGCCGTACTTAACATATCGATGAACTCATTAACTCTGTAGTTATCGACCTGGTTCCCGGCCTCGAGAGATGCCGATATGTCCTCTCCATTGTCTTCAAACACAGACCATTCTTCACCGAGTGCCTCGAGCGTTCTTTTAAGTATTGTATCGTCGTTCAGGATCAGTGAGTTCGCCAGAAGAACCTTGCCGTTAGCTCTAGCCCCCGGCACGGTAACGGGAGTTCCGCCGGTCCTCTCCCCTGACCCGGATCTTGCGTCTATCGTCCTGTCAACGGTATTAATATCATACGAGCAGAGAGGCTCGCAGGATCCGCACAATATACATGCATTTAGCGAATCTCTTATGTTCTCTTCCGTGCTGCTTTGCAAAATACGCGCTCTTCCGCAAAAAGTTAAAAAAGGATCACCCGTGTTATGCCAGACAGGGCATGAGAGCATGCATAATGAACACCCGTTGCAATGTTCGGTTCCTCTAGACCCCGAGGGTGTCATTGAGATACAAGTTCTATCGTTCCCGTTACTCTTCATTTCAGAATATCACATCCCTGTTCAGGATCATCGAGGGATCCGCCTTCTCTTTCATCTTAAGATACCTGTCGACCAGCTCATCACCGAATACCCTCCTTATGTATCCTTTCATCATTCCTCCGAACCTGTAGTAGCTGGTACCCATCTCGACACCGATGTCGTATATCTCGTTCTTAAAGGACTGGAGGTAGTCACGGCTGTAGGTCTTTCCTTCAAGCATCGGCTCGAACTCGCATCCATAAGCGAAATCCTGAGCGTCGGGCGGGATACATGAGAGCTCGTATCTGGGTAACTTACCGTGTAGTTTTATTCCAACGCAATAGAGCGTATAGTGATCGAAGTATTTCTTGCACACTTCATTCCCTTTAAGTATGGCATCTACGAACTTGTCTTCACTCGTTGCAAGATCAGGGATCACCATCTGGCGCCCTCCCCAGAATCGCCATACAGCACGTGAAAAGACAACCGATCTGTCCACTATCTTTCCACTCGCAATGTGGTGTGAAGGTGATAATGCCGGCAGTAGTGTTCTCTTTCTGTCGAGGAGATAGAGAGCCTCGCGCAGTTTCCACGGCCTTAGCAGGTAATGGGCTGCAGTTCTTACTGCAAAACCCATCTCCCCGTGACCGCGTATCTTGTTTCTCCAATTGGAAAAGAACATTTTCTCTCTTTCATCCGAATCAAATGCAACCAGGAGATTGATAGCACGGTCGAGCATCGTCAGTATACCCAGGTAGTCGGCCGCATCCTCCCTCGTTAGCATCTTAAGGTCTTCCATAGCCTCTCTAAGAGAACTGTAATAGAAGTAATGCATGGTAATGGGAGTGAATGGCCTGATACGAAGCGTTGCTTCAGTTATTATCCCGAACTGACCGTATCCAAGCAGAACCAGTTCGAAAAGGTCCCTGTTATCCTCCTCGGAACACTCGACAATATCCCCTCTGGGGGTTACGACCTTAAGAGCCACTGCCTGGTCGGCACTGCATCCTAATCTCGGAGAGTTTACATCGATACCTCCGACGCCCAGCGTCCCACCGACCGATGATGTCATATTAAGCGGGGCGGAAAGATAATCCATGCCATATCTTCTGAGAGATTCTGCAAGTGAATGCCAGTATATGCCTGCCTCGGTCCTCACTGTCAGATCTTCCCTGTCAATATTGATCACCTTGCTCATCCCTCGCATATCGAGCTGGAGACCCCCGAAAGCTACGCTTTCTCCTTCCGTTGTCAATCCACCGCCCTTTACCGTAACGGGAATGCGGTGCTTTTGAGCGGCTCTCATGATATCGGCTATCATTTCTGATGACCTTGCAATTACAACCCCATGGCATGAACCGGTGGCTACGCCCCCAGCATCCGACCGGTATAAGGACAGTTTTGAAGGCTCAGTAACAACATCAATCCCTGATGATCCAAGCTCACCAACGAACGCATCCCATCCTTTGCCACTCCACCTCGAAGGGTTCGTCTGCTGTCTCGGTATGCCGATCAGCGAATCTTTGCCTATGTGTTTTGACCCGTCTGTTTTATATGACATTTAGAGATCCTGTTATTATCACCTGCGGAATTAATATGAATAGCGAGATATTATCATGATCGAACTTAATTTCAGGTGGATACATTATAACCGAACCGATATGTATTCAGGTAGTTGGAGGTCACAGCCGATAAATATGAAGTGGATTAATATCCTGATCAGTACTTCTTGGTCTTTATCTTTGGATGGCACGGCCTGCAGAACTGGACAGGAAGGGCTACATTATAGTGACAGGCTCCGCAGAACTTGCGTTCAAGAATGTATTTCATCCTGAAATGCTTTGTTCCCTTTTCTTTTATGTTGAATATGTCCGGATGGCAATCCGCGCAATCAAGCCACCTTATATGTGTCTTGTGGCGGAACACTGATACTGCATCGTCGGCCATTGACCATTCAGGTTGCAATACCAGGGTTTTCTTGAAAGGGATAGATTCATAATTGTCATCAAATACACTTTGTTTAGGAGAGATGAGGCCCTTCCTTATTGCCCTTGACCAGTTTATCTTATCCCCAAATGGTGTTTTAGGAAGTCTCTTTGAAAGTTCTTCGAACTTCTCCCGGCCATAATCTATGTTGCCATTGTGGCATTTGTCGCAGTTATCTTCAGTATGACCGAAAGCTATGTCACCGTTGTGGCAAGCGCCACAGTATTCACCGTTAAGATTAGCCTCTTCCGTGATCTCGGTATCACCTGTTTTCATGGCGAAATCAAGCTCAAAGTGACATACCCTGCATGTATACCTCGTTCGGTGAACCCAGTGAGAGAATATTGCAGGTTTTTGCCCGGCCTTTTCTGATGTGCGGTTCAGAAGGAAGTTGCCGTACTGGGACGGCGGCGGCAGCTCGGGAAAGTTCCAAAAGGTTTCGTAGCTAGCCCCTACCAGAAGCAGTACGCAGATAAGAAGAACGACACCTCGCATATCTCTTATATCCAGATCAGATAACTAAGCAAAGTCAGAATATGGTATCGATCAATATACCTCTTTTATGTGACAAAGCTGGCAATCATAGAACGGAAAGGCGACTTTGTCATGACATGCGCCGCAGTACATTCCATTGAATATCTCTTCCATGGTGTACTTGGTCGCACCCTTCTTGGCACCAAATATCTCCGGATGACAGAGCTCGCAACCGTTCATTACGGCATGTTTCTTGTGAGAGAAGATGATGTCCGGCATGCCAAGGATAGTGGACTTAATATCAAAGTCCTTCTGAGGATCTAATGCTTTTCTCTGCATGGAAACACCTTCTATGAAATCGATCAGTTTCATTTTTCCGTTTTCTTCAGCCTTTAACCAGTCTACGCGGTTGCCGAAACGTGCTTGCGGCATGCCCTTGATAGAGTCATAAAAGGCCTTTGGCGAAGATTTCTTTCCAAACGAATGGCACTTCTCGCAGTTGTCCCTGGCCTGGGAGTTGAAAGCAATGTCCCCGTTATGGCATGTCCCACAAAAAAGACCGAGCTGATTGTCTTCCTCCATGATGCCCGTTCCTCCTGCCTGCATTGCAAAGCCCACGTCAACATGACACACTCTGCATGTGTACTTCTTCCTGTGTATCCAGTGCTTAAAGACGACAGGGGCAATATTCTCTTTTTCAGAGTAATTATTTATCACAACATTGCCGAACTCATGAGGCCTTTTCATTCTTTTCTTTGTTCCAAATGTCGCTGCGAACGCGACAGAAACAGATAAGAGAACTATACCCGAGATTATCAACACCCTTGTTTTCATTCTGAACACCCCCGTATCGGAAATATTTTTAAATTCTATACAATAACCGGCTATTAGTCAAATATATTAAATTGTGCGGCTATCACCTGTGGCAGTATTTGCACAGGTCAGCCGGTTTTTCCGTTTCATAACGGAACAGGTTTCCCCAGTCAGAGCTGTGGGGATCATGACATCCAGAGCATGACATCCTTGTGCCTGGCCTTCTTGGGTTCTCAACCGTAGACAGAGGATGATTCTTCGCTTCGCCGTCTTTCGCCTTTGGCAACTTTGTCACCGGGTGAGGTCTGTCAAAGTTCCTCTTGTGACACTTCTTGCAGTTATCGTCGACATCGGTCTTGAGAAGCCCCCTGTCTGACGTAGAGTGAATACCGTGACAATCATAACATCTGCCGTCAGCAACCGGTTTGTGGACCTTTGCTCTTCTAAAACCTTCCGCATTGTGGCACTTATAGCATAGCTTCGGCACTGTATCATGGAGCAGCTTCTTACCCTCGCTCTGATGAGCATCATGGCAGTCACTACACATTCCTATCTTGAAGGGGCCGTGCTGGTTTCTTCCCATGAACTCCTGCTCCATGTGACAGTCGAAACACAGGGCCTTTGTTGATTTTGCGAGCATATTGTTGGACTTTGAAGAATGAGGGTTATGACAGGTCGAGCAACGGCCCGATGCGACAGGCCTGTGGACGTTCTTCCCGCTGGTGTAGTTCTTTTGGTCATGACATGTGAAACACAGATCAGGCTGCTTCGAGGCCATCAGGTTCTCATTCCTGGATACGTGAGCATCATGGCATGCAAGGCATCTGCCGTCCTCTACCGGTTCATGCAATACACCAAGCTCGAACATCTTCTTCTCATGACAGCTGTAACAAAGATCAGGAGTGCTTTTCAGTAACAGGTTCTTGTCATCACCGCTATGAGGGTCATGACATGCGGAGCAGTTGCCTAATATGATCGGCTGGTGTATGGACTGGCCTGACCTCAGGGCACCCTTATCATGACACTGGAAGCAGAGTTCGGTTGTATCAAAAGCAAGAAGCTTAGAACTGTGCTCAGAGCTGTGAGGGTCATGGCAGAAATTGCACATTCCGGCCTCAGCGGGAAAGTGTGCATTCTTCTTAGACATTATCTTCCTGTCATGGCAATTAAAGCACTGGTCAGCCGGATTTACCTTGAGAAGACCGGGGTAT
>CP070669.1:1026821-1033196 GCA_020351835.1 Nitrospirota bacterium
TATCCTGCCCGTTTCAAGTACATACCCCCTGTCCGCTATCCTTAAAGCGGCCTGGGCGTTCTGCTCAACAAGTAGAACTGTGTTACCTTCCTCACGGAGTCTTTTGATTATATCGAATATGTTCTTGACTATCAAAGGTGCAAGGCCCATTGATGGCTCGTCCATCATTATAAGAGAAGGCCTTCCCATCAAAACTCTTCCTATAGCCAGCATCTGCTGCTCACCCCCTGACAATGTTCCGGCGAGCTGGTCCTTTCTTTCCCTTAATACGGGGAACAGCTCATAGACCCTGTCAAGCTCCCGGTTTACAGGGGCGGTCCTCTCCTTTTTGTTAAGGACATGGCCTCCAAGCAGTAGATTGTCCAAGACCGTCAAAGTAGCGAAGACCTGCCTGCCCTCGGGTACGAGCGAGCAACCCATGGTCACTATGCTCTCGGCAGCGACATTTCCGATATTCTTACCGTTAAAGATTATCTCGCCGGACTGGTTCCTTATCAGTCCGGCTACAGTATTGAGGAGAGTCGTCTTTCCCGCGCCGTTTGCACCGATTATCGTCACGATCTCCCCCGGAGAGACGTGCAATGATACCCTTCTTAACACTTTCAGTTTACCATAGCCGGATTCGAGATTCCTTATCTTAAGCATCTTCATCCCCAAGATAGACCTTTATGACCTCGCTGTCCTTCTGTATCTCCAGAGGAAGTCCCTCGGCTATCTTCTCTCCGTAGTTCAGTACTACTATCTCATCTGATATGTTCATCACGAGCGACATGTCATGTTCCACGATAAGAACTGTTATACCAAGGTCCCTTATCTTAGTTATCTGAACGGCCACCTCTGCAGTCTCCTTCATATTTAGCCCGGCCGCGGGCTCATCAAGAAGCATCAACTTTGGATCAGAAGCAAGAGCCCTTGCCAGTTCGACCCCCCTCTGCTGGCCGAACGCAAGGCTTGTTGCATCAGTATCGGCCAGGTCAGCTATACCTATAAAGTCCATTATCTCTAATGCCCTGTTGCGTATCCTCTTCTCCTCGGTCCTCGTACCGGGAAGGCTGAACATCCCGGCAATGAAACCTGAGCTGCTCTGAGTGTGCCTGCCTACCATTACATTCTCCAGCGCCGTCATCTCATGGAACAGCCTTATATGCTGAAAGGTCCTCGATATGCCTGACCTTGCTATCTTGTGAGGGGCCATGGTCTGTATCTGTTTTCCCATGAAAGAGGTTATCCCGGAGTCGGCTCTCAGGTATCCCGAGATGAGGTTGAACAAGGTAGTTTTGCCTGCCCCGTTAGGCCCTATAACTGCCTTTATCTGGCCCTCTCTGACACTGAAAGAAACGTCCTTGACGGCCTGGAGACCACCGAAACGACGATTAAGACCATTTATTTCAAGCATGGCTATGCGTTATCCTCCTCGCTGCCTCTCTGGAGCACGATGTCTCTCATATATGATAAGGTCTCCTTTCTAAGAAGCCCCTTCGGTGAGAACAGCATGATGACAATAAGTATCCCTCCGAAAACTGCATCGTCAAGTGACCCGAAGTATCCTCGAAGAGAAAGGAAGTTCAGGACAAGCCCCATTATCAGCGCACCCCATAGATTTGCCATACCGCCTACAGCGACGATCGCGACATATCTTACCGATTTCATGATACTGGCCTCTGACGGACCTATGCCTCCGTTAAAATGTGTCATAAGAACACCCGCGACCGAGGCGAACACCGCGCTTATGACGAATATCCTCAGTTTATACGTAGCCGTATCAACGCCCATCGCATTGGCCGCGTCTTCAGCACTATGGATGGACCTTAGTGCCCTGCCAACCCTTGAGTTAACAAGGTTAAGTAGCAGAAGCATGCAGATAGACATCAATCCCCATGCAATATAGAAGTTCTCTATCCTTACGGACATCTTTCCGCTGACGGTCAATCCAGGTAAAAGGGCAAATGCAGGTACATCAGATATGCCATCAGCCTCTCCGAAAACAGGTGTCCCTATAACGATACTGTATATAATAGTTCCGAACCCAAGAGTTGCCATCGCAAGATAGTGGCCTTTTAACTTCAGGACAGGTCCTCCTATGAGATATGCAATAGCGACAGTTACGAGAACAGCAAAGATGAAAGATACCCATGGCTGGAAATGGAGGATCTGTTCACCGTAAAGTCCCTGACGGTCTACAAGAAATCCAATCGAATCGAGCAGCCTTACAGGTAAAGAACCCTTGAAAGGCGTAAGATCGTGTGTTGTCATGGCCGAAGACAGATAACCGCCGATAGCAAAGAAACCGGCATGTCCTATGGATATCTGCCCGGCATAACCCATCAGCATGCAAAGTCCGATAATGACTATCGCATAGTACGAGCTCATCGTGAGCTGCGTGAGAAAATAGCCGGTTCCCGTGAAGTAGGTTAACAGCTGAATGATGATGCCGGCACCTGCAAAGAATCCAATATGTATGAACCTTCTATCCGGCATCAGAACTCCTTAAGTCCGAACCGCTCCTTGCTGCCAAAGAGCCCGCTTGGCCTTACGAAGAGGATGAGAAGCAGAATGGCTATCGATACTGCATCCTTATATGCAGCAGGCATTACCCAGATACTGAAAGACTCAAGTATTCCGAGTATCAGTCCTGCTGCCACCGCCGCTATACTGTTCCCGAGTCCGCCGAGTATGGCTACTGTGAATCCCTTGATCGCAAGAAGAGTTCCGCTGTTATATGACACATATGTGATGGGTGATACGGTGCACCCGGCTAGGGCACCTATGCCAGCGCTAAGCATGAACGAGAACGTGACCATGTTCCTGGTACTGACACCGCAAAGCCTGGCGGCGTTCCTGTTGTCGGCACACGCCCTCATCTGTCTTCCGACCGAGGTGAGTTTAAAGAAGAAATGAAGGCCCACAACTATCACAGATGAGACCCCTATAACCCATAATACCTGCGGAGATATCCTGACTCCACCTATGGCGATGGAGGATATCTCATTGCCGGTGAAATAGGGGAGGGCACGTACGGTCTCATCCCATACATGGAGTGCTACTTCTCTTATAAGAATAGATATGCCGATGGTTATTATTATCATTCTTAGAACAGACGGATTATCCAGCCATCTGATAAAGATCATCTCAATGAGTGCCCCGACGATCATGGTAATGATAACCGCGAAAATGATCGCTAATGGAAGCGGCATGAAGGTATTAAGGGTAAAGGCCGTCATACCGCCCAGCATGACGAACTCACCCTGCGCGAAGTTGATTATACCGGTAGTGTTATAAATGATATTGAAACCTATAGCTACGATAGCGTAGATCGCGCCGTAGGTCACACCTGCTACAATATACTGAAAGAAAAGTTCAAAACCCATATATCTTCTTATAAATAAAGGGGAGTATCCTTTGAGCTTCGGATACTCCCCGTATCAAAGTGCTATGAATGGATAATGCTTACTTCTTTAGTAATGTGAACTTGCCATCCTTAACGGTAAGCATCTCAAAAGAATTTATGTCCAGACCGTTATGGTCCTCGGCCGAGAAGTTGAAAACTCCACCGGTCCCTACGAAGCCCTTCATGTTCTCTATCGCGTCCCTTACCTTTTCCTTGTCCGTACCGGCCTTCTCGATGGCCTTAACGAGTATCATGAAAGCATCATAGGCATGGCCGCCAAATGTGCTGGCCGGCTCATTGAACTTTGATTCATAGTCCTTTTTGTACTTGGCAAGTACCGCCTGCTGTGGATGCTTTTTTGAAAGTGTATCTGCGACAAGGAGCCTTCCTGCAGGGAAGATGATGCCCTCAGCTGCGGCACCGGCAGCTTCTACATACTTGATGTTACCGAAGCCGTGGCTCTGGAAAAGAGGCACGTCCAGTCCGATCTGTGCCATGTTCTTTGCGACTATCGATTGTGCAGGAACTATAGACCAGTTGATAACACCTTCGACCTTGGCTCCCTTCAGCTTTGTCACAACGGCCGTGAGATCGGTCGAGTTGGGGGCGTAGACCTCGCTTATGAGGATCTCGATGCCGAACTCAGGTGCGAGCTTCTCTATCTGTGCTTTTCCGGCCTTTCCGAAACCCGTACCGCCTACAACCACGCCTACTTTCTTGATGCCCATCTTGTTCATCTGCTGGAATATCTTCTGTACCGCGAAGCTGTCCTTCTGTGGGGTCTTGAAAACATATTTTGCGACAGGATTGACTATGACCTCTGCAGCTGCACATGAGAGGAGGATCATCTTTGCCTCTTCAACGATGCTCTTTATCTTCATCGTCTCACCGCTTGTTGAAGGACCGATGATAGCGAAAACCTTGTCTTCCTCGATAAGCTGCTTGGTAAAGGAGATGGCCTTTTCGGGGTCACCCGCCGAATCCTTGATTACAAGCTCAACTTTATGGCCGTCGATACCACCCTTTGCGTTGATCTCATCGACCAGCATCTGAAGAGTCTTCGACTCCGGTGCTCCGAGAAAGGATGCCTTTCCTGTGACGGCAAGGATCGCTCCGACCTTTATGGTCTTATGTTTCTTTGCGAGAGCCGGCGTAGCGATCAGTGCAAGTGCTAACAATGCAATGACAAGAACTCTTAGCTTCCTCATATTGCTCCTCCTTATTGATTTGTCCCCATCAGACAGGGGAGATTCACGGAAAACCCGTATCTCATCAAAGGGCGTGCACCTCTTCGCCCTCTAGTATCTTTACGTTCGCCTTCTGAAGAGCGGAGATAGCCTTATCTATCTCGTCGAACCGGAAAATAATTATAGCATTTTCAGCGCCTTTTTGGACGAAAGCGTACATATATTCAACATTTACGCTCTCATCGGAAAGGACCTTAAGGATACCTGCCATCCCGCCCGGCCTGTCCGGGACCTTTATGGCCACGACCTCGTTCTTTCCGACGGTGAACCCGCCGTCGCGAAGCACCTTCTTGGCCTTTTCGGTATCGTTGACTATTATCCTCAGGATGCCGAAGTCGGCGGTATCCGCAAGGGAAAGCGCTCTAATATTTATATCGTTCTTTGCCAGTATATCCGTGACATCGGCAAGCCTTCCGGATTTGTTCTCAAGAAAAATAGATATCTGTTCTACCTTCATGGTATCCCCCTATATCTTTCTGTTGTCGATGACCCTCTTTGCCTTCCCCTCACTTCTCTGGATGGTCTTGGGCTCGACAAGCTTTACTTTACATGATATACCGAGCAGGTCCTTTATCTCCCTCTCGATACGCTTCCCCAGGCCCTCAAGCTGTTTTATCTCATCGGAGAAGATGCTTTCGTTCACCTCTACCTGGACCTCCATCACGTCAAGGGTCCCGTGCCTGTCTATTACAAGCTGGTAATGGGGCTCGACCTCCTCAACGCTCATGAGGACATGTTCTATCTGAGAAGGGAAAACGTTAACTCCCCTGATAATGAGCATATCATCGGTCCTGCCGCTTACACGCTCCATCCTGTAGAAAGTTCTGCCGCACGGGCATTCATCTGTTATAAGTCTGGTTATATCCTTTGTCCTGTAACGTATGACGGGGAAAGCCTCTTTAGTTATGGTAGTGAATACGAGCTCGCCTTTCTCGCTGTGCGGAAGCGGGTCTCCGGTCTCCGGGTCTATTACCTCGGCTATGAAGTTGTCCTCGAATATATGAAGCCCGTTCTTTGCCTCGATGCACTCACTGGCTACACCCGGGCCGATGATCTCGCTAAGTCCGTATATATCGAGGGCAGCAATGTTGAGCTTCCTCTCTATCTCCTCTCTCATGTTCTCGCTCCACGGCTCTGCTCCGAACAGCCCTACCTTCAACTTTATAGTGGAGGGATCGACGTTCATCTCCTGCATCACTTCCGCTATGTTCAACGCATAGGACGGTGTGGACATAAGAACCGTTGAGCCGAAGTCCTGCATTATCATTATCTGGCGCTTAGTGTTACCTCCCGATATCGGGATAACCGTGGCCCCGAGCCTTTCAGCACCGTAATGCGCACCAAGCCCTCCGGTGAAAAGGCCGTAACCGTACGCGTTATGTACGACATCCTTAGAGGTTGCTCCTCCGCAAGCTATTGTTCTTGCCATTACCTCTGCCCATGTCTCGATATCTTTTTTCGTATAACCTACTACCGTCGGTTTACCGGTCGTTCCCGATGAGGCATGGACCCTTACTACGTCATCAAGCGGAACGGTGAACAGTCCGAAGGGGTAATTATCCCTGAGGTCATCCTTTGTAGTGAAAGGAAGCTTCCTTAAGTCATCAAGGTTTTCTATATCATCCGGACCTACACCGGCATCATCCATCTTCTTTTTATAGGGCGGGACCTTTGTGTAGACCCTTTTTATCAGGTCCTTTAATCTCTCCGCCTGAAGGGCCTCCAGTGACCCGCGAGACA
>CP070669.1:1033296-1075390 GCA_020351835.1 Nitrospirota bacterium
GCGAGATCGAGGTGCGGCCAGATCCGGGAGAGGGGGCCACATTCAAGATCAGATTGCCAAAGGCAGGTGTTTAAGTCCTTCCGGAGACTTCGGGTAATGTCGGGCATAATGCCCTGACAATGCGACAATATTCCGCACTTTTTAAAGATAGACCACCTTCTTTTTCTTATATTTCAATAGATTAACTTCTGGCATCTATATTGCTTAATTACCATCGCATTGCATAGTAATCGTAAGTTTAAAATCTGCTCATATAATGAAAGGAGGCATCACGATCCGGGAGTAATAATGGCAGCTTAGGAGGGGGCGAAGCAAATATCAAATAATTAATTTAGAGGAGGAGTAAGGAATGAAGAAAGTTCTGATCGTAGTTGTGATGATGTTCTTAGCATTACCATGTATTGCCTTTGCGGACCATCCACTGGTAACGGATGAAGCCGAGACACTTGAGAAGGGGGCTTATGAGTTCGAGCTAAACTCGGAGTACGCGTATAACGAAGAGGATGAGGGCGGTATCACCATTAAGGAGACAGAGATAGAAATAGAGGCGGAGTTTGCCTATGGCATCATAGAGAACCTGGAGGGATTTATTGAGGTGCCTTACGCAACTGTTAAAGAGGAGAGCACTCTGGGTGACGAAAGCGAGAGCGGCCTCGCCGACATAGAGCTCGGTGTCAGGTGGAAGTTCCTTGAGAATGAACAGATAAGCTTGGCAATTAAGCCTTTCTTTATACTGCCGACCGGAGACGAGGAAAAGGGGCTTGGTACGGGGGAGTTATCATATGGGGCAACACTGATAGCAACTAAGGAAATTGGTGAGTTGGAGCTTCATGCAAACCTTGGATTGACACATTATGAATATAAGGACGATCTTGTAGCAGATGAGAGCAGGAGTGACATCTTCCATATATCGCTTGCAGTCGCATCCGAAATATCCGAGCAGTTAACCGTAGTGGGAAATATTGGGATGGATACGAACCAGGACAAGAACTCTGATGAGCATCCCGTGTTCCTCCTCGGTGGAGTCAGCTACAAGCTGACCGAAAATGTGAACCTGAGCGGCGGGCTCAAGATAGGTATTACGGAGCCGGCCGAGGACTATGCATTACTGATAGGCCTTTCTTTCGAAAAGGAATAGTGTAAGGACAAAAAAGGAGGCTAGTTATGAGAAAAACCGCGTTATTTATTAGTGTCTTAATATTAGTTATGATCATGTCGTTATCAGTTAACAACGCCATGGCAACCGACCCCGAAAAGATAGACGAGATCGTAGACGAGTTCAGGGAGGCGCAGGAGGACTTTACAAAGGCGATTGCAAAGAGCGACTGGAAAGGGGCCGAGAAGGCCGCATCACAGTTTGTTAAGAGCGCAAAAGAGCTGGCGGAGCTTGAAGAGGCAAAGGGAATGCATAGCATTTACTCCGTTGAGGTCCACTGGCTGACAGCCCAGGCGGAGGAGATCCTGGACCTTGTTAAAGAGAAGAATGCTGCAGAGGCTATATGGGATTACGGTACACTTACGACGAGATTCCAGGGCGTAATGTCGGCGATACCTCATTATGCTCTTACGGAGTTCGAGGAAGGGATAGAGGAACTTGAGGAAGCGATAGAAGAGAAGGATAAGGAGGAGGTAGGCGAGGCAGCGGAACGCGTGGACGAAGGTGCGATGCATCTTATGCTCGCGGCTCATCTCGTCAGGGAAAAATTCGCCAATACCCGCTGGATGATGGACGTCCATAAATTCATACCGGTAGAGCATAAGGTATTAGAAGCGTCGGAAAAGGGTAACTGGGAAGGTATGGATGGAATTATTAAAGATGCGAAGGACCTGCATAAGAAGGTGAAATTCTCTTTCAAGAAGTAGATGGAACGGGTCCCAAAACAATATTTGTATACTGACCTTTACGTAGAGGTCAGATGGGAGGTCTAATGAAAGGGAGCATGATATGGGAGTATTGAACGACCTAAAGAGCATATTCAAGGGGAAGCTGGCGTTCAAGCTGGCGCGGGCATTCCTTCTTGTCGGAGTACTGCCACTTTTGGCGGCTACTATCATTTCGAGCATGACCGCAAGCGGCGGTCTAAAGGAACAGTCGTTCCGGCAGCTCGAGATGGCGAGGGATATAAAGAAGGTAGAGGTCGAAAAGCTGTTCAAGAACTATAGTTCGGACGTCAAGCTTGTCTCATCCCTTGAGAACGTAAAGAGCTTCTTTGTAGAGTTCGAGAACATCGTAGCCTCGGAAGGCATCGACAATGATTATTACGATGCCGCTAGGAAAGATTATTCTCCTGTCCTGAAGAACTATACGAAAGGGTACAAAGACCTTTACTTTATCACTACCAAGGGAGTTGTGGTATTTACCTTTTCTGATTCCGGTGAACTGGGGACGAGCCTCACGAATGGTCCGTACCAGGATTCGGGGATTGCCAGGGCCTTCGAGAAGGCCGTAAAGGGGGATGTATCCATAGAGGATATCTCTTCATATAAGCCCCTTAAGGGCGAGCCGGCCGGCTTTATAGCAGGGCCTATAAAGAAAGAGAACGGGGATATAATGGGTGTCCTTGCTTTGCGTTTTTCTATTGACGATATTAATTCAATAATGACAGAACGGGCAGGTATGGGAACAACAGGCGAGATCTATCTTGTGGGACCGGATAAGCTTATGCGCTCAGATGCGTTCCGTGACCAGACGAACCATTCTGTAAAGGCATCGTTTGCCGATAGTGCAAAGGGAGGAGTGGACACAGACGCGGTCAGAGAGGCACTTGCGGGCAATACCGGAAATGAAGTGATCAAGAACTATCTGGGCAAGTCCGTGCTTTCATCTTACACGCCGGTGAATCTGGGTGATACCTCCTGGGCTTTGATAGCCGAAATTGACAAGTCGGAGGCGTTTGCGCCTGTTCGTAACATGCAGGGGCTTATGGTCATGATCATTCTCATCGGTATCGTGGCAGTGCTTATCGTAACGGCATTGATGGTAAAGCCTATAACGGAACCTGTAAGGGAGATGGCGTCTTACATAAATAATGTAGCTGAGGGGGACCTTAGCGATGAGTTCGAGTTCGGGTCGAACGATGAAATAGGCGACATGGGTAAGGCTCTGGGCAGAATGAGCAAGTACCTTAAAGAAATGGCAGAGACGGCGACTGACATCGCTAGCAAGGACCTGTCGGCCGAGATAGAGGTCAAATCCGAAAAAGATGTGCTTGGCAATGCTTTTAAGAATATGGTTAAGGGGCTGCGGGATGCCATGGCTGAGATAAGAACGGGATCATCTCAGATAACCATCGCCATATCCGAGATATCTGATAACGCAGATGAAGCTGCCCGTAACAACGAGACGGCAGCTACCGCCGTTGAAGAAACGACGGCGACTATGCATGAGATGGCAGCAAACATCCAGAATGTTGCCAGAAGCAGTCAGTCCCAGGCCTCATCAGTATCAGAGACCTCAGCCGCGATACAGCAGATGGTCATGTCCATACAAAGAGTTGCGGAGTCGGCACAGCTTCTTGCCAACCTCTCAAAAACAACAATGAAGGCGGTTGAGGATGGTTTTGAAGCGGTGACAAAATCCACTAACGGGACTATAGAGATAAATGAATCGATAATGAGGTCTGCAGATACGATCGCTGCACTGTGTGCCAGAGCCGAGGATATAGGCAAGATCGTGGATGTAATTGATGACATAGCTGAACAGACCAACCTCCTTGCGCTTAATGCCGCTATCGAGGCTGCAAGGGCCGGTGAGCAGGGATTGGGATTCGCTGTAGTTGCCGAAGAAGTAAGACAGCTTGCCGAGAGGTCAGCGAAATCCACTAAAGAGATATCGGACCTTATCACAGGGATACAGAGGGAGGCACAGGATGCGGTAAAGACCATGGAGAAGTCGACGCAGCTTGTTGAGAAGGGAGTTGAGCTGAGCAGCCAGGTCACAAACGCCCTCAAGAGCATAGGAACCAATGTGGAGGAGTTTGACAGATACGCAAGTGATATAAGCAGGGCGACCGAAGAACAGGCTCGCGGAAGCGGACAGATAGCAGAAACAACAGAGAATCTGAGCGGGGTCACACACGAGATATCTTCTGCGTCAGACGAACAATCGGCCGCTGCAGACCAGATAGTAAGCACCATGGAGAAGATGCGGGAGATGATCCATCAGAACGCATCGGGTGCATCCGAGCTGGCATCCTCTGCCGAGGAGATGAAGGTACAGGTGGAGAAGTTCCAGGACATCGTTAAAATGTTCCAGATCGAAGGGCTCGACCCGAGCAGGGCCATAGCTAATGAAGGAAAAGAACGACGCAGTATCGAGGAGATAGGACACGGGGAGGGGAGATGACAGAAGGACTCGTAAGAGGGACCCAGCTGGTCGTTTTCAGGATAGGGAAAGAATACTATGGCATGGGGATAGATGCCATTAGGGAGATAGTCAGGCTCCCGGAAATAACGGAGGTTCCGGATGCCCCTGACTACCTCGAGGGGATGATAAACCTGAGAGGTAAGGTAGTCCCCGTCGTTGACCTGAAAAAGAGACTGAGGATAAGTGGTGATGAGCACGGCAAATCAACAAGGGTTCTTATTACAGATAAAACAGAAACGCTTGCAGGACTTATCGTTGACTCGGTTGAAGAAGTCGCTAATATCGAGCCCGATTCCGTTGAGCCCCCTCCCGAGATGATGTCGGCGATCGGTATTGAGTACATAACGGGGGTCGCAAAGACTGCTGACAGGCTTGTTATCCTGCTCGACGTAAAAAAAATAATGAGCAGGTACGATATGAAAGATATAACGGACCTGTCCGAAAGTTGATGCGAATATCATTATAAACCTGGCAAACAGTAAAGAAAATACAAAGATGACAGACGCTGAGTTCAAACTTTTCAGAGACCTGATATATGCTGAGTGCGGAATGTACCTCAGACCCGGCAATAAGGATTTTCTAAATTCGAGGGTAGTAAAGAGAATGGCCGAGATCAATGTGAACACTCCTTACTGGTATTACAGGCTGATAACCGACGGCAATAAATCAGAGCTTATCAAGCTCCTTGACCTTTTGACCATAAATGAGACCTCTTTTTTCCGTAATAAGCCGCAGTTCGATCTCTTCAGGAAGAAGATACTTCCTGATGTGATCAAAAAAAGAGAAGAGGCGGGTGAAAGAGTGCTCAGGATTTGGTCTGCCGGATGTTCGACCGGAGAAGAACCTTATACTATTGCGATGGTTGCAAATGAGGCGGTGCCCAAGGGATGGAAGGTAAGGATATTCGCCTCGGACCTCAGCCTTAGCGCACTTGAAACGGCCAACAGGGGTATCTATGATGTGAAAAAGACCATGCAGGAAGTAGACGGCTATTATGTGGAAAGGTATTTTGAGAGCGTAGGGAACTCGCTCAGGATATTGGAAAGCCTTAAGAGAATGATAGTGTTCGATTTCCATAACCTTAAGCTGGAGCATGGACTGTCAGACATCGATATCGTCTTCTGCAGGAACGTAATGATCTATTTTGATGAAGAGGAACATAAAAGATTGATAAGGAAGTTCCATAAATGCATCAATGATAACGGTTACCTCCTGATAGGCCACGCGGAGAGCATTCAGTGGTGGGACTCGGGTTTCGAGTTCCTGCACGATAAAAAAGGCACTGCATACAAGAAGGTGCGTGCGGAGAAGCCATGAGGATATTAATAGCAGAAGATGACAAGAACCTCGGTTACCTTCTCAGGAACGAGCTGGAGGGTAGCAGGTATACCATTGACCTGGCAGTTGACGGTGTCGATGCCGTTCTTCAATTCATAAGCAAGAGACATGACTTTATTGTGTTCGACATAAAGATGCCGAAACTCGATGGCATCAATGCGCTCAGGATAATCAAGAAATTGGACCCGGATGTGCCGGCTATCACGATATCGGGGAATGCCGGCCAGGGGGACATGGCGGAATCTGTCAGGGCGGGGGCGATAAGGTGCCTTACAAAACCCTTTCAGGTATCCGATCTTAAGGAACAGATAGAAAAATATTACAGGGATGCAAATGGGAACGATAAATGAACGGCGAGTTTGATCACCTGAACGAAGACGAGTTCAATGAACTGAAGAGGACCTTCTTTTCTCAATCACATGAGATCCTGGAGGAGATACAGGATTCTGCACTGCGACTTGAGATGAAACCGGAAGATGACGGTGAGATCAAGCTGCTTCAGAGGAGCTTCCATACATTAAAGGGGGATTCGAACTCGATGGCATTGTCGGGAATATCCACGATATGCCACAGGGTAGAGGATGTCCTGACGGATCTACAGAACAAGACCAGAAAGGCTGACCCAAGAACTATATCCATGATACTCAAGAGTGTGGATATTATCGACAGGCTTCTGCGGGAGGCTGAAGAGACCGGCAGTGAGGGAGAAATTGAAGAAGCTGTAAGTATGATCGAAAAGTTTGCAGGGACAGAAGATAGTGATGATAAGAGAGAGGCAGGACAGAATGGCTACACTGAGTACCAGGTCCTTGAGTTCGAGTCGGCGGAGAAATACGGCATGAAGCTATTCGAGGCGGAGGCCGTATTCGACCCCATGTGTAAGGAGAAGAGCGTAGGCGCCTTCATGATAAATGAAAAGATCAGAAGCCTGGGGCAGATAATCAGGGTGACCCCCGACGATAACAGCGAGGAGATAGAGAAGGTAGACAGGTTCAAAGTCCTTTTCAGTACTGAAGAAGAGCTCGAAGGACTTGGAGATAGGATAGGAGTTGTTGGTATCACTTCAGAGGTCATTATCAGTATATTCACACCGCCTAAGGCTGCCGAGGTCACTGTAAGTAAGGTTGCAGGACAGAAAAGTGAACTATTGAGGATAGAAGCATCCAGGGTCGATAACATAATGGACCTTACCGGCGAACTGATCATCGGCCGTTCGATACTTGAGCAGATAACAAGGGACATTGATGCCGGCAATTTCATGTCTGACCTGAACGAAAGACTGAGCGAGCTTAATACATATTTCGGCAAATCGATATCCGGCCTCCAGAGAGGGATCATGAAGATGCGAATGGTCAGGATAAATGCGATATTCAGAAAGTTCCCGAGGATCGTAAGAGAGCTCAGTGCCTCAAAAGGCAAACAGATAAAGCTTGAGTTCTATGGGCAGGATACAGAACTGGACAAGGGGATAGTTGATTCGCTCGGAGAGCCGTTGATCCACATTATCAGGAACGCGATCGACCATGGGATAGAAAGCGTCGACAGACGAAGGGAGCTCGGGAAGC
The DNA here is from genome assembly GCA_020351835.1 of Nitrospirota bacterium. Lineage (GTDB taxonomy): Bacteria > Nitrospirota > Thermodesulfovibrionia > Thermodesulfovibrionales > BMS3Bbin05 > BMS3Bbin05. The sequence goes on from CP070669.1 coordinate 1,040,566, forward strand.
CCGGGACCGGGACATTGACCTTGAACGCTTATCATGAGGCTGCAAAGATAGTAATAGAGATATCCGATGACGGACAGGGCATAGATGGAGAAAAGTTAAAAAGACTGGCCAGAGAAAAAGGATATATATCCGAAGAGGATTGCGAAAGGATGTCCGATAAAGAAGCTTTTGACCTCATGTTCATGGCGGGATTGAGCTCTGCGGATTCCGTCAGTGAGATCTCCGGGCGCGGGATAGGTATGGATGCTGTCAGGATCGCCGTCGAGAACATGAAGGGAACGATAGATATCGAATCTGAAAAGAACGTTGGGACTACCTTCAGGCTTAGACTTCCACTCACTCTGGCCGTGCTCAAGGGATTGCTGGTCGAGGTCAGCGGGAGAAGATACGCGGTCCCCATCCCTGCAGTTATCGAAGTAGGAAGGATCATGGTTGACGAGCTTGATTCCGTGGAAGGAAGAGAGGTGCTGAGGTTAAGAGACCAGACAATATCAGTCGTGAGGCTTGACGAGCTTTTTGAGCTGGGGCGAAGCGATAGTAAAAAGAAGTTCATGCTTATACTTGGCATAGGAAGCAAGAGGGCGTGCGTTCTTGTTGACGACCTCATAGGCCAGCAGGAGCTTGTTATTAAACCCGTAGACCGTGATTATACCCAGACGGACCTCCTGTCAGGAGCTTCAGTGCTGGGGGACGGATCAGTAGTGTTCATTCTCGATGCTCCGGCTATATTCAGAAAAGCGATTGCTATGGAGAAGGGGAAGATAAGGAGATAATGAAAAAGATAAAGGTCATGATAGTGGACGATTCCGCATTTGTTCGACAGATGTTGAGCAAGATGCTTTCGTCCGATCCTGATATCGATGTTGTAGGAACGGCTATGGATGGGGTCTTTGCTCTTGAAAAGATACAAAAACTCAGACCGGATGTCGTTACGCTGGACATAAATATGCCCAGAATGGACGGGATCGAGACACTCGAGCGGATCATGGAAGATTTTGGGACCCAGGTTATCATAGTAAGCTCTCATACAAGGAAGAACGCTGACCTGAGCATACAGGCACTCGAGATAGGTGCTTTCGATCTGGTTTCAAAGCCTGACAAAGCACTCTCTGATGAAATAATAAACATAGACAAAGAGCTTGTAAAGAAGATCAAAGAGGCCTGCAGGAGCCCTCTTGCAAGATCAATAATGAAGGCCCCGGCTGCTCCGGTAATAGAAGAGAAAGGAACGCTCATCTCTGACCCAGGATCATCTGACAGGGTCCTTGCAATAGGCATATCTACAGGAGGGCCGAACGCACTAAACTATATGCTGCCGCAGCTTCCGAAAGGTTTCCCTGCCGGTATTCTAATAGTTCAGCATATGCCTGAAGGATTTATCGATATGTTCGCATCCCGGCTTAATAAGATATGCCAGATCGATGTAAAGGTCGCGAGCCATGATGACCTTATAGTGAATGGAAGGGCTTTGCTCGCACCTGGCGGGAAGCATTTGAAGGTCAGGAAAAGGCGCCTCGGGACAACTGTCTCGCTGGACAGCTCGCCGCCCGAAAGCGGACACAGACCGTCCGCGGATGTTCTCTTCAGGTCTGTTGCCGAAGGTTATGGCAAGAAAGCTTCTGGCCTGATAATGACAGGGATGGGACATGATGGCTCTGACGGGATCGGGGATATTATGCGTAAGGGAGGCTATACCATAGCGCAGGAGGAGCGCAGTTGCGTCGTCTTCGGAATGCCGAAAGTGGCCATAGAAAAGGGCAATATTTCCACTATAGTTCCCCTTGAAGATATGGCTTCTTTTCTGGTAAAACAATTCGATGGAAAGGGGGTAGCAAATGACAAGGTCGGAAGCTGATCCTGCGAATAAGTCCTTCACCTGTATCGTCATAGATGATTCAGATTTTGCCCGGATGAACCTGGGTAAAATAGTAACAAGGATCGGTGGAGAAGTTGTAGGGGAAGCGAAGGACGGGCAAGACGCACTCGGGCTGTATAAAGAACATAGTCCTGACATTGTTCTGCTTGATATAACAATGCCGGTAGTTGACGGGTTGGAGGCTCTGGGTAATATAATGGAACATGACAAAGATGCCAGTATCATAATCGTGAGCTCCCTTGGCAATAAGGAAATGATAAAAGAGGCATTAAAGAAGGGAGCGAAGCAGTTTATCACGAAACCCTTTCAACCTGACCATGTGGCAATGATAATCAGATCCGTTGCCGGCGTGGGGGAGGATGGCTAGATGAGGTTCGAATACATAGAACCTTTCGTAAGTTCAACTATCAGGGTGCTTGATCAGGTGATCCAGTCTGATGTGTCGAGGGGTAAAATATCACTTGTTAGCAGCGATGAGATATATGGTGATGTTACAATAATTATAAAGGTCGAGGGTGATTCCGGTGGGGATATCATCCTTAACATGGACGAAGAGACTGCTGTAAGTATAAGCAATATAATGACAGGGGAAGATGCTGTAGAGCTGACCCCCCTTGGTAAGGACGCCATTTCTGAGCTGGCTAACATGCTTGCTGGTAACGCTACGAGCGCGCTGACCGATCTCGGGTACAAGCTCCAGATCGCGCCGCCGTCAATGGTAGACAGAAATGGTCTTATAAAGCAGATAGGAGGGCTTGAGATATTTCAGGTGCCTCTCTTCACCGAAATGGGTGAAATAACAATGAATGCAGTGCTGAGGGTGAACTAATGACAGATCAAGGTGAAAAGAAGGTTCTGGTAGTCGATGATTCTGCAACGATGAGGATGCTCATTACTATGACGATCAAGAAGTCCATTTCCGGTGTCTCGGTAATTGAGGCATTGAACGGGGCCGACGCTCAAGACAAATTGCAGAGCAACAAGGTAGATTTAGTGCTAACAGATGTGAACATGCCAAAGATGAACGGCTGGGAGCTGGTCAAATGGATACGAAGTTCTCATAGTAAGGATATCCCGGTGGTCATAATAACCACTGAGGGCGCTGAAGAAGAGATAGAAGAAGGAAAAGCTCTCGGTGCAAACGCTTATATCACGAAACCGGTAAAGAGCCAGGAGCTAAAGGATACTATACAGGGGCTTCTGTAGGCCGGACCGCTTATGCCTGGCAATGTCACTTGAGGGCCGCCTTTGAAAGAACACCGGTTGACGGGTCGTAATCGTATTTATCCGCATCAAGAGGCATGCCGGAAAAATCGCTTACCTCATCGATATCTTCGGGAAACCTTCCGTGGGTCAATCTGAATGTCGTAATAGCCTGTTGCAGGTTCCTTAATGTAATATCCTCTCCAAACTCCTGCGTGCTTATATACTTGTCTACCACCGTTTCTCCATACCTGTCTGCAGGATTTGAGCTGTCTTTACAGGACATTAAAAGGATTGCAGCAGAGAGCATTATATATACCAGGTGTTGTTTCATATCGATTCTCATTAAACCGGATTATTAAAGGTAAATATAGCATACATTAAGGCGCTATAGGTATCTTTATAGCTCTATTAAAATAATTTAATAATTACGGGAAGTTCTTCCTTGACATTTACAGAATACGGAAAGTATCATAAGTTCGATTTTTCTTTAAGAGGAGGAAATTGTGGAATCTCCTGCGTTGCTACACATACCCGGAGTACCCAGTTATGTCACGTTCGCCTTTATAGCCTCAATATTATTGATAACGGTAGCTATTATAGTGAGAAGGTCGCTCAGTCTTGTGCCGACCGGGACACAGAACTTCGTTGAGATGGTTGTGGAGACCATTCTTAACCTCTCTGTGGAGAACATGGGTCATAAGTGGGGGGAAAGATTGTTCCCGCTTATGGGGACACTGTTCATGTTCATACTCGTGAGCAACTTCTTCGGACTGATCCCGGGGTTTGATTCACCGACTGCAAATATCAATACAACTGCTGCATGTGCTATCCCGGTGTTCTTTGCCACTCACTATTACGGATTAAAAGTACATAAGGCCGGATATATAAAACATTTCCTCGGTCCGATCTGGTGGTTGGCCCCGTTGATGTTCATCATTGAAGGGATCGGACATCTCGTAAGGCCTGTGACCCTCTCGGTCAGGCTTTTCGGAAACATGATGGCCAAGCACATCCTTCTCGGGGTACTGGCCCTGCTTGTCCCTGCGGTGCTGCCCACACTTATACTTGCGCTGGGAACATTAGTCAGTCTTATACAGGCGTTCGTTTTTACGCTTTTGGCCGTTCTTTATTTAGCGGGTGCCGTTGAAGAGGCACATTAATCTCAGAACCAGTAAAGGAGGAGTTACCTGATGAAGAAAAGCATTTCTATCGTTCTGCTCACGTTGGCACTTGTATGCCTGATCGCTCCGTTCGCTTTCGCATCAGAAGAAGCAGCAACAGACTCTAGTGTCGGGACCATGGCGGTTCTCGGTACGGCACTTGGAATGGCAATAGCTGCGTTCGGTACCGGAATCGGACAGGGTCTTGGTCTCGGTAAGGCATGTGAAGGTGTTGCCAGGAACCCAGGTGCATCGGGTAAGATAACGACGACATTGATCATCGGTCTTGCAATGATCGAGTCGCTTGCTATCTACGCTCTGCTCGTATGTCTCGGTATCCTTATCAACCAGGGCATATTCTTCTAAGCAAAGCAATTCAGATTATCAAAGGAACAGGCAGGAGTTGATCCTGCCTGTTTTTTTATTATTAGAGATATGAAGTATATCGTCCCGTTAATAATTGTCGGACTGATTATCGTTCTGTTAAGCTATATTGTCCCTGGCGGAGCACCGCCAGGAAAAGATCAGACAGTAAAGAGGTCAAGAATGGGAATGAAGATCAGAAGGATAGCGGTAGGCACACTCGAAGGGAACTGCTACATAGTCATTGATGAGGGCTCAAGGGAGGCTATGATCATAGATCCCGGTGATGAACCTGACAGGATCATTGATATCATAAAGGAAGAAGGGGTCAATGTCAGACATATAGTATGTACCCATGCACACTTCGATCATGTCGGGGCCATACCTGAACTTAAAGCTGAGACCGGAGCCAGTATCGTAATGCATCAGGATGAAAAGGCTGTGTATGCTGCATCGAAGGACATGGCAGCCGCGTGGGGATTCGATATCGATGATATGCCGGAACCGGACGTATTTGTTAAAGAAGGCGATCATATCACTGTAGGTGGCCTCAGGTTCGAGGTAATGCACACCCCGGGCCATAGCCCGGGCAGTATCTGTCTCCTTGGTAACAGCGTGCTGTTTTCGGGGGATACAGTTTTTGCCGGATCGATCGGAAGGACCGACTTTCCGGGAGGCAGTATAGAGCTGATGAAGAGATCGTTCAAAAGGGTCATCGATCTCCAGGACGATATAGAGATACTTTCGGGGCACGGCCCTGCGACAACGGTAGGAAGAGAGAAACGGGAGAACTTTTTTATTCACGAACTATAGGGGGTGCCGGTGGCAACGGTAATGGACGGGAAGGCTCTAGCAGCCGAAATAAAGAGCAGCGTAAAGAAAGATGTTGATAAGCTAAGGGCCGAAGGTGTCAATGTGGGCCTTGCGATAATGCTCGTAGGAGACAATCCGGCGTCGAGATCTTACTATTCAGCGATCCTTAAAGCGGGAGAAAAGGTCGGCATCAGGACATATGAGCATGTCTTTAGTGAGGACGCTTCAGTAAACGAGGTCCTTAACGCTGTTAATGCTATTAACAATGATGAGAGGGTAAGTGGCCTGCTTGTGCTTTTTCCTTTGCCTTCAAAGATAAACTCAAGGAGGGTGGTAAATAAGATATCTCCTGATAAGGATATAGACGGGCTCGGCGCAATGTCGGTGGGAAGGCTTGCCGCTGAAGAGTCACTGTATCAGATATTCTCAAAACAGCCCGGTGTGGACGAGTGCGGCCTGCTGGCCACCGGAAGTTTTATTCCCTGCACACCGTTCGGAGTGATCAGGTTGCTGGAACATCACAATATTGATATCGAAGGAAAGCATGCTGTTGTGATAGGGAAGAGCCTTGCCGTAGGAAAGCCGCTGTCTATGATGTTATTGGCAAAAGAGGCTACCGTTACGGTATGTCACAAGGCTACATCTGACCTGGCCTTTCATACAAAGCAGGCAGATATCATTTGTACTGCTACGGGCGTAAAGGGGTTGATCAAGGGCGATATGATAAAAGAGGGTTCTGTTATAGTCGATATCGGTATCAATGTGGGCAAGGACGGCTCCATATCCGGAGATGTAGATCATGATTCGGTAGCTGAGAAGGCAGGTTTCATTACTCCTGTGCCGGGAGGTGTGGGGCCGGTTACAATAGCAATGCTCCTTGAGAACACGGTCAGGTCGGCTTACAGCAGTACCATATTGAGCAGTCCCTACCAGATAGAGTAGTCGCTACGGGGATGGTTTGTCTCTCTAATGATATGACCTGCTGAAACGCAGGGTGTTGAAAAAATGCTCGTAAAGCTTAGGTTGCCTGTCGGGATGCAACTCACCATCAAGCGCGATACCCATATAGTAGGAATCATTTCTTTTTATAACGTATGCTACCGTGCCGTCTACGATCTCATCGTTATCGCTTCCCTTGATCTTCCTTACTCTGATCGAAACATGCGAGCCCTCGGTTATCGGAACATAGGAAGACAATCCAAGGCCGCTGTACGAGATATTATTGACAAGGCTTGACACGCTTACAAGCGCTCCATCTCTTATCATATCGAGCGAGGCTATCGCCATAAAGGGAAAACGATGGCTTTTTCTCTTATCGGTGTTCATGTCCCTACCCCTATAGGACAGAAAATAATTAATTTACCTGTCCTTATGTTTATTATTTCATCTGTCGGGGCGTTTGTCAAGATGAGTGGGCAGCCCCCCCCTCTTTGCCGGAGGTATGGCTAAGATTTATGCATATACAACAGGTACTTAGAGTAGCTGTATGAGTATGGGCTGTTCGAAGACATTTTTATATTGCCAGGTGTTCGACTATAATTCTAAAAACGCCGGGCGAACATAATGACAAAAAAGAGAAAGATAGGTGAGATACTCAAGCGGTTAAGTAAGGCATATCGGATGCCCATGACAGCGCTAAAGTTCAGGAACCCGTTCGAGCTGCTGGTGGCAACCATCCTTTCTGCTCAGGCAACTGATGCACACATCAACAAAGTGACCGATGAACTGTTCAGGAAATATAGAGATATAAATGATTTTGCGGCATGTCCCTTATCTGAACTTCAAAATGACCTTAGCTCGGTAAATTTCTATAAGAACAAATCGAAAAGCATTCAGGGAGCTGCAAGGGAAATAATCGATAAGTATGGATCAGAGGTGCCCGCATCTATGGAGGAGCTCATAAAGCTTCCAGGAATAGCAAGAAAGACGGCTAATGTCATATTATCTAATGCCTTTGGCATTAATGAGGGCATAGCGGTTGATACCCATGTGAAGAGGCTTTCTGGAAGACTCGGGCTGTCCGAACATACTGACCCGGTCAGGATAGAGCAGGACCTTATGAAGGAGACCCCGCAAAAAGAATGGTCGGCGCTATCCCACTTGTTAATATTCCACGGCAGGCAGATATGCAAGGCAAGAAACCCGGATCACGAGAACTGCCAGCTTTTTGATATATGTCCGTCCAACTCAGATTAGGATAATATTGGATTGAGCCGAATTTTGCGGTATGGTAGAATCAAATAGGACCATATAAGTCCTGTATGATTCAACGGGAGGTGTAAAAATGGCTATGGAGATAAGGTGCAGCGATCTTGGTAACGATGATTGCAGGTGGAGGGCCGTTGCAAATACCGAGGACAGGCTTGTGGACTATATGGCTGTTCACGCGAGGGATCATCATGGTATCGATCAGTTTACCCAGGAGATGATCGCTCAAGCCAGGAGCAATATCACAGAAGAGTCATCATATCCGGATGCTCCGGAGATGATGGAATACAGCTGCCCCGTCTGCAGTTGGAGGTACATTGCACAGACCAAGGACCTTATAGTCGATGCAGCTGCTCTTCACGCAAGGGATGAACATGATGTATCTGTCTTCACCGCTGAGATGGCGGTTGAGGTAAAGGACGGCCTTAAGAAGTGGGGCGGGTAATAGTTGATGTAATGACCACTTGTATCAAATGGCAGTAACTTGACATCAATTTCGCTTATTTGTTTGAATAAAGCGTCAGCCTGAGGATTTTCCTTATGGCGACACAGATGGTTGTGAGGAAGAGGGGTGAAAATCCCCCGCTGCCCCGCAGCCGTGAAGGGAACGAAAGCCCGATAAGCCACTGTCATGGGTAATGCCATGATGGGAAGGCGGGCAAGTAGGCAGCCCTGAGCCGGAAGACTTCACCATCTGCAAATTTCCTCGCGGGAGGAGTACCGTTATGTATATTTTTATCCCACCATTCGCACCTCTTTTCCTGTCTTTTCTAAAAAGGTTCATATCAATATTGCCGGTCGTATTGGTACTGCTGGCAGTGGTTCCTGTACTTGCACAGGAGCCTGATAGCAATGATGGAGAGATGGCAGAGATAGTTGTAAGCGCTACAAGATACAAAGAAGAGATAAGCAAGGTGGCTGCTAATGTCACTGTCATTAATGAGAGAGATATCGAAAGTTCGACGGCCCAGTCCATTCCGGACCTGCTGATGGAACAAGCAGGTATCAAGGTCAGTGATACAATGGGTAATGGAAGAAGCTTTAATGTTGACCTGCGCGGATTCGGAGAGACAGCAAGCTCCAATACTCTTGTGCTTGTCGATGGCAGGAGAGTAAACTCGGTGGACCTTAGTGCTACGGACTGGTCACAGATACCGCTTGACAGGGTTGAAAGGATAGAGATAGTGAGAGGTGGACGCGGGAGTGTTCTTTACGGTGATAATGCCTCGGGAGGGGTCATAAATATAATAACCAAGGAGGGAGATGATGCCAGAGTAAGCGTAGAGGTAAGGGCAGGAAGTTATAGCACTCAAGGTGCGGAGGCGTCCCTAAGCGGCAGAAATGAAAGAATATCATACTCCTTGAACGCGAGCGGTTATGCCTCGGAGGGATACAGGGATAATAGCGATACGAATGCAACGGATGCCGGAATAAATCTCGGATATTATATAAGTAATGATATGAAGATCGGTCTGAGTGCAGGATATCACTATGACAAGACGGGAACCCCCGGTGATATTAAGGAGAGCGAGTTCAACGCAGGCGCTGACAGGACAGATACATTTACACCTGATGATTATTTTGAGGTCACGGATTATTACATAAAATTTAGCCCTGAGAAATATTTTTTCGCAGACAGTTTCATAAGGCTGGATGCTTCCTACAGAAAGAGGGACTCCAAGTCATTTATGTCAATAGCGGGGACCCCATGGGACTGGGATACAGAGCTTGCCACAATAATGGTATCTCCGCAGCTGTTCTTGAAAGGAAGATTTGCAGGAATAATGAACAATGTTACGATCGGGATGGATTATCAGAAAGCAGATGAAGATGTGGTCAGTAAGTTCGGTGTGTCGCCGGTCTCAGAGTATGATCTGAACAAAGTTAATTACGGATATTTTATAAGCAATGATATCGCTCCTACGAGCGCATTGACAGTATCATTGGGCTACCGGAGCGATAAGACGGATTATGAATTTGCCCCCAGCACACCGGACAAAAGGTCTTTTGATGGAGAGGCTTACAATTTTGGAATAAATTATATGCTGAGTGATCATTCTTCTATATATGCAAGCTATTCGCGCGGGTTCAGATATCCTTTGCTGGACGAGCTTTTCAATTTTGCTACCATCGAACCGGGGCTGTTGCCTCAGCAGACAGATAACTATGAGGTAGGAATGAGACTATACGTAAAGGAGAGGACATTAGTTAAGCTTAATCTCTTTCTGTTAAGAACTGAGGATGAGATCTTTTATAATCCCTTCGGCGGGCCTTTTGGCTTCGGTGCCAATGAGAATCTCGATGGTAAGACCAACAGGCAGGGAGTGGAAATATCGTTCAATACGAATGTGTCGGATAGAGTGAGACTGAAAGGCAGCTATACTCATATGAGCGCAAAGATAGAAGGAGGAGTGTTCGATGGAAGCGATATACCTGACGCACCTGCAGATAAAGCGACACTGGGTATAACAGTTCCTTACAGGAAGGCTACGATATCCCTGAACGGGGTCTATGTAGGAGAAAGGCCTTTCATAAGTGATTTTTCTAACAGCTACAGTGACCAGGATAGCTACTTTGTATTGAACTCGAGACTAAAATACAGGTGGAGAAAATTAACAGCATTCCTTGATATCAATAATATCACTGACGCGAAATATTCCGAGTTTGGCATCATATCCTGGACAGCAGAAAAAGCATATTACCCATCACCGGAGAGGAACTTTCTTTTCGGTGTAAGTGTAGAAATTTAAGGTATAAGCGGTAATGAAAAAAGCTGTAACTATCCTGTTCTTTATCCTTTATCTGGCGGGGAACTTATATGCTGAAACACCTGAGAGGATAGTATCACTTGCTCCAAGCATAACGGAGATCCTGTACGCCCTCGGGCTCGAAGAGAATCTCGCTGCCGTGACTAACTTCTGCGATCATCCCCCGGAGGCCGTGAATAAGCCCAGAATAGGCGGGATGTCCAATCCGTCCCTTGAGGCCATCGTCCGGGCGAGGCCGGATATGGTGGTTATCACTACGGACGGCAATCCCGAGGGGATCGATGAGCGTCTGAACAAGCTGGGTCTGAATGTTTATGTGTTCAGGGCTACGAGGGTATCAGATCTTCCGGATGCCATCAGGGAGATGGGAGTAGCTCTCGGTGTTAAAGACAGGGCCGTAGTACTTGCAGATAGTATAGAGAGCTCGATGCGGCAATATAAGGTATCCGGAGGCGCTACTGTCGAGAGAAAAGGCAAGGCAATATTCATAATCTGGCCCGAGCCCCTGGTGGTTGCGGGTAAAAACACGGCTGTTGATGACGTTCTTGGCCTGCTGGGCTGGGAGAACATCGCGGCAAAGGCAGGCTCGAGATATCCTAAGTTCTCCATAGAGGAGATAGTACATGAAAGGCCAGATGTAATTTTCATCGGAAAGATGCGTGACAATACCCATGAGCTATCAAAGCTTATACTTGATAAGTTAAATATGCTTGAAGCAGTGAAAAAAGGCAGGGTCTATTTCACAAGTGATGCGCTATACCGTCTCGGGCCCAGGATCGTGAATGGTCTGGATGAGATCTCCGTATATCTGCAAGAGGCCATAAAATGAGGAACATCACATTAATAGTTATTGTCTCTGTTGCGGTCATACTGGCATCTGTACTTATAGGGCCTAAGATCATATCTCCTTTTTCAATAGATGACATATCCAAACAGGTTATCGTAGCTATAAGGCTGCCGCGTGTGATAGTCGCACTTTTGATGGGATGTGCTCTGGGAGCGTCAGGTGCCGTACTGCAGGGGATATTGAGAAACCCTCTTGCAGACCCTTATATACTGGGCATCTCAAGCGGTGCAGCCCTTGTTGCAGTGATGGGGATACTTTTAGGAAGTACGGCACTGGGCCTGTTAACGGTCCCCGTTTTTGCATTTGTCGGGGCCATAGTTACAGGTCTTCTTGTCGGGGCAATGGGCTATAAGAAGGGAGGTCTGTTGCCCGAGAGATTACTGCTTGCCGGTGTAGGGCTAGGCTTTCTTTTCTCTGCAGTTCTTATGATGATACTAAGCGTGTCGACGGACGAAGGGCTCCGACGTGCAGTGCTCTGGGTATATGGCGATCTGTCCATGGCAGACTGGTCGCTTATCCCATACGGGCTGTTCTTTATTATTGTGGGGCTCACTATTTCTCTTCTCAGGGCTAAGGGGCTGAATGCACTGATGCTCGGTGATGATATTGCATACAGTCTCGGATTTTCACCCGACAGCGAGAGGGCACTGCTATTCGTATCAGTAGGTTTGATGACCGCATCGGCAGTTTCATTGGGAGGGATAGTCGGCTTCGTAGGTCTGCTTGTGCCTCATATCGTAAGGTTTATAGCAGGTTCTGACGGTAGGGTGCTCATCCCGCTTTCTGCTTTAATGGGTGGAACACTATTGTGCTTTGCGGATACGGTGGGAAGGACTGTGATGGCACCTATGGAACTTCCATCGGGGATAATAACGGCAATAATAGGTGCTCCGTACTTTCTCTATCTTCTGAGGAAAAAGGATGTGCTGGGGGAGAGAAAATGAAGGAACCCGGGGGCATACTGAAGGTGTCGGATATATCTTTCTCTTACGGGAACGGTAAGGCAGTGAATGATCTTAACATGTCGGTAGAGGGCGGTACTTTTACAGCTGTTATCGGCGCAAACGGATCGGGCAAGTCCACTATATTGAAACTTGCCGCAGGTATACTTAAGCCGGCATCCGGATCAATAGAACTTTGGGGTCAGCCGCTTGAAAGCTATAAAGGAAGGGACAGAGCAAAACTTATAAGTTATCTCCCGCAATTGCTGGATATCAATGTGCCGTTCAAGGTCAGAGAGCTGATCAATATGGGCCTGTACCCGTATGACATCAGGCCCGAAATGACAACTGAACTGGCGATGTCAATGGTGGGGCTTGATGGTAAGTCTGAATCTGTTATATCTGAGCTGAGCGGGGGAGAGCGTAGGCGTGTGTTCATCGCAATGACGCTGCTACAGGGTGCCGGTATACTTTTATTAGATGAACCTCTTGCTAACCTTGATATACAGTTCCAGATAGAGTTCATAAAGCTTCTTGAGGAACTAAGGTCAAAGAGGTCAATATCCGTAGTTATGGCACTGCACGACATTAATATGGCGTTTCACTTCGATAAACTTATTGTAATAAGGAACGGTGAGGTGATCGCTTCCGGTGATCCAAGGTCTACAATTACATCAGAAATGATACTGGAGGCATTCGGCGTGAAAGTGAAGATCTATCATCAGGATGATGGCACTATATCGTTCGGGTACTGATTTGGATACTTTGAGCTCAGAGGGCAGAAACAGGCCGATGAGGGCTTATGCAAGCATACTGATATCGGTCTTTATACATGCTATGATCATAGCGCTGCTTGTTTCGTTCAGCTCGCTCAAGGGAAGTGATGATCTAGGTGCGATCAGCGTGTTCATTTCGGCAGTCCAGGAAAAGGGAGGACTGCGTGCCGGGCCGACAAAAAATAAACAGGTGCAAAAGCCGGAGCCTTTGAAAGATAAGAAAGTTGATAGAGAGGAAATAAAAGGACCTGCTGTTCAAATTGAAGAGGCAATGGGCAGGGAAGAGATAAAAGGGGCCCACTTAATAGATATTGCCGGACCCGATGGTCCCGGAGATACAGGGAGCGATCCCGTTCCTGATAGCGAGCAGTATGATAGTGACAAGTACGACGGTGATATATATATTGGTGGATTTGGGATGCAGGATGGCCCGAGATTCGATGTCAGGGTGAGGCCTTCATATCCTTTGTTCGCGAGGAAGACAGGGAAGGAGGGAAGAGTAGTGCTTAACCTCTATATCGATGAGAGCGGGGAGCTGGTTGATGTCAGGGTGATAGAAGGCGCAGGTAACGGCTTTGATGACTCAGCGTTAAAAGCGGTGAAGATGTCTACATATCTGCCTGCTCGAAAGAACGGAAGGCCTGTGCGTTCGAGAACAAATCTTCCGATAAGATTTGTTCTGACGGAACTCTGAATAAGAGAACATTATGAACGGTGAAAGTGCAGTAAAGAGCATTTCAAAAAGAAAGGGTTCACATCAGTTCTTCGAGAACAGGGACTGCGAATACTACCCTTGCCATGATTCAGGTCTTCAGCAGATCAACTGCCTGTTCTGTTTCTGCCCGATGTACTATGCGATATGTCTCGGTGAGCCTGAATATATGATCGTGGGAGGATCAACTATAAAGGATTGCTCTTCATGTGACTATCCGCACAAGCCGGAGAATTATAAGATGATGCTCGAATATCTGACATTGGTACTGAAGGATTAGAAGATGGCCGATATAATATTTGTTACAGGTGGGGCAAAAAGCGGTAAAAGCTCGTATGCGATAACCGAAGCCGAAACTATAGGCCGTAAGCCGGTATATATAGCCACAGCCGAGCCTCTTGATGACGAGATGAAGGATAGAATAGACATCCACCGGAAAGAAAGGGGTTCGCACTGGACGACGATAGAAGAAGCTATAGACCTGGAAGGTGCATTGTCAGAACTGAATAGCAGATATGATGTGGCAGTGATCGATTGCATAACCCTGTGGCTGTCTAATCTTTTGTGCAGGAGGAATGACGGTGATAAGGCCGACCTTTATGCGTCTGTTAGTGGTATGCTCGGCAGATTAAAAGATGCAGATATAGACATGACGCTCTATATAGTATCTAATGAAGTAGGCATGGGGATCGTACCTGAAAATGCACTGGCCCGCGAGTTCAGGGACCTGTCCGGCAAGGTAAATCGGATGATAGCAGACATTGCGGACCATGTTGTCCTGATCGTAAGCGGCATGCCATTGAAGATAAAATAAGTTAATAGATGGAGGCATGGAAGTGGAACTTAAAGATATGGTCGGAAATATCAAGCCTGTGGATGGTTCATACATCGAAATCGCTCAGCGACGGCTAGATAATCTCACGAAACCGCGGGACAGTCTTGGAAGACTTGAAGAGTTCGCAAAAAGGCTGGTAGCTATCTATAAGAACGAGATGCCCGACATGCCCAAAAAAGCTGTCTTCACGTTTGCCGGAGATCATGGAGTTGCTGATGAAGGTGTAAGTGCCTTTCCTGCGGAGGTCACTCCGCAGATGGTTCTTAACTTTGTTAACGGTGGGGCCGGTATCAATGTGCTTGCCGGTCATGCTGGTGCAGATGTTTTGGTAGTGGATATCGGTGTAAATTATAATTTTGAGGATATGAAAGGGCTCATAAGGAGAAAGGTCGTAAAGGGCACGGGCAATATAGCAAAAGGCCCTGCTATGACCAGAGGTCAGGCAGAAGATTGCGTAAATGTCGGGATCGGTCTTGCCAGAGAGTATTCGGGAAAAGGATATATGATGTTTGCTACCGGCGAGATGGGGATAGCTAATACTACCCCTTCATCCGCTATAGTGTCGGTTGTTACAGGGATAGAAGTTGCGGCAGTTACCGGAAGAGGAACAGGTATAGATGATGATGCTTTCAGGAACAAGGTCCGTGTGATAGAAGAGGCGATCGAGCTAAACAGACCCGATAGAATGGACGGTTTAAACATACTGTCCAAGATAGGAGGCGCGGAGATAGGAGGTATTGCCGGGCTGTGCCTGGGAGCAGCTGAACAGGGCATACCGGTAGTGGTTGACGGGTTCATATCTACAGCAGGGGCATTAATAGCTTACCTGATGGAACCGGCAGTATCAGATTATATGTTCCCCGCTCATAATTCTGTAGAGGTAGGTCATAGGGCGATGCTCGAGCATATGAACTTAAGGCCGATACTGGATCTTGACCTGAGGCTTGGGGAGGGGACAGGAGCGGCGCTGGCGATGACAATCCTTGATGCAAGCCTTAAGGTATACAGAGAGATGGCGACTTTCGGTGAGGCAGGAGTGTCCGAAGAGGGAGCATGAAAGGACTTCGCATTGCGTTCAGCTTCCTTACGGTGATACCGGTCCCGGGAGACCATCGGGAGATATCGGCAAAGGAAGCGGGGCGCAGCTCGGTCTTCTTCCCGGTCGTGGGATGTGTCCAGGGCACCTTGCTTTATCTGGCCTATCTGTTGCTGATGAAGATATTCCCCCATGACCTGTCGGTCGGTCTGCTAATAGTTTTACATGTGTTCGTAAACGGTGGTTTTCATCTGGACGGGCTGTCAGATACCGCCGATGCTATAGCATCTCGTGCAGACAGGGAGCGTATGCTTGAGATAATGAAGAACAGCACCAGCGGTCCTGTCGGTATTGTAGTTATAGTTCTTGTCCTTCTCATTAAGTACCTTGCACTGAAGAACGTTCTGTTGCTGGATATGCAAAAGGCGATCCCTCTGGTCATGTTCCCAGTAATGGGGAAGTGGGCCTCAGTGCTTTCTATGTATCAGGGGAGGAGCGCATCCGGGGACGGGCTGGGTAAGATGTTCATTGACAACACCGGATTCATAGAGATGGCTTTATCGTCCTTTATTGTGATGATGATCGTTCTTACGGTCATGTTGGCGGGGTACGGGCAGACGGCCGATGTTCATCAGGTATCCCTGTTCCTGGTGCCTCTCGGGGTCATATGGTTCTCAAGCATAATATTTGTACTATATTTCAGGAGGAAGTTCAAAGGTATGACAGGCGACACTATCGGAGCGGTCATAGAGGCCAGTGAGGTTCTGTTCCTATTGGGCATGCTGGCTGTATATACTAAATAGAATGGACATGATAACTACCGTATACCTTATACGTCACGGACAGACTGTCGACAGTGAGGAAAAGAAATATAAGGGACATATAGACGTTCCTCTCTCGAAGGAAGGGCGTGGCCAGGCAGAACGACTGGCCAGGTACATGAGCGTTCTTCTTGCAAATGGCTCAGAGAGGCCCGTGCTTAATGCGGTCTACAGCTCAGGACTCTCGAGGGCGATAGATACCGCGCGGATCATATCAAGGCCCTTTGATATCGAACCGGAAGAGATCGAAGGATTGAAGGAGCGCAGTTTCGGTAAGTGGGAGGGCATGACCTTTTCGGAGATACAGCAGGAGTACCCCTCGGAGTTCAGTGCATGGGTGAGCGATCCTTTGAGTTTCAGTCCCGTTAATGGAGAAAGCACACAGGATGTTAACAACAGGGTGATGCCGGTATATAGCGATATCTTAGCAAGGCATGAGGGAGATAATATTGCGATTATCGCTCACGGAGGTGTGAACAGGATAATATTATGCAATATACTTGGGATCCCGCTTGAGCTAATATTCAGGGTGGAACAGGACTTTTCAGGATTGAACGTGATCCGGTATTACGAGGGCACTCCGGTTGTCAAGACCTTTAACTCCACCGCCCATCTAAACGGTCCTGGCCCAACATAAGGGATCATGACCTGTCAGCACATTGGTTGCCAGCTCCATGGCAAGATAATATAATTTATATTGATGATCAATAGATACGGGAGGTAGTATGTCCGAGAAAGGCAAGAAGGCAGTAAGAGGCTTTGAGGTAATATCCTCGCATGAAGGGAAGGGTATAAAGCTGCCGGTAAGAAAGACCTCACGGTCTGCCGGCTATGACCTGGAAGCGTCGGAAGATGTGTTGATAGAGGTCGGGAAGATAGCTGTAGTGTCTACCGGCCTGAAGGCATACATGGCAGGCGATGAATATCTTGGCATACATATTAGAAGCGGGCTTTCCTTCAGGAACTCTTTATCTCTCATAAATGACGAGGGGATCATAGATGCCGACTATTACAACAATGCCGATAATGAAGGACATATTCAGATCGGTATAATTAACCTTGGTGATAAGCCGTTCATGGTCAATAAGGGTGAGAGGATAGCTCAGGCGATATTCAAGAAATATCTTAAGGTTGACGATGACGATGCAGAAGGTGAAAGAAAAGGCGGCATGGGATCGACGGGGCAGTGACCGGGATATGAGCGAAACAAAGAAGGAAAGACCGGAACATGCGAGCGGAAAAGAGCTCTGCTGGCACGTTAAAGGTGCTGAAGAGGTTTGTGTCGATCTTGATACCACCCGCCAGGGGCTTGCTCCCGGAGAAGCAGCAAAAAGGCTTGTAGAATTTGGTCCTAACAGGCTTGAAGAAAAGAAGAGGCGTTCACCGCTAAAGATGTTCTTCGATCAGTTCAGGGACTTCATGATCATAATCCTGGTAGTAGCAGCTGTTGTGGCAGGTGCGCTTGGAGAGGTCACCGATACTGTCGCTATAGTGGTGATAGTCATTTTGAACGCGGTGCTCGGATTTTCACAGGAATTCCGCGCGGAGAAGGCGATGGAAGCGCTAAAGAAGATGGCAGCGCCCTCAGCGCTGGTCATAAGGGGTGGGATAACCGCAAGCATAGATGCCGCAGAGATAGTCCCCGGGGACCTTGTGGTGATAGAGGCCGGCAATATAATTCCTGCTGACCTCAGACTTATAGAGGCAGTTCGTCTGAAGATCGACGAAGCAGCTCTTACAGGAGAATCGGTACCGGTTGAAAAGTATACTGCGAAACTCGACAACGAAGAGCTTGGTATTGCCGACAGGTTGAATATGGCTTATAGAAGCACTGTAGCGACATACGGCAGGGGGATGGGATTGGTCATAGGGACGGGTATGAACACCGAGATAGGGAAGATAGCTACAATGCTCCAGGAAGAGGAAGAGGTGAAGACTCCTCTTCAAAGAAAACTGGAGGTGTTCGGTAAAAGGCTGGCCATAGCGATACTGATGATCTGCGGCATTATATTCTCTGTCGGCCTCCTGAGGGGCGAGCCTGCACTTGAGATGCTGCTTACGGCGATCGCTCTTGCAGTCGCTGCTATCCCGGAAGCACTTCCTGCTGTTGTGACCATAACTCTTGCGATCGGCGCAAGGAAGATGGTCAAGCAGAATGCTCTGATAAGAAAGCTACCTGCGGTCGAGACACTTGGTTCCGTGACATATATATGTTCTGACAAGACCGGGACACTGACGATGAACAAGATGGCGGTAGAGGATGTTTATGTTGACGGAAGGGTTATATGCACCAGGGACTGGGGCAAGAAGAATAAAGGCAATGGAGGCCTTCCAGTGGAAGCGGAAGACCTGTTCCTGATCGCACTTGCCCTTAATAATGATGCCAGCACGATCGAGAACGGCGAGATGATAGGTGATCCTACAGAGACCGCCTTGCTCTCTCTAGCTGAACAGAGAGGCTACATAAAGAGCGAACTTGAAGCGCGATATCCCAGGGTGCAGGAGATACCTTTCGAGTCGGAAAGAAAGAGGATGACCACACTCCACAAATGGGGAGACGGCTATATTTCATTTACTAAAGGCGCCGCAGACATGATGGTAGAACATTCAAAGCACATGCTGGAGGAAGGGGAATATACAGGCATAGATATCGATGATATAAATGCAGTGAATGACGAGATGGCGTCGGACGGACTTAGAGTGCTGGGCGTGGCCATAAGGAAGTGGGAGAGTATGCCAGAACGGTTAGAGCCGGACCATGTTGAGACCGATATGGTATTTGTGGGACTTGCAGGGATGATGGACCCGCCGAGAGATGAAGCTAAAGACGCCGTGGCCGAATGCAGGTCTGCGGGAATAAGGCCTGTGATGATAACTGGCGACCACCAGATAACGGCAAGGGCTATTGCAGAGAGGCTGGACATTATAGAAGAGGGATCAAAGCAGGTCCTAAGAGGAGTAGAACTTGCGGCAATGCCTATGGATGAGTTTCAGAGCCGTGTTGAAGATATTAAGGTGTATGCCCGAGTGGCTCCCGAGCAGAAGCTTAAGATAGTTAAGGCCCTTCAGGACAAGTATAACTTCGTGGCAATGACCGGAGACGGAGTTAACGATGCACCCGCCCTGAAGAGGTCGGACATCGGTATAGCCATGGGTATCACGGGAACGGATGTTTCCAAGGAAGCATCACACATGATACTGCTTGACGATAATTTTGCAACGATAGTAAAGGCAGTAAAAGAGGGGAGGAGGATCTTTGATAATATCCGCAAGTTCATAAGATACCTGCTGACGACAAATGCCGGTGAGGTCCTTACTTTGTTCCTTGCTCCTTTCTTCGGGCTTCCGCTCCCTCTTTTGCCTATACATATATTATGGATAAACCTTATGACGGACGGACTTCCCGCGGTAGCTTTATCGGTCGAGCCCGAGGAGGGTGATGTCATGGCGCGCCCACCTAGAGATCCGAGGGAGGGGATCTTCTCTAATGGATTAGGCTATCAGGTGTTATGGGTGGGCCTGCTTATGGCGGGGATCACTATTGGCCTTCAGTCATGGGCGATTGACAGTGGGATCGAGCACTGGCAGACCATGGTATTCACAGTTCTATGCTTTCTCCAACTCGGCAACGTCATGGCTTTAAGGTCTGAGAGAAGCTCACTATACAAGCTCGGATTGTTTTCTAACATACCTCTTTTGCTAAGCGTTATAGCATCCATAATGTTCCAGCTTGCTATCATATACATACCTTTCTTAAACCCTGTCTTCAGAACACAACCGCTTTCAATAAAGGAACTGGTGCTTGTAGCTCTGCTGTCCCTTATTGTATTCATTGCCGTCGAGACCGAAAAATGGATCCGAAGAGTGAGGGCAGGGTAGATATGACAAGCCGTTCTATTTACTGTAAAATATGACTCAGAAAGTAACGGTTCGTTAGGCCATGGAAGAAAGAGCAGAACATAAAGATGTTACCGTTAAAAGGGTCGGAGGATATCTGCACAAGGTTATCCCTATCATGGATAGATCAGGGAGGGTCCTCAGCTATGTTTTGAGGCCTTTTATGGTAGAGTTCAGGCCGAGAGATCTGTTCCAGATAATTGTCGGCGCATCTGTTCTTGCCATCCCTGTAGCGTTTACTGAAGAAGCATGGGAGCTCGGTATGCAACTTCCCTTAAATAACGTTCTGATACTTGGCGGGCTCTCACTGTTGATCATCGCATGTTTTGTCTATTTTCATACTTATCGTTTCAATTTCAAGGGGCACGAGTTTAACTATGTTAAAAGGGTCTTTGCAACATACTTTGTGTCTCTTGCGGTGGTTGGCATTCTGCTTACCATAATTGAGAAATGCCCCTGGGGTGTAGACAACATCCTTGCGGTCAAAAGGATCATAATAGTCGCATTCCCTGCGACAATGAGTGCCGCTATAAGTGATACTTTGAAGTGAACACTACTTGTCGTTGTCCTGTTTGACCCTTAGCGGTGGTGCGTTCTCATCCTTATCTATGCCCTGGTATAAGGTCAAATGCGGAAACGGTATCTCTATGTCCAGTTCATCGAACTTCTTTTTCATTCGCCTGTTGAACTCCCTTCCGACCTTCCACTGGTCTCCAGGTTTGGTCTGTATGCGTGCTTTGATTATAACGGCTGAATCGGCAAACTTATCCACCCCGAGTATCTCTAAGGGTTCAACAATGCTCGCGCCGAACGCAGGGTCGCCTGCCAGATCAGTGCCGATATCGGAGAGAACCTGTGTTACTTCATCTGTGTCCTCACGGTATGCGACCCCGACCTCGAAAACATAACGGGAATAACCTTTGGTCATATTTGTCACAATATCAATATTGCCGTTCCTTATGTAATGAACATTGCCGGCAAGGTCCCTGAGAATGGTCATCCTGAGCGTGACCTTTTCGACGACACCGCTCTTTCCGGCGATCTCGACCACGTCATTAACCCTTATCTGGTCCTCAAGGAAAATGAAGAAACCGCTGATGATATCCTCTACCAGGCGTCGGGCACCGAAGCCGATCGCAAGTCCCGCAACCCCCGCTCCGGCAAGGATCGGCTTAATATCTATGCCCAGTTGCCTTAATACCATCATAGTGGCGATAAGTATGACCGTGATATTTATGGCGTATTTCAATAAGGATTTGAGAGTGCGAGCCTTTTTCTCATATTCAACATCATTCTTTCTGTTAATAATGACCTGAAAGACCCTTCTGATCATGAAGTTCACGGTCTTTGCGAATATGATCGCTAGAACAATGATGATCAGTGCTTTGAGACCATCGGACTTCATCCATTCTAATGCCTGTGCCAGTGTGTTATTCATTTCCACTTTCATTCCTTGGAGTATCGGTCTGTCCTTTTCTTCTTCCGAATATCTCCCACCCGACAAGTATGCCGATAACACAGCCTACAGATAAGGATCCAAACAGAAGTACAGTTCTTGACATCGTTACCTTCCAGAACAGAAAACGTATATCGACATCAGCGGAGTTCTGTAACAGAAACAGCAGAAATAAAATGAAGATCACTAATGCAGTGATGGTCTTCCCGCTCACCGAGCCGCGGTTAGATGACATAGTTCTTTTCATAAATTTCCTCCATACAACCGTAAATAAAGGGCCTCCAGTGTTAATTATACAGTTTAATATAAAAAAATTCAGATGGACTCTTAAGATAGCATGTTATGTATCTATAAGACTTATGGTTTGCCCGATATGTTGTTGATAAATGTATCGATCAGTTCATATGAGCCTTTTTGTGTTCTGTAGATGCTCTGATTACGTTTGAATATGCTATTCTTTGCTCGGATGCTTTCAATATCTCTCTAAGCATCTGTCCATATGAAAGACCTTCCATTGCTGCCATTTTTGCAAGATGGCCGTCCCAGCACCAGCCCGGGTTAGGGTTGACCTCCAATAATCTGGGTGTATTGTTCCGGTCCATTCTCCAGTCAAATCTTGCGTAATCCCTGCATTCGAGCCGCTCGAACAATCTTAAACAGCTGGCTATCATAAAATGCTTAGTGTCCTCCGGCAGATCGGCTTGAACGGATCGCACCTGCCAGTAAGGAGAAGCAGGCAGCCACTTTGCCTCATAACCGCATATCTTGGGAAGATCCGCCGGTAACATTGAATAATCTTCTTCAATAATAGGCAATACCTTATAAGACCCCGGAGGATTCCCGATTATCCCTAAGGTCATATCTTTACCTGTAAGAAACTGCTCGACGAGGATCGGTTTGTTGTAACCGAACTTGTCCCTGGCATTGGTTATGGCGTTCTCTAATGCTTCAATATCGTTACATACATTGTCTTTCGTTATGCCGAAGCTCGAGTCACCAAAATTCGGTTTTACGATTACAGGGAAATCTATGAGCAGCTCTATAAAAGTTGTATCGTCCGGTTTTATAAGAAATGCCTTTGGAACGGGAATGTCCATTTCTTTAGCAACTCCCCTTATCAGCGATTTGTCATAGCAATATGAAAGACACTGAGGTGTTCCTCCCGAGTAGTTGATCTTCAGGACCTCAAGGATTGCGGGTACATGCAGTTCCTTTGAAGCATCATTAAAAAAACCTTCATCACAGAGATTGAGTGCGAGATCTATCCTGTCCTTTGACCGGCGAAGATCGTCGATCAGATTTTCATGTCTGTCCATATATATAAAGTTATAGCCCTCAATGCGTGAAAGCTCTTTTTTCAGCTCGTTTATGGTGTGATGATCATCATCATCGAAAGAAGCTTCCGGTTTCACGATATCCATGCGTCTCGGGTCTCCCATAAGGACTGCAATGGTCTTGATCGTTCCCTTTTGTTTTAATGCTGACCTTTCCTTTTTTGCTATTGCTGATATAACTATTCTTTTGGCCATCATACCGAGGTCCTGGTTCCTTTTAGACCTTGTGAATATTTCAGTGTGAGACGTGATATCCGAAAGATCAGCGCGGAAAAGAAGGTTCCCCAGGGTTTCGAAAGAATAAAGTCTCTCTGCATAGAACTGATCTGATATTATGCCTTTTTTTACATGAGTAATAACCTCTCTGGATATTAAGCGGTCCTTATGTTTTGAAAGGGACCTTTCCCTGCAAACAAAGTATTTGTTGTCTATCCACTCCCAGCTTCTTGGTTCGAAGTTCTGTTTGAGATAAGGCCCGTCCGATACGTCTATCAAGAGTTTGCCCCATGGCATCAGAACACGGCGTATCTCTTTAAGCACTTGGAGGTCATCATGCAGGGACTCAAAGTATCCAAAACTATTGCCAAGAAGCATTACAAAATCAAAGGTGTCATCTGGGAATGGGAGTTTCCTGGCATCACCTTCTTTGAACATGACCCTGTGACCGTTCTTTTTTGCAGTTGCCCTTGCCTTTGTTACTAAGTAATGAGAACGGTCGAGGCCTGTAACATTGATGAAGCCTCTTTTGGCCAGCTCCAATGAATGACGACCCTGACCGCAGCAAAGATCCAGCACAGAGCTGTTCTTTTCTATGCCCATTATGCTGATAAATCTATCCATCTCGTCTTTCGTTATGACCTCGTCCTGTACAACGTCACCATCCGTCCTGAGGTAATTGGCATTAAATATGTGCTTCCACCAGTCTGCCCTTACATAGCTCTCAAGGTCTTCTACCGGGCCGAGTATTTCATTTATCCCTTTCTTTTGATCTCGATTCTTTCCTGATATCAAAATGCTTTCTCCTTTTCTTAATAAATTGGGAGAAAGCAAGAGTGCTTTCTCCCATCTCGATCGAGAGGATATGATCTGTTTTACTGCCTGTCCTGTTCCTGCATTTCTTCTTCGCGCATTTCCTCGCCCTGCGTTTCTTCTTCGCGCATCTCTTCTTCGCGCATTTCTTCGCCCTGCATTTCCTCTTCGCGCATTTCTTCGCCCTGTGTTTCCTCATCTCGCATTTCTTCTTCCTTGTCATGACTTGAAGCGTAGAGGGTGACGTTAGCTTCTGATCCACTAGCATATGCTATGGAAAACATTCCGGCTAAAAGAACCGAAACAAGAAGCAATGAGAACATCAGTGTCAATTTTTTCATGATGGTATTTCCTCCTTTGATTTTCATTTACCTCTCAATCATCTAACAACTGCAATCACTTCTTTTTAAACTTACCTTTTCGGTATGATCCATCGATCTTCTTCTTGTCCTCCTTTTTCTTTTTAAGTTTCTTGACGCGCCTTTCATTCTTAACGGTTCTGTCCGGATGGGCAGTATTTAGCATTTCATCTCCGGTTGTAAATAATCCTTTTTTTATAATGGTTTATTAATGTTGCTTAAAAACCCAATTGTGTATTTCAAGGATCGTGCCAGACAAATTGGCGCAATAAATATTATTAAATATCAGCATGTTAGGCCGGTGACAGTATATCCTTTCCCTGCGAACGCAACGTTATAGGCGGCAAAATCTGCCAATATGGCATAATATCTTTAATATTGACAAATAAAGCGCCAATATGGCATTTTTTTGGTAAAGTGTGGAGCATTATTATGTTGTTTGAATGTCATTTTGACGCATAAGGAAAGATAATATGTCTTTAAATATTCTGGTAGTCCCTGTAGGAAATAGCGATCATTGGCCTGAAGTAATTAAATACCTTGGCCGCGAAAATGGCATGGAACTGCATGTCATATATAAGGTTAGTGAAGTATATAATGCTCTCGATGAACATTCGATAAACATAGTAATTGCAGAGTACAGCATTCCCAGGATCAATACAAACCAATTTATCAAGAGAGTGAAGAAGCAGAGACCGTCAGTCGAGATAATCCTGCTGTCTGATACAGTGCAGCTTTCAAAAGCTATCGAAGCTATGAAGGCGGGGGCATATGATATATATGAGTTTCCGGTAGATATGAAGCTTCTGCTGACTATAATAGGTAAAGCTGTTGAAAAGCAGTCTCTATATCTTGACAGGGAGAAACTCAAAGAAAAGGTCGAAGGCCAGTTCGACCTGAACAATATAGTAGGCAGAAGTAAATCAATACAACACGTTATTAATATTGCCAGGACCGTTGCCAAGAAGAATGCCAGTGTGCTTATAACGGGTGAAACTGGAACAGGGAAAGAAATGATAGCTGAGTTCATTCATAATAACAGTTTTCGTTCCGGCAAGCCATTTGTTGCGGTCAATTGTGGTGCCTTTAATGAGGGTGTTCTGGAGTCCGAGTTGTTCGGTCATGAAAAAGGAGCATTTACCGGAGCTATAGCTTCGAGAGTAGGAAGGTTCGAACTTGCGAATGGTGGGACTATATTCCTTGATGAAATAGGAGACCTGACCCATAGTACACAGATAAGACTTTTAAGGGTGCTCCAGGAAAGGCGTTTCGAACGTGTAGGAGGCAATAATAATATCGTTACAGATGCAAGGATAATCGCTGCCACCAACAGGGATCTCAGGCTTTTAATAGAAGAGGGCAAATTCAGGGAAGACCTTTATTACAGGCTCAACGTGGTGCATATAAGTGTGCCTCCATTAAGGGGAAGAAAGGAAGATATTCCTCTGCTGGTAAGCCACTTTATAAATAAGTTCAATGAGCGGGAGGAGTACGGTATCGAAGGGATCGCTAGCGGAGCGATGCAACTCCTAATGGATTACAGCTGGCCGGGAAATGTACGGGAGCTTGAGAATACTATCGAATCGGCAATGGCAATGTCTCAAAGCGAAGTGATAGAAGAAAAATACCTGCCTTCGTTTCTGCATATTACCCCGCCCGAGGAGAAGAAGTTCTACCGTATCTCGAGTAGTCTTACCATGAAGCAGGTAGAAGATGAGATCATAAGGCTAACGCTTGAAAAAACTTCGGGTAATAAGACAAAGGCGGCCCGTTTGCTTGGTATAGGACTCAGGACGATGCAAAGGAAGACAGGTGGTTATAATAAGCCCAAGGATAGCATTTAATGGAAAGAAATAATGTTCGCATTGAGTCCTTTGACCTTGAGGTAGGAAGGACGATAGCCAGGAAGTACAGGGTCGTTTCAAAGCTTGGTTCCGGATGGGAGGGTGAGGTATATAAGATCGAGGAGATCAAGACCGGCATAGAAAGAGCTGCCAAGCTTTTCTTCCCGCACAGGAACATCGGAGGAAGGACGTCAAAGCTTTATGCAAAGAAGCTGCACAAATTGCGCCATTGTCCGATCCTTATCCACTACCATACGGAAGAAACTATAACTTTCAGGCGAAACCCGATAACAGTCCTCATATCCGAGTACGTAGAGGGAAGGATATTGTCCGATTTCATTAACGGCTTAAAGGGTAAAAGGCTCATGCCATTTGAGGCGACTCATCTTCTATATGTGCTAAGCTCTGGGATGGAAGCGATTCACCTGGCAAATGAATACCATGGGGATCTGCACCTCGATAATATAATAGTTCGTCGCTATGGACTGGCATTTGATCTCAAGCTGCTTGACCTTTATCATCACGGGGCAACGAGAGCGGAAAACAAACAGGACGATATTTGCGATGTCATTCGTATTTACTATGATGCGCTCGGGGGGAGCAAGCACTACTCGAAACACCCGGCCGCCGTCAAATACATTTGCAGCGGGCTTAAGCGCTCTCTTATCCTTTCCAAGTTCAGGACGATGTCAGCTCTCAGGACCCATCTTGAGAAGATGGAGTGGTAGAGTAGTGAGGGTTGTGATGTGGGATCACGGTTGTAATAAATCGAGGTTCAAAGTATTATTTTAAATAACTTCGAATGAAAGAGGATGTTCAATGAAGATCGCTGTCGTATATAACAGGGAAAGTAAGAAGGTCATAAACCTGTTCGGGGTGCCTAACAGAGAGAAGTACGGCCTTAAGTCCATTCAGCGGATAACCGATGCCCTGAAAAAGGGGGGGCATCATGTAATTGCCCTTGAAGGCGACAAGGACCTTGTCGATAAACTCGAAGAGTTTATGCCCAGGGTCGTCAAAGGGGAACGGCCCGGAATGGTCTTTAACCTGTCGTACGGTATACAGGGACAGGCACGTTATACCCATGTCCCGGGGATTCTTGAGATGCTTGGCATCCCCTATGTGGGTTCAGGACCTTTAGCGCATTCGCTTTCGCTCGATAAGGTGGTCGCAAAGGTAATATTCAAACAGAACGGTCTTCCTACGCCGGACTTCGCTGTTCTGCAGAACAGAGAGTACGAGATCCCGGACCTAGAGTTTCCTCTGATAGTTAAACCAAAGAATGAGGCAGTTTCTATGGGTATCAAAGTGGTAAATAATGAAGACGAGCTCCGGGAGGCTGCAGGATCTATCTTCGAACTATTTCGCCAGCCCGTACTGGTAGAGCAGTATATTGAGGGCCGTGAAATAAATGTAGGTTTGTTGGGGAACGACCCGCCGGAGGTCTTTGCCCCGGCAGAGATATTATTTGGCACAAGCGGGCCGAAGATCTATACGGTCGAAGACAAAAAGAGGCAGTCCGGAAGGGAGATAGGTGTGCAGTGCCCTGCCGATCTTACTCCTGAAGTTACAGTAAGGGCACAGGAGATAGCCCGGCGGTCATTTGAGGTCCTTGAGTGTTTTGATTGTGCGAGAGTTGATATGCGGCTGGATGAGGATGGTAATTTCTATATACTGGAGATCAACAGTCTTCCAAGTCTCGGGGAACATGGTTCGTATGTTGAGGCTGCCCGCTATATGGGGATGGACTTTCCGGCCCTGGTTAACCGTCTTGTTGATGTAGCAAGCGCGCGATATTTCGGGACTCATGAACCGGCCTCACTGCAGCCCGAGAAAAAGGACCCCAGGTCCACCATCTACAACTATCTGGTAGAAAGGAGGGATCACCTTGAGAAAAGGGTTCAGACATGGTCTACTCTATCAAGCAGGACCGAGGACCCTGTTGGTATCCAGATGGCGGTTAGCAAGCTCCGGGCAGCTATGCAAGATCTGGGATTGAAGGAAGCCGGGGTGATCAGCGATGTTCCTCATGTACACGGATGGGAGACCAAGGCAGGCCTCGAGAACGGAACACTACTTGTGTTTCACCTGGATGTGCCACTTAATCCTGTTCTGTCTGCTGAGCCTTTCCGTATCGACCCAGAGTGGATATATGGCGAGGGTGTGGGGGTATCACGGGCACCTCTGATATCAATGATCCATGCGCTTCAGGCGCTTCGACATATACGGGTCCTCGGAAAGATACCACTCGGAGTACTGGCCTATTGTGATGAAGGAACGGATTGCCGCTTCAGTGCTGAAACAATAAAGCACGCAGCATCATTGTCAAAACGGGTTCTTGTCTTGAGGCCCGGCAATATAGGCGACCGGATAGTAACGCAAAGGAGAGGCCAGAGAAAGTACAGAGTAGTCATTGAGGGCCGGCCAAGAAGGCTCGGTCAGATAACAAAGAATCCCGAGGTATTAAGCTGGGTTTTAGACCGTCTGAATGAAGTGACAAAGCTTACTTCGAGAAAGAACCGCATTGCCGTATCCCCTGTGGATATAAAGACAGACGCTTTCCCATTGCTCCTTCCTCACAGGGTCACAGTTACGATCACTTTATCGTATCTCGATCATAAGCTTGCAGATGAGGCCGAAAGCAAGATGAAGGAGATATTGAAGAGGAGGGGGCTATCTATTGCTTTTACTCTTATTTCTGACAGGCCCCCGATGAAAGAGAAAAGGACAAACGCTCCTTTAGCCAGAAAGCTTATTAATCTGGCTGAGAGCTGGGAGATCCCGATGGAGCCTGAATCATCCTTGTGGCCGTCGGTTGCAGGTCTGGTGCCTTATTCGGTCCCTGTGGTATGCGGTGTAGGGCCCGTCGCAAAAGACCTTTATACATCTAAAGAAGCCGCAGACAGAATAAGCCTGCTTCAACGAACGATCCTGCTTTCCCAGTTCTTATATAACACTATCGATGAGTGAAAAAAAGAATAAGCTGCCCCGGAACAAAGAGACAGATCAGCTGGATCTGGGCAGCAGAAAGATCGCAAGACCTCAACGCTTTTCTGTTTCAAGCGATGGCATGGTCTCAACTCAGCATTATCTGGCTACCGACGCCGCGGTAAAAGTACTTCATGCAGGAGGAAATGCAATGGATGCTGCCGTTTCCGCTGCGTTTGCATTAGGTGTATGCGAACCGGCCGCATCAGGGTTGGGTGGCCAGACGATGATAATGTATTATCATGCCGAGTCAGGCAAGAAGATAGCGCTTGACGGTTCATCCAGGGCACCTCACCGGGTAGAGCCAGGAGAACTTACAAAGAAAGGATACCTGAGAGGGCATATTGCGTCCACCGTCCCGAGCACTCCTGCAGTGCTCGCTTATGCTCTCGAACATTATGGGTCAATGAAACTAAGTGATGTGATGCTGCCCGCCATTATGCTTGCTGAGGAAGGATATCAGATATCGCAACTTCAGCATGATCTTACAAAGAGAGAAATTAAGAAGTTAAAGAAGAGGAGTGCCGGACAGTTCTTTCTCAGAAATGGTGAACGGCCCTATCCGGTAGGTTCAACATTTCGTCAACCGGTGCTTGCCAAAACACTTATGAGGATCGCTGATCAGGGAGTAGAGGAGTTTTACCATGGAGAGATCGCCAGAACTATCCATAAGGACATGGTCGATAACGATGGCCTTATCAGAGATGATGACCTGGCGCAGATACCCTGGCCTATCGAAAGGAAACCGCTTTCAACAAGGTTCATGAACAACAGGGTGCTGACACTGGGCCCTCCGGGGGCCGGTAGAACATTGATCGAGGCCATGAACATTATAGAGGCGATGCCGGAGAAGTTCATCGACCTTGATACCCCACGGGGCGCGGTGGCATTTGTTGAGATCGTTCGTCGTGCCAACCTTGACCGGTCGGACAGACCCTTCGAGCCGAACCTGTATCCCCAGCTTCCGGTCAAGCAGATGCTGAGCCAGGAATATGCCAGGAAGATAGGAAGAAAGGTACGCATGAAGATCAAGCGAGGCGGGGATACTACCCATCTTTCTGTTATAGACAGGGAGGGCAATATGGTGGCCCTGACGCAATCGATAGAGAGAGTATATGGATCATGCGAGGCCTCTTCAGAACTTGGCTTCCTTTATAACAATTATATGAGTGCCTTTGAATACGAGGATATGACCCATCCGTATTATATGAGACCTAATGCTGTCCCCTGGGCAAGTGTAGCCCCTACTTTTGTCTTCCGCGGGCGCTGGCCCTGGATATCTATAGGTTCGCCGGGCAGCGAACGTATAGTATCGGCCATCATCCAGGTATTGTTAAGAATGAAAAAAGAGTCACCATTCGATGCAGTGGACGCACCGAGAATGCATTGCTCTATAGATGGTAAGGTCTCTCTGGAAGCAACACGGATGAGAAGTGACATTCCAAAGACATTGAGCAAATTCGGGTTTGAGGTGGATAGAAGAGACCCGTATTCTTTCTATCTCGGATGCGTTCAACTCGTCCTTAACGGAAAACGGGGCCGTCTGATCGGAGTGGCCGATCCACGCAGGGACGGAGCTGCCGGCGGGCCGTAATGTCTAATCTTCCGTTGCTCATCTCTGTTCCCCATGCCGGAACGGTTATCCCTGAAGAGGTCAAGGACATATGCATTCTTAGCGAACAGGATATCACTGCGGATGGTGATGAGGGGGCAAGGGAGATATATGATATAGAGGACCTGGTAGAAGCGTATGTGACGACTGATGTCCCAAGGGCAATAGTAGACGTTAATAGAGGCCCGGATGATATGAGAGATGATGGCGTTATAAAGAAGGTCACTATCTGGAATAAACCTGTTTACTCGATGCAGCCTGATCGTAATCTTATCAGTTCCATGATAGAAAGGTATTATATGCCTTATCATCAGAAGCTGACGGCGCTATCCGGGCGAGATATCATTCTTGGAATAGACTGTCATACGATGGTTGCGGAAGCACCGCCGATCGATAAAGAGCCTGGTAAAGAGCGTCCGGACATCTGCCTGGGAAGTGGAGACGGCGCCTGCCCGGAAGAGATACTTCAAATCATAAAAGATGCCTTGGAGGAAGCATTTGGAAGGCAGGTGGCGATAAATGATCCTTTTGGAGGCGGGTATATTATTCGATCACATTCATCAGAACTGCCCTGGGTACAGTTAGAGATCGCGCGCAGAGACTTTATGGATTTTGAGAAAAAAAGGGAATGTGTATCGAATGCTTTCATAGAGATCTGTTCCGTGCTTTAATAAGCCGGGAAATATAATAGAGAATTTTATCTTGTAAAGTTGCTATTCCATATGAGCATGCTATACTGTTTCCTTTCGATTGACTGTCAGTACAGATTGCCTTAAAATGTAATAAATCATAAATTTATCACGTCAAGTTATTCTTTGGCATAAATGCCTTGTCAAGGTAGCTAGTCGAGCTATCGGAGGGAAAAGTGAAATATCTGGCATGGGGTGCCTTCTGGATCGCCACATATCTTCTTCTTATTCTTGCTCCTTTATTTGTTCTGCTCGTGGGCCCTGCTCCCAAAGGTGGCGGGATCTGGTGGGATTTTTCTATTGCGCTGGGATTTTCCGGGACTGCCATGCTTGGGATCATGTTTTTACTTACTGCTAGGTTTCGTTTTCCTGCTGAACCGTTTGGCATCGATCTAATATATTATTTTCATAAACAAATATCAGTTGTAATGGCCATCATTATAATACTGCACCCATCAATTCTTCTCATGACCGACACTGGCCTTATTTCACTTCTCAATCCCCTGTCTTCACCATTTCATATTTCCGCAGGTCTTTATTCAGTTATTGCGCTACTTATCGTTATAGTAAGTTCCTTATATAGAAAACCTCTTCGTATTCATTATGACGGCTGGAGGATACTGCATGCCTTTTTAGCTGTTCTTGCGCTTCTTTTTGCGGTCATTCATATTGAAGGTATAGGGAATTATGTGAAAACTCCATGGAAAAGGGTGCTTTGGATCATTCTTCCTGCCGCATGGCTCACTATTATCATATATGTGCGGATATTCAGGCCGCTTCATCTTCTGAGGCAATCATATCTTGTAGATACTGTCAAAGAGGAGCGTGGAGAAGCATGGACATTGGTGCTTAGGCCAGAAGACAATTACACGTTCGACTTCAGGCCAGGGCAGTTCGCATGGATAACGATACGTAATTCGCCATTTGCGTTAAGGGAGCATCCTTTTTCAATTTCATCCAGTGCCGTGTATAAGGAAAAACTTGAATTTACGATCAAGGAACTAGGTGATTTTTCAGGGACGATTAAGCTTCTTAACGGGGGGGAGCGGGTATATGTTGACGGTCCATATGGTGCGTTTTCGACTGAAAGACACCCTTCTCCTGGTTATATCTTTATTGCGGGTGGTATCGGGATTGCCCCGATCATGAGTATGCTCAGGACCCTGTCAGACAGAAATGATAAGAGGCCACATAAACTGTTTTATGCGTATAAGAATCTTGAAAAACTCACCTTTCGTGAAGACCTTGAAAGGCTGAAGAGTTCACTTGATCTTACGATAGTTTGTATCCTGAAAGAAGCACGCGAAGACTGGGCCGGGGAAAGAGGGCTCATTTCAAGGGAATTGATCGGCCGCCATTTGCCTGATGATTATCGCAAACGGGATTACTTCGTTTGCGGTCCTGTTCCCATGATAAGAATTGTGGAAAAAGCGTTGAATGAATTGCATGTACCGTTCTGGCAGGTACATTCCGAGCTGTTCGATCTTGTCTAGTATGGATAGAATGAAAATGGAGGTCCCATGCGTCAGCTGTTTGCTCAAATACTGGCTATTATAACAGGAGCAATTGTTGTTTTAATTTCCTTTCTTTTTGCATTCATACAGAACATATAACAGTCTATATATTTCATCGTTGAAAAAGTGACTGCTTGGCTCTGTTCGGTGCAATAGACATTTGCCGGCATATCACTGCAATAATAATGATCAGCCAAGGTAGCCGTAAATGGTCTCTAGCCGGAAAAGGATCCCGGGGATCGCCTCATAATCCTTATCATCAGACCACTTGATCTGTGGTGCAACCTCTAAGAACAACCAATCCTTCCAGACGTTCCTTCTGTATCTGATAACAAGGGCTGTCTGGTGGAGATGGTTGTACGGTTCTGTCTGGAAATTGTTTATCCACTGATATGCAAGCGCACTCTTTTTGTCCAGTGACTGAAATACCGATGCTGCAAGCGTATAGAAAAAGCCCTCCTCATGCTCGAACCATTCACCTTGAGTGCTTGCGCGAAACAGAAGTATGTCGGTCAAAGGCCTGTCGAAGTCAATGCCTGCCTTGGAACTCCATCCATCCGCTGTATCCCACGAGAGCTGTGGGATCATTCGTACCTTCCAGTTGCCGAGGCCTTCCAACTGCTTATATCGGGCAGTCAAAGATAGCTGAGGGCTATCGTATTTGACAAACACACCCGCACCGAGCGAAAGATTTTGTCTCAGCTTATCAATAAGAAAATAGGAAAGTCCGATGTTCAGGTCCTGCCTGGTATCCTGGCCTGTCTGGTCAAGATTGTCAACATTTGTTATATCTACCAGGCCGGACTCAATATCCGGATCTCCCGCAACTACGAGGCGCAGCCTTCTATTAGTATCAGGAAGAATGAGCCTTAGGCTGGCATTTACATCATATACTGCGTGCTCATTCTTTTCGAAGAATGAATCAAATCGCAATCTCAGGCTTGACCTGTTCTCTTCCCTCTCAAATCTCTCATCATAAAAGAAAGAGTCGAACCAGCGAGCGGTTCCTACCACTGTGCGGGATATCCTCAAATGGGTCCTATCAATGATCCCGGGTTCGGGATCCTGACTTTCTGGATAAGCTTCTTCGGCCCATGCACATTGAATAGCGGCCCAGGGTCCCGGAAACAATACATGAACAGGTAATAGCAACAATACAATGTAAATTATTGCACCCGGTAAATGCTTTGGGCTTATATTTGTTTTAAAGTATTTATTTTCTGTGGGCATGATCCTCAGTTTCGCTCTTTTTTTCGTATAATGTGTTCGATAGCGATGCAAATTCATTCATCGATAATGTCTCCGGGCGCCTTGATGGGTCTATCCCCGCATCTTCTAATATCGTCCTGATGTCAGGCTGGATATTTCTTAATGAATTCGACAGCATCTTTCTCCTGTTCGCAAAGGAGCTTTTGATTATCGTTCGAAAGAGCTCCGGGTCCGTCAGTTCAACAGGAGGGACCTCATACCGGTCTATCCTTATCACGGCCGAATCTACCTTCGGCCTTGGTCTGAACGCGCCTGCAGGTATTGTAAATAGCATACTTACATCACCGTAATACTGGACCATCAGTGACAGCACCCCATAGCTCTTGCTCCCCGGCCCCGCAACGATCCTTTCAGCCACCTCCTTCTGTATCGTCAGGGTCATTGAGGTCAGCCTGTTATCGTCTTCGATCAGCTTAAAGATGATGGGTGTGGTTATATAGTATGGAATATTTGCAATGACTTTGAACGGCCC
>CP070669.1:1075490-1093370 GCA_020351835.1 Nitrospirota bacterium
ACCGGCTGAAATCAGGCAGGTTCTCAGGGGAGACAATGTCCTTTGCGAGCACGCGGCCGTACGCATCTTCAATAGCTATGGTCTTTGATGGCGGAGACAAAAAAGAAAGTGCCAGGAGCCTGTCAAGTGCCTCACCTGCTCTGACAGCCTCTCCTCTGCCGAGCATATCTTTTGGCATTACGTTTTGAACGGAGGCAGTAATAGAGATCTTCTTCTCGATCTGACCTTGCAACGGGGACTTTCATTTAGGACGGCTGATTCCTTCCCGTTGTTAAGCACATCGATTATTCTGTCTATAGACTCTTCCTGAAGCTCCTCTATAAGCTTTCTGTTGGGTACATACCTGAATGGGAGGTTCTCATCCAGAAAATCGCTCATACCGTTATTCAATCTGGACATCACAAGCATGCTCTGGAATATCCTCTTGTTAGTTTTGAACGAGAATACGAATCTTTCCAGCGACCTTTCAAGGAACTTATCGTTCCTCTTCTGGACCTTACTTTCGATAGCCATTGCCTGATGCCAGTAAGTCGGGTCAATAAGGCTGTCTGCTTTTACCTCGTAGAAAGCATGGCTGATATTGCGCTTGTGCCGTGTAAGAATCCTGTGCGCTACCGTATCCGCGGCAAGATGGCTCAGATATCCATAAACAAAAGCCTTCTGATGCTTTGATTCGGCACTGTCAAGCAAAGACATTCCTACCTTCCAGCTGTGGCAGTTCTTTTCTCTGGGCATGTATTTTTTCCCCACGATAATATCGGCCATCATATTACCGTAAATAAAGTCCTGCTTGTACTTTCTTATAAGAGAGTATATGCCGGCAGGCAGTAAAGGCGAAAGGGAAAGTATCTCACTGCCGAAATAGATATGTGATAACGGCCCCCAGGCCAACGCTTCTGAGGGTATCATTACAAGCCCCGCGAACAACACTAACACAAAATAAATCACTTACTAACCTCCGCTACAAGATCTACCAACAACCTCACACCTATCCCGGTAGCGCCCTTTGGCATATAGGGCCTGTCCTTATCTGTCCAGGCGGTGGAAGCTATATCCAGGTGTATCCAGGGTGTATCACCGGCAAACTCTTTAAGGAAGTATCCTGCAGTGACAAGAGACCCCGAACGTCCTCCCGAATTCTTTATATCAGCGACCTCGCTTTTAATGTAATCTCTGTATTCCTTATACAGCGGCATCTGCCAGACCTTTTCGCCGGTCGCAGCAGAAGACTTCATTAGCTTCTCGATATACTTCTGGTCATTGCCCATTGCCGCGATAGCCTCGTTCCCCAGAGCTACCGCACAGGCACCCGTCAGAGTAGCTATATCTATTATAACCTCCGGGCTCAGCTTTTTGGTATACTCTATCGCGTCAGCCAGTATCAATCTGCCCTCCGCATCCGTGTTCACTATCTCTATCGTTTTGCCTCCGGCCGTCTTGACCACATCCCCAGGTTTTGATGCTGCTCCCCCCGGAAGGTTCTCGCATGACGGGATCACACCTATCAGGTTTACGGGAAGCTTGAGGCGGCTCACGGCCCTCATAACGCCAAGGACGACAGCACCGCCTGCCATATCATACTTCATCTTTTCCATCCCCTCCGACGGCTTTAGCGATATACCACCGCTGTCAAATGTAATTGCCTTTCCTACCAGTGCAATTCCAGGGCCTTTTTTGCCTTTATATTCAAGGGTTATGAACCTCGGTGCCTCTTTTGATCCCTTAGCTACCGAATAGAAAGCGTTCATCCCGGCCCTGATGATATCCTTTTTGCCCATAACCTTTACCTTCATCTTTCCCCCCTCCATTCTCCTGGCCTCCCTGGCCAGGTCAGAAGGAATAAGGTCATTTGAAGGTGTATTGACAAGGTCTCTCGCAAAATGTACGGCTTCTGTGATCTCTGACAGTTCCTTTATCCTGCTCTCAACCTTCTTATTATGCTTGCCATCTATCCTGAAAGTTCTTACGGCCTTCTTATTATTCACGCTTCTATACCTGTCATACGAATAGTTTCTCAGCATGAACCCTTCTACGAATGGGATATGGTCAACCTTCTTCTGTAAAAGGTCATCGGCAGCGAGTGCAACCACCTGAGGTTCGTATCTGGCCAATGCACTGAAGGCCGACCCGCCGGCTGCCCGGAGCTCGTCAAGGCCCGTCTTCTTAACATCACCAACACCAACGAGCAGTATTATCCCAGGCAGACCTTTTTCTTTAATATGAAGTATTTCTGTATTACCAGCATCGGAGATCGAGGGGCGGTCTTTGATGACCTTTTTTATCATTCCCTTAAGAGCACGATCAATAGAGTTGAGCCTGTCCCCTTTGCCCCCATTTATCACGGGTAATACCAGGGCATCTGCTCCTGTGCGGGTCTTCTTGATATTTGCTATCTCTGTCTTCATTGGATCATCCGGATGGCATCATCAACATGCTTATAATATCATTTATATTAGCAGCATTTCAGTTTTTTATGATGATCGCATACTGGTATAATCTTTATATGGATCGTCTTAAGATTGTAATGACATTGATGATAATTCTCTTTGTTGCCGTCTTGCCTGCACATGGAGCATCCGCGAAAAAAAAGACCTCCATATCTGTAGTCCATGAGACCCTGCTTACAAAAGGAAATGAAGATATAAAGGGATTAGTTCTGCGCCTGCCTCTGCCCTCAAACCATAAGAGCAGGGCTTACTCTCAAAAGGTAACATCCATATCTGTGAAAATAGACCCCGAACCATCCGGGATGGAGGACATATCGGATAGGGCCGGTAACTCTTTTAAGAAGATACACTGGAGATCCGTGTCAGGCCCTGCCAGGGTCGAGCTTTCCTTCAGTGCATCTATCAATGAACGCCCTGTTATATTGAAGAGCAAGGCCCCATACCCTGTACGGGTAAGTAAAAGGTTTGAGGCATACCTTACACCGACTGCCGGTGAAAAGAAGATAGGCAAGAAGCTTGAAGAAATAATCAGCGAGGCTACTCAAGGAAAAAGAACAGAAATGGATGCTGTACGCTCTATACTCGACTGGGTCCATAGAAATATCGATTACAAAGCTTCAAGCCCCGGAACTGGCGCATCATACTCGCTGTCTAAAGGTTATGGGAACAGCGGCGGTTATCCCAATCTTTTGGTCTCGCTATTGAAGAGGTCAGGCATCCCTGCCAGAGTGGTCTTCGGGCTTAAAATCATGGGCCAGAGCAGATCCCATATATGGGCAGAGGTGTATTTCCCTGATATCGGATGGGTACCCTATGACCCCTCAACGAAGCAGCTTGCTTTTACATCAAAGCTGATCAAGTTCACCGAGGGCCCCTCTTCCGGACCGATAATAAAGAGCTGGCGTACGTCAGGAAGTAAGCCTGAATACTCTGAACGAACGGACGTGAACTAATATTAGTGCGGTTACCCTGCTATCTTATAGCCTGAGCCGGTTATTGCAGACCTTATTGCATCTTCAGTGGTCTTTGATTCGTCGAACTTGACCCTCGCAGAACCTATCTCGACCTCTGAGGACTGTACTCCTTCAACAGCATCTACGGCCTTTTTGACTCTCATAACACAGTGCTGGCAGCTCATACCGTCTATCTTTATCAATGCATCTGACATTGTATACCTCCCAAATAAGTTCTTATAAAAATAATACCATTACGAAATCGATATAATCCACACGATACGTCGATGAATGCACTTAATCCTTTCGTTTCTTCTTCAGATGGTCTATCAGGGCCTTCGCGCTTTTTGTGTTTATTACATCTTTCTTTTCGAGCCATCCGCGCCGTGCGACAGCTACTCCATACTTCATATAATCGAAATGGTCCTCTATGTGAGTATCGGTACTGATTGCCAATTTCACACCCAGCTTCTTAGCCTCTTTGGTATGAATGTCGTTAAGGTCAAGCCTGGCCGGGAACGCATTTATCTCTATGACGGCACCTGTCCTCTTGGCTGCCTTAAGCACCTCATCCATATCTACTTCGTAAGCATCCCTTTTACCAATTAGCCTGCCTGTGGGATGAGCGATCACGTCCACATACGGGTTCTCCATTGCAGAGATCAACCTCTTAGTTATCTTTTCCTTTGACTGTCCGAATCCCGAGTGTATTGACGCTACCACTATGTCTAACCTGGAAAGAACCTCATCGCGGATATCAAGGGTCAGATCGCTTCTTATATCGACCTCAAGCCCTTTAAGAACTGTAAAGTCATTCATTTGCTTATTGACCTTATCTATCTCTTTGATCTGTGCAAGTATTCGCTCTTCTGTGAGGCCATTAGCGATGCCGAGCCCCTTCGAATGGTCAGTAAGTGCAATATACTTGTATCCTCTCCTGCTCGCCGCCATGGCAATATCCTCTATAGAGTGTCCCCCGTCAGACCAGTCGGAATGCACATGGAGATCTCCTTTTATATCCTTTACCTCTATGAGCTTAGGCAGAGTTCCTTCAGCTGAGGCAACTATCTCACCTGTATTCTCCCTTAGCTCAGGTTCAACATATTTCAGATCTAAAACTTTATATATATCCTCCTCGTTCCTTCCACCGAGGAACTTTTCAGTCTTTGCATCAAAGACACCATACTCATTTATTTTGAGCTTTTTCTTCACCGCCAGTTCCCTGAGCCTGACGTTATGCTCCTTACTTCCTGTAAAGTACTGAAGCGCAGCTCCAAAACAAGCATCATCAACTACCCTGAGGTCTACCTGTATGCCATCATTCATATATACGCTGGACTTCGTACTCCCTTTCGCAATAATATCTGAAACACCGGCCATAGATACAAAACGGTGCATTACTTTTGACGGCTCGTCCGATGTCACAAGAATATCTATGTCCTTTACCGACTCCTTCCATCTTCTAATGCTTCCGGCAACTGATATCTGATCCACGTATGGTTCTTCCTTCAAATACCTGACTATACCCTCCGCTAATGGAAGTGCCAGCCCTATGGAAACCCTCTCCCTGCCTTTCTTGATCAGCTTGATACCTTTTAGTATGTTCTGCTCGGTTTTATCCTTTATATGGCCTATACCCCTGAGTCTGCCTTTCTCCAGCGCACTCTCCAGGCCTTCGAGAGTCGATATCCCAAGTTCATCAAATATCAATTTTGCCGTCCTTGGGCCTACTCCGGGGATCGAGATGATGTCGATAATGCCCTCCGGAACATCTCTCTTCAGGTCCTCCCATGCACCTATCTTACCTGTCTCTGAATACTCCTTTATTTTTCCGGCAAGGTCCTTTCCTATCCCCGGGATGGAGACCAGCTCTTTCTCCGTCATTTTTGAAACATCAGATGATATGCCCTCTACGCTCTGAGATGCCCTTCTGTATGCCCTTATCCTGAAAGGGTTATCCCCCTTAACCTCCAGAAGATCGGCCATATCCCTGAATATCTTTGAGATCTCCTTTTTTATCATTAATGTAATAATATCACGAATAGTTTCAAGCTGCTTACCGGTGTTTGCTCGATCGGGTCTGTTCCAATATAAACGAAATTGTATATTTATTATCTAAATTTATCCATTCTTACAGCAATCCATTATGATCTTTGTTTTGATACATAAAGTCATTAATATATTTGATAAATATTAAATATATGAAAGCTTCGGCATTAAGATAATACTTATATTTATGTATTACATATTCTGCATTTTATAACTTATACTTGATTTTTATATATAGCTATTGTAAACTTCATTATGAGTTTGATGATATCAGATAGTACTCTAAACAGGCTCGACAGGGTCCTTAAGGACCCTTCAATATCAGACCTTGAACGTGTCGATCATGTTAGCTCCGTGATCAGATCTGTCATGAAAGGTAACATTGATCCAAAGCTGCTGGTTCACATAGCCGGAAACGTCATCCATGAGCTGTTGAGAAATTCCATCTCCAGTTTCAGGGATTACGTCCCTTTATCCCTGAGCATTTACAAGGGCCTTACCGGAGCTGACAACATATTCTATATGGGTCTGGTGCCGGGAAGGATAAGCGGTAATCACGACAGGGAGATCAAACCTACCCTTGTTCGAAAGGCGTCGGTCAGTAATGATTTTATTTGGGGTGCGGGAGAGATATTTGAAGACGAGAGACTTCTGGAACTGTCCCCTGATGGCAATATGGCGGTAATAGTACCTGAGACGCTTCGAGAAGGGATATCATCTCTTTGTGGGATCAATATAAAGGACAATAACACTCTTAGCATTCCTCTGTTCATTAAGAGAACAGGGGCTAAATCTAAGGAACCATACGGGTTTATCATTGCCAGTAAAGACAAAGGCAGTTTCTCAGAGACCGAAAAGGCACTTCTGAGGCAGATAACTTCTTACTTTTCCTCACATATTCAGAACTTCGAGATACTCAGGAAAGACCAGTTGACACAGTTCTATAACCAGCAGCAGAAAGAGGACCTTTTCATAACAGAGATATCAAAGGCGGTACAGAACAGATACTGCGTGGGTCTGTTATTGCTCGATATTGATGACTTTAAACTTTTCAATGACCGTTTCGGCCACCTGAACGGTGACAGCCTTCTTGCACAATTCGGAAGGCTTATACTTGATAATATACGTCCTTATGACCGCGCTATAAGGATAGGAGGTGAGGAGTTCATGATCATTACTCCGAAGGTCGACGGCGAAAGGCTGCAGGGACTTGCTGACAGGATCAGGTTAACGATCGAGGATCATAAGTTCAATGACAGGTTCGGCAATCCTGCATATAAAGGTATCACAGCAAGTTTCGGCGCTTTATTGCTTGAAGATATCGAGAACAAGGTAGCAAATACAGAGTTCTATTTTGAAGCGGCTGATAAGAACCTCTACGCTGCCAAGAGGAATGGCAAGAACCGGGTCGAGTTCTCAAAGTGCTAGCTAGGCCCGTATCTCTCCGCTGGTCCTTTCAAGTAACCATTCAACCAGCCCGTCGTGTATGCTGTCTATCTCTTCCTCGCTTAACGTTCTCTCGAAGGACCTGTATGTAACACCTAACCCGTAACTGGCCTTTCCTTCTGGAATGCCTTTGCCGGAATAGCGATCAAATACCTCAATGTCCTGTATAAGGTCGTTCCGGTATCCTTTCATTTCTTCTAATATATCTTGCGAGGTCGTAGCTGCATCCACAAGCAGTGAAATATCACGCCTAACAAAAGGGAAACGTGAGAACTTCTCAAATATTGCTGTACTTTTAGATGTTGACATAACGGATTCAAGATCAAGTTCAAACACCAGTACATCCGCACCGTGCAGTTTGATCCCAAGGCCTTCAACTAAGCCAGGGGATAGCACACCTATGTATCCTGTCTTTTTACCTTTTATCAAAAGATCCGCAGATCGGCCTCCATGAAGGAACGGCTCTACCGACCTTTTCCAACTCATATTTTCAACGGACATCAGATTAAGGATTGAATCCATGTCCCCCTTAACTTTATAGTAAGGATCCACGCCACTTTTCCAGAGCTGCTGTGACCTGTCATCAATTAGCAGGCCTCCGATCCTGAGCCCTTCATCAGGAAGCTTGTCGCTTTTCCTGCTTTTCTTAATGAACACCCTGGAAACCTCGAATATCTTAACAACCCTCTCACCCCTGCTGTAGTTGTGAACAAGGTTCTCTATCAATGAAGGAAGCAGAGTAGACCTAAGCAATGATTCCTCCTGTCGCAAAGGATTAAGAATACTTACCGTCATCCTTCTTTCATCATCATTACTTATATTTAGAGCATTGAGCATATCCGGGTTCATGAAACTATAATTAATGACCTCAGAGTAACCCCTAGAACACATCAGCTGCTTAACATGGTTTATCCTCTTCCTGCTACTGCCATCGTGATCTGCGGTGACCTTAAGTGCCGGTGCATGAGAAGGTATATTGTGGTAACCATACAATCGGGCAACCTCCTCTATGATATCCACGTCGCCCTCTATATCGTTCCTGTACGATGGCACCTCGACCCTGACTGAATCGGCCAGCTCTTTCACTTTAGCACCGGTCCTTGAGATCAAGTTCTTTATCCTGCTTCTGGATAACGATAATCCCAGCAGGTCGTTCACCCGCTGATAACTGACCTTCACGTTCCTGGCCCTGTGCTTGTCCGGGAACACATCCAAGCTCCTGCACAGCTGCCCCCCCGTAAGTTCAGATATGAGGAATGAGGCTCTATCAAGGGCCTTGTCAACGCCCAACAGGTCTATGCCCCGTTCGAATCTGAATGATGATTCGGTCTTGATACCAAGACCGGATGCAGTCCTTCTCACTGAGGAGGCATTAAAGCATGCGCTCTCCAGGAATATGCTGGTCGTATCATCGCTGACTTCGCTTTCCAGCCCTCCCATTACCCCGGCCACTGCAACAGCAACATCGCCGTCCCAGATCATCAGCATGTCAGGGGCGATCTGCCTCTTTACACCGTCAAGCGTAGAAAAAGATATCTTCTTTCCGGGCGTTGCCACCCTGATGTGGCCGGACCGCAGCTTATCAAGATCAAATGCATGCAGAGGCTGACCATACTCTAGCATCACATAGTTCGTTACATCTACTATATTGTTAATAGGTCTGACACCCATTGACTCGAGGCGCTTCTGCATCCATTTCGGAGATGCCTTG
The DNA here is from genome assembly GCA_020351835.1 of Nitrospirota bacterium. Taxonomy (GTDB): domain Bacteria; phylum Nitrospirota; class Thermodesulfovibrionia; order Thermodesulfovibrionales; family BMS3Bbin05; genus BMS3Bbin05. The sequence goes on from CP070669.1 coordinate 1,084,097, forward strand.
ACCTTTATCCCCCTGATAACCCTTCCGGCATATCTTCCGCAGAGCTCCCTGTCTTCTATAGAGATCTTAACAGGAGCACTCTTGTCCTGTGCCGGTAATTTAAAGCCGGGCATTTTCAGCTTCTTCCCTGATATCGCGCTCAGCTCGCGTGCCACGCCAAGAATGCTCAGGCAATCACCCTTATTAGGCGTAAGATCAATATCGATGATATGATCTTTACCCTTCTTTTCCACCGAATCGACCTCTAATCCTGACATTGTCAGCAATTCAGCAACCTGTTTTGCTGAAAGATCGATGTCAATGAACTCTTCTACCCAGTTATATGATATGATCATCTTCTCATTTCTCTAGAACTGCCTCAGGAACCTGAGGTCGTTCTCATAAAAAAGTCTTATATCATCTATTCCGTATTTGAGCATGGTTATTCTTTCTATCCCCATGCCAAAGGCGAAACCAGTATACTTCCCGGGATCATAGCCGGACATTTCATAGACCTTAGGATTGACCATACCCGAACCCAGAATCTCAAGCCATCCCGTGGACTTACACACCCTGCATCCTTTACCCTTACAGAAAATGCAACCTATATCGACCTCGGCTGAAGGTTCCGTAAAAGGGAAATAGCTAGGCCTGAACCGGACCGGGGTATCGGGGCCGAACATTACATGAAGAAAGCTCTCAAGCACCGATTTAAGATTTGCAAAGGTTATCTTTGTATCCACCATTAACCCTTCCACCTGATGGAACATGGGTGTATGGGAAACATCAGCATCACATCTGTAGACCTTACCCGGTGCTATTATCTGAAGAGGAGGCTTTCTCTCTTGCATTACCCTGACCTGAACCGGCGAAGTGTGAGTACGAAGGACCATGTCATCGTTTATGTAGAACGTATCCTGCATATCTCTGGCAGGATGGTCCCTGGGTATATTAAGTGCCTCGAAATTGTAAAAATCCAGCTCTACCTCGGGTCCCTCTTCAACACCGAAGCCCATCGATACGAAGATCTCGATAACTTCATCGAGGATCCTGCTGATCGGATGCCTCCCGCCGGGCTCCGGCGATATCCCAGGAAGCGTTATATCTATCGATTCACTGGTGAGCTTTTGTTTGATCTCTCGTGACTGGATATCAGAGAGAGCCTCTTTTATGCGTGCCTCAAATAAGTTCTTGGCCTCATTTATACGTTTACCTGCCTCCGGACGATCCTCAGCCGGCAGATCGCCCAGCGATCTTAGCAGGTCCGTTAATTTGCCTTTTTTTCCGAGGAACTCTGTGCGCAGTTCCTGGATATCGGAGCTTCTTTCGGCATTGGCAAGCCGTGAAAGGAATTCGTCTTTTAAAGTTTGAAGGTCGTCCACTTTGACCTGGACTGTCAGGCTGTGATCTCTTTTTTGGCCGTCTCTACTATCTTTCCGAAGGTGTCCGGGTCATTGTAAGCAATGTCAGCAAGGGCCTTTCTGTCCAGACCAATGCCTGCCTTCTTTATACCGGACATCAGCTGGCTATAAGTCATACCAAGCTGGCGGGCAGCCGCATTTATCCTGACTATCCAAAGGCTGCGGAACTCACGTTTCTTTACCCGTCTATCCCTGTAAGCGTATTGAAGCGCGTGCTCGACGGCCTCGTTAGCTACGTTATATAAACGGCTCCGGGCACCGTAATAACCCCTGGCCTTTTTAAGCAGCTTTTTCTTTCTTCTCCTGGTCTTGAAACCACCTCTTGCTCTCGGCATCTATCCTTCCTCCTAATGATGTCTTTATACGCACTAACCGTAAGGCAGCATCCGCTTGATAGCACTCTCATTGGTCTTGTCGACCAGTGTAGCGGTCCTGAGCCTTCTCGTCCTCTTAGCGGGCTTTCCGGTCATGATGTGACTTTTATTTGCCCTGTTCCTTTTGACCTTTCCCGAGGCGGTCAGTTTAAATCTCTTAGCGGCTCCTCTATGTGACTTAAGCTTTGGCATTACGGGTCCTCCACTGTAATATTTTCGGAAGAGCTATGTTAACATTTTCGACTACCTGGGGGCAACTATCATGGTGATACGATTACCCTCGAGCTTTGGCTCGACCTCAATGCTGTACTGGTCACCTATCAGCTCCTTTATCCTGTCGAAGACCAGAAGTCCCCTTTCCGGGCGTTGTCTTTCCCTCCCTCTGAAGAACATGGTGACCTTTGCCTTATTCCCCCCTCCGAGGAACCTCAGCATGTTCCTGACCTTGAGATCAAGGTCATGGTCCGAGATCGATGGCCTTACCTTCACTTCCTTTACCCCGACTGTCTTGGCATGGCCGTGCTTTTTGCTCTGCTGGTAGCGGTATTTGCCGTAGTCCATAATACGGCATACTGGCGGGTCTGAGTTAGGTGCTACCTCAACAAGGTCCAGGCCTGCGTCCTTTGACTTGTTAAGCGCGTCATTTACGGGCACTACTCCTAATTGTTCTCCTTCATCACCTATGAGCCTTACTTCTCTGGCCCTGATCTGCTCATTCACTCTTACTTTATCGACCTTCTTTACGGGTTCTCTTCTTCTTTTTTTCAATCAACCTCCATTGTCATTTTCTGGAATCGATCTCCTTCCTAAGCAAGTCGAGCAATTCTTCTTTGGCCATAGGGTTCAGGTTCTCTCCACTCTTCTTTCTCACGGTAACTTTACCGGTCTCAAGTTCTTTATCCCCGATGATAACAGAATATGGTACTTTCGAGACTGTGGATTGCCTGATCTTGTAACCTATTTTCTCATTATCAAATTTGCCTTCTACCCTTATATCATTTTCTCTTAGATATTTCAATACCTCTGAAGCATGTTCGACATGCCTTTCTGCAATACTTAGAACCGATACCTGGACCGGTGAAAGCCACAAGGGGAATGCCCCGGCATAATGTTCTATAAGGATGCCGAAGAACCTTTCAAGAGATCCCATAAGGGCCCTGTGTATCATTATCGGTCGATGCTCTTTACCGTCAGATCCCCTGAATGTCACATCGAACCTCTCGGGATTGTTAAAATCTACCTGTATCGTACTGCATTGCCACTGCCTGCCGAGAGAGTCCTTAACCTTTATATCTATCTTTGGCCCATAAAAGACTCCTTCTCCGGGATCTATCTCATATTTCAGTCCTTTTATCTCAAGGGCCCTTTTCAATGCCTCAGTAGACCTGTCCCAGTTATCGGCAGACCCTACGTACTTTTCCGGCCTGGTTGAAAGGTATATATCATAGTCATCAAATCCAAAGGTCCTTAGCACGAACAATGTAAAGTCCAGAACATTCAGTATCTCATCTTCTATCTGTTCCTCCGCGCAGAAAATGTGCGCATCATCCTGAGTAAACCCCCTGACCCTTAGAAGACCATGAAGCACCCCGGACCGCTCATACCGATAGACCGTACCCAGTTCAGCATAGCGAACAGGGAGATCCCTGTAGCTCCTTAATGACGATCTGTAAACCTCAATGTGAAATGGACAGTTCATCGGCTTTATCTCATAGTCTATGCCATCGATCTCCATAGGAGAATACATGTTCTCTCTGTAGAAGTCCCAGTGCCCGCTCCTCTCCCAAAGGTTGAGCTTGGCCATGTGAGGCGTATACAGTATCTGGTAATCAGCCCGGAGGTGCTCGTTACGCCAGAAGTCCTCTATGGTTTTTCGAATAAGGGCCCCTTTTGGATGCCATAATATCAGGCCGGCCCCGATCTCATCATTGGTGCTGAAAAGATCAAGCTCCTTTCCCAGTCTTCTGTGGTCCCTTTTCTTGACCTCCTCTAAAAAATTCAGATACTTCTTAAGTTCCTTTGCAGTTAGGAACGAAGTGCCATAAATACGCTGAAGCATCTTGTTCTTCTCATCCCCCCTCCAGTAGGCCCCTGCAACGCTCAGCAACTTGAATGCTTTTACCTGTCCCGTCGACGGCAGGTGAGGCCCCCGGCAAAGGTCTGCAAAGCCGCCCTCTTCGTAAACAGAGACCTTGTCGTCATCTATCTCATTTATGAGCTCGATCTTATAGTCCTCTCCCTTCTCTTTGAAGTAATTCAGTGCTTCATCCTTCTTTAAGATCCTTCTTTCGAACTTAGCATCCTGATCTATTATCTCGGACATTCTCTTTTCTATCTTCTCAAGGTCCTCCGGACTGAAAGGGCTTTCTATATCAAAATCATAGTAGAACCCGTCCTCTATAGCAGGTCCGATAGCGACTTTCACATCGGGGAACAGGTCCTTTACGGCATGGGCCATTATATGGGATGTGCTGTGGCGGTATACCTCCAGGCCTTCGGGAGAGTCCAGGAGAACCGCTTCGGGCGTTACTGCCCCGTCTATGTTCTCCAGGGTATTAACGTCAATAAGGTTATCAGGACCTGTTCTAAGAGCAACAACTCTTCGCTTATCGAAGATCTTAAGTGCTTCCTTATTATCTTTGAATTCGGTGACCGAATCCCCAATTCTTACTTTAATCTACTACCTCCTGGACAGGTGCTGAAATAATTGTGAGATATATATTACCTGATATCATTTTGCTATTTCAATGATAATTACCCTAGAGACAAGCACTTATGACCTGCCGGAACGCTCACGATTGTCATGCTTACCCTCCTGAACTGCGTTCGTTGATGTTTTAAGATCAAATCTGATATATTTCAACTCTATGGACGACTTTAATAAGAAATTTCTTGTAGAATCACTGTTGTTCGTTACGGGGGAACCTTTAAGCATTAACGATATTAAGAGATCAACAGAGCTGACCGAGGACGACATAAAGAAAGCGATCCAGGAGCTAACTGAAGAGTACCGGTCAAGGAACGGAGGTTTTTTCATTGCGGCTATAGCTGAAGGATTCCAGTTGGTTTCGAACCCTGAATATGCTCCATGGATAAGGAAGTTAAGGACCACTGCAACTACTGCCAAGCTTTCCATGGCCGCTCTTGAAACGTTGTCTATAATCGCCTATAAACAACCTATAACTAAAATCGAGATAGAGCAGCTGCGCGGTGTCAACTCTGATGGTGTTGTTAAGTCGCTTTTAGAAAAAAGGCTTATAAAGATACTGGGCAAAAAGGAGGTTCCCGGCAAGCCCATGCTTTATGGAACAACAAAGGATTTTCTGCAGTACTTCGGCCTTAAAGACCTAAGCGACATGCCTACTCTAAAAGAGCTCCAGAGGGACGATTCGCTCTGATCATAGTACTACTTGGTACTTTCCGAGATCCTCTGTCGTATACGGTCTAGAAGCCTTATTATCATATCGCTCAGATTCTCCATCTCAATGAGTTCCTTCTCAGCTCCCGCAAGATCGCCTGAGTACTTCATCTGAAGAATGAGCCTCACCTTTGCATGAAGCTGCTCATGTATCTGCTCAAGTTCCCCTACCTCCGGCAATGAGTAGTATTCGTTCGAATGTTCTGATATCAACCATTTGCCAAGGTCGCAGTCCTTATGCGAGAGTGCCTCTGCCTCCTTTATCGACTCTACACCGTCAAGAAAGCCTCTCAGTTTACGCTTCCATACCAGGTGGTGATCGATAGCACATTTGAACTCTAGCTCATTCATGATCTACTGGACTTATCCTTTTCAGGAATTTTATCCCCTCCCTAATTTCATTATACATCCAATAAAGATGGATTTGTATGAGGAATGAACAACCCTCCCCTGAACTCCTTCATGAACTCGGGATCATCATGCATGTTCTTGTATGTAATTGTCCTCATAATGCTGGATATCTCATTCAGCACCGTGCTGTCGTCTATAAGCCTTATCGCCCCTTCGAGTGAGGCATTCCCTGCGGAGCTCACCATGCTTGCCGGCCAGCGAGGCAACATACCTATCCCGGACGCCTTTTTGATATCTATACCATTGCCAAGGGCACCGGCCACATATAACCTTTTGACGTCACTGAACGTCAATCCGACGGACCTTAAAAGTACCATCAGAAGCGTGAACATAGCAGCTTTGGACCTTAGGAAATTCTCTATCTCTGTCTGGCTTATACTGAGTTCTCCTCCATTAGAGCATGGTATCACATATTTCCGGACCTCATCTTCTTTATTGTCTTCTCTATCCCCTTTCTTCAACATCCCGTCATTGCCGATAACCCCGCACTTATGCATCTCATAGATAAGACTTACCATCCCTGAACCGCATACACCTTTCGGGGAAGAACCATCAAATGTTTTACACTCTGCACTGTCACCTTCGATCACAATATCGTATAAAACACCACTTTCAGCTCTCTTTCCTATTGCCGATATCCCTTCCTCAAGGGCCGGACCTGCAGCTCCGGCAGAAACAAGCAACCACTCGCTGTTGCCGATAACGATCTCGGCATTGGTCCCCACATCTATAAGTACTGACAGGTCTTCAGACCGGAACTGGCCTGAAGATACCACTCCTGATATGATATCTCCTCCTACATAGCTGCCGGCATTTGGAAATACATATAAGATAGCCTCGGGATGTACATTAATATCAACAGCAGAAGCATGCAAGAAACCCGGCTCCCTGACAGCCGGCTCATAAGGTGCTACAGGGATACTGCTTACATCATGATCAAGGAAATAATGGCTCATGGCAGTGTTCCCTGCTGCAACGACCGAATGTATATAACGCTCGCTTATATTCTGTTCTTTACATGCTTTTACTATAAGTTCATTTACCCCATTAATGAGAGCATCCCTTATAGCTTTATGGTCACCATATATAGAGAGCTGCAGCCTTGAAAGAATATCGCTACCGTATTTTAATTGAGGGTTTTCAATACTAACGATATCGCTCCTGCCCCCACTAAAGTTATCCACAAGAACCCCTGCAATATTTGTGGTTCCGATATCTAACGCTAATGAGTAAGAGGGGCCTGATCTTATATCGATCACTTTGTATTGCTCGCCAAACACGCTTACGATAAAAGTGACATGTGCTCCGGGCCGACTTCCCATTGTTCGGAGCTTATCATAGATAGCTTCAGGGACTATAACATCAGAAGATAACGAACTGCACAGTACGCCCGACAGGTCTATAATATCCTCAGGCAGCTCCAGATCGTACTGAAAGACCAGTCGGCTCATTGTTCGTACATGACCCTGCCCATATCAGAGGTATCATAGCCTCCAAGCTCCTCAACTGCCGACCTGAAAGCTTCGTCATTTATCATTATATCCAGAAATGCCATTATCTTATCGGAGCTTTCATGTTCTTGCGGGATTATTATGTCATAGCGCTCCCTGGCAACCGGGATGAAATCAAGGTCAAGGGCCACGGAAGCAGCATAAATCCCCATTCCCGCATCTGCGATGCCGCCCCTTACCGCTGATGCTACGGACATATGCGTGAACTCGACCCTGTCATAGCCGGATATCGCGGTACTATCCAGCTTTATATCATTTATGCTCTTATCGGTAAGCAGCCTTGTCCCTGAACCCGACTGCCTGTTAACGAACGTAACGTCATCCCGTATCAGGTCTTCTATACCCTTTATATTCTTTGGATTACCTTTCTTCACTATCAATCCCTGCTCCCTGTATACAAGGTTGTACAACCTGAGTCTGATGGAGGAAAGGTGTTCCCTTATAAAAGGAACGTTATATTCACCAGAGGCCTCATCCAGAAGATGTGTACCTGCTATGTGTGCCTCACCCTTTTTTATCGCCATTATCCCTCCCATAGAACCTGTATGTGCGGAGGACAGGGACAATTCAGGATACCTTCTTTTCAGATAATTAGCCATAAGATCAAGTGAGTTATCATGACTGCCTATCCCCACGATCGTATTCTTAATATCTTTTCTGCTCCTTATGAGCTCAATACAAACATCGGTACCCGCCCCATACCCCTCGGACCTTTCCGGTATACGCAAAAGACCATCAGCTCTTACAAGTGACATAATTACCCCGGCGCCCCTCGTTACCGGAGTAGCTATGATCTTATCCGCAACATTGCCAAGTTTTACCCTGACAAACTCTTCCATTCCGATAGGCGACGCCAGCTGTCTTGACAGCCGTGCCTCAATTATCTCAGGCTCCTTTGCTCCATCGAGATAGTATTCCTGAAGTATAGGCCTTACAAAGAGCTTGTAGGCCAGGAATGCAGACACCGGATAACCAGGTATGCCTATAACAGGCTTCTCATCGACTATACCCAGCACAACAGGTTTGCCGGGCCTTATACCGACACCATGAACGATCACCTCACCCATATCACGGATCACATCTGCGGTATAGTCCTCAGATCCTGCTGAAGAACCGGCTATGATAAGAACAATATCTGAAGATCTTAAAGCTGAGCCCAGGGCGAACCTAAGTCTTTCTTTATCATCCGGCACAATCTGTCCCCTGACAGCTATGGCAAGGTCCTCCTTTATATACCCGTCCAGCATCCAGGTGTTAGTATCAATTATTTCACCCTCTTTGAGCATTTCCTTCTTATAATCAACGATCTCATCTCCGGTAGGTATTATATTAACTGTTGCCCGCTTTCTGACCTTGATCCGTTTTATTCCTCCTGCCAGCATCGCAGAAAGATCAACAGGCCGCACTACGGTGTTCTCCGGCAATATAAGGTCGGTTACTACGATGTCTTCACCTATCACTCTGACGTTCTGCCAGGGTGTTACAGGTGAGATCAGCTCAATACGGTCCTCGCCCTTCTCACTAACAATATTAGCGTCCTCAACCTTTATCACAGCATTGGTTCCTTGCGGCATCGGATCGCCAGTATCTATGCAGGCCGCCTTTTTTCCCAACTGCAATAATATCGGAGCTGACTCGGTCGCACCAAAAGTGTCTATATAGTTGACAGCATATCCGTCCATCGCTGAGGAGTGATAGAACGGGGAGGATATCTTCGCATTGACAGCTTCAGCAGTGACACGGTGAAGTGCCTCTTCGGCCATTATGTCCTCTACCAGAGAACCTTTATCCATAATGTGAGCAATGGCTGCAAACCACTTACCACGCGCATCTTCAAGCGGCATATTATCAAGATATATCTTTTTGCTCATCGGTCTGACCCTGGCAGTGACTTGACAATCAGCTATATTACCATTTCATCAGGGATTTCCTGAATCGTGATATAAATCGCAGAGATGATAAGAAGATGATCAGGAGCAGTTCAGGCTTGCGGGGAATACGGCTCTTCGGGCTTTTCCTGTTTTTGAAGTTCAACTACCTTGGAATCACCTGACTGCATACGGGTACGGCCTTCTATGACGCCCCCCTCAACTATCGTAAGCTTAGGGGTCTGTATATCACCCACTATCTTACCCCTGTTCTTTATCTCTATTATATCCT
>CP070669.1:1093470-1125209 GCA_020351835.1 Nitrospirota bacterium
CGTCAAAATAGTATTGAGGTGATAAATGATAGCTATCATTACAGGAAGCGGGCTTTATGAGATAGAAGGCCTTATGGTGAAGGAGGACCTTATTGTGGACACTCCATTTGGCTCCCCCTCCGGAGCTGTCAGGAAATGCACTTATAAGGGTCATGAAGTACTGTTCCTGCCCAGGCATGGCATAGACCACTCAATACCGCCCCATAAGGTCAATTACAGGGGAAATATAAGGGCGCTTAAGGACCTCGGAGTCGAAAGGATAATTTCGATCAGTGCCGTGGGAGGCATAAGCAGGGAGATGCCACCGGGCAGTTTTGTGCTTGCAGACCAGATAATAGATATGACCAGGAGCAGGGCGAACACCTTCTTTGAGGGTGATGATGTAGTTCATGTTGATTTCACAGAGCCGTACTGCGAAGATATGAGAAGAAGGATCATTAAAGGAAGCGATTCTATCGATATCCGGTTAACCGGGTCCGGTACGTATGTCGCGGTCGAAGGGCCCAGGCTTGAAACGGCTGCCGAGATAGAGATGTACAGGATGGCAGGTGCAGATATAGTAGGTATGACAGCTATGCCTGAAGCAGTCCTTGCAAGAGAAGCTGAGATCTGTTATTCGGGTATCTATATAGTGACCAATTATGCTGCCGGGATAAAGGATGGACGTTTAACGACCGATGAGGTGGTGGAGAACATGAGGAGATCATCTGAAAAGATAAAGGAGTTTATCGGCCTTCTTGTGCCACTTCTGGATACTGAGAGGGCGTGCTCGTGCAACAGCGCCCTGAAAAGTGCGAGGTTATAATGTCTGCCAAAGATATAATACTTGTTGTTGAGGATAAGGAATCAATGGCGAACATGCTGAAAGAAACACTTGAGTCGTCAGGATTCGAAACATTGGTAGCACGGGACGGAGCCGAGGCCATCAATATTGTATCTAAGGAGAACTATGACCTTGTCCTTACAGACCTTAAGCTCCCCAAAAAGGACGGGATAGAGGTGCTTAAAAAGGTAAGGGAAGAGGATCCGTTCGTCCCTGTGATCGTGATGACGGCGTTCGGTACTATCGAAACAGCAGTGGAGGCGATGAAGCTCGGTGCCAATGACTTTATTGCCAAGCCGTTCGACACTGATCATCTTATACTTATTATCAACAGAGCTCTTGAGGCAAAGCGTATCTATAGGGAGAATATTTTGCTCAGAGAGGAGTATGACTCTGCTCTTAATATCCCGGAAATAATTGGAAGATCTCCCTCGATCCATGATGTTGCAGGTAAGATACAGAAGGTGGCTCCGGGCAAGACAACGGTCCTTTTGCTTGGAGAGAGCGGAACAGGAAAGGAGCTTTTTGCCAGGTCAGTTCACCTGTTAAGCCCGCGCAAGGACCGGCCTTTCGTTCCTATCAACTGTGCCGCTATCCCCAGGGAACTTATAGAATCGGAACTGTTCGGACATGAAAAGGGGGCATTCACGAGTGCCGATGCCAGGAAGATAGGTAAGTTCGAGCTGGCCGACGGAGGTACCATATTTCTTGATGAGGTCGGAGAGCTGGATATTGCTCTTCAGGCAAAGCTGCTCAGGGTGCTGCAGGAGGGAGAGATAGAGCGGGTCGGGGGCATTAAGCAGATAAAGGTTGACGTTCGGGTTATTGCGGCAAGCAACACTGACCTTGATGAGGCTGTGGGTAAAAAGAACTTCAGGGAAGATCTCTTCTACAGGTTAAGTGTTTTCCCGGTCAAGATACCGCCGCTTAGGGATAGAAGGGAGGACATACCTTATCTTACGGAGTTCTTTCTTGAGAAATATACGGTTGAACTGAACAGGAAGAAAATGACCATATCAAAGGATGCAATGAGTATTCTGGAGAAATATTCATGGAAAGGCAATGTGCGAGAGCTCGAGAACGCGATAGAAAGAGCGATAATACTTTGTGAGGGCAACTCAATTGAGCCTTCTGATATTGTGTTAAGCCCTCCAAGGGGCTCTGAGGCGGATCTGGGAGGTTTGCCAATGGAAGGCACACTTGAGGATGCGGCAAAGGAAGCGCTTAAGATAGCAGAATCGATGAGAATAAAGAAGGCACTTGATGAAGTGAGATGGAACAAGACCAGGGCTGCGGAGATACTGGGTGTGAGTTATAAGACACTGTTAACTAAGATAAAGGACTACGGTCTCGAGCTTGACACGTAATAAATCCTCTCTTTAACATATATGTTCTGATGAGAAAGATACATTATTTATTCCTTATGACGTTATTTGCATCCCTGTATTCCTGTGCAGGAGTAGCTCCTGCGGACAGAGCGAAATCCGGACCCGATACCCCATCTTTCATAGAAGTTAACAAAGAGGTGGATATATCTTTTGAAGAGCAGCAGAAGCTGGCCTTTGAGAAGTTCAATGAGATACTGGAGGTATCTCAGGAGGGTGACCGGCTCGATCAGCTCGGAAAGATGGCCGGGCTCTATATAGAGATCATAAATGAGTACCCTGATGCCCATCTTGCGCAGGAGAGCTGCATGAGGCTAATAAGCCTCTACCTGATAGATTACAACCCTCCAAAGGAAAAGGAGGCAATAGAACTTGATATTTATCATCGATCAAGATATCCTGATTCTCCTTTAAGGAATGCAATAGAAGATACTGTAATGCGTTATTTTTACAAAAAGGGGGAATGGAAAGAGCTGCAGGAATACGTCACACCCCATATAAAGGATTTCATCAAGACAGGAGAGTTGAGAACACCTGTCCATCTCTTCTATTATTCTGAAGCGAAGTTCAATTTGAACGATTATAAGGAAGCATACAAGGGTTATAAGATAATAATAAAAAGGTTTCCGAAATCTCGTGACACGAGCGTTGCTGTTAAGAGGATAGGAACTATTAAAATGGCTGTTGAAATGGAGAAAAGGAACGGTAAATAAAAATGGCCGGTCATTCGAAGTGGGCACAGATCAAAAGGAAGAAAGCACATACAGATGCCAAGAGGGGAAAGGCGTTCTCCAAACTTGTAAAGGAGATCTCTGTTGCGGCGAGACTTGGTGGTGGTGATCCGGACGGGAACCCTCGATTAAGGACCGCAATAGATAAGGCCAAGGAAGCTAACATGCCCGCTGAGAATATTAAGAGGGCGATACAAAAAGGCACAGGGGAACTCCCCGGCGCAAACTATGAAGAAACTGTTTACGAAGGATATGGACCCGGGGGAGTAGCCATCATGATCGATGTTCTGACTGATAACAAGAACAGAACGGTCTCTGAGATAAGACACCTCCTTTCGAAAAATGGTGGCAGTCTAGGAGAGGCAGGCTGCGTATCATGGATGTTCGATAAGAAAGGATATGTTCTTATAAATAAAAATGCGACTGATGAGGAGACCCTTATGGGAATAGTACTTGAAGCCGGAGCAGAGGACATGAAGAACGATCCGGAAGAGGATAACTATGAGATAATAACTGCACCCGAGAGCTTTAACGATGTAATTGAAGCTTTAAAAGAGGCAGGTATCTCTACAGAGGTAGGCGAGGTCTCGATGGTGCCTAAGAACACGGTTGAACTGGATGAGGATATTGCAACCAAAACGATGAGGCTTATGGAGGTTCTTGAAGATCATGATGATATTCAGAACGTATATGCCAATTTCAATATCACTGACGAGATAATGGAGAAAGTAAGTTGAGAAAGCTGGCTATCGCGGGTTGTATCATCAGTATCACAGTTCTTCTGCTAAGCGCTCATAGTGGAGCACTTACCCAGGAAGAGCTGTCAAATATTAAGGTATTTGAGACATCTTCACCCTCGGTGGTTAATATCACAACGACCACTTTAGTGAGAGACCTGTTCTCGGTATATCCAAAGGATGGTGCAGGGTCGGGTACCATCATAAAAAAGGAAGGTTTTGTTCTGACCAATTATCATGTGGTAAAGGATGCTAAGAAGATCCAGGTCACATTAACTAACGGAGATAAGTATGAGGCCGAACTTGTTGGTGCATCTGCAGAGAACGACCTTGCTGTTATAAAGATAAAATCTGATAAAGAATTCATACCACTAGTCTTCGGTGATTCAGATGCATTGGTAGTCGGGCAGAAAGTATATGCGATAGGCAATCCGTTCGGGCTTAACTCGACACTTACTACCGGTATTATAAGTGCGGTCGGAAGACCCCTTACATCGCAGGGCGGTCTGGTCATAGAGAATGTTGTACAGACCGATGCTCCTATTAATCCCGGTAACTCCGGAGGGCCATTGATAGATTCCGGGGGTAAGATGATAGGCATCAATACTGCTATATTCTCTCCGTCAGGGGGCAGTGTAGGTATTGGGTTTGCTATACCTGTGAACACTGCGAAGGGAATAATAGATGATCTTATAAGCTTCGGAAAAGTGAGGCGACCGTCACTGGGAGTGACTGGGGTACCTCTATGGGAGGAGTTTGCCTCGTCCTTCGGACTGCCGCTTACGAAAGGGATACTCGTCAGCACCGTGGAAAAAGGAGGCCCGGCAGACAAGGCCGGCCTGAGAGGTGGGAGTGAGAGGGTTCGCGTAAGCGGAACTACTATCTATATCGGCGGGGACATTATAACGGAGATAGCCGGTGTAAAGGTGACCTCGACCGAGGATATAAGGCGTTCACTTTCTGATAAAAAGGATGGGGATCTGATAGACGTCAAGGTCTTCAGGAAGGGAGAGTTCAAGATCCTGAAAATCCGGGTAAAGTTGAAAACTTAAAATAAAAAGCATTATCATAACGATGTGATGATCTCCATACCCCCCCATTTACATAAGGATAAATATAGCATATGAACACTGCTATCATTATCCTTGCGGCTGGTCTAGGTACCAGGATGAGGTCAGGGACACCCAAGGTCCTTAATAGTTTGCTTGGTCGGCCATTGCTTCAGTATGTCATTGATGCCTCAAAGAAGTGCGGTGTAAAAAGGATAATCACAGTGACCAATCCGGGCCATCCTGAGGTCATAGATCTTATCAAAGCAAACAGAATTGAGCATACAGTCCAGAAAAGGCCTCTGGGGACCGCAGATGCTGTTAAGGAAGCACTCAGGTATATGGACGGTTTTAGAGGGGGCCTGATGATAGTCAATGGCGACACTCCTCTCATAAGTCCAAGAATGCTCAAGAGATTGATAACGAGACATGCGAAGGCAAAATGTGATCTTTCGCTGATATCCTTTAATGCAAAAGATCCGTTCTCGTACGGAAGGATAGTACGTGATGAGCAGGGTTCTCCGATAGGAATCGTAGAAGAGAAGGACCTCAAGGGAGGCCTTAAGAAAATTAAAGAGGTCAACAGTGGGGTATATATTATCGGAAGTAAAGCCGCAAAGTTGATCAGTAGAATTAAGAAGAACTCCGGGAAAGGGGAGTACTATCTAACTGACCTTGTATCATTGTCCAGTCGGGCCGGGCTGGATGTAAAAGTTTTCAATATTGGAAGTGAGGAAGAGTTCTTCGGTATTAATTCAATGGCAGAACTTGCAAAGGCCCAGAGGCTGGTCCAGGATGAAATAATCAGCTCATTTATGAAGAAAGGGGTAATGTTCCATGACCCGTCTTCAGTTATGGTCCATGGAGATGTGAAGATAGGCGCTGGATCAGTTATCTATCCCGGTGTGTACATCGAGGGAAGCTCTGTTATAGGGAAGGATTCGATCATTTATCCCGGTGTGAGAATAGTTGACAGCAAGGTTGGTAACGGGACATCAGTACTCGATAACTCACTGATAGAAGGATCGGTGATAGGAGAAGGATCATCTATAGGACCTTCTGCAAGACTGAGACCAGGTTCTGAGACCGGTAAAAGAGTAAAGATAGGCAACTATGTCGAGATGAAGAGCTCAAAGATAGCTGACGGTTCAAAAGCGTCTCATCTCAGTTATATAGGTGATGCCATCATCGGTAAGAACGTTAATATAGGGGCTGGTACTATCACGTGCAATTATGATGGACGCAAGAAGCATAGAACGGTTATAGAGGATGATGTGTTCATCGGGAGTGATACTCAACTGATAGCACCTGTAAAGATAGGGAAGGGAGCTTTTATTGCTGCCGGTTCGACCATCACCAGAGATGTCCCAAGGAAAGCACTTGCTATCAGCAGATCAAGGCAGAAGGAGATGAGGAACTGGAAGATCAAGAGCAGGAAGGGGAATAAATAAATGTGCGGCATTATTGGATATATAGGGAGGGGCAGGTCTGTCGACATCGTCATGGAGGGGCTTAAAAGCCTCGAATACAGGGGCTACGATTCTGCCGGTGTCGCATACTTCGTTGATAAAAGGGTAGAGGTCAAAAGATGCAAAGGTAAGATAAGGGATCTCGCTAGATTACTGGACGCTTCAAGTAACGGCTCAGGTGTGGCTATCGGTCATACAAGGTGGGCTACCCACGGCAAACCTTCAGAAGACAATGCACACCCGCACCGTTCGGGCCCTGTTGTCATGGTCCATAACGGTATCATCGAGAATTATATGGAAATTAAGAGCGGACTTGCAAAGGACGGGATCAAGTTCAGCTCGGACACCGACACGGAGATAATATGCCACCTTGTAGAAAAGTATCACAAGAGTGCTGAAATAGAGGATGCGGTAATGAGCGCTATAAAGGAGATTAAAGGTTCATATGCGATAGCAGTTATAAGTGAACGGTCACCCGGAAAGATCGTATGTGCCCGGAAGGACAGTCCCCTGGTTATAGGTGTAGGAGACTCCGAATATTTTGTAGCTTCTGACGTTCCAGCATTCCTCGGTTATTGTCGTAATGTTATCTTTCTGGAGAACGATGAGATGGCCGTACTAACCAATGATGGGGTCGAGGTGAGGAACTATAAGGGAGATCAGGTGTTCAGGGATGCTGAAACCATAAACTGGACACCTTCAATGGCAGAGAAAGGTGGTTTTAAGCATTTTATGTTAAAGGAGATATTCGAACAGCCAAGAGCGGTTACTGATACATTGAGGGGTAGATACTATCATGGAGATTCACACGTAACATTGGAGGAGTTCGGTCTCGATGAGGAAAGAATGTCGGGTTTCAAGAGAATATATCTTGTAGCATGCGGGACTTCATGGCATGCGGCTATTATTGGAAAGTATTTTATAGAGGAAATGGCGAGGATACCTGTCGAGGTCGACATCGGATCAGAGTTCAGATATAGAGATCCACTGATCGGAAAGGACGACCTTTTTGTTGCAATAACACAATCCGGTGAAACTGCAGATACACTCGCGGCGCAGCGGCAAGCTAAAGAGCTTGGAGCCTATACACTTACAATATGCAATGTGGTCGGGAGTTCTTCTTCAAGGGAGGCAGACGCGGTTTTTTATACTCACTCCGGGCCTGAAATAGGAGTAGCTTCTACCAAGGCTTTTACGACGCAGATAATAGCCTTATATCTGCTTGCTGTTGCGTTTGGCAAGATTAGGGGAGTTCTGGATGTCGAGAGAGTAGAGAAGCTTTTGGGTGATCTGATCGAGCTTCCCGGTAAGATCGAATCTATGTTCGATCTGGATGAGAAGATAAAAGATATTGCAAGGGACTATTTTAAGGCAAGTGATTTTCTGTACCTCGGCAGAGGGGCACTTTACCCAGTTGCGCTGGAAGGTGCTCTGAAGTTAAAGGAAATATCATATATACACGCAGAAGGCTATCCGGCAGGAGAGATGAAACATGGACCTATAGCATTAGTGGACGAAGCCCTTCCAGTAGTTTTCATTGTGTCAAAAGACGCATTGTTCGAGAAAATGCTTTCGAGCATAAACGAGATAAGATCGAGGGATGGCAAGGTCATTGTACTTACAGATGGTAACGGTGACAGCTTCGAGGGACTTTCAGACTATATCCTGAACGTTCCGCACATAAACGAGTTCCTCGGCACTGTTCTGATGACCATACCGCTACAGCTTCTTGCATATCATATTGCAGTGTTAAGGGGTTGCGATGTTGATCAACCTCGAAACCTTGCAAAGAGTGTAACTGTAGAGTAGTTCACCCTCATATCTCATTTACAAAAACCGGTTAGTTTTCGTATAATAAATAACTTCAATGGCTACTGACACTATATTATCAGACCTTAATAAGCAGCAAAAAGCAGCGGTGAAGTGCATTGACTCGCCATTGCTTGTCCTGGCGGGAGCGGGGAGCGGTAAGACCAGGGTTATCACCAGGAAATATGCATACCTTGTCTCTGAAAAGAAGATGAAGCCCTCCGAACTTCTTGCTGTAACATTCACTAATAAAGCGGCATCTGAAATGAGGGAAAGGATAAGTGAACTTGTCCAGTGCGATATGGATGATAGCTGGATAGGCACCTTTCATTCCCAATGCAGCAAGATACTTCGCAAGGAGATACATAACCTTGGCTATAAAAATGATTTTGTCATCTACGATACACATGATACATGTAATCTTATAAAGCACCTGCTTAAAGAACTTAAGATATATGAAGCATTGTACAAAGGTGTTGCCTCGCGTATAAGTATGCTTAAATCAGCTCTTCTAACTCCTGACGAGTTCGTTTCTTCCGGCGACAGCTTCGGTTTTGATGAGAAGCTTGCAAGGGTTTATATGAGATACCAGTATGAGATGAAGAGGTCCAATGCGCTGGACTTCGATGATCTTATAATGATGACGGTCAAGCTGTTCGAAGACCACCCGGACGTGAGATCAAGGTATCAGAAGAAGTTCAAATATGTTCTTGTCGACGAGTTTCAGGATACTAATCCGGCGCAGTACATGTTATTAAAGAGCATTACCGATAAAAAGAAGAAGCTGTGCGCTGTAGGAGATGACGACCAGAGTATTTATAAGTTCCGAGGGGCAGATGTCGGTAATATGGCAAGCCTTGAGAAAGAGTTTTCAAAATTGAAGGTCATCAAGCTGGAGCAGAACTACAGAAGCACCCAGAACATCCTCGGGGCATCTAATTCAGTAATTGACAAGAACCCTCTTCGCAAGGAAAAAAAGCTTTGGACTGACAGAGGCAACGGTGATAAGGTTAACCATTACTGGTTCAGCACCGAAATGGAAGAAGGAAAGCACATTGCCAAGTTGATCAAGGAGATGTACCTGAAGGGGAAATATACTTACAGGGATATGGCAATATTCTACCGGGTCAACATGCAATCCCGCGCTATTGAGGAGGCATTGAAGTCTGAAAGGATCCCTTACAAGGTTGTTGCCGGGTTGAGCTTTTACGAGAAGAAGGAAATAAAGGACACAATGGCATATATGAGACTGTGTGTTAACCATCATGATAATATCAGTCTCAGGAGGGTAATAAATTATCCTTCAAGAGGTATCGGAGCAGCTACACTTAATAAGATCGAAACAGAGGCCAAAAAGCGCGATATCAGTCTATTTGACACGATCAAAGAGATATGCAAGGCAAAGAACGTATCTGTATCGGTCCAGGAAAAGTTGACCGGTTTCATAAATACCATAGAGAGCATAAGCAGTGATAAGTATAAGGATGCCGCTGAACTATTAAGAAGAGTAATAGATGAGATAGGTTTTATTGATTCTCTCGAGGACGAGAGAGTGCAGAACATATACGAGCTTGTAGCTTCAGCCGAGGGTATCTCTGTGGATGAGTTCATCGATAAGGTATGCCTGGTGTCCAGACTTGACGACGAGAACGAGTTGAATGCTGTGTCACTTATGACATTACATACCGCGAAAGGGCTTGAGTTTCCAATAGTATTTATTGTCGGGATAGAGGAAGGTATACTGCCATATTTCAAAGCTATAGATAATCCCGAGGAGATGTGTGAGGAAAGAAGATTGTTCTACGTAGGTCTTACGAGAGCAAAGGATATGCTATACCTGACGGGTTCGTCAAAGAGGAGATTGTATTCTAAGGTCCAAACCCAGGAACCATCGAGGTTCCTTTCTGATATGCCTGCTGACTGCTGTAAGATGGTGCGAAAGGTCAAAGCTAATGGTTCAGGTAAGAAGGTAGTGGCACCAAGAGTTAGAAAGGTCTCTATACAGTCGGCTTATAAGACGGGTTGCAGAGTAAAGCATCCTAAATGGGGTGTTGGTGTCATAAGGGATTGTTATGGTGAAGGTGATGATCAGAAAGTAATGGTCAATTTCCCCGACGTAGGCATCAAAAGACTTGCCTTGAAGTTCGCTCAGCTGGAGCGGATCTGACCGATGAATATAAGTCGTGATGATGTTACTCATATTGCAACGCTATCAAGACTAAAACTGTCTGAACAGGAAATAGAGCAATTTAGAGAGCAGCTTAGCGGTATTCTGTCTTATGTTGAAAACCTGAACAGCCTTGATACGAAAGGGGTCATTCCGACCTCTCATGTAATTGATGTAAATAATGTAATGAGAGAGGATGTAATGCGGCCATCTTTATCCGCAGAGCATGCTCTTTTCAATGCACCTGATAACGCAGAGAGCTTTTATAAAGTGCCTAAGATAATCGACTGATCCTCTTTAATCTCTAACCATTTGAATAATAACAAAATATAGTGGATTAATCTCCTTGACTAAGAATGATTCTTATGTTATAATATGTACAAAATAATAAAGAGTATAAGAAATGATATCGATCAGGAAAACAGAGATGAGATTAACTCCCCAAAGGATGGCTATCCTGGAGTATCTGCATGGCAATATTGAACATCCGTCTGCTGAAGATATCTATAAGAACGTCAAGGGCAGGTATCCATCGATGTCCTTTGCCACCGTGTACAATACTATCGAAGCATTAAAGAAGAACGGTTTAGTGAGAGAACTTACAATTGATCCGGTGAAAAGGCGGTATGATCCCAATATGGAACTCCATCATCATATGATCTGTATGGATTGTAATAAGGTACGGGATGTCCATATTAAACTGGATATAAATGTTCCTGTTGAACAGCTCGGTGGTTTTTATATAAGTGATAATCATGTTGAGTTCTATGGGACATGCAGTGAATGCAGGGAGAAAAATATAAAGAAAGGAGAATGAGATGGCAGAGTTCAAATGTGAGAAATGCGGCTGTACTAAGGAAGGAAGATGCAAGCCGAAGAAATGCCCTAAATGCGGCGGGGCTGGCACTATGAAGAAAGAAGAGTAATATTTTTTCTGATAATATAGGACTTATATTGTCCTGGATAGGAGGTAGACCATGTGCGTGGAACATTCAGTAATGTGTAAGTGCGGTACGAAAAACGCCAGTTTTAATTTCAAGGATGAGATCATGCCCTCTGAGCTAATAAGGGGTCTTTACTGCCCTGATTGCTCAGGCAATATAGAGTTCGATCGCTCATCTATGATAAGCGACAACGGGTGGGTGATCGATTACGACATGGACATAGCTAGGCTCTATTCCGGGAAGTTACCACATCAGGACGGTGATAAAATAAGCCCTGAGATACTCTTTGACAGGGGATATGCAACATGGAGAGGAATATATCCCGGAGACCATATCGAAAGTGTAGCAGAGAGGAACTCCCTTATAGAGCTATCAAAGACTGACCCGAGAGGCTACCTGGATGCGATCAAGAACTGGGGAAACGAAAGAATGGAAAGACTTAAAGAGGAAGGATGGAGGAAGGCATATGAAGGAGAAGAGATCTCAAGAAAGGCCGGCTTGCTCGATCAAGTCTGAGCCGTTCCCGACAGAGGTCACTTGCCCTGAATGCGGGGTAGGGGTCGAGATATGGAGCGATGAGAATGAGACATCATGTGCTCTTTGCGGATACAGTGTCTACAGACATGAAAGATATGTGAACTAGCTCTGACCGGCGATTTTACGGTCTTACTTTAGAAATAAATATTTAAAGGACCCTATTGTGAGCAGGGAAGCGCTGTGCTAGAATTAGAGTTATTAAATCACACCGTGAATGAGGAGGCGGACAAATGAAAGCGATCGAGATCAAACCAGATATCTACTGGGTTGGAGCTATTGATTGGGCAGTAAGGGATTTCCATGGATATGTTACGCCCAGCGGTACATCATACAATAACTACCTGATAATGGATGATGATATAACACTTGTCGATACCGTAAAGTACGATTTTGCAGAGGTAGGGATCAAGAACATCTCTACCATTGTCGAACCTTCAAAGATCAAGAACATAGTTGTGAACCATATAGAAAACGACCATGTCAGTGCGCTTGACAGGATAATGGAGCTGGCACCCGATGCGGCAATATATATAACTGAAAGGGGCAAGAAGGGAATAGAGCGTTTTTTTGATATTTCGAAATGGAATATCAACCTGGTTAAGACCGGTGATGAACTTAAAACGGGGAAATACACATTGAGCTTTATCGAGACCCCTATGCTTCACTGGCCTGATTCGATGATGACCTATGTTAAAGAGGCAAAGTTGCTGATCTCGCAGGATGCCTTCGGACAGCACATAGCTACGACGGCGAGGTTCGATGATGAGTTCATAGAGTGTGCTTCACACGCGGAGCTGGAAGAGTCTGTAATCGACTACTATGCAAATATCCTCATGCCATTCGGCAATCTTATAAAGTCGAAGATAGCCCAGATACAGAAGATGGGAATACCTATAGATATGATAGCGCCGGATCACGGTGTCATATGGAGAGGTGAGCCGGAGAGGGTCCTGGAGATGTATCTGGATATGGCTAATGGAAAGACCAATCTCAGGGTAGCTATCATTTACGATACAATGTGGCACAGTACTGAGATAATGACCCAGCCAATAATGCAGGGCATAAAGGACTCCGGAGTTGACTGTAAGGTGATTAAGCTCAGGGCTACCCCTATGAGCGGAGCTATTAAGGAGTTCTGGAACTCCCGCGGGTGCCTGATAGGTTCTCCGACCCTTAACAATGAGGTCTTCCCTTCGGTCGCAGAGTTCATGACCCATCTAAGGGGCCTAAGGCCCAAGGACCGTATCACAGGTGCTTTCGGAAGTTACGGGTGGGGCGGAGGTGCGGTTAAGTGGCTTTATAATGAGCTGTCGAGTATGAAACTTGAGACCTTTGAACCGGGGGTGCAGGCGCAATACAGGCCATCACCTGATGACATGGACAAATGCTATGAGTTTGGAAAGGAATTTGCTGCGAAAGTTAGGGAGTACCATAGTAAATATGAATAAAGGAGGTAGAGCATGACCTATAAGTGCACCGTGTGTGGTTACGTATATGATGAAGAGGCCGAGGGCACACCTTTTAATGACCTGTCGGATGACTGGACCTGTCCGGTATGTAACGCACCAAAGGACGCATTCGAGCAGGAATAGATTTGGCAGTTCTTTAGTTCAAGAATCGATATTAAAAGAGCATAAACACGATAATGGTGGAGGGTATGTTTGTTATCGGAAGGAGGAGTATTTTCTGTGGCTGTTGAAATAGAAAAGATCGCAGGCGGTTTCAGTGTTGATGGACTGGACCTGAGAAAGGGAAAGTGTGGATGCACTTCGATAGCAAAGTGCTGCTATTCATGGTCAAAGGTCAAGAAGAAAGGAGATGAGATCATTTTCGACGCGAAAATGACGACCCCGGATACTCAGGACAACTTTAACTGGGGTTACACTGTCTCAAAGGAAGGTATCACGGTGAAAGTTTCAGTTGAAGATGCCCGTGACAAAGTTATGACTTCAGGGTACATACCACCCTCTCTGAGCGAGTGGAAAGAAAAAGGATGGACGGTCATTGAGAGTGAGGGCAACAGAGAGGATGGGGTCGTATGGAGATGCGCTATGTGCAGATGGCTCTATAAGGAGAACAAGGAAGGAATGGCATTTGAGGAACTTCCTGATGACTGGAAGTGCCCAAGGTGCAATGTATCCAAAGATGAATTCGAGAGGATCGGATAAAAAAAGGAGGATAATATGGGAGAGAAAGGACTATTTTGCGGTATGAACAAGCCGGATGACCCGGCCAATATGACAGATATGGAGAAGAAGCATATGCCCGTGATAGACTGCCCTGACAGCGTGAAGTCCGGTGAGCCGTTCCAGGTAACTATCAAAGTGGGTACGATGCCACATGTGATGGAGGAAGCACATCACATCCAGTGGATAGACGTGTACTTCGGCCAGAACTTCAATGAGAGAATAGAGTTTACGCCCGTTTTTACAAGGCCCGAGGTGACAATTACCCTGGTCAAAGGCGGAAAGCACAGGACATCTACTTTGAGGGTGGTCGAGAGATGTAATATACACGGGCAGTGGGAAGCGACCAGGGATATAACAGTTAACGAATGACAGGGGGTATTAATATGCACGGAGAAGATATGTGTTGTGGCATGATGCTCGGGGATACAGTTCCGGACATCGGCCTGGAGACCTTCGAGCCTACCAAGGGGGATTTCGGGGAATTCACCCTGGAGGGACAGAAAAAGAACAAGCGGTGGACAGTGCTCTTCTTTTATCCGGCCGACTTCACTTTTGTCTGAGCTACCGAGTTTGCAGCTCTGGCGGAGCGGCACGAAAGTATAAAGAAGCTTGGAGCCGATATAGTTACCGTAAGCACGGATACGAAGTTCGTTCATCTTGCCTGGCAGAGGGATGAGAAGATGCTTAAGGATGTAAAATATGTTATGGGATCGGATCCTACAGGTAATATTGCGAGACTTTTCGGTGTCTATGATGAGGAGACAGGATTAGCACTTAGAGGGACTTTCATAATCGATCCCGATGGTAAACTGTTGAACTCTGAGGTCAACTTCTATAATATGGGAAGGAACATAGAAGAGCTTGAGAGGAAGGTAAAGGCTAATATACATCTTGCCAAGAACGCTGATGAAGGATGCCCGGCTCAGTGGAAGGATGAAGGCGACAAGACCCTGAAGCCTTCTGCGGACCTTGTGGGCAAGGTTTTCGAGGCACTCGAATAAAAAAAAGGAGGAATATATGGCTGTCAAGAAAGAAGGCGAAAAATACAGTTGCAGTATATGCGGGAACCAGGTAGTTGTTACAAAAGTAGGTGGCGGTGAGCTCGTGTGTTGTGGCAAACCCATGGACCTTGTTGAATAGGGAAAAGTTGCAAATATAAGCAGAAGAATAATTACAGGAGGAGAAAGTGTCCAAGACAGAGAAGAACTTACAGGAGGCGTTCGCAGGTGAATCGCAGGCCAACAGGAAGTACCTTGCTTTTGCCCAGAAGGCTGAAGAAGAAGGATATAAGCAGGTAGCAAGGCTGTTCCGTGCAGCAGCCGAGGCCGAAACTGTACATGCCCATAATCATCTTAGGGAGCTCAAAGGGATAGGCACAACAAGAGAGAACCTTGAGGCCGCTATCGGCGGGGAAACACATGAGTTCCAGAACATGTATCCAGATATGATCAAGGAAGCCGAGAAAGAAGGAAATGAATCAGCAAAAAGAAGCTTCTATGTGGCAAACGAGGTTGAGAAGATCCATGCGGAACTGTATGAAAGGGCTCATAAATATCTTGGCGATAATGAAGAGGTAGACTACTATGTTTGCCAGGTCTGCGGCAACACGGTGGAGAACGAGCCTCCGGATAACTGTCCCATATGCGGAGTTCCAAGGGATAAGTTCAAAAAGGTAGATTAAGGTAAACGAGATGAAAGTTCTTGCTATCCTCGGAAGCCCCAGGGCAGATGGGAACTCAGAGAGGCTCCTTAAAGAAGCGGTCAGAGGTATTGAGGAAGAAGGTCACGCCATCACTGTCTTAAGACCGAGCGAGATGGACCTTTCGCCCTGTACTAACTGCGGAGAATGCGATAATACGGGAGAATGCATCATAGATGATGATATGTCCCGGGTGTATGAGGCGATAAGAAGCCATGAAAGGTTTATCGTTGCTTCGCCTATATTCTTCTTTTCTGTATCAGCTCAGTTAAAGGCCCTTATAGACAGGTGTCAGGCTTTCTGGTGTGAAAAATATCTGCTGGGAAAGCCCGTACCTGAAGGGCCTCAAGGGCGTAAGGGGCTTCTGATAATGGTTGGAGGGATGAAACGCGAGATCGGTTTTAAGTGTGGAGATGCAACTGTAACAGCGTTCTTCAGGACCATAAATGTCCCTGAGCACAGTGTCCTATCGTATCAGCAGGTCGACGCTAAGGGTGCGATCAACAACCATCCCACAGCACTGCAGGACGCATATAATGCCGGTCGGAATCTTGTATTATAGGGAGCTATATGATGAGTGATGAAAGAAAGATAGTGCTGTTTGCGTTAAGTACATGCCCGGCATGTAAGAAAACGAAGGATCTTTTAAATTCCATGGGGATAGATTATGTAAGTGCAGACCTTGATACAGTTGATATAGAGTCCAGGAACAGACTGCTTGAGAAGGTCAGGGAGCATAATCCTAAAGAGACATTCCCGACCCTTGTAATAAATGCTGGAGAAAAAGTGATCGTCGGTTACAGCAAAGAAGAGATAACGGAAGCCCTTGGAAATACTGGATAGCTTGTATCTGCTATGCAGGCGGACCGCCTGCTAAGTTACTGCGCCTATTCATGTAGATCCCTGACCTGCTGTGCAGCCATAACAATGGTCATCGACAGCGATATCCCTGTTCTTTAATGCCTCCGCATCAAAGTCGATGATGTTCTGAGGATATCTATCAAGGAGCCTCAGGGCTGTCACCTGATTGAAGTCACAATCGTATAATGAACCGTCCCAGGATACATTAATAAGGAACCGGCACATTATACCACCGAGCGTATCAGGATTGAACGAGCTAGAGAGCATCGCTACATAATTTTTCAAATTCGAATTTCTTTCAAGAAAATTCTTAAACCTTCCAATAGGCATGTTGGTGAATGTATAAAGCTCATTGAACTCGATCCCGAACCTGTTGCGAAGTTCTTTTTTATATTCATCCTTTAAAGAGGACTGTTGGGAAGGAAGGAAAGCACCCTGTGGATTATAAACCAGGTTGATATTAAGGTCGGACCCGTTACTGTACCCAAGCTCGTTGAGTCGCCTTAGCGCATCTATGCTTTTATCGAACGCGCCAGCGCCTCTTACCCTGTCTACATTGTCTTCAA
Organism: Nitrospirota bacterium; assembly: GCA_020351835.1. Classification (GTDB taxonomy): domain Bacteria; phylum Nitrospirota; class Thermodesulfovibrionia; order Thermodesulfovibrionales; family BMS3Bbin05; genus BMS3Bbin05. The sequence goes on from CP070669.1 coordinate 1,110,437, forward strand.
TATAATATGGCAGGGAAGCTATGATCTCTACTCGGACATCCCTGAAGAACTCAGGAAGATCACTCATATCTTTTTCATACAGCACCGTGAGATTAGAACGCACAATTACATGTTTACCTAGTTTCCTTGCTTTGATCACCAGATACCTGAAATCCGGGTTCAGCTCAGGGGCTCCTCCTGTTATATCAAGAGTGCTGATATGTTCTGACCCGAGGGCTGCTATGACAGCATCTATGGTTCGTCGAGCCATTATCTCACTACGGTCCGGACCGGCATCAACATGACAGTGTTTGCATGCCATATTGCAGCGGTACCCGAGATTGACCTGAAGTATATCTAAGCTCTCGGATCTAAGAGGATAAGCTCCATTTTTTTCAAGAATCTCTCTGAACCTCAAAATGTCACCTTTTTAAAAATATAACAGTATATTATCACATCGAAATCTTATCGACCACATTGTGAGCCTGAATGCCATGGATAAGGGAGGCTCCTCCCCTGATCGAAGAGGCAACATGGACAGCTTCTGTGATATGCTCCAGACTCATACCTTCTTCCAGAGAGGCCTTTGAATAGGCGTCTATGCAATACGGGCACTGAATAGCATGGGCTACGCCGAGGGCTATAAGAACCTTCTCCCTTTTTGTAAGTGCTCCGGGTTCAAGGGAGGACATGTACCAGTCCATGAACTTCCTGAAAAGTTCCGGTTTATATTTTCCTATCTCACCGAACCTGTTGAGGTCATCATCCCTGTAATAATCGGCCATATCATACTCCTCCTGTAGTATTATTTTATTTAGTAGCGCGGTCTATTTTAGCAATAAATCTGCAGAAAAAATGTAATATAGGCAACATTATTTCATTTAGTCCACATCTATGGTCAGTGATGTATTAAGAGCGACGGACCTGTAGATAATTATTGAACTGGGTAATCTTCTCTGATATAATTCATACACATAGATATAGGTATGGGGAGGTTCGCAAAGTATAAAATGTCCACCTATGAGGCTTTCACTTTATTATGCCGGTAAAAAGAACCTCGAAGAAGAGGAAAATAACTAAAAAAAAGGCATCTTCATCAGCTCGGAAACCCGCTGATGTCATCAATTGCGAGCGGGCAGACCTTAAGAAACAACTGCGTATTGAGAGAAATAATTTCAAGCAGCTTTATGACAACCTGACAAGTGGATTTGCATATCACGAGATCGTGCTCAATGAGAAAGGGGATCCGGTAGATTATATTTTCATCAAAGTGAATAAATCTTTTGAGAGCTACACTGGCCTTAAAGCAAAGAACATTATAGGGAAGCGAGTAACTGATATAATTCCCGGGATTAAGAAGGCAAAACCGGACCTTATTAAGATCTACGGCAAGGTTGCCCTTACTGGCAGGAAAGAAAGCATTGACCTTTATTTCGAGCCTTTCGACAAGTGGTATAACATTAATGTGTACTGCCCCGAGAAGGGATATTTCATAGCTATCTTTGATGAGATAACTGACCGCAAAAAAGTAGAAGAGGCATTGAGATGGGAGCTATCACTAGGAAAGGCCGTATCCAGACTTTCTGAGGCCTTAATAGATCCCTCGACCACTCTTAAAGATGCAGCAAGCATAACTTTGAGCTTTGCGAAATCTCTTACGGGTAGTAACCATGGTTTCGTATCATCGATAGACCCTGTTACTGGTGCCAACATAGGTCATACACTTACGTCTATGATGAAGGGATTGTGCAGCGTTCAAGGCGCAGAAACCATAGAATTTCCCATCGGTGATGATGGAAAATACGCCGGTCTATGGGGACATACCCTTAATAAGCGAAAGGCATTTTATACGAACAAACCTTCCTCCCACAAGGCTACGGTCGGGATCCCGGAAGGACATGTCGCGCTGGAAAATTTCATGGGTGTCCCGGCTTTCTATGGTGACACTATAGTCGGAATGATAGCGCTCGCTAATGCTTCACACGATTATACAGATAAGGACCTTAGAAATGTTGAGAGACTGGCAGAACTATATGCCGTGGCCGTTGCCAGGATCAGGGCTGAGGACTCATTAGGTTTAAATATAAGCAAGCTTGAAGCTATACTGCACTCAATTACAGATGCAATAGTTTTTGCTGATATCGAACGTAGAATAATATTAGTGAACCCGGGATTTGTGGAAATGTTCGGATACGGTTCCGATGAGGTTATCGGTGAAAGAACAAATCTGATATATGCCTCTGAAGATGATTATCTGGATCAGGGTAAACAGCGTTTCTCCAGGGATGCCAGCGTTTCGATGCCTATATATGAAATGATCTATAAGAGAAAGGACGGAGAGGTATTTCCCGGCGAGACTCTTGGTACTAAGGTAAAGGATAGTGACGGCAATATTATAGGGTTCCTGGGAGTAATTCGGGATATAACAGATCGTAAGAACATGGAAGAGGTAATTATTAAAATGAGGAACCTTGAATCCCTCGGAACCCTTGCCGGCGGCATAGCTCATGACTTTAATAATATACTAATGGCAATATTCGGCAATCTTCAGCTCTCAAGGATGAACATTTCACCGGATAGCAAGGTTTATCATTACCTTACAGAAGCGGAATCGGCGAGCATGCAGGCAAAAGCACTGGCCCGACAGTTGCTCACTTTCTCGAGAGGAGGGGAGCCAGTTACAAAGATTGCTCATATATCATCTGTTGTTGAAGAGGCCGTAGCTATTAGACTGAGAACTGATGACGTTAACGTTGAACTGGACTTTCCTGGTGACCTCTGGAAGGTCAGTATAGATGAGAGCCAGATGATGCAGGTTTTCGATAATCTGTTCAAGAACGCACTTGATGCCATGCCTGACGGCGGAAAAGTAAGGATATCGGCAAAGAACGTTATTGACGGCAGTAAGGACAATTCGGCACTTAGCACAGGAAGGTACGTTAAGATCAGTATCTCCGACAGCGGATTTGGTATTCCTAAAAGAAATCTAAGCAAGATATTCGATCCATACTTTACCTTTAAAGAACTGGGAACTCACAAGGGGGTGGGTCTTGGTCTCTCGATAGTGCACTCGATAGTTCAAGGTCATAAGGGGGTCATAACTGTTGATTCCGAGGTAGGCAAAGGGACCAATTTTGATATATACATTCCTGCTTCTGAAGAAATTAACGATGAGGCCGATGTGTCAGATGTAGAAGTATCTGGTGAAGTGACTATGGTAGGGAAAGTACTTTTGATGGACGATGATCCATCAGTCGGCGAAGTTGCCGTCAATATGATGAACGAAATAGGTATTGATGCCGAATATGTCGGATCAGGTGAGGAGGCAATAGCCAGATATATAGCATCCGGGAACAGAGGAGAACCGTTTGCCCTGGTAATACTGGACCTCAATACAAGTACCGGTCTGGGAGGTGTGGAGACCTTGAAAAGATTGAAAGAAATAGACCCCGCAGTAACGGCCCTTATAAGCAGCGGTTACCACTTCGATCCTGTTATGATGAATTACAGGAAGTACGGTTTTGCAGGTGTTATAACCAAGCCCTACGACATCAAGGATATGACCTCTCTGATGAAAAGAGTTACTGGTTGATATACATTAATAAGATGCCATCAAACGGAGGGAATCAATGCTTACCAGAATAGATCCTACGAAGACGAACGCATGGAAGAAACTTTCTGCGCATCACAAGGGGATAAGTAAAGTGCTCATGAGGGATATGTTCAATGATGACCCCGGGCGTTTTGATAAGTATTCTATAAGATTCGAGGATATGCTTGTAGATTATTCAAAGAACATTATGAATGATGAGACATTGGCTCTTTTAATCGAGCTTGCGAATGAGACCAGGGTCAAGAACTCCATAGATGATATGTTCACAGGTGTGAAAATAAATGAAACAGAGGGCAGGGCAGTTCTTCATACCGCCCTGAGGAACAGGGCCAATACTCCTGTTATGGTCGATGGGACTGATGTGATGCCTGGAATAAACGCGGTCCTTTCTCAGATGGAGAATTTTTCAAACAGATTAAGATCAGGTGACTGGACCGGGTATACCGGCAAGGCTATTACAGATATCGTAAATATTGGCATCGGTGGATCTGACCTCGGTCCGGTAATGGTGACCGAAGCATTGAAGCCTTACTCGGGAAGATATTTAGATGTCCATTTTGTATCTAATATCGATGGATCTCATTTGTCAGAGGTGCTTAAAAGACTACAACCTGAAACATCCTTGTTCATAGTGGCATCTAAGACATTTACCACTCAGGAGACCATGACCAATGCGATGAGTGCGAGACAGTGGTTCCTTGAGTCATCACAGGACGAATCCACGGTGAGAAAACATTTTGTTGCAGTTTCTACAAATAAGGAAGCAGTGGAGAAGTTTGGTATTGATACGGATAATATGTTCGTATTTTGGGACTGGGTAGGCGGAAGATATTCATTATGGTCAGCTATTGGACTCTCCATTGCATGCTATATTGGTTTCGACAACTTTAGGCGGCTCCTTGAAGGTGCACATGCGATGGATAGGCACTTTGTAAGCGAGCCTCTTGACAGGAACATACCTGTGATCCTTGCCTTGATAAGCATTTGGTATATAAACTTCTTTAGCGCAGAGACAGAGGCTATCCTGCCTTATGACCAGTACATGCACAGGTTTCCGGCATATTTTCAGCAGGCATATATGGAGAGTAACGGCAAATATGTTAACAGAAACGGAAAAGAGGTAAAGTACAGTACGGGGCAAATTATCTGGGGTGAGCCGGGGACGAACGGACAGCATTCGTTCTATCAGCTCATACATCAGGGTACCAGAGTGATACCTTGTGATTTTATAGCACCTGTGATAAGCCATAATCCTATGAGGGACCATCACAGTATCCTGATATCCAACTACCTTGCACAGACGGAAGCATTGATGAGAGGGAAGGACCTTGAAGAGGTAAATGAAGAATTAAGAGGCTCAGGAACAGCTCACCGGGAAGCTAAGAAGATAGCTCCGTTCAAGGTTTTCAGGGGGAACAACCCTACAAATTCAATTATGGTAAAGAAGATAGATCCACGCACACTAGGTATGCTGATAGCAATGTATGAGCATAAGATATTCGTTCAGGGGATAGTATGGAACATATTCAGTTTTGATCAGTGGGGCGTAGAGCTGGGTAAGCAGCTTGCCAGAAAGATACAGCCTGAATTGGCGGATGAGCAGCAGGTATCATCGCATGACTGCTCTACCAATGGTCTTATAAATGAGTTCAAAAGAATGAGGCGAGAGGGCTAGAGATACCTTACTGGCCTGTGAATCGCTATTATTTGTCAAGTGATACGACATCCTCGGTCTGACATTCCAGGATATCCCCTATAAGGAGGTTTGTTACAAGTGTGTCAAGCTGCGCTGAGCTCTTTTCAGGCAGGCCTTTAAACTCAATTGCCATACCTGATGACATTTGTGAAGCAGCATCGGACGTGTTTATATATACTATCGTACCGCTCAGGGACATTTTCTCCCTGTTCGATGCCGAAAAGGCTACCTTTACTTCATCACCTGGTGCAAATATCTTATCCGACCTCACGTATATCCCACCTGAGGAGATGTTGTCGGACTGAGTTTTAAGTTTCTTTCTGCCTTTAGTGACCGTAACATCTGTGATGAAGACAGCCCGGGCATATTTTCTTCTTATTCCGGCCGGCGCAAAGATGCAGTCCTGCAAAATGTCATGAAGCGCATCGAGCATTATCGGTTTCTGAATGAAACCGGCACAACCGTATCTTTCACACTGGTCAATGATCTCCTTCTTTCTGTCTACTGACATTACAACTATAGGTGTTCGAAATGTCGTCTTACTGTTCTTAATCTGACGTAATGCTTTTACACCGTCTATCTTTGGTAATGTGAGTTCAAGTATAGCCAGGTCCGGGCTAAACTCGTTTACTGCTTTTATCGCTTGGACACCATCACTTGCTGTTATTACATTAAAGCCCATGCGGTCAAGAAGTATCGATACATGATTAAGAAAGATCTTGCTGTTATCTGCCAGAATTATTGTCTTCTGTGGAAATCCCATATGCACCCCTTAATGAATATTGTATTTGCTATTACATCATAACGGCAGTACACTGTCAATGTAATCATTTATAGAAGTTTTAATGGACGCGGTCGGATCAGATTAATACTTCAAGGAGCTCCATCCCACGCCTGATGCCATAGCTATTGTGGCGAAGAGGACCGATACAGGCAGCATATACCAGAACTCAAAAGTCATGATATCTTGTATTGATATTCATGCATTATGATGATATAAATATCTATATGGACCCGGCTTTCTGTATTATATGTGAATAGTAATAATTAGTCATATTGGACCGGGCTCTAATAATGCCCCGGAAAGTTCTAATATAAGTTATAGAGGTCAGTTACCAGGCGATGAAAAGGATAAAATTCTCTAAGAAGATGCTGGCAGGAATGGCAGTGATACTACTGGTACTCTTGCTACGCATGTTCAATGTAGGCCATTACTTCTCCCTGGAATATATTAAAGAATCTCAAGTCAGGTTCGGCGAGGTCTATGCCCAAAGCAGGGTAACTGTGATTGGGATATATATGTTCATCTATATAGCCGTTACTTCACTTTCGCTACCGGGCGCTGCCGTGCTTACTATAGGAAGCGGTGCCCTGTTCGGGCTCGTTACAGGTGTAATTCTGGTTTCTTTCTCCAGTACTATAGGTGCAACGATAGCATGTTTTGCCTCCAGATATATATTAAGGGACTGGGTACAGAAGAGGTTTGGTATTAAGATAAAGAAAATAAACGAAGGAATAGAAAGAGAAGGGGCATTCTACTTATTTACTTTAAGGTTGATACCTTTATTCCCATTCTGGATGATAAATCTTGTTGCGGGTGTTACCAGGATCCCGCTAAGGAAGTTCTTCTGGGTGTCGCAGATAGGCATGCTCCCCGGTACAATAGTTTACGTTAATGCCGGAAGGGAGATAGCAAAGATCGACTCTCTCTCCGGTATTCTTTCGCCGGGATTGATCATCTCTTTCGTTATTCTTGGCATCTTCCCACTGGCGGTTAAGAAAGCGATGGCATTCTACAGAAAGCGTACGGGCAGGAGTGAGCTATTCTCAAAAGATGAGGACAAGGGGGCTTAATGCCCAGCTTTGATTATGATATCGGTATTCTCGGAGGCGGGGCCGCAGGGCTAACCGTAGCTGCAGGTGCAGCTCAACTTGGAGCAAAGACGATCCTGATAGAAAGGGAGAAAGCACTTGGCGGGGATTGCCTTCATTACGGCTGTGTCCCAAGCAAGACCCTGATAAGAACCGCAACAGTATATCACCAGTTAAAGAATACCGAGAAATACGGACTGCCTGCCATAGGTACCCCGCCGGTCGATTTCAAGGACATAGCAAGAAGGATACAGTCGGTCATCAGTATTATTCAAGAGCATGATTCACCCGAAAGGTTCTGTAAGTTGGGGGCCAGGGTTGAGTTCGGGGTTCCTGAGTTCATCGATGATCACTCTATTAGGTTGAATGGCAGCACTGTGAGCGCAAAGATGTGGGTGATCGCAACAGGGTCCTCTCCAGGTATGCCACCGATCCAGGGAGTTGGTGTGACCTCCTGTATCACAAACAAGGACCTGTTCTCTCTGGAGAAGCTACCGCGTTCGATGGTGGTCCTGGGTGGCGGACCGATCGCGGTAGAGATGGCGCAGGCGTTTCATAGGCTTGGAACGGAAGTTACGGTTGTACAGAGGAGCGCTCAGATACTCAGTAAAGAAGATAAGGATATGGCGGATATAGTCCTTAACGTTCTAAGAAGTGAGGGAGTGACAGTTTATCTCAACGCGATGATCAACCATGTAAAAGAGAGCGGAGATGAAAAGGAAGTAAATATAACCTATGATAATAAGGTCGTCTCGATAAAGGCAGAAAAGATACTGGTTGCACTGGGGCGTGAGCCGAATATATATGGCCTGAAACTTGAGAATGCTGGTGTTGAGTATACAAGCAAAGGTGTTACTGTAGACGCCAGACTACGGACATCCCGTAAACATATCTATGCTGCAGGTGATATTACCGGAGATAACCAGTTCACTCATGCCGCCGGGTATGAGGGCGGGGTGGTCGTAACAAATGCTATTTTCCACCTGCCCAGAAAGGCCGACTATACATATCTCCCGTGGTGCACATACACAGAGCCTGAATTTAGCAGTATAGGGATGAACGAGAAAAGCGCTAAGAATGCCGGAGTGGAATATACAGTATGGAAGGAGGAGTTCAAGGGTAACGACAGGGCTCTTGCGGCCGGGGAGCCTGGGGGGATGATAAAACTCCTTCTTGATAACAAGGAAAAGCCACTGGGTGTTCAGATTGTAGGCCTGCATAGCGGTGAGATTATAAGCGAATGGGTCGCAGCTATGAGCGGTAAGGTGAAGCTGTCAAGCATTGCGGCTGCTGTTCATCCATATCCTACACTTGCAGAGATAAATAAAAAAGTAGCGGGCGCTCTGCTCTCAAAGAAGATCTTCTCTGATAAGGTTCGTAAGGGTCTTAAGTTCTTTTTTAACCTCAAGGGAAGGGCATGCAGTCCAGACAAAAGTTAAAGTAGAACATTCAAGAAAAGGTCCTAACCCCCAGTTATATTAATAAATCCATTTAGTAATGCGGGTTACATATATGAACCCCTTATAGCAAGTATAATATACTCAGGACATCAAAGGAGGCGATAATATGAAGAAAGCGATAGCTTTTTTCCTCTTAATACTTGGAGTAAGCCTGTATATGCTGAACTCAAGCAGCTATTCATCCGCTATCAAGGTCGGTGATAAAACATTTCTGATAGACAGGGCCGGAGAGAAATGGGACATAACACAGGCCGTATCTATAGGGTTTAAACCTGAGAGGTTCGAGTTCGGACTTGGCAGGAATGCGTTCACACCGCTCAACGATAATTTCTTAACAGATCCAAAAGACGGCACATCGAACCGTATGAGAGTGATAGGCATCTCGAAAGGTCATGAGGCCAAGGCGTTCTCTCTTAGAAGAATGGCTCGTCATGAGATAACTAACAGCAGTATAGGAGGCAAGCCTGTTGCTGTTGGATTCTGACCACTGCAGGACCTGGCGGCTGTGTACAGCCGTGAAGTTGACGGAAAGACCTTGACCCTGGTCCCGTCGGGATGGACATATGACAGGACGTTCGTACTGTATGACAAAGAGTCGGGCAGTTTGTGGTTCCCCGTAAGGCAAGGACTTAAAGGTATACAGGGAGAGTACTTTAAGAAAATCCTTCCCAAGCTTAGGTCGAAGGACACATCATGGGGTAAGTGGCAGAAGAAGCACCCGTATTCGAAGGTATTAGAATAAAGATAAACTATTTATCAGAGAACATAGAGGGCAAAGAGACAAATGATGTGCAAAGGCGGTTACTATGTTCTCTGTATCTGTCAGCGGGCATACTCAGTCAGTCTATTTTATTGATCGGTATACAAGTTAAGCTCCCAGTTATAATCCAGGAACTCTAATGTGTATTGTGCGTTCTGGAGGTATTCTCTGTCCTCCCCGTTCTCTACGTTGGGAAGTATGAACGGGATAATAATATCCTTATTTCTCTTAAAGTTCGTCTTATCGTACTTGTATATAGAGGAAACATGGACTATGTTCTTAACCCTGTCAATTTGCAGCCCTTTCTTAGGATCACTAAGAAAGATCCGGGCCTGTCTAGCGAGTTGTTCCTGCAGTTTACCGCCAGTGTAGACATCAGGAGATATCTCGGGGCAACTGAGGGAGGCACAGACTATACCGTAGTGAGCCATGAGCTCTTTAAGCTCACCAAGAAGGATGTCATGTTCTATCTCTCCGAGTGAATATTCTCTTCCACCTACGTTAATGACCTTTTTGTTCCATGGGTTCTTAAAGAGATGTATCTTAGAGCTTCTGATGCTGTCGACAGGATAATGGTCGAGGATCATCTTTATAGCACCAATATTATAGACATTGATCCAGAACGCTATGATGTCGCTTCGACCATTGATGGTTGCAGGATCAAAATTCGAAAGTTTATGCAGTTGCACTGAATAGTCCGATGTAGATCCCTTTGTTTCTCCATAAAGGCTGCCATAATCTATTGCAGTGATAGTAAAGCCTTTAATAGGAACATCGGTCTTAACATATTTCTCAAGCAACGATTCGTATTCGGTAAAATCAAATGAAGTATTTCCAAAGGCAGGAAATGCTGTAGCAATGATTAGTAAGATGATCAGTATAAATAGCTTGCTCATTAATATCCCTCCTTTTATAAATTAACGATTAAGGTTCCAGTCATAATAAAGATATTCGATCTTTAATGTATCCCTGTGCTGTGAGAGAAATGCCTTCTTGTCCATATCTACAATATATCTGGCGATAAAATCTATGACTCCTTTTTCACCTCCAAAATCGACCTTGTACCACTTAAATATCTCTGATATGTTGATCTTGCCTTCCTCGGGTATAACAATGACCTCTGAGCTGTTAATAAAATTGAGAGCCGCCAGCTGAAGTTCATCATCGATCCTCTCAGGTGAGTAATATTTTATTGGTGGACATGAACGTGAGCCGCAGACAAGGGCAAAATGTATCCGTGGGTCAACATCAGAAAGACAGTATGCCTTTTTCGGATTAAATGGACCGAACTGCCTGAAAGGGAAGTAAGCACGCCTTGAATTAGCCCTCAATATCCCGTGTTCAATATCATCAGGTGAATATTTCAATCCTCCTATATCATAAGAAATTCCTCTGAATATTCCTATCACTTCCTTTGTAGAACTCTTAATTCCAAGGGCTATGATACCATCAACTATTATCGTATTATAAAGATTGATCCAGAATGCTTTTGCTTCATTGTCGTTCTCTAGCGTTCCGGGATCGAAATTCCTGAGACCCGCGGTCAGCTTCTTGTATTCAATGTATTCCAAGGAGCCTCTTATTGAAGCGTAGTTGACCGTACCTCTGTCAGTATAATACTTTGATTTAATGGACTTTATAGCGCTATGCATCTCCTGAGAGAGCCGCTTATCGGGTATGTCGGTTTGCTCTGCGGTCTCATTGAGGCATTTATTGGTCCATTGAACGCTACGTTTTCCGGTCATAAAGATGTTCGATCGCTGCTCTTCATAAACATCGTATGCTGTATCGAGGAACAATGCAGCTGTCCATGAGAAATCCTTTGCTCCATAACCCTGTCCATCAAATGAATCATAATACTCATTGAAACCGAACCTTATGGGAAGCTGAAGTATGTCCTTGGCTATCGAATCCGCTTTCTGATGGTATCCGTATCGGCGAAGGCCCTTCATTAGTATCCAGTTGATGTTTATCCATACAGGGCCCTTCCAGTAATTAACGCGGTCAAAACCCTCTTTTTGAGTATCATAATTAGGCACGGTATAGCAGTTTCCCTGATGGAGTGCACAGAAGCTCCGTGAATTAAGATAGTCGTATTGCCTTGCTGCCTGTTCGTGGGTAGCTGCACCGCAGAATAATGGTGAGAAACCGGCGGCAGTATCGACGTCTATCAGTGTATTATCGTTATAATCAAGGGAGTCGAACATACCATCCTCTTCGTGATATAACTTCATCCGTATCGCCTTACTTGTCATTCTGGCCCATTTCTCAGGCTCATCGAAGCTCTTCCCGAGAATATCTGCTATTGTCATAAGGGCCTCGTTTGATGCACACAGGATGGAGTTGAACAGGGGGCCGTAAACAATAAAAGGGCAATCCCTTCTTATGGCGTCCTCGCTGTACCTTTTCTGCCTGAAAAGGTCAACAAGATAAACAAAACGGTCATAGTCTCTGTCCCTCGGCCTCATTTTGGCACTTACACCACTGCTGAGATCACGCCTTTTATAGCTCGGTACCTGCACTGAGGACATATCAAACTTATCGAAAACACGGTCCCACGTCGGTGAGTTATCCATGCCTGACTCCCATGGGTGCCTTATATATACAAGACCTATGCCTTCAGGGTCCCTTTCTTCGTACAGATATCTGTGAAGTGCAAGCAACCTGGGATATATCCACCTTAGAAAAGGCATAACCTTTCTCTTTTCACGTGCGTTCTCGTATATCTTGAGAACAGAGAAAGCATGTACAGGCGGCATGGTTATGCCCGATGTCAGTATATTATCCGGGGCATTATGAGAGGTATCTGTTCTCCAAAAGTCAGGCTCGGGGAAGTATGAACCAAGCTTCAGTCTGTTAAATACTATCTGTGGCAACATGCCGTTCTTCCATTGTGCCTCAAACAGGTGTGTCAGCTCTGATATTGCCTTCTCGGTATTATAATGAGAGTATCCTATCGCTATAAAACCGGAGTCCCAGTTCCACTGATGTGGGTACAGGCCGTGAGCAGGAACAGTATATGATCCATTCCAGTTGTTTCTAAGTAAGGACCTTGCTTTGTTTATGTGCTTCTTTATTGTCTTTGACATAGGACCTATTCATTTTAATAAAAAAGTGATTCGAGGTTAAAGAGATTCAGCTTTCGATCATTTGTCAAGCTGCTCTCGAACAGTTGCCAGAAGGGTCTTGGGAGAAAGAGGTTTCGGTATGAATGTATATTTCTCATCCAGGATCTCCTTGCCTCTTCCTTCTTCCAGGACATACCCGCTCATGAAGATAACCTTAACGCCATTTTGGAGATCATTTATCTGTTTATAGGCCTCGAGCCCGTCCATTGTGGGCATGGCAAAGTCAAATACAAGAAGATCTACCTTTTCTTTGTTAGCCTCGAACTTTCTCACGGCTGCTTCTCCGTCAACAGCCTCTATAACACTGTATCCGGCACTTTTAAGGGCAGATACTATCATCTTCCTTACATTCGGATCATCTTCTGCAACAAGAACGGTCTCCGTTCCCTTCCTGAATATCGAGTCTGTAGAAGCCGGCTTTTCTGATGGGAAAGGAGCTTTTATCGAGGGGACAAATACTTCGAACGAGGATCCCTTGCCCGGCTCACTTATCAGATTTATATGGCCATTATGTTTCTTGACTATACCGTAGACTACCGAAAGCCCGAGACCTGTGCCTTTACCTATATCTTTTGTGGTGAAGAAGGGTTCATATATCTTCGCCTGTATCTCCTTATCCATGCCCATTCCGGAATCTGTGACTTTTATTACAGCGTGTTCATCGGAGCTGATGAGAGGAGTACTGCCATCAGCGCTTGATCTGTCAGCGGAAACAGTAAGGGTGCCCCCTGCGGGCATGGCATCGATGGCATTTGTAATAAGGTTCAGTATCACCTGTTCGAACTGGGAGGGGTCTGCATATATGTACAGTTCCTCACGAGGCATGTTGATATTAAATACTATGTTCTCTCCAACAAGGTTCGAAACAAAGGATTTGAGCTCTTTAAGTACGGTTTTTACATTGACTGTATCGAACCTGGTTATCTGTTTTCTGCTGTATGAAAGCATACCTTCGGTTATCTTTGATGCCTTTTTTGCTGCGAAAACGATCCTGTCAGAATATGCCATTGCCTTGGTATTGATATTAAGCTCGTCCTGCAGCATCTCACCATATCCGATTATGGAGGAAAGGATGTTATTGAACTCATGTGATACCCCCGCGGTAAGAGTTCCAATGGTTTCGAGCTTCTGAGAATGGATCAGTTGTTCTTCAAGCATCTTTCTTTCCGAAAGGTCATTGATAACAGCCCGAACCCCCGCCAAGTTGCCGTTCCTTATTATAGTACTGCTGTAAACATGTACAGGAACCGTTCTGCCGTCTTTTGTGAGCATGCTATATTCATGGTCATCAAAGTTCTCATTGTTCAACCTGCTTCTAAAATTGTTAATAGCGCGGTCCTTATCCTCAGGCAGGAAGAGATCGAATACATTTATAGTGGCACTCAGGTCCTCCTCTGAATAACCGAAGGACTTTAGAGCAAGCTTATTTGCATATGTTATATTACCTTTAAGGTCCAGTTCGCAGATGGGCTGTGGAAGAAGTTCTGCCATCTCACGAAACCGAGCTTCACTATCCCTAAGTGCCTGTTCTGTCCTTCTCCGCATCAAATAACTGTATAATGCCATTGCGGGTGCGACTATCAGAGGGACGAAAAATCCGAACAAGAACAGTTCCAGGGAATATCTATCACGAATAATGCTTATTGAGAGCGTGATGAGCTCTGACAGCAGGATGGCATAGATGATAAGGCGCCATCTTATGCTCTTTATGAGGCCGCGCAAGACCATATTAATTGTTCATTGTACTACATTTAAGTCAATGTATCTACAGACAGCTACTGCCTAAAAAGATAAGATCTTAGAACTAAAGAGGCTTAGTAGCTAAATATCCTATCTTATGTAATAGCCGGAGACCCTCCAGCGGCCATCTTTTTCTTTCATGGGAGTTACTGTCTCAACTGCTGATCTTTTGTTCTCGAAAATTGTACTGAACTCAATTACTACGTATTCTCCATCAGGAGCCCCGGGCAGGCTTGTTGTAAAGTATGTTGACGATAGCTCCCTGTTTATCACTTTACCAAGAGGATTCCTGGCGGCTGAGAGCTGTCTTCCCCATTGTTCTTTGCCTATCGCATTCTTGAACAGTTTTGAGCTCTGTTCCCAGCTTTCGAGATATCTTCCATCATCAACCAGTCCAAGCCAGGACTTAGCTTCTGTAGCGGCGACCTTTTCATCAAAGCTCATGGACATGACGCTGCTTATTAACAATAGTACTAACAACGTCGGACATAAGAGCCTCTTTACAAACCTTCTCAAGGCTACTTG
>CP070669.1:1125309-1147925 GCA_020351835.1 Nitrospirota bacterium
AAGAAAAGGTTATCTTCCTTTGTTCTGCTCACTGGAGGTATCTTTTATATACTTTATGTTGTAAGAATATTGTATCTTACATAGCACAAAAGCAAGTTACACAAGAACCGATAATGGCAGTATTGAGCACATTTACAGATTTGAATCATACGCGTGCATATTTCATTTATGAAGTATAAATAGTAATAATAATTAATTAGCTATTGACCCGATGAGAAAGATAATAAAACAGTTGATTGTAAAAAGTAGGTCTAAGGGGAGTAACTATGTCCATAAGAATATAGAACATGATGATCCCTTCATTAAACAATATGCTCTCATAAGGAGATCTAATATTATTATCTTTGATGTGGGTGCTAATGTAGGTCAGACAGCAATTAAATACCTTGCTCAGTTCCCGGCAGCCCAAATATTTTGCTTTGAACCTTATCCATCTTCTATTAAACAATTGAAAAGCACCTTTAGTGGCAATGATAATATCAAGATAGTTGAAACTGCTATAGCAGATACGATTGGCAACAAGCCTTTCTATGTAAATGACAACACAGCCACAAATTCACTATACCCCAGGCCTGCTTCATTAAGACGCTATTATGACAAAAATGCTCAATATAAAGAGACCACAGCAGTGAAAGTAGACACACTCGATAATATTGCAAAGATGATGAATTTATCACATATTGATATTTTGAAACTCGACATCCAGGGTGGGGAATTGAGTGCACTAAAAGGCGCTGAGAGCCTGATTAGGAAGGAAGCTATCTCTCTTATCTACACAGAAATAAAATTTATTCCTCATTACGAAGACGCCCCTTTGTTCAACAAAATATGGGACTATCTTGAGAGATATGGTTATACCATCTTCGGCATTTACAATATAGTAAAAGCCAATAATGGACAAATTCGCTTTGCCGATGCAATATTCATAAGCAAGTCAATCAGAGCAAAAGTAGTGGATAAATATCCTGAAGAACCCTAGAGAGCCATGAGGTACTTTATTTTTAATATGAAGTATATTAAAGATCGTTTAACAGTGCTATAAGTGCCATATTAGTGACCCGCGTTGGTTGTCAAGCTCTATAAAGTTACTTAGAAGATGTATACTATGGGTAAAATATTTCACACTGAATGTAATATAATTATACCTGTTCCATGTCCAATATTTTCCAGATAATATCCTTCAGGGCGGAGTGCCAACATGACATTATTGGCCTGCTATTTAACCTGAAACATAAATACAAAGGTCTATGGAGAGTTGCAATACATAATGATAATGGTAAGGATCATACTCATGAAATAGAACTCCACATTACTGCACCTCTTACAGTTGATAAGATACATTCTATTATGCAGGGTATCTCAGGCGGACACATAATGTCTTCAACTCTGCGGGCACTGCCTCTTAAAGATAACTCTCTGCAAATGAGGAAAGCGAGGGGTAAACGAGAATCAATTAACTGGACGGATAACGGATTGGATTGATAGATAACTTAGGTAATTGCCCCTATAATGCTATTTGATCTGATCCCCGTTCAACTTATTTTTTTTCTTATGAGGTCCCCATTCCTGACCTCATCAGGTACAGGTAACCATACGATCTCGTCATTCCGAGTAGACTCGAGCTTCTCTTTATCTTCGTTCTCTATCTCTTGAATTGAGAACTTCTTCCCTTCAAGCCCCGGGGTAAGGAACTCAATATCCTCTCCCTTGAAAAGCCTGTTCCTCATGAGTACTTTTGCTTTGGTTCCATTCCTGCTCTGGACGATACCAACAAGGGTATGTGACATGCGGTATATGTTAGCTTCATCATGGTTATAATCACCGTTATCCTGTCTTCCCAGATACATACCGGTGGTATACCCCCTGCTGGAGAACGCATTAAGCTCATCAAGCCATCTCTTCTCTACCTTGTATCCAGCATTCTCTATCAGTCTGTCGACTGCTTCCCTGTATGTCTTTACCACACCTGCTATGTAATTTATCCCCTTTGTCCGTCCCTCAAGCTTAAAGCTGTCAATTCCGGCGTCCCTTAGTTTATCCAGATGCTCTATCATGCACAGGTCCCGGGAGCTCATAACATACGTACCGCGATCATCTTCATATACAGGGAAATATTCCCCAGGACGTTTCTCCTCCATCAATGTATAGTTCCACCTGCAAGAGTTAGTACATTCCCCTGTGTTGCCCGACCTATTGGCCATGAAAGCGCTCATATAGCACCTTCCCGAGTATGAGATACACAATGCGCCATGAACAAAACATTCTAGTTCTACATTAACTAAATCTCTTATTTCTTTGATTTCATTGATATTTACTTCGCGGGCTAGAATGAGCCTGTCTGCACCCAACCTTTCCCAGAAAAGCGCCGAAGACGCATTGATGATGTTCGCTTGTGTGCTGATGTGAACAGGGATTTCGGGTGTTCTGGACTTTATTATATCGAATACTCCCGGGTCCGATAATATAACAGCATCGGGTCCTGCATCCTTTATTGACTCAAGATGGGCGTTTATCAGCCCAATATCTTTGTTGTGTGGAAAGATATTTATCGTTATATAAGCCCTTGAACCCTGGTCATGTGCGTAGGCTATCGCTTCACCCAGCTCATCGCTATCGAAGTTATCAGCCTTAGCTCTCAAACTAAGATCCGAGATACCCAGATAAACAGCGTCTGCACCATAATGGATCGCTGTCTTCAGCTTTTCCATGTTACCGGCGGGAGCAAGTAGCTCAGGTTTACATCTGGTATTCATCAATTACCCTGTTTATTTCTTCATTAAATCCTTTTGGGCCTATCCCACGTGACATTCTGATCTTTATCACCTCTTCCATGACTGTCTCATCATGAGAACCATCACTCTTCCTCACAACTATCGGGATATCCACGTTAAGGAACATCGGGATATCGTTCACACCATCCCCTATACCGACGGTAGTTATAATACCATGATTCTTTGTATATAGATTACCGAGGTCCTTGACTGCCTTACCCTTGTCGTTGTCTCCGATAATATGCAAGTATTTACCTGATGTGTATTTAAGCCCCATTCCCCTGATAGCCCTCTTCAGGAGACTTATATCTACATCCTTGCCCAGGATAACAGGCTCATCAAAATCCCGCTCCTTTGCCATAACTGCCTCGTCCTCCGTGAGACCTGTCAGATCGCTGAGCTCCTCCGAGCTTATGTCAGAAAAACCTCTTATATCAAATCCCTTTCCCTTAAGCTCCTCGAGTGCCTTTCTTAATTCCTGGTAAGGGGTTCCCTGGACGATAATGTCATAACCGTCCTTCTCTTCCATATCTATCCAGAAGGGCCCTTCCTTGAAGTACCCCTTTGGGATAAATATTCCACCGCCGTTCTCAGATACAAAAGGGTGTTTGTTGGACATCAGATGCCGATAATGGATTATTTCGGCGGCTGTCTTGCTTGAGTTCAGTACGAGCGGTATGCCCGCATCTTTTAGCCTGTTAAGTGCCTCCTTTGCCGGATCGAACGTATATGTTCGATCATCAAGCAGGGTCCCGTCAAGGTCAGAGAATATTACAAGTTTCATCATTTTATTATGGCTATCTGGAGGTCCATTACATTTGTGCCGGTAGGGCCGGTAATGAACAGCCCCCCCTCCTCTCTGAAGTACTGGTAACTATCATTATTCTCCAAATACCCATCAATATCAACCCCAAAAGCCATTCCTCTTTCAACTGTATGATCATCGACTATCGCTCCAGCAGCATCTGTCGGTCCGTCTCCTCCGTCAGTGCCAGCAGAGAGAAGAGCAATGTCAGGCCTGCCGGATATCTCCCGGGCAAACGACAGTGCGAGCTCCATATTTCGCCCACCCTTACCCTTGCCTTTTACTGTTACAGTAGTCTCACCACCAGATATCAAACATACAGGCCTCTTTTCAAGGCTTCCTGCAATTTCTACGGCCTTTTTGGCCAGGTCCCTGCCTGCCAGCCTAGCCTCGCCTCTTACATGGACCTTAGATATTATAACGTTCATAGCCAGTGCTTTAGCTTTTTCAGCTGCGGCCTTAATTGCCATATCAAGGCTGCCGACAATCACATTGCTGACCCGTCCTGCCTCTTCATCATCCGGCTTTAGTGTTTCCTGCATCTCGCCCCTCAGGCCTCTGTGCAAGATATCAAGAACCTTTTCTGGAACACTGCTCTCAATCCCATACTTTCTTATCACTGCGAGCGCATCACTATATGAGGAACCGTCAGGTGATGTAGGCCCTGACGCTATAACATCTATCCTGTCTCCGAGTACGTCTGATATTATCAGCGAAGTAACTTTTTTAGTGCCAGATAGAGCTATTAGCCTTCCTCCCTTAACCGACGACAGATGTTTACGTACAGAGTTCAGTTCAAATATGTCTGCACCTGCTTTGAGCAAGATATCGGTTGTCTTCTGTTTGTCGGCAAGCTCCAGCTCTCCAAGAGGACTGCATAACAGAGCCGACCCGCCTCCCGAGATCATACAAAGCAGCTTTTCGTCCTCTCCCAGCTTTCCTATATAGTCAATAAGCTCTCTGGTGGCGTTCTGTCCATTCAGATCAGGTACAGGGTGGTCGGCTTCAAATATTTTTAACTTTCTCAGGCTGCCGGAATGGCCATATTTTGTTATCAATATGCCTCCACGAACATCTGACCCAATAACCTCCTCACAAGCAGCTCCCATTCCATAGGCCGCCTTGCCAAAACCTATGATATGGACCCCGCCTTCCCAAACCGGGGGGGTATTTATAAGGTACCGGCTTACACATTCATAAGGGTCTACAGCCTTCACAGCCGCATTGAAGATACCTGTTAATATCTCTTTAGTATCCACTTACAACCTCCTTCTGAACATGACGAACAGCTTCTCCAGTAACTTGTTCAGCACAGGCCTGTTTCTCCATTTCTCGAGAATTATCTGCTCCGAGTCGCCTATGTCTATATTGAATATCCCCTGCATTTCCTCGGAGAAACCTCCTCCGTACACACCAATGTTACCTTCATCGTTCTTCCTTAGAGACTGAAAGTCAAGGTTTGCAGAACCAACGATACTGAAAATCGAGTCGAATATATAGGATTTTGCATGAAGAACTGTCTTATTATAAAGATAGATCTCTACTCCCCACTCTAACAGTTTTGTAAAAGTTGCCCTGCCTGCATACATCACTGCTTTTATATCACTTATCCCCGGGAGCATTAGCCTCACTTTAACACCTCTGCCCGCTGCATCCCTCAGGATATGCAACATTCTTCTGCTTGGAATGAAGTACGCAGTGGTTAGACATATAGAGCTCTCGGCGTTCATTATACACCAGTACAGCAACTTCCTTACCATCCGTCTTCCCCTTGATGATGATGAGAATATTGGCAATGCAGGATATCCACCCTCTTTCTCAAAGGCCACCTTCACTTTCAATTCCGGGATCGGATCTCCACCCCAATATTTCCATGTGATTCTATATATATTGTAGAGCTTTTCAGACACGGGGCCTGTTGCCTTTACTACGGTATCCCTCCAGCCTCTTTCTTTATGTTTGAACATTCCAAAACCCCTGTATTCATCGCCTATGTTCAGACCCCCTGTATATGTTATCTTTCCGTCTATTACGATAAGCTTCCTGTGGTCCCTTCTGATATACTCCCCGATAGCTCTCCATTTGAACGGATGAGACGCTCTTAAGGCAACTCCTCCGTCCTTTAGCTCTCTCCAGAACTTTCGTTGAGTACTAAATGATCCGAAATGGTCATACAGGATACATACCCTGAGCCCCTGCGCTGCTTTCTTCTTAAGAAGTCCTGCCAGCTCTTGACCGGTTAGGTCATCTTTGAATATATAGAAAGCAAGGAGCACGGACCTCTCCGCGCTGTCTATAGCATTGAATATATCATCGAACGCTTTACAGCCTTCATGGAATACTTCTACGCCATTATTTCCTACAAACTCATCTTCATATATATTTTCTATATCAGAGATGATGATAGACATGCCGTACAAGAAGAAGAAATAGTTATATAAAAAGGGCTTAGTAGCACCTTCTCATCGTATACCGAACCTTGTAAGAAACTTCCCCATATATTTATTAAGGACATTGTTCCTGTCAAGGAACGGAATAGGAGGACGTTTACGAATCCCGAGGAGGATCAATTCATTAATTATCTCCCTGTTGCCGGGATCATGTACCAAACCTCTCCTCAAATATCTTATCCCCACATCCCTGCTACCGTAAAGGAGATATGCCCTTGCAACGTTCAGGTTAAAGAAACCCAGATACCTGTCTCCACCTACCTGCTCGCTAGGATCGTAGAGTTGGAGTGCGGTCTTGCATTCGTCAGCCCCTTCACGGTATTGCTTCTTTATTGCAGCCCTTAGGTAGCCGTGAAGAGACATTATAAAAGGGTTCTTTGGGAAAAGGGCTATCGCATCCTCTATCAGGTCATAAGCTTCTTTTAACTTCTTTCTTTTCAACAACTTACTTGCATCTCTAATGAACTCGTTCACGTCACGAGTAGAATCGATATGCTTTCTCTTCATCTTATCGATCATAAGCTCGTGGTGCCTTTTCATGATCTTTCTTAATTCTTCTTTGTCCTTCTCTACACCTTTTCTTACCGGTGGGTACTCCGTCTTCATCTTCTCTACTATGATACCCCCCATATAAGCAGTGGAAGTTATGAAAGGATACTGTTCGGACCCCTCCTCTGTCTGGACATGATAATTTATACCTTTTACTATGAATTCGGTATTGAAATCATCAGGATTATCTGATCTTAACCTTACTTTTCTGGCCATTTATTCCCGTTCTTTGTTAATGCTTATAAAAGATTTTAATGCTCCAGTATCTTATTGTCAACATCTTTAATGAATATCAGAGTGGAAAGAGGTGGCAGGTCTATCAATATGGAATAAGGCATGCCGTGAAAAGCGATACCATTTGAATCAACAGTCCCGTAGTTACCCATATTGCTTCCACCGTAATGATATGAATCGCTATTAAGTACCTCTTTGTAACTGCCCGGAAGCGGGACCCCTACTCTATATCCGGACCTGATAACGGGTGTGAAATTACAAACGAAGAGAAGTAAGTTGTCACCTGCCTTGTTCTTTCTCATAAAACTTATCACACTGCTGTCATGATCTTTAAAATCTATCCAGTCGAACCCTTCGTGAGTATGGTCCAGTTCGAACAGAGCTGGCTGACTTCTATATAACCTGTTAAGGTCTTTCAAATACATCGTGAGTTTGGCGTTATATTCGCTATCCACAAGGTGCCAGTCAAGAGACCATTCTGAATCCCACTCGTCCCACTGACCGAACTCACCTCCCATGAAGAGCAGTTTCTTGCCGGGATGTCCATACATAAAGCCGTAAAAAGCCCTGAGGTTAGCAAACTTCTGCCAGTCATCCCCTGGCATCTTGCTCAGCAGAGACCTCTTGCCGTGCACTACCTCGTCATGAGATAGAGGCAGTATGAAGTTCTCGGAGAAAGCATAAAGAAGGCTGAACGTTATTGCATTTGCATGATACTTCCGGTGTATAGGGTCCTTTTCGAAATAATCAAGCATGTCATGCATCCAGCCCATGTTCCATTTCATACTGAAACCGAGTCCGCCAAGGTAAGTAGGGTGTGATACTCCGGGCCAGTCGGTAGACTCCTCAGCTATTGTCAGGACCCCGGGATGATACCCGTGAACGACCTCATTGAACCTCTTCAAAAAACCAATGGCGTCAATGTTCTCCTTCCCACCGTAGATATTTGGTACCCATTCTCCTTCCTTCCTGTCATAGTCAAGATACAGCATCGATGCAACCGCATCGACCCGCAATCCGTCAATATGATATTTATCTATCCAGAAAAGAGCGTTAGAGATCAGAAAGTTGCGTACTTCATTTCTACCAAAGTTAAATACGAGTGTTCCCCAGCCCTTATGCTCACCCTGCCTCTCATCGGCGTGCTCGTAAAGGCAAGATCCATCAAAGAACCTCAGTCCATGGTCATCCTTAGGGAAATGGCCAGGAACCCAGTCAAGTATCACACCTATTCCAAGTCTGTGTGCCTCATCGATAAATGCCATCAGCTCCTCAGGTCTGCCGAACCTGCTGGTAGGTGAATAATACCCTGTCGTCTGATATCCCCATGAGGCATCAAATGGATGCTCAGTTACAGGAAGAAGCTCAATATGTGTGAAGCCGAGCTCCCTTACATACGGCAGTAGTATTTCAGAAAGTTCAGAATAAGTAAGAAATCGTCCTTTTTCCTCCGGAACCCTCATCCAGGACCCAAGGTGCACTTCATAAATACTGACCGGGCTCTCAAAAAGGTTTAGTGATGACCTATTATTAAGCCATTCGGAGTCGCCCCACTTGTAACTATCAATATCATAGACAACGGATGCACTTTTAGGCCTGACCTCCGAATAGAACGCAAAAGGGTCCGACTTAACTCTCACATCAGCTCCGAACCTTGACCTTATGCTGAACTTATATTGAGTCCCCTTCCCGACACCCGGTACGAATACGGCCCATACTCCTGAATTACGGATATTCTCCATCGGAGTTTTGTCGCCGTTCCACTCATTGAAATCTCCTATTACACTTATATGTTTGGCATTGGGCGCCCATACGCTGAACAGTGTACCATTAATACCACCGACATCAAGTATATGAGCACCCAGTTTCTTATATATCTCGAAGTTATTACCCTCGAGGAACAGGTGAATATCATAGTCTGTGATAAAGTCCTCTATTCTCTTCATATCACTCACTAATATAATTTAGCATTATTAAAAAAGAAAGACACCCCTTATGTCATAAGGGGTGTCTTATATCCACGAGTATGGTCTATTAGATCGAGCGAGCTTTTTCGGAGACCTGGATCCTTATTATAGCCCTTTCAAGTGCCGTCTCAGCCCTGACGAAGTCCAGATCATCTTCTTTCTTCATTCGTTCCTCTGCTCTCTGCATGGCCTCTCTGGCCCTTTCAACATCAATGTCCTCCGACCTTTCCGCACTATCAGCCAGAACCATGACATTATTATCAGAGACCTCTGCGTATCCTGAATTTACAAATACATGAAAGGTCCTACCGTCTTTCTTGTAATCGAGCATACCTATCTTAAGAGTTGTAATGAAGGGAACGTGGCCCGGCAGTACACCAAACTCACCTTCACTGCCACCGGCTACTACTTCATCTACCTCTTCAGAGAGAACACTGCCATAAGGTGTCACTATATCAAGTTTTATCTTCTCTTCCACTTATGATCTCCTATGATCTGGACCAGCCTAGTCCCTTGGCCTTCTCCTCTACTTCCTCTATCGTTCCGACCATGTAGAACGCCTGTTCAGGCAGATCATCATATTCGCCGGCAACGATCGCCTTGAATCCTTTGATCGTATCGTCAAGTTTCACATATTTCCCGGGTGTGCCTGTAAATGTCTCGGCCACATTAAAAGGCTGGCTCAGGAACCTCTGGAGCTTCCTTGCGCGAGACACGACAAGCTTGTCATCTTCGGAAAGTTCTTCCATACCAAGAATGGCAATG
The DNA here is from genome assembly GCA_020351835.1 of Nitrospirota bacterium. Taxonomy (GTDB): domain Bacteria; phylum Nitrospirota; class Thermodesulfovibrionia; order Thermodesulfovibrionales; family BMS3Bbin05; genus BMS3Bbin05. The sequence continues at coordinate 1,134,851 of CP070669.1, forward strand.
ATGTCCTGAAGTTCCTTATAACGCTGCAGGACGTTCTGGACGTCCCTTGCGACCTGATAGTGCTCATCACCAACAACATTAGGATCAAGAGCACGGGATGTTGAGTCCAGAGGATCAACAGCAGGATATATTCCAAGCTCCGAGATCTGCCTCGATAGAACGACGGTACCATCCAGATGTGTAAAAGCCGTAGCAACAGCAGGGTCTGTAAGGTCATCAGCAGGAACATAGATAGCCTGCATTGACGTGATAGCTCCCTTTGTGGTCGTTGTTATCCTCTCCTGAAGCTCACCCATATCGGTACCCAGATTAGGTTGATATCCAACAGCGGATGGCATTCTTCCAAGAAGGGCCGAAACTTCAGACCCGGCAAGAGTGTACCTGAACATATTATCGATAAAGATAAGAACGTCCTGTCCCTGGTCCCTGAAATACTCGGCCGCCGTCAGTGCCGTCAGGGAAACCCTCAACCTCGCACCCGGAGGCTCGTTCATCTGACCGTATATAAGGGCAACCTTCTCAAGAACCCCACCTTCTTTCATTTCAAGATAAAGGTCGTTTCCTTCTCTTGTCCTTTCACCAACACCTGCAAAGACCGAAACACCGCCGTGCTTCATTGCTATATTATGGATCATTTCCATAATGATAACTGTCTTACCTACTCCTGCGCCGCCGAACATTCCCATCTTCCCGCCCCTTACGAACGGTACCAGCAGATCGAACACCTTAACACCTGTCTCAAAGACCTCTGTAGCAGGCACCTGCTCAACAAAAGCCGGGGCTTCTCTGTGGATAGGAAGCTTCTCTTTTGATTCGATCGGTCCCTGCTGATCGTAAGGATCGCCCGTTACGTTCATGATTCGGCCAAGTGTTGCATCACCAACCGGTATAGCAATAGGCTCTCCCGTATCGATAACGCGCATCCCCCTCACGAGGCCGTCAGTGCTCTTCATTGCAATGGTCCTGACAAGGTTCTCACCTATGTGGGAGGCAACCTCCATCGTAAGATCTATCCCCGGGACCCCTTTGGCCTCATCAGCTGGTCTTTCGACCTTGAGAGCGGTAAGGATCGGCGGAATATCAGTATCGAACTCTACGTCAACGACTGCTCCGATAACCTGTGCGACTTTTCCTTCAGCCATTTTTTAAATCCTCCTATAAACTTATATCAATAATATTGCTATAAATTATTGCTTCAATGCCTCAGCGCCACCTACAATATCCATAAGCTCAGCCGTAATAGCGGCCTGTCTTGCTTTGTTATACTGAAGTGTCAGCCTTTCCACCATTTCTTTGGTGTTCTTCGTAGCATTCTCCATCGCTGTCATACGGGCAGCTTCTTCCGCTGCCTGAGATTCAAGCAAAGCCCTGAATATCTGTATCTCGATGTTCTTTGGCAGCAACCTGTTAAGGATCTCAGCTTCCGAAGGCTCTATAAGGTAGTCGCCCGCTGCAAGCGCCTTCGTATCCTCATCTTCTTCCGGAGGTTCGATAGGCAATAACTTTACCTGAGCCACCTTCTGCGCTATAACGGATCTGAACTCGTTATAGATCAAGATGACCTCGTCTGTAGTTTCGGATGTGTAACCCTCTATAACCTCACTCGCGACTTCCTGGGCACTAGAGTAAACGATCTTTCCTGAAAGTCCGGTCCATACCCTGGCTGTCTGGATAGATCTCCTCTTAAAATAGTCCCTGGCCTTCCTGCCTATAGTAGAAATGTTCACTTCAAGACCTTCACTTTTCAGTCTGTCAATAACCTTTATCGCTGCCCTGAGGATATTCGCATTGAAAGCGCCACACAACCCCTTGTCGCTGGTCATTACAATGACCTCGACCGTCTTTCTGGGCCTTACCGCAAGTAGCGGATGAGTCTCTCTTTCTACACCCTCAGAAAGTCCGATTAGCACTGACCTCATCTTATCGGCATAGGGCCTCATCTTCATCATGGAGTCCTGGGCCTTGCGCAGCTTGGCAGCGGCAACCATTTTCATGGCTTTAGTGATCTTACCCGTGTTCTTAACCGCCTGTATTCTCTTCTTAATATCTCTTAAACTTGGCATCTATACCCTCTTCATTACTGATATGTAGATTTAAAGGCCCCTATTGCACTGTTAAGCTTTTCCTTGAGGGCCTCATCAAGCTCTTTCTTATCGGCTATCTCATCAATGATGTCCTGGTTCTGCGATCTCATATGGCTAAGGAGGGCACCTTCGAAATCCTTGATCTTTTCTACATCAATGTCATCCATGTGACCCTGCGTGCCGGCGTAAAGAATGAACACCTGCTCTGCCATCGACATTGGGACATACTGGTTCTGCTTAAGGACCTCTACCATCCTTTTGCCTCGTTCTATCTGAGCAAGGGTAGCCTTATCAAGGTCAGATCCGAACTGGGCAAAGGCCGCTAGCTCTCTGAACTGTGCAAGGTCGAGCCTTAGCGTACCTGCCACCTGTTTCATTGCCTTTGTCTGGGCCGCTCCACCGACTCGACTGACAGAAAGACCAACATTAACAGCAGGTCTCACACCTGCATAGAACAGATCGGGCTCGAGATATATCTGCCCATCAGTGATAGATATAACATTGGTTGGTATATAAGCTGACACATCACCGGCCTGGGTCTCGATTATCGGGAGTGCTGTTAACGAACCCCCGCCAAGCTTATCAGATAGCTTCGAAGCTCTTTCCAGGAGCCTCGAGTGGAGATAGAAAACATCCCCCGGAAAAGCTTCACGACCGGGAGGACGTCTCAGCAACAGAGAAAGTTGCCTGTAAGCAGTTGCCTGCTTGCTCAGGTCATCATAGATTATAAGAGCATGCTGCCCATTGTCTCTGAAGTATTCACCTAATGCGCACCCTGTATACGGTGCAAGATACTGCAGAGGTGCCGGCTCACTTGCCGTGGCAGACACTATTATTGTGTGCTCAAGCGCCCCATGCTCCTCAAGGGTCTTTACCACACGAACTACATTGGCCCTTTTCTGGCCTACAGCGACATATATGCATTTGACGTCACCGCCCTTCTGATTAATGATAGCGTCAATTGCCACTGCCGTTTTTCCCGTCTGCCTGTCACCAATGATAAGTTCTCTCTGCCCCCTTCCTATAGGTATCATGGAATCAACGGCCTTAACACCTGTCTGAAGAGGTTCGCGGACAGGTTGCCGGTCAACAATACCAGGAGCGACCACGTCAACTATTGCAGTATCCTTGGTGTCGATAGGGCCTTTTCCGTCTATAGGCTGCCCGATAGCGTTAACGACCCTTCCAAGCATGGCGTCACCGACGGGCACGGACATGATCCTTCCGGTCCTCTTTACGATATCTCCTTCTTTGACAAGCTTATCCTCCCCGAACAGAACCGCTCCAACACCATCCGTCTCAAGGTTAAGTGCCATTCCATAAAGTCCGTTAGGGAACTCGAGAAGCTCACTTGCCATGCAGTTATCCAGCCCGTAGATCTTTGCTATACCGTCACCGACCGCTAATATGGTGCCGACCTCGCTAACATCTACCTTCTTCTCGAAATCAGTTATCTGCTTCTTGATAGATTCACTAATTTCAGCTACATTGATATCCATTTTCTCACCCCTTTACAAGCTCATCTTTTAAAAGCCTTAGCTGGCCCTTTAAACTGGAATCATACATTGTACTTCCTACCTTTACTATGAACCCTCCAAGCAAAGAAGGGTCGTTAACATATTCTATATCCACATCCTTAGATGTCATTGCCCCGAGTGAATCCTTAAGTCTTTTCCGCATATCATCAGATATCTCAACTGCCGATAGAACAGTTGCCTTTGCTTTCTTCTTTTTCTCGTTGTTTATAACAACGGCCTTGTTGATAATCTCTGAAAGAAGCGGCGCCATTCCATCACTTACAACATATTTGAGATATTTCGTAACATCAGGAGAGAATTTAAGGGCACCTGCTATCACCTCTACAGCCCTTACCTTTTCATCCGCATTAAAAAGCGGGCTTGAGATAGCGGCCATTATCTCCCTGTCCTTATCGGTCGCTCTCTTAAGTAAAGACAACTGTGAGATAGCGCCTTCGATATCGTTCAGTTCAACGACATTAAAAAGTGCTCTCGCATATTTTTTTGAGTTCTTATTAGCCATTCTGCCCCTCGATCTTCTTTAGTGATTCCTCCAATATCTTGATCTGGTCATCCTTGGAGATCTTATCTTTAATTTTCTTCTCTGCTATCTCAAGTGAAAGCATGGCAGCATCTGCTTTAAGCTGTTCTCTTGCGTTCTTAAGTTCCTGGTCTATGTTTACCCTGGCCTGTTCTCTGATCTTCTCGCTCATTTTCTCGCCATCTGATATCATTCTGTCCCTGTCAGCCTCTCCCGTTCTCTTGGCTGCATCCATGATCTTATCTATCTCCTGCTCCTTGAGGGTAAGTTTGTCTTCAACCTCTTTTAGGGCCTTCTCAGCTGCTGCTTTAGCATCGGATGCCTCTTTTATTGACCTCTCAATGAGCTCCGTGCGCTGCTTGAAGTATTCCTTCATGGGCTTTCCAAGAAAAATTACCAGAACAGCAACAAGAATGCCGAAGTTTACAAATCTCCACACCCAGTCCATCATCGACGTCTCATGCCCACCACCACTGGACGCGTAAGACAGGCCGCAGAACACTATTATCGATAAAACGGCAAGAACGTATATAAAGATCTTCTTCATCATACTTTTATCAGCTTTTCAGCTATCTCCTCGGAATATTTTTCTGCTTCCTTCATAAGCTCTTCCCTTGCCTTAGCCACTTCATCCTTCAGTTTGCCTCTGGCCTCTTCGAGCATCTTCATTGCTTCGTCCTGTGCCTGGCTCATCATCTCCTTCTGTTTCGTTATTCCTGCCTCTGCGATAGAGTTATAAAGGGCCTTAGCCTTTTCCCTTGCTCCGGAAAGTTCCCTTTTCAGATCCGTCTCCGCCTGGGCCTTTCTATTCATAAGGTCGTCAGCGTTCTTAAGCGCACCTTCAGTGGCGTTCTTTCTTTCCTTGAATAGAGCAAGCATTGGTTTGAACAAAAGGATGTTTAAGACATAGATAAGAATAAGGAAATTAACAAGAAGTACGAAGAACCACTTTTCAAATTCTAGCATAACCCCTTCCTAAAGTTATAATTTTAAACAACGCAATCTATCACATAAATATTTTCTTTGTCAATTAATCGACCAATAAATATTCTTATAGGCGTAAAAGTTTTTTAAATTCTCTTTTTATTGCATCATTAAAGAGAAGCATTTTATATATAAATAGGATATAATCTAATAAAAACAAGGAGGTAGTGCCGATGGGCTTCTGGGACAGCATAAAAAAGGATATAAAGAAGGGTATCGATGAAGGAATTCATGTTGTAAAGGAAGGTACGGCCACATTCATGGAGAAGGCAGAGCATTTTGCGGTTGAAGGCAAGAAGAAGATACGTGAGTTCGAAACAAAGCAGAAGATACAGGTTCAGCTTACTGAGCTAGGAGGCAGGATTTATGATCTCATGGAACGCAAGGTAGCCACCCCTTTGTCGCACGCCTCGGTCAAGCCTATCATTAAGAAGATCGACTCTCTCAAGGAACAGCTCGAGAAGATAGAGACCAAGCTTGAGGACAAAGCAAAGAAGGGCACCGCCAAGAAGAAGGCTAAGAAGAAGACGTCATCAAAGGCAAAGAAGAAGTCAACTGCAAAGAAGAAAGCGGTAAAGAAGACATCGTAGTCCCGGTTGCATCCCTTTTTTAGATAAAAAAAAGGAGAGCTTCACAGAAGCTCTCCTTTTTCAGTTATGGTCTCTTACTGCTCTTCCCAGGTGATGCACTCTACAGGACATGTATCAATGGCTTCCTGGCAGTCACACTCACTGCATTTCTCAGGAGCAACAACTACAGCCTTGTCATCCTGCATCTCGAAAACGTCAGGGCAAAGAGAGACGCAAGTCTCGCAACCCTCACAAAGGTCAAAATCGATTACCGGTACTTTTGCCATGCATATTCCTCCGTTATTGATATTTTCGGCGCCTATGCACCTGTATACTTTTCATAATAGTTTCATAATTCTATAATAGATTATTACTTGAAAAGTCCAGTTAGAATAAACAGAAAGATAATAAAATGTCAAAGCATAAAAAGTCCATTACAATCCCTGTGACAGGAATGACGTGCGCCGCCTGCGTTAATGCGGTAGAGAAGGCACTTGAGAAGGTAGACGGTGTTGATAAGGCAACGGCGAATTTCGCTTCTGATAAGGCTACAATCTCTTTCCATGATGACTTCCCTTCTTTAAATGTGATCAAAGCTGTCAGGAATGAAGGGTATGATGTACTGACATCGAAGGTAGATCTGTCTATAAAGGGTATGAGTTGCGCTGCCTGCGTATCAGCAGTTGAAAAGGCCCTGATGGAGTTATCGGGCGTGGTATCTGTTTCAGTTAATCTTGCGACAGAAAGAGCTACTGTAGAGTATATGCCCACAGCTATTGATATAAATGAAATGATAAAGGCTGTCAAGAACTCAGGATATGAGGCCTCGATGATAACCGATGATATCCGTGATACGGAAAAGGAGGCCCGTGAAAAGGAGTACTCTCTGTTAAAAAGGAAGCTAACGGTTAGTGCCATACTGGCATCATTTATAATGATCGGGAGCATGACATCTCTACCGTTAATCTCCGACAGATATGTGATCTTCATGATGGCTACTATAGTGCAGTTCTGGGCGGGCGCAAGGTTCTACAGGGCTGCTGTCTCAGCTCTCAGGCATTTCTCCACCAATATGAACACATTGATAGCCGTTGGTACTACCTCTGCTTATTTTTATAGTGTAACGGCTACGTTCTTACCCGGTATATTTGAAAGAAGCGGCTTGGAGGCAAATATCTTCTTTGACACATCATCTATGATAATAACCCTTATCCTTCTTGGACGTGCTTTAGAGGCACGTGCTAAAGGACGGACATCCGACGCGATCCGAAAGCTGATTGGATTGCAGGCTAAAACGGCCACGGTGTTGCGTGGCGGTGAAGAGATCGAAGTAGACCTGGATCATGTAGTTAAGGGCGATATAGTACTTATAAGACCCGGGGACAGGATACCGGTCGACGGAACCGTTATCGAGGGTTTTTCAGCTGTCGATGAATCAATGCTGACCGGAGAGAGCATGCCGGTAGACAAATCGGTAGACGACAATGTCTTTGGAGGTTCCGTTAACAGGTCCGGTAGCTTCATGATAAAAGCGACAAAGATAGGTAAGGAATCCATGCTGTCTCAAATAATAAGGCTTGTCGAGGAAGCCCAGGGCAGCAAAGCCCCTATTCAAAGACTTGCAGATAAGGTAGCATCTGTGTTCGTACCGACAGTTATCCTGATCGCTGTCTTGACCTTCATCGTATGGTTCTTCCTCGGACCCGAACCTTCATTCGTGCTTGCAATGATGAACTTTATCGCTGTTTTGATAATTGCCTGTCCCTGTGCGCTGGGCCTTGCTACTCCTACCGCTATTATGGTCGGAACTGGAAAGGGAGCTGAACACGGCATACTGATAAGGGATGCTGAGGCTCTGGAAAAATCTCACAAGATCCAGGCTGTTCTTCTTGACAAGACAGGCACAATTACAAAGGGTGAACCCGTTGTCACCGACATAATTACCAACCCTTTATGGTCAGACCTTTCGGAGGAGCAATTCATTAAAATAGCGGCTTCTGCTGAAAGAATGTCCGAACATCCAATCGGTAAAGCTATCGTAAATAAAGCACTTCAAGAAAATATTACACTCGACAAGCCTTCTTCGTTCAAGTCTGTGCCGGGTGGAGGTATCAGGGCCATACTTAATGATAACGAGGTAATTATTGGCAGGCCGCAGTTCATCCTTGAAAAGAAGGGTGACCTATCTCCTTATAAAGAACATCTTGATAAGCTCACTGAAGAAGCGAGGACAGTGGCAATGGTTATGATAGACGGCAAGGTATCTGGTATTATGGGTATAGCTGACACGATAAAGGAAAGTTCTGCACCTGCAGTAAGCAGGCTGCGAGCGGAAGGGATAGAGGTTGCGATTCTTACTGGAGACAGCAGGAATGCAGCTTTGCATATTGCAAACGAGGCCGGCATAGACAGGGTGTTCGCGGAGCTTCTTCCTAAGGACAAGGTAGACGCAGTAAGACAGATCAGATCTGAAGGAAAGGTGACTGCAATGGTAGGTGACGGCATTAACGATGCCCCAGCACTGGCAGAAGCAGATGTTGGTATAGCGATTGGGACCGGTACAGACATAGCCATGGAAGCTTCCGACATAACGATCATAAAGGGGGACCTTGCCAGTGTGGCTGATGCCATTAAGCTCTCTAAACTGACCCTGACCACTATAAAACAGAACCTGTTCTGGGCCTTTTTCTACAATATCATAGGAATACCCATAGCAGCCGGCCTGCTCTATCTTTTTGGGGGGCCGCTGCTTAATCCCATATTTGCTTCTGCAGCAATGGCTTTCAGTTCTGTGTCTGTCGTAACGAACTCATTGAGATTGAGAAGTAAAGAACTGTAGGGGAGAACAAAAATCATACTGTAATCATGGGCCGACTAGGTGATCCTGCTTAGTGCATCCTTGGCAGCCTCGGTCTCTGCTTTCTTTTTACTGGGACCAGAACCCTCTCCCATTACTTCTCCGTTGATAGAGACAATAACCGTAAAGGTCTTATCATGCTCAAGTCCGATCTCTGCCTTCTTCCTGTATACCGGCAGAACACCATACTTCTTTTGTGTTAGCTCCTGCAGTACCGTCTTATGATCAAGGTATTTGTTCTCGTCGAGAGCTTCCTGTATGGTATCTCCGTAAATGTACAGGATAGACTGTCTTGCATTATCAAACCCTCCGTCCATGTAGACAGCACCAAGAAGAGCTTCCATACAATCAGATAGTATGGATCCTTTTTCCCTGCCTCCCGTATCGATCTCCCCCTTGCCAAGTTTAATGTGGGATCCAAGCCCAAGGTCGTTGGCTATCTCTGAAAGCACTGTCCCCGAAACGAGATAAGATTTTATTCTTGCCATCTCGGATTCTGTAAGTTGCGGCTCTATCATATAGAGCTGCTCCGATATAATCAGCCCAAGGACCGTATCACCAAGGAACTCTAGCCTTTCGTTATGTGAGGCACTAAGTTCTGGATTTTCGTGATGATAGGACTTGTGGGTAAGTGCTTCCCTGAGGATATCAGCGTTACGGAACCTATAATCCAGGGCTTCCTCAATCTCCACTGTACTTCCTGAATACAAGGCATGCATTTGTCCCGCCAAAACCAAAAGAGTTAGAAAGGGCACATTCTATATCGATCTCTCTTGATACGTTTGGCACATAATCAAGATCACACTCCGGGTCCGGGTTCTTCAGATTTATTGTAGGCGGTACAATGCTGTTCACAATGCTGAGCACACTGATCACCGCTTCCACCCCTCCTGCAGCACCAAGAAGATGCCCCGTCATCGACTTGGTAGAACTTATTGCAACGGTTTTTGCATGACCGCCCAGCACCCTCTTTATAGCCGACGTTTCGTGTTCATCATTGAACTTGGTAGAAGTTCCATGAGCATTTATATATGTTATCAATGAAGGATCTATCCCTGCGTCCTTAATTGCAGAATCCATGCATCTTGCCATGCCTTCCCCTTCAGGGGCAGGAGAGGTCATGTGATAAGCATCACCGCTCATCCCGTACCCTATAACCTCTGCGTGTATTCTAGCGCCTCTTTTAAGAGCACTTTCAAGTTCCTCCAGCACAACAATGCCAGAGCCCTCACCCATCACGAAACCATCCCTCTCTTTATCGAACGGACGGCTTGCCTTTGTGGGTTCGTCGTTATGTGTCGACAGGGCCTTCATAGATGCAAATCCACTAACTGCCAAGGGTGTGATCACAGATTCCGTGCCTCCTGCAATGATAGCATCAGCCTCCCCTCTTTGGATTATTTTAAATGCATCACCTATAGCATGCGTCCCTGTGGCACAAGCGGTAGCAACAGCTGTATTGGGCCCTTTTGCACCATACTTCATGGATACCTGACCGGAAGCAAGGTTTATTATTAGCATAGGTATAAAGAACGGAGATATCCTTCTGTGTCCCTTCTCCATAAGAACTGTATGATGTCGCTCAATTGCTGGAAGCCCGCCGATCCCGGATCCTATGACAACCCCTACCCTGTTTGCGTTCTCATCATTGACCACTAGTCCTGAGTCGTTCATGGCCATCTCGGAAGCTGCCATAGCAAGGTGTATGAAACGGTCCATCTTCTTGATCTCTTTGAACGCTATATATTTTTCCGGATCAAAACCTTCTATCTCACCGGCTATCCTGACTGGATACTCAGAGGCATCGAATTGAGTGATCAACCCGATTCCTGAAGTGCCTTCAAGGAGGGCTTTCCATGACATTTCTGTGTCCAGGCCAACAGGCGTTAGCATCCCGAGCCCGGTAACAACGACCCTTCTATCTTTCATGGATCAGTACTTGCTTTTACTTCTTGCTGTTAATGTAGTCTATTGCGTCTTTTACTTTTGCTATCTTTTCAGCGTCTTCATCAGGTATCTCAATACCAAACTCTTCTTCAAAAGCCATAACCAGTTCAACTGTATCAAGAGAATCGGCACCCAGGTCCTCTACGAATGAAGCTTCGGGCGTTACCTCCGAAGCATCAACACCCAGTTGCTTGGAAATTATCTCCTTTACTTTGTCATCTACCATATCAGCACCTCCAATTTGAATTCATTACATTGTCTCGCGATACCATTATACAGGTTATCGCTAATAAATTACATGTACATTCCGCCATTAACGTGTATGACCTGTCCAGTAACATATCCTGATCCCGGGAGGGAAAGGAAAACAACAGCATTAGCGACATCATCTACGGTACCAAACTTGCCAAGCGGGATGGATTTCATCATCTCTTCCTTAACGTTATCAGGCAGTGCATCGGTCATCGCGGTAACAATGAATCCCGGAGCTACAGCATTAGCCGTTATACCCCTTGATGCATATTCCTTTGCCGTTGTCTTTGTAAGACCGATAATGCCAGCCTTCGATGCAGAGTAGTTGGCCTGTCCGGGATTGCCCATAAATGCAACAACAGAAGCTATATTCACTATCCTGCCATATTTTTGTTTCGACATTATCTTTATGACCTCTTTGGAGCAAAGAAACACTCCTTTAAGGTTAATGTCAAGAACCGCGTTCCAATCTTCCTCCTTCATCCTCATAATAAGATTATCTCTTGTGATCCCCGCATTATTGATAAGAATATCAACACGGCCGAACTTCTCCATTGCTGTCTTAAAGGCGGCAGATACGCTCTCTGAGCTGGAGACATCTATCTGAACAGCTAATGCCTCTACTCCCTCTGACCTTATCTCTTCAGCAGTCTGTTCGGACTGACCCAGGTCTATATCAGCAATGACCAGATTACATCCCGATCTGGCAAATGCAACAGATATTGCCTGCCCGATACCTCTGGCTCCGCCCGTTACAAATGCGACCTGCCCTTTCATAATCATACTTTTCCTCCGGTATATTTCAATATGAACTTTAGATCAGTCTTGTATCAGTACTGCAATAAGAATAAAAAAAGTGTGGAAATGATACAAAAATACTCAAAATATATCAATACATAAATTTACTATGTTGCCATATCCAAATGAAGGCAAGCATAAATTAGTCTTAATTTTCAATATCTTCAAGTATGTCCCTGATAACTTCTCCAATCGGCCTTGCCGTTTTTTTTGCTATTCTGTGGCAATCGTCGTATTCGGGGTAGATTCTTGAGGTCCCATCCGGTGTGATCACTTTCTTTACACGGACTTTTCCCAATCCTGTCTGTACAACACCATGTTCTCTTTGCAGTGTCCTCCTTGACCATTCAGTAAACCTGATCCCGATCGTTGATGTTTCCGAAAATATAATGTTGACGGCCGTATCCAGTTTTTCCTTTTCGACAAGTGCTGTCATCAGGACACCGGGCCGCTGTTTCTTCATAATGACCGGTGTTGTGTATACATCCAGAGCTCCGGCGCTGAACAACCGCTCGATCACATGATGAAAGTATTGAGGATTCATGTCATCTATATTGGTCTCGATCACATAAACGGTGTTGTCTCCCCTGTTCTTTTCTGACTCACCAACCATTATACGGGCTAAATTAGGCATATTCGTTAGGTTCCTGCTTCCTGCCCCGTATCCAGTCCCTGTTAGCTTCATTACCGGTATCCCGCCATTGTGTTCAGCAAGTTGTGACACCAGTAATGCTCCCGTAGGTGTTGTTAGTTCAAAGTTCTCATCACCCGAAAAGAATAAAGTGCCCTTCAGTAGCTCAAGAGTGGCAGGTGCAGGTATAGGAAGTGAGCCATGTTCAGTGACCACAGTACCTCCGCCTACGTTAACGGGCGAACAGAAAAGCTTTTCTATGCCAAGGTATTTCAATCCTATCAAGGCAGATACGACATCGATCAGACAATCAACAGCTCCAAGCTCATGAAGATGAACTGATGAGACTCTTTTGCCATGCACCTTCGCCTCTGCCTTGAACAGTTCCTCGAACAGCTTGATCCCTTTATCCTTTATATCATGATCAAGGCCCGACGAAGCTATTATCCGCTTAACATCTTCGAGCTTCCTTGGGCGCAATTTGCCTTTAATGACCTCTACGTCGAACTTAACAGCCTTTACCCCGCATCTTTTTACGGTCCTCTTTTTCAGGTCGTATCCCTTAACCTTTAACGAAGAGAGCTCTTTCCTTAACTTCTCTATCGGCAGTCCTGCATCGATAAGAGCTGCTGTGAACATATCGCCGCTTATTCCGGATGAGCAATCAAGATACGCTATTTTCATACCAGTGCCTCGTTGACCATATTATTTTCATCACAAATGAATTTATCATAATCAACTCTTTCTATAAAGTATCATGAAATCGTTACGTTTATACAGTCCCAGGCCTGCAACCCCAGGGACCTCATTTATCCTTTAAATGTTGTGCATCTCCTCGGCCATATTTTTCAGATCATTAGTGCTTGTTAGTTTTAATAGAAAAATATTAATATAT